>SVDM01000001.1 GCA_015058015.1 Lachnospiraceae bacterium | reverse complement strand
ATCCGTTCTGGCAGATGACGCTGGCAAATGAAAAAGCGGTATATGCCTGCTTAAATTATGGTGAATCATTCTGCCCGGAGGAAATTGCAGATAGAAGTATATGTATTGATGGTGATATTGCAACCATATTACAAGAGTCTTGACCGAAATTGACTCGTTTTGTCTCGTCTCGACCGAAAATGAAACAATATTGCAAAAAGCCCCTAATTAGTGTACAAGGAGATATAAAACATTATGAAATTAGGAATAGCGCCGACCTGATGTAAAGTGTAAAATAAAAATGTCGGTCCTTTCTTACATTTTTATATTGACATTTACAACATGACCAGCAAAGGAGGCTATTTTATTGCATTTTTGTCACGATAGTTGTATAATAATCGTGACAAAAGGAGAACTGTATGGCTGAGAAAATATACGATAAAATTAAAAATAGAATAGCGTCATATGAAGCTGGTGAAGTCTTTTTTACGACAGATTTTAAGGATATGGCATCGTTGCCTACCATTCGTAAATGTTTGGGACGTCAGGT
Source organism: Lachnospiraceae bacterium (assembly GCA_015058015.1). Classification (GTDB taxonomy): domain Bacteria; phylum Bacillota; class Clostridia; order Lachnospirales; family Lachnospiraceae; genus SIG280. The sequence continues at coordinate 443,311 of SVDM01000001.1, read as the reverse complement.
TGAAGAGGGTAATATACGTCGTGTAATGGATGGCACATATGAAAAGCCAAGATTTAGCAAGGTCATTCAAGAATATTTGCCTGCAGATCCGGAAAAGGTTGCAAATGCGATAGCTCAAAAGTATCATTGGACTATTTCCCCATGTGGAGATATAGCATTGAACAAACTGGGATTGTCCACACAGGTTCCGGTTGTTTGGACCTATGTAAGTGATGGCCCGTATAGAGAATTTTCGTGGGATAATATTACGTTGTCATTTAAGCATAAGACAAACCGTGAGATATCATTTATGTCACCGGTTTCCATTATGGTCGTTGAAGCACTGAAAACTCTTGGTAAGAATAATATTGATGAGAATATAGTGGCTGTTCTTAAAAATAAGCTAAATGCTGAAGAAAAGAGCATGTTGTTAAAAGAAACAACTGACTCGGCTGCTTGGATTTTTGACGTAGTAAGAAGGGTGTGCGAATAGTAATGAATCGTTTTTTGAAATTATCAGGTGAAGAAAAGAGGGAAGTATTTCAAGCTGCTTCTCTTTCTATGGGACTTAGACCCGACATTGTAGAAAAAGATTTTTGGGTTTGCTTTATGTTGCATCACTTATTTCATGACTGTAAGTATAAAGATGCATTTGTGTTCAAGGGCGGTACAAGCCTTTCTAAAGCGTATCATGTTATTGAACGATTTTCAGAAGACATAGATATTATTCTTGATTGGCGAAAGATTGTTCCGACTGATGATAACCCATGGAATGACAGAAGCAAAACGAAACAAGATCAGTATAATAAATTGGTAAATGCAGGGGCTGCAGAATTTTATGCATCTGATTTATTGCCATGTTTAAATAGCGAACTTGAAGATATCTTAGGGAGTGGTCAGTGGTTTGTTGTAGATGAAAATGATGAAATGGTTATCAATTTCTATTATCCACAATTGTTTGATAGAAAAGTGACGGAGATTCTTACAATCGACGTTGAGAGAACATTTTGGGAGAAACTAACCATACTCCATAAGATGGCGAATTTTCCCGCAAATAAAAATTTGCCCCCAAGGTATGCGAGACATTTGTATGATGTTTATTGCATGACTAATAGTCCGGTAAAAGAGCAAGCGTTTGCTCGTAAAGAATTATTGGAGAAGGATGTCATTTTTAAGCAAAAGTTTTACTATGCTAAGAGTGCTCATTATGAAACTGCTACACTCAAGGAGATTTCGTTAATTCCGGCGGATCATATTATGGATGCAGTAAAGCAGGATTATGCTGCAATGAAGAATATGATTTATGGAGATTATCCTGGATTTGAGACTATAATTGAGCAGTTGAAGGAACTTGAAATGGAAGTGCATAATCTTTGACAGTGTCTTTACACTTGCGGGAAATAGAATATGACGAAGGACAATTCAAAGGAAGCACAGAAACTGGAAAGGTAATATTTTGATAAAAAATTTTTATTTGGTTAGACACAACTAACTTTTGGCGATATAATAAATATAGAGTTAGAAATAGACATTAAAGAAATTGAGGAAATACTAATGACAAAAACAATATTGAAAATTGATGGAATGATGTGCGGTATGTGTGAATCCCATGTAAACGATGCAATCAGAAAGATCATTCCAAATGCTCAGAAGGTAAAAAGTTCTCACACTAAGGGCGAAAGCTCATTTGTCACAGAACAAACACCTGACGAGAAAAAACTCATAGCTGCTATTGGAGAAACGGGCTACACAGTAACATCAGTAAGTTTAGAGCCATATAAAAAGAAATTCTTGGGATTGTTCTAAAACTATCAGGGAGGAATCTATATCTGTAGATAACTTCAAGTGAATGGGGGACTAAGGATGGCTTCTAGTAAGGATTATTTAGAATATGTTTTAGATCAACTGTCATCCCTGGATGATATTTCTTATAGGGCGATGATGGGCGAGTATATCATTTATTATCAGGGCAAGATTGTTGGCGGAGTCTATGATGATAGATTTCTGGTAAAGCCGACGAAATCTGCTCTTGATTTGATGCCTGATGCATCTCGTGAATTGCCATATGAAGGTGCTAAGGAAATGCTGCTTGTCGAGGATATAGACGACAGAGATTTCCTGAATGAGTTATTAAATGCGATGGTGAATGAATTGCCAGCACCGAAAAAGAAGAAGTAGGTCACTTGAGGTCATCGTGACCACAAGTTGAATAAGTACCTTTATGCGTATCCTGTTATATTTTTAAAGTTGAAATACAAGCCTCAATGTGGTATTTTATTATACGCGTTGAGGCTTTTTTTTGAGAAATATGAAGGAGTGAATATAGATATGAAGCTTGGAATCGTGGGGCTCCCCAACGTTGGGAAGAGCACATTATTTAATTCGTTAACCAAGGCGGGAGCTGAATCCGCCAACTATCCATTCTGTACCATAGACCCTAATGTAGGTGTTGTTGCGGTACCGGATGAGAGACTAAAAAAACTGGGAGACTTATATAATTCCAAGAAGGTTACTCCCGCCACCATAGAATTCGTTGATATTGCAGGTCTTGTTAAGGGTGCATCCAAGGGCGAAGGACTTGGTAACCAGTTCTTGTCAAATATTCGCGAGACAGACGCAATCGTTCACGTAGTTCGCTGCTTCGAGGATTCTAACGTTGTTCATGTGGATGGTTCGGTAGATCCTATTCGTGATATAGAAACCATTAACTTAGAGCTTATCTTTTCGGATATTGAGATATTAGAGCGTCGTAAGGCCAAGGTTGTAAGAGGTGCAAGAAATGATAAGGCTCTTGCCAAGGAACTCGACCTGGTTGAGCGTCTTATTAAGCACTTAGAAGACGGCAAGCTTGCCAAGACCTTTGAGGTAAATGATGAAGATGAGGAAGGATTCCTCTCAACATACAGCCTGCTTACCATTAAGCCTGTTATTTTCGCTGCAAATGTATCTGAGGATGAGGTGGCAGATGACGCGGCCGGTAATCCTTATGTTGCCAAGGTACGTGAGTATGCGGCTTCAGAAAACTGTGAAGTATTCGTTATCTGTGCCAAGATAGAAGAAGAGATCTCTGAGCTTGATGATGACGAGAAAGAAATGTTTCTTGAGGACCTGGGACTTTCCGAGTCAGGCCTTGATAAGCTTATTAAGGCAAGTTACAGTCTGTTAGGGCTCATATCATATCTGACATCCGGAGAAGATGAGACAAGAGCATGGACCATTAAGAAGGGAACCAAGGCGCCCCAGGCTGCCGGTAAGATTCATACCGACTTCGAAAGAGGATTTATAAAGGCCGAAGTAATCAATTATCAGGACCTCCTTGATTGCGGTTCAATTGCAGCTGCTAAGGAGAAGGGCCTTGTAGGTATCGAAGGTAAAGATTATGTAGTAAAAGACGGTGATGTAATCCTCTTCAGATTCAACGTATAAACTCATATCACTAAATAAACACTGTAGTTAATGTCTCGGAGGGCATATATATCAGCATGATATTATATAGCCTCCGGGACATTTTTTATGCATTGAATTAATTAGACTTGTAATTAAATGTTAAAAAAAGACAGTTGACAATAAAATAATCCTGTGTTAAATATAATTACGAACGATAATCTGATTATCGATAATAAGGTAATCGACTGTCGTTATTATTTGGACATGAGGTTAGAATATGCTAACTACAGTAGACTTTAAAGATGTAAGTTATAAGTATAATACTGACGGGAAAATAGAGAAACAATCCTTAAGGGATGTTAATATTTCTATTCCGAGAGGCAAACTAATTGTTATAACCGGAGAATCAGGTTGCGGTAAGACAACAGTGGGTCGATTGATAAACGGCCTTAGTCCCAAGTTTTATGATGGAGAGTTAACAGGGAATGTTAATGTATCGGGCATTGACCCATCCACATCAGAACTCTGTGAAACCGCCAAGGTTGTAGGTTCCATATTCCAGAATCCCAGAACCCAGTTCTTTAATGTGGATACCACCAGTGAGATAACCTTCGCCTGCGAGAACCGGGGACTGCCTAAAGAGGATATTCTAAAGAGGCTTAATGTGGTGGTTAAGGAGTTGGATATAGAAAAGCTGCTAAACAGAAGCATCTTCGAATTATCAGGAGGAGAGAAGCAGAAGATTGCCTGTGCCTCTGTAGCCACAGCGGATACGGAAGTTATAGTTATGGACGAACCCTCCTCCAATCTGGATTTAAAAGGCATAGAAGACCTGAAAAGAGTAATCGAGAAATGGAAGGCTAAGAATAAGACCATAATAGTAGCAGAACATCGTCTTTACTACTTAAAAGATTTGGCGGACTATCTTGTCATAATGAAGGATGGTAAGATAATCAAGCAAATCGGCAGGGAAGAAATAGGCAATCTGGGTATTGAAGATTTGCAGAAACTGGGCCTTCGCACCCTTTCTATTCCGGAACTTTTCAAGGCCAAGGTAGAGCGGGGACACAGTGATTCGGGGCGACCTTCAAGCAATTACCACATAGGTAAAATGATTTATCGATATGATAAAGAAGGTAGAGGAATATGCATTAAGGATTTGGATATTAAGTCCGGTGAGGTAACCGCTTTAATAGGCTTTAACGGAGCCGGCAAGTCTACATTTGCCAAATGCTTAAGCGGGCTGAATAAAAAGTGTAAAGATGAGATCTTAATTGACAATAGAAGAATGAAATGCAAGGAAAGGGTTAATGAAAGCTTTCTTGTTATGCAGGATGTGAATACCCAGCTTTTTGCAGACAGTGTAATTAACGAAGTCTACTTATCCCTACGGGAAAAATACGGACGTAAGGCCGGGGAAGAAGATATGAGAAAAGAAGCCCTATCAATCTTAGAGATGATGGACTTATCAGACATCAAAGACAGACATCCCATTTCACTATCCGGCGGTCAAAAGCAAAGAGTTGCAATTGCCGGAGCCATAGCTGCGGACAAGAAGATAATAATCTTTGATGAGCCCACCAGCGGACTGGATTACAAGCATATGTTAGAGGTGTCCAAGGCCCTTAGAATGTTGGCTGATATGGGCAAGGTGGTAATTGTAATAACCCATGACATGGAACTTATTATGTCAGCAGTAGATCGGGTAATTTGCATGGAAAAAGGTGAGATTGCAGACAATTATCTTCTGGACGATTCCACTAAGAGTAGGCTTTACGATTATTTTATTCACTGAATAATGTCTTGCTTTATGAGTAAGAATTATTAATAAACAATTTGGAGAGGAGAACACCAATGGATAAAAAGAAATTGGAAACAAAAGATTTAATCATGGCCGGTGTATTTGCAGTACTTTATGTGGCTCTTATATGTCTGCTTGCATCACTGACAGGAATGTTTATTCCGGTATATCTTGTATTGCCCTTAATAGCAGGGGTTGTATTAGGTCCGGTTTATACTCTGTATGTAACTAAGGTTCCAAAGATTGGTTCCGTAATTATCCTGGCTATATTATCAGGATTTGTAATGTCTGCCGCATCAATGGTTGTATTGGCTTATGTTGTAGTACTTGGAATAATTGCAACCATTATATTAAAGGTTACGGAATACAGCCGGGCCGGGGTACGCATAAGCTACAGTATCTTTGCCTGCAGCACGGTAGGACCCTTCCTCACCTTGTATTTTGCAAGGGACACATTCCTTAATGCATGTGTTCAGTACTATGGACAGGAATATGCCGACACTATTAACGGCATGACTCCTATGTGGCTATTATTTGTTCAAATTGGAATTGCCCTTCTGGGTGGATTTATCGGATCAAGCGTTGGCGTGAGGATGAATGCCAAGCACTTTAAGAAGGCCGGAATTGCTTAATGAATACAGAATTGGGATTTCAAAAGGAAAGCTTCATATACATTGATCCCAGAACAAAACTATTGCTCCTTATACTTTGCAGTTTTGCAGCCTTAAGGGAGCCCAGACTTTTGTTCCAGGGACTCATGTTTGTCCTGACTTTTCTGCTGCTTATTAACGGCAGGCAGTATATTTATGCCTGTAAGATGCTCCTTGTTTACGCCGTTATGTGCGGTATTCATTTCTTTGTGGCAAATGCCCCGGAGAAGAACGGCCTTTTGGTTCTTCTTATGGGAGTAATGGTTTTTCGGATGTTTGTTCCGGTAGTAATGGTTTTCACCTTTATGATAAGAACCACAAGGGTATCGGAGTTCTTGGCGGCATTTCACAAGATGCATATGCCGAAGGAGATAACCATTCCATTTTCGGTTATGTTTCGTTTCTTTCCCACCATTGGAGAGGAATGGACCAATATTCGTAATGCCATGAAGATTAGGGGCTTTGCCTTTAACTTAAAAAACGTGATAACCAGGCCGGCTTTCATATACGAGTGCGTAATAGTACCCCTTCTTTCTGATACGGTTATTATTGCGGATGAGATATCAGCAGCTTCACTTTGTAGAGGACTGGGAGGAAGCGAGGTTAGGACCTGTGTTACGGAAACGAAGATGGGTGTTGTGGATTATTTGCTAATAATAATAGCAATAAGCCTTAATGTAGTTTCTTTTTTTGCTTATTAAAATTTAGTGCCATGTTATGTGGCACTAAATTAATGGCTAATCGATAATTGAATTATCGATAATATATTTTAAATCGGGTTATTTATTATCCCGGAATAGGAGGTTGTATGTTAAAGAAGATATTTGAGTACACGGGTGAGTACAAGAAATACACCCTGCGTGCCATAGTAATGCTAATAGGAGGTTTGCTGTTTAACATTGCACAGTTTTTCGCACTGTACAAGATGATTGAAGGTGCTTTGGCAGGGGAAAGAGCTCTAAGCTTTTATCTTACCTGGTCAGGGTTATTCTTAGTATGCGGAATTATCTATGTTTTGCTGTATGTCTACGGCCTTGTTAATTCCCATGAAAGCGCTTACCACACCTTAAGGAATCTGCGTATATCTCTCCAAAGGAAGATGGAGAATCTCCCTTTAGGTAAGATCTCTGAAATCGGTGTTGGTTCGTTAAAGAAGGTATTTATAGATGATATAGATAATCTGGAACTTATGCTTGCTCATGCGCTTCCGGAAGGCTTTGCCAATGCATCGGTTCCCGTAATTGTATTTATAGCCATGTTCTTTGTGGACTGGAAACTGGCTCTTTTATCCCTTGCTGCCCTTCCCCTTGGAATGGTTGCCATGATGGCAATGTACAAGGCGGGTACAAGTAAGATGGGTGAGTTCTATGCTTCGGCAAGAAAGATGAATGACACAATTGTGGAATATATTAACGGTATGGAGGTCGTTAAGATATTCGGTAGAGACGGGGAGAGCTACAGAAGATTTGCAGGAGATGTTATAAGCTACAGAGATTTCACCCTGGCCTGGTATAAGGTTTGCTGGCCCTGGATGGCTCTGTACGGAAGTTTCCTTCCCTGCGTAGCTCTTTTCGCCCTTCCTGTGGGAGGCTACCTGGTATATACGGGAGCATCCACCCTTCCCAACCTCTTATTGGTACTTTGCATGGGATTTTCCATAGGACCTACCATTATGAAGGCTATGTCCTTTATGAGCGTTCTCCCTCAGCTTAATTACAAGATAGTCTCATTGGAGAATATATTATCCGCCGAGCCTCTTAAGCAGGGAGATGCCGACTTTATGGGAGAGGGTCATAATATTGCATTTGAGAACGTGACCTTTTCCTACGACGGTGAGAAGAATGCAGTGGATGATCTAAGCCTGACTATAGATGAAGGAAGCGTTACGGCCCTGGTGGGTGAGTCCGGAAGCGGCAAGTCAACCCTGGCCAAGCTTCTTGTGCATTTCTATGATATTTCATCGGGAAGAATTACCCTTGGGGGACAAGATCTTAGGGAAATGTCATTGGAGGCTTTAAATAACCAGATATCCTTTGTGTCCCAGGAACAGTTTCTCTTTAATATGAGCATTATGGATAATATAAGGCTCGGCAAGCCGGAAGCTACCGATGAGGAAGTGATGGAGGCTGCTAAAAAGGCTCAGTGTATGGATTTCCTCGAAAAGCTTGATAAGGGAATTCATTCCATGGCGGGAGATTCCGGCAAGATGCTATCAGGTGGGGAACGTCAGCGAATTGCCCTGGCAAGAGCTATATTAAAAAATGCGCCTGTTATTGTGCTTGATGAAGCTACGGCATTTATGGATCCTGAAAATGAAGACAGGATGAATAGGGCCATTGCAGAGCTTATCAGTGACAAGACGGTTATCGTTATCGCCCACAGACTTTATTCCATAAAATCAGCGGATAAAATAGTTGTTATTAACGCAGGTAAAGTTGAGGCTGCCGGAAAACATGAAGAACTTATTGCTTCCTGTCCTATGTATAAGCAGCTTTGGGATATCTCCGAAGGGACTAAGAACTGGTCAGCTGCCGGAGAAAAAGAGATTAAGAAAGAGATGGAGGTATCGGCATGATTGGCTCAATACGAAGAATTATAAAGGTTTCCGGCAAATATCGGGGCAGGATAGAAGTGGCTTTCATATTTGCCTTCCTAAAATCGATGATTCAGAATGCGGCCCTTATTATGGCAGTATTATTGGTGGACGGATTTATTAATAATACTCTGACAGAGCAGTCCTTCCTCATTTACGGCCTGACTCTTTTCGGTTGTCTGGTTGCTCAAGCAATTTTTATACATATTGCCGACAGGCTTCAATCTGCTGCCGGATTTATGCTTATGGCAGACTGGCGAATTAAGATGGGCGAGCACCTTCGTCGCCTCCCTATGGGATATTTTACAGAAGGAAACATAGGAAAGATCAGCTCGGTACTTTCCACAGACATGGTATTTATTGAAGAAAACTCCATGATGACCTTGGCGGATTCCATGAATTATTTTTTCTCAGCCATTATATTCGCCGTATTTTTGCTTATATTTAATCTTCCTATTGGAATTGTATATTGCATAGGCTCCCTCTTAATTGTAATTCTGGGTGAATTAAAATATAAGAGCGGTATATCCTTATCCATGGACAGACAAAAACAAAGCGAGAGTCTTACCAAGGCGGTTTTAGACCATGTTGAGGGAATAGGGATTATTAAGACGTATAACCTTCTGGGGGAAAAGTCAGCAAAGCTTAAAGAAAACTTTGACAAGTCCTGCAAGGAGAGTCTTAGATTTGAACATAAGCAGGTTCCCTTTGGAATCTGGATTAATATACTTTTTGAAGTGGCTTCAATAGCTCTGGGAGTAACATCTGCAGTACTTTTTCTGCAGGGTGCTATATCCCTTACTCACTTTTTGGCAATGCTTCTTTTTACCCTGAATTTCTTTATTTCTCTTCGAATTGTGTATATGGAAGGAGAGAAGCTTAGCATAATGGACAAGTGTCTTGATAGAATAGAGGAAATCATGAATGTTCCGGAGCTTCCTGACTACGGAAAGAAACAGCTCCAGGGTTTTGTTCCGGGAGTGCCCGCAGTTGAGTTTAAGAATGTTTCTTTCTCCTATGACAAGAAAGAGACCATATCGGATGTTTCATTTAAGGTATCAGAAGGGGAGACAATTGCATTAGTTGGGCCTTCCGGAAGCGGAAAGACTACTATAGCCAGCCTTTTGGCCAGGTTTTGGGATATAAACAAGGGAGACATACTCATTAACGGAACATCCATAAGAGAAGTTCCTTTAGCCGTCTTACTCGAGCAAATCAGTATGGTGTTCCAGAACGTATATCTCTTTAATGACACCGTTTACAATAATATTGCCATGGGCCGACCGGAAGCCACTAAAGAAGAAGTGATAGAGGCTGCCAAAAAAGCCCGTTGCTATGACTTCATATTGTCTCTTCCCAAAGGTTTTGATACAATTATCGGTGAGGGCGGAGCGTCTCTTTCCGGCGGCGAGAAGCAGAGAATCTCCATTGCAAGATGCATCTTAAAGGACTCCCCAATTGTAATCCTGGATGAAGCAACTGCAAGTATCGATGCTGACAATGAAGCTGCCATTCAGCAGGCTATAAGCGAACTTTGCAAGGGAAAGACCCTTATAATAATTGCACACAGGCTTAAGACAATTAAGGAAGCTGATTGCATCTATGTTATTAATAACGGCAAGATTGCGGAGTCCGGAGACCACGATGCTCTGATGTCCAAGCAGGGAATCTATACAAGATTCGTTGAGATTAAGAACAATGACACCGGATGGTGTAAAAGGAAGATAGGTTAAATGGCACTTAGAGATACCACAATTGACCCCAGACTTATTGAAAGCGCAAGGAAGATATTCAGACAAAAAGGCTTTATGGCTGCCCAGCTTTCCGAAATCTGCAAAGATGCGAAAGTTACAACGGGGGCTGTGTATAAGCGTTACAAAGGAAAAGAAGAACTGTTTGAGGCTGTTGTTAAGGATACTATTGATACCATGAATAATATTCTTGTTACTTCTCAAGAAACAGATCCGTCCAAGTTATCAGACAAGGAGCTGGTAGATACCTGGACCAATTCGGAAGAAAATACCATGCTTTGGTGTAAAAGACTTCTTGAGATGAGAGACGGTTTGGAGATTCTTCTTAATTGTTCCGAAGGAACCAAATACAGTCGTTTTCATGACGAGTGGCTGGAGAGGATGTCCGATATTGATTACGCTTTTTTAAAAGAGCTGCAGGATCGGGGACTTGCGGACAAGTCAGTATCAAGGTTAGAACTTCATGTTATGGTATCTGCCATGTGGCAATTGTACTCGGAGCCGGTTGTTCACGGTATGTCTGATAAGGACGTGAAACACCATTGCAAGATAGCCGGAAAGCTCTTTAACTGGAAGGAAGCCTTAAGCATAAAAGCGATAAAGTAACCTGTTTGACAAATTGTTTATACAAATGAAAAAAAATACTGGAATTATTATTTTAAATTGGTTACAATTACAATATGTAGTGTGTACGATACTCGTCAAATACAAAACTGGAGGTAAAAAAGATGAAATGTCCTTTTTGCAGTAGCGATGACACAAAAGTAATTGATTCAAGACCGGCAGATGATAATAGTTCCATCAGACGCAGAAGAATGTGCGATAAGTGTGGTAAGCGTTTTACCACATATGAGAAGGTTGAGACTATTCCTCTTGTTGTAATCAAGAAAGATAATAACAGAGAGCCTTATGATCGTGCCAAGATTGAGTCCGGCGTGCTTCGTGCATGTCATAAGCGTCCTGTATCCATCAATCAGATTAATGCTTTGATTGATGAGGTGGAGAACGAAGTATTCAGCATGGAGGATAAGGAGATTCCCAGCCAGGTCATCGGCGAAATCGTTATGCGCAAATTAAAGGATTTAGAGGAGGTTGCCTATGTAAGGTTTGCCTCTGTATATAGAGAATTCAAAGATGTTAACACCTTTATGGATGAGTTGAAGAAGATTCTCGATAAATAGTGTATTTTATGCGGCCTATTTTAGGCCGCTTTTTTTCGCTTTTATGGTAGAATTGTAGCTAGAGGTGAATTAGAGATGAAGAGTATTATTGAAAGAGTCTATGAAATTCTGTCTGCGCGGGATATTGACGCAATTATTACGTCAGACGGTTACAATATGCGATATGTCAGCGGTTATTCAGGAGCTACAGGCTTTATGTATATTACAAGAAGGCGTAAGGTCATTATCACAGACTCCAGGTATACTGTAGCGGCCAAGGAAGAAGCACCGGATTTTGAAGTGGTGCAGATTTCCACGGAGAAGAATTATAAGCAGATTCTTGAGGAGTTCGTCAAATCAGAAAGTATTAATCGGGCCGGCTTTGAGGATAAGTCTGTAAGCTATGGAGAATACAAGCTTTTATCAGGGCTGAAAGAAGACATGGAGTTAGTGGAATTGGGGGATGACCTTAACCATTTGCGAGTCATAAAGACACCGACTGAGATAGATAATATTGCCATGGCAGAGCATATAGGCGATGTGGCATTTAAAAAGATATTAGATTATATAAAACCCGGCATGACAGAGCTACAAGTTGCGGCAATGCTGGAATTCTACATGAAGGAAGAGGGCGCCGAGGGCCTCTCGTTTGATACTATTGTGGCATCCGGAATTAATTCTTTCAAACCCCACGCAGTACCCGGGCGAAAGAAGATAGAGACAGGCGACTTTGTAACCATGGATTTCGGTTGCATATACAATGGTTATTGCTCAGATATGACAAGAACCATTGTAATGGGTAAAGCAGATGCCAAACAAAAAGAAATCTATAGCACGGTATTAAATGCACAGCTGTCTGCCCTTGATATGATTAAAGAGGGAGTTAAATGTGCTGAGGTGGATAAAGTTGCCAGAAGCATTATAGGGGATGCGGGCTACGGAGACTGCTTCGGTCACGGTCTCGGTCACAGCGTTGGTTTATACATCCACGAGAGTCCCAGTCTATCCTCAGCCTGCAAAGAGACACTGGCTGTCGGCATGCTTGAGACTGTGGAACCGGGAATCTATGTGGAAGGATTCGGGGGAGTCCGGATTGAGGATTTGGTGGTTGTTACACCGGAGGGTTACAGAAATCTTACCGAATCACCAAAGGAATTAATAGAATTATAATTAAATGGGGGGAAGCAATATGTCATTAATGGGGTTTATGATGAAAATGATGGCCCATATTGGGCAAAAATATGTGAAGCAGTTAGAGAAGATGACGAAGGATCCTCTGGGAGTTCAAACAGAGATTCTTATGTCTGTGTTAGATGAAAACAAGGATACGGAATACGGCAGGAAATACGGTTTTTCTGAGATTCATTCAATAGAGGAATATCAAAAGCGCCTGCCCATATGCGAATATGATGATTATGCTCCTTATATTGAGAGAATGGTAAAGGGAGAGGATAATGTTCTTGTTAAGGAGCATGTTACTCATTTTAACAAGACATCCGGTACTCTTGGTCTTGCCAAGCATATCCCCTTATCCAAACGCCATACCGCTGTATGCGGCAAATACTTTGCCCTCCACTCCGGTGCCCATATATCCAATCAGATTGGATATGGTTGGACCAACGGAAAGGGCATCAACCTTGTTGAGGGTAGGGCAGAAGTGTTAGAAAGCGGAGCCACTTACGGGGCAGCATCATCCGTGATGCATAAGAAAGGCCCATTAAAGAACTTTACAGGTAAGCTTTATACTTCTCCATTAGAGGCAAGAAATCCGGGACCCGGGTACCTGACTCGTTATATTCACACCAGATTCGCCTTAATGGAGAGGAATGTAACCTATATTCAAGGGACATTTTCCAGTATTATCATGGAGTTTTTCACCTATATCATGCATAATCATGAAATGCTCATTAATGACATAGAAAAGGGAACTATTGATGAAGACGTTAACCTGCCGGATAGTGTCAAGGCATCTTTGCTTACACAGATTAAGCCGAATCCGGCAAGAGCCGCGGAACTTCGGGCTGCATTTGCCGATGGCATAGATACGCCCTGGGCTAAGAAGGTGTGGAAGAATCTTCAGTATATATTAACTGTGGGCGGAGCCAATTTCTCCCCATATACAGACAAGATGAAGAAGAATATCTTGGGATCTGAGGTTCATGTATTCTATCTGGGGGTATCTGCATCGGAAGGATTCTTCTCCACTCATTACAAGATGGATGAATCACCTTCGATTCTGGTACCGGATGGATGTTTTATGGAGTTTCTGCCTCAGGATGAAGAAAATGCAGAGTGCATTACGATGGACAAGTTAGAAAAGGATAAATGTTATGAGGTAATACTTACGGGATTCGGAGGTCTCTATCGTTATAGAATGCACGATGTTATAAGAGTTGTGGGCTTCCACAACAAAACCCCCCTTATTGAATTTGAGACCAGAGCCGGTTATGCTGCGAACCTCAGGGGAGAGAAGACCTCTGAGAAGGCGGTAAGACATGCGGTGCTGGAGACAGAGAAGAGACTTTGCTTTGACCTGGTGGATTACTCAATATATCCGGATGCGGATGCTGAAGTGCCTACTTATGTAATCTTCTTGGAATTAAACAAGAGACCGGAAGGCTTAGACGATGAGACTATAAGAGCCTGCCTGCAGGAGGAACTTATTAAGGCTAATTCAGGGCTGGCAAAGCATTTCGGAGAAGGGCATTTGGCTCCTGTAAAGCTTGTTATTCTTCAGCCGGAGACTTACATGCTTTATCGCGAAGTTATGATAATGAAGGGAGCATCGGCTTCACAGCTTAAGCCCATCAATCTGGTGCGTAATGAATTCCAGAGGAAGTTCCTCTTCGGCCTGGAAGAAAAATAAAGGTTGAAATCATGTGTGAATTTTTATATAATATAGTGCAGTGTTATTTTCGGACATACAAAAGGGAGGATTATTCTTTATGATATCAGCAGGAGATTTTAGAAACGGAATCACGATCGAATTAGATAATAATATATATCAGATTATTGAGTTCCAGCATGTTAAGCCCGGTAAGGGAGCAGCTTTCGTAAGAACCAAGCTTAAGAACATCAAGAACGGTGGCGTGGTTGAGAAGACTTTCAGACCTACTGAGAAGTGCCCGCAGGCAAGAATTGACAGAGCAGATATGCAGTACCTTTACTCAGACGGTGACCTTTTCCACTTTATGGATTGCGAGACATATGAGCAGATTGCTCTTAATGCAGAGGACATCGGAGATGCATTGAAATTCGTTAAAGAGAACGATATGGTTAAGGTTTGTTCACATAACGGTTCTGTATTCGCTGTTGAGCCGCCTCTCTTCGTAGAGCTTGTAGTTACAGAGACAGAGCCGGGTGTTAAGGGAGATACAGCAACAGGAGCTACCAAGCCTGCTACTGTTGAAACAGGAGCTACAGTACTCGTTCCTCTTTTCGTTAACCAGGACGATGTAATTAAGATTGATACAAGAACAGGCGAGTATCTTTCAAGAGTATAGTAAGAGTCATACAGGGCTGAGTATTCAGCCCTTTTTCTTTGTGTTAAGGGGTAAATTTATGACAGGTTTAATATTTGATGTAGACGGAACATTATGGGACTCCACAGAAGTGGTGGCTAAGAGTTGGAATGCAGCCATAGAAGAGTACACGGATTGGAAGCTGAGGGTGGATGCACCCTTATTGCGTAAGCATTTTGGTAAGCCTATGAGTGAGATCGCCAAGGCTGTTTTTCCGGATTGCAGCGATGAGGAGAGAGATTTTGTATCTGCCAAATGCATGGATAATCAGAATCCCTTTTTACTCAAAGAAAAACCGGATTTGTATCCGGGAGTAGCGGACACCATAATAGAGCTTTCCAAAAAGTACAAACTGTTTATTGTAAGCAACTGTCATTCCGGATATATTGAAGCCTTGTTAGACATATCCGGTTTGAATTCTTACATAACTGACTTTACCTGCCCGCCATATACGGGCAAATATAAATCAGATAACATCAGACTCATAATGGAGCGTAATAATATCTCAAGTGCCCACTACGTGGGGGATACAGTCATGGACATGGAGGCTTGTAAAGCGGCGGGAGTGCCCTTTGTTTTTTGTGAATATGGCTTCGGAAATGTTGATTTTTCGGACTGTGAGTACATAATCAAAAGCTTTGATAATCTTAGAAATATTGACTTTTATTGATAAAAACAGTACTATTTTAGGAGTTGTTTTTTGTGCTCTGAGCACAAAACTTTAATCTTTAGTTTAATATAAGTCTTTTTTTATTGAATTATCGAATTTAAGATGATAATATATCATGTGCGGGAAAGATGAGCATCAAGATCTGGCAAATCTTGAAGGAAGCCGGTGCAAATCCGGCACAGTCAATCTCTACTGTGATGGGAACGAAAGGACATTTGGCCACTGAGAGAGTTCCTCTTGGGAAGGCGTCCCGGTAGGATCATGCCCTAAGTCAGGAAACAATAATTGCAACTTTTTCGCTTCGAGGATGAATCTGTAGGCATGGCAGAAACATTTATTATTAGGGTGAGTAAACTTATAATTTAGTAATGTTGTTTTTCTGTTATACCTTAGGAATTCATTCTTAGGGCTTTTTTTAGTGCAAAGAAAGGATTCACCAAAGGAGATGTAGGGAAATGAATTTTACTAATTTAAGGTACTTTGTGCGAACGTATGAGAACCGTAGTTTTACTAACACCAGCAAGGAATTCTTCGTGACTCAGGTGGCAGTGAGTCAGCAGATTAAACTTGTGGAGACGGAGTTGGGAGCAGAATTGTTCTATCGCAAACAGAACAAGATATTTCCAACCAAAGAAGGAGAGTATTTCTACAGAGTTGCAAAGGATATTATCCAGAAGTACGATCACGCGGCTAACATGATTAAAATTCACGGTAAAAACAAAAATATTACGATTGCAAAGTAGGGCACTATTATGGAAGAGAAAAAAAGGAGAAAATTAAGCCGAAAGGCTAAACGGTGGATTCGTATATCCGCCGTAGCTATTGTAGCTATTGTTATTACAGTAATGACTCTCTCTAAGATGAATATTGAACCCGCTTCCTATGACCCGGGGATAAGAGATGAGATTACTCAAGCTAAGAATTTGATTGAAGGTGTGGATATCACAAAGGGTGAATATACCACACATAGTATTGAAGAGTTGCAACAAGCCGTTGAAGAAGCGGAAGCAATTCTTGAGAATCCTGATGCGACTTATAGTGATTTAAGAGAAGCATATCTTATGCTGAAAGATGCCATTAAGAAGTTTAAGGATTCCAAGAATAACCTACGAGACGGAAGTGAAGGATCCAGCACGGAACCGGAGTCAAGCTCCAAGTCCTCCGTGGCCAAGTCTTCTGAAGAACAATCCAGTACGGAAGCTAAGTCCTCACAGACAGAGAGCGCTCAGCCCAGTTCTTCAGGCAAAGAAATGATTACGGTTTATATCACTATTGATTGTCATAATCTTACCGCCAAGAAGGCACACCTTGATCCCGCTAAGAAGAGATATTGTCCGGATAGCGGAGTTATCTTAGGCAGAACAGCGGTTAAGATTGAAAAGGGCAAGTCAGTATTTGATGTATTGAATAAGATCTGTCGTGATAAGAAGATACATGTATCCTCCAGATACACACCGATGTACGGAAGCTACTATGTAGAAGGAATCAATCACCTCTTTGAATTTGATGGTGATATTGACGGCGGATACTACAGCGGATGGATGTATAAGGTTAACGGATGGTATCCGAACTACGGATGCTCTGCTTATACATGTAAAGAAGGAGACGAAATCGTATGGTCTTACACCTGCAGTTGCGGTGTTGACTTAGGCCAGCCCGATTTCGGTAAGCCGGCATGACGGGGCTGAGAGACTTAAGCACGTTTGCAAGTTACCACCCGATAATTAATTTTTCGTACTTTGTATTGGTAATCGGTATAAGTATGACATCGCTAAACCCATGGTTTTTGGCATGTTCATTTGCTTCGGCATTTGCTTATACCATTATCCTAAAGGGCAAAAAGGTTGTTAAATTCAACATTTTATTTATTATTCCGTTGGTACTTATAAGCGCTTTGCTTAATATGTTTTTTATTCATGACGGAGAGACAATTCTTTTCTATATGTATGAGAATGCCGTAACCTTAGAGGCATTACTATACGGATTTGTTATTGGATTTATGTTATCCGGTATGATGCTATGGCTTATGTGCTATCAGGAGATAGTTACTTCCGATAAGTTTATCTATCTCTTCGGAAGAATACTTCCTACATTAGCACTTACCATATCAATGATATTCAGGTATATACCTCTTCTTAGAAAGAGGTTCGTTGAGATAACTGAAGGACAGAGATGCATGGGCAGAGACTTTAAGAGCGGTTCGCTTATAAAGAGGCTGCATCAGGCCGCAAAAGAGGTGTCTATTCTTATTGCATGGTCACTTGAAGCTTCCATTGAGACTTCGGACTCAATGGAGGCCAGGGGCTATGGCATAATGGGTAGAAGCAGTTTCAATTTATTCGTATTTACAAAGAATGATGCAAAGCTTCTGGCAATCATTGCAGGCTTAGGAGCGTTGGTTCTTGCGGGAATGTTTATGGGTAAGACTACGATTTATTATTATCCGGCTACATTTTTCCTGGATCAGGATATTATTTCTTACATAACTTATTTTTTGTATTTATGTTTATTAGTCTTACCTATTGTTGTGGATATTGGAGGTGAACTGCGTTGGAGACAATTGCGTTTAAAAATGTAAGCTTCTCCTATCCCGGAAGTGAAACCAAAGCACTGGATAATATAAATTTATCAATGGGAGATTCGGAATTCATCGTTTTATGCGGAAAGTCCGGATGCGGTAAAAGTACCCTTCTTCGACAGATGAAGAAGAACTTGATTCCCTACGGGAGATTTGAAGGAGAAGTAACCTATCGAGGTTGCGAGATAACTGAACTTGATAAGAGAACAAGTGCTGCACGTATCGGCTTTGTTCAACAGAATCCTGATAATCAGATTGTTACAGATAAAGTATGGCATGAGTTGGCTTTCGGTCTTGAAAGCCTTGGATACAGTAATGAAGTTATAAGACAGCGTGTGGCTGAGATGGCCAGCTTCTTCGGAATCCAGAACTGGTTTAGAAGAGAGATAAGCGAGTTATCCGGCGGTCAGAAACAGCTTCTTAATCTGGCATCCATCATGGTTATGCAACCCGAAGTCCTCATTCTTGATGAGCCGACTTCACAGCTTGACCCCCTAGCTGCCGCAGATTTCCTAAGGGCTGTTAAAAGAGTAAACCTTGAGCTCGGTACACTTATAATTATTTCCGAGCACAGATTAGAAGAAGTATTCCCCTTGGCAGATAAAGTAATCCTTATGGATAAAGCTAAGGTGGTTATGTATGATTCCACCGATAAGGTGGCAACATTCCTTGCAGACAAAGAGAATCAGCACGATATGTATTACGGCTTGCCATCCGTAATGAGAATCTATAGTGAGCTTCTTGAGAAGGACGCAGATGCATTTGAAGATAAGAATGCATGTCCTCTCACCATCAGAGAAGGAAGACTTAAGATGGAGGAGTTCTTATCGTCTAAGAATTTCGATCCCGAGGAAAAGGGTGTCGAAAAAGGCGGTTTTATTGCAAGAATTAAGCAAAGCCATGAGATGAGACAGGAATCCAAAGAGAATTCCGGCGGTGACTGTGTCATTGAAATGGAAGATGTATGGTTTAGATATACCCGTGAGGGCCATGATATCTTAAGGGGAGAGAACCTGTCCATAAGAAGAGGAGAATGGTTCTGCCTCATGGGAGGAAACGGTGCAGGAAAGAGCACCACATTAAAGGCTATATGCGGTAATATCAAGCCTTACAAAGGCAAGATCAAAGTTGACGGAATGGATATTAAGAAGGCCTCCGTTAAGGATATGTTCTATCACAGACTGGGTATGCTTCCTCAGAATCCACAGGCCATCTTTACAGAGATTAACTGTGAGGAAGAGCTTATCGAGGCATTCTACGGCTCAGATGTACCGGAAGAGGAGCAGGACCGCAGAATCACCGAGATGCTTGAGCTCTTACAGTTGGATCATTTGCGCAAGTCCAACCCGTATGACTTGAGCGGTGGTGAACAACAGCGACTGGCTCTTGGTAAGATTCTTCTTCTTGAGCCTACAATTCTCTTGTTGGATGAGCCCACCAAGGGTCTTGATCCCTTCTTCAAGAGAATACTTGCTGACATATTCTTGAAACTAAAGGAAAAGGGAACCACTATTTTGATGGTATCCCACGACATAGAATTTTGCGCTGAGTATGCAGACAGATGTGCCTTATTCTTCGACGGTATGGCTATTTCTACTGCATCTTCTCAGAAGTTCTTTGCAGGCAACAATTTCTATACAACTGCGGCTAACAGGGTCGCAAGAAAATGGTTCCCGGGAGCCGTTACCTGTGAGGAGGTGGTGGATTTATGCGCCAGTCTTTCAGTGTAGAGCAGTACACCAAGGCTAAGAATAAACGAACCATCATCGCGGCATTTATCATCTTTGTATTGATACCTGCCACCATCCTTTGGGCTGTCTCTTTGGGCCCCCAGAAGACTATGCTGATTAGCATATTGATTCTTATATACGTTATGGTGCCTTTTTTCTTCGTATACGAGAAGCGTAAACCCAGAGCCAGGGAGGTAGTTATGATAGCGGTGCTGTCGGCCATGACCTGTCTTGGTACCTTGGTCTCCGCCAGTATCCTTCCTATTCAAATTGGAACGGCCATGGTTATCATAACCGGTATATCCTTTGGACCGGAAGCAGGATTTCTTGTAGGAGCTTTGGGGCGTTTTGTGGCCAATTTCTTTCAGAGTCAGGGGCCCTGGACACCTTGGCAGATGTTCTGTTGGGGAATCTTAGGTTTTCTTGCGGGATTAATCTTCCATAAGGTTGATGTGGAGAAGGTCCAGGAGAGAAACTTTAAGGTTATTATGGGACCGGTAATTTGCGTTGTATTTGCAGCAATAGTAGCTTACATCTCATACCTGTTATTCCCCGGCGGAGACGATACATTCCTTGGATGGAGATTGTACATCTTTGGTGCCGTAGGACTGGTACTGGGTTTTATACTGCAGCACAAGCGCCTTCCTGTAGACGACATTAACCTGACCTTATATACATTCTTCTCTGTATTTATTATCTACGGTGGAATAATGAATGTATGTGCAATGGTTACAGCTTCCATGATTCCCGGAGCTGACGGGGTCAGCTGGGAGACCATGAAAAAGCTATACATTTCCGGTGTTCCCTTTGACGCGGTACATGCCATAAAGGCAGCGATATTCATGTTCTTCTTTGGTGAGAAGTTAATTAGGAAATTCGAACGAATCAAGATAAAATACGGATTCTACAGATGATTTATTGAGCAATTCCTGCTTGGTGGGAATTGCTCTTTTTGCGTGAATGGGATATTTAATGTATAATGTACCTTGCTTGCGAAAGGAGTAGTTATGTCAGGGAAAACCATACTATATGACAAAGACATAAGAGAGCCTCTATTTGAGTTCTTAGAGGAAACCTTCGGTAAGGCCAGAATACTTGAAGAGAAACGTGCCGGAAGAGCGGTTGTAGACGTGATGATGATTACTCCTACCATTTTGTACGGTATCGAAATAAAAAGCGATGCGGATACCTATACAAGGCTTAGCAGACAGGTAAGTTATTACGACAGATTCTTCGACAGGAATATTGTTGTTGTAGGCACATCCCATGCAGCCCATATAGAAGAACATGTTCCCGATTATTGGGGTATTATTACCGTCGAGGTAAATGAAGAGGGAGAAGCGGATTTTTACTTCTTAAGAAAGCCTTTGGACAACCCTGTGATGGAAGAAGCGGTAAAGATAACGCTTTTATGGCGACCGGAGCTTAGTAACTTACTGGCTAGGAATGACTTGCCGGCTTACAAGCAAAAGAGCAAGGCCTTCGTTCAGGAAAAGCTCCTTGAAAAGGTAGCCCCGGAAGTTCTCTGGCCACAAGCTTATATGGAGCTTTTTGAGAGGGATTATACCACTATAGCACAGCGTATTAATGCATATCGTATAGCCAATGGGCAAAAGAAGAAAAAACGAAAGCGATACAAGCGTATTAAAGCTTCCGTAAAGTAGCAATATCAGATTCACACAAGAAAAGTAGGTAATGCAATGTATAAGTACATATTTTGGGACCTTGATGGTACCATAACACAGTCAGAGTTCGGAATACTTAATTCCGTTAAGTATGCGTTGGATAATATGGGAATTAAGGATTATGACATGGAAAAGCTGAAGGTCTTTATAGGGCCGCCCCTTATTGATTCCTTCCGGAATAATTTCAACATGGAAGAGAAGGAAGCCGTACGGGCAGTTGAATTATACAGAGAGTGTTATAAGGCGGGAGAAGTCTATAATTGTCCTTTATATGACGGGGTAAAAGAGACCATTAAGGCTCTATACGAAAAAGGATATAAGCAATATGTGGTTACCTCCAAGCCCTTGCATTTTGCCAAGATAATAGTAGAATATCACGGTCTGTTGGATTACTTTGAAGATGTGATAGGACCGGGACTTGGAATAGCCACCTACACCAAGATAGATTATATGAGAGATACAATTAAGCTTACCGTTGGCGGAGACCTTTCAAAAGCTAATCTCGCAGAGTATGTTATGGTAGGAGATCGAAAGTTCGATATTGAAGCGGCGAATGCCAACAAAATCGACTCTGTGGGAGTCTTATACGGGTATGGAAGCAGGAAAGAGTTAGAAACAGAAGGGGCTACATATATAATTGAGAAGCCCGGGGATCTGTTAGACCTTGTATAGGCCGCCATACTTTTAATTTGTCTAAAAAAATGGTACAATTAAGCTACCATTTTTTTATTTTGGAGAAAAATACGGGGGTTATAAATATGGCAAAATACGTTATGGCGCTTGACGCCGGAACCACAAGTAATAGATGTATCCTGTTTAACAAAAAGGGAGAGATGGTAAGTGTGGCTCAGAAGGAGTTCACCCAGATTTTCCCCAAGCCCGGCTGGGTAGAGCATGATGCCAATGAGATATGGTCATCCATGCTTGGTGTGGCAGTAGAAGCTTTGACCAAGGCGGGTGCCACCTATAAGGACATCTCGTCCATCGGAATTACTAACCAGAGAGAGACATCTATAGTCTGGGACAAAGAGACAGGGGAGCCGATTTACAATGCCATCGTATGGCAATGCCGCCGTACTTCCGAGTACTGTGACTCTTTAAAGGACAAGGGACTTACGGACTTCTTCAGAAAGAAGACCGGTCTTGTAATAGATGCTTACTTCTCAGGAACCAAGGTTAAATGGATTCTTGATAATGTGGAAGGCGCAAGAGAACGGGCCAAAAGGGGAGAATTACTCTTTGGAACAGTGGAGACCTGGCTTATCTGGAAGCTCACCAAGGGGGCTGTTCATGTAACGGATTATTCCAATGCATCAAGAACCTTGATGTTTAACATAAAGACTTTGAAGTGGGATAAGGATATCTTAAAAGAACTGGATATTCCCGAATGTATGCTTCCTTCCCCTATGCCTTCAAGCTTTATCTACGGAGAGACAGACCCGGCATTTTTCGGCGGACCTATATGTATCGGTGGTGCTGCAGGAGACCAGCAGTGCGCCCTTTTCGGACAGACCTGCTTTGAGAAGGGTGATGTAAAGAATACTTACGGAACAGGCGGTTTCCTCCTGATGAATACGGGAGATAAGCCCATTTACTCAGATAACGGCCTGGTAACCACCATTGCCTGGGGTATTGAAGGCAAAGTCACATATGCCCTTGAAGGTTCTATATTTGTGGCTGGAGCAGCTATTCAATGGCTTCGTGATGAGCTAAAGATTTTGGAATCCGCATCTGACTCTGAGTATATGGCCAAGAAGGTGCCGGATACCAATGGTTGTTACGTTGTCCCGGCATTTACGGGACTTGGAGCTCCTTACTGGGATCAATATGCCAGAGGAACCATAGTGGGACTTACAAGAGGTGTTAACAAGTATCACATTATTCGTGCCACATTGGAGTCCATGGTATATCAGGTAAATGATGTTATACGTGCCATGGAGCAGGATGCGGGAGTTAAGCTTACGGCTCTTAAGGTTGATGGCGGTGCCTCATCCAACAACTTCCTCTTACAGACCCAGGCCAATATCAGTGATGCCCCGGTTGTTCGCCCCAGATGTGTAGAAACCACGGCTACGGGAGCTGCTTATCTGGCAGGCCTTGCTTCAGGCTTTTGGGTTGATAAGGAGAAGGTTAAGAAGAATGCAAAGACGGACATGACATTTGTCCCTAATATAGAAAATGAAAAAAGAGAGGCTATGTTAGCCGGCTGGGAGAAAGCCGTTAGGTGCTCCTTCGGTTGGGCTAAAGAGTAGTTTCTTCGGTGTGTTTAGTTTGAAGTAGGAGTGATACAACACATGTATGATGTAATTATTATCGGTGCCGGAGTATCCGGAGCTGCAGTGGCCAGAGAACTTGCAAGATACAAGGCTCAAATTTGCGTAATAGAAAGATGCGAGGACGTCTGCTGCGGAACCAGCAAGGCCAACAGCGGAATCGTCCATGCAGGCTATGATGCAAAACCGGGAAGCCTTATGGCAAAGCTAAATGTAAAGGGCAATGCCATGATGGGTGGCCTATCGGAAGAACTTGATTTTGAGTTCAAGAGGATAGGCTCTTTGGTGGTTTGTACTAAGAATGATGATCGAAGCAAATTAGAAGAGCTCTACAAAAGAGGACTTCAGAACGGAGTACCGGGGCTTAAAATTGTAGAAAGAGATGAGCTTTTAAAGCTTGAGCCCAATATATCTGATGATGCAGAGTGTGCTCTGTATGCTCCCAGTGCAGGTATCGTATGCCCCTTCGGACTAAACATAGCTTTGGCTGAGAATGCTGCTACCAATGGGGTAGAGTTTAAATTTGATACGGAAGTAAAGAATATAGAATATACCGAGGGATGCTTTGAGCTTGAGACTAACAAGGGTACATTTACGGCAAAAGCGGTTGTGAATGCAGCCGGGGTATATGCCGATGTCTTCCACAACATGCTGTGTGACAAGAAGATCAATATTACACCTAGAAAGGGAGAATATTTCTTACTGGATAAGGGAGTGGGCGGACATGTATCTCATACTATCTTCCAGTTGCCGGATGCTTTGGGTAAGGGAGTTTTGGTAAGCCCCACAACTCACGGCAATTTGCTGGTAGGACCTACTGCCCTTGATATTGAAGATAAAGAGGGCACCAATACTACGCTTTCCGGTCTGGATAAGATAACAGCCACAGCCGGCAAGGCCGTTAAGAATGTGCCTCTTAGAAGCGTTATTACCAGTTTCTCCGGACTTCGTGCCCACGAGGACGGACATGAGTTTATTATCGGACAGGCAGAAGGAGGACCGAAAGGATTCTTTGATTGTGCAGGTATAGAATCTCCGGGACTTTCATCAGCACCGGCTATTGGTGAGATGCTGGGAGGCTTAATTGCCAAAGAATACGGCTTTGAGAAGAATCCGAGATTTAACGGAAAGAGAAAAGGCATTGTAAGGCCCAAAGACCTTACTACTGATGAATACAATAAGCTTATAAAAGAGCAACCCGCATACGGAACCATTATCTGCCGTTGTGAGTCAATAACAGAGGGTGAGATAATCGATTCCATAAGAAGACCCTTGGGAGCTAAGTCTCTTGACGGTGTTAAGCGCCGTACTAGAGCCGGAATGGGCAGATGTCAGGCAGGCTTTTGTTCTCCTAAGACCATGGAGATTATTGCAAGAGAGCTGAACATTCCCCTTGAATCTGTTACCAAGGCGGGAGGAAATTCCATCATCATTAAGGGAGTCAACAAAGACAGAATAGATTGTGAGGTGGCGGGCAGATGAAATACGATATTGTAATAGTAGGTGGCGGTCCCGCCGGACTTGCAGCTGCAGTTTCTGCTTATGATGCGGGAACTAAGAGCATACTGATATTAGAGCGTGATAGGGAGCTGGGAGGAATCCTAAACCAGTGTATTCACAACGGTTTCGGTCTTCACACCTTCAACGAGGAACTTACTGGTCCCGAGTACGCTGCCAGATTTATCACACAGGTAATGGACCGTGGAATCGAGTACAAGCTGAATACCATGGTTATGGACATATCAGCAGATAGAAAGGTAACAGCCCTTAACAGAGAAGACGGCCTGTTTGAGATTGAAGCCGGGGCAGTTATCCTGGCTATGGGATGCAGAGAAAGAGCAAGAGGTGCCCTTAATATTCCGGGTTATCGTCCTGCAGGTATCTATTCTGCCGGTACTGCTCAGCGTCTGGTAAATATCGAAGGATTCCTTCCGGGACGAGAGGTTGTAATACTTGGCTCCGGTGATATCGGCCTTATTATGGCAAGACGTATGACCCTTGAAGGGGCAAAGGTTAAGGTTGTTGCAGAACTTATGCCTTATTCCGGAGGGTTAAAGAGAAATATAGTACAGTGTCTGGATGATTTCGGGATTCCCCTTAAACTGTCCCATACTGTAGTTGATATTCAGGGAAAGGAACGTGTAACAGGGGTTACCATTGCACAGGTTGATGAGAACAGAAGACCAATTCCCGGAACGGAAGAGTTCTATGAATGCGATACCTTGCTGTTATCCTGTGGTCTTATTCCTGAGAATGAGTTGTCTTCATCCATGGGAGTGGAGATGCATAAAGTAACGGGAGGACCGGTGGTTAATGAAAGCCTTGAGACTTCAGTAGCAGGGGTATTTGCCTGTGGTAATGTATTGCATGTTCATGACCTGGTGGATTATGTGTCGGAAGAAGCCGGTATAGCCGGCCGTATGGCTTGTGAGTTCGTACAGGGTAAAGTGAAGGGAAGCGACGGCAAAGGCATTACCGTTAAGACGGAAAGCGGTGTCAGATACTCTGTTCCAGCAACCATTAATCCGGTGAATATGGCAGAAGAAGTTGTACTTCGTTTCCGCGTGGGAGACGTATATAAGGATGCTTACGTATCTCTCTACATTAACGGCGAGAGAGTAAGCCATAAGAAGAAACGTATTCTTACTCCCGGTGAGATGGAGAATGTCACTTTGAAACGGGAACAATTGTTATCTGTCGGGGATCTCACGGATATTACACTTAAGATAGAGGAGGACTAAGAAATGGAAAGTAAGAATCTCACTTGTATCTGCTGTCCTCTGGGATGCGCATTAAAGGTTGATATGGAAGACGGTAAGGTAATAGATGTAACGGGCAACGGTTGCAAAAGAGGCAAGGAATACGGTGCCAAGGAAGTTACCAATCCTACGAGAATCGTGACTTCTTCGGTTGTTGTAACCGGAGCCTTATGTGGTGCCGTGCCTGTTAAGACAGCTGCTGATGTGCCTAAGTCCAAGGTGTTCGACGTGGTTAAGGCTCTTAAAGGGGTCTCAGTTAAAGCTCCGGTTCATATAGGTGATATAATCCTGCCGGATGTAGCCGGAACAGGAGTAGATATCGTGGCAACCAAAGAAATCGCAAGTTCTATATAAAGTCGTGTTCTTTAAGCCAGCTGCAGGAATCTTCGATGGCGTAGCTTTCTACAGCTGCAGTGAGGCCTTCCGGGCAGAGCTCGTCTGCTGTATGGAGGAGGGCCTCCATATCCATGATTCCGTCTCCCAAGGCGCGGTGCTTATCTCCTAAGCTGGCGTTTCCTTCGGATACGGGACCGTTATTATTGTGAATGTGCATATGAGAGATGTACTCACAACATTCTTTGATCCAATCCATGGGCTTGACGGGATGAAGGTTGGCATGACCTACATCAAGGCACATGCGAAGCCTTGGATTGTCAGCTTTCGCAACTATATCTTTTATAAGTGATGGATGATCTTCCATTACATTTTCCAAAGTAATTATACATTTGCCCGGATGTTCTTCTAAGAACTTAGTCCAGAATTCCACTTGTTTCGGAACAAACCAGGATTCGTAATACATGGTGGGGATGAAGTTTGGATGCACTATCATCTTGCTACATCCATACTTTTCACACATGTCATAAGCCTGGCTGTATCTGTCATAAGCCGCCTTGGCTACAAGGGGTTCAATAGCATGGGGTATAAGCTCGTTATATGGCGCATGGAATACCAAATCATTGGTATAATCCTTGGCATTCGCCTCGAAGAATTCCATAATCTGCGCCGGATTCTCACAGTTCTCGGATATACAAAATTCAGCCAATTCAAGACCTAAACCGAAGTCCTTTGCCACAGGACCTGTATGGTGGACATAATGGATAATCTCTGATTCTTCTTCTTCGTTCCATCCGTAATCAACATCTGCAATAGTACTAAGATAATATTTCAATTGTTTACTCACTCCATTTCCTCACATTAGAATGTCCGCGTTATACGGACGTAAGTCCGCTGCTTGACATCACCGACAATTAGAATTTTAGCATGGTTAGGGGAAGATAACAAGCAAATTAAAAATTATTAAAATTAGTAAAAAATAGGGCATAAGGTTTTACTTATGGGCAGGCCGATTTCAGAATAGCGTGAATGTTTTGACTTCTTTCCATAAAAGACAGAGGCCTTGAAATTATAGGGTTTAATTTGTTAAGTGTCTTTATGTCACGTACAATTCTCCTATAAATTGGGACTGAGGGGGTCATAAGGAAAGACTTAGTGTCGTGACGTTAGAATCAGTGGTAAAATACACTTGGTAGTTTTATAGGCTATTTTTACTATTAAGAGAAAGGATGAAAAAAGTATGAAAAGATTCGCAGAGAAATTGAATCTTAAGCGTCTTGTAACATTTGTAATGGCATTGGCGCTGGTTGTGGGAACAGTACCTGCCAATTTGGCTCCTACAGTTCACGCTGCGGGCAATAAGACCGTTGTATTTGATATAAAAGATGCAGACGGTAATGCTGTTACAGATGCCACAATCACCTTGACGGAATATGATTCGTATGAGGATGAAGAAACCGACGTGGAGCCGGAAGCTGATGGCAGCTACAAGGTATGGGCATTTGATGAGCTTACCTGGAGAGTTTCCAAAGGCGGCATAACAAAAGACGGTAAAGTTACTGTTAAAACATCAGACCCGGATCCTTACACTATCGAGGTTGTTTTAGCAGAAGAAAGCGCTGATATGAAAAGGCTTAAGGCGATTAAGGAAATATTCGACAAAGAGTATAACTTAAAGCCCGCTTTTGCTACAGACAAGAATGTCAATGATGTTGTTCTTAACAGAATCAAGACTTATAGTGGAGTTGACACAACAGGAGTCAGTGTAAGCCTTGTTTCATCGGATGAAACATCCTGGGTTAAAGAAGACGGAACAATCGTTTACAATAAAGGAACTCTTTCATCTTGGGGTATGAACTCCAAGAATGTATCCTGTGCGTTCAAGCTTTCCGCAGGAAGTGATTCTGTCGAGACAGGAAAGAAGACAGTTATTGTCGGCTTTGATATTGATAATGTAAATGAGCAGATTAAAAAAGAGATGGAGAGCCTTACCTTTAATACAATTAAGGGTGATAACGAGTCTGCTGATGAGATAACTAAAGATCTTACCTTACCGCAGATTACAGCTTCAAGCGCTAGACAGTCCTGGTCAAAGATTGTATGGACATCTTCCAATCCGGCAGTTATCAGTATTGAAAAGACAGGATATGATGGACTTACCGATCCCAAGAAGGCAGTAGTAACTGCACCTTCAGAAGATACTAAGGTTACTCTTACAGCAACATTCGGTATTAATGATACAATCATTAATGATAACGTTGAGAAGCCAAAGGATTTCGGCTCTTATACAAAGGAATTTGAAGTAACCGTTAAAGGTTCAGGTGCTCCTGTAATTACAGAGGAGTATCTTCAGGATCTTATTCACACATACTATTTAACAGATAATGATAAGGCGAAAGCATTAGGCTATAAGCCATATAAGAATCTTACCAATTTTACAGATGCAACCAAACCTCTCGATCTTAATGCTGTAGCTGACGATATTCAGCTTCCCAGATATACAAAACTTAAAGACGAGAACAATGAACTTGTCTTTGAAAACAAGGAAATTAGCGTAGTATACGAGGGAACTGATAAGCTTTTGTCAGTTAGCGGATACAAGTTAAATGTTGACAGAAGTGCGGATGTTGATAAGAAGGCTAAGTTTAAAGTTTCTATGACTAGAGGCGGTGTTACCGGTTCTGTAGAAGTAGAAATGACAATTAAGTCAGCTCTTCAGTCAGAAATTGACGATGAGATCGCTCTGATGGAGCTTGCTAAAGCTAATTACTGGAATGCAATTAATGACAGCCTTTGCGAGTCTAAAGACAAAGTACAGGGCGTTCGTCTTCATCCTTTCTGTGAAATCGGAAAAGATAAAGATGGCAACGTAAAAGTAATATATTACAGAAACGAGGCTCCCGGAACAGGAATTGTTCTTGACGATTTCTTTGATCCCGGTGATTTAAGCTTCGAAACAGCAGGCTATAATCACTTTAAGTCAAGCAATCCTAACGTAATTGCTCATGAGACACTTAATATTACAAAGCCTGAATATGATACTGAAGTAACCATTACTTCACTTCTTTGCAGCGCAAAGCTTAAAGATATGGCTGCAAAGCATCCTGAAAATGAGAAGTTACAGAAGCTTGTTAAGCAGGAAGTATCCGTAACAGTAACCGTTCTCGGTGAGAAAGGACCCAAGCCTTCCACACCTCCGGTTGAAAAACATGCTGATATTACTGTATTCTTCACAGTATCCAACAAGGGAGTTCTTGCTAAGGCAAATGACGGAACCTTCATGGCACAGCGTGAAGTTGTTGCAAGTGATATCAACGAAGACGGTGCTATTACTGTAGACGAAGTTCTTGTAGCAGCTCATGCAAAATACAATACTGCAGATGGATATGTATGCGGTGGCGGTCTTGTTAAGAAGCTTTGGGGTACCGAAACAACCAATGCTTTATTCTTTAAGAATAATAAAGGCCTTGCTACAGGGGTAACAGCAGATACAGTAGAAGATAAAGATTATGTAACTGCTTCAGTTAACAAAGATGCAAATTATTATTCAGACTGGATTACATACATTAAGGCTGAAGGAGAGATAGGACTCAATAAAGAGATTACCCTTACTCTAATGGGACATCTTGGAATGGGTTATACTGCTGAAGAGACGACAGATAAGCCAATCCCGGGAGCAACCATTAAGACAGCTGACGGAACAGTTCTAGGTGTTACAGATGCAAATGGCCAGATTAAGGTTAAGTTTGATAAGGTAGGAAGCTATGTGCTTACTGCTGAAGGTACAGCAAAGGGTGTTGTTACCGATTGGAACCTTATGAAATGCGCAAGCAGTGGAGATAAGGTGGCATTTGGTAAAATGGATATGAGCACCTATGTGACTGAGATTGCCTATACAGAGGCTGATTATGGTGATGGACCATATCCTGTAAGTGAGATTAAGTGGTTCACATATATGGATGAGGATTATGAAACATATGATGGTTGGGAGAAGTTACACTTCCTTACATCAAATCAGCTCCTCAACGACTGTCCTCTTATTGCACCTGCATACACACTCACAATTACTGAGAACGGTGGAAGCGGAAGCGATGTTAATCCGGATAATCCTAACCCGGATGATAAGGCAGTAGTAGTAAGTGATGAAAAGCTTGGTGAGATTTTTGCAAACACAGCTAAGAATCTTACAGGTACAGCAACAACAGCTGCCGGTGCAGGAAGCATCTACGGTGCTGAGTGGACTGTAATGGGTCTTTCACGTAACGGAAACGTTAACGAAGATTTAGCTAAGAAATACTATGGTTCAGTTGAAACATATGTTAAGAAGAATATTAAAGAGGGCGAAGTATTAAATACTGCCGCTCCCACAGAGAACGCAAGAGTAATCATTGCATTAACATCACTAGGTTTCGATCCTACTAATGTAGCAGGTCATAATCTTGTAGCCGGATTAAACAGCATGGCTCGTCTCCGTTCACAGGGACTTAATGCTCTTATCTGGGCACTTATTGCAGTAGATTCAGGAAACTATGAGATTCCTGCAAATGCCAATACAAATGATGCAGTTACAAGAGATGCTCTTGTAAAAGCTATCCTTGGTGCAGAGCTTACTAACGGTGGTTTTGCTATTCAGGGAACTACTGCTGATCCTGATATGACAGCTATGGCAATTCAGGCACTGGCTCCTTATAAGAATCAGGCTGATGTAAAAGCTGTTATTGACAGAGCTGTAACAGTTCTGTCTAAGATGCAGAATGCTAACGGTGGATTCTCCACAGAGTATACGGGTGATTCCGCAGAGTCAATTGCACAGGTTATCGTTGCTCTTACATCTATAGGAATTGATCCGAAAACTGATGCAAGATTTGTAAAAGACGGTATCTCACTGCTTGATTCCCTTGCAAGATTTGCCACAGCAAACGGTGGATTTAAGCATATTTCAGCAGGTATTGCAGACGGAATAGCTACAGAGCAGAGCTTCTATGCTCTTGTTGCATACAACAGATTCAAAGAAGGTAAGAACTCACTTTACAACATGAGTGATGTTACCAAGAAGGAGAATCCCATTGTTGAGAATACTGAGCCGGTTCAGCTTGAAGTACCTAAGATTAATGACGCTCTTACCGATGTAAGTATTGTAGAGGATAAGATCGACGAAGCAATTGCTGCAGGTGTTGTGCCTGAAAAGCAGCTTGTTGAGATTGACATGAGCAACAGCGACGGTTCAATGGCTACAGTTGCTCCCGTAGCTGTACTTGAAGAAGTTAGGGGTAAGAATATCGACGTTGTACTTAACATGGGAGATTACTCATGGACAATCAACGGTAACGATATTACTGCTGAGAACCTTCAGGCAATTAATCTTGAAGTAAAAGAAGTTAAGGATAAAGTTCCTGTAGGCGTTGTAGCTTCACTCGTAGGAGATGATGAGACAGCTATCCAGCTTGAACTTACACATAACGGTGACTTTGGATTCAAAGCAACACTTAAGTACTTCTTTGGTAAAGAAAACGAAGGTAAGTATGTAAATATCTTCTGGTATAAAGAAGATGGTACAACAGAATTCATTGATTCCGGACTTATCGGAGCTGACGGATTCGCAGAGCTTACATTTACTCATGCATCAGAGTACGTAGCAGTTATCAGCAATGTTGATAAAAAAGAGGCTGTACTTGATACTGAGATTAACAACAATGAGCCTGTTAAGTCAGCACAGACAGGAGATACATTTGCCGGTTCAATCGTTGTTAGCTCAATGATTCTTTGCATGCTTATCGGCATGGCGGCTGTAATGTACATTCGCAGAAAGGAAGAAAGATAAAACCCTACATTTATAACAGATAAACACATTAGAAAAATTATTCACCTGGGCAACCCGTTCTAAATTTTGAACGGGTTACCTTTATTTGTGCTCAAAAATGCGACTTTACTCCTGCGATGCAGTAATAGCAAGGTTTTGAGCGATTCTCTCGGATAATTAATTTAGACACAATTACGTATTCGGTAGAAAAAATTGCACAAATTGTGCACAAAGGTCATAAGGAAATACTTATGGGCATCATAGTTCATAAGCACTATTTCCGCATTTTTGCGTACACAAAAACACATATTTGGTAACACGCAAAGAAGTAGCCCTTCTGTGAGCCCTTGAAAATAAAGGGCTACAGAAATCAAATCAACAAATCCGTAAAAAATACGGATTTGTTGATTTTGCCAAAGGTCATAAGGAAAGACTTAATGTCCAGAAGAAAAGGCTGATGGTACAATAGTACAGTATCAAATAGTGTGCTTAGAAAGTGTTATTAGAGGAGGGAAAGAATAAAGATGAAAAAGCGCATCTTATCTCTTGTGCTTACCATTGTAATGATACTTGGCTTGATACCGTCAAGTGTCTTGGCAGCACCAAGAGATACGACCAAAAACCAGGTTCACGTTGTAGTTGAGAATACAACCTTTACACCTGAATTGGCCGAAGAACGCGGAATCGACTGGGAGAGTCATTTCTGGCACGGTAATCTTGTAGATACATGGATTACCTTAAAAGAAGATTCTTCCATGATGTCCTGCATCCTTGAGGCTTTAGATGAAAAAGGTTACAAGTACAACGTGGGCAATAATGGTACTTACATCACACAGATAAACCGTTTGGCGGAGTTCGACGGCGGTGAAGGCTCAGGATGGATGGGTACCCTTAATGACTGGTTTGTTAACCAATCCTTTGCCGCATTTACTGTCGAGCAAGGAAACCTTGAGGACGGTGACGAAATCAGGGTAATGTATACTTCAGAAGGAATGGGGGCAGACCTTGGCGGGGATTATAATAATCCCACAACGCAGTTAAAGGCGATAGAGTTCAGTGAAGGAACACTGGATAAGACCTTTGACTCCAATACCAAGGACTATACTCTTAACCTTCCGGCAGATGTTAATTATGTTAAGATAACACCAACTGCCGCAAACAAAAACTTCCAGGTTCATACAAGAATCGGAAGCACTGTTTACAAAAGAACCAAAGATGTTCCTGTAAAGAACGGAACAAAAATTACTGTAACATGTGGTGACGGAGAGGCTATGAATGCCGGCAATACCGGTGCTACTACTTATACCTTTACGGTTAAGAAGGATTTTGGCGATACTCCCGTTACAGCAAAGGTTAATTTCTCTGCACAGGACGGCAATGTATTCTTGTTCAAGCCTGTAGAAGAGATGGAAGTATCCTCTGATTTGGCTGAGAAATACGGCTTTGAGGATGGCATCCACTTAAGCGAAGGCGTATCTGCTTTAGACGTACTTGTACGTGCTCATGAGGTTGCTTTTGAAGATGCTTTTGACAAGGATACTGTTAAAGATTTACTCACCTTAAACAATGGTAACCCGAAGGTTGCTTTTGGCACCGATGAGTTCTTGGGCTTCTTTGTTAACGGCATGTTCCCCCATGACGGAACTGTAAGCCAGTATGGCGGATATAACGGTACAACTGTTGCAACTCATCTTATTCAGACGGGAGATGATGTAGAATTCTATTTCTATAAAGATTCCCAATGGAAAGATGCCTATACATGGTTTGAAGATGCAGCGGGTTACGCTACAACGGCAAGTGTTAAAGCAGGTAAAGGACTTACTCTTAAGGTAAAGAATATTCCTGCTATGAACGGATATCTTTACAAGGATATTGCAGCAATGCACAAGGCAGGTCTCGGAACTCCCGGGGCAAAGCTTGCATATCTGAAAGATGACACAGCTGAACTTGTTAAGTTCTCTGATGCTGTGGCGGATTCAGAGGGTAATATTACCGTTAAGTTTAATAATCCGGGTGTGTATAAGCTTGTTGCATACAGCGACAGCTCTAAGCTTATCTCTACACCAATTAAGGTTACTGTAACGGAGGCAACTCCCGAGACAGAAACTGTAATTAATATGAATTCTGTATCTACTACAGCTAAGCTTTACAAAGCTACTGATACAGAAAAAACCAAGAACTATCTTGCCGGAGTTACTCCTGTAGGAACAAAGTATACTCTTACTTTGGACTTAGGCGAATACGTTCTTGATGCTATTGCGAAAGATGGCAAGACCTATAATGGTTCAATCAAGTTAAATGTTACAGCTGCCAACAATGAATTCCAGGTTTGGACCGTAACAGCTTATGCAACCAACTCCGGTTGGACATACGGCACTGATTATACAATCGAGAATATCGGTGTATTATCAGGTGGCGGTAACGGTTCCGTTAAGAGAGAAGTTACAATGGGTGATTCCGAGACAGCAGGAAGAAAGACCTTCCTTTGCTTAAACGGAGATACTGTTGACTTCTATGGAACACCTACAGCTGCTCGTGCTGATTATGCCAAGACATATGTTAATCAGACAGTTACAGGTGCAAATTATTGTAACAAGTCATTCTCTATAGCAGCTAAAGTAGGTTATTCCGTAACCTATCCTTATGAAGATAAGGATAATGATGGTAAGAACGACTTTGTTCTGGAAGCAGGACAGATGGTTAATTACTATGTATTTAACCATGTTGATCCGGATTCTGAGGAGAAGACAGATGACGGGTCAAATGTAAAAGCATCCTTTGGAGCAGCTAAGAATGGCGCATATTACTACAGAATATCCAATAGCTTAAACAAGAGCGTTGTTACATACGGAAGCTATGTT
Source organism: Lachnospiraceae bacterium (assembly GCA_015058015.1). Lineage (GTDB taxonomy): Bacteria > Bacillota > Clostridia > Lachnospirales > Lachnospiraceae > SIG280. Next base: position 407,780 of record SVDM01000001.1, on the reverse strand, counting down.
AAATGTTCTCAGAATGTTAACGATGTAGTAGTAACCAGAGACATGCTTTATGCAGATGATTCTTCAACAACACCAAGCACAGTTATTAAGGATTTCTCTAAGAATTCATACGACGTAGGCGATATCTATCTTAATGTCAATGAGAAGGGATTCTTAAATCTTGCAGAAGGTTCAGAGTTTAAACTATATCCTTACAGAAACTGGCTTCCTATTGAAGGAATCAGCAATGCGCAGGTTATTGAGCCTGATTTCCATGTTAATGTAATTAACCTTGAGGGCTCACCAATAAGCATCAATCAGTCAACTGCAAATGATGCTTCTAAGAACAGCTATACAATTAAGGCTAACGGCAAAGGAACAGCCATTGTTCTTGTAACTTACGATGCTGTTACCAATGGCGTTGGTATGACAGGCAAGAAAGATGCTGATAACAAGACAATTGTTGGAAGTATTTATTCTGCAATATGGCCGGAGAATACAGGTGTATTCGTAGTTAGCGTTGGCGAAGATACCGGATTTGATACCGGAATGAAGATCAACGAAGGACTTAATGCTAAATCAAAGCTTGCTAAAGATTACTACGACAGCGAGCTTGACGTATTATACTACACCGGAACTGCAGGAGCATCATACACATTTACACCGGCTGATGGAACTGACGTATCTATGGCAGTTTGCTCTTATGCGGGAGGTGCAATGACCTTCGGTTCATTCACCAAAGACGGTGTAACTAAGAATGAAGACGGTTCATTTACCCTTACAGGTCTTAAAGAAGGTAAGACAATTGTAAAACTTACCAATGGAGACAAGACAGAGTACCAGGTACTTAGAAGTATTCATACAGAATACAGAGTATATGCCGGAGACGGATCTGACCTTAATCAGCTTATCTTTGATTCCGAAACAGGAACATACAATGATGCTGTGAAGGTTAAAGCAGGAGATAAGGTAACTGTTGTATATGACAAATTATTCCATCCTGCCAACAAGATTTCCGGTATCTACAACATGAACGGACAGCTTAGATTATTCGGAGAAGATGGTTCCTTTGCCAATGGTAAGCCCAACCAGTATCTCTTCGCATACACGGCTGAAAGCCATAAGGCTACCCTTACGATACCTCAGTATTGGACAGGTTCAACCTTTAATATTACCGGAGCTTTGATATCAAACGGATTCGGTTCTGAATACGGTATGCATCGTATTATAACCTATGAAGCAGGTAAGACACCTAACTTTACTGCAGGTTCATACTTAGGTACATTTGGTAAGCTTCCTGAGATTAAGCTTAATCTTGATAAGACAGAGTTTGTTAAAGGATATTTTGCTTATTCTAAGGCTACAGGAGGAGCAATTCCTTCAAAGAAGATTACTAAAGTAGAGCTTGCGGATGAAAAAGGAACTGTTATTTCTGTAAAAGATAATCAAGAGTTTACTGTTATCCCGGGCAAGGATTACCAATACACTGTTTATGCTTCAGGATATAAGTATAAGACAGGTAAATTCACTGTAGATGCTGATTATACTGAGGATGATATATATGTTGCCGCAGTTAAGCTTGATACTACAGAAGAGGGTGCCTGGGATGGTATCACCATGACTGAGCCTTCTAAAGACGAGGCAGGCACATACTTAATCGGCACAGGAGCAGAACTTGCATGGTATGCTAACGAGTCCAATGTTAACAAGATGGTAAATGTTAATGCCAAGTTAACAGCAGATATTAACTTAGGTTCATATCCCTGGACTCCAATTGGACAAAAATCCAATTATCTTGCTACATTTGATGGAGACGGACATACTGTTAAGGGATTCTTTAACAATAATGCAAGTAATGGTGCCTTGGTAGCAGCTACCAGTGCAGGTTCCGTAATTAAGAATGTTACTGTTGAAGGAGAGTCTCTTACAAGTTCAACAGCAGCTGCCATTGTAGGATATCAGTATGGCGGACTTGTAGAAAACTGCGTAGGTAATGTTAATTTCAAAGCAGTAAGTGAAACTGCTAATAGTGTTGGTGGAATCGCAGGTTATATCTATAACGGTGAGATTAAAAACTGCGTTAATAACGGTACCATTGACATGTCAGGTTTTGAAAATGCTAAAAACGGTTTTGGTGGAATCGCAGGACTTCTTACAAGCAAACAGGCTATTATTACCGAATGTACCAACAACGGTGATGTAATAGGAGCATTTTCAGTAGGCGGTATATTGGGATGCAGTACCAGCACCAACTCAATGAAGCTGTATATTACTGATTGTGTTAATAACGGTAATATTTCCGGTAAATCATATATCGGTGGAATCGTTGGTGCAGCAAGCTATTTCCATGAGATTAAAGGATGCACCAATAACGGTAGTGTTTCAGGACAAAACTATATTGGTGGAATCGCCGGAGATGTTAACGGAAGAAACGCAAGTGTTGCAGGACTGATTCAAAACTGCCTCAACAATGGTGAAGTTAATTCAACCAGAGACGCAAGTCTTGCAGGTGGTATTGCCGGCAGAATCTGGAACTATGAATTCCTTGATAGAGATATCAACAACGGAAAGGTAACTTCGACAGGTACTGCAGGTGGAATTACAGCTCAGATTAAGAAAGACGATCCTAATTGCAAGATAACAGATTGTTATTATTCAGAAGATGTTAGTGCCGATAAATTCGGTATAGCATTTACAGGTAAAGCTGAAATAACGGACATTGATCCTGCCAAGAATGCTACAGACAAAATTTTGGCTATCGGAACAGTAACACTTAATTCCGAGTCAGCTATTCTTGAGGCTGAAAAAGCATATGGCGAACTAAGCGAAGTTCAGAAATCCATGGTTAAAAACTTTGCTGATCTTGGCGCAGCTAGAGAGGCTTATGACAAGTTAAAGGCTGAAAAGGCTGAGTCAATTGTAGAAGCAACTATAACCATGAATACAACATCTACATCAGCTAAGCTTTATGCAGCTGATGATACTGCCAGGGCAAAAGACCTCTTAGAGGGCATTGCTATCTCAGGCAGCAAATATACACTTAACCTTGACAGCGGTGATTATGTTCTTGTAGCATACTCTGCTAAGGGAACAGTTAACGGAAGCATTAAGCTTACCGTTAACAAGAACCAGAAAGACTTCCAGATCTGGACTGTAACAGCTTATGCTACCAACTCCGGTTGGACATACGGCACTGATTATACCATTGAGAATATCGGTGTATTATCAGGTGGCGGTAACGGTTCCGTTAAGAGAGAAGTGACGATGGGTGACTCTGACACAGCAGGAAGAAAGACCTTCCTTTGCTTAAACGGAGATACTGTTGACTTCTATGGAACACCTACAGCTGCTCGTGCTGATTATGCCAAGACATATGTTAATCAGACGGTTACAGGTGCAAATTATTGTACTAAGTCATTCACTATTGCAGCTAAAGTAGGTTATTCAGTAACCTATCCTTATGAAGATAAGGATAATGACGGTAAGAATGACTTTGTTCTGGAAGCAGGACAGATGGTTAATTACTATGTATTTAACTATGTTGACCCTGATTCTGAAGAAAAGACAGATGACGGTGCAAATGTAAAAGCATCCTTTGGAGCAGCTAAGAACGGAGCATACTTCTATAAAGTATCCAATAGCTTAAATAAGAGCGTTGTTACATACGGAAGCTATGTTAAATGTTCTCAGAATGTTAATGATGTAGTAGTAACAAGAGATATGCTTTATGCAGATGATTCTTCAACTACACCAAGCACAGTTATTAAGGATTTCTCTAAGAATTCATACGACGTAGGAGATATCTATCTTAATGTCAATGAGAAGGGATTCTTAAATCTTGCAGAAGGTTCAGAGTTTAAACTATATCCTTACAGAAACTGGCTTCCTATTGAAGGAATCAGCAATGCGCAGGTTATTGAGCCTGATTTCCATGTTAATGTAATTAACCTTGAGGGCTCACCAATAAGCATCAATCAGTCAACTGCAAATGATGCTTCTAAGAACAGCTATACAATTAAGGCTAACGGCAAAGGAACAGCCATTGTTCTTGTAACTTACGATGCTGTTACCAATGGCGTTGGTATGACAGGCAAGAAAGATGCTGATAACAAGACAATTGTTGGAAGTATTTATTCTGCAATATGGCCGGAGAATACAGGTGTATTCGTAGTTAGCGTTGGCGAAGATACCGGATTTGATACCGGAATGAAGATCAACGAAGGACTTAATGCTAAATCAAAGCTTGCTAAAGATTACTACGACAGCGAGCTTGACGTATTATACTACACCGGAACTGCAGGAGCATCATACACATTTACACCGGCTGATGGAACTGACGTATCTATGGCAGTTTGCTCTTATGCGGGAGGTGCAATGACCTTCGGTTCATTCACCAAAGACGGTGTAACTAAGAATGAAGACGGTTCATTTACCCTTACAGGTCTTAAAGAAGGTAAGACAATCGTAAAACTTACCAATGGAGACAAGACAGAGTACCAGGTACTTAGAAGTCTTCATACAGAATACAGGGTATACAAGGGCGACGGATCTGACCTTAATCAGCTTGTATATGATTCTGCAACGGATACATATAATCCGGATGTTAAGGTTAAAGCAGGAGATAAGATTACTGTAACTTACGATAGAGTATTCCATCCTGCCAACAAGATCTCAGGAATCTACAACATGTCAGGTTCTATCAGACTTGTAGGCGAAGACGGAACGTCAGTTGCAGGAAAAGGTAATCAGTATCTCTTTGCCAGCGATGTGGCTGCACACTCTGTAACACTTACTATTCCTCAGTACTGGGAGAAAGAGTCATTTAAGATTAAAGGTACTCTTAACTCAGCAGGATTCGGTTCACAATACGGTATGCATCGTATTATTACCTACGAGGGAGGTAAGACACCTAACTTCTCTGCAGGTCAGTACGCAGGAGCTTTCGGTGCTCTTCCTGAGATTAATCTTAATCTTGAGAAGACCAACTTTGTAGCGGGATTAATATCAATTAAGAACGACCAGGGCAAGGCTGTTAAAGCTGATGCTATCTCAAAGGTAGTTGTTAAAGATAAGAACGGTACAGAGCTTGAACTTACAAAGAGTTCATTCGGCTTTGAGTTTAACACTATAGCCGGAATGGACATCACATATGATGTATATGCAAAGGGTTACAAATTTGCAACAGGTTCCTTCCATGTAGATGATGATGCAGAAGAAATCTTTGTCAAGGAGCTTACCCTTGCAACAGGTGCTGAAGGTGCCTGGGACGGAGTATCTGTAAAAGAACCTGCAAAAGATGCAGAGGGTACATACCTTATCGGTAATGCCGATGAACTCGCATGGTTTGCTAACGAAACCAATGTTAACAAGAAGCTTGACATTAATGCTAAGTTAACTGCTGACATTGATCTTGGCGGATATCCCTGGACACCGATTTCAGAGAACAATAACTACGCAGGAACCTTTGATGGTGACGGACATACCGTAAACGGATTATACGTTTATGATAGGGGCAATGCAGGTCTCTTCGGTAAGATTAGTAATGCATCTGCTGTTATTAAGAATGTTACCGTTAAGGGTGAGATTAATACATCTAAATCCAAAGCAGGCGGTATCGTTGGATCCTTATACACGGGTACTGTTGAGAACTGTGTATCCAATGTAAACATCAAGGCACTAAGCAAAGATGCTGCCAACTTCGGTGGAATCACCGGTTCTATGTACAAAGGTGAGATTAAGAACTGCGTAAACAACGGAACTATTGACACTTCCGGATTCGAAAACAACGGATCACGCTTCGGTGGTATCGCCGGAGATATGACGGGAAGCGGCGGTAAAATAACCGAATGTACAAATAACGGAACCATTAAAGCATTTAGTTCAACTGCAGGTATCGTAGGATTCGTATACTACGATGTAACAATTAAGGATTGTGTAAACAATGCTGATGTTACAGGAGCTGAGAATGTGGGCGGTATCGTCGGACATCTCAATGATGAATGTGATGTAATTAAATGTACAAACAATGGTAACGTAACAGGTAATGAGAACGTAGGCGGTATTGCCGGTCATGTTAATGATTACAGATTCAGTGCAACGGAATCTATTAATAACGGTAATGTTACCGGTACTACAAATGTCGGAGGTTTGATTGGTTATTCAGACGGTAGCGGTAAGGAGAATCTGGTATCCGTAGATAAGTGTATTAACAACGGTGAAGTAAAAGCTACTGCTGACGCAGGAATAGCCGGTGGTCTTATCGGTTATGTCGAAGATAACACAGCTGTTTCTACCGGTATAAATAATGGCAAGGTTACAGCTGCCAATGCAAAGGGCATTGTAGCGAAGATAGAAGATGGCGCTGAAAATGTTACATTTACAGACTGCTATTATGTTGATAGCAACGCAGAAGATTTCAACGGAACTTCCCATACAGGTAAAGCAGCTATTGCTGACATTGCACCTGCTAAAGAAGTATCCGCAGCAATTGCAAAACTTGGTACCATTACTCTTGAGTCAGAGGATGCTGTTACAGCTGCAAGAACAGCTTATGATGCATTAAATGACGTATCAAAGAGCATGGTCAAGAATGCAGGTGACCTTGCTACAGCTGAGAAAACCATTAACGAGCTTAAGCAAGCTAATGCAGACATTGAAGCAGCTGCTGCAACAGATAAGCTTATCGAGGCAATCGGTGAAGTAACTCTTGAGTCTGAAGAGGCTATTAAGGCTGCTGACAGTTCATACGAAGCATTAACAGAGACACAGAAATCACTGGTTAAGAATCTTTCGGTTCTTGAAAAAGCCAAGACTGCTTTTGCAACTTTGAAGGCTGAGAAAGAGAAGGAAGATGCAGCTGCTCTTGAGGCACGCTTAAAAGCAGTTGACGCTAAGATTAGTGAATTATATGAAATAACTAAGACATATCTTTCCAATAAGACAGTTGATTTTGCGGCAGATGTAAACTCTGTAGGCGGAGAATGGTGGATTTTAGGTCTTGCACGCGCAGGCGTAGAGCCCAAGAATGCAGACTTCTATAAGAACTATTACGCTACAGTTGAGGAATATGTTAAGGCAAATATCAACGCTTCAGAGCAGCTTCATAAGTCCAAAGGAACTGATAACTCAAGAGTAATTCTTGCGTTAACGGCTCTTGGATATGATCCTACAAACGTTGCAGGTCATAACCTCCTTAAGGGACTTAACAGCATGAAGTATGTTAAGAAGCAGGGAATTAACGGACCTATCTGGGCACTTATTGCCTTTGATTCAGGTGCTTACGAGATTCCCGGCAATGACAACGCTTCTGATGTTGTTACAAGAGAAAAGCTTATTGAGGATATCCTTAGCAGACAGACACCTGATGGTGGTTGGACTCTTTACGGTAACACAGCTGACGTAGACATGACAGGTATGGCTATGCAGGCTCTTGCTCCTTACTATAAGACCAACGCTAAGGTTAAAGAAGCTGTTGATAAGGCAATTGCTGTTATGTCAGAAAGACAGTCAGCCGATGGCGGATATGCATCCTACTACGGCGAAGACAGCAGTGAGTCTGTAGATCAGGTAATTGTAGCGCTTCTTGCCCTTGGAATTAATCCGCTTAATGATGCAAGATTTATTAAGAACGGACATTCCATTATGGAAGTATTTGAGAAGTTTGCTGTAGAAGGTGGCGGATTCAAGCATGTTCCTTCAGGAAGTCTTGACGGAATGGCTACTGAGCAGGCCTTCTATACTCTTGTTGCTTATAGCAGATTTGTTAAGGGACAGACATCTCTCTACAATATGACGGATGTTGAAAAGATTAAACCGCAAGACCCGGATCCTACACCGGTTGACCCGGATCCCACTCCCGAGGAGCCTGTAGAAGGTACAACACTTGATGCGGACTTAATCAGAGAGGCGTGCACAGACCTCACAAGAAGTCTTAAAGAGTACTCTGATGCAATTGAACGAGGCGAACAGCCTGATACACCTATTGTTCAGATTTCCATGGTTAATGAGAATGGAACAGTGGCAACTGTAGTGCCTAAGGATGTATTGGAGATTGCTAAGGGCAAAGATGTAGAAGTAATCTTTGAAATGGGTGAATACTCATGGATCGTAAACGGTAAAGACATTACTGCAGAAGAGGTTAAGTCAATTAATCTTGAAGTAAAAGCAGTAACAAACGTTGTTCCTGAGAATGTTGTTTCTGAACTTGCAAGAGGCAATGTAGCGGTTCAGTTACGTCTTACTCATGAAGGTGATTTCGGATTCAAGGCTAAACTCAGATACAACTTTGGTACTGAATATTCAGGAAAGTACGCTAACATTTATTGGTACAAAGCTGATGGTACAACAGAGCTTATGTCAGCAGGATTGATAGATGATGACGGATTTGCAGAACTTGCATTTACCCACGCATCAGACTATGTGGTAGTAATAAGCCCTGAAAACAGAATGAATGAGGCAGTGCTTGATACTGAGATTACCAATAATGAGGCTGAAACAACCACATCACCTCAGACAGGAGATACATTAAACTTTACTCTTATTGTTTCACTCTTTATACTTTGCATTATGGCAGGTACAAAGGTAAGTCTCAGACTTAAAAAAGATAATGAGTAAGTAATATTTAATCTCAAAGGGGACGACTAAATGTCGTCTCCTTTTTGTGTACAGAAATATTATTTCATTGTTTATTCTTTGTATTATTGCAGGGACTACAGCAAGTCAAAGAATAAGAAAAACAAGGGGTAATAAGTAAAACCTTATCGACTAAGACAGCCCGTAAAATATTTTTTTGCGGGTTGTCTTTTTTCTTTTATGCTATGGAAAACCCAGAATTACCAAGGGTTTGAGAAGTTTCAAAGTATTATTTAAAAATAGAAATAATATCCATTTCTCCCTAAAACTTCTTAAAAATAGCGATTTCCCATAAGGAAAACCTTTGGCAAATGCGACTAAAAAATGCTCAAACCCTTGAAAAATAAGGGTTTTATTTTCAAAAAAGCCATAAGGAAATACTAAATGTATTAAAATTACCCCCAATGATAAAATATAGATGTATCAGTATGGCAGTAAGGCTGCCGAAGGACATTGAAAACTAAATATTCACATCTTTGGTTTTTGATGTGCTTTTTTAGATTTACAAAAAGAGTAAAGGAGGAAAAAGAATAATGAAAAAGCGCATCATGTCTCTTATTCTGACGGTTTTATTGATACTTGGGCTTATTCCCTCAAGTGTAATGGCTGCAGAAAGAGATGCGACAAAGGCACAGGTTCATGTAATAGTTGAGAATACTACTTACACACCTGAGGTGGCGGAAGAGACCGACGAAGAGTGGACATCTTCCTGCTGGCAGGGAAGAATAGTCGATACCTGGGTTACCCTTAAGCCTGACTCTTCAATGATGTCATGTATTGTTGAAGCACTTACGGAAAAAGGTCATACACAAGTCGGTGCAGACAATAATTACATCCAGTCCATTAACGGAATGGGAGAGTTTGACGGAGGCCCCATGTCTGGTTGGATGGGTACATTAAATGACTGGTTCGTTAATGAAGGTTTTAAAGGTTTTTCCGTTGAGAACGGCAAACTTGAAGCAGATGACGAAATCAAGGTAATGTATTCAGTAACAGGTTATGGAGCTGATCTTGGTGGTGACTATTATGATACCTCAACACTGATGCATTCTATTGAGTTTAGTGCAGGTACATTAAACCAGACATTTTCACCTGACGTTAAGGACTATGTATTGAATGTTCCTACTGACGTTGAAGCTATAAAGATTACTCCAACGGCTAAGAACAAAAACTTCCAGGTTCATACAAGAATCGGGGATACCTTATACAAGAGAACTAAGATGGTACCCGTAAGCAATGGAACCAAAATTACTATAACTGTTGGTGATGGAGAAGCCATGAGTATGGAAAAGACTCCCACCGTTTATAACTTCACAGTTAACAAAGGCGCATCTCAGGGCGGAGATCCCAGTCCTAATCCGGGAACTAACCCGGGAACAGATCCATCCCCGAATCCCGGAACCAATCCGGGAACTCCCGATCCTTCAGGACAGGGTGCTGAGATGACAGAAGAGCTTGCGGCTCATCTTAAGGAAGTTGCTGCTGATGTTAAGAAGACATATGAAGATACAAGAGCGTTCCTTATTAATCAGGCTAAGACCAACAAAGCAATTGTTGGTTCTGTAGGCGGTGAGTGGTGGATTGTAGGACTTGCCCGTGACGGTGCAAAACCTGAGCTTAAAGAGTTCTACGAAGAGTACTATAAGACTGTAGAACAACATGTAAAGGATACAATTAACAAAGATGAGAGACTTCACAAAGCCAAGGCTACTGAGAACGAAAGAGTTATTCTTGCATTAACGGCTCTTGGTTATGATGTAACCAATGTAGGAGGACATAACCTGCTACAAGGTCTTAACAGCATGAAGTATCTTAAGAAGCAGGGTATTAACGGACCTATCTGGGGCCTTATTGCTTTTGATGCCGGTAACTATGAGATTCCCGGCAATTCTAATGCTGACGACGTTGTAACAAGAGATAAGCTTGTTGATTACATCTTAAGTGTTCAGACATCTGATGGTGGATGGGCTCTTATGGGAGATAAAGCAGATCCTGATATGACAGGTATGGCTATGCAGGCCCTTGCTCCTTACTATAACAAGAGAGAAGATGTAAAGAAGGCATTTAACCGCGGTGTTGATGTTATGATCTCAAGACTGAGCGACAATGGCGGTTTTGCGTCATACTATGGCGAAGATTGCAGTGAGTCTGTTGCACAGGTTCTGGTTGCTTTAACAGCAGTTGGAATTGATCCTCTCAATGATACAAGATTCGTTAAAAATGGTCATTCCGTTATGGAAATGTTTAAGCGTTTCTTTGTTGAAGGTGGTGGATTTAAACATGTGCTTTCAGGAAGCCGTGACGGAATGGCAACTGAGCAGTCATTCTATACATTGGTTGCTTACAACAGAATGGTAAACGGACAGACTTCCCTTTACAATATGACTGATGTATTAAATCCCAACCCGGATCCTACACCGGATCCTACACCTGTAGATCCAGATCCAACACCGGATCCAAAACCACAAGAGGAAGTGTCTGGAGTTAAACCTTCAGAAGAGGTTGTTTTTGAGGCTGTAAAGGATCTTAAAGGAAAGATTAATGAAGGAGAATCCTCGGAGCCCAAGCAGTCTTTCGTTCCCATGGTTACAGAGGAAGGGGAAGAAGCAACCGTTATTCCGGCTGAAGTATTAGAGACTGTTAAGGGTCACAATATCGATGTTTATTTTGAAATGGAGAACTATTCATGGATGATAAACGGTAAAGATATTACTGATGCAGGAGTAAAGAGTATTAATCTCTCTGTTGAGAAGGTAGAAGGAGTTGTTCCGGAGGATGTTGTTGCCAAAATCAGCAATGATAATCCTACAATTCAGCTTAGACTGGCTCATAACGGTGAATTCGGATTCAAGGGAGTACTCAGATACAACTTCGGTACTGAATATACAGGCAAGTACGCTAATATTTATTGGTACAAAGAAGATGGAACAACTGAGATTACAACATCCGGACTAGTTGATGAAGACGGATTTGCAGAACTCACATTTACACATGCATCTGATTATGTTGTTGTTCTTAGTGATGAAAACAGAGCAGAAGGTGTTCTTGACGCTGAGATAACAGGTAATGATGCTGATGTAACAACATCACCTCAAACCGGTGATTCATTTGATTTTACTCTCGTTCTTTCCCTCTTTGTTCTTTGTATTATTGCAGGTACTGCAGCTACATTGAAAATCAGAAGGACCATCGAGTAAAAATAGCACTATAAAAAAGGAGGCAGATTTTTCTGTCTCCTTTTTGCTTCATAGTAAATTACTGTTAAAAGCCCATAAGGAAATACTTATGGGCTTTTTGAAATTCAAAAACATGCAATTCGTATAACCCTTGAAAATAAAGGGTTTCAAAAATTGCCGTTTGTCAAGAATGGTACTTATGCCCCATAAGGAAAAACTTTGTTGAAAGGGTTTTTGGCTACTGATAAAATACTGTGGGATACTTGTAGGTATTTCGTACTAATTAACATATTATTGATTCATTTTTTAGTATTTAGGAGGCAGAAATGAGAGTCAAAAAGAGGGTCCTTAGTATCATTCTCGCAGTAGTTATGGTACTGGGTATGATTCCAAGTGGGTTTGTATTAGCTGATGGAGCTCCTGATTCGGGCAATATGACGGATGCGGAAGCGGTAGAGGCTATATACAAAGAGTTTTCCAATAAAACCACTTATGGGGCGGCAATGAAGACACCCCTTACTTTCCCATTAGAGTATGAGGGAGTTACATACACCAATGTTGTAACTTATCTTAAGGCTTGGGCAAAAAAGAATACGGGAAAGGATGTAGAGATAGAGTATACGGCCAATAAAGGAAACGCATATACTTATCTTGATTGGACTAGCGGAGAGAATATAACCCAGACGCTTGTTGCACTTGATGACGCAGCAGAAACATATTCTCTTTATTACAAGAATAATGGGGATAGAACACTTCTCGGGGTTAAAGATGTAGTATTCTCTGCGGGAGATGCAAAGTCTGAAAAGATTGCCAATATCTACGTTAAAGTAAAGAGTCTTGAGAAAAGTAATGCGGATATTGTTGACTACGGTGTAAGAAGCTTATGTTTTGCCAGAATAGCTAATGGTAATACTTCGCCTGATAATGTTGTGACCAATTTGGGAGAAAAAAATGGTGGCAGTACTATTTTGCCGGATTTCTCACTTTCTACGGAGTTATATAGCAAAACCTTTATCACTGCAAATTGGACATTAGAAAATCTTGAGGGGAATGCCGATGCAGCCGAGATTACCACAACAACTGCAAAAAAACAAACCCTTACCATAACCAGACCCAATGTGGGCGAAGGGGATGCAAAGTTTAAGCTTTTTGCCACTGTTAAAAGTGCAAAAGATGCTAATATTTCGGCGGATTCACAGCCTATTAATTTTACGGTTCCGGCTTTCGAGGGTGTAGATGTAACATTTACAGTTCCTAAAGATGCAACCGTATCAATTACAGATCCTTATTACAAAAGGGAAGTTGACAGTAAATACATAATCAAGAAGGAGAGTGCTTCCGAAGATTATGACACTTATGTATGCACGTTGCACACAGCTGCTAACGGAAGTAATCTTTCTTATAACTATACTGTAAAAAAGGACGGATACCTTAATAATAACGGTTCTGTTACTGTTTCATCTTCCGGAGCAGAAGAAGTACGCATAGAAAGCCTTGTACAATCCGGTGAAGATGATACTCGACTTTCATCTTTAAACATAAACAGTCCTACCGGAGATGACTTGATTAAAGGTATCACGGAATTCAAACCGGATGTATATGAATATGATGTTGAAGTAAAAGGTGTTCAATCAATCACATTTAGCGGCGATGTGGCAAGAAACGGTGCCTCTGTTAAGGTGACAAAGTATTATAATTCTCTTGCCAATGCCAATAAAGGCACCGTTACAACAGGCGCACAAGCTTTAAATAGAACATTATATCTGCCGGATGCGGCGGGAACAACTGATATAGAGCTTACTGTAACAGCTCCATCGGAGACAAGCCTTGCAGAGAAGACCAGAAAGTACATCGTTCATGTTAAAAAGACAGAAGAGACAGGACTTTTAACAAAACTTATTGTTTCAACAACATCTTCCATGGGCGGTTCAACAAACGGTAGCATTGGTTTTGAGGGAGTAGCTAATGAAGAGGCACTTTCATTTGTTGCCGGTGGATATAATCCGGGAGTATATACTGTTAACTATTGGAGAGATAAGGTTAAAGTAACTCCCACTGCTACAGGTTGCACCATTAAAGTCGGTGATGAAACAGTAGCCAGCGGTAAGGCTTCTTCTGAGATTAACCTTGCAGTTGGAGATAATGAGATTCCTATTACCGTAACAAAAGGTGATAAGACTATAAACTACAAGCTTGTTGTTCACAGAAAAGCCGAATTTTATATTACTTCTTACGGCGTTGATGGAAATGAACTTGCAAGCTTTGAAAGCACAGGTAAAAACTGGTCAGCAACTGCTGCGGCTACATTTGCCTATGGTACTGAGGATGCAAATGTTATTGTCAATACTAACGATAAGGATGCAGATGTAACTATTCAATATGGCGGTAAGGATTATAGAACAAAATCCGGTAAAGCTGTAGCTATACCTACTGATGGCGCTGACAAGCTGATACTGACCATTTATATTACTCATACCGTTAACGGAGTTAAGGAAGGTCAGAAATTTACTTACAGTATTGCAAGGGGTAAGAACTACTATGCCAGCGGTTTAGAGTCTTATCTACCTGCACCGGGACAGTTCGTTAACGGCGGTAATTCCTGGGGTAACCCGGTTACTACACTTACTAATAACGGTGGTGTAACCTTAGGTGCTTTTGGCGGCAATATCGTATACAAATTTGAAGAGCCCATTACTAACGATTCCAAGAATCCTTACGGTGTAGACTTTATTGTAGTTGGTAACGTATTCAATAACAGTGACGGTTCAAGTGCTGTGGGAGCAAGTGAGCCTGCATCTGTTATGGTTTCAAAAGACGGTGTTACATGGTATGAACTTGCGGGAAGCTTGTATTATGAGGATTCCTCAATTCATAACTACACCGTCACATATACAAACAGTGATCCTGATTTTAAAGGCGCTGTAAATGTATCCTGGGTTGATAATCTGGGTAATACGGGAGCTGTGCTTGCCAATTCATATCACAGCCAGTCCTATTATCCAAACCCTGCATATTATTCAAAGTTCCAGGGTGGTGCAGGAGCCAACAGTTCTTACAAGATTGGAAGTGTAAGCTTTACAGGAACTAAGATTACTGAGAGTAATCAGCCTGTATTCGGCTACGGTGATAATCATTATTCGCCCTCAAGCGGAAAAGATAATACAGCTTCTAATCCCTATGCTAAAAATCACCTTATGGGATGTAACGGAGACGGATTTGACCTTGCCTGGGCAGTAGATGCTAACGGCAATCCTGTACATTTAGATAGTGTTAATTATGTAAAGATTTATAATCCTCAATTGATGGATGGAGGCGCAACAGGTGAAGTATCTCCTGAGATATGTGCAATTCTTCGCGCTAAATCTGCTGATGCTGATTGCGGAACCAGCACAGGCCTTACAGGATTGGAGGTTAATGGCGCAGATGTTGCCCTTAGCGCTTCATCCAATGTAATTGATGTAAATATCGGAAAAGCTACAACGGCTAATATTGCACCGGTTGCAGAAGGCGCTAACATCTATATCAACAATGCCCGTGTTGAATCAGGAGAGTCTCTTGCCAATGTTAAGGTTGCTGCAGGAGTTACAAAGACTGTAAGAATTGTAGTACAGGACGGTGAAAAAGCCCCTGCAATCTATCTTCTTAACTTAAAGTCTGATGCTTTGACTCAGGAAGAGATTAACGCACAGGCTGCGGCAGATGTAGATGAACTGATTGCTGCAATCGGAGAAGTAACGGTTAAGCAGAAGAGTGCAATAGAAGAAGCAAGAGCTGCTTACGATAAATTAACAGAATCTCAGAAGAAACTGGTTACTAAACTTGATGTTTTAACCAAGGCAGAAAAAGCTTTAGAAGAGATCCTTAAGACCGAAGTCGGAACTGTAACGGTTATTGTTGAAAATACAACCTTTGACCAGACTAAGGCAGCCAATGAGAATATTACATGGAAAGATTCTTATTGGACAGGCAGACTCCTTACTAAAGAATTGACCATCAAACCGGATGATACCATGCATTCAGTTGTGGTTCGTGCCCTCAGTCAGGCGGAATACACACAAAAGAGTGACAATACAGGTTATATATCAGCTATAAACGGACTTGCTGCCGGAGACGGCGGACAGCTTTCAGGCTGGATGTGTACATTAAATGATTGGTTTATCAGTCAGGGAATGCCGGCTTATACAGTTGCTGACGGCACCTTAGAAGACGGTGATGTAGTAAGAATTGTATACACTACAGATATGGGTCTTGATGTCGGAAGTATCTATAACAGCAAAGATACAGGCCTTGAGTCCCTTAAGAGTGATGTGGGAACACTTTCACCGGCATTTGACAAAGGAGAAGAAAAATATATATTAAGCGTTCCTTATGGAACCAAGAAGGTATTCTTTAGTGCAACTGCAGTTAACAAAAACTTTGATGTTAAGATATCTGTAGGTGGCAAAACTTATAAGGCATCAAAGGGCCTTCCCGTTAAAGATGGAGATGTAGTAAGTATTACAGTCGGATCCGGACCTTCCATGAGTGAAGGAACACCCACCACATATTCCGTGCTTATTGAAACACAGGGAACAGCTACCGACAATGTAAAGAAAGTGGTAGATAAGATTGATGCCATAGGAACCGTAACCTTAGAAAGCAAAGATGCTATCACAGGTGCAAGAATTTCTTATGATGCATTAACGGAAGAAGAAAAGAAAAATGTAGGAAACTACAATATCCTGACTGAGGCAGAAAAGACATATAAGCGTCTTGAAGAAGAGGCTGCCAAGAAAGAAAAAGAAAAACAGGTTAGTCCGGAAGTTAAAACAGTTTTAGATGCAACTGCAGCTTATCTTAAGACAAAGGGAACTCCCGATGTTGGTTCAGTAGGCGGAGACTGGATGGCCTTTGGAATGGCAAGAGCCGGACAGGAAGTAGGAGATGCATACTTTAATAAGGTTGCCAAATATGTAAAGGCTTACTGTGGCGAGAATAATCGTCTCGATGCCACCAGATCAACAGAGAATTCAAGAGTAATAATAGCTCTTACAGCTCTTGGTTACGATGTTACTTCTGTTGGAGGACATAACCTCCTTGCCGGCCTTGACAATATGGAATTTGTGGGCAAACAGGGACTTAACGGTTACATCTGGGCACTCATTGCCTTAGATTCCGGTAACTACAAGACATCCGGCAATGTGACAAGAGATGCCCTGGTTAATGTTATCTTGAAGGCTCAGCTTGCAGATAAGGGATGGGCTCTTATGGGAGATGCCGCTGACGCTGATATTACAGCTATGGCTCTTCTTGCATTGGCTCCCTATGTAAATACCAATGCAGAGGTTAAAACAGCTGTAGATGCTGCAATTGAGAGACTCTCAATGATGCAAAATGCTAATGGCTCCTTTGGTTCAGTAGACGGTGCAAGCGCCGAGTCTTGTGCTCAGGTTGTTACAGCTCTTTCTGCTCTTGGAATTGATGCTGATGCTGATGCTCGTTTCATTAAGAACGGCACATCTGTACTTGATGCATTATGTTTATATGCAGTAGAAGGCGGCGGATTTAAGCATATTCTGGCAGGAAAACTTGACGGAATGGCTACCGAGCAGGGTTACTACGCACTTGTTGCATACGAGAGATTTAAAGCAGGAAAGAACACACTTTTTGACATGAGTGATGTTACAAGGAAGAATAATCCTGAGATTACAGCAGATACAGAACCTGTGGTACTTGATATGGAGATAGTTAATGATGCTCTTACTGATGTAAGTCTTGCTATAGACGCTATTGACAATGCGGCTGCAGAAGGAAAAACTTTAGGAACACAGACTGTTACTATTCCCATGAAGAATAAGGACGGCTCGGTTGCAACAGTTGTACCGGTGGATGTCTTAAATGAGATTTGTGGCAAGGATATTGAAGTTGTACTTGACATGGGAGAATATTCATGGACAATAAATGGTAACAACATTACCGCCAAGAACATTGCTGCAATTAATCTTGAAGTAAAGAAAGTATCCGGTGTAGTGCCCGGGGATGTGGTAGAAGGCCTGGTAAGAGAAGGAGAAGAGGCGGTTCAGATTCGTCTTACACATGAGGGCGACTTCGGATTCGAGGCAGTATTAAAGTACAATTTCGGGGCTGAGAATGCAGGTAAACATGCTAATGCTTTCTGGTATAAGGCAGATGGAACAACTGAGTTTACATCATCCGGTCTTATTGACAAGGATGGATTTGCTGAACTTAAGTTTTCACATGCTTCTGATTATGTGGTTGTAATCAGCAAAGAGAACAAGGCAGAAAGTGTATTGAACGAGGAGATGCTTACAGGTGGCGGACAGACAGGCGATGGATTCAATCCCGCCATGTGGTTCGTAGTGATAGCTGCTTGTATTGTGGCAGGCGGAGTAGCTGCTGTAAGATTTAGACGTGACAGAAACAGCAAAAAGTAATAAACTATTTGACGGTGGATCATAAGGAATAGATCCCTAAGCCTATTCCCTGTGATTTACATAAAGGCCGGCTAGATATTTTCTAGCCGGCTCTTTTTATTTATAAAGGCTATTAAATTGATTTGTATACGGGTTGTCTGTTTTCAAAGATTGTATAGTAGCTAAAGCCGCAGTCCAAAAGGATATCTCTTGCCTTGTTAAAGCCATAGCCTATATGCTGTGTTCCATGGGCGTCAGCACCAATGGTAATGATATCGCCACCTAACTGCCGATACCGTCTAATTACATCTTCGTGGGGATTGGGATGGTCTGTGTTATGGTAGAACCCTGCAGTATTAAGTTCTATTCCATGGCCTTTTTCTATAATTCTTTCCAGGATGGAGTCTAGTATATCTCCGAACTCGGAATAATTTAAGACCGGTTTTTCTCCCGGAACATATCTTATGACGTAATCAATGTGACCATATACATCAAAATCATCGAATACATCCAGGTTTTCAGAGATAGACTCAAAGTATTCCATTAAAGCCTCGTGATAGCTTCGGCCTTCGAAAAAGGCGGGGTAGTAGGGATCGATTCCATGAACTAAATGAGAAGACCCTATTACAAAATCAAAAGGATACTTGTTCGTATATGTCCTTAACCTATCCATCAGATGGGGCTGCAACCCCAATTCCACGCCGATATGTAGATTAATCTTGTCCTTATATTTATCTTTTAGTTCATTTAACTGCACAAAATACTTATCTGTATCAAATACGAAGTCATCTTCCTCCGGATCATGGGGATAATCCAGATCATAATGGTCCGTAATACATATATTTTTAATACCTGACTCGATACTTCTCTTTATCATATTCTCAACCGGTTCGTTGCTATCGGAAGAAAACTCTGTATGCATATGATAATCTGCTAACATCTGTTGCACCTCTTTATGACTTTATACATCTACTATAACACTAAACGGTAATATAAGTTAAAATAAACTGTTAAACAAGGAAAAAAATCAATCTGATATGTAACTAACAACATCTTACCCTTGATAAAAAACTATTATTTATATACAATGTACTTGTGGGTATTTACTAAAATATTCTAAAAATATAGAGTTCCTTTAGGAATTCTCACAACAATAATATAATTTTATAGGAGGAATAGTAAATGGCGATTAAAGTTGCAATTAACGGATTCGGACGAATCGGCAGACTTGCATTCAGACAGATGTTTGATGCAGAGGGGTATGAAGTTGTTGCGATAAATGACCTTACAGATAACAAGATGTTAGCTCATTTATTGAAATATGACTCAGCTCAGGGACGTTATGCCCGTGCAGAAGAGGTAAGCTACACAGATGATGCTATCATCGTAGCAGGAAAGCATATTAAGGCGTACGCTGAGAAAGACCCCGCTAATCTTCCATGGAAGGAGCTGGGTGTAGACGTAGTATTAGAGTGTACAGGCTTCTTTACCAAGAAAGAAAAAGCACAGGCTCATATTGATGCAGGTGCTAAGAAAGTAGTTATTTCCGCTCCGGCAGGAGACGATCTTCCTACAATCGTATTTAGTGTAAATGAGAAGACTCTTAAGAAAGAGGATACAATTATCTCTGCTGCCTCGTGCACCACAAACTGTCTTGCACCAATGGCTGATACACTTAATAAGCTTTGTGCAATTGAGAAAGGTTTCATGACTACAATTCATGCTTATACAGGAGATCAGATGACCTTAGACGGACCGCATCCCAAGGGAGATCTTCGTAGAGCTCGTGCCGCTGCAGTAAATATCGTTCCGAACTCAACAGGAGCAGCTAAAGCAATCAAGAATGTTATTCCTGAACTTGCAGGAAAGCTTGATGGAGCTGCACAGCGTGTGCCTACACCTACAGGTTCCATAACAGAGCTTGTTGCTGTATGTAACGGCAATGTATCCGCAGATGATGTTAATGCTGCCATGAAGAAGGCATCAAGCGATTCATTCGGATATACAGAAGAGCAACTTGTATCATCAGATATCATCGGAATCACATACGGATCATTATTTGATGCTACACAGACAAAGGTAATGCCACTTGACGGCGGCAAGACCCTTGTTAAGGTTGTGTCCTGGTATGACAATGAGAATTCATACACAAGCCAGATGGTTCGTACAATTAAATATTTTGCTGAACTGTAAGATAACGGATTAAAGTGCTGTGGGTTTCATCAGAGCAGGTGAGACCCCGGCATTTCTTCCTTTTTTGGAGGTTTTATTATGTTTAACAAAAAAACCATAGATGATATTAATGTAAAGGGCAAGAGAGTGCTTGTTCGTTGCGATTTTAATGTACCCTTAAAAGACGGTGCCATCACAGACGATACAAGAATTACCTCCAGTTTGCCCACTATAAAAAAGCTTATAGCTGATGGCGGCAAGGTAATACTTTGCTCCCACTTAGGCAAGCCCAAGGGAGAGCCGTTGCCGGAGATGTCCCTTGCACCTGTTGCCAAGAGACTTTCAGAGCTTTTAGGTAAAGAAGTTGTATTTGCCAAAGATGATAAGGTTGTGGGACCCGGTGTCAAAGCTGCTGTAGAAGCGATGAAAGAAGGAGATGTTGTTCTCCTGGAGAATACTAGATATCGCGCAGAAGAAACCAAGAACGGAGAGGAGTTCTCCAAGGAACTGGCTTCCCTTGCGGATGTATTTGTAAATGATGCATTTGGTTCAGCTCACAGGGCTCATTCATCAACTACAGGAGTGGCAAGCTTTGTAGATACTGTAGCCAGTGGATATCTCATGAAAAAAGAGATTGACTTTTTGGGCAATG
Source organism: Lachnospiraceae bacterium (assembly GCA_015058015.1). GTDB lineage: Bacteria > Bacillota > Clostridia > Lachnospirales > Lachnospiraceae > SIG280. The sequence goes on along the minus strand of SVDM01000001.1, from coordinate 386,757 downwards.
CGGTTGAGAATCCCAAACGTCCTTTTGCAGCTGTACTTGGCGGCTCAAAGGTATCAAGCAAGATATCTGTAATAGACAACCTTCTTGACAAGGTTGATATCTTAATAATCGGTGGAGGAATGGCATATACATTTGTAAAGGCCCAGGGTGGAAGCATCGGTAAATCACTTCTTGAAGATGACTATCTTGATTATTGCAAGAAGATGTTCGAGAAGGCAAAAGCAAAGAATGTTAAGCTTCTTATTCCCGTAGATACAGTTGTAGCCAAAGAGTTCTCCAACGAAGTACCTAACCATGTGGTTAAGGTTGATGCAATCCCCGATGATGAGATGGGACTTGATATCGGACCGGAGACAATTAAACTCTATATCGACGCCATTAAAGACGCTAAGACAATTCTTTGGAACGGACCTATGGGTGTGTTCGAGATGTCCAACTATGAGAAGGGAACCAAAGATTTGGCACAGGCTATGGCAGACCTTGACGCCATAACAATCATAGGCGGCGGTGATTCTGCTGCAGCTGTTAAGCAGTTTAAGCTGGAAGACAAGATGACTCACATCTCCACCGGAGGAGGGGCTTCCTTAGAATTCCTAGGAGGAGAAGAACTTCCCGGGCTTGCTGCTATTCAAGACGTATAAAGGAGAAGGACAATGGCAAGAAGAAAGATAGTTGCGGGCAACTGGAAGATGAACATGACACCTACAGAAGCCGTAGCACTTGTAAAAGAGCTGGAGCCTCTTGTTAAATCAGATTCCGTAGATGTAGTATACTGCGTTCCTGCAATAGATATTATCCCTGTTGTGGAAGCTGTTAAGGGAAGTAATGTGGCAGTTGGCGCAGAGAACATGTATTTTGAAGACAAGGGTGCATACACCGGAGAGATAGCTCCCGGAATGCTTGTTGATGCCGGTGTTAAATATGTTATTCTCGGACATTCCGAAAGAAGAGAGTACTTTAAAGAGACGGATGAGGACCTCAATAAGAAGGTTAAGAAAGCCTTTGAAGTGGGACTTACGCCTATTCTTTGCTGCGGTGAATCTTTGGAACAAAGAGAGATGGGAATTACCATTGACTGGGTCAGAATGCAGATTAAGTCTGATCTTGCAGGTGTTCCTGCCAAAGACGTAGCAAGTATGGTAATAGCTTATGAGCCTATCTGGGCAATCGGTACAGGAAAGACTGCAACAAGTGACCAGGCTCAGGAAGTATGCAAGGCAATTCGTGATTGCATAAGAGAAATATATGACGATGCCACAGCAGATTCCGTAAGAATACAGTATGGCGGCTCTGTAAAGGGAGAGAATGCTGCTGAAATATTCGGAAAACCTGATATTGATGGCGGTCTTGTAGGCGGGGCGTCATTAAAAGCTGATTTTGGCAAAATTGTTAATCATTAAGTAAAAACTTATGGGAGCAGGGGAGAAACCCCTGCTCTTGTTACGTTTACGGCCATAAGAAAAACCTTATGACGAATAATCAGACAAATGAACACATGTGGATATTGAAATACGTATAATATTAGGCGCTTATTAACTTTTTGGCAAAACTTTGTTGTATAATGGGAATTACAGGACAATTTTCGGAAAAAAGTTTATCATTTTTTTATAAAATAATTGACATAAACAATGCCCCTGTGATAGATTTAGTTAGCGATATCAAATCTTCATAAAGTTTGCAGTACATGCATTAGAGGGGAAACCGGGTGAGATTCCCGTACTGTCCCGCAACTGTGAATAAGTATTTGCTTATAAGTCAGATAACCTCCTTTATGAATGTTAGCCTTAAGACCTCGATGAAAGGTTGAGCTTGCACATAATCATTACCTTATATGCAGTATGTATTACAAGGTAGCTGTATGCTGTGATTTAGCCGACCTCTTTCGAGTCCGGCTTTTTTTGATATTACAATTTGTCACTACGAAAAAATGAAAGGAAATGGAAGGAAATGAAAAAAAGATTATCACTTCTTCTTGCCGGAGTTATGGCAATCAGCTTACTTGCAGGTTGCGGCGAATCCGGTAATGGTGGCTCCTCAGCTTCAAAAGCTGACAACAAAACATTAAAATTCGGATGTACATTATTTGCAAACGGAAGCTTAGATCCTTCAATGGAAACTAATACTGCTTGGCATTGCATGAGAGCAGGTATCTCCGAAAGTTTATTCAAGTTTGATGACAACATGGTAGCACAGCCTTGGCTTGCAGAAAGCTGCGATGTATCAGCAGATCATCTTACATGGACAATTAAGCTTAAAAAAGACGTTAAATTCTCCAACGGTACACCTATGACTGCTACTAAAGTTAAAGAGTCTCTTGATTGGGTACGTGAGCAGGGTAAAAAAGATCCTAAGAGAGAAAAAGGCGCTACAGCCAAGAAATACCTTGAGTATGACGCTGAAGTAACTGCTAATGATGCAGAAAACACAATCGTAATTAAGACAAAGACAGCTTACCTTGATATTAAAGGTAATCTTGCACAGCCTGTTATGGCTATTATAAATGTATCTGAAACTAAAGATTTTGATCATGGCATTATCGCAACAGGTCCTTATGCTCTTAAAGAGTTTAAAGACAATGTAGGAATGGATCTTGTTGCCAATACAAATTACTGGGACGGAAAAGTTCCTTTTGAGAATGTTCAGGTTATCTTTATGCAGGATGCTGCTGCTAAGGCTAATGCATTGAAATCAGGACAGGTTGACGTTGTAGAGAACATCTCCAATGCAGCAGATATTAAGACTATCCAGGATGACTCTAACTTCACAGTTGATGTAGCTCCCGGTGTTCGTACAGGTTTTGCTTATATGAACTTCAAGGGTGTTCTTGCTAACAAAGAGCTTCGTAAGGCTATTCTTACTGCAATTGATATCGAGTCAATCTGTAAGTCCAAAACAATCGGTGGATTATATACAGCAGGTAGAGCTATTCTTCCTACATCTTTGAAGTATGGCAGTGAGGATATTAACAAGAACGATCCATACAAATACAATGTTGAAGAAGCTAAGAAGATTCTTGATGCTGCAGGAATTAAAGATACAGATAATGACGGATTCCGTGAATTAAACGGTAAGAATATTGAACTTAATTATGTATCTTATGAGAGCCGTCTTCTTAATGATTTCTCTGATGCTCATATTCAGTATTTAAAGGAAGTTGGTATCAAGGTTGTCGCTAAATACGGTTCATCTGATGATCAGTGGACAAAGCTTACAACAGGTGAGTATGACCTTAACAACAACAACTGGAACACAGTACCTACAGGTGATCCGGAAGCATTCCTTGCTAACTGGTACTCAAAGGCAGAAGGAAACTACTGCGGATACAGCAATGCAGAGTATGATAAACTTTATGAAGCTTTCATGAAGGAAATGGATATTACAAAACGTGGTGACTATGTAAAACAGATGCAGCAGATTCTTGTTGACGATGCTGTTATGATTGTTGACGGATACTACAACAGCTCAATGGCTTACTCTAAGAACGTAAAGGGCGTTCATATTAATCCTATTGATTTCTATTGGATTACCAACAAGATTGAGCCTGCAAAATAATAGTAATTATTACTAATAGATTTCAAAACAATTTCGGAAGCATGTTTATGCTTCCGAAATTGTGAATATAGGAGGAAAACTCAATGAGTATCAAGAAGCTGGGTATAAGACTGCTTCAGATGTTAATAGTGCTTATTGGAATCAGCTTTCTGACATTTTTGCTTACATATATGTCTCCGGGAGATCCGGTAAGAAACATGTTTATTTCCACCGGAATTGCTCCTACAGAGTCTCAGATTCAAGAGGCAAGAGAGGCTATGGGCTTTAATGATCCCTTCCTTGTAAGATACGGAAGATGGATAGGAGGGTGTTTAAAAGGCGATTTCGGCGAATCATATACACTGGATAAGCCGGTTGTTGATTTGCTTCTTGCCAGATTGTGGCCGACTCTTAATCTGACTTTATTGTCACTGGTTATTATGCTGATTATAGCTATTCCCTTAGGCATACTATCGGCTGTATATAGGAACAAGCCGATTGATCTGGCTGTTAGGGGACTTACTTTCTTTGGAGTATCATTGCCGAACTTTTGGGTGGGCTTGTTATTAATTCTGTTTTTTTGCGTAAGGCTTAGATGGTTTAATGTTGTGGCGTCATCCGGTTCTTTTCAGGATATGATTCTTCCTGCGGTGACATTAGCTATTGCCATGGCAGCCAAGTATACAAGACAGGTTCGTACGGCGGTGTTGGAAGAACTTAGTTCTGATTATGTAATAGGTCTTCGAGCAAAAGGCATTCCGGAGTGGAAGATTCTTTGGCGTAACGTATTACCCAATTCCTTTCTGCCCCTTATTACAATGCTTGGAATCTCAATAGGTTCCCTGCTTGGAGGTACCGCAGTTGTAGAGGTTATATTCTCTTATCCCGGCTTGGGAAGCCTTGCGGTTTCGGCTATTACTTCATGTGATTATTATTTGATACAAGGATACGTTCTCTGGGTATCAGTTATTTATATGGTGGTTAACCTTATTGTAGATATTTCCTACAATTATGTTGATCCGAGAATAAGGATAAGGCGGTGATTGTTGTGAAGAGTAAAAGCTTTTTTAAATCCAATCCCATCTTTACCATATTCGGAATCTTAGGAATAATTATTATTCTTATTGCAATTTTCGCACCGGTTATTACAGGCGGTGTTGATCCTACAAAAGGTAATCTTTCTGATGCCATTATGCCTCCCAGTGCAGAGCATATTTTCGGCACGGATAAGATGGGACGAGATATATTTGCAAGAGTTATATATGGAGCCAGAGAGTCTCTTGTGGCAACTTTTTTGCTCGTGGCTGTTATCTTTGTGGTGGGTTCTCTTTTGGGAATCCTAGCAGGATATTTTGGCGGAGCGTTTGATGCGGTAATTATGCGTCTTGCAGATATGATGATGGCTTTCCCGGGACTTGTCCTGGCTATAGCTGTTGCAGGTATCATGGGAAAAGGCACTTTTAACGCTATTCTGGCTATTTCCCTTGTAAGTTGGCCTAAGTATGCACGTTTGGCCCGAAGTCTTACCATGAAGATTCGCCATACGGATTATGTGGCAGCTGCTACGGTTACAGGTTCAAAGACAGGCCATATGCTTGCAAAATACATGCTTCCTAATGCATTGCCTACATTGGTTATTACGGCAGCTACTGACGTTGGAACTATGATGATGGAGCTTTCTGCTTTGTCTTTCCTTGGATTTGGTGCTATGCCGCCTACACCTGAATGGGGCTATATGCTTAGTGAAGGACGTAATTTTATTCAATATGCACCTTGGATGATGATATTCCCGGGCCTTGCTATATTTATTACTGTTGTAGTATTCAATATGCTTGGCGACAGTCTGAGGGATATCTTGGATTCCAAGAGTAAGTAGGAGGTATAGACATGGCATTATTGGAAATGAAGAATGTAGATATCTCTTACGAAGGTCAGGTTATAGTTAAGGATTTCTCATTAACTATAGAAGAAGGAGAAATATGCAGTATTGTTGGAGAGTCCGGTTCCGGTAAAACCACGGTAATAAGATCTATTATGGGCTTGTTATCCGGACAAGGCCAGGTTACTGCAGGAGATATCTTTTATGACGGACAAAATCTACTAAGATTTGACCGTGCACATTGGAAAGCTCTTCGTGGTCATGATATATCAATGATATTTCAGGATAGTGGAGCTATGATGAATCAGACCAAGAGAGTTGGTAAAGCCTTTGTGGAATATATTAGAACCCATGAGAATATATCCAAGCAGGAGGCTTGGGACAAGGGTAAGGAAATGCTTGAAAGAATGCGACTTCCGGATCCGGAGCGTGTTATGAGATCCTATCCCTTCCAGTTGTCCGGCGGTATGCGCCAACGTGTTGGAATTGCAATGGGAATGACTTATAAGCCTAAGCTTTTATTAGCAGATGAGCCTACATCTGCCCTGGATGTTACCACCCAGGCTCAGATTGTTCGTCAGATGATGGAACTTAGGGATGAATACGGAACAAGTATTATTATCGTTACCCATAATTTGGGCGTGGCTGCCTATATGGGAGATAAGATAGTTGTTATGAAAGATGGCATCGTTGAGGAAATGGGAGATAGAGATGCTATTCTCCACAAATCCGAGAATCCTTATACAAGGATGCTTCTTGATGCTGTTCCTTCCATAGGAGGTGAGCGTTTTGTTTAATGAAGAAGAAGTTATATTAGAGACTAAGCATGTGACAAAGCGTTTCCTTGAAGAAGATGGAAGGGAGCTAGTTGCTTGCAATGATGTAAATTTAAAATTCTATAAAGGTAAGACCTTGGGACTGGTGGGCGAGTCCGGTTGCGGCAAGACTTCATTTATGAAGATGCTGGTGTGGATGACCAGACCAACCGAAGGAGAGATTATATTTAAGGGTAAGGATATATCAAAGATAAAGGGCAAAGAACTCCACGATATGCGTCAGCATATTCAGATGGTGTTCCAGGATCCCGCAACGTCATTTAATCCCAAAATGAAGATTAAGGACATTGTATGCGAGCCCCTTCTTAATTACGGAAAGATTAAGAAGAGTGATGTTGAAAAGGAAGCAAAACGTCTTCTTGAGATGGTAGAGCTTCCAGAGGATTTCGCAGACAGATTCCCCCATAGTATGTCGGGAGGACAGCGCCAGCGTGTTGCTATTGCAAGAGCCCTTGCCTTAGAGCCTGAGATTATTATCATGGATGAGGCTACCAGCGCCCTTGATGTATCTGTTCAAAAGACCATTATTGAGCTTATTACCAAACTGCAGAGGGAGAAGGGCATAACCATTGGATTTATCTGCCATGACCTTGGCTTTATCCAATCATTTTCCCATCAGGTTGCAGTAATGTATTTGGGTAATATTGTAGAAGTTCTGCCGGGAGAGGATATTGCGACCAAAAGCGTACATCCTTATTCCAAAGCACTTCTTGGCTCTATATTTGATACAAATATGGATTTTTCCAAAAAAATTGAGAGTATAGAAGGTGATCCCCCAAGTCCGCTAGACGTTCCGGAAGGATGTCCCTTTAGAGACAGGTGTCCCGATTGCGGTGATGATTGCGGATGCGTGAAACCGGAATTAAAGGAGATAGAACCGGGACATCTGGTTGCATGCCACTGTGCGTGTAATAATGAGCATTAAATAAGAGTATTGATTCCTTGGAGAAAACTTTTCATTATTTCATAAAAATAAATTTAGTACTTGATAATCATATGAATACATGATAATATGTTGATATGAAGGAAGAAACATAACAATTCCATATATTTAAGGAGGTACTTTTTTATGAAGAAAAGTTACAAGATTGAAGTTGATTGTGCTAACTGCGCTAACCTTATGGAAGATGCAGCTAAGAAGACCGAAGGTGTTAAGGACTGTACTGTAAGTTTTATGACACTTAAGATGAAGGTTGAGTTTGAAGACGGTGCTGACGTAGACACTGTAATGAAGAACGTTCGCGACAACTGCAAGAAGGTAGAAGAAGACTGCGAAGTATTTATCTAAAACTGATACCGGCAACAAGGACTTAAATGGCTTTTGACAATTTCAAAGTACAAGTTTAGGTTTTGTTGTCGGTTTTTTAGTTTATCAGTTGAAAGGAATCATTATTATGAACAAGAAACAACGTACATTACTTATTAGAATTATAATTTCGGCAATATTCTTTGTTCCTCTGTATCTGATTTCAGAGGACATTGTTCCAATAGAATTACCGCAACCTGCTATTATCGTTTTATTCCTTATTCCATATTTGCTGGTAGGATATGATATTCTTCGTAAAGCCTTTAAGGGAATTATGAATAAGCAGGTGTTCGACGAGAACTTTTTGATGACTATTGCAACCATCGGCGCCATCGTACTTGGTGAGTACGGCGAGGGCGTTGCGGTTATGCTTCTTTATCAGGTGGGAGAACTCTTTCAGAGTTATGCCATCGGAAAAAGCAGAAGGAACATCACCGAGCTTATGGATATCAGACCTGATTATGCCAATATTGAGGTTGACGGACAGTTAGAACAGGTTGATCCGGATGAGGTAGAGATTGGAACAATTATTGTTGTTAATCCCGGTGAGAAGATACCCATTGACGGTGTAGTCGAGGAAGGTAACTCTTCATTGAATACCGCTGCCCTTACGGGAGAGAGTAAGCCGAGAGAAGTTGAACCCGGAGACGAGGTACTTAGCGGAAGCGTTAATATGACGGGCGTTCTTAAGATTAAGACAATAACCGAGTTTGGCGAGTCTACAGCTTCTAAAATTGTGGACCTTGTTGAGAATGCGGCTTCAAGAAAATCAAAATCAGAGAACTTTATTTCAAAATTTGCCAAGTATTATACACCCCTTGTATGCTATGCGGCTTTGGCACTGGCCATTATTCCGCCTCTTGTTATTACTTTTACGGGATTCGGAATGGAAGCTTACGAATCAAGTCTTGCTCTTTGGGGAGACTGGGTACTTCGTGCATGTACATTCTTGGTAATCAGCTGCCCATGTGCTGTTGTTATCAGTATTCCTTTAAGCTTTTTTGCCGGAATCGGCGGAGCAAGCAATCAAGGTGTATTGGTTAAGGGTTCTAATTATTTAGAGACATTATCACAGGTTAAGGTTGTTGCTTTTGATAAGACGGGAACTATTACAAAGGGTAACTTTGAGGTTACAGCTGTACATCACAGCCCCTTAGATGATCATCAGCTCTTAGAATATGCTGCTTTGGCAGAGTGCCATTCATCACACCCCATAAGCAGGAGTCTTCAGGTTGCTTACGGCAAGTACATTGACCAGACAAGAGTTTCCGATGTAAAAGAAATCAGCGGTCATGGTATCACTGCCAAGGTTGACGGCAGAACCGTAGAAATCGGTAACGAGAAGCTTATGAAGAGCATAGGTGTTGAATATAAGCCCTGTCATCATGCGGGGACAATAATTCATGTTGCCCTTGATAAAGAATACTGCGGTCATATCGTTATATCTGACCAGATTAAAGAGAACTCCAAAGAGGCCATGGCTGCACTAAGAAGCGTCGGCGTTCGTAAGACCGTTATGCTTACCGGCGATGCGAAATCTGTAGCTGAGAAGGTGGCTTCGGAGGTTGGACTTACTGACTACCGTGCTGAGCTTCTTCCGGCTGACAAGGTTGACTGTGTAGAAGGCCTGCTTAAAGAGTGCACCGGTAACGATAGACTGGCCTTCGTTGGTGATGGTATTAACGATGCCCCGGTTCTTTCAAGAGCGGATATTGGTATTGCCATGGGAGCTTTGGGATCTGATGCTGCTATAGAAGCGGCAGACATCGTTCTTATGGATGACGATCCTTTGAAGATTGTCAAAGCCATTAAGATTTCAAGGAAATGCCTTGGTATCGTAAAACAAAATATCGGATTTGCTTTAGGTATTAAGATTGTATGTCTTGCATTGGCAGCAATAGGAATAGCGAACATGTGGATTGCTATTATTGCAGATGTAGGTGTAATGATTCTTGCTGTACTTAACGCAATCAGATGTTTGTTCGTAAAAAATATATAAGGAAATTGAACTATTATGACTGAACAAGTTGTTAAGAAGAAAAAATCAATTATCATGACAGAGGGTCCCATAGCGGGCCCTATGTTGCGTTTTATTCTACCCCTCATAGGAAGCAGTTTGTTTCAACAATTGTATAACACTGTTGACTTTCTTTTTGTTGGAAATGTTATGACTAAGACATCGGCTGCTGCCGTAGGGGCAAGTTCAACACTTATTGCCATAACAATCGGATTATTCTCCGGAATATCCGTAGGTACAAGTGTTGTTGCATCCCAGGCCATAGGATCCAATGATAAGGAAAAGGGAGAGAAGGTAATTCATACGTCGGTTGCTTTTGGTATCATTGGCGGCTTGATAATAATGGTGCTTGGAATCATTTTTGCACCGGGCATTCTTGGCATTCTTCGTACACCCACAGAGGTTATGCCTGAGGCCGTTACTTACATAAGAATCTATCTTATAAGCGTTCCTATGCTTGTATTTTACAATATGGTTTGCGGAGGCGTTCGTGCCAGCGGCGATTCCAAAACTCCGTTTACTGTTCTTGTAATATGCGGATTTTTAAACGTGGTAATGGATTACCTGCTTATTGTTATTATTCCATTGGGCGTTGCCGGTGTTTCTATAGCAACTGCTATAACACAGTCAGTATCGGCTGTTTTAATCTATAGGAAAGCGGCTTCTCCTGACCAGGAGCTCCGGTTATCCTTGAAGAAGTTAAAGATTGATAAAGATATCTTAAAGGCTGTACTTCGAATAGGTCTTCCGGCAGGATTGCAGACTATTATCATCACATTTTCAAATGTTATGGTTCAGTACTATATCAACAGTTTTGGAGAAACATCTGTGGCGGCATTTGCAGCCTACTACAAGGTTGAAAATCTGTTCTGGTTGCCTATTGTGGCTTTCGGTCAGGCGGCCACCACATTCTCAGGACAAAACTTTGGAGCAGGAAAATACAGGAGAATTAGGAAGGGAGCCTTAATAAATGTCCTTATGGGTGTCGGAACCATTCTTGTGATTATGGCTTTGATTCTTAGTTTTCCAAGGACGGTATTTACCTGGTTTATCAAAGACCAGGATGTTGTTACGGAAGCCTTGAAGATTGCCTGGGTATCCTTCCCCTTGTATTGGATCTATCCCATACTTGAGGTTGTGGGAGGCTTTGTAAGAGGAATGGGATATTCCATATCATCCATGGCCATTGTAATTACCAGCCAGTGCGTTATTAGAGTGGCCCTTTTGGCAATATTTTCAAGGGTGTTTGGAACCATTGAAGGTTTGGCATGGGTATATCCTATATCATGGGCCTGTGCGGCCATAAGCTTTTGCTTAGTCTTTGTGTATTTAATTAACAAATTTATACGACAGAATCCTGATTGTGAATAATATTAAAGGTGGCAGATAAGCCCGATTTTTAAAGAATCGCCAGGCTTTTACATTGACATTAATGTATGCCGCCTTTATAATTTATTGGTGGTTTATTACTAAAATTTGACATAAGGAAATACTTATGGGCAATACATATTTCGGAGGTTATTTATGAAAGGAAAATTATATGGTGTCGGAGTTGGTCCGGGAGATCCTGAACTTCTTACACTAAAGGCATTAAGACTTATAAAAGAGTGCCCGGTTATTGGTATCCCCGGCAAGGATCCTAAGAAGAGCGTGGCTTTGGAGATTGTAAGAGGAGCATATCCCGAGATTGATAACAAGGAACTTCTTATGATTGCTACCCCTATGACCAAAGATATGGATGTCCTTAATGAAGGTTACAGGAAAGCTGCAGAACTCATCGAAGAAGTTCTTGACGGTGGCAGAGATGTAGCGGTTCTTACCCTGGGAGACCCCACAGTATATTCAACTTATATATATATGCAAAGGTTTGTTGTGGAAGGCGGTTATGAGGCGGAGATCGTAAGCGGTATTACCTCTTTTTGTGCTACAGCAGCCAAATTCTGTGACAGTCTGGGAGACAGAGAAGAGATGATTCATATTATCCCTGCGTCATACCAGATTGAGGAAGCCTTAAGACTTCCCGGAACCAAGGTCCTTATGAAGGCCGGCAGTAAGCTCGGCAATGTAAAAGCTACTTTGAAGAAGACCGGACAGAAGGCGGTTATGATTGAAGACTGTGGAATGAAGACAGAGAAGATGTATTACTCTGTTGACGAGATGCCTGAAGAAGGCAGCTATTATTCACTTACCATAGTAAAGGATTGATTTAATGAAACCATATTTTCCAATGTTTTTTGATATATCCGGCATGAGGGTTCTTGTGGTTGGAGCGGGTAACATTGCCACCAGAAGAATTGAAGCCTTAAGAAAATTCGGACCGAAGATTACGGTAGTTGCACCGGAGGTTTCTGAAAAAGTACAAAGCTTTGAAGATGTAGAAATAATAAACCGGAATTTTCAGTTACAGGATTTGGACGAAATAGAGATTGTAATTATTGCTACCGGGGATGCTGATTTTAATAAGGCTGTAGCTGAGATGTGCAGAGGAAAGAAGATTCTTAAGAATGTCACATCGGATCAAAGTCTATGCGATTTCTTTTTCCCGGCGACGGTTATGACAGATGAAGTTGTGGTAGGTATAAGTTCCGGAGGGGACAACCATACTGCCACCAAGGATACTCGCAAGAAGATTCAAGAGCTACTTGAGAACTAATATAGGAGGCATATAACTTTGAGCGAATACTATGCCAAGGCACCGGAAGATATACCTGATGAGATAAGTAAGATGATTGAATACAGAAGAAAGATAATAGTGGGTAGCAGAGATAGTTTGCTGGCTGTTACCCAGAGTAATCTTGTGGTTGATTACATACGAAAGAACAATCCCGATATTGATGTGGAGCTTCTTACAATGAAGACCACAGGGGATATTAAACTTGATGGACCCTTATACGATATGGGTGGAAAGGGACTCTTTGTTAAAGAGCTGGATATAGCTCTTAGAGACAAACGAAGCGATCTATCCGTTCATAGTCTAAAAGACCTTCCTATGGAAGTGCCGGAAGACCTGCCTATTATTGGTTTTTCCGCAAGAGAGGACGAAAGAGACGTTCTTGTACTTCCCAAGGGAGTAAAAGAATATGACGGTAAGAAACCCATAGGCTGTTCCTCCCTTCGAAGAATACTTCAGTTGGAGAAGCTATTTCCTGGTGCTGAGATTAAAAGTGTCAGGGGTAACCTTCAGACAAGACTTCGTAAACTTGACGAAGGCGAATTCGGCGCAATAATTCTTGCGGCTGCAGGCTTAAAGCGTCTTGGACTGGAAGATAGAATAAGCAGGTATTTCGATCCGGAAGAACTCCTTCCTTCCTGTGGACAGGGAATTCTTTGTGTACAGGGCAGGGCAGGCGTTGATTATGGTTTTCTTCAAGGCTTTTTTGATGAGAATGCTACGGCCCAAGCCCTGGCAGAACGTGCCTTCGTAAAAGGGGTTAACGGCGGCTGTTCATCACCTATTGCAGCCCATGCCAAGATTATAGGGGACGACCTTGAACTGACAGCCCTCTATTATCACGAGGACACCAAGTCATACGAGAAGCACGTAATGTCCGCCCCAAAGTCCGACGCAGAACGCCTGGGCGCCGACATGGCAACTTTTTTCCTGACTCGAATATAGACACTATATTTAGTGATAGATAATTATAGCTTGAGGACAGCTTTATAATAAAGCGTCTACATTAAAAATATTATATTTAAATAGAAAGGATACAATATGAGCAAAGGAAAAGTCTGGCTTATCGGTGCAGGCCCGGGAGACCCGGGACTCCTTACGGTAAAAGCTAAAGAGATAATTGAGAATGCAGAGGTTGTAGTATATGATGCCTTGGCCGGTCAGGGAATCCTAGCTATGATTCCGGGAGACGCTGAATGCATCAATGCCGGCAAACACGCAGGAATGCATATCTTGCCTCAGCATGAGACTAACAGAATTATTTGTGAGAAAGCCTTAGAAGGTAAGCAGGTCGTACGTATTAAAGGAGGAGACCCTTATCTCTTCGGTAGAGGAGGAGAAGAAGCGGAATATCTCTTAGAACGTGGCGTTGAATTCGAAGTGGTTCCGGGAGTTACATCTTCTATTGCGGTTCCGGCTTACAACGGTATTCCTGTTACTCATAGAGATTTTGCATCATCGATAACGTTGATTACTGCCCATAAGAAAAAGGATGCTCCCCTTGATATCAACTTCAAAGCCTTAGCTGACCTTGACGGAACTATCGTGTTTATGATGGGTCTTACAGCTTTGCCGGAAGTTATGAAGGGACTTCTTGATGCAGGTATGAATCCGGATATGCCGGCTGCAGTATTATCAAGAGGAACAACATCTGATCAGAGAAGAGTTGTGGCTACCATATCAACTCTTGAAGCAAAACTTGCCGAGAATCCTGTTCCCACACCGGCTATTATTGTGGTGGGAAGAGTATGTAATCTTAATGACAAATTATGTTGGATTGAGAAGAAGCCTCTTTTTGGTAATAAAATTATAGTTACCAGACCCAAGACAAGAAGCGGTAAGCTTGCTCACAAGCTTCGCAGCATGGGTGCTGAAGTAGTTGAGATTCCCTCAATTGAGCTTATACCTATCAGTGATAACAAAGACTTTACAGACAGTCTGTCACATTTAAGCGACTATACATGGATAGTATTCACATCCCCTGCGGGAGTAAAAGTATTCTTTGAAAGATTAAGGAAAGACGCTATTGATGTAAGAACATTAGCCGGTATTAAGTTCGCAGCCATTGGTTCCGGCACCGCCAAAGATTTAGCAGAACACGGAATTGTATGTGATCTTGTTCCGGAAGTATTTGATAACGAGCATTTGGCAAAAGAGCTTAAGAAGGTTTTGACAGATAAGGATAATGTCCTTATTCCAAGAGCGACCATAGGTAACCCTATTCTTACAGAAGAACTTGCGCTAACTCCTGCCAAATTCGCAGATATTCCTGTTTACGATACGGAGACAGCCAAGTATGACTGGTTAGACCTTGACTCTCTTTTAGCAAAGGGTGAGATTGACATGGTGACATTTACCAGTGCATCAACTGTTCATAACTTTGTTAAGTTAGCAAAAGAAACCAAGGACTTCTCAACTGTTTTAGGTGTTTGCATCGGAAGACAGACGGAAGAGGCTGCTAAGGAGTACGGATTTAAGACAATTACAGCTGCTAAGGCTACTATAGACAGTATGTGTCAATGTGTTCTAGATTACGTTGGCAAATAGTACAGAAAGAAGGCATATATTATGGATATGACAGTTAGACCAAGAAGACTTCGAAACGGTGAAACCTTAAGGAAAATGGTTCGTGAGACCAGAGTTGATGCAGCGTCTCTAGTATATCCTATGTTCGTAATGGAAGGTACGGACAAGGTGGAAGAAATCGACGCTATGCCCGGCCAATACAGATATACCGTTGACAGAGTCGGAGAAAAGTTTAAAGAGCTTTTTGAAGCAGGGGTTCATGCGGTAATGCTTTTCGGGATTCCGGACAAGAAGGACGAACAGGCGTCTGAGGCCTACAATCCCTGCGGTGTAGTTCAAAGAGCTTTGAAGGAAGGCAAAAGAGTTTGCCCGGATATGTACTATATTACTGATGTATGTCTTTGCGAGTACACCTCCCATGGTCATTGCGGAGTTATCTGTGACGGAGATGTACTTAACGATGAAACGTTAGAACTTCTGGCTAAGACAGCCCTTTCCCATGCTGAGGCAGGTGCGGATATGGTGGCGCCCTCTGACATGATGGACGGAAGAGTTGCGGCCATAAGAGAGGTTCTTGATAATAACGGATTTAAGAATGTGCCCATTATGGCATATTCAGCCAAGTACGCTTCGGCATTCTACGGCCCCTTTAGAGAAGCTGCAGGAAGTGCTCCTTCTTTTGGTGACAGAAAGTCTTATCAGATGGACTTCCATAACGGAAGAGAAGGCATCAAGGAGATTATGCTTGATATTGAAGAAGGCGCCGACATCGTTATGGTAAAGCCGGCTATGTCATATCTTGATATAGTGGCAAATGCCAGAGATATGGTGGACCTCCCCATTGCAGCCTACAGTGTAAGCGGTGAATATGCCATGGTTAAAGCAGCTGCCGCAAAGGGCTGGATAGATGAAGACAGAATCGTTGCCGAGATGGCAGTAAGCGCATATCGTGCCGGCGTGGACATCTATATTACTTATTATGCTAAAGAGATAGCAGAGATGATTCAAAAAGGAATTATAGGCTAGGAGGAACCATTATGAATGACAAATTATCAGCCGAGCTTTACGAGCGGGCCAAGAAGCATCTGCCGGGAGGAGTTAATTCTCCTGTAAGGTCTTTTCGTTCTGTGGGATGTACGCCCAGATTTATTGCCAAGGCAAAGGGAGATAGAATTACCGATGTTGATGGTAATGAGATGATTGATTATGTATGTTCCTGGGGACCGGGAATCTTAGGATCTGCAGACATAAGGGTTCTTGAGGCCGTTAAGACTGCATGTGATGATGGTCTTACTTACGGAGCGCCTACAAAAAGAGAGATTGAGATGGCAGAACTCCTTGCTGAGTTGGTACCGTCTATTGAAATAAGCCGTTTGGTTAGCTCCGGTACGGAAGCGGTTATGAGCGCTATTCGTGTGGCCAGAGGATATACTAAGAGAGATAAGATAATAAAGTTCCAGGGATGTTATCACGGACATTCCGACGGACTTCTCGTAAAAGCGGGTTCTGCTGCCCTTACCACATCAGTACTTGATTCTGCGGGTGTTCCTGCGGATTATTCCAAGCATACTCTTGTGGCCGATTATAACAATGAGGAATCTGTCGAAAAACTCTT
The DNA here is from genome assembly GCA_015058015.1 of Lachnospiraceae bacterium. Taxonomy (GTDB): domain Bacteria; phylum Bacillota; class Clostridia; order Lachnospirales; family Lachnospiraceae; genus SIG280. Next base: position 370,376 of record SVDM01000001.1, on the reverse strand, counting down.
CAAAGAATATGCAGGAGAGATAGCAGCGGTAATAGTTGAACCTGTTGCTGCCAATATGGGAGTTGTACTTCCAAAGGACGGTTTCTTACAGTTCTTGAGAGATATTACTACAAAAAACGGTGCCCTTTTAATCTTTGATGAAGTAATTACCGGATTTCGTCTTGCCCTTGGTGGTGCTCAGGAATACTTTGGTATCACTCCTGATATGACTACATTAGGTAAGATTATCGGAGGCGGTATGCCCGTGGGTGCGTATGGCGGAAGAGAAGATATTATGAGATGTGTATCACCCGATGGCCCTGTATATCAGGCGGGAACCTTATCAGGTAACCCCATTGCCACAGCGGCAGGTCTTGCAACACTTAATATCTTAAAAGAAGACAGGGATATTTATAAGAGACTGGAGAAAAAGACGGAAGTTCTTGATGAAGCTATCAAATCTGCTTCCGGTGGAAGGGTACACACCAACAGGGTTGGTTCTTTAATGAGCGTTTTCTTTACCAAAGAGGCGGTGACAAACTTTGAAAGCGCCACATCTTCTGATACTGAAGAATACGCCAAGTATTTCAAATATCTTCTTGAGCGTGATATCTATGTGGCTCCAAGCCAATTTGAGGCCATGTTTGTGTCAAACGCTCACAGTGATGAAGATTTAAATAAGACTTGTGATGTTATCAAGTCGTATTTCGGATAAGGATTATAAAAATGCAGTTTGGATTTATTGGAATAAACTATAAGAATGCTCCTCTTGATGTAAGAGATCATATATCTTTTACCGAGAGCTCAAAGATTGATTTCATGCAAAAAGCTGAAGCCGGCGGAGTGGGGCAGTGCCTTGTGCTGGCAACCTGCTACAGAAGCGAAATCTTCTACCTATTTGATACGGATGAACAGAAGGATTATATGGTAGATTTATACGTGAATACCTTCAAAAAGGTTGACCTTACGGATATTCTCATTGAGAAGTCGGGAGATGAGGCTATCTACTATATCTTCCGTATTGCAGCGGGACTTGAGTCTGCAGTGCTTGGAGAAGATCAGATTCTCGGCCAGCTTAAAGATGCCCTCATGCTATCAAGTGCCCTTGGTTATGCCAAGAAGGAGATGCATCGTATAGTGGAGAATTCTATGGCCTGCGCCAAGGCTATAAAAACCAAATACAAAGTCAGTGAGATTCCTCTTTCTGTTAGTTATATAGGAATCAAGGAGACTGAAAAACGATGCGGTTTTGATAATAAAAAAGTTTTGATTATCGGTAGCGGAGACACAGCAAAACTTGCGCTTACATATGTTAGAGAGTATAATGTTAAATGTGTAACAATGTGTAGCCGTAATATAGCTCATGCTAAGGATGTAAAGCAAGAGTATCCGCAGTTAAAGATTGCTCTTTATGATGACAGGATGGAAGAGCTTAAATCTGCAGATATAGTTATATCAGCTACCTCATCGCCTCATTATACGGTGTTTGCCGATGAATGTGATTTTACCAATCATGTAACCTTTCTTGATTTGGCAGCACCCAGAGATATTGATCCGGAGGTAGCCGTAAGATTCGATGCTGACTTGATTAATCTTGACACCTTGGATGAAATATCAAGACAGAATAAGGCTGAGCGTGAGCGACTTATGGATTGTTGCAAAGAAGAGATAGAGACGGCTGTGAGTGAGACTATAACATGGCTGTTTGAAAGTCGCGTGGATTCCACCATTCAGTCACTTCACCAACGTTGTGATGAGATAACTGAGGAGTCCTACTCCTATCTTAATCGTAAATTAGACCTTAGCGATAGGGAGAAGCGAATTCTTAAGAAGATTCTCGCCGCATCTTTGAAGAAACTGGTACGTGAACCTATCGTTGAATTAAAACAACTTGACTCTGCTGAAAGTCAGGAAGAATACACCAAGATGTTAAACAACCTCTTCCATCTGGAAGAGACAAAAGAGTAGGGAACCTTCAAAGGAGAATAGTAACGTATAGTTGCGTCACAACACTTTTGGAGGATTGATTATGAGCAAAAAGGCAATTTTGGTTGTAAGTTTCGGTACAACCGTGGAAGACACAAGAAAGAAAACAATTGATGCCATTGAGGATGACATCAAGAAGGCTTTTCCGGACTATGCAATATACTCTGCATGGACCAGCCGTAAGATAGCTGCCAAGACCGGACATCCCCTTATTAAGGATGCAATGAAGGATATTTTGGCGGATGGTGTTACGGATTTGTTTATTCAGCCTACACATATTATGAAGGCTATTGAGTATAACACTATAGTTGATGATGTTGAGGAATTCAGGGACAAGTTTGATTCCTTAAAGGTTGGTAAGGCTCTTATTTATTCCAGGACAGACATTGATAGAATGGCAAGATTCCTTAACACGACTTATAGAAACGATGTTGGAATAAAGGATAACGAGATTCTTCTTTTCATGGGACATGGAACAGACCATGTTCAGAATAAGATTTATACGGATATTGCGCATCAATTGGCTGTTAATGATTACAAATGCGATGATATCTTTATCGGAACTGTTGAAGGAAAACCGGATTTTGATGATATCGTAAAAGTAATTGACGGCAATGTTCCCGATGATACAACATTTATCCTTGCACCTCTTATGATTGTTGCAGGTGTTCATGCCCATGATGATTTGATGGGTGATGAGGCAGATTCATGGAAGAGTGTACTTGAATCCAAGGGTTATAAGGTTCGTGGTAATATGAAGGGCCTTGGAGAATACCCGGAGGTTCGTAATCGTTTTGTAGAATTAGTAAAAGAGAATATATAATAATACAGTCACGGGGGCGGTTTTCCGCCCCCGTGACTAGTTATGTAATGTATGATATAATCGATTTGGAAATAACGACTTGAGGTCTTTTGGAATATAATACAATACGAAAGGACAGATAATATGAGCAAACCTACAGTACTTATGATCTTGGATGGATTTGGGTTGAATGAGAAAACGGAAGGGAATGCGGTATATCAGGCTAAGACCCCGAATATTGACAGGTTGATGAAGGAGTATCCCTTTGTGCATGGTAATGCCAGCGGCCTTCATGTAGGACTTCCTGACGGACAGATGGGTAACTCTGAGGTGGGACACCTTAACATGGGTGCAGGAAGGATAGTTTATCAGGAGCTTACCCGAATTACAAAAGAGATAGAAGATGGTGTGTTCTTTGAAAATGATGCCTTAAAGGCGGCATTTGCCAATGCCAGAGAGCATGATACTTGCGTTCATATCTGGGGTCTGGTATCTGACGGCGGTGTACATTCTCACAATACGCATATGTATGCTTTACTTGAGATGGCTAAGAAAGAGGGTATCTCTAAAGTGTTCGTTCACTGTTTTATGGATGGAAGAGATACTTCACCCACATCCGGTAAGGGTTATGTAGCTGAACTTGAAGAAAAGATTAAGGAAATAGGTGTCGGTAAAGTGGCCACTGTTATCGGAAGATACTATGCAATGGACAGGGATAACAGATGGGAGCGTACCAAGGAGGCTTATGACGCACTTACAAAGGGTATTGGTACTGAAGTAACTGATGCTGTTACGGGTATACAGAATTCTTACGATGCAGGGGTTACGGATGAATTTATTAAGCCGATAGTAGTTACAGAAGGAGGCAAGCCTGTAGCCACAGTTAAGGATAATGACTCTGTTATCTTCTTTAACTTCAGACCGGACAGGGCTCGCCAGATAACCAAGACCTTCTGCTTAGATGATTTTGACGGATTCGACAGAGGACCACGTATTAAAACCTGTTATACCTGCTTTACAGAATACGATGTGACTATTCCCAAGAAAGCGGTGGCATTCCACAAGGTTGAGATTAATAATACATTAGGTCAGTATATTTCAAGCCTTGGAATGAAGCAGGCCCGTATTGCAGAGACTGAGAAATACGCCCATGTTACCTTCTTCTTTAACGGTGGTATCGAGGAACCTTATGAGGGAGAAGACAGATTCCTGGTTAATTCCCCCAAGGTTGCTACTTACGACTTAAAGCCGGAGATGAGCGCTTACGAGGTGCGCGATAAGCTTTGCGGTGCTATTACCTCACAGAAGTATGACCTTATTATCATCAACTTCGCTAATCCCGATATGGTTGGCCATACAGGGGTGTTAGAGGCAGCAATTAAGGCCTGCGAAGCAGTTGATGAATGCGTGGGTAAGGCAATCGATGCTTTAATTTCAGTGGGAGGCGTATGTTTCTTATGTGCAGACCACGGTAACTCAGAACAACTCATAGATTACGAGACAGGTGAGAGCTTTACTGCTCACACCACCAATCCCGTACCCTTTATCCTTATAAATTACGATAAGAAATGTACTTTAAGAGAGGGCGGCTGCCTGGCTGATATAGCCCCAACTTTACTTGAAGTTATGGGAATTGAAAAGCCTGCGGAAATGACGGGAAAAAGTCTTGTTATTCCTATGTAAAGTTGTTATAATGATGCATGGCAAATTAACCGGTAAATGTATTGTATCACCACTTTAGGGTGAATAATAACGGAGGTTAAAGAAATGAATAACGTATCTAAAAAAACAACCAACATGGTGCAGCTGGCATTATTTTCAGCTATCATCGTACTTCTGGCTATGGTGCCGGGTCTGGGATATATCCCCCTTGGTGTTATCAAAGCCACAACGATTCACATTCCGGTAATTATCGGAGCAATTCTTATGGGACCGAAGCAGGGCGCTTTTCTCGGATTTGTATTCGGATGTACAAGCCTTATTAACGGTACGATTAATCCGACTATTACATCATTTGTATTCTCACCATTCTACTCAATGGGAGAAATTCATGGTGGTCCCCAGAGCTTGATTGTATGCTTTATTCCCAGAATCTTAATCGGTGTAGTTGCTTACTACGTATTTGCAGGAATGAGAAAGCTTTTTGGAAAGCTTAAAGTAGGAACAACAGTTTCTCTTGCAGTAGCAGGTATTGCAGGGTCCATGACTAACACACTTCTTGTTATGAACCTTATCTATTTCCTGTTCGGACAGACCTATGCACAGGTTATCGGTAAATCTTTTGATACTCTCTATGCAGTAATCCTTGGAGTTATCGGAACCAACGGTGTGCCTGAAGCTATTGTCGCAGGAGTCCTTACAACAGCTGTTTGTTCAGTATTCTTTAGATCAAAGCTTCTGTCTTCCGAGACAGCAACAGCTGATAATACACAGAAAAAATCAATGGTTTCTTCTTCTAACTAAGAGAGACCTATAACTGAAATTAATTTGCCAAATATACATTTACATTAAAATGCGCAGATTTAACGTATTGTTTATCACAAAAATTTGATGATTTATATGTTTTATCTGCGCGTTTTGTATTATTATTAAAGAAATAGGGCATCTTTAGGTCAAATTAAGGATGTAGTGATAAAGTTTTTACAGAAAGAAGAGACGGACATGATATTGGCGATTGAAATAGGAAATACATATACTGTTCTCGGCTGCATACGTGACAGTAAGATACTGTTTACGGAGAGAGTATCAACGAAGATTACATATACGGATTTTGAGTATGCAGTCAAACTAAAATCCATGTTTGAGATAAATGGCATTAATCCGGAGGAGATTGAAGGAACTATTATTTCTTCAGTGGTTCCTCCCATGGTGGAGATTATTAAAGCTGCTGTAAATAAGCTTATTGCAAAGCCCATAAAGATTGTGGGTCCCGGACTTAAAAGTGGTATTAATATTAAGATGGACAATCCGGGCGCAGTAGGAGCAGATCTTATTGCCAATGCGGCAGGTGGTTTAAAGAAATATAAGGCACCACTTATTATAGTTTTTATGGGGACGGCAACAACTATCTCTGTTATTGATGAAAAGGGATGTTATATAGGCGGCACCATTATGGCAGGACTTGACTTAAGCCTTGAAGCCCTTGTTCATCATACGGCCCAGTTGCCTCAGATTCGTCTTAAAGGCACTGACAGGGTAATAGGCCATAATACTGTGGAATGCTTACAAAGCGGTACTGTAATAGGCGCAGCTGCAAGCATAGACGGATTGATTGAGCGAATGGAAAAAGAACTTGGGGTTAGCACAACCCATATAATAACCGGAATACACGCGGGAAAGATTATGCCGTATCTCAAAGAACCGGCAGTGTTAGATGAAGAATTATCAATGATTGGCCTTGAAGCCATATTTTACAAGAATAAGTAAGGAGGGCCGGTATGTTAAAGGATAAGAATATAGTATTAGCAGTAACAGGCTCTATAGCAGCATACAAGATGGCTAACGTGGCAAGTGCCCTTGTAAAGCAACATGCCAATGTCACCGTTATGATGACAAAGAATGCCACCAATTTCATTAATCCCATTACATTTGAGACGTTAACGGGCAATAAATGCCTGGTGGATACATTTGACAGGAACTTTCAATATTCGGTTGAGCATATCTCCCTGGCTAACAGCGCTGATGTGGTTCTTATTGCTCCGGCTACCGCCAATGTAATTGCAAAACTTGCATGTGGCTTAGCTGATGATATGCTTACTACAACAGTTCTTGCCTGCAAGTGTAAAAAAATAGTTTCTCCGGCCATGAATACCAACATGTTCGAGAATCCTATTACACAGGATAATATAGAAAAGTTAAAGCATTACGGCTTTGAGATAATAGAGCCTGATTCCGGAAGACTGGCCTGTGGAGACGTAGGGGCAGGTAAGCTTCCTGCTGAGGATGTGCTTTTGTCATATATCTACAAGGAAGTCTTATACAGGAAGGATTTGGCGGGTAAAAAGGTTCTTATTACTGCAGGGCCCACAGTGGAATCCATAGATCCGGTGAGATTTATATCCAATCATTCCACGGGTAAAATGGGTTATGCTTTAGCGAGGGTTTGCGCCTACAGAGGAGCGGATGTGGAACTTGTATCAGGAAGATGTGCAATACCTAAGCCATCCTTTGTTAATGTGACAGATGTGTTATCTGCGGAGGACATGTTTGAAGCGGTAAAAGACAGATATAAACAGGCTGATATAGTAATTATGGCTGCTGCGGTTGCAGATTATACTCCCGAAACAGTTGCCGATAACAAGATTAAGAAGAAGGAAGGAGATTTGAGCCTTTCCTTTAAGAGAACAAAAGATATCTTATCCTTTGTGGGAGAGAACAAATCACCGGGTCAGTTCGTATGCGGTTTTGCCATGGAGACAGAAGATTTGGTGGATAATGCAAAAGGCAAGCTTACAAGGAAGAATGCTGATATGATTGTGGCTAATTCTTTAAGGGATAAAGGTGCCGGTTTTGCAACGGATACCAATATCGTAACCATCATAACTAAAGATGATGTAAAAAAGCTTGAGATAATGAGTAAAGATGATATTTCCGTCAGGATAATTGATGAAATCATTAGTAGAATGTAAGCAGGTATTATAAATTCTTTTGGGGTTGGGGTGGAATATGTATACTGTAGACGGATTTGATTTCAAAACGCAGGAAGAGGCTGAAGCTGCTGAAAAGGAAGTTCAGGCCGTAAAATACATACGAGAGCGAATCGCAGGCATCTCGCCGGAGAAGGCGGTGGATGTTTATAACAGGTTGGTTAGAGAAGAGATGCTTTCCACACCTGTGGGCATAGCATATCTTAGAGAGCTTCGTGAAGAGCTAAAGGTTACTCCCGGAGTTGATAAGAATAAACTTCTCGTAATTAAAATCAAGGATGATGTGGTTGTAAAAGAGATATCTGCCAGAACAGATAATCAGGTAAGGCCAATGCCTATGCCGGATAAGAAAAACTATAAGGGCAAGTTTCGTAACTCCCTTATAATTAACCTGATTCTGGTATTGGCTGTTTTTGCTATGTTTTTTATTGCCATGACCAGTGACAACCCCAATATCATAAACTATGAGAATAATATTATAAATAAGTACGAGGAATGGCAAAAAGACCTGGAACAAAGAGAAGAAAGAATTCTTGAATACGAGAAGAAATACAATTTAAATTCGTACAAAACAAGTTAAAGAGGTAGATAATGGATACAACTAAGATACTTATTGTTGATGATGAAGCGAGAATGAGGAAGCTTCTTCGGGATTTCCTTGAGAAGGAAGATTACACTGTCATAGAGGCGGATAACGGATCTACGGCCCTTGATATTTTCTATGAGGACAAAGATATTGATCTTATTCTTTTAGACGTTATGATGCCGAAGATTGACGGCTGGTCGGTATTAAAGGAGATTAGAGGAGAATCCAAGGTCCCGGTTATAATGCTTACAGCTCTCGGCGAAGAAAGCGACGAGTTAAAAGGCTTTGAACTAGGCGTTGATGAATACATAAGCAAACCCTTTAGCCCCAAGGTCTTGTGCGCCAGAGTGGATGCTGTGTTACGTAGAAGCAAAGGCCTTGTTAAGGATGATGTCCTGACGGCAGGAGTAATTACAATGGATAAGAATGCTCATACCACCAAGATTAATGAGGATTTTCTGGAATTAAGCCTTAAGGAGTTTGAACTTTTGGAATTCTTCATTGAGAATACGGGCATGGTGCTTTCAAGGGAGAAGATTCTTAATAAGGTTTGGAATTATGATTATTTCGGTGACGCCAGAACGGTGGATACCCATGTGAAAAAGCTTCGTAGCAAACTGGGTGAATACGGGGAATATATAAAAACCGTCTGGGGTATCGGTTACAAATTTGAGGTGGACTGATATATGAAACTATCCATCAGATACAAGCTGCCGGCTATCTTTGCTATTCTTATGCTGGCGGCTTTCGGCATCTGTATTCTGGCGAATTCTTTGTTATTTGACAAGTTTTATTTGTCAAAGAAGAGACAGATGCTGGAAAAAAATTTTTACAACATGCAAACAACTCTTAATCGGACTGACAATGAAGCGGATATTCTATCGGAATTCGAGCAGGTAATGAACAATTCCGGGATATCTGTAATTTTGTTGGATGCAAGCGGTAAGGTTAAATATGCTTCAACCTCCAATGTAAATCCTTTACGTAATCTCTTCTTTGAGGCTGTTTTGCGCCAGGGTGAAGACGGGGTAATTCATAATAAGGATTATTTCATATCTTCAATTAAGGATGAAGCAAACGGGACAGAATATATGGTTCTTGTAGGTGCCGCTTCGGATTCGAATTTTCTCATGCTTAGAGTAACGGTAGAAAGTATAAGGGAAAGCGTGGCTATTGCCAATACATTTACCGGTTCTATCATTGCACTTGCTGCTATTGTGGGAGTTATAATCGTCTTTGTGGTATCTAAGAGTATTACCAAACCTATATTAGAACTGGCTGCTATATCCGCCAAGATGACGGAACTTGATTTTGATACCAAGTATCAGCCCGGATACGGCGGCGAGATAGACGTATTAGGTCATAACATGAATAAGATGTCCCACGCTCTTGAAGAGAATATCTCTCAGCTTAAAAGCGCCAATTTAAGCCTTGAGAATGAACTTAAAGAAAAAACCGAGATTGATGAGATGCGAAAAGAGTTCCTGGGAAATGTTTCCCATGAGCTAAAAACACCTATTGCCTTAATCCAAGGTTATGCCGAAGGATTAAAAGAGGGGATAGCGGATGACCCCGAAAGCAGGAAGGAATACTGCGATATTATCATTGATGAATCCGGACGTATGAACCATATGGTAAGGCAGCTTCTTGATCTTAATCGCCTTGAGATGGGAAGGGAAGAGCTTTCCATGGAACGTTTTGATGTGGTGGAACTTATAGATAGCCGTGTAGCGGCATTTGACGTAAAGATGAAGCAGGCGGGAGTATCCATTACCACAAAAGGGGAAAGGTCTGCCATGGTATGGTCCGATGCTTATAAGGTGGAAGAGGTTCTTAACAATTACCTCTCCAACGCCTTTGATCATGTGGATTATGATAACATTATTACGGTTACAACAGAAAAGATGGAGGATAAGACCAGAATCTCGGTATTTAATACAGGCAACAATATTCCGGATGAGGAATTGGATAAATTGTGGATTAAATTATATAAATCCGACAAGGCCAGAACCAGGGAGTTTGGAGGCTGCGGCCTTGGTTTATCTATTGTTAAAGCCATTATGGAAGCCCTTAACAATAATTACGGAGTTAAGAATTGCGACAATGGAGTGATTTTTTGGTTTGAGATTGATAATGGCTAATAATGTATTAAAAAACGTATATAAATCACTTGTCATTAGTATGAAGAAATGCTAACATATAAGTGAATAACTGGGATTTTACTGGTTTTACGGGTGATTGACATGAAAAAAAAGATTTGCCTTTTGATTACAGCCCTTTTGGTATTTTCCATGACGGGTTGTGTTCATGTGGTTAAACTTACAAGTGAAGAGCAAAATCTGATATCTGAATATTCTTCTTATGTCCTTGTTAAGCATTCAAGATATAACAATACTTTGTTGCTATCCAAGGATGAGCTTGCTAAGGCTGAAAAGAAAAAGGCAGAAGAGGAGAGTAAGGCTGCAGAACGAAGGGCTTCAAGAGAAGCCGGACAAAGTTCCGGTGGCTCCAGTCAGGAAAGTAAAGGCGAAGGCGGAGAAGGCGGTAGCGGAGCAGTTGTTCCCAGCAATTCTGCCATTTCTATGACAGAGGCTATAGGAATTAATGGTTTAGACTTTGCTTTTACCGGATACGAGGTTATGGATTATATCCAAGGAGCTTACTTTAGTGTTAATGCTTCACCCGGCAAACAGCTTGTTATAATGAACTTTACCATAACCAATACTACCGGTAACAGTATTACCTGTGATTTGAGGTCAGGCAAGTATAAGTTTAAAGGATCATTCAATGGAAAGAGTATTGTGGCAATGTCCACTGCATTTCTTCCAAATGATATTGCATCTTTTGACAAAAACACAGCTTTTGGAGCAGGTCAGAAGACCAACTGTATACTTGTATTTGATGTTCCTAAGGAAGTATCGGGTAGTCTGTCGGAAGTAACTCTTTCGGTAACTAAGGATGGAATGACAGGGTATACCCCGATTAAGTCTTAAAAACACCGAGAAATAATTTTCTTTAGACAGAAAAAACAAAAAATTTTGTAAATTATTCAAATTTTTCTGTCATTTTGAAATTATGTGTGGTATAATGATTTAAAATGTTGAATTAGTATTTTTTAATATTAAATATAATTAGGACACGTAGGGAGGAAGGTCTTATGGATACTAATATTTTGCTAGAGAGTGGTACTAATGAAATTGAAGTGCTGGAATTTACTCTTGGAACCAATCATTATGGAATAAACGTTGCGAAGATTAAAGAGATTCTTTCGTTTCAGCCCATTACTCCGGTTCCGAATGCACATCCGTGTGTAGAAGGCATCTTTATGCCGAGAGATTTGATGATTTCCGTTATCAATCTTAAACGATGCATTGGTCTTGAAGAAGACGGATCAGAAGGATTGTTTATCATTACTAACTTTAATAAATTGAATATTGCATTCCATGTTGATTCCGTTATCGGAATCCATAGAGTATCATGGGCCGATATTATTACTCCCGATGCAACAATAAATACTGAAGAAGCCGGAGTTTCAACCGGTGTTATAAAGATTGATGATAAACTTATCGTTATCTTAGACTTTGAGAAGATTGTTACGGATATCAGCCCCGAGACCGGACTTCGTGTTTCGGATATCGATCAGATTGACGAAGATGTGGATAGAAAATCCTGCCCGATTCTTATTGCAGAGGATTCACCCCTTCTTAGTAAACTTATCACAGACTGTCTTAAAAAAGCAGGCTATACACAACAGATTGTTAAGCCTAACGGACAGGAAGCTTGGGATGCTATATGCGAGATGTATGATGCGGGTGAACTGTTCAAGAAAGTATTTTGTATTATAACAGATATTGAGATGCCGATCATGGATGGACATCGCCTTACAAAGCTTTGTAAAGAGGATCCTGATATCAGCAAGATTCCGCTGATTATCTTCTCGTCTCTTGTTAATGACGAAATGAGAAGAAAAGGCGAACAGCTTGGTGCTGATGCTCAGCTTACAAAACCTGAGATTGGTAAGCTGGTTGATGCGATTGACGGTCTTATTACCAAATACAGAAAGAAATCATAAAGCTTTATTTTATCCCCATGAGCTTTGGCTTATGGGGATATTGTCGTGTTAAATAGAAAGTAACTGCAGGAGGGTGCACCGTATGGCTAAAAACAGTAATGAAGAATACTTAGAGAGCCTACTTGGTCAGGTGTCCAAATATACATCAGATGAAGATTTTTTGAAAGAGGTTGACGGAGATTTTCCGGAACTTGAAGACGAGGAGTTCATGGAGCAATTCGCACAGGACATTGATAATGTCTTTGTAGAAGGCTATATGGATCAGACTACCCCGTCTATTTCTGATCTTCGCACAAAGAATAGCGAGAGTGCGCAAAAACCTGCGCCCGCTCCGGCACCGGAGCCCCAACCGGCATCTGAGCCTGAATCGGTAGCTGATCCCGAACCGGTATCTGAGCCTGAACCGGCAGAAGAACCTGCTCCTACAGCTGCGCTAGATGAGGACTTGGGCCTTGGAGACCTTCTTGATATGGGATTCTTAGACGGTGAAGAAGCTCCTGAAGCGCCTGAAGTTTCTGACATACCCGAAAGCCTTGATATTCCTGATATGCCGGAGGAACCCATAGCGGATATGAGTGATTTGGATCTTGATTTATCATCTCTAGGGCTTGAGGAGGAAGCACCTGTTCCTGAAGATTTGCCGGAAGATCTGCCTGCTGATGCGCCGGCAGATGTGCCTGATGATATGCTTGCAGATGCATCTGATGACGCTGCAGACCTTATGGCTGATATGGGAGATATAGCTTTAGACGGTGATTTAGATGCTCTAGGTCTTGATGAGTCTGAACCTGCACCCGAACCTGCAACTGATGATAGCGGTGTAAGTGATGAACTGGCCAGTCTCTTTGACGAGGTTGAAGAATTCTCGGCAACAGATATGTCTGATGACAGCCAGGTGGAGAACTTGGTAAGCAGTGATGATGACCTTAATGATTTGGCGGATATGCTATCATCTGAAGATGATGGCTCAGGTATAGATATCTTCGAGGGTTTAGAAGGTCTTGAGGATTCATTTAGTATGGATTCCGATGCTTCTCCCGATGATCTCCTTAGTGAACTTGGAGTCGGCGGCGGTGATGAACCGGCAGAGGAAGAAGTCAAGGAAGAGAAGCCTAAAAGAGGCGGTATTCTTGGTTTTATTATGGCGATACTTGATTCGGCCAATAATGATGATGAACCGGAATTAACCAAGGAAGAAAAAGCAGCTCTTAAAGAGGAGAAGAAGAAGGCTGCTGAGGAGAAGAAGGCATTAAAGGCTGAGAAGAAGAAAGCAAAAGCCGATGCCAAGCCCAAGAAAGAAAAGAAAGAGAAGAAACCAAAGAAAGAAAAAGAAGATAAGCCTAAGGAAAAGGGTAAGCCATTACCCAAGCTTAAGACCATCCTTATATTCCTTCTTGCTGTTTCTATTATTGTTTTGTTTATATTTGGCTTGAAATTCTTCGGATATAATATTAATATTGGAAAAGCAAGAGGTGCTTTCAATAACGGTAATTATGTGGAGGCCTACAACCAGATTAAGGGTATGAAGGTCAATGAGACTGATGAGAATCTTCAGAATCAGATTGTTACCATGAACAAGTTATACAAGCATTTCTATTCATTCGAGAATCTCTTCAGCCTTAAGATGTACCCGGAAGCATTAAACGAACTTCTTGATGGTGTTAAGCAGTACGATAAGGAACTATCCGATGCGGAAGAGTATGGTATCAAGGACCAGTACACTGCTGTATTAGACAAGATTTCTACCAAGCTTATGTCCAATTACGGTATCGGTCTAAAACGTGCCAGAGAGATTATTGCCATAAAAGAGCCTATTGATTATTCCAAGGCTATCTATGAGATTACGGATGAGCTCTATAAAGAAAAATAAAAGGATGTATTGGTTTGATTACTATAATAGACTATGATGCCGGGAATATTAAAAGCGTAGAGAAGGCTTTGAGATTCTTCGGCCAAGAAGTATGTATCTCAAGAGACCCCAAGGAGATTATGTCATCCCAAAAGGTTATACTGCCGGGAGTAGGCTCCTTTGGGGATTGCATGGATAATCTGAAAAAATATGATCTAATAAGCGTTATTAAAGACTATGCAGCCACAGACAAGCCCTTTTTGGGGATTTGTCTGGGGCTTCAACTTTTGTTTAGAGGAAGCGACGAATCGAAAGGGGTAGAGGGCCTTAATCTCTTGGATGGGGCTATTCATCGAATCCCTGAGGGAGGCGGGCTTAAAGTTCCCCAGATTGGCTGGAATTCATTGGAACTAATGAATAACGGAAGACTCTTTAAGGGAATAGCAAACGGTGCCTTTGTATATTTCGTTCATTCCTATTATCTTAAAGCCGATGACCCTTTAATTGTTACAGCAACATGTGATTATAATGTTACGGTTCATGCTTCTGTGGAGAAAGGCAATATCTTCGGCTGTCAGTTCCATCCGGAGAAAAGTTCCGACGAAGGTTTGAAGATACTGAAGAATTTCATTGATTTATAAGAGTTTTGGAGTTTACTATGCATACAAAGAGAATTATTCCTTGTCTAGACGTTAACGACGGTAGAGTTGTTAAAGGTGTTAATTTTGTAGATTTAAAAGACGCAGGAGATCCGGTAGAGATAGCTGCCGCTTATGATAAAGCAGGGGCAGATGAACTGGTATTCCTTGATATTACTGCTTCTTCCGATGCCAGAAAGACAGTTGTTGATATGGTTCGTGAGGTGGCAGCTAAGGTATTTATTCCATTTACCGTTGGCGGCGGCATAAGAAGCGTTGATGATTTTAAGGCCCTTCTTCGTGAAGGCGCAGACAAGATCTCAATTAATTCTGCTGCCATTAACAATCCCAATTTGATTAGCGATGCAGCTTATAAGTTTGGAAGTCAGTGTGTTGTGGTTGCCATAGACGCAAGAAGACGTAGGGACGGCTCCGGTTGGAATATATATAAAAACGGCGGTCGTATCGATGTGGGTATTGATGCTGTGGAGTGGGCCATTAAAGTCTGCGAACTGGGAGCGGGAGAGATACTTCTTACCAGTATGGATGCAGATGGAACCAAAGCGGGATATGATATTGAACTGACCAAGGCTATTGCATCTAATGTTTCAGTGCCTGTTATAGCTTCCGGTGGAGCAGGGGCCATGGAGCATTTCTATGATGCGCTTACTGAAGGAGAAGCTGATGCTGTTCTTGCTGCATCATTGTTCCATTATAAAGAGATGGAGATTCGGGAAGTAAAAGAATACTTAAAGGGTCGAGGAATATCCGTCAGATTATAAATGCTTTGGTGACATAGGGTAATTAAGAGTATGGGAATGATAGATAATGATTGGCTGCCGGCTTTGAAAGCGGAGTTTGGCAAGCCCTATTATAAAGAGTTGTATAGTTTTGTGAGAGAAGAGTATTCAAAGACGGTGGTGTATCCCCCGGCAGATGATATATTCAATGCCTTTCATTTTACCCCTCTTTCAGAGGTGAAAGTGGTTATATTGGGGCAGGATCCATATCACAACGTGAACCAGGCTCATGGGCTTTGCTTTTCAGTTCCTAAGAGCCAGAAGGATATCCCCCCTTCATTACAGAACATATACAAAGAACTGCAGGATGACTGCGGATGCTACATACCTAATAATGGCTATCTGGAAAAATGGGCAAGACAAGGAGTTCTGCTTCTTAATACGGTATTAACCGTTCGCGCTCATCAGGCAGCTTCCCATCAGGGAAAAGGCTGGGAGATATTCACCGATGCGGTAATCACTGCGGTAAATGCCCAGGATAGGCCAATAGTCTACCTCTTATGGGGTAGCCCTGCCCGCCGCAAGGCATCCATGCTGACAAACCCTAAACACCTAATCTTAGAAGCCCCCCATCCAAGCCCCTTATCGGCTTACCGAGGCTTCTTCGGTTGCAAGCACTTCAGCAAGGCTAACGCCTTCCTAACCGAGCATGGCCTTTCTCCCATCGATTGGCAGATCGAAAATCTTTAAGAATTAATTAACCCCCCAAGCCTTAAGGCTGGGGGGTGTCTTGTTAATAAAGAAGATGTATATGAACAGGCGAAATATATTGGTCCAAGGCCGTCCACAGCGCGAGTTCTTACTGAACACAAGCGCAAGCGTAGTGTGAAGTTAGCACTCCTGCGCGAGGACCCGGAGCGAGAGCGTCCTTGGGACAATATGATTTTGACCTGTTCGTTTGCATTATTTATTCTTATTAAGATTCTTCTGAGCTGTCGACAACATCAGCTTAATCCTGTTCAACTGATTAACCTCAGAAGCCCCCGGATCATAATCAATAGCGATAATATTAGATTCCGGATACTGTCTTCTAAGCTCTTTGATCACACCCTTACCCACTATATGGTTAGGCAAACATGCAAAGGGCTGAGTACAGACGATATTATTAACACCGCTGTGAATAAGCTCAACCATCTCTCCGGTAAGGAACCAACCCTCACCTGTCTGGTTACCCAGGGATACAATAGGCTTAGCCATATCAGCTGTATCCTTGATATAGGAGGGCGGAGCAAAACGCTTACTCTTTTCAAATTCTTTACGAGCAGTCTTACGAAGCCACTCACAGAACTTGATTCCCATATTAGTCTTAAATGTAGAAGACTTTTTAGCACCCAGCTTATCTGCTTTAAATTCCTGATTATAGAAGCAATAGAGGAAGAAGTCCAATAGGTCAGGAACAACTGCCTCAGCGCCTTCTTTCTCTAAAAGGTCAACCAGATGATTGTTGGCAGTGGGAGAGAACTTGACCAGAATCTCACCAACGATTCCTACTTTCGGCTTAACCATATCCTCATGTATAGGCAGATTATCGAAGTCTCTTATGATTGAACGACATATTCTCTTGTAAGTATTATGAGAGATGTGCTTACCGTCAGATAAGAACTTGTTACATCTCTTAACCCATTTGCGGTGAAGGGCATTAGC
Source organism: Lachnospiraceae bacterium (assembly GCA_015058015.1). Lineage (GTDB taxonomy): Bacteria > Bacillota > Clostridia > Lachnospirales > Lachnospiraceae > SIG280. The sequence continues at coordinate 353,374 of SVDM01000001.1, read as the reverse complement.
TGAGCCGGGCTCTACCTCATAAGGACGAACCTTATATAAGCATCTCATGAAGATATCACCGAATACTACAGCATACAGGCCTTTTTGGAGCATTTCAAGAGTAATCTTGAATCCCGGGTTAAACTCTAATGAGCTCAAGTTTAGGGAGATAACGGGAACATCCGGATATCCTGCTTTGGCAAGAGCCCTTCTTATGAATCCGATATAGTTCGACGCACGGCAACCGCCACCGGTTTGAGTTATGATTACGGCAGTTTTAGTCATGTCATACTGGCCGGATAATACGGCGTCCATTATCTGTCCTACAACCAAGAGAGATGGATAGCAGGCATCATTATTAACGTATTTAAGGCCCACATCTATTGCGGAACGATTATCGTTATCAAGGAGTACAACATTATAACCGCAGTTTCTAAATGCTGTAGCCACCATATCAAAATGTATGGGTGACATTTGCGGGCAAAGAATGTTGTAATTATCACGCATCTCTTCGGTGAATATGGCACGGTTATGAGCGGAAGATACAATCTTGCGCTCCTTGTGCTGGCGGTCACGAACTCTTACTGCGGAGAGAAGAGAACGGAGCCTTATTCTTGCAGCACCTAAGTTGTTAACCTCGTCTATCTTAAGGCAGGTATATATCTTGCCCGAATTGGACAGGATATCATTAACAGCATCTGTTGTAACGGCGTCTAATCCGCAACCGAAGGAATTAAGCTGAATAAGCTCAAGGTTATCCTGAGTCTTAACATAGTTGGCCGCAGCATATAATCTGGAGTGATACATCCACTGGTCAAGGACGATAAGAGGACGTTCAACCTCAGTTAAGTGGCTTATAGAGTCTTCTGTAAGAACTGCCAGACCAAAGGAGTTAATCATCTCAGGGATACCGTGATTAATCTCGTTGTCAATATGATAGGGACGTCCTGCAAGAACGATTCCCTTTATTCCTTTTTCCTTAATAAATTTAAGTGTTTCTTCGCCCTTCTTTTGTATATCAAGTCTGGCACCCGCCATTTCATCCCAGCCTGCATTAACAGCAGAGATTATTTCACTCTTTGGTATCATAGAAGAGAATTCCTCTACAAGTCTTGAGGATACAGCTTCTTTGGTGCCGAGGGACAGGAAGGGGTTCATGAACTTAACCTTACCTGAAGTAATCTCTTCCACATTATTCTTGATATTCTCCGCATAAGAAGTAACAATAGGACAATTGTAATGGTTGTTGGCATCACAGAATTCCTGTCTCTCATAAGGAATACACGGATAGAAGATAAAGTCTACCCCTTTATTGATAAGCCACATTATATGTCCGTGTACAAGCTTGGCGGGGTAGCACTCCGACTCACTTGGAATGGACTCGATACCCATCTCGTATATCTTACGGCTGGATACAGGTGATAATACAACCCTGTAACCAAGCTTTGTAAAGAAGGTAAACCAGAAGGGGTAATTCTCGTAAATATTAAGAGCTCTGGGTATTCCTACGGTACCTCTGGTTGCTTCCTCGACCTTCAAAGGCTTGTATCCGAATACTCGTTTATTCTTATAAGCAAAGAGATTGGGAAGGTCATTTTTAACATGGTCTTCACCAAGACCTCTTTCGCATCTGTTACCGGTTATGTGTTGTCGACCGCCTGAGAAGTGGTTGATGGTAAGCATACAGTTATTGGTACACTTGCCGCAACGCTTTAACTCTGTCTCAAAGGTAAGGGCGTTAATATCATCTATTCCCAAAAGAGTAGTGACAGGTTCCTCTTCATAACGCTCTCTTGCCACAAGAGCAGCACCGAAAGCACCCATGATACCTGCAATATCCGGTCTTACGGCTTCGCAACCGGATATTACCTCGAAGCTTCGAAGCACGGCATCATTGTAGAAGGTTCCACCCTGAACGACTACATTAGCACCCAAATCTGCTGCATCAGAAATCTTAATTACTTTGTAAAGGGCATTCTTAATAACGGAATAAGCAAGTCCTGCTGAAATATCAGCTACGGATGCTCCTTCCTTCTGTGCCTGTTTTACTTTAGAGTTCATGAATACGGTACATCTTGTACCAAGGTCTATGGGGTTCTTAGCAAAGAGGGCCTCTTTTGCAAAGTCCTTAACACTGTAATTAAGGGAACCTGCAAAGGTCTCGATGAAAGAACCGCAACCGGAAGAGCAGGCCTCGTTTAATTGAACGCTGTCTACGGTTTTGTTCTTAATCTTAATGCACTTCATGTCCTGACCGCCGATGTCTAAGATGCAGTCTACATCGGGATTGAAGAAAGAAGCTGCATAGTAATGGGTTACAGTTTCTACTTCACCTTCTTCAAGCATGAGAGCAGATTTAATAAGTGCTTCGCCGTATCCTGTGGAGCAGGAATGTACAATGTGGGCAGACTCCGGAAGAAGGCTGTATATTTCCTTGATGGAACGGATAGCCGTAGCAAGCGGACTTCCGTTATTGTTGTCATAGAATGAATAAAGCAGGGAACCGTCTTCTGCAATAAGAGCGGTTTTGGTGGTGGTGGATCCTGCATCTATTCCCAGGTAGCAATTACCTGAATAGGTGGAAAGCTCTCTGGTTTTAACAGAAGAATCGGCATGACGTTTTGTAAATACCTGATAGTCTTCTTCTGTAGCAAAAAGGGGCTTCATACGTTCTACTTCGAATTCCATCTTGATTTTGGAAGATAAACGCTCATTCAAAGAAGACAGAGCAACATGTTTGCCAACGTCAGCGTTAAGAGCCGAACCTATTGCGGCAAAAAGATGCGAATTCTCGGGTATAATTGTATGCTCCTCGTCCAGATTAAGAGTTCTGATAAATGCATTACGAAGCTCCGATAAGAAGTGGAGAGGGCCGCCAAGGAAAGCCACATGGCCTCTAATGGGCTTACCGCAGGCGAGACCGCTGATGGTCTGATTAACTACAGCCTGAAATATGGAAGCCGACAAATCCTCTTTTGTAGCTCCTTCATTAATGAGGGGCTGTATATCTGTTTTGGCAAATACTCCGCATCGGGCTGCGATGGGGTAGATAGCCTTATAATCCTTGGCATATTCATTAAGCCCTGAAGCATCGGTCTTGATAAGAGATGCCATCTGGTCGATAAATGAACCTGTACCACCGGCACAGATTCCATTCATTCTTTGTTCGACATTATTACCCTGGAAATAAATAATCTTGGCATCCTCGCCGCCCAGTTCTATAGCCACATCAGTCTTGGGAGAGTAATGCTCTAAGGCTGACGATACGGATATAACCTCCTGTACGAAGGGTACTTTGAGATGGTTGGCAAGAGTAAGTCCGCCTGAACCGGTAATCATAGGTGATACCTGTTTGTCACCTACAAGGTTGTATGCATCTGATATCAAAGAAGACAATGTCTCCTGTATATTGGCAAAATGTCTTTTGTAGTCTGAAAATACAAGGTTCTTCTCCTCGTCGAGAAGAGCAACCTTAACTGTAGTGGAACCTATATCGATTCCCAAAGTGTAAATCTTGTTTTCTTCCATAATATGTGCCGCATAGTTCTGGTGCGGCGCACCTCCTATAAATTAAAGCTTTTTCGTGGTTATACGTCGATTATTATACGACTTAAAATAGAAATTAACAACCGTTTAAGTATTACCTAAATATTATAATTTTATAATGTGCGGGAAATTCCCGTTTTTCTGCGGATTTATTTGACAATGGATTTACTAAAAACTATAATTATAATGTTAGTGAGAGTATGGGATAAAATACATTTTTGGAGATAGATAAATGAACTTATTAAACAAAATTGAAAGAAAATTCGGAAAACTTGCCATTCCGAATTTACCTAAGTGGATTATTTTAACCTACATCATAGGCTATGTAATCTATTATTTGTATCCTACAGCTATAGCCTATATTTATTTGGAGCCGGAACTGATACTAAAGGGGCAGGTATGGAGACTGATTACATGGGTATTCGTTCCTCCCACAACAACCAATATATTCTTTGTGCTTATTATGCTGTTTTTCTATTATTCCATAAGCACAACCTTAGAACAGACCTGGGGATCCTTTAGATTTACTTTTTATATAATAACAGGCTTGCTGTTTATGATAATCGGATCTTTTGTATTGTATCTTCTGACTCCGAATTATCTGCACTTTGGAATACTATATTCCACGCATTACATTAACCTGGCGATTTTTCTCGCCTTTGCCGCCACATATCCGGACATGACGGTTATGTTGTATTTTTTAATTCCCCTTAAGATAAAGTGGCTGGCCCTTGTAGATGTTGTAATTATTATAATTGATTTTGTCAGAGCTACCTTGTGGGAGACAAGGGTGGCGATTATAGCATCGGTATTAAATTTCCTGCTGTTTTTCCTGTTGTCAAGGAAGTACAAGTCAGGTGTTACTCCTACATTTACCAGACAAAAGCCTAAGAGAAAGGCAGAGGCGCCTAAGAGGTTTAATCCCCACACAGGCGGTATTACCAAGCACAAATGTGCTATATGCGGCAGAACAGAGAATGACGGTATCGATCTGGAATTCAGATTCTGCACCAAATGTAACGGCAACTACGAATATTGCCAGGACCATTTGTTTACACACACTCATAAACAGTAGAGAGGGCTACTGTATTATATATTCGAAGGGAGATTTTTCAAGTGAAAAGAACTAAGTTAATTAAGGCATTGTCCGCAGTACTGGCAATATCAATGCTTATGGCAGGCTGTGGTGACAATAAATCGTCAGGAGGAAGCGGATTCTCAGGGGGTGGTAACGGAAGCGTTCCACAACCATCGGAGGAGAATACGGCCAACCTGGTTCCCATTGACGGGGATGATGGAATCGATGTGTCGGGAATTAAGACCAAGTCTTACGATTCCGCCTTTGTTGCAGGTGATACTGCTTATGAATACTATGGATTTAGCAAAGATGTATCCACACGTTATGCAAACTGTGTGAAGAAAGCTAATCAAGTGCTGGGTGGAAGCGCTCAAGTTTATGATATTGTTATTCCTACAGCTATGGATGTTACTTTACCGGATGCGCTCCGCAAAGAGGTCAAGAACACTTCTGATCAGAAAGAGGCTACACATTTCATATACGATGCCATCGGCAACGATGCAAAGTGTATATGGATTCTTGATACATTAAGACAACATAAGAAAGAGTATCTGTATTTTAGAACAGACCATCACTGGACTGCCCTTGGCGGATACTATGCTTACAAGGAATTCTGCAAGACAAAAGGCATTACTGCCAACGCTTTAAGTTCATATGAAAAGGTGACATTTGACGGCTTCCTGGGAAGCTTTTACACACATACAAAGGATGAAAATATCGCCAAGAATCCTGATACTGTGGAGGCGTTTGTTCCCCATTCAACCAATGATATGAAGTTTACCGACAAGGGTGGCAAAGAGACTTCATGGAAGATTATTAAAGATGTTTCAAGCTGGAATCAGGGAACCAAGTATAATACTTTTATAGGTGGAGACAATCCCTGGTCAGTAATTAAGAACCCCAAGGTTACTGATGGAAGCTCTGTACTCATACTGAAGGAGTCCTTCGGTAATGCAATGATTCCTTTCCTGGTTGATCATTACGAGAACATTTATATCGTTGATTACAGATATTACACAGGTTCTATTTCAGAGCTTTATTCAAAATACAAGTTTAATGACGTTATCTTTATGAGTGCTATATCAGCAGGTATGGGTAGTGGTAATCTTACTAAACTTGAAAGCTTTTTAAAATAACTAAGTTCACATTTTGGGGGACTAATTATGCGCGACAGTATAATTGCCAAGCATTCAACAGAACTTGATGAAAATGAATTCGGATGGTGTAAGATTGATAATTCCGAAGACATGAAGATTCTCGACATGCACGAGGCATTTGCCAAGAATTACGGATATAATCAAAAGAAAATCATCGGAAAGAGTTTTAGAGATATTGTTCCGGAGCATGATGCTGCGTCTATCAGAGATATTATTTGCGAAAGAACATATGACGACGAAACCCTTGTTAATATTAATATAGTTGATAAAAAAGGTATGTCTCATTCCACCGCGGTACATGTCAATATATCGGACGATTACACGGTTTTAAGAGTAATTGATATGTCCAGAATCATGGCTTTGAATAAGGTATATTACAGGGTTATGCGCATGTTTCCGTGTGGCTTTGTAACATACGTAATCAAAAAATTAGATGATGGAAAAGATGAGTTCTTCTTTGAATTTGCTAACGACAAGTTTTATGAAATAATAGGATATACTCCGGAGCAGTTTAAGGAGATGGGATATAAACTCTTTAATATTCTCGGTGGCAAGAACAGGAATAGTGCTGTTGTGGCTTATAAACATGCCCTGTTGGTACCGGATAGGTCTTTCCAGTCTGAACACAGCATATATACTTTTGACGGTCAGGAAGTCTTTGTGGATTCTTATATTTCAAGAGTGAAGGCAAAGGGTGTTGATTATTTGATTTGTACCTTTGCTGATATCTCACAGAGGAATCTCTTAGAGGAGGGCCTCAGATATCTGGCGGATCGTAACAGGATCATTATGAATATCGCCGAAGAGATAATCTTCGAGTACGATGTAAACCATGACATATTCGAGATATCCAATAAATATGAGAATATGTTTAATATTAGTCCCTTTAAGGCCAACTTCTTCAAGTCCGGATCCATTACAGAGCTTATCCATCCGGAGGATAAGGAGAGAATTGCTGAAGGTATAAAGAGTCTTAATGATAAGAATTTCGGAGGTATAACCGAAATTCGTTTGTGCATGAAAAACGGCGAATATTGCTGGTTCCAGATGGTTTATGCCGGAGTCTGCAAAGCCGGTGAAGAAGAAGTTAGCAGAGTGGTGGGACGTCTTACCAATATTGATAAGGATAAAAGAGACTCCGAACGTATGAAGGAGAATCTCTTGCTCGATCAAATGACCGGGTTATATAATAAGACTTCCATCAAGAAGATTACGGAGGAATTCTTCTCGGATCCCCGTGCACAGGAGAAAATTCACGCATTTATCGTAATTGATATAGATAATTTCAAGCATGTAAATGACACTTTGGGTCATATGATTGGTGATGTTGTAATCGAAAACATTGCCGGTGCCATTAAAACAGTGATAAGAGCGGAGGATTTGGCCGGAAGAGTCGGTGGAGATGAATTCGTCGTTATCTTGAAGAATATATCGGAGAGATGGGCCTCAAGTAAGGCCGAAAGCATTAATGAGGCGATCTCTTGTATATATATCGGTGAGAATCAGAATTACAAGATAAGTGCCAGTATCGGTATATCCTTTTTCGGACCGGACGGGCATGATTATGATACTCTTTTTAAGAAGGCCGATACCGCCATGTATTATTCCAAAAAAGGGGGAAAGAACAAGGTTACCCTCTTTAATTCCGGTAGTCATGAAGTTATCGGTGGTTCCTATGATGAGCAGGATGATGTAGACTCAATCATTCAGAAGGAATATGACAAGGGATTTTTACAGTATACATATACCTTGTTTCTTAATTCCAAAAGTTTTGACAGTACTTTAAATATCTTGCTTGAACGTGTGGGTAAGAAGTACAACTTGTCTACTGTCAGTATTATGGAGAATACAACCAATGACAAGATATACTACGAGACCAACAAATGGGAGCGTGGTCAGGGTATTGTGACAAGAGGTCTTCATATTGATGAAAAGGTTTATTTAAAGGCATTAGAAAGCTTTAAACCTAATGAGATTAACATTATCGAGGACTGTTTAGACCCCGAAAAAATATGTGAATCAGACAGGGAGTTTTTCATAAAACATGAGTTTAGAGGTTATGCTTCAACCCTTATTGAAAACCAGGAGTTACATAACGGTATAGTATTTTTCTTTATTGACAGGAATAATCCTTTAAAGCTTTCTGAGTATGACAAGGAGACGCTATATCAGTTCTGCTTGACGGTGACTTTGTTTATTACCATGCATTCCAATACATTAAGGAATGCCCACGAGCTTGAAAAACTCTATACATTCGACAGGCTCACGGGAGTTAATAATTTAGAGACCTTTATGATTAAAGGCAATGAGATTATTAAGAATATGGACCGTTTCAGATATTATGCTCTTATGTATAGCGACATAGTGGGATTTTCTCATGTTAACGAGAGTCTGGGTTTTGACTATGGTGATGAGATTTTAATTAATTATGCCACTATAATAAGCGGAGAGCCTAATGTGGAGACTGTTTGCAGAGTCCATTCGGATTTGTTCGCCAATATTATTTCGGCGGATTCAAGGGTGGAGGTTTTAGCTACCATCGAAAGAATAAGAGCTAAGTTTTATGCATATCAAGAACATTACTTCCCCACAGCGGGATGTAAGATAAATATCGGTGTTTATCATATTGAGGATGGCTCACAAGACATGTCATATGCTTTTGATTGTGCCAACCTCGCAAGAAAGAATGCCAGATTATCAAACAGCGCCAACATTACTTTCTATGCAGAAGAGATGAGACTAGATCGTAATATGGAGCAATCCATTACATCCGGCATTCATTCAGCTATAGCCAACGGTGATCTCATGATCTATCTGCAACCCAAGATTGACATGAGAACAGATAAAATCGTTGGCGCCGAAAGCCTTATCAGGTGGACGGATAAGAACGGAGGTGTTACGCTACCGGATACATTTGTTCCTGCATTGGAAAAGCAGGGTAGTATAGTTGATGTCGACTTCTTCGCCTTTGAAGAGACTCTAAAGACGATTAACAAGTGGAAGCAGGAAGGAAAAAAAGACATACGTATTTCCGTCAACTTCTCAAGAAGACATAATTCCATTCCTAATTTCGTTGACCGTATAGTATCTCTTACGGAGAAACACCATGTGGAGCCTCATGAGGTGGAGATAGAAGTAACAGAGAGCTGTCTTGCATCTGATTCCGATGTTATGTATAGAAATCTTGAAAAGCTTCATGATATGGGATTTGTGATTTCTATGGATGATTTCGGAACCGGGTATTCTTCTTTGGAGATTTTGCTTTCATCTCCGGTTGATATCGTTAAGATTGACAAGAGCTTTCTTCGTAAGTTTGATGAAGGAGAATTGAATAAAGAATACATTATCAAGATATGCGAGCTTATTCGTGTAACCGGTAAAGATATTGTATTCGAGGGAATAGAAAACCAGAATCAGATAGATTTCTTACTTGGTAACAATTGCTACTACGGACAGGGATTTTTCTTCAGTAAAGCTATTCCTGTAAGAGAATTTGAGGAAAAATTCTTATTCAAATAACTTTTGCGCTCAAGAGGCAAATATGCTTTCTATAAAGAGCAAATAAGGAGGATTATTATGGCAAGAGCAATGAAAACAATGGATGGTAACCATGCTGCAGCTCACGTATCATATGCATACACAGATGTTGCGGCAATCTATCCCATCACCCCGTCATCTGTTATGGCTGAGGCTACAGATGAATGGGCAACCCAGGGAAGAACCAATATCTTTGGGCAGACCGTACAGGTTACGGAGATGCAGTCTGAGGCAGGAGCTGCGGGAACGGTTCATGGTTCACTGGCTGCAGGCGCACTGACAACAACTTACACAGCTTCACAGGGACTTCTTCTTATGATTCCCAATCTCTACAAGATTGCAGGCGAGCAGCTTCCCGGCGTATTCAATGTATCGGCAAGAGCTATAGCAAGCCATGCATTATCAATCTTTGGAGATCACTCTGATGTTTACGCTTGTCGTCAGACAGGTGTGGCTATGCTTTGTGAATCCAGTGTTCAGGAAGTTATGGATCTTACTCCTGTTGCACACTGCGCAGCAATCAAGGGAAGAGTACCTTTTATTAATTTCTTTGACGGTTTCAGAACTTCTCATGAGATTCAAAAGATTGAGACTTGGGATTATGAAGACTTAAAAGATATGGTTGATATGGACGCCATTGATGCATACAGAAGATCAGCCCTCAATCCCAATCATCCATGCCAGAGAGGTTCAGCACAGAACCCGGATATCTTCTTCCAGGCAAGAGAAGCATGTAACACAGCTTATGAAGCACTTCCCGCTATTGTTCAGGAATATATGGACAAGGTTAATAAGAAGATTGGCACAGATTACAAACTCTTCAATTACTATGGAGCCAAGGATGCAACCAAAGTTATTGTTGCCATGGGCTCTGTTTGCGATACAATTGATGAAACTATTGATTATCTCATAGCAAAAGGAGAGAAGGTTGGTCTTGTAAAGGTACGTCTCTACAGACCGTTTTCAGCAAAGGCTCTTATTGATGCTATTCCTGATTCAGTAGAACAGATTGCTGTTCTTGACAGAACAAAAGAACCGGGAGCCCTTGGAGAACCCTTATTCTTAGATGTTGTTGCTGCCTTGAAGGATAGCAAGTTTGATAAAGTTCCGGTATTCTCAGGAAGATACGGACTGGGTTCAAAGGATACAACTCCGGCTCAGATTATTGCTGTATATAATAATACATCCAAGAAGAGATTCACCATCGGTATCGTCGATGATGTTACTAACCTTTCACTTGAGATTGGTGAGAACCCCAATACTGCTTCAGCTTCTACCATAAGCTGCAAGTTCTGGGGACTTGGTGCCGACGGAACAGTGGGTGCTAATAAGAACTCCATCAAGATTATCGGTGACAACACAGATATGTATGCCCAGGCTTACTTTGATTATGATTCAAAGAAATCCGGTGGTGTAACCATTTCACACCTGCGTTTCGGAAAGGACCCGATCAGGTCCACATATCTTATTAATATGGCTAATTTCGTTGCCTGCCATAATCCTTCATACGTACGTAAGTACAACATGGTACAGGATATTGTGGACGGAGGTACCTTCCTTCTTAACTGTTCATGGGATTTGGACGGTTTAGAGAAGAACCTTCCGGGACAGGCTAAGAGATATATTGCGGAACATAACATTAAGTTCTACACCATCGATGGTATTAAGATTGGTAAGGAAATCGGACTTGGAGGAAGAATCAATACTGTATTACAGTCTGCATTCTTCAAACTTGCCAATATTATTCCTGAAGATAAAGCCATCGAGCTTATGAAAGCAGCTGCTCTTGCAACTTACGGACGTAAGGGCGACAAGGTAGTTCAGATGAACTATGACGCAATTGACAGAGGCGCTAAGGATGTAGTTGAGATTAAAGTTCCCGATTCATGGAAGAATGCGGGAGACGAAGACTTCTCCAAGAAAGTTTCAGGTCATAGAAAAGACGTTACAGATTTCGTTAATAACATTCAGATTCCCATTAATGCTCAGGAAGGTAACAAGCTTCCCGTATCAGCGTTTAAAGACTATGTTGACGGTACTACACCTTCAGGTACTGCTGCTTACGAAAAGAGAGGAATCGCTGTTGATGTTCCAAGCTGGGATCCTGATAACTGTATTCAGTGTAACTTCTGTTCTTATGTATGTCCCCATGCAGCAATAAGACCGGTTGCTATGACAGCTGATGAGGCATCTAAGGCTCCTGCTGCTATGAAGAGCACTAAGATGACAGGACTTGACGACTTGAAGTTTACCATGACCGTTTCTGTGCTTGATTGTACAGGTTGCGGTTCCTGTGCTAACGTTTGCCCGGGTAAGAAAGGTAATAAAGCCCTTACCATGGCACCGCTTGAAGATAATATGGATCAGCAGGAGTGCTTCACTTACGGAAGACATCTTCCCGCTAAGAAAGAAGTTGCTGAGAAATTTAAAGAAACTGCAGTTAAGGGTAGCCAGTTTAAGCAGCCCCTTCTCGAGTTCTCAGGAGCATGTGCAGGCTGTGGTGAGACACCATATGCTAAACTTGTTACACAGCTCTTTGGTGATAGAATGTACATTGCCAATGCTACAGGATGTTCATCAATCTGGGGTAACTCATCACCTTCCACACCTTATACAATGAATGCGGAAGGCAAAGGACCCGCTTGGTCTAACTCACTCTTTGAGGATGCTGCAGAGTTCGGATATGGTATGTTCCTTGCTCAGAGAGCCCTTAGAGACAGCTTAAAGGCTAAGATAGAGGATGTCTACGAGAACGGATGCAATGATGATGCCAAGGCTGCTGCCAAAGAGTATCTCGACACCTTCTCTAACGGTGCACTTAACGGACCGGCTACAGACAAACTTATCGCTGCACTTGAAAAGTGTAATGGCGACAAGGCTAAAGCTATTCTTAAAGATAAAGACTTCCTGGCAAAGAAGAGTCAGTGGATCTTCGGTGGTGACGGTTGGGCTTACGATATCGGATTCGGCGGAGTAGACCACGTTCTTGCTTCAGGACAGGATATTAACATTATGGTATTCGATACTGAAGTATACTCCAATACAGGAGGACAGTCTTCAAAGGCTACACCTACCGGAGCTATTGCTCAGTTTGCTGCAGGCGGAAAAGAAGTTAAGAAGAAAGATCTTGCAGGAATCGCCATGAGCTACGGATATATTTATGTTGCTCAGGTTGCCATGGGAGCTGATTACAACCAGTGCATTAAGGCAATTGCCGAGGCTGAAAGCTATCCCGGACCTTCACTTGTAATCTGTTATGCACCTTGTATCAACCACGGTATTAAGGCAGGTATGAGCAAGGCTCAGACAGAAGAGAAGAATGCTGTTGAGGCAGGATATTGGCATCTGTTCAGATACAATCCGGCTCTTGCTGCTGCAGGTGAGGATGCATTTACCCTTGATTCCAAGGCACCTGTAGGAGATTATCAGGAATTCCTTAATGGAGAAGTTCGTTATAACTCTCTTATGAGAGCTAACCCGGATAAGGCCAAAGTACTCTTTGAGAAATCAGAGAAAGAGGCTAAGAACCGTTTCGAACACCTGAATAAGCTTGTTTCATTATATGGCAAGAAATAAATTAAAACTTTTCGTACAACCTGTCGGTAATCCGGCAGGTTGTACTTATCAATTTTAAACGAAGAGAGGACAACGCATGGAAATAAGAGATCTAAAGGAATACGAATTAATAGAGGAGCGTGACGTATCTGACCTTAACTCAAAGGGTTATCTGTTACGACACATTAAAAGCGGAGCAAGACTGATGCTTCTGTCCAATGATGATGAGAATAAAGTCTTTGCCATCGGTTTTAGAACCCCTCCCAAGGATTCCACCGGAGTTCCTCATATTCTGGAGCATTCGGTACTTTGCGGTTCTGCCAAATTCCCGGCTAAAGATCCCTTTGTAGAACTTGCCAAAGGTTCTCTAAACACATTTTTAAATGCCATGACATATCCGGATAAGACTGTTTATCCTGTTGCCAGCTGCAACGATAAGGATTTCCAGAATCTTATGGATGTGTATATGGACTCAGTATTTAACCCCAATATCTATAAGAGAGAAGAAATATTCAAACAAGAAGGCTGGCATTATGAATTAGAAGCCGAGGATAAAGACATTGAAATAAGCGGGGTTGTATACGGCGAGATGCAGGGTGCATTCTCATCACCGGAAGGGTCTCTTGAAAGAGAAATCCTTAATTCTTTGTTCCCGGATACCACATATGCTTTCGAATCCGGTGGAGATCCGGATGACATCCCGAAGCTTACTTATAAGGACTTCCTGGATTTTCATAAGCATTATTATCATCCGGTTAACAGTTACATTTACCTCTACGGTAATATGGATATGGCAGAGAAGCTTTCCTGGCTTGATAAGGAGTATCTGTCCAAGTACGATGTGATAAGCATTGACTCGGAGATTGGCTTCCAGAAGCCTTTTGAGAGCATGAAGGATATTGAACTGGAGTATTCCATCTCCAGTGATGAATCAGAAGAAAACAACACATTTTTATCATACAATAAGGTGGTTGGAACATCTCTTGATAAAGAGCTTACCATTGCCTTTCAGATTCTTGAATATGCATTAATGTCACCGGGAGCCCCCTTAAAGCAGGCTCTTATTGATGCGGGAATCGGCAAGGATGTAAACAGCAGCTATGACGGCGGCATCAAACAACCAATGTTTTCTATTATTGCTAAGAATTCCAACCCTGATAAAAAGCAGGAATTCCTAGATATTATTGAGAAGGTCTTAAAAGACCAGGTGAAGAACGGTATTAACAAGAAGTCCCTTCTTGCAGGAATCAATGTCTTTGAATTCAAGTTTAGAGAAGCAGACTTTGGTCCTTACCCCAAAGGACTTATGTATGGTCTGCAGAGTTTTGATTCCTGGCTTTATGATGAGAAGGCACCTTTCCTTCATTTGGAGTCCAATGAAGTATTTGCAGCCCTTCGTAAGAAGATGGATGACGGATATTTTGAGAGTCTTATTGAAAAATATCTTCTCAATAATAACCATGGAACCATCCTTACTTACCTTCCAAAGAAAGGCCTTACAGCCAAGAAGGAAGAGGCTTTAGCTAAGAAGTTAAAGGATTATAAGGCTTCATTGTCAAAGGATGAGATTAAGAAGCTGGTGGAAGATACCGAGGCTCTCAAGAAATATCAAAGTGAGCCTTCCACCAAGGAAGAACTTGAATCCATTCCTATGCTTAAGAGAGAGGATCTTAAGAAGGAGGCTACACCCTTTGATAACACCATCCACACAGTGGGAGAAACCAAGGTTGTACATCATGACTTCTTTACTAACGGCATCGGATATTTGACCTTGCATTTTAACTGCAACAATATTTCGGGTGAGATGCTTCCTTACCTTGGTATACTTAAGGCTGTTTTGGGCTCTGTTAATACCAAGAATTACTCATACCTTGAGCTTAATAACGATATAAATATCAATTCCGGCGGAATATTCCCGGATATGGCCATTTACACCAATGTGGCTAATCCTGATGAATACATGGTTTCCATGGGCTTTAGAGCCAGAGTATTATATGATAAGCTGGGATTTGCATTTGATATTATAAAAGAGATTATTACCACCTCAGATTTAGATGATTATAAGCGTTTAAAAGAGATTGTGGCAGAATCAAGAGCCAGAATTCAGGCTGCTTACAATACAGCAGGACATGCCCTTGCTATGGTACGAGGAATGTCCTATTTCTCAAAGACCTCAAGATTCTCAGATATCACAAGCGGTATAGACTTCTATAATCTTATTTCCGCTATTGATGAGGACTTTGACGGCCATAAGGAATACTTGAGCAATATGCTTAAGAACCTCGTTAAAGCCGTTTTTACGGCAGAGAATCTTACCGTTGGATATAGTTCTGATAAGAAGGGGTATGAGCCCTTAGAAGGCCTGGTAAAGACTTTCAAGGAAGGCCTCTTTGAAGGCGGCACTGACTACGGCGGATTTGACCTGGATTGTGTGCGTAAGAACGAGGGATTCAAGACTGCTGCAAAGATTCAGTATGTATCAAGATCCGGTAATTATAGGACGGCAGGTTATTCCTATAAGGGAACCTTGCTTGTGTTAAAGACAATATTAGGTTATGACTACTTATGGAACAACGTAAGAGTCATGGGCGGAGCTTACGGCTGTATGTCCGGCTTCTCCAGAAACGGTGATACCTACTTTGTATCATACAGGGACCCCAATCTTGCCAAGACCAACGAGATATTTGAAGGAATCCCTGAGTATGTAGCAAACTTCGACATTGACGAAAGAGGAATGACCAAGTTTATCATAGGAACCATAAGTTCCATAGATACACCTTTAACATTCAGCGCAAGAGGAAGCAGGTCTATGGTGGCATATTTCACTAATCTGACCTACGATTACATACAAAAGTCAAGAGATTCCATTCTTTCTGCTACGGTAGAGGATATCAGAGAATTGGCTCCTCTTATGAAGGAGGTATTATCACAGAACAATATCTGCGTTCTTGGTAACGAAGAGAATCTCGAAGCTGAAAAAGACATGTTTGATAAGCTTATAAGCTTACATTAGAAAGAAGTATTATGACTGACAAAGCATTTAAATCGGGGTTTGTATCCCTTATCGGAAGACCTAATGTCGGCAAATCAACCCTTATGAACAAGTTGATCGGACAAAAGATTGCCATTACTTCCAACAAACCTCAAACCACACGTAACAAAATACAGACTGTATATACAGATGACGGCTGCCAGATTGTATTCCTTGATACCCCGGGTATTCACAAGGCCAAGAATAAACTTGGGGAATTCATGGTAAATGCGGCGGAGAGCACCATCAGAGAAGTAGATGTGATACTTTGGCTGGTGGAGCCCTCCACCTTTATCGGGGCAGGAGAAAAACACATAATAGAAAAACTTAAAAAAGCCAAAATCCCCGTTATACTTGTTATCAATAAGATGGATACGGTGAATAAAGAAGACTTGCCGAAATTTATTGAAGCTTATTCCGCTCTTTTTGATTTTGATGAGATTATTCCCGTTTCGGCTCTTCGTGGAAAAAACACCCATGATATTATTGATTCTATTCGAAAATATCTGCCTTACGGTCCTAAGTATTACGATGACGATACCATTACAGACCAGCCCATGAAGCAGATTGTTGCAGAGATTATAAGAGAGAAGTCTCTCCATGCCCTGCAGGAAGAGATTCCTCACGGAATAGCGGTTGTAATTGACAGAATGAAGACAAGAGATAAGGGTATAACGGATATTGACGCTACCATTATCTGCGAGAAAGATTCCCACAAAGGAATTATTATAGGCAAGCAGGGAGCCATGCTTAAAAAGATCGGCTCAACTGCCAGATATGAGATAGAGCATTTGATAGAGGGAAAAGCAAATCTGCAGCTTTGGGTAAAGGTTAAGAAGGACTGGAGAGACAGCGACTTCCTTTTAAAGAATTTCGGTTATGAAGATAAAGAGTGAGTTGCATGGAAGGAAGTATTACGGTAACCGGCATGGTCTTGTCGGCGCAAGCAATAGGCGAGACTGATAAACGGGTTACAATTCTTACAGCTGAAAACGGTAAGATATCCGCTTTTGCAAAAGGGGCCAAAAAGCCCAGAAGCGCCCTTGTTGCGGCCACCAATCCCTTTGTGTTTGGAGACTTTGAGATATTTGTGGGCAGAAGTTCCATGACGGTTATAAGGGCGGATATTAAGAATTATTTTAATGAGGTATCTACTGATTTGGAGTCCGTATATTACGGCTCATATTTTTTGGAATTGGCGGACTATTATACCAGAGAGAATAATGACGATAAGGAAGTGCTAAAGCTTCTTTATACAACAATCAGAGCCCTCTGCCACAAAGGAATTCCCAATAAGCTTATTAAACTTGTATACGAATACAAGATGATGGTTATAAACGGAGAATATCCCGGAGTCTTTGAGTGTATGGTTTGCGGCAGCAAAGATGATCCGGCGGGATTTAGCTTTGTTAATAACGGAATAATATGCAGAGAGTGCAGTGGAAGTGTAAGAGATTTCAAAGCTCTTGATACTTCAACCATATATGCTCTGCAGTTTATTACCAATTCCCCGGTGGAAAAACTCTATACCTTTACGGTAAATGACACTGTTTTGAAGGAATTGGAGCGTATAGTACGGCATTATATCAGGCAATCCGTTGATATAAAACTAAAATCAGAGGAGTTTTTAAGGGACATCCTTGAAAAACCCCTTTAATGTATGTATAATCAGTAAAGACTTTTAATTAGACAGGAGAGTACTTATGGAAAAGACATTGGATAAGATTGTTGCATTAGCCAAATCAAGAGGTTTCGTATATCCCGGTTCGGAAATCTATGGCGGACTGGCAAATACATGGGATTACGGTAATCTTGGTGTTGAGTTAAAGAATAACGTTAAGAAAGCATGGTGGCAGAAGTTCATTCAGGAGAATCCTTATAATGTAGGTGTGGATTGTGCCATCTTAATGAACCCCCAGACATGGGTTGCTTCAGGCCATCTCGGTAATTTCTCGGATCCTTTAATGGATTGTAAAGAGTGTAAATCCAGACATCGTGCAGATAAGCTTATTGAAGATTTTGCGTTGGAAAAGGGTATTACTCTTGAATCATCCGTTGACGGATGGTCCCATGAGCAGATGCAAAAGTACATCTCCGATAATAATATAACCTGCCCCAACTGCGGCAAACAGAACTTCACGGATATTCGTGAGTTTAATCTTATGTTTAAGACCTTCCAGGGTGTTACAGAGGATTCCTCTGCAACCATTTACCTTCGTCCCGAGACTGCTCAGGGTATCTTTGTTAACTTTAAAAATGTTCAGAGAACATCCAGAAAGAAGATTCCCTTTGGTATTGGTCAGGTAGGTAAGTCTTTCCGTAATGAGATTACTCCCGGTAACTTTACTTTCAGAACAAGAGAGTTTGAGCAGATGGAGCTGGAATTCTTCTGTAAGCCGGGAACAGACCTTGAGTGGTTTGAATACTGGAGAAGCTTCTGCTATAAGTGGTTGCTTTCCCTTGGTATTAAAGAAGAAAATCTTCGTCTTCGTGACCATGATAAGGCTGAACTTTCTCACTACAGTAACGGTACAACAGATATCGAATATGCCTTCCCATTCACTGATTGGGGTGAACTCTGGGGTATAGCAGACCGTACTGATTATGACCTTACACAGCATCAGAATGTTTCCGGCGAGCCTATGGAGTATTTTGATGATGAGACCAAGGAAAAGTACATCCCCTATGTTATCGAGCCTTCATTGGGAGCTGACCGTGTTACACTTGCTTTCCTTTGTGAAGCTTATGATGAGGAAGTACTGGATGCAGAGAAGAACGACGTACGTACTGTACTTCATTTCCATCCTGTAATAGCTCCTGTTAAAATCGGTATCCTTCCACTTTCTAAAAAGCTTAACGAAGGCGCCGAGAAGATTTACGCAGAGCTTTCTAAGTATTGGAACTGCGAGTTCGATGACAGAGGCAATATCGGTAAGAGATACAGAAGACAGGATGAGATTGGTACCCCATTCTGCATTACATATGATTTTGAATCCGAAGAAGACGGAGCAGTAACTGTTCGTGACAGAGATACCATGGAACAGGAACGAATTAAGATTGAAGATCTTAAAGGTTACTTTGAGGATAAAATCAGATTTTAAAGAAGGAAGTATTTATGAGTAAAGTCAGAACAAGATTTGCACCGAGCCCCACGGGAAGAATGCATGTAGGAAACCTTCGTACGGCTCTTTATGCCTATTTGGTAGCTAAACATGAGAATGGGGATTTTATCCTGCGTATTGAGGATACAGACCAGGAGAGACTGGTAGAAGGTGCCGTTGATATTATCTATAGAACCCTTGAAAAAACAGGATTGAAGCATGATGAAGGCCCGGACAAAGACGGAGGAGTGGGTCCCTACGTCCAAAGCGAACGTCAGGCCAAGGGAATTTACCTGGAATATGCCAAGAAGCTTGTGGAAAAAGGAGAGGCTTACTATTGTTTCTGCGATAAGGAGAGATTGGAGAGCCTTAAGACAGAAGTGGCAGGCAAGGAAATAGTTATTTATGATAAGCATTGTCTTTCTTTATCCAAGGAAGAAGTAGAAGCTAAACTTGCTGCCGGGGTTCCGTATGTTATAAGACAGAACAATCCCACAACAGGTAAGACTACTTTTAACGATGACATTTACGGGGAGATATCCGTTGATAATTCTGAGCTTGATGATATGATTCTTATCAAGTCTGACGGATTTCCTACATATAACTTTGCCAACGTGGTGGATGACCATCTTATGGGCATCACCCATGTGGTTAGAGGTAATGAGTATCTTTCATCTTCACCTAAGTATAACAGGCTTTATGAGGCTTTCGGATGGGAAGTTCCTGTTTATATTCATTGCCCTCTTATTACCGATGAGGAGCATAAGAAGCTTTCTAAAAGAAGTGGTCATTCTTCATATGAAGATTTGATTGAACAGGGCTTTTTAAATGAAGCCGTTGTTAACTTTGTTGCCCTTCTCGGCTGGAGCCCTGCGGATAACAGGGAGATATTCTCTCTAGAGGAACTTGTAGAGGCTTTTGATTATCATCATATCAATAAAGCACCGGCTGTATTTGACATTACAAAGCTTAAGTGGATGAATGGCGAGTACATCAAGGCAATGGATTTTGACAAGTTCTACGAATATGCCAAAAGCTATATCGAGGCTGTTATTACTAAGGATCTTGATTTAAAGAAGATTGCGCGTATGGTACAGACTCGTATCGAAGTTTTCCCTGATATTGCGGGACATATTGACTTCTTTGAAGAGTTGCCGGAATACGATATAGACATGTATACCCACAAAAAGATGAAGACCAATGCAGAGAATTCTCTGCAGGTTTTGAAGGATGTGGTACCCCTTCTTGAAGCTCAGGAAGATTTCTCAAATGATGCTTTATACGAGATGCTTCTTTCTTATGTCAACGAGAAAGGACTTAAAAACGGTATGGTTATGTGGCCGATTCGTACTGCCGTATCCGGTAAGCAGATGACTCCGGGTGGCGCTACAGAACTTATGGAAGTTCTGGGTAAAGAGGAGTCTCTTCGAAGAATTAAAATCGGTATCGAAAAACTCTCATAAGAGGTGTTTCATGGAATTCTCATCGTCTCAGAGTGCGGCGATTAAACATGTGTCAGGCCCGATGCTGGTCCTTGCAGGACCGGGGTCGGGTAAGACATGTGTTATAGCACATCGTGTCAAATATCTTGTGGAGGAAGAGCATATAAGCCCCTCCAACATCTTAGTTATTACCTTCACCAAGGCTGCGGCCAAAGAAATGGAGAACAGATACATACAGATAGCAAGCAAACGAAAGGAAAGAGTTACTTTCGGTACTTTTCATGCCATTTTCTTCAGGATTTTGAAACTGGCTTATAATTATTCTGCGGAGAATATTGTTAAAGATGATTTCAGATATGATGTTATAAGGCAATGTATATGGGCCAATCACTTTGAGGCTAATGATGAAAATGAGTACATTACCAATGCATTATCTGAGATCAGCCTTGTTAAAAGCGAGAGGATATCCCTTGATAAGTATTATTCCGTAAACTTTGCCGAGAATGAATTCAAGGTTTTATATAATACATATTGTAAAGCTTTGCAGTCTCATCGCCTGATTGACTTTGATGATATGATGTTATATTGCTATGATTTGTTGGAAGCAAGGAAGGATATTCTGGCTAAATGGCAGGAAAAGTTTCAATACATATGTATTGATGAATTCCAGGATATTAACAGGCTTCAGTACGAGATAATTCGTATGCTTGCAGCACCACAAGATAATATCTTTATTGTAGGTGATGACGATCAGTCCATATATGGCTTCCGTGGGGCCAAACCCCAGATAATGCTCGGGTTTACCACAGATTACCCGGGGGCAAAGCAGGTTGTTTTGGATATAAACTACCGTTCCACACCGGCTATCCTAGAAGGAGCGGGAAATCTCATATCCTATAATAAGAACAGGTTTGAGAAGAAGATTAAGGCATGTAATTTGGTAGGAAAGCCTATTGAAATCATGAACTTTAAAGATCTTGCGGAGGAAAATGCTGGGATATTAAAGATTCTTTCCGAAGGCAAAGCCACAGGACGTTCCTTGTCCGATTATGCAATCATTACAAGAACCAATGTTCAACCGAGTCTGCTTATATCAAGGCTTATGGAGTATAATGTACCATTTATAAACAAAGATGCCATGCCCAATATTTACGAGCATTGGATTGCAAAGGATATCTTCGCTTATATAAGAATTGCGCTGGGAAGCAATGATAGAAAGGATTATCTTAGAATAATTAACAGACCCAAAAGATATGTTCACAGGGCTGTCTTTACCAAAGAGCAGGTGGACTTGGAAGAGCTGTTTAGATACTACGCTGATAAAGACTATATGATTAATCGGCTTGAGGATTTCTCGGATGCTTTGGGAATGATAAGAGCCTTATCTCCTTTTTCGGCAGTGAATTTTATATACAACGGAATCGGATACGGTGATTATCTTGCCGAATATGCAGAATACAGAAATATCAACGTTGACGAACTAAAGGATGTATATGAAGAAATTCTTGCTATGTCCAAAGGATATAAATCCTATGATGAATGGTTTGAAGCAATAGAAGAGTACGGTGAAAAACTAACAAAACAAAGGAAAGAGGCAGAGAATACAGAAGGTGTTATTATTACCACCATGCATGGAGCCAAGGGACTGGAATTTGATACAGTTATTATCCCGGATGTATGTGAAGGTATTACTCCCCATAAGAAGGCAGTATTTGATGCAGCAATAGAAGAGGAGCGCCGTATGTTCTACGTGGCAATGACAAGAGCAAAAAGGCGTCTTGTTATTATGACGGTAGGAGACAGATATAATAAAGAACTTCTTCCTTCCAGATTTATTGAGGAGATTAAAGAAGACAATAAAAAAACAGGCGATAATTCTTAAATATAGAACTATTGCCTGTTATCTTTATTCTTTAGTATCCTCAAATTCAGCCTCGTCTAGAAGTTCATCGAAGGCATCAACTACTGCATCATATTCGTCGTCATCTTCGATATTCTCTAAAGACGGATTGCCTTGCTCATCTTCCTGGTAGCGATAGAAGTATATCTCGCTATCTTCATCTTCCATTTTATCAACAGGAATCAGGGCTATGTAGTCCTTGCCGGCTGCCTCGAATATGGTAACAACTTCACATTCTTCCTCGCCACCGTCGTCAAATGTTAAAGTAACGAACATTTCATCAAGATCTTCAGCCGATTCTTCAAAATTGTTTAAGTCTTTCTCGCTCATTGTATTCCCTCCACAGAAATCAGTTCTTCTGTACATGTTATAAGTATCAATCTATATAAAAGGCAAAATTGCACCTACAATATAAATATATTAGAATACAAGCCTAATTGCAAGAAATATCTTTGGAAATGATGTTTTAAAAAGGATTAAAATGCATTATAATATCTTTTAGAGTTTTTAAGAGGTGAAAAACGTTGAAAGCCATAAATCATTTTAAAACAATTACAACTCACAAGCTGCTTGTTATGAAATACTGTTTTAAAGTGGGATTAATTAAGCAAGGCATTTGTCATGATCTGTCCAAGTATTCACCGGTGGAGTTCATTAACGGATGCTTGTTCTATCAGGGATACAGGAGTCCCAACGTAGAAGAACGTAACGTTAAGGGATATTCTACCGCCTGGATTCACCACAAGGGAAGAAACAAGCATCATTTCGAATATTGGAACGATTATAGCAATAAGCCGGGAGAGGTACTTGTGGCAGTCAAGATGCCGGAGAAGTATCTGTATGAGATGTTTATTGACAGGCTTGTGGCCAGCAAGGTATACAAAGGGGATGAATATACCGATTCGTCTGCCTTGGAGTATTATGAGGCTTACAAAGACCGACACTGGATTCATAAGGACACCAGGCGTTCTTTGGAAAAACTCTTGCATATGCTTAATGACAGGGGCGAAGAGTATACATTAAAGTATATTCGGGTTGCTGTTATTAAGATGCGTATAAGAAAGATTCGTAATCTCTTTGTGGGATTATTATCAAAAAAGATAAAATAGATATTTGGAGGAATTATTGATGATAGACGGTAAAAAGGTGTTATTTAGCGGAATGCAGGCTACGGGAACATTGACTCTCGGTAATTACCTGGGAGCTTTACAAAACTGGGTTAAATTAAGTGATGAGTATGAGTGCTTCTATAGCGTTGTTGATCTTCATTCCATAACAGTCAGACAGGAACCGGCAGAACTTAGAAAGAGAGCCAGAAATCTGCTTACTCTTTACATCGCAGCCGGTCTTAATCCTGAGAAGAACTGTATTTATTATCAGTCCCATGTGTCCGGACATGCAGAACTTTCCTGGATTCTCAACTGCTTTACTTACATGGGCGAATTGAATCGTATGACTCAGTATAAAGATAAAGCGGCTAAACATGCAGATAATATTAATGCGGGACTGTTTACATATCCGGTGCTTATGGCTGCAGATATTCTTTTATATCAAACCGATGTTGTACCTGTTGGTAATGATCAGCTGCAGCATCTTGAGATTACAAGAGATATAGCCCAGAGATTTAACGCTATATACGGTGATGTATTTACTATTCCGGAACCTTACATCGGCAAACAGGGCGCTCGTATTATGAGTCTTCAGGAGCCTACAAAGAAGATGAGTAAGTCTGACGAGAATGCCAATGCCAGCGTATATCTTCTGGATAAACCTGATGATATCATGCGCAAGTTCAAACGTGCGGTTACTGATTCTGAAGGAGTAATTGCATATAACGATAACCAGCCGGGAGTTCGTAATCTTCTTGATATTTACTGCTCATGTAAGGGTATTACTCCTGATGAAGCGGTTAAGGAGTTTGATGGTAAAGGATATGCCGAATTAAAGACAGCAGTGGGAGAGACAGTTGTATCTGTTTTGAAACCTGTACAGGATGAATTTGAACGACTTGGAAAGGATAAGGCTTACATAGATGGCATCATTAAAGCTAACGCAGAAAAAGCCAACTATTTTGCCACCAAGACACTTCGTAAAGTCCAAAAGAAAGTAGGATTCCCCGAGAGAATCAGATAATAATGATGTTTTTAGAAATTAATTCGTGAATTAATTAAATAAATAGTGCAAAACAAGGCGCGGCACCGAGGGGATGGGCCGCGCCTTGCTTTTCGGCAATCCGCCGAATAGCGTATAACACTAAGATTTGAAGGTAATTATATGAAGGTAGAAATTGCTATTTGTCGCATTTTTTTGTTCTAACGAACATTGCGGATGTAATTGTCAGCATTGACAGAGCCATCATCATTATAATAAGTGGTAAGTTCAGACCATCACCTGTTTTTGGTGATTTGGTTGTGGGTGCGGGAACTGTTTCTGTAGCTACCGCTTTGTCTGCTAAGGAGATAGCATATAGTGAGAAGCGGTCTGTCTCAAATGTTATGGTCTTAGTCACCGGATCGAAGAAGGCGGGTAATACGCTTATCTCCGTACCTTCTCCGGTTTCATGAACTCGAATAATCTCATAAGTTCTTTCAAGACCCGGGTTATTGTTAATATATTTGTCATCAAGGGTTAAGGTAATACTAACCATATTTCCCTGAGTATTTGCAATCTTAACAGGTTCGGTATTTCCGATCTTCTTGAAAAGGTTAAGGTCTAATACTACAGCTATACTACTGTCATTTTTAAGGCCTTCTTCAACCTTTGCCTTTTGTTCTTCTGTAAGCTTATCCTGGATATCTTCAACTGTAAGGAAAATGTTGCTGTCAATACCCGTACTTACTAACGCTTTCTCTTCCTCAGAGAGAAGAGCGTTTGATAATTCTGTTGCATCGTTATTGATACCTGCAGCACTGATAGTTCCTTTGCTGTTTTCATCAACTTCTGCAGAGATAAATTTATTTCCTACTGCCCATACTGCGTAGAACCTTGTAACGTCTTTAATTGGAGTGGTGTCAAAATTGAATTCTTCTCCACCGGGAGTAGTTGACCAATACTGAAAGTCAAAACCTTCTTTTGTAGGGATAGTCTGAGGCTTTGTTGCATAGCCACCGTGCTTAATATACTGTGACTCAGTAGTTCCATCCCCAAGGTCGAATTTTGTTTCATAGGTAAGTGGAAGAGATACTGTCACTGATCCACCAACACCAAAACCGATTGTGATTTCTGAATTACCACCTGAAACCTTACCTTTAGTTACTTTATAATTGTCAAGAGTACCTTCGCGCTTTTCATTTCCATATGTATATTCATAATTAACTTTAGCTATATCGTTAGCTGTAATATTCATTTCTTGGTCGGCTTTAAGAATATATTCCGGATCCTTCATCTCAACAGTAACTTTTGATGTAACTGATTTTGCAATATAGGGCTGAATGGGTAATCTTTCAACTCCACCACCGTTACAGGAGTACATCCATGTTTCTCCTTGATTCTCGGTAAATATGATACCGCCTTTACAACCATCGAATCCCGGAGCTTTTTCTAATACATGTACAAAGAATTTGTCTGTAGCTTTATATCCCGATGTTCCTTCATTATTATAATAGCTGTCTTCTTCATAATATGTGGGATTGTATGAATACTGTCCCCACCACCTAGAATCATAAGCTGCTACTTTCTCAACATATGCAGATGCGCTAATGGGCAAATCGCCCTCTTTAATAGAGTTATTTCTTCCTATATAAACCTTTGTTCCTATGGGAAGACTGGCATATTCTGAATACTTTAATGGTACCAGTACTTCCATAGAAGTGTTTTCTGTTACAGTTGCACCCTGGGCCTCAGCTGCAAGAGCGTTGGTTGAGAATACCATTGATGCGATAGTAATAAGACATAATGTTAATAATGTTCCAAAAAAGTTTTTAATGTTAGTTTTCCTATTCATCATAATAATTACCTCCTTGAAAAATCTGTAGTATTTTTCGCTATACTAGAATTTTACGCTAGCGAATACGACAAAAGTACGACAGGAGATAGTAGGAAAACATGCACAATGTGCAGTATTTGCGACATTTTATGCATTCTAACAGCTTTTAGGCAATTTAATCCTGAATTAATATTGTAAAAAAGAAGGGGTGCAATCCGCTGTCGGATGCACCCCTTCATTCGTGAATGAGTCGAAGAGTGTTTATATCATTTAGATTAAGAGGGAATTTGTTTTCTTATTTTGCCTTTTTTGCTCTCATGAACATGATGGATGTAAATGTCAGCATTGACAGAGCCATCATCATTATAATAAGTGGTAAGTTCAGACCATCACCTGTTTTTGGTGATTTGGTTGTGGGTGCGACTACCGCTTTGTCTGCTAAGGAGATAGCATATAGTGAGAAGCGGTCTGTCTCAAATGTTATGGTCTTAGTCACCGGATCGAAGAAGGCGGGTAATACGCTTATCTCAGTGCCTTCTCCGGTTTCATGAACTCGAATAATCTCATAAGTTCTTTCAAGACCCGGGTTATTGTTAATATATTTATCATCAAGGGTCAGCGTAATACTAACCATGTTTCCGTTTGTATTTGCGATCTTAACAGGGTCGTTATTTCCGACCTTCTTGAAAAGGTTAAGGTCTAATACTACAGCTATACTACTGTCGTTTGTAAGGCCTTCAGCAACCTTTGCCTTCTGTTCTTCTGTAAGCTTGTCCTGGATGTCTTCAACTGTAAGGAAAATGTTGCTGTTAACACCCTGTCCAACCTGTGATTTTTCCTCTTCTGTAAGGAGTGCCTCTGACAATGTTGTTGCATCGTTATTAATACCTGCAGCACTGATGGTTCCTTTGCTGTTTTCATCAACTGTTGCGCTGATGCTCTTGCTGCCTGCTGCCCATACAGGATAGAATCTTGTTACGTCTTTAACCGGAGTGGTGTCAAAATTGAATTCTTCTCCACCGGGAGTTGTTGACCAATATTTGAATACAAAGCCTTCTTTTTCCGGAATGGTTGTGGGAGCTGTTATGAATCCACCGTGTTTAACGTGCTGAGTTTCTTTCTGGCCGTTACCAAAATCAAATTCTACTTCATAGGTAAGCGGAAGAGCAACAGTTACTGAGCCACCTACACCATACTTAATTACAATCTGGGTATCGCCCTGCTTAATAACTCCATCGCTTATCTGGATTGAAGTCTTGGGAAGTTCTTCTTTTACCACATTGTCACCGAATGTATATTCATATTCAACTTTTTCAATATCATTTTCAGTGATTGTTTTTGTTTCTCCAAAATCAAGAGTGTACTCAGTATCTTTCATTGTAACAGTAACTTTTGAGTTTACACTTGAACCAATAAAAGGTACAACAGATAAACCTTGAACACCACCGTAGCAGCATGAGTACTTCCAACTGCTTCCGTTATCTTCCGTGTAAATAATTCCTGCGGGACAACCATCAAAACCTGCTGCTGACTCTACGTTTTTTACAAATACTTTATTTGTAATTGAATCACTATAGCCTTGATGCTTGCACTGAATAGCAGAAGAAAACTGATTTCCTTTATCTGCTTCAGTAATTAACGCTGTCGAATAAGAAGATGCGTTGATACTTAAGTCGCCGGTTTTTATATGGTTTTTGTTATTAGGATGTAAAGAATCAATATAAATTGACTGTCCGGTTTTTAAATTTGGAATATCGGATACTTTCATAGGTACCATTACTTCCATTTTTGTATTCTGAGTTATTGATGCGCCTGTTGTAGCTTCTGCAGCATGTGCATTAGATGTTAATACTAATGAAGCTATGGTTACAAATCCTAAAGTTAATAATGTTCCAAATAAGTTTTTAATGTTAGCTCTTCGATTCATCATAATAATTACCTCCTAAACGAAATCTTGTCTGGTATTCATCACCTGAAACCATTTTACAATTGTGAGTACGACAAAAGTACGACATAGAAGGGGAAACATTAAAACCGAATATGCATATTTTGATACAGATTATGTAA
The DNA here is from genome assembly GCA_015058015.1 of Lachnospiraceae bacterium. Taxonomy (GTDB): domain Bacteria; phylum Bacillota; class Clostridia; order Lachnospirales; family Lachnospiraceae; genus SIG280. The sequence goes on along the minus strand of SVDM01000001.1, from coordinate 325,056 downwards.
TTGACATTTAAGTATAAAAATAATACCTAGATTAACAAAATGTTAAATCTAGGTATTATTACTGATATTAGTTGACACAAACTATTAATTCTTGAATTAATTCTTGAAAATCTTAAATATATTATCCATTCTTGATGTGGCGCCGGCAAGGAGAGCATCAGCAATTGCAATAGCTGCCATGCTTTCTACCACAACAACTGCCCTTGGCACGATAACCGGGTCGTGACGACCCTTTATGGTAAGTTCTATTTCTTCTCCCTTATTATTAATGTTTTTTTGGGGAGAGGAGATAGAAGGTGTAGGCTTTATATGGGCTCTTAAAACTATAGGAGCACCTGTTGATATTCCACCCAAGATTCCTCCTGAGTGATTAGTACGAAGTACCCCACCTTTTCCGAACAAATCATTATTCTCGGAACCTTTAAGAGTGGCGGCCTTGGTTCCGTCACCTATTTCAAATGCTTTAACAGCTCCGATAGAGCAGATGGCTTTGGCAAGATTAGCAGACAACTTGTCAAAAACCGGATCTCCCAGTCCTGCAGGTACATTTGAAATTACACATTCTATTATTCCTCCTGCAGAATCTCCGTCGGCTATAATGCTTTCAAGGTACTTAGTTGCCTCATCAGCCTTGGCTTTATCCGGCATAAAAAGAGGATTGGAATTGATGGTATCCAATGCTTCTTCATTATATATATCTTCAATTGATACAGGGCCTATTGCTTTGGTATAAGTCACGAACTTAACTCCCAGACTTTCAAGAAGTCTAACGGCGATGGCTCCGCCCATAACACGTCCTATGGTTTCTCGACCTGAGGAACGACCGCCGCCCCTATAGTCTCTAAAACCGTATTTGGCATCATAGGTAAAGTCAGCATGCCCCGGTCTGTAGGACTCGGCAATATTGGAGTAGTCGGCAGAATGGTGGTCTTTGTTTCGTACCATTATGCTGATGGGGGTGCCTGTGGTTTTTCCTTCAAAGACACCGGATAGTATTTCGCACTTATCATCTTCGGCGCGACCGGTGGTAAACTTACTCTGACCGGGCTTTCTTCTGTCTAAAAACTTTTGAATATCTTCCTCGCAAAGAGATAGTCCTGACGGAATACCATCTATTACAGCACCTACCGCTGCGCCGTGGGATTCTCCCCAGGTTGTTATCTTTAGAATATTGCCAAATGTTGAACCGGACATGATTATTTCCTCCAATAAGAATTTAGATATAGTATAATTTACAAGGAAACGATTTGCAAGAAACATAGTATTATGATACCCTAATTACCGTCAAATCATTCTTATATAGAAAGAAGTCTTATTCATGGCTACAGACTTTTCAAAAGGTCCTGTATGGAAAAATATTATTAAACAGGCTGTACCTCTTACCATAGCTCAGATGGTGCAGATTCTTTATAATATAGTAGACAGAATATATATTGGCCATTTGCCTGAGATAGGGAAGTTGGCCTTGACAGGAATCGGCCTCACCTTCCCTGTTGTTACCCTGGTGTCGGCTTTTTCAGCCCTGTTTGGGCCGGGAGGAACGCCCCTTTTTTCTATTCAAAGAGGTGCCGGAAATGATGACCGTGCCAAGAATATTATGTGTAACAGTTGTTTCCTTCTTGTTATAACAGCTGTTATTCTTACTGCATTTAACCTTATCTTTAAAAGAGATATTCTCTTTTTGTTTGGAGCCAGTGAAGAGACAATTTTATACGCTGACGAGTATTTGAACATATATCTGTGGGGAACGCTGTTTTCCATGTTTTCCACAGGAATGAATTCATATATTTCCGCTCAAGGATTTGCAAATACGGGAATGAAAACCGTAGTAATCGGTGCGGTTATAAATATTATCTTAGATCCGATATTCATATTTACCTTTAACTTAGGAGTGGCAGGGGCTGCGATAGCTACAGTTATTGCTCAATTTGTATCGGCTGCCTGGGTATTTAAGTTCCTTACCGGCAAGAAGTGCCTGATAAGCCTGCAATTACGAGGCTTTAAGTTCGACAGGAAAATATGCGGGCAGATTACAGGCCTTGGTATGTCAGGCTTTATAATGGCCGGCAGCAATGCCGCTGTTCAGATAGTATGTAACACAACCCTCGGGGTATACGGCGGAGACCTTTATATAGGAATCATGACAGTGCTTAATTCCGTAAGAGAGCTTTTTACCGTTGTTACCCAGGGCATTGTAAACGGTGCTCAACCGGTTTTGGGCTTTGATTACGGGGCAAGGAAACCGGGGCGTGTTAAGCAGGGCATTAAGTTTACCGCCTTTATTAATGTTGCTTATACTTTAATTGTTTGGATAGCTATTCTGTTATTTCCCGAAAGTTTTATCAGAATATTTAATACGGATCCCGAGGTTTTAATCTACGGAAGCCGGGCTATTCACATATATTTCTTTGGATTTATCTTTATGGCCTTGCAGTTTTCCGGGCAGTCTACTTTTGTGGCTCTCGGCAAATCCAAACATGCCATATTCTTTTCATTACTAAGGAAAGTGTTTATAGTTGTGCCTCTTACCATATTTCTTCCACAGATTGCAGGACTTGGAGTATGGGGTGTGTTCCTTGCAGAGCCCATCTCCAATGTAATTGGAGGCACAGCAAGTTTTACTACAATGATGTTTACCGTATGGAGGAGATTAAATGTACAAGCTTCTGAAGAAGGAAGGACGAGCTAAAAGAGGAGAGTTTCACACTGTTCACGGCATTATTCAAACCCCTGTTTTTATGAATGTGGGAACTGCTGCAGCCATAAAAGGTGCTGTATCCACAGACGATTTACAGGGAATAAAGACACAGGTGGAATTATCCAACACCTATCATCTGCATGTAAGGCCCGGTGATGAGATAATAAAAAAACTTGGCGGTTTACACAAGTTTATGAAGTGGGACAAGCCTATATTGACAGATTCAGGCGGATTTCAGGTCTTTTCTTTGGCCAAACTTCGCCAGATAAAAGAAGAGGGCGTGTATTTTAATTCCCATATTGATGGAAGAAAAATATTCATGGGTCCGGAAGAGAGTATGCAGATTCAATCTAACCTTGCATCTACAATTGCCATGGCATTTGACGAATGTCCCCATAGCAAGGCGGAGAAGGATTATGTCCAAAAATCCGTTGACAGAACCACAAGATGGCTGGTTCGTTGCAAGGACGAGATGAACAGGCTTAACTCGCTGGAAGATACTATTAATAAAAAGCAGATGCTCTTCGGTATTAATCAGGGTGCTATATACAATGACATACGAATTGACCATGCCAAGGCCATTGCCGAACTTGAATTAGACGGCTATGCAGTGGGAGGCCTTGCAGTAGGTGAGACCCACGAAGAGATGTATGATGTCTTAGATCATGTGGTACCTTTCCTGCCGGAAGATAAACCCACATATCTCATGGGGGTAGGTACTCCTATCAATATTTTAGAGGCGGTGGATCGAGGCGTCGATTTCTTTGATTGCGTGTATCCCAGCCGTAACGGCCGCCACGGACATGTGTATACTAACCGGGGCAAGCTTAATCTTTTTAATAAGCAATATGAATTAGATGAGAGTCCTATTGAAGAAGGATGCGGATGTCCTGCCTGCAGGAGTTATTCCAGAGCCTATATCAGGCATTTACTAAAAGCAAAAGAGATGCTGGGAATGAGACTTTGTGTTCTTCATAATCTCTATTTCTACAATACCATGATGGAAGAGATAAGAGATGCCATTGATGAAGGAAGATACGCTTCTTATAAAGAAGAGAAGATCTCAGGAATGAATGAACTGGGAATATAAAATATTACAGCTTTTGAAAAAAAGACTTGTGAAATTTATATTTCTCTCGTATAATGATTAAAGTGTTCATTATTGATGGAGCAAAAGAGTATATTATTTCACATAAGATTGTTATAAATCGGTGAATTAGGAGGAGATTTACCATGTCAAACGGAATCTATACAATAGTAATGCTTGTTGCATTATTCGCTGTAATGTATTTTATGATGATTCGTCCGCAGCAGAAGGAACAGAAGAGAAAGAACGCTATGCTTGCAGAGATGGCTGTTGGTGATACTGTTTTAACCACTAGTGGTTTTTACGGTATTCTTATTGACCTCTCGGAAGATACAGTTATTGTTGAATTCGGAAATAATAAAAACTGTCGTATTCCTATGCAGAAGTCATGTATCGCCGAGGTTGAGAAAGCCGGAGCCAATGTAAGTGAGTCATAAAAAATTGATTTATTTTAAGTACAGCTTTTGTAAAAGGGCTGTACTTTTTTTATATCTGATTAAAAATGTCATCTATTATTTATTTGAAAAACATTGTATTATATTGCTTAATTGAAAAAGAAAAGTCAAGGTTAGCAAGAAAGGAATGATTTGATGAATTTTAATATCGGAGTTATCGCCGGTGACGGAATCGGTCCTGAGATTACCGCCCAGGCCACAAGAGTTTTAGATAAGATTGGTGAAGTATATAATCACAAGTTTAATTATACAGAGATTCTAATGGGTGGAGCGTCTATTGATGCTTGCGGAGTTCCCCTTACTGATGAGGCTGTTAAATGCGCCAAGAACAGTGATGCGGTTTTGATGGGTTCTATCGGAGGAAACACTTCCACATCTCCCTGGTACAAGTTAGAGCCTTACTTAAGACCTGAGGCAGGACTTCTTCGAATGCGTAAAGAGTTGAATCTTTTTGCAAACCTTCGTCCTGCAGTACTTTACGGAGAACTTAGAGGAGCTTGTCCCCTTAAAGAGGAGATTAGTGTCAAGGGTTTTGATATGTTGATTATGCGTGAGCTTACAGGCGGTTTATACTTTGGAGACCGTAAGACCGTTACGGAAAACGGTGAACTTAAGGCTTACGATGAACTCACCTATACAGAAGGCGAGATTAGAAGAATCGCTATTAAGGGTTTTGAAGCCGCCATGAAGCGTAAGAAGAAAGTTACAAGTGTTGACAAAGCAAATGTTCTTGATTCTTCAAGACTTTGGAGAAAGGTTGTTAATGAAGTTTCTGCCGATTTCCCGGAAGTAGAGCTTGAGCACATGCTTGTTGATAATTGTGCTATGCAGCTTGTAAAGGACCCCGCTCAGTTCGATGTTATCCTTACAGAGAACATGTTCGGTGATATTTTATCCGATGAGGCAAGTATGGTAACGGGATCTATTGGAATGTTGGCATCTGCCAGCCTTAATGAGACTAAGTTCGGATTATACGAACCCAGTCACGGATCGGCTCCTGATATTGCGGGAATGGATATTGCCAATCCTATAGCCACAATACTTTCAGCGGCTATGATGCTTCGTTTTTCCTTTGACCTGGGTAAAGAAGCGGATGCAATAGAAACGGCAGTAAAGCAGGTGTTGGAAGACGGATACAGGACCGTTGATATTATGTCTGAAGGAAAGACTAAGGTGGGTTGTACCGAAATGGGCACCCTGTTAATAGAAAGAATTAAATAGTTTGTGTAGTAAAGGAGATGGAGATATGCGCAGTGATAATGTTAAAGTCGGAATCAAACAAGCGCCCCACAGAAGTTTATTTAATGCTTTGGGATTTACTGAAGAAGAGATGCACAAGCCTCTTATCGGCATCGTCAGCTCTTATAATGAGATAGTCCCGGGTCATATGAATCTTGATAAAATTGTTAATGCGGTAAAGCTTGGAGTAGCTGAAGCCGGCGGTGTTCCTGTGGTATTTCCTGCCATTGCAGTTTGTGACGGTATCGCAATGGGACATCAGGGCATGAAGTATTCGTTGGTAACAAGAGACTTGATTGCCGATTCTACTGAGTGTATGGCTCTTGCCCATCAGTTTGACGGACTTGTAATGGTTCCCAACTGTGATAAGAATGTTCCCGGTTTGTTAATGGCTGCAGCAAGAATAAATATTCCCACAGTCTTTGTTTCAGGAGGCCCCATGCTTGCAGGACACTTAGGCGGCAAGAAGAGAAGCCTTTCAAGCATGTTTGAGGCCGTAGGTGCCCATGCAGCCGGCAAGATGACTGATGAAGAAGTAAGAGAATATGAGGAAAAGGTTTGTCCCACATGCGGTTCCTGTTCAGGTATGTATACAGCCAATTCCATGAACTGTTTGACCGAAGTATTGGGAATGGGACTTAAAGGTAATGGAACAATCCCTGCAGTTTATTCTGAGAGAATCAAACTTGCAAAACATGCAGGAATGAAAGTAATGGAGATGTTGGAGAAGAACATAAGACCCAGAGATATCATGACAGAGGATGCATTTATCAATGCCCTTACCGTTGATATGGCTCTCGGATGTTCTACCAACTCCATGCTTCACCTTCCGGCAATTGCCCATGAGGCAGGAGTAGAGCTTAATGTTGATATAGCCAATGAAATCAGTGCCAAGACACCTAACCTTTGTCATCTTGCACCCGCAGGTCCTACATATATGGAAGACCTTAATGAGGCGGGCGGTGTATATGCTGTAATGAACGAGCTTAATAAAAAGGGGCTTTTAAAGACCGACCTTATTACAGTTACAGGCAAGACTATAGCAGAGAATATTGCAGGATGTGAGAATAAGAATCCTGAAGTAATAAGACCAATTGATAATCCATACAGCGAAACCGGCGGTATCGCTGTGCTTAAAGGTAATCTTGCTCCTGATTCGGGAGTGGTTAAGCGTTCGGCAGTTGCACCGGAGATGATGGTGCATGAGGGTCCGGCAAGGGTATTTGACTGTGAAGAAGATGCAATTGATGCAATCCTTGGCGGCAAGATTAATCCCGGTGATGTTGTAGTTATCAGATATGAAGGCCCCAAAGGCGGCCCGGGCATGAGAGAGATGCTTAATCCTACATCAGCCATTGCGGGAATGGGACTTGGCGAATGTGTAGCCCTTATTACAGACGGAAGATTCTCCGGTGCATCAAGAGGTGCATCCATCGGCCACGTATCACCGGAAGCTGCGGTAGGCGGTAACATTGCTCTTGTAGAGGAGGGAGATATCATTAAGATTAATATCCCCGAGAATACACTTAATTTCGATGTATCAGAAGAAGAGTTATCCAAGAGAAGAGCTGCCTGGGTTCCCAAAGATCCGGGAGAGATTACAGGCTATCACAAGCGTTACAGAAGCATGGTAACTTCGGCTAACAGAGGAGCGATCTTGGAGGCTCCCCAATCGTAAAACATAGATAGTAATAAGAGGTGCTTTTATGGAATTAACAGGATCGGAAATCGTATTGGAATGTCTTAAGGAGCAGGGTGTGGATACCATCTTCGGTTATCCCGGCGGTACAATCCTTAATATCTATGATGCTTTATACAAATATCAGGATACATTTACGCATATTCTTACCTCTCATGAGCAAGGAGCAGCCCACGCTGCTGATGGATATGCAAGAGCTACAGGTAAGACCGGTGTGTGCTTTGCCACATCAGGCCCCGGAGCTACTAACCTTGTAACAGGTATTGCAACTGCTTACATGGATTCGGTTCCCATGGTTGCAATTACAGCTAACGTTGCAGTCTCTCTTTTGGGTAAGGATACCTTCCAGGAGATTGATATTACCGGCATTACAACCCCTATAACCAAGCATAATTTTATTGTTAAGGATGTAGATAAGCTGGCGGATACCATTCGTAAGGCTTTCCTTATTGCAGGCTCCGGAAGACCGGGTCCTGTATTGGTGGATATAACTAAGGATGTGACAGCCCTTAAGGCTGAATACACTCCTGTCAAGATTGCACCAATTAAGAGAGCTGTATCTAAGATAAGTGATGCAGATATTAAGAAGGCGGTAGAAATTATTAACAGTGCCAAGAAACCTTTTATCTATACAGGTGGCGGTACAGTTATATCGGGAGCAGACAAAGAACTTATGGAATTTGCCAAGAAGATTAATTCTCCCGTAGGTGATTCCCTTATGGGTAAGGGAGGTTTCCCGGGCACAGATGAGGCTTACACCGGAATGATTGGTATGCACGGAACCAAGGCTTCCAACTACGGTGTATCCGAATGTGACGTACTCATTACCATCGGAGCAAGATTCTCCGATCGTGTAACCGGCAACACTGCCAAGTTTGCAGCCGGTGCCAAAGTAGTACAGTTTGACGTTGATCCTGCGGAGATTAACAAAAATATCCGCACACACGCTTCGGTTATCGGAGATATAAAAGAGATTTTAGCGCGTGTTAATCCTCTTATTGAAGAGAAAAAAGACAGAACATGGCTTGATCATATTATTGAATATAAGAACAAATATCCCGTAAATGTCCCTGATGGATTTAACGGCCCCTTTGTTGTTAGTGAAACCTACAGGATTACAGGCGGAGACGCTATTATAACAACAGACGTGGGACAGCACCAGATGTGGGCAGCCCAGTATTACAAGTATACTAAGCCCAGAACTTTCATATCATCAGGCGGTGCCGGCACCATGGGATACGGCTTAGGCGCTTGTATAGGTGCAAAAACGGGATGCCCGGATAAAACAGTTATTAATATTGCCGGTGACGGATGCTTCAGAATGAACATGAATGAGCTGGCAACTGCCTCAAGACATAATATTCCCATAATCCAGGTATGTATCAATAACCATGTACTTGGTATGGTTCGTCAGTGGCAGACATTATTCTACGAAAAACGATATTCCGCAACTATATTAGATGACGGAGTTGACTTTGTAAAAGTGGCTGAAGGCCTTGGGGTTGAAGGAGTTCGCGTTACTACAAGAGAAGAGTATACAGCGGCTTTACAAAAGGCTTTAGAGCTTAAGAAACCATTTGTTATAGACTGTCAGATTGAAAAAGATGACAAAGTATGGCCGATGGTTGCGCCGGGAGCCTCTATCAGCGAGGTATTCGACGAAAGTGATATAAAAAAATAATCACGAAATTTTGTTAGAAACTAATGTTTTTTTAGGCAAAAATACACCTTGATAAGTTTTTAACGAATATATACAATTGGCTTAAATTCGAATTGCGAACAATACACGTTCACATTTTGAATTATAAGTACTTTGCAATTACTTGAGAATAATTGCGAAGTGAATAAAAAAAATAGGGCTAAAAGAGCTCAATATGTTAAAAAGGAGGACTCAAAAGTGAGTAGAGTGTACAATTTCTCAGCAGGTCCGGCTGTATTACCGGAAGAAGTATTAAAAGAAGCAGCTAACGAAATGTTAGACTATAAGGGTACAGGAATGTCGGTAATGGAGATGAGTCACCGTTCGAAAGCTTTTGAGGAGATCATCACAGAAGCTGAAAAAGACATCAGGGATCTTATGAATATCCCGGACAACTATAAGGTATTATTCTTACAGGGTGGCGCATCACAGCAGTTTGCGATGATTCCCATGAACCTTATGAAGAATAAGGTGGCTGACTACATTATTACGGGTCAGTGGGCAAAGAAGGCATATAAAGAAGCACAGAAATACGGTAAAGTTAATGCAATCGCATCTTCAGAAGACAAGACATTTTCTTATATTCCGGATTGCAGTGACCTTCCGATTTCAGAGGACGCAGATTATGTATATATCTGTGAGAACAACACTATTTACGGAACAAAGTACAAAACATTACCTAACACCAAGGGCAAGACTCTTGTAGCAGACGTTTCATCATGTTTCTTATCAGAACCTGTTGATGTTACCAAATACGGTATCATTTACGGTGGTGTTCAGAAGAATGTTGGACCTGCAGGTGTAGTTATTGTAATTATCAGAGAGGACCTTATTACAGAAGATGTTCTTCCCGGAACTCCCACCATGTTACAGTACAAGACTCATGCAGATGCCAAATCTCTTTACAATACACCGCCTGCATACGGTATCTATATCTGCGGCAAGGTATTTAAGTGGCTTAAAGCTCAGGGCGGTCTTGCAGCAATGAAAGAAAAGAATGAGAAGAAGGCTAAGATTCTTTACGATTTCCTTGATGAGAGCAAGCTCTTTAAAGGAACAGTTGTAAAGGAAGACCGTTCTCTTATGAACGTTCCTTTTGTTACAGGTGATGAAGAACTTGATGCTAAGTTTGTAAAAGAAGCAAAAGAAGCAGGATTTGAGAACCTTAAAGGTCACAGAACTGTTGGTGGAATGAGAGCCAGCATCTACAATGCTATGCCTATCGAAGGCGTTGAGAAGTTAGTTGAATTCATGCGCAAATTCGAGGTTGCCAACACAAAATAATTAATAACACAAGTAAATAGCGGAGGATAAAAATGTTTAAATATACATGCCTTAATCCCATTTCCAAAGAGGGATTAGACTTTTTGACAGATGAGTATGTTAATACAGATAATTTTGATGAAGCACAGGCAGTTTTAGTAAGAAGTGCCAAGATGCATGATATGGAGCCCGGCAAAGACCTTCTTGCAGTTGCAAGAGCCGGTGCGGGAGTAAATAATATTCCCATTGAGAAATACGCTGAGCACGGTGTTGTAGTATTCAACACACCGGGAGCTAACGCTAACGGCGTTAAGGAACTTGTAATTGCAGGTATGCTTATGGCATCCAGAGACATCGTTGGTGGTGTTAACTGGGTCGCAGACCAGGCAGGAGATGCTGATGTGGCTGCTAAGGCTGAAAAGCAGAAAAAACAGTACGCCGGCAACGAGATATACGGCAAAAAGTTGGGAATTATCGGTCTTGGAGCTATCGGAGTTAAAGTTGCTAATGCAGCAATGGCTCTCGGAATGGATGTATACGGATACGATCCCTTTATTTCCGTAGAGGCTGCTTGGAATCTTGCAAGAGATATTAAGCACATTAAAGATGTAGACGAGATTTACAAAACTTGCGATTATATTACAATACATGTACCTCTTACGGATGACACCAAGAAGATGGTTAATGCCGCTGCAATCGACAAGATGAAGGATGGCGTTGTTGTTCTTAACTTTGCAAGAGATATGCTTGTTGATGAAGAAGATATGATTAAAGCTTTAGCTGACGGTAAGGTTAAGAGATACGTAACAGACTTCCCCAATCCTACAACTGTAGGCAAGGACGGAGTAATTGTTATTCCTCACCTTGGAGCTTCTACAGCAGAGGCAGAAGATAACTGTGCTAAGATGGCAGTTCGTCAGTTGATGGATTTCATGGAGAACGGTAATATCCGCAACTCCGTTAACTTCCCCAACTGTGATTTAGGCCCTGTAGGCGGTGCGCACAGAGTTGCTATCTATCATAAGAACGTAAAGAACATGTTAGGACAGTTTACAGCTATCATGGCTGCAGCTGATATCAACATTGCCAACATGACTAACAAGAGTAAAGGGGACTTTGCTTACTCACTCTTTGATATCGAGTCTGAGATTACAGATGATTTATTAAAGAAGCTTGAAGATGTTGAAGGCGTTGTAAAGATTAGAGTTATAAAATAGCAATTTTTATATTATAATAATCACGGGGTCGTTATAACCGACCCCGTGATTTGCTTTTTTAGGAGGTAATTATGGCTGATATAAGAGCTTTTAGGGGAATCAGGCCAAGATGGGATCTGGCAAATGTCATAGCGGCCCTTCCCTACGACGTATATAACAGAGAAGAGGCCACTAAGGTGGTTGCAGATAATCCCATGTCTTTTCTTTCAATAGACAGGGCTGAGACGGCATTCGGACCGGAGACGGATACCTATGCCGATGAAGTATATAAAAAGGCCCATGATTTGCTGTGGGAACGTGTTGAAAAAGGTGACTTTGTGAAAGATGATAAACCATGTCTCTATCTCTATGAATTGGAGATGAAGGGCCATGTACAGACAGGTATCGTTGCCTGTGCATCCATTGATGATTATCTGAATGATGTAATTAAAAAACATGAGAATACCCGTGCAGACAAGGAGCGAGACCGTATAAGGCACGTGGATACCTGCGGTGCCCAGACAGGCCCCATATTCCTTGCGTATAAAGAAAATAAGAAGATTACGGATATCATTAACAAAATTAAGGTCGGCAAAAAGCCTATTAACAATTTTACATCCGATGACGGTGTAAGGCATACGGTTACTGTCATTGATGACGATGCTACCATTAAAGAGATTACAGATCTTTTCAGGGATACCAAGTATCTTTATATAGCTGATGGTCACCATAGGGCCGCATCTGCGGTTAAAGCAGGTCTTATGAGACGGGAAGCAAACGGCGGGAAAGCAGGAGAGTATGACTACTTCCTGTCAGTTCTATTTGCTGATACACAGCTTTCCATTATGGATTATAATAGAATAGTTCATGATTTAAACGGGAACAGCCCTGAGGCCTTCTTAAAAAAGGTTCGGGATATAGCTGATGTAGCAGAAATCGCCACAAAGGTCCTTAAACCCGCTAAAAGAGGAGAATGCACCATGTATTTGGGACATAAGTGGTACCGTCTTGTTTTCAAAGAAAAGTATCTTACTGATGACCCGGTAGAAGGCATGGACGTTTCCATATTGCAGAATAATATCCTTGCTCCCATCTTAGATATTGATGATCCCAAGACCAATGAAAGAATAGAGTTTGTTGGAGGAATAAGGGGTCTTGATTTCCTTGAAAAGCATACGGATGATTTTGATTCGGGAGTAGCTTTTGCCATGTATCCCGTTTCCATGAAAGAATTGTTTGATGTGGCAGATGCAGGTTTACTTATGCCACCCAAATCCACCTGGTTTGAGCCTAAGCTTAGAAGCGGTTTGTTTATTCACGAGATTTAATTAGATTTGGTGTAAAGATTTAGTCCTATATTACCGATTAATATATTGAAAGGAATTTGATAATATAGTACTTATCGCCTAATATTTGCTAAATTGTATAATAAATTTTTATTTATTCTACAAAATATTTGCATAATTAGACGAGTTATGCTAAGATTTAAATGAGCTATACTATACTTATCGTCGGAGGTTAAAGAAGAATGGCACAGAATTTCGATTTGAATGCTAATTATTCTAACAACTTCATGAAGAACTACTATACGAGTAACTCAGGCAGTACGACTTTTAACAAGTCCGGCAACCTGGGCTCTTTGAGTGGTGCAATAGGCGATTATAACAGTATAAAAAACGGCAGCTATAAAAACAATGTTAATGCAGGTTACAATCGTCAAAAGACTGAAGGCGTAAGAGTAAAAGCAGGTGACAATACATCAACAACACAGAAGTACAAGTCAGTTCAGTCTGCGGCTTCATCCTTAAAGCGTTCAGTCAGTGAACTCTCTAAAGTCAGTGAAGAGACCGGCAGGGATGGCATCTACAATGCAGTGTCAGCGTTTGCTGATTCTTATAATAGAACACTTGATACATTTGATTATACTAATAACAATTCTCTGCTGAAAAAAGGCGCATACATGACCAAATTTACAGCAGCCAACGAAGCATCCTTGTCTAAAGTGGGAATAACTATCGGTGACGGCAATAAACTCTCTGTTGATAAAGAGAAACTTTTGGCTTCTAAAGTGTCTGATATCAATTCTTTGTTTACCGGACACAATTCCTTCGGACAGCGTATTTCCGAGAGAGCAAGCCAGATTGAAGACATGAGCAAGAATGCTGTTAACAAGATTTCCAGAATGTATGATGGTGCAGGCAGATATGCCGGACTTAATGCCGAATCATTGGTTAACAACTATTTCTAAGATTACATTTTATGCAGATACTGTTTAAGTGCACTATTTTGGGTGCACTTAAATTTATTTTTCTGTTGAGAGAATAATTAATATATATTACAATAAATGTTAGGGCATTTGTATTTATTAATTAAACATTTAATTCAATTTGAGTAGGTGATATTATTATGGGTCATAAGTTTTTGATTGTAGACGATGCGGTTTTTGTTAGAAAGATGACGGAGGATGCATTAAAGAATGCAGGTTATGATGAAATCTACCAGGCCGGTACTGCTATTGAAGCCAAGGAGTTGTTCTTAGAACATAATCCTGACATTGTTGTGCTTGATGTTACCTTACCGGATTGCGAAGACTTAGCCTTATGCCAGGAGTTTTTCAGATTAAAGAAAGACGTTAATGTCATAATCTATTCCGCGAATACCCAGGAACTTGTTAAGGATATGGCCAAAAAAATAGGCGTAGCGGGTTATTTCACTAAGCCTATGGATGTTGATGCCTTTATTGAATTGGTAAATTCACTGTTAAATAAATAAAAAGCTCCGAAAGGGACTTGAACCCTCGACCTACGCATTACGAGTGCGTCGCTCTACCATCTGAGCTATCGAAGCTAACAGTGCTATTATATATGTTTTTATTTTTGAATGCAATTAAAATTTTTGATATATAAGGATTCACAAAGGAATAAGATATGCGTTTTATACCGATCTCGAAATTACAACCCTCCATGCTGGTTGCCAAAGCAATTTACGACGCCGGCGATAAGATTCTGATTAACCACGGTGTCAGACTTACCGAGGATTTTATAAAGAGCCTTGAAGCAAGAGGCGTTATCGGTGCTTATATAGAGGATGATATCTCCAATAAAATTGTTGTGCAAGAAGCTATTACTGCCGAATTGCGTGCTCATGCTGTCAAATGTATCAAGGACTTTGATTTGGAAACAACCATCAATATCAGTAAGAGTATCGTTGATCAGCTTATGAATTCTGACTCCATAATGCTAGATCTTATTGATCTTAGAACATTTGATGATTATACATATAAGCATTCCGTTAATGTTGCAGTTTTATCTACCATGGTTGCCATGGGAATGAATTTTAAATATGACGAGCTTACGGATCTTTGCTTGTCTGCATTATTACATGACATTGGTAAACTGCAGATTTCTGATGAGATTCTTAACAAACCGGGTCGTCTTACGGAAGAGGAGTATGCTCTTGTCAAGACCCATCCCACTATAGCATATAATATAGTTAAAGACAGATGGGATATTGCGGCTACCACCAAAATAGGAATCCTGTGTCATCATGAGAATGTTGACGGTTCCGGATATCCCTTTGGTCTAAAGGACTCAAAGATTCACAGATTTGCCCGTATTATTCACGTGGCCGACGTATATGATGCTTTGACATCAAAGAGACCCTACAAGGAAGCGTACACCCCGGCAGATGCCACAGAACTTCTTATGGCATCCTGTGGCACCTTATTTGATAGAGATGTGGTAGAGGTATTCCTTGGGTATGTACCTATTTATCCCAAAGGAAGTACTGTTATCTTGTCTGACGGTAAACGTGCTATTGTTGCCAATAACTACAAGTACAACACCTTGAGGCCTAGAGTTATTATTGAAGAAACCGGTGTGGAGATTGATCTTACTCATGATTCCAGCTGCCGTAACATAACAATTATAGGAATAGAAGATTTTTCAGAAAAATAGGGGTGCAAAAGTACCCCTATATCATTTATTATGAACAGAAACTACCAGAAAGAATTAGACAATATAATAGCTAATATACCTGAAGGCGATACGCCTTCCTTGTTATTGCACGCCTGTTGTGCTCCTTGCAGCAGCTATTGCCTGGAGTATCTGACCCGGTTTTTTTCTATTACAATCTTTTATTACAACCCCAACATATCCGAAGAATCCGAGTATAAAAAAAGAATTAATGAATGCAAGCGCCTTATATCCCTTTTACCGGTCAAAAACAAGGTCTCATTCATAGAGGGAGACTATCGTCCGGAAGTCTTTCGGGAAATGTCAAAGGGGCTTGAACATGAACCGGAAAGAGGCAAAAGATGCTACAAATGTTATGAACTGCGAATGAGAGAAGCCGCCCATGTTGCGGTGGACAAGGGCTTTGATTATTTTACGACCACTCTTAGTATAAGCCCGCATAAGAATGCCGACTGGATAAACGAAATAGGCGAAAAACTTGAAATAGAGTATGGAATAAAACATTTGACATCCGATTTCAAAAAGAAAAACGGCTATAAACGTTCAATAGAGCTATCAAATGAGTATAATCTGTACAGACAAAATTTTTGCGGCTGCGTTTTCTCTAAAAACGTTGTTAATAAAGGGATTTTGTGATATTCTTATATTTAATTTCAGGAAAAAGAAGGAAGAATTATGTGTGGAATATGTGGATTTGTCGGAGAAACAGATAACGCGGAAGCAGTTCTTTCCGGGATGATGCAAAAAATCATTCATCGTGGTCCCGACAGTGAAGGAAAATTTGTTGACGGGCCAGTGGCTATAGGATTTCGTCGACTAAGTATTATTGACTTGAATAACGGCTCCCAGCCTATGTTTAACGAGGATGGCAGCATTGTTGTTACAATGAATGGCGAGATATATAATTACAAAGAGATAAGAGAAGATTTGATAAGTAAAGGCCATACCTTTGCCAATAATTCAGACACGGAGGTTCTGGTACACGGATACGAAGAATACGGTCAGAACCTTACAGATCATCTTCGTGGCATGTTTGCTTTTGTAATATGGGACAAGAATAAGAATGAAATGTTCGGAGCCAGGGATTTTTTTGGAATAAAACCTTTTTATTATAGCTTATCAGACAATCATTTCATATATGCATCGGAGATAAAAAGCATATTGGAGCATCCGGCCTACCATAAAGAGTTTAACGAGGATGCATTAGAGGCTTATTTGTCTTTCCAGTATTCAGCCCTTCCGGAGACATTTTTTAAGGGAATATTTAAGCTGCCCCCGGCCCATTCCTTCGTTTATAAAGACGGAAAGTTTGAGACCAGGAGATACTGGACGCCGGAGTTCGAAGAAGATAAGGGCATTTCTGTCAAGGATACTATAGACAGATTGGATAAGGCTTTGGCTGATTCTGTCAAATATCACATGATATCAGACGTTGAAGTAGGATCACTCTTGTCATCCGGTGTTGATTCAAGCTTTGTTGTATCAAGGTTTAACGGCGCCAAGACATTTACAGTTGGATTCTCAAAGGATAACCACAATGAGCTTGGTTATGCAAAGAGATTCGCAGAGAGAATGAATATCTCCAACGAAAGAAAGTCTATTTCTTCAGAAGAGTATTTTAGTGTATTGGATAAAGTCCAGTACTATATGGACGAACCATTAGCGGACGCTTCATGTGTGGCTTTATATTTGGTTGATGAACTTGCCGCCAGAAGAGTTAAAGTTGTTCTGTCCGGTGAAGGTGCCGATGAGCTCTTCGGCGGTTATAATATTTATCATGAGCCTAAATCACTGGCCGGATTTAAACTGCTTCCCAGGGGATTAAAACAAAGTTTAAGGAAGAAGTTAGTAAAGAGCAAGAAGAACTTTAAGGGCAAAAACTTTCTTATCAGAGGTTGCACTCCTTTAGAGCGTCGTTTTATCGGCAATGCCAACAGATTCTCCCAGACGGAGATTAAAAGATTTCTGAAAAAGGACAACGTGGGAGAGTCCAACTTCCCTTACTCAGTTACAGCGCCTATTTATAAAGACGCTAAGGGCTCTGATTTTGCCAAAATGCAGCTTATAGATATTAACCTGTGGCTAGTGGGAGATATTCTCCTTAAAGCCGACAAGATGAGCATGGCTCATTCTTTGGAATCACGTGTTCCTTTCCTGGATAAGGAAGTCTTCGAAACCGCAAGACATATTCCCGCAGAGCACAAGATTCACCACAATGTTACTAAATACGCCTTCCGTGAAGTGGCAAAGCAATATATTCCTCAGGATGTAGCCGGTAAGAAGAAACTGGGCTTCCCGGTTCCTTTGGCCAGATGGATAAAAGAAGATACGTATTACAACGACATAAAAAAAGCTTTTAATTCAAAGACGGCAGAAAAATTCTTTGAGCTTGACTTCATTAACGCCCTTCTTGAAAGGCACAGGGAAGGTGCTTCCGATGAAAGCAAGAAAATATGGGTAATTTATATGTTCCTTGTTTGGTACGAGATTTATTTTAATAATAAAGAAATTACTCTGAATTAATGAAGGGAGATAATCCATGGCACAGTTATGGGGTGGACGATTCACCAAGGAAACGGATAAATTAGTATGTAACTTTAATGCCTCTATATCATTTGATAAAAGATTTGTTAAACAGGACATAGAAGGCAGCATTGCTCATGTTACCATGCTTGCAAAACAAAAGATTATTACAAATGATGAGAAAGACATAATAATAAAGAATTTAAAGGATATATTAGACGAGACTCTTTCGGGCAAACTTCTTATTACAGAAGAATACGAGGACGTTCATAGTTTTGTTGAGGCTAATCTTATTAATCGCGCCGGAGATGCCGGCAAAAAACTACATACCGGTAGAAGTCGTAACGATCAGGTTGCGCTGGATATGCGATTATATATCAGAGATGAGATTAAGACTATAGATGAACTCCTGTTTAATCTGTTATCAACTCTTCTTAAGATTATGGAAGATAACACCGACACCTACATGCCGGGCTTTACTCACTTGCAAAAGGCTCAGCCCACAACCTTGGCTCATCACGTTGGTGCGTACTTTGAGATGTTTAAACGTGACAGAGGAAGACTGGCTGATATATATAAGAGGATGAATCTTTGCCCACTTGGGGCAGGAGCAATGGCCGGAACCACATACCCCCTTGACAGAGAATATGTGGCAGAACTTCTTGGATTCGACGGCCCGACTTTAAACACTATGGATTCCGTATCTGACAGAGATTATCTCATAGAATTATTATCATGTCTTTCTACTGTGATGATGCATCTTAGCAGATTTTCCGAAGAGATAATAATATGGAATTCCAATGAGTACCGCTTCGTAGAAATTGATGATGCCTACAGTACAGGAAGTTCAATTATGCCTCAAAAGAAGAATCCGGATATTGCTGAGCTTGTAAGAGGCAAGACCGGAAGAGTATATGGTGCTTTAATTTCAATGCTTACAACCATGAAAGCGCTTCCTTTGGCATATAACAAGGATATGCAGGAAGACAAAGAGATGACCTTTGATGCTATTGATACAGCAAAGGGTTGCATCGCATTATTTGATGGCATGATATCTACCGTCAAGTTCAATAAGGAAGTTATGGCCGAGAGCGCCATGAATGGATTCACCAATGCCACAGATGCGGCAGACTATCTTGTTAATAAAGGAGTTCCCTTCAGGGATGCTCACGGAATAATAGGACGACTGGTTCTTACATGTATTGATAAGAACAAAGCCATACTGGATATGTCACTTGAAGAATTAAAAGAAATCTGTGATGTGTTCGAAGACGATATCTATGATGCAGTAAGCCTTAAGACTTGTGTTGATAAAAGACTTACTATAGGGGCTCCCGGCAAGGAAGCAATGCTCAAAGTAATATCTATAGAAAAAGAATATTTAAAAAACAATTGCATTCTGTAAGAGAATCGAATATACTATGTTTATGTTGCGGACATTTGTTTGTCGTACGCGCACAAATTTTACATAGTGTAATTGAAGGAGCGATAAATAATGAGTGATAAATTAAAAGTCGGAATATTGGGCGGAACGGGTATGGTTGGCCAAAGGTTTATCTCTTTGCTGGAGAATCACCCATGGTTTGAGGTTACAACCATTGCAGCAAGCCCCAGAAGTGCAGGCAAGACTTATGAGGAGGCTGTGGGAGACCGTTGGAAGATGCCCACCCCAATGCCTAAAGCTGTTAAGAATCTTGTAGTATTAAATGTAAACGAAGTAGAACATGTTGCGGCAAAAGTTGATTTTGTATTCAGCGCCGTTGACATGTCCAAAGATGAGATAAGAAAAATCGAGGAAGATTATGCAAGAACGGAAACCCCTGTGGTTTCCAATAACAGCGCCCATAGATGGACACCGGATGTTCCCATGGTTATTCCGGAGATTAACCCGGAACACTTCGATGTAATAGAGGCTCAAAAGAAAAGACTTGGAACAACCAGAGGATTTATAGCGGTTAAACCCAATTGCTCAATTCAAAGCTATACACCTGTGCTTGCAGCTTTAAAGGAATTCGAGCCTACGCAGGTAGTTGCCACAACATATCAGGCAATCTCAGGAGCCGGCAAAACCTTTAAAGATTGGCCGGAGATGGTAGCTAATGTAATTCCTTTTATATCAGGAGAGGAAGAAAAAAGTGAGCAAGAACCCCTTAGAGTTCTGGGAAGAGTAGAAAACGGCGAAATAGTTAAAGCTGACGGCCCACTAATTACTACCCAGTGTATCAGGGTTCCCGTTCTTGACGGACATACAGCAGCTGTATTCGTATCCTTTAAGAAAAAGCCTACTAAGGAAGAGTTTATTAAAAAGATCACTGAGTTTTCCGGATTACCTCAGGAACTCAATCTTCCAAGCGCCCCCAAGCAGTTCATTCAGTATCTTGAAGATGACAACAGACCACAGGTAAAATTAGATGTTGATTTCGAGAGAGGAATGGGCATAAGCATAGGAAGATTAAGAGAGGATACCTTATTCGATTACAAGTTTGTGGGATTATCTCACAATACTTTAAGAGGTGCTGCAGGTGGTGCGGTGTTATGTGCCGAACTCCTAAAAGCCAAAGGCTTTATAAACAAAAAATAGTATATTTTTTAGAGCGACCCCGCACACGTTTTGTTAAGGGTCGCTTTAATTTTTTTATTTATTTTCTTGTTGTAAAGTATAATAATTATGTTATAATAATAAACATATTTTAAAGATAAAATTTAGGGGAGAAAACAGATGTTGTCCAGTAGAAAACGCGATTTAAGTTTACTTAGCCAGATTTACAAGAAAGGAGAAAATGAGGCTGTTATAGTTTATGGGGCCATGGGTCTTGGAAAGACAAGAATGGTAAATGAATTCTGTAAAGACAAGAACCATTTTTATTATATGGCAAAACAGGCTTCTGAATTACAGCAGAAGATCTTCTTTTCAACCGAGATTAAAAATCAATTCCAGATAGATTTTGATTCAATTGAATACAAAGATGCCCTAGATGCTCTGCTTCGCACGAGGCCGGGTAAATTTGTATTGGTCATTGATGAGTTCCAGTTTATTGCAAAAAAAGATGATGAGTTTATTAAAACCATAGTAGAGTTGCTTAAGGACCAGGATAGAGAAGTAATGGTTATTTTGGTAAGCTCTCAGATTGGTTGGATTGGCAGCGAACTTCCCGGTTTCATGAAATACAACAGTTCCACGAAACTATTTGTAGCTCACAAGATGGAGGAGATTGGTTTTGTTGACCTTGTTCAGACTTTAGAGCGTTATGATACCAGAGAATGCGTCAAAATATATGGTATCATTGGAGGCATTCCCAAGTATATAGACAGATGGAATAAAAACAGAAGTATTAAAGATAACGTATGCAAGTTGATTTTGTCACCAAACGGTATACTGTATAATGAGGTAGACCGTATTATCGGTGCAGAACTTCGTGAGCAGTCAGTATACAATACAATTTTGTATGCCTTAGCAACGGATAAGAACAAGCTTAATGATTTATATGCTTATACAGGCTTTTCAAGAGCTAAGATTAGCGTTTATATCAATAATCTTATTGATCTCGATATTGTTGAAAAAGTTGATTCATATGAAACCGCCGGTAAGGTTAACACCAAGAAAGGTGTATATCAAATCCGCAACACAATAGTAAATTTCTATTATAGATTTATATACTCCAATCTTTCTGATTTGAATACTATGCCTGAAAGCGAGTTTTACGAGACATATATTGAACCTAACCTTAATGCATATTTAGACAGATATTTTGTAAAGGTATGCCAGGAGTACTTATTGCTTCTTAGTAAAATCGGTAAACTTCCCATTACAATCAGTAAAATCGGAAGCTGGATTGGAAAACAGGGCAATATCGATATTATAGCTTCTGACGAAGAAGGCAAAGCTATTATCGGATTATGCCGTTGGAAAGATCGTACCGTTACTTACAGTATGTGTCTTGAATTATTTGACCTTATGGGTCAGGCCAAGATTTCTGCTGATTATTATTACCTGTTCTCATCCAAATCATTTGATGAGAAGCTTAAGAAGGAAGCTGAGAAAGAGCCTAGAATTATTCTTGTTGACATCAGCAGCCTGTAAGGAGTTATCCCTCATTAGAGGTTTATTTAAGATATTATGAAACATTTATATATATCCGAAAAGCCCAGTGTTGCGCAAGAATTTGCCAAAGCACTCAAGGGCGATTACAAAAAATGTGACGGATACTTAGAGGGAGAAGATACCATTATCACCTGGTGTGTAGGTCATCTTATTACCATGAGTTATCCCGACAAATATGATGAATCATTAAAAAGGTGGAGTATGGATACCCTGCCTTTTTTGCCGAAGGAATTTAAATACGAGGTTATTCCCGGGGTCAAAAAACAATTCGATACCGTAGCCAGACTTTTAAACAGAGATGATGTGGACGTAATATACGTCTGTACTGACTCGGGACGTGAAGGTGAGTATATTTATCGCCTGGTGGATCAAGAGGCCAATGTACCGGCCGAAAAGGCTCGCAAGCGAGTATGGATAGATTCCCAGACAGAAGAAGAAATATTAAGAGGTATTCGGGAAGCAAAACCCTTATCCGAATATAACAGGTTATCTGACTCGGCCTATCTTCGTGCCAAGGAAGATTACCTTATGGGTATTAATTTCTCTAGAATTCTTACCTTAAAGTATTCTTACAACATGTCACCTTTGTTTAATGCAAAATATATTCCCATCTCTGTTGGACGGGTAATGACCTGTGTACTTGGAATGGTGGTTAGAAGAGAGCGGGAGATAAGACAATTTGTAAAGACTCCATTTTACAAGGTTCTTGCAAGTTTTGAAAAAGATGGGGCAGTGTTTAATGCCGAATGGAAAGTAAATCCAGAATCAACTTATTACGGTTCTTCCAAGCTTTATAAAGACAACGGCTTTACAGATAAAGAGTTGGCAAAGCAGCTGGTATCCACGCTAAAGAGCACGGATGAAAAAGGCCTTGTAACGCAAATCGAGAAGAAGAAAGAAAAGAAGAACCCGCCTTTATTATTTAACTTGGCGGAACTTCAGAATGAATGCTCAAAACTTTTTAAAATTAGTCCTAATGATACTTTATCTATTGTACAGGATTTATATGAAAAAAAGCTGGTTACCTATCCGAGAACTGATGCAAGAGTTCTTTCAACCGCTGTATCAAAAGAAATTTACAAAAATATTAAAGGGCTTACCAATCTGCCCTACTTAGCCGAATATGCATCACATGTTATGGATGATGGCTTATATAAAGGTCTTGCTAAAACAAGATATGTAAACGACAAGCAAATAACCGATCATTATGCTATTATACCTACCGGTCAGGGATTCCCCAATTTATCTAAATTCTCTGATTTGCATACCAAGGTATTTGAAGTTATTGCCAGAAGATTTTTGGCTATTTTTTATCCGGCAGCGGAATATCAAAAGAATAATATCAGTGTATCTGTTTCGAATGAAACATTTAATGCAGGCGTTAAAACTCTGGCAAAAGAAGGATATCTTTCTGTGATGAATTATACTTTTGGGGCAGGTAAGAATAATTCAGGTACCAAAGATGAAGAAGCCGAGGAAGACGGTGAACTTCCCGCAAACAGCGCTGATTTATCTGAAATTATATCCAAACTTAAAAAGGGAGACAGCCTGGATATTAAGGATGCTTTTGTTAAAGAGGGGGAAACCACACCTCCCAAAAGATATAATTCCGGTTCAATGATTCTTGCCATGGAGAATGCAGGACAACTCATAGAAGATGAGGAACTGCGGGCCCAGATAAAGGGAAGCGGAATAGGTACCAGTGCCACAAGAGCCGAGATTCTTAACAAACTTGTTAATAAAGAATACATTAAACTTAACAAAAAGACCCAGATTCTTACCCCTACTCTTATGGGAGAGGTTATCCATGACGTGGTATTCTCATCCATCAGATCTCTTCTTAATCCGGAGCTTACTGCCAGCTGGGAGAAGGGCCTTACAATGGTATCTGATGGAACCATTTCATCTGATGAATACATGAATAAGCTTACTGACTTTGTGTCGAAAAAAACTAACAGTGTTAAGAGTGTATCCAACCAATATCAGGTTAAGAGGATTTTTGAATCCATAAGCAAGTATTATAAATAATAGGGAGGTAGCATATGGCTTCTATAACAATTAATGACTTGTTTACCCTACAGGAATCCATTGCAGGGGACTATATAAAAGAATACACATATCCTTGGGAGATTCTTCCACATATCGGAGAAATAATCCTTAAGATAGGACCTTCCCTCGGGGACGCATATGAACAACGAGGCGAAAATATCTGGATTGCAAAGTCTTCGCATGTTTATGAGACTGCAACAATATTAGGGCCTGCAATAATAGGGGAGAACACAGAGGTTCGTCCGGGCGCTTTTATCAGAGGCAATGCTCTGGTGGGTAATTCTTGTGTTGTCGGCAATTCCACTGAACTTAAGAATGTTATTCTCTTTAATAACGTGCAGGTTCCTCATTACAACTATGTGGGCGATTCATGCCTGGGATTCAAGGCTCATATGGGGGCCGGATCAATTACTTCCAACGTCAAATCCGATAAAACTCTTGTATGTGTCAAATCAAAAGATGAAATATTTGAAACGGGACTAAAAAAATTCGGAGCAATTTTAGGAGATCATGTAGAAGTCGGATGCAACAGTGTATTAAATCCGGGATCGGTAATTGGTCGTAACACCAATATTTATCCCCTTTCCATGGTAAGGGGAGTGGTTCCTGCTGATTCCATTTATAAAAATCGTGATGATATTGTTCAAAAAGTGTAAAGAATTCTAAAAATTATTGAATTCTGTTTTTGATTGTTGTACAATAATATTTGCATAAGTAGATGTCTGTAAGGATAAAGGAGAGAACAGTTTATGGGGACTGAATCAATGAAAATTCTTATTTGTGACGATTCAATTTTAGCCCGCAGTCAGATGAAAGATTTGCTTGCAGAAATTGGGGCATACGAAATAATAGAAGCAAAAAACGGGGATGAAGCTGTGGAGTTGTATAAGGAAAACAAGCCGCAGATCGCTTTCCTTGATATTGTTATGCCCGAAAAGAACGGTATCGATGCTGTTACGGAGTTGGTTCAGTTTGATAAAGACGCAAAAATTGTTATGGCGTCATCAATTGGAAATAGTAAATATCTCAAAGAGGCTTTGCAAGCCGGCGCGGTTGATTTTATACAAAAACCCGTTGATGAAGATCATTTAAGAGATATATTAGACAAATATCTTGGTGGGAGGTAACTGATGTTTACTCAATTTTTTGGAAACTTTTTGCTCAAGAAAGGGATAATTGATAAGGAGCAATTGCTGGATATCCTTAAAAACCAGAGCAATGTTAAAATCAAGCTGGGAACACTTGCAATGTGCGAGGGATATATGACCGCCAGTGAGGTGGAGAAGATTCATATTCTTCAAACCCATGTTGATAAGAAGTTTGGCGAGCTGGCCGTTGAAGAAGGTTATCTTACTCCGGAACAGGTTGATGAATTGTGTACCGCTCAAAGACCGGATTATCTGACATTTGGTCAGGCTCTTGTTGATTCAGGCATTGTAACATCTCATCAGCTTGAGGACCTTATGATTGATTATCAGTCCGAATATGAAATTGAGACGGAAGAATTCAATGACAGTCAGAAAGACTCCGTTAGCATATTAATAGATAACGCATACTCATTTGATGATTTTGAATCATCAGCCGGATGTGTAAACTATGTTACATTATTATTTAATAACCTTATCAGATTTATCGGTAAGGATTTTACTCCTTTAGATGCTCAGATTCTTCCGGAATATGCTACGAAGAATTGTACATATCAAAATATCCGGGGAGATTTGAATATGTTTACCGGAATCGATATGGATGTTGCCACATCTATTGAATTTGCTTCCAGATATATGGGCAAAACAATGGATGAGTATGATGAATATATAGAAGCATCAATCGAAGATTTTCTAAATCTTCACAACGGATTATTTTCAGTTAACATGTCAAATGATGTGGGAATAGAGCTTGACTTAGATCCCTTGGGACATATGGAGGATTCTATTATTACACTTGATTCCATCGTTTTATATGTACCTGTCATATTCCCCTTCGGAACAATTAACTTCCTGTTATCACCTAAGACAATTTAAATCAAATCATAAAGCCCCGAGCATAAGCTCGGGGCCTTGTTGTATACAAATCTGATTACTGATTATAATCCCAAGTATTCTTCAACCGTTTTCTGCATCTTATCGGAATCACAAACTGTTTTGTGAAGAATGGGAGCTGTTCTAATCTCTTCAATTGCCGCAGGGATCTTAACCCCTGTAATACGAGTCATCTCGTCCACCAACTCAAAATCGGACAACTTGTCATACTTGGAATCAACAGCAGTCATAACACTTCTTGTAAACTTATAAGGACTGGCTGTTGAAGCAACTATCGCCGGCGTAGAATCCTTCGTATCTTTCTTGTATTTGTTGTATACACAGTAAGCAACTGCTGAATGCGTGTCAGCAAGGTAATGGTACTTTTCAAAGATTTCATGGATAGTTTCTTTTGTTTCTTCTTCTGACGCATAGTTTCCGTAAAAGTCCTTTATATTATTCTTCATGTCTTCAGTAATAGTGTATTTACCGGTCTCATTAAGTTCTTTCATAAGAGCTATATTCTTGTCAGTATCGCATCCGCAGGATAAATAGATAAGTCTTTCAAGGTTACTTGAAATAAGAATATCCATAGACGGAGAGGATGTGAGAATAAACTCTCTGTTCTTGTTGTATTCTCCGGTGGTGAAAAAATCATATAAAACCTTGTTCTCATTGGATGCACATATAAGCTTTCCAATGGGAAGTCCCATCTTTCCTGCAAAATAAGCTGCCAAAATATTACCGAAATTACCGGTGGGAACAACCACGTTAACTTTGTCGCCTGCTTTGATAGTGTTATTCTTTACCAAGCGTCCATATGCGTATACGTAGTAAACAACCTGGGGTACCAGACGGCCGATATTAATGGAGTTGGCAGAAGAGAAGCGGAAGCCTTTTGCATTCATTCTCTCGTTCAAGTCCTTATTAGAAAACATCTTTTTAACACCGGTCTGGGCTTCGTCAAAGTTTCCTCTTATACCTACTACAAATGTATTATCTCCGGTTTGAGTAACCATTTGTTTTTCCTGGATGGGGCTTACACCATCCTTGGGATAAAATACAATTATTTTGGTTCCCGGAACATCAGCAAATCCTGCAAGAGCAGCCTTGCCTGTATCTCCTGATGTGGCCGTAAGAATAACGATTTCATCTTTTATATTGTTCTTACGGGCCGCAGTTGTTAAAAGATGGGGCAAAATTGAAAGAGCCATGTCTTTAAATGCTATGGTCTTACCATGGAATAGTTCAATTCCATATGCATCACCCACTTTAACAACAGGTGCAATCTCTTTTGTATCAAATTTATCATCATATGCGCTGTTAATGCAGTGCTTTAATTCATCCTCTGTAAAATCGGTAAGGAATTTACTCATAACAGCAAAAGCCGTTTCCCTGTAATCCATATTGGCAAGCTGCGAGAGTTCAACACCCAGTTCGGGAATCGATTCCGGAACATACAATCCGCCGTCATTAGCCAAGCCGTTAAGAATCGCAACGGAGGCGGTTACTTTTTCATTTTTGTCTCTGGTGCTTTTGTAGAATAAATCCATTACTCCAACCTCTTTTCCTTTTGCTTTAAAGTTAAACTTTCATGCATTATAGCATAGAAGCAATAACCGACACAAGATTTTGTGACCTTAAATCCGCCCATTAGGCTGACAAAAAAATAGGGGATATGATATAATTTTTTAGATGAATTCCATAAATACGTCAAAGCGGAGGAATCACCATGGGACAATTAAAAGGCGTATATACCACAACAAAAAAGGACGGATCCGTATACTACAGGTCATCCATCACCTTTCACAATAAGCATATAAGTCTTGGCAGCTTCGAGGATGCCATGACTGCTCATTTGGCATATAAAGAGGCAGAGCTTTTGCTTTATGACAAATCGGTGTCCGTTGACGACTTCAATAACAAACGAAAGATTCTTGATTACCAAAAATGTGTTACTTTGATTAATTTCAGAGATAATGACATGTACTTTAAAACCCCAATATATCTTAGAAACAAGTATTTCACATATCACATATCCCCCAACGACATATTGAAATTCGACATTGACGATCTCTTCTTTTATTCTACGAGAACCATAATGAAGAGAAAAGGGCATCTGTTTGTGGCGGATTACGGAATGCAGATTAACCTCCCCTCCAGATACGGTATTAAAAACTACAGTATAATGGGAAAGGATTACTACTTTAAAAATAAAGACAAGTATGATTTTCGGTACGAAAACATTATTATAGTAAACAGGTTTTACGGTGTGACAAAAGGGACTTACAAGGGCAAAGAGTGTTATACCGCCCGGTTGCATGTAAACGGCAATGTAATCATCGGACATTACAAGGAGGAGATTGATGCTGCCATCGCATACAATAAGGGGGTTGATTTTGCCGCAGAATATGGACTTGTTCGCAATTATCAAAAAAATTACATTGACGATCTTACTCCGGAAGAGTACAAAACCCGTTATGATAACTTGAAGATATCAGAGAGATTCTGTGCGTATTTCATGTAACTTTTTCATGACGAGACTTGTCAACGGTGTATTTCTACACTATAATACTTTACTATAATGAATTTCGGAGGTTTAGCCATGAACAAGATACCTATGAAGACTCCTTTAGTCGAGATGGACGGAGATGAGATGACAAGAATCCTTTGGAGGATTATAAAAGACGAACTCTTACTTCCCTTTATCGACCTTAAAACAGAGTATTATGACCTTGGTCTTGAACACAGAAACGAAACAGACGACCAGGTTACTATTGATTCGGCCAATGCCACCAAGAGATTGGGCGTTGCTGTAAAATGTGCAACAATAACTCCTAATGCGGCAAGAATGGACGAATACAAATTAAAAGAGATGTGGAAGAGCCCCAACGGTACAATCCGTGCAATCCTAGACGGAACCGTATTCCGTGCTCCCATTATTGTAAACGGTATCGAGCCGAATGTACGTACATGGAAGAAACCCATTACTATAGCACGTCACGCTTACGGTGATGTATATAAGGCTTCTGAAATGAAGATTCCCGGACCCGGCAAATGTGAAATTGTTTATACAGCTCCGGATGGAACCGAAACCAGGGAACTTATTCACGATTTTAAGTCAGCGGGTATTGTTCAGGGTCAGCACAACCTGATTCCTTCAATCCGAAGTTTTGCAAAAAGCTGTTTTAACTATGCCCTTGATACAAAACAAGATTTGTGGTTTTCATCTAAGGACACCATTTCCAAACAGTATGACCACACTTTCAAGGATATTTTCCAGGAAATATATGACGAAGAGTATAAGAAGGCCTTCGAGAAAGAAGGAATTGAATATTTTTATACATTGATTGACGATGCGGTTGCCAGAGTAATCAAGTCTAAGGGCGGTTATATCTGGGCATGTAAGAACTATGACGGCGATGTAATGAGTGATATGATAGCTACTGCTTTCGGTTCTCTTGCCATGATGACCTCCGTTCTTGTATCCCCGGAAGGAATCTTTGAATACGAGGCGGCCCACGGAACGGTTCAAAGACATTATTATAAGCATTTGAAGGGAGAAGAAACATCCACCAACTCTATTGCAACAATATTTGCATGGACCGGTGCCTTGAAGAAGAGAGGAGAACTTGATCGCATTCCGGAGCTTTCTGCTTTTGCTCGAAAATTGGAAAAGGCTTCAATAAAGACCATTGAATCCGGTAAGATGACCAAGGACCTTGCTCTTATTACAACCAACCCCAACCCCATTGTATTAAACAGCGAGCGTTTTATAAAAGAAATCAGAAAGACTTTAGAGGCTATGTTGTAAAACATAGCCTTTAACATAAAAAGGAGACTTTATGATTCTATCCTGTCAAAACATACAAAAATCCTTCGGCATAGAAGAAGTGATAAAGGATGCTACATTCAACATAGAAGAACGAGAAAAGGTTGCCATTGTCGGCATTAACGGTGCGGGCAAGTCAACCCTTCTTAAGATTATCATGAAAGAGACTGCGCCTGATTCCGGCAGCATCACCCTTGCAAAGGGGAAAACCATCGGTTTCTTAAGTCAGCACCAGGATTTTGACTTGGACAATACCATTTATAATGCAGTCCTTGAGACCAAGCAGGATGTAATGGATTTAGAACGGGATATAAGGAGTATTGAGCGTAAAATGTCCGATACTTCCGGTGCAAAACTTGATGCTCTCATGAAGGATTATACCAACAAGAATCATGAATTCGAAATGCTTGGAGGATATCAGTACAGAAGCGAAGTGACAGGAATAATTAAAGGCCTGGGTTTTTCGGAAGATGACTTTGACAAGAATGTAAGAAAGCTTTCCGGAGGTCAAAAAACCAGAGTGGCTCTGTGTAAGCTTCTTGTGTCTTCGCCTGATATAATAATGCTTGATGAGCCCACCAACCACTTGGATATGAATTCAATTGAATGGTTGGAAAATTTCCTGCTTCTCTACAAAGGAACAGTAATTATCGTATCCCATGACCGATATTTTCTGGACAAAATCGTTACTAAAGTAATTGACTTGGAAGCCGGAGTTACCAGGGTATATAAGGGAAATTATACGGAATTTGCGGCCAAAAAAGAAGAGCTTCGCAATGCCTTGATAAAGCAGTATCTAAACCAGCAAAGAGAAATAAAGCACCAGGAAGAAGTAATAGATAAGCTCAAATCTTTCAACCGCGAAAAATCCATCAAGAGGGCGGAAAGCAGGGAAAAAGCCCTTGAAAAAATCGAGCGTTTGGATAAACCCGTTAATATAAATAATGAGATAAAGCTTTCCTTAGAGCCTAATATTGACAGTGGGAAAGATGTACTTACCGTTACGGATCTTTCCAAAGCTTTCGGGGATAATAAGCTTTTTGAAAACCTTTCATTTGAAGTTAAAAAGGGTGAACGTGTGGCTTTAATAGGCGATAACGGCACAGGCAAAACCACAATATTAAAAATTATCAACGGGATAATTAAAGCCGACAGTGGTGAAGTACGCTTAGGCGCCAAAGTTTACCCCGGATATTACGACCAGGAACAGTTAAACTTAGACCCGGACAATACGATATATGACGAGATTTCCAATGCATATCCCGGTCTTACCCAGACACAGGTACGTAATACTTGCGCTTCATTCCTGTTTACGGCAGATGATGTATTCAAAAAGATAGCTGACTTAAGCGGTGGCGAGAAAGGACGTGTGGCCTTGGCAAAGCTCATGCTTTCGGAATGCAATTTTCTTCTCTTAGATGAGCCCACCAACCACCTTGACATCGATTCTAAGGAAATCTTGGAAAATGTCCTTCGTGGCTACAAAGGAACAGTTTTCTTCATCTCACATGACAGATATTTTATTAATGCTACAGCTACCAGAATACTTGAGCTTACAGGCAATACCCTTGTTAACTTTATAGGTAACTATGATTACTATTCGGAAAAACGTGATGAGCTGCACGCAGCATATAACATCGGCAACCGGCCCGATGCTCCATCAAGAAAAGCGGAATCGGAGCAAAGAGCCGACTGGCAAAAACAAAAAAGCATTAATGCCCGTAATCGTAAGATTAAAAAGACTATCGAAGAAACGGAAAACAGCATAACCGAGACGGAGGAAGCCATTGCAAAGATTGACGAGGAATTCCTCAATCCCGAAATATCCAGTAATTCTGCCAAGTTAAATGAGCTGTCAGCTAAGCGTAGCAATCTTGAGACAAAACTGGACCAACTTATTGAAAAATGGGAACATTATTTGACTTTGGATGAGTAGAATGTGATTTGACAGAGCATATGTCATTTAATATAATTAATTAGATAGGTCACAACAACACTTGGAGGGATAATTTTACGTGAACGAAAGAACGATTTCAAAAGCTGTTATACGACGTCTTCCCAGGTATTACAGATATTTGGGAGAACTGTTGGATGCTGATGTAGAAAGAATCTCGTCGGCTGAACTTAGTAACAAGATGAATGTTACAGCCTCACAGATTCGTCAGGATCTTAATAATTTCGGTGGCTTTGGCCAGCAGGGATACGGTTACAATGTGAAGTATCTCTATAATGAGATTGCCAAAATATTAGGTCTTGATGAAGTTCACAGCATGATTATAGTAGGTGCGGGTAAACTTGGTCAGGCAATTGCCAATTATTCATCCTTTAGCAAACGTGGTTTTGTACTAAAAGGTATGTTCGATGTTAAACCTGAGTACATCGGTACAAAAGTTAATGATATTGAGATTATGAATATCAATCAGCTTTCTGAGTTTTTAAAAGTTAACTCAATAGACATAGTTGCAATTACCATTCCTAAAGAAGCGGTTTCCACGATAATTGATATTATAGCTGAAAGTGATATTAAAGCTGTATGGAACTTTGCTCCGGTTGATTTACATCTTCCGCCTGATAAGGTGGTAGAAAATGTTCATTTACTGGACAGCCTTATGCAGTTATCCTATAATCTTTCGGAATATGAGCATACCAACTAATATTTGGGGAGGAATTCTCATTGGTTATCAACACAAACGTAGATTCCAACAAATCAAGAGAGGATTTTACCAAAGCAGTTAAAGATAAGCATATTCCCGTTTTGACACTGGATCAGAAATGGCATGCTTTGTTTAAGATAAGCCCTAAATCAGCTGAGATTACTGAACTTGAGGAAAAGCTTAACGAGTTGCTGAAAAGACAGGGCTTTATTAACAATGAGATTAAAGGGCTTAAGAAGGTTAAATCCGACCTTATGAATGATATTGTTGAGAACATGGACGAAAAAGATGACTCCAAATCTTCCAAGCTTAGCAAGAATCAAGAATTAATTAAGGAAATCAACGATAAAATTGATGAATATAACGATGAATTGTTAGATATCCCCGTCCTTATTAAAGAAGCTAATGAAGAGCTTATGATTGCCACCATGGATGTTTGTTATCACAAGCTTTATGACAACTCCAAGACAATTATTGAGATAAGCGAATGGATACGTAAGATTCGTGTAGAATTAAAAAACAAGATAGTATCCAAAAAAGCCAAAGAGATAGAGAACCAAAACGCCTATACATATATGCATAATATATTTGGCGCCGAGGTTATAGATATATTTGATTTAAAATATGTGGGAGACGAGGTTAAGGACAATCTCAAAGCCGAATCAATACCCGATGAGCGAACAGCTTCTACGGGAGCTACATCCGGCAAATAATGAATTTACGGAGTCTGCTTGTTTGGCAGGCTCTTTAAATAACATAAAGGAATGACAAAAATGTCTGAATACACAAGATGTTGCGCCAAGATAGATTTAAGCGCAATTGATAATAATTTTGAAGAGATCCGTAAAGCAATTAAGAAAGATACCAAGGTAGTTGCTGTTATTAAAGCTGACGGATATGGCCATGGAGCCATACCAATTGCCAGGGAAATTGAGGGCTTGGATTACATATGGGGCTTTGCAACGGCAGCCACTTCGGAAGCAATAGCCTTAAGAGAAGCGGGCATAACAAAGCCCATTTTAATATTAGGCGTTACCTTTGAAGACGAGTATAAATCCATTGTAGAAAACGACATAAGACCGGCCGTCTTTTCTTATGACACCGCTAAGGCATTTTCCCATATAGCCGGTGTTCTTGGTAAAAAGGTGTGTCTGCACATAAAGATTGATACGGGAATGGGACGAATCGGATATCCCGTATGCAGGGAAAGTGCCGGGGATATTGCAAAAATCGCAACTTTACCCAATGTTTGTATCGAAGGTATATTTACTCACTTTTCCAAGGCCGATGAAAAGGACAAGACCTATGCTAATATGCAGATAGAGAACTTCAAATCCATTATTTCAATGGTGGAAGATATGGGTATAGACATACCCCTTAAGCATTGTTCCAACTCTGCAGGTATAACTGATATTCCTTCAGTGAATATGGATTTAGTCCGAGCCGGAATAATTATATACGGCCTGCTTCCTTCAGATGAGATAGACAAGTCAGCCTTGAGCTTAAAACCTGTTATGACTTTAAAAAGCAGGATTGTCCATATAAAACGTCCTAAGGAAGGCAGCCTGATATCTTACGGAGGCACATACAAAGTTTCCGATGGAGATGTTATTGCCACGGTTTCCTTCGGCTATGCCGACGGATATCCCAGAACACTTTCCAATAAGGGTTATGTTCTTGTTAAGGGCCATAAGGCACCGATTGTGGGCCGTGTATGTATGGATCAGTTTATGATTAATATAAAAGACATTCCACATGTAAATGTGGGTGATGAAGTGACATTAGTAGGGCTTGATGGTAATGAGCGCATTACCATGGAAGAATTGGGGGACTTAAGCGGCAGATTTAATTATGAGTTTGCCTGTGATATTAACCCCAGAGTACCTCGAATATATTATAGGAGTGAATAAAACATGGACCTGGGAGACAATTGGTATTTACTATTATTTGTATTTGTTGTTTTGGCATTAGGTTCTATATATTTTGCGGTTTTCAGAGCTAAACGCAGATCTATGGGTGGCAGTAACACATATCACAGTCCCTTCGATGAGGCTGATGATGATGTGACGGAAGATGAGATAATCTCCATGGTCAATGAAGGACATGAACAAGGCAACATCTTAGCCAGTGAAGCAGAAATGATTCATAATATCTTTGAGCTTGGAGAAAAAGATGCCAAGGATATAATGAATCACAGAACCAATATCTGTGCCATAGATGGAGCAATGCCTCTTGGAGAAGCCTTTGATTTTATGCTAAGCCAAAGCTATTCCAGATTTCCCGTTTATGAAGATAATATTGATAACATTATCGGTATAGTACATATTAAAGACGCAATGATTTATTACAGGAATCATGACAATAGAGATGTAGCTGTTAAAGACCTAAAGGGTCTTGTTCGAAACGTGTCCTTTGTACCTGAGACCAGTGATATTAACACCTTGTTTACCAAGATGCAAAGTTCCAAAGAACATATGGTAGTTATAGTGGACGAATACGGTCAAACTGCCGGTATAGTTGCCATGGAAGACATCCTTGAAGAAATCGTCGGCAATATAGAAGATGAGTATGACAACGAACCGGATATGATTACCAAGGATGCGGAAGGCGTCTTTACAATGAGCGGTATGACACCTTTGGAAGATGTATTTGAGACACTGGGTATTGAGGAAGAAGAGGAACCGGAATACGATACACTTAATGGTATGCTGGTGGCAGCCATAGATCGGATTCCGGACCCTGAAGAAAAACCGGTTATTACCCTTTACGGATACGATTTTCTTGTAAAATCAGTTGAAAACAAGATGATTAAAGAAGTATCCATCAAAAAATCCGAGCAAACTTTAAACTTGTAACCATTGTTTAAAAGTGTTAAACTTTAGACCGTGTGATTTTTAAGATAATAAGCAAAAGAAAGGATTCAAACTATGTCAGGACATTCAAAATTCGCAAATATTAAGCATAAAAAAGAGAAGAACGACGCTGCTAAGGGTAAGATATTTACTATCATAGGCCGTGAGATCGCAGTTGCCGTAAAAGAAGGAGGCCCGGATCCCGATAATAACAGCAAACTTCGTGATGTAATCGCTAAGGCTAAGGCCAACAACATGCCCAATGATACAATTGAGCGAGGAATCAAAAAGGCTGCCGGTGATATTAACGCTGTTAATTATGAATATGTATCATACGAAGGATACGGTCCTAACGGAACCGCTATTATTGTAAATGCCTTAACGGATAACAAGAACAGAACTGCAGCCAATGTAAGAAGCGCTTTCACAAAGGGTAACGGAAGTATCGGAACCCAGGGTTGTGTATCATTCATGTTTGACGAAAAGGGTCAGATTATCATCGACAGAGAAGAGTGCGATGCAGATCCGGATGAACTTATGATGACTGTTTTAGATGCGGGAGCAGATGATTTTATTGAAGAGGATGACAGCTTTGAAGTTCTTACAACTCCCGAAGCTTTTGCCGGCGTTAAGAAGGCGCTTGAAGATGGCAACATCCCCATGGTCAGCGCTGAAGTTACAATGATTCCCCAGACCTATGTTAAGCTTACGGATGAGCAGGATATTAAGAATATCACCCGAACATTAGACCTTCTTGACGAGGATGATGATGTTCAGGAAGTATTCCACAATTGGGAAGAAGAGTAGTTAAAACTTGAAGAAGACGGAGAGTGGATTTCTTGGCTAACAACAAACGGAAAAGAACACCTTCTGGTAACGTTAAGAAACGTACCAACACTAACGGCAATACAGGCTCGAAGCAATTCGAGTCTTCTTTGCTTAGAGATATACTGTTTTTAGTGCTTTTTGCTATAAGCACATTCCTCTTTCTCTGCTGTTTCGGAGTAGGCGGAGTAGCGGGAGATGCAATATCCGGATTTGCCTTTGGTTTATTCGGATTATTGGCTTATCTTGTGCCTTGGCTTTTATTTATAGGCCTTCTTGTGCTTATATCCAACCAGGCCAATAAAATGTCAATTATCAAGTTTATAGCGGGAGCATTTTTTGTGATATCATTATGCACATTTGTATGGCTGGTGGTACCTGTATTCAGCGAGAATCTTGATGTATTTGAGTATTATACCCTTTCAAAAGACGCTCGTTCTTTCGGCGGTTTATTCGGCGGTGCCTTTGCCAAATTCTTGTGCACCTTTACAGGTAAAGTAGGGGCATTTATCATATCAATTCTGATTATCATCGTTTCCGCAGTTATTATTTCAGAGCATTCATTTATCAAAAACCTTAATAAAAAAGGTAAAGATGTGATAGACGAAGCTGAAAACGGAATGAAAAATGCCCGTAAAAACAGAGAACTGCGGAAAGAAGAACGCAGGCTACACAAACAGGAAGCCTTAGTGGAAAGAGAAGAACGTTGGCAGGAAGAAAAAAGGCGCAGAGAAGAAGAGCTTGTCAGGAGAAGAGAGCAGATTGCAGCCAACAAAGGTAATGTGACTCTTGACACCAAGCTGATTCCGCCTGAAGAAGTACCGGAACAGCCGGTAGAAAAGGTCAAACCCAGGAAAAAGAAAACAATTTCAGTTGAAGAGTCCATCTCTTCACAGAATGTAACAGAGCTTATTATGCCGGAGGGCAGTGAGCCGATAGAACAGCCTGTGCCGGGGTCCACACCGGAGCCGGAAGCGCCGGCTCATTCCTTTAGAATTGTTGAGAATACTGAAGAGCCCGAAGAATTTAATAATCCTTCAGAACCGGAACGTCCTGTGTTTACCGAAACCCCAGAAGAACCTGTTGTAGAATCCGCCGTTGAAACTTCAGAAGAACTCACGAAAGACGTGGCAACCCGGGAAGATGAATATTCATTTCCGCCGGTTAGTCTCTTAAAGAAGAGTGGTGCCAATCGCGGTGAATCAAAGGGCGAGTTAAACGAGAATGCCCAAATACTGATTAATACCCTTGAAAGCTTTGGTGTAAGTGCAAAGCTTCTTGATTCAATTTGCGGTCCAACAGTTACAAGATATGAGCTTGAGCCTGCTAAAGGCGTAAAGGTCAGCAAAATCTTAGGATTAGCAGATGATATAAAACTAAAGCTTGCAGCCCCGGATATTCGTATTGAGGCGCCTATCCCCGGCAAGGCAGCCATCGGAATAGAAGTGCCCAATACCACTAAATCTGCGGTAATGTTTGGTGATTTGGTGGATTCAGAGGCATTTAAGTCAAGTACTTCAAAACTTACTTTTGCTGTTGGTAAGGATATAGGTGGCAATGTAATAATCTCTGATATTGCAAAGATGCCTCATCTTCTTATAGCGGGAGCTACCGGTTCAGGTAAATCCGTTTGTCTAAACACCCTTATTATGAGTGTTTTGTATAAGGCCAGACCTGATGAAGTAAAGCTTATAATGATTGACCCTAAGGTGGTAGAACTTAGTGTATATAACGGTATCCCGCACCTGATGATTCCTGTTGTTACCGATCCCAAGAAGGCCGCAGGAGCTCTTAATTGGGCAGTAATGGAGATGACTAACCGTTATAAAGCCTTTGCAGACAATAATGTTAGGGATATAAAGGGATACAACGCGGCTATGGAAGCCAAAAAGAATTCCGGTGATGAAGACTACAATGAAGAGCTTCATAAGCCACTACCTCAGATTCTTATAGCTGTTGATGAGTTGGCAGACCTTATGATGGTTGCCCCAAGGGAAGTAGAAGATGCCATCTGCAGACTGGCTCAGTTAGCAAGAGCTGCAGGTATCCATCTTATTATTGCAACCCAAAGACCATCAGTTGATGTCATTACAGGACTTATTAAGGCAAATATGCCATCAAGACTTGCGTTATCAGTATCTTCAGGTATTGATTCAAGAACCATTATTGATATGAACGGTGCTGAAAAGCTCCTTGGTAACGGTGATATGTTATTCTATCCCCAGGGATATCAGAAGCCTGTTCGTATTCAAGGCGGTTATATAAGCGACAAAGAAGTAAATGATGTTGCGGCATTTTTGAAGGAGCAGAAGAAAGCCTCCCTTATTCCTTCCAACGAAGAAGAGGAAAAAGCTATTGAAGCGGCAATTCTGTCTGCCGGGCCCTCATCCATCGGTGGAAGTTCCGGTGATAAAGATGAATTGTTTGTTGAGGCTGCTCAGCTTATAATAGAAAGTGATAAAGCATCCATCGGAATGCTTCAGCGTAAACTTCGTATCGGTTTCAACAGAGCTGCACGAATAATGGATCAATTGGCCGATGCCGGAGTTGTAGGACCGGAAGAAGGAACCAAGCCAAGAACTATCCTTATGTCCATGGAACAGTTTGAGCAATATATTGAAGAAAGTTTTTAAAGGATTACAGATATGGAATGTAAAGATTGTGGAGCCACATTGCGGGATGATCAGGTATTTTGCCCCGTTTGCGGCAGTGAAAGACAATTGGTGTCTTTCTACAATCCCGAAGAAGATGATTTAAATCTGGATATGAATATTGTTAATCCTCACAAAGAAAAAGAGGGTGGCAAGAATGCGGCTCTTACTAAAGAAGATCTGCAAAAAAGACGCCGTTTCCGTATTATTGTTACGGGAATAGCTTTAGTGTTATGCATAATATCCGTGTCACTATTCATTTCATATCGTAATGCCCATGATTTCAACTATCAACTTGACAAAGCGAAAGAGGAGTTGTCTAAGTCCAATTACAGTAAGGCTTCGGAATACGCCTACAACGCATCCAAGTTAGATGAAACCAACATAGAATGCAGATGGATTCTTATCGCTGCTTACAGAGGCTCCAGCAACTATGAATCCGTATACCATACCTTACAGGATATAATGAACCTTACCGCCTTTAATTCAGAAGAATTTGACAAGGGTATGGAAATATTTATTGCCGATGAACAATATCATGAAGCAGCATTATTCCTTGAAACAACTACGGATATTAATATTCGCGAAAAATACAAGCAGTATATATCCTCACCTCCTGAATTCTCAGAAAAGGGAGGCGACTTTAAACACGAAGTTACTCTTTCCTTAAAGAGTGCTTCAGAAGGAAAGATATACTATACAGTTGACAGCAGTGATTTAGATTCGGGAACCCTTTATAAAAAATCTATTGTAATCCCTGCCGGCAATCATACAGTAAGAGCTGTATTTGTTAATGAATTCGGAATTAAGAGCGAGGAAAAGATGGAAACATATAATGTTAATCCTCAAGCACCCGATGCTCCCGAAGTGCTGTCTCCAAGTGGTAAGATAGCTGCAGATACGCAGATTGAGATTAAAGCAGGTGATGGCTGTGCAATTTATTATACATGGGACGGTAATGAGCCTACAGCTAACAGTGAACGCTATACAGGCCCCTTGACGGCTCCAAAAGGGAACAATATATTGTCGGCTATAGCCATTGATAAATACGGCCAAATCAGCAGTATTAGCAAGAAGAATTTTATAGTAGATGAAAATGTCGAAGAATAACTATTCTTCGACAAATTCTATTTTACCTTTATCAAGTTTTTTGATTCGAGCAAGAGAATAAACATCAAAGCCGGCGGATGTAAGCTTTTCCTTTCCGGGCATGAATGATTTCTCAATGAGAATTCCTATTCCCGCAACTGTAGCATGAACCATCCTAATAAGCCTTATGGCTCCGGTAGCAGCTTCTCCGTTGGCAAGGAAATCATCAATAAAGAGAACATGATCATTCTCATCAAGGAACTTCTGACTAAGAGTAAGTTCATAGCTTGTTCCTTTTGTAAAGGATGTAACAACGGTCTGTAAAAGATCGTCATTTAAAACCTTGGATGGTTGTTTTTTCATAATAACCATTGGAACCCCAAGTGCTTCTGCAGTCATAAGGGCAGGAGCTATACCTGAGCTTTCTATGGTTACAACCTTGGTAATGTTTTTATCTTTGAAATGATCGGCGAAATCTTTACCGATGGCTTTCATAAGTTCAACATCAACCTGATGATTAATGAAGCTGTCAACCTTTAGGATATCTTCATTAAGAGCCCTGCCTTCGGCAAGAATTCTGTCTTCTAATATTTTCAATTGTGTCACCTCGAGTATTTATAAAGTACAGGATTGATTATAGCATAAAATTTGTATTTGTATCATCATTTTTTAATTATGAAAATTACGATTTTAACAGTAGGGAAAATTAAAGAACGATTCTTCAGAGATGCCATAGATGAATACTCTAAAAGACTTGGCAAATACTGTACTTTGGAGATTAAAGAAGTATCGGACGAAAAAACAGCCGAGTCCATGTCTGCAGCTGAAGAAAAACAGGTAAAAGACAAGGAAGGGTCTCGCTTGTTAAAATATATAAAAGAGGGTGATTATGTCATAACCCTTGAGATTGAAGGAGTAAACCTCGATTCCCCCTCTTTGGCAGATAAGATTAACAAGCTTTGTATATCAGGAAAGAGCAGTATAACCTTTATTATCGGCGGGTCTTTGGGGCTTTCCGATGAAATTAAAGATTTAGCCGACTACAAGCTTTCTTTTTCCAAAATGACATTTCCTCACCAGCTTATGAGGGTTATATTATTGGAGCAATTGTATCGTTCATTTAGGATAATTAACAATGAACCTTATCACAAATAAAAGTGTGCATATATTACCTAAAAGTGATAAAATTAATCTTGATTATGTAAGAAGGAATCAATATAATGACAGGAATTGTTGAGAAAACCGTTGCCATTCCCACAGAATACATCAGCGAAATCTTCGGACAGTTTGACGAGAATATTAAACTGATAGAAAGACATTTGTCCGTTACCACCGTTAACAGAAACGGCGAAGTAAAAATCATCGGTGGGAAGCCTTCCGTTGAAGCGGCTGTTGGTGTTGTTGAACAAATGGTTAAACTGGCAGCAAGAGGCAATACAATAGACAAACAAAAAATTATTTACGCAATAGATATGGCTATGGAAAAACAAGATTTAAACCTGGTTGAAATCGATAAGGATGTTATCTGCCACACCATAAACGGTAAGCCCATTAAGCCTAAGACCCTTGGTCAGAAAAAGTACGTAGATGCCATCCGTAAAGATATGATAACCTTCGGTATCGGTCCTGCAGGAACCGGCAAGACTTATCTTGCCATGGCAATGGCAATTACGGCTTTTAAGAATAATGAGGTTAAACGTATAATTATGACTCGTCCCGCCATTGAAGCAGGAGAAAAGCTTGGATTTTTACCCGGTGATATGCAGAGTAAAGTAGACCCGTATCTTCGTCCCTTATATGACGCCCTTTATGAGATTATGGGACCTGAAAGCTTTATCAAGAACAGTGAAAAAGGCCTTATAGAGGTGGCGCCTCTTGCCTATATGCGTGGCCGAACTTTGGATAATTCATTTATAATTCTGGATGAAGCCCAGAATACAACCGGAGCGCAGATGAAGATGTTCCTTACAAGAATTGGCTTCGGTTCTAAAGTAGTCATTACCGGAGATTTAACTCAAAAAGATTTAGCTTCCGGTACAAGATCGGGTCTTGAGATAGCAGAAAAAGTTTTGAAAAAAGTTGAAGGAATCAGCTTTTGTAAACTGACCAGCACCGATGTTGTCAGACATCCTTTAGTTCAAAAGATTGTTAAAGCGTACGAAGCATACGAGAAAAAAGCTTCAAAATAGACTACGGAGAAATTAAATGGAACTGGATAAAAGATTTTCCCCCAAAAGACTTATGTATCTTATAGCCATGTTTGTAGTGGCAATAGGATGCGATTTCGTGTTGGCGTTTCTAATGAAGGCCGACCCCTACGACTTAATCAACCTTATATCAGGCTCCATTATACTGATGATTTTAGGGATTATTTGGATAGAATATGACAGAGCTACCCATAAATATTCCGAAGAGCGATATGGTAACTTTGCCAGGATATTTATAGCATTTATTACGTCTTGTGTAATTGTTGTGGGTTGCTATATGCTTAACCTTCGGATTGTGCCTTTTTCAATTATTGCATTGGGATTTTCCCTTATAACGGGTCCCACAACAGGCATAATCTTCGGAAGCTATTTCAGTGTATTGTATTTCAGTGTATATACAATAGACTACAGATATTTTATACTGTATATTGTTTTGACCATAATGGGGGCTGTAATAGCCAGACTTTTTACCGACAAGGACACCTTGCTTGGAGGCAGCGTTATTATGGTTTGCACCTATTTGCTTAGTTGCTGTGTGGTTGTTTTTGCAACTGAACAGACATTGGGAGTTGACAGTATTATTTACTCCATGGCATATGGTCTTGTATCCGTAATTGTATCCCTTTATATCGGATGGTATGTTGCACGGCACGTGGATAACAAACAACAAAAAGCTCTTGTTAAGCTCCTTGCAGAAGATTGCAAACCACGAAAGGCAATAGAGTCTTTTTCAAAAGAACAGTATAAAGAGTGTCTTTATATCTCTGAGATGACTTATGAAGCAGCGGAATATATAGGTGCGGATTCCACTTTAGCCAAGGCAGGCGGCTTGTATTCCAGGATAGGCCTTATTGGGGGCGAAGCTTTGGAGCGAACCAATGTGGAATTGGCAGAGCATTATAATTTCCCCACCAATCTGACTCAGCTCTTATATGAAGTTGGAGATAAGAAGACCCGCCCAACATCCAAGGAAGCCGCAATTGTTGTTATGGCAGTCAAATGCATGAGAGCATTTAAACAATTGGAAGCAGATTCATCAAGAACCGGTTGGAACAAAGAGATCGTTTTGCAGCAGATATTTAATAAAGCTTCCGACGGATATTTATTTGATGAATGCGGAATGACAATGCGTGAATACTTATGTGTAAAAGACTGTTTCTCAAGAAAGGTTTCCGGCAAATAAGGACGATAATATGACCATCAATATTGAAGTTGAAAAAAATCTTGAATCTGATTTCGATATAAATGAGGTTGCAGGTCTCGTTATAGAAGAAGCTATAGATTACGTAGGATGTCCCTATGAATGTGAGATTAATCTGCTTTTGACGGATAACGATGAGATCAGATCCATTAACAAAGAATACAGGAATATAGACAAGGCTACGGATGTGTTATCTTTTCCCATGGCAGAATATGAAAGACCCGGGGATTTTGAAGGAATTGAAGAATCACAACCTGATTGCTTCAACCCCGAAACAGGAGAATTAATTCTTGGAGATATAATTATATCCGTTGATAAAGTGTATGAACAAGCAAGGGAATACAACCACTCAATCAAGCGAGAATATGCTTTTCTGATAGCCCACAGCATGCTTCATTTATGTGGCTTTGACCATATGGAAGCAGATGATGCAATCATTATGGAAGAACATCAGAAGAACATTTTAAATAAAATAAGAATTTTCAGAGATTAATAGGGAGGAAATCATGAAAAGAGCA
This sequence comes from Lachnospiraceae bacterium, assembly GCA_015058015.1. Classification (GTDB taxonomy): domain Bacteria; phylum Bacillota; class Clostridia; order Lachnospirales; family Lachnospiraceae; genus SIG280. The sequence continues at coordinate 281,225 of SVDM01000001.1, read as the reverse complement.
CTAGCACTTTTTCTTGCACTGGTAATGGCAATAACAGCTTTCGGATGCAAGAAAAAAGACAACGAACAATCAACGGGATCACAGGCCACAAGCAATGTACCCGGACACGAAGGTGAAGTAAGAAGTAATCTTACAGGCGAATGGATTAAGAAGGAGATTAATGACAAGAGACCTCTTGCCTGCATGCTTTCTAACCAGCCTGAAGCGCCTGCCCCAAGCGGAATAGGCGATGCAAAAATTATATATGAGGCACCTGCAGAAGGCGACTATGCCACACGAATGATGGGTATCTTTGAAGACTGGGAAGGCCTTAAAAAAATCGGCTCAGTAAGAAGCTGTAGAACTTATTATTTGTACTTTATGCTTGAGTTTGACTGTATCTACGTTCATGCGGGACAGGCTATGCCGGCCCTTTATCTTGTAGAGAAAGATTTTGTAGACAATATCAGCTCTACAGAGAGCAACTCCAAAGCATTCTACACAGTAGACAACGGTTTATCCAAGGAGCACACTCTTTTTGCCAAAGGTGAAGGAATCCTTGAATGTGCAAAGGACAGAAAATATCGTCTGACACATAACTCAGATTATACTAACAAGCTTAAATTTAACGAAGATGATAACAATAAGGTTACACCGGAAGGCGGAGAAACTGCAAACCTTGTTAAAGTGGGATATCCCATTAACAATCCCTACTTCGAGTACAATTCATCTGACGGCAAATACTACAGATACCAGACCAGAAAAGGTACTGTGGAAAAGGTATGCGATAACGAAACCAAGAAGCAGGTTGCTGTTGATAACGTAATTGTTCAGTACTGCAGCTTTTCCAAGTATTCCTGGGATAATCAGCCCACCCAGTACTGGAATATTAATTGCACCTCCGGCGGTAAAGGCAAATTTATTACCAATGGTAAGGCAATTGATATTACCTGGAAAAAAGACAGTGAATTCGGAGTAACACGTTACTACGATTCAAAGGGTAAAGAGATTACTCTCAACCAGGGAAAAACCTGGATATGTATCGTTAAAGACACAGAAAAAGAAAGTGTTGAAGTTTTAAGCGATAAAGAAACACAAAGCAGTTCATCTGCAAATAAGAATACCAAGAAATCAAACTAGAATGAGGTAATAAATTGAGTAACGGAACTAGAAGGAATCAGTTTTTGGTTCAAGGTTCTATTTTGGCGGCAGCGTCAATTGCAAGCAGGCTCATCGGATTGGTATACAGGGTAGTCGTTACCAATATCCTCGGGGATATAGGTAATGACTACTATAGCTGTGCCTTCTCCGTATACAGCATCATGCTTACAATATCTTCGTTCAGTTTACCTCTGGCGGTTTCAAAACTTGTATCTGCCCGAATGGTTAACGGCGAGAATAAGAATGCAAATAAAATCCTGAAAGGTGCACTATGCTTCGGACTTGGTTCCGGAGCTCTTGTTGCGCTTATATGCTTCTTTGGATCGGACTTTATTACTGCCAACATTATGAACACCCCCATGAGTGCCATTGCCCTTAGGTTTTTGGCTCCAACCCTTATTATTGTTGCAGTTATGGGAGTGCTTCGTGGCTTCTTTCAGGGACTGGGAACCATGATTCCCACGGCCACATCCCAGATTATAGAACAGATTATTAATGCCTGCGGAAGTATAGTGTTTGCTATCACTTTTTCTCAATACGGACTTGAAATAGGACAGGCATTTTCTAACCCGGAAAATTACAAGGCAGCATACGGTGCGGCAGGAAGTACCCTGGGAACAAGCGTGGGTGCTGTAGCCGGGCTCTTGTTTTTGTTATTCATTTTATTCATATACAGACCGGTTCTTCGAAGAGGAATTAAAAATGACCTGACTCCTGTTGAGGAAACAGAGAGCTATTCACAGATTATAAAAGTACTGGTGTTAACTATTGTCCCGGTTCTTCTTTCTACTACGGTTTATCAGTTAAGCGACTTTCTTGATCAGGCTGTATATAAGAAGATTATGGCTCTTTTGGCCTTCCCTTCTGTGGAAGCCAGCATTAACTGGGGTATATACAGTGGAAGATGTCTGATCCTTATCAGTATCCCCATTACAATCGCAAATGCTGTATCTGCTTCGGTTATTCCAAGTCTTACGGCGGCCATTACTGCAGAAGACCATAGCCAGGTTCGACAAAAGATTAATTCCGCCATAAGATTTATAATGGTAGTGGCATTTCCCTGTGCTGTAGGAATGGGGGTTTTATCTTCGCCCATCTTACAGCTTTTGTATCATGATTCCAGAGAGATGCCGGCACTGCTGGTATCAATGGCATCTGTATCCATCATATTTTATTCATTATCAACTCTTACAAACGGTATACTTCAAGGCGTTGATAAGATGATGACACCGGTTAAAAATGCCCTGATTGCCCTGATTCTTCATGTGGCAGTATTGGTATTCGGAATGTTTTTCTTAAACTTAAATATTTACGCGGTGGTAATATCAAATATTGCCTTTCCGCTTATTGTAACCCTGCTTAATGCTCATTCCATCAGAAATAATCTAAGGTATAAGCAGGAGGTAAAACGAACCTTTATAGTTCCCGGTATATCTTCTGTAATCATGGGTATAGTGGTATTCTTGCTGTATAAACTCCTGATTATGGTAACTCACATGAATGCTATTGCAACACTTGGTTCCATCCTTGTGGGTGCATTTGTTTACTTTGTTTTGTTGCTGGGTTTAAAGGGATTTACAGAGAAAGAGCTTCTTAATATTCCTAAGGGAAGAACAATACTAAAGTTTGCCCAAAAACTGCATCTTATGTAGGAGAATTCTATGGAGAAAGCCAATGTAATCGTAATAGGCGGCGGAGCTTCCGGCATGATGGCAGCCATTACAGCCGCAAGAGAAGGTTCAAGAGTCACAATACTAGAACATATGGACAGGGTGGGAAAAAAGATTCTTTCCACCGGTAACGGTCGTTGTAATTACACCAATACTAACCAGGATTTAAGTAATTACCATTCATCCGACATGTCCTTTGTGGAAAATATATTGGGTCAGTTTAACAACTTCCAAACCTTAAAGTTTTTTGACCGACTTGGTGTACTATCAAAAAACAGGGACGGTTACATATATCCATATTCCAATCAGGCGTCAACAATATTAGATGTCCTTCGAATGGAGCTTTTTGCTCTTAATGTAAATGTGGAAACCGCAGTTACCATTAAGATGATTGAAAAGCGCAAACAAACCTTCGTTGTACATGCCATGCATAAAGACTATGAGGCTGAAAGCCTTATAATTGCTACTGGTTCAAAAGCAGCCCCCGCCTCCGGCTCTGACGGAAGCGGATATGAATATGCTACGCGATTCGGTCATGTTATAGTTCCCGTTGTGCCGGCTCTTGTGCAGCTTCGCAGTGACAACAAGGTATTCAAATCTATATCCGGCGTAAGATGCGAAGCCAACGTTTCCCTCTTTGTTGACGGGCTTCCGGCGGCAGAGGACACGGGAGAATTGCAGCTTACGGATTATGGTATATCCGGTATTCCCGTATTCCAGATAAGCAGATTCGCTTCCAGAGCTCTCTATGCCAAGAAGAGAGTAACAGTTTATATTGATTTCTTTCCTGAATATGAATACCAAAATCTTATGAAGATTCTTAATCAGCGTCTTAAGAATAACAAAGAAAGAACCATCGAAGACGCATTAATAGGAATGATTAATAAGAAGCTTATTACCATGTTTATTAAAGAATCCGGTATTAATCTGGGAACCAAATGCGGCTTTATCACCGAAAAAGGAATAAAGGCTTTGGTTAATACTATGAATAATTTTAAGGTCAATATCATAGGCACCAATTCCTTCGACAATGCCCAGACTTGTGCCGGAGGCGTTGAAGTAAGTCAGCTTAATCCATATACATTAGAATCCAATTATGTTAAGGGCCTGTTTTTTGCAGGAGAAATAATAGATGTTGACGGAGCATGCGGCGGATACAATCTACAATGGGCATGGTCTACCGGCTATGTGGCAGGCAAGAACGCAGCGCTAAAAAAGCCTGTATTTAATCTTAAAGGGTGATAAAACTGTTTAGAATCAGTCAAATTAAACTTCCCATAACCCATGGGGAATCAGAACTGTATTCGGCCGTAGCAGCAACTGCCAAAGTAAAACCGGCCGATATACTTCAACTTAATATAATTAAGCAATCTATAGATGCAAGAGACAAGAATAACATCTGCTATGTATATACGGTGGATGTTATGTTTTCCCATACTCCCAAAAACCTATTTAAAAACAAGAAAATATCAAAGACGCCCACGGCAGGATATGTCTTTCCCCATTCCGGCAAAGCATTTCTTGAGCATCCCCCTGTAATAGTGGGAAGTGGTCCCGCAGGGCTTTTTTGTGGTTTGTTCCTTGCCAGAGCAGGGTATAATCCTATCATTATCGAGCGGGGCGAGCCTGCCAATAAGCGTATAGAAACTGTTAATCGTTTCTGGCAGGAAGGAATCCTTAATCCTTGTTCCAATGTCCAGTTTGGCGAAGGAGGAGCAGGTACATTTTCAGACGGCAAACTTAATACAATGGTAAAGGATAAGTTCCATCGCAATAAAAAAGTCCTTGAAACCTTTGTAGAACATGGTGCTTATAAAGATATCCTCTATGTGGCAAAGCCTCATTTGGGAACTGATAAGCTGGTGGAAATAGTTACATCCATCAGAAAGGAGATTGAGTCTCTCGGCGGTCAGGTACATTTTAATACCTTAATGAAGGATATAATCTTTGAACATAACGAAGTTAGAGGAATAATTACCGAAACAGGGGGAAAAAGCGAAGAAATCCCCTGTGAAGTATTGGTTCTTGCCTGCGGACACAGTGCAAGAGATACCTTTTACATGTTAAATGACAAGGAAGTTTCAATGGAAGCTAAAGCTTTTGCAGTAGGCCTTCGCATCATGCATCCCGCAAAGATGATTAATGAAGCCCAGTACGGCCCCGAAGGGGCAAAGCTTCTTCCCACAGCCCCCTATAAGGTTACCGCCCGGTCTGCAAGCAAAAGAGGAGTGTACTCATTTTGTATGTGTCCTGGAGGCTATGTGGTTAACGCTTCTTCCGAAGATAAAATGCTTGCTGTTAACGGCATGAGTTATTCAGACAGAGGAGGAGACGTATCTAACAGTGCCATTATTGTTACGGTAAGCCCGATGGATTACGGAACAGATAGCGTTTTATCCGGTGTAGAATACCAAAGAAATCTTGAGAAAAAAGCATACAAGCTTTGTGCCGGAAAAGTTCCTGTGCAACTCTTCGGTGATTTTGCAGCCAATCGCATATCCAAGGAGTTTGGTGAATTTAAGCCGGCAATAAAGGGCGAATACGACTTCGGTAATTTAAGAGAAATATTTGATGAAGAAATCAGTCTGTCAATTATAGACGGAATGAAGGAATTCAATAAACAGATAAGAGATTTTGCAAGAAATGATGCAATATTTGCGGGAGTTGAAAGCAGAACTTCATCTCCGGTAAGAATTATACGTGGAGAAGACTTCCAGAGCAATAAAAAAGGCCTCTATCCCTGTGGCGAAGGTGCCGGATATGCCGGCGGCATAACATCTGCTGCCATGGATGGCATAAAAGTTGCCGAAAGCATCGCCAAAAGATTCAAGCCTTTTTAAATCTCATTTTTATCAGCTCAACTGACTCGGTAATTATGTTGCCGAGTCTTTCTTTATCTTGTGCTATGTCGTAAAGAAACTCATATTCCTTCTTGGCGCCTGTTACATGAGCCACTCCGAAGGAACCCGCATCACTTCCCGGAGCAATGTGAACTCCCATGGATAAAGCCTTCTTTATATTCTTTCTATGGTTATCAAGGATTATCTCCATAACCTTAGAATTAAAGCCGGATTCTTTAGTTAAAAGTGCCACCGGGGCAATAGTAGGAACCCATATAGCATCCAAATCTTTCATTAGATGAAGGGTGTCTTCATTCATATAATAGCCGTGTTCAATGGAATCCGCACCTGCCAGCAGAGCCTCTTTAATCTGCTTATCACCGTTTACGTGAACCATTACCGCATATCCAAAGTCATGGCAAAAAGCAAACATGTCTTTCATATCCATGCCTGTAAGGCTACACTCTGATATTACACCGTAAGTATTAAAATCCATAATCCCGGAGGCCATAATCTTTACAAAATCCCCTGAAAGATTTTTAACCTTTGATACAAGTTCTTTAAATTCGTTAAAATCTTCAAAGCTCCTGCCGAGAATGGAACCATAGCTGCCTTTTTTATGAATGGCAAAATGAGGGGTTCTGTAATCTATGCCATATTCAAAAGACAAGGCTTTGGCCAGACTTGAACAACCCCACTTATCACCGCCGTCCCTTAAGAAGCTGACACCTTTTTGGGCATAAGCTAAAAAGTTTGCTCTTATGAAATCTTCATTGGGAATTTCTTTATGTAATTGGCTTATTTTAGAGTAATCGGCACCATCAAGAGCAATATGACAGTGACAATCTGCAATATTAGTTCTCATACATCCAATAATACCATAATAGAATATTGATACCAAAGGTTTTTTCTACTATAATCTTCTATGTGAGTATTTGAAAGCGAGGGTATATACATTGTCTGAGATGACACCCATGATGAAGCAATATCTTCTTACAAAAGAGGAGTACAAAGATTGCATTCTTTTTTATAGATTAGGCGACTTTTACGAAATGTTTTTTGATGATGCCAAACTGGTATCAAGAGAACTTGAGCTTGTTCTTACAGGTAAAAGCTGCGGGCTGCCGGAGAGAGCACCCATGTGCGGTATTCCATATCATTCTTCAGAGACCTACATAAACAGGCTTGTTGCAAAGGGTTACAAAGTAGCAATATGCGAACAAACAGAAGACCCCAAGCTGGCTAAGGGCCTGGTAAAACGTGAGGTTGTCCGTATCGTAACCCCCGGTACCATTATGAGCGAGTCTGCTCTTGACGATTCCCGCAATAACTACCTTATGTCCATATGTGACTTGGAAGATAACTTCGGTGTTGCACTTTGTGATCTATCCACCGGAGAATTTCTTGTTACCCAAACAGACGAATTAAAGAAAACCATTGATGAGATAATAAAATTCGGCCCCAGTGAGATTATATGTAACGATGCATTTTTAATATCAGGTATCAATATCGATGATATAAGAGATCGTCTTCGGATTTCTGTGTCCTCACTGGATTCACATTTCTTTGATGAAGATATAATTAATCGAACCATAAAAGAACAATTCGGTGTCAATTCCATCGCAGGTCTTGGGCTCACCGATTTTCCCGTAGGACTTATAAGCGCAGGAAGCTTGCTTTTGTATCTTATGGATACCCAGAAGACTTCCCTTGGGCATATATCCCACATTAAGCCATACAGTATCGACAAATACATGGTATTGGACAGTTATTCCAGAAGGAATCTGGAGTTGACGGAGACACTCCGTGAAAAGAACAAAAAAGGCTCTCTTCTTGGAATCCTTGATAGAACTAAAACTGCCATGGGAGCAAGACTTCTTCGTTTCTATACCGAGCAGCCCCTTATTGATGAAGAAGAGATTAACCTCCGTCTGGATGCTGTATCCGATTTTACCGCAAATATTATCGCCAGGGATGAAATAAGAGAATACTTATCAAGTATCTACGATTTGGAACGTCTCATGGGTCGTGTAAGCTGTATGAGCGCCAATCCCAAGGATCTCATAGCCCTGAAACAGTCCTTGTCAATGCTCCCTCATATTAAAACAGTCTTGGGAGAGTTTGATTCAAAACTTTTAAAGGAGTTTTGCCATGAGCTTGATACATTAGCCGATATTAAAGACCTTATTGAGAGGGCTATTCTTGATGAACCTTCCTTGCTGATTAGAGAAGGGGATATTATAAAGTCAGGCTTCAATGAAGACGTAGACAAATACAGAGCCGCCAAAACTGAGGGTAAAAGCTGGGTTGCAGAACTGGCGGAGAAGGAAAAAGAACGCACCGGTATTAAGAATTTAAAAGTTAATTACAACAAGGTATTCGGCTATTATCTAGAAGTATCCAATGCCAACAAAGACCTGGTTCCGGACAATTATATCCGTAAACAGACCCTTGCTAACGCTGAAAGATACATAACACCTGAGCTAAAAGAGCTTGAAGATACAATTCTCGGGGCAGAAGAGAAGTTAAAGTCTCTTGAGTATGAACTGTTCTGCAATATAAGAGAAGAAATAGCCTCTAATGTGGGCAGAATCCAGACTGTTGCAGGGATTATTTCCGCAACGGATGTATTTGCATCCCTTTCTTACGTAGCTGAAAGGAACAATTATGTTCGTCCGTCCCTTAACAAAAAGGGAATAATTAATATAAAAGGCGGTCGCCATCCTGTAGTTGAAAAGATGATTGTTAATGATATGTTCATTGAAAATGATACATATTTAGACGAGAAAAAGAACCGCATCTCCATAATTACAGGCCCCAACATGGCGGGTAAATCAACTTATATGCGCCAAAGTGCCCTGATTGTTCTAATGGCTCAAATCGGAAGTTTCGTTCCCGCAAGAGAAGCGGATATTAGTATTGTAGACAGAATCTTTACCCGTGTAGGTGCTTCTGATGACCTTTCATCCGGACAAAGTACCTTTATGGTTGAGATGACGGAAGTGGCCAATATTTTACGTAATGCTACTTCGAAAAGTCTTATTATCTTAGACGAGATAGGCCGGGGAACAAGCACCTTCGACGGTTTATCCATTGCCTGGGCCGTAGCGGAATACATTGCCGATCCGAAGCTGGGGGCAAAAACTCTTTTTGCAACTCATTATCACGAGCTTACAGAATTGGAAGACCGTATTGATTGCGTGAACAATTACTGCATCGCCGTCAAAGAACAGGGCGATGATATTGTATTCCTGCGAAAGATAATTAAAGGCGGTGCTGACAAAAGCTATGGAATTCAAGTTGCAAAGCTTGCCGGCGTTCCCGAGGTTGTAACAGACAGAGCAAAAGAGATTCTGGAAGGATTAATAGCTGCTGATACAAGGAAATCTGAGAAGGCCCCTCTAAAAGAAGAGTACTCTCAAATGTCACTTTTTGATTATATGGCATCAGCCAACGATGATATAATAAATGAGATAAAGCGTATACGTATTGATGAACTAACACCTATAGATGCCCTTAATCTTTTAAGTGACATCCAAAAAAAGCTTAGTTAATACCGGGAGATTATATGAGTTCTATAGAATTACTTGACCAAAATACCATAGACAAAATTGCTGCAGGAGAAGTAGTGGAACGGCCTGCCTCCATAGTAAAAGAACTGGTGGAGAATGCCATTGACGCCGGAGCCACAGCCATTAATGTAGAGATAAAAGACGGTGGCATAAGCTTTATTCGTATTACGGATAACGGTTGCGGCATTCCGAAAGACCAGGTCCGTAAGGCTTTTCTGCGTCATTCCACCAGCAAGATAAGACAGGTTGAAGACTTGCAAAGTATATCTTCCCTTGGCTTTCGAGGCGAAGCACTCTCAAGTATTTCAGCAATATCACAGGTAGAACTTATAACCAAGGTTTCCGGAGCTTTAACAGGTATTCGATACATTATAGAGGGAGGCAGCGAACACTCCTTTGACGAAATCGGTGCCCCCGAAGGCACTACATTTATCGTTCGAAATGTGTTCTATAACACCCCTGCCAGAAAGAAGTTTTTGAAATCCCCCACCACTGAAGGAGGCTATATCGCATCCCTTATGGAGCGACTTTCTTTATCCCATCCCGATATATCTTTTAACTTTATACAAAACGGTAAAACCAGACTTCATACCACAGGCAACGGTTCCTTAAAGGATATAGCATACAATATCTTCGGACGTGAGATATCAGATAACTTAGTTGCCGTTAATTCGGAATCCGATGGGGTAAAAATCACCGGATTTATCTGTAAACCCGTTGTATCAAGAGGTAACAGAAACTATGAGAATTACTTTGTTAACGGCAGATTTGTCCGCAATAGCATAATTTCAAGGGCCATAGAAGACGGCTTTAAGCCTTATATGATGCAGCACAGGTACCCCTTTACCCTTATGATGTTTGATATTCCCGGAGATACAGTGGATGTTAATGTTCATCCTGCCAAGCAGGAGGTTCGCTTTGATAAAGGGGATTTGATTTATTCTGCAGTATATAATACTGTTCTTGATTCCTTAAGCGGGAAAAACCTTATTCCCGAAATCAGCTTTGATGAAGAAAAAAAAGAGGCTCCAAAAGAAGTCGTTAATAAAAGACCTGCCGAACCCTTTGAGGTTAAGCGTCATGAGGCAGAACAAAACACACCTTTAACATCCGTTAATTTTATACGTGAAGAAGTATCCTATGGAGTGCGTGGAAATAATTCTATAAAGCCCGACATTCCCATTAAGCGTGAAGAATCACCTGCTCCGGATTTGTTTCGAAAAGAAACTGTTTTTACCGGTACCCAGATGACATTTCCCGAGATAGAAGAGCAGGAAAAGGCATCCCCCTCTATTAATCTGATAGGACAGGTATTTGATACCTACTGGATTATTCAGTACGAGGACAAGATGTATATTGTCGATCAACATGCCGCGCACGAGAAGGTAAAATATGAGAGAACTTTAAAAAGTCTTAAAAACAAAGAATTTACATCTCAGATGATAAGCCCTGCAGTTGTAATATCCCTTAACGATATTGAAGCAGAGGTTTTGAATAATAATCTTGAGCAGTTTACTTCTTTAGGATTCGAAATATCATCCTTTGGAGGACGGGAATACCTGATATCAGCCATTCCTGATAACGTATTCGGACTTGATTTTAAAGATTTGTTTATTGAACTTTTGGACAATCTTACAGAAGGCTCTGTAATACAGCCGGATATCCTTCTGCACAAGATAGCAACCATGTCATGTAAAGCAGCTGTTAAGGGTAATAATTCCCTTTCATTTGCGGAAGCAAAGGAACTTATTAAAGAGATGTTTACATTAGACAACCCCTTTAATTGTCCTCACGGCAGACCCACAGTAATATCTATGTCCAAGTATGAATTGGAGAAGAAGTTTAAACGTATTATTTGATTTGATGTGATTATATGAAAAAACCACTTGTAATATTAACAGGTCCCACGGCAGTGGGCAAAACCGATTTATCCATTTCTTTGGCTCAAAAAGTCAAAGGTTTAATTATATCTGCTGATTCTATGCAGGTTTATAAAGGCATGGATATCGGTACTGCCAAGATAACCCCTGATGAGATGCAGGGTGTTACCCATTATCTGATAGATGAATTTGAGCCCACTCATGATTTTAGTGTGGCTGAATTCAAAGAATATGCCAATAAATATATGTCTCTTATTTACGATGCCGGGAAGATCCCTTTAATTGTGGGCGGAACCGGCTTCTATATTCAGTCCGTAATAAAGGATGTGGACTTTACTGAGACAGCAGAAGATTCGGAGTACAGAAGTAAACTCTATGCCCTTGCAAAAGAGCATGGCAATGACTATCTTCATGACATGCTATCAGGCGTTGATCCCGAATCTGCCAAAGCCATCCATGCCAATAATGTAAAAAGGGTTATTCGCGCTTTGGAATTCAACCACCAAACAGGTGAGCAAATATCCCGCCACAATGAGAAGGAACGCAGGAAGGAATCTCCTTACAATTATGCATATTTTGTCTTAAACGATGAAAGGAATAAGCTCTATGAGCGAATAGATAAAAGAATTGATATTATGATTGAAGAAGGCCTCATAGACGAAGTACAGCATTTACGGGATATGGGCCTTGATTCATCTTTTGTATCCATGAAAGGTCTCGGCTATAAAGAAATTCTTGCCTATCTTAACGGAGAATACACCTTGGAAGAGGCTGTATACATCTTAAAAAGAGATACAAGACATTTTGCCAAAAGACAATTGACATGGTTTAGAAGAGAAACAGATGTAATATGGATTAATAAACAGGATTTTGGTTATGACAGGGAACGAATCCTTGAATTTATGATGAATATCCTTTATGATAAGAAAATTGTTAATTAACAGGGCTTTTTGAAAGGATTAATAATGATAAAAGAAATGTATAAGAGTCTCGGATTATCCGAGGAAGTAATTGAATACGGCGAAAAAATTGAAGCTTCTTTAAAAGACCGTTTTGAAGAGGCAGCGAGAGTAGCTGAGATAAACCAGCTAAGGGTTATTAAAGCCATGCAGGATAACAAGGTGGCAGTAGAATGCTTTAATACAGCCACAGGATACGGATACGATGATGTAGGAAGAGATACTTTGGAAAAGGTATACGCTTCATATTTCAGAACAGAAGACGCCCTGGTGCGTCCTCAAATAACCTGCGGCACCCACGCCTTAGCTCTTACATTATCAGCCATATTAAGACCGGGAGATGAGCTGTTATCTCCTGTGGGCAAACCTTATGACACTCTTGAAGAAGTAATAGGAATAAGACAGTCACCGGGCTCACTTGCAGAGTATGGTGTATCATACAAACAGGTTGACTTAGGCCCCGATTCCGAATTTGATTTTGATGGCATAAAAGCTGCCATCTCAGACAAAACCAAAATGGTAACCATTCAAAGATCAAAGGGATACCAAACCAGAAAGACTTTGTCTGTTGACAGAATCGAAGAATTAATAAAATTTATAAAAAATATTAAACCCGATATAATCTGCATGGTGGATAATTGTTACGGTGAGTTTGTTGAAACAAAAGAACCATCTGAAGTAGGAGCCGATTTGGTGGTTGGTTCGCTGATTAAGAATCCGGGCGGGGGACTTGCTCCCATCGGAGGATATGTGGCCGGAAGAAAAGATTTGATTGAGCTTGTAGCTTACAGGCTTACATCTCCCGGACTGGGCAAAGAAGTAGGAGCTTCCTTAGGTGTAATGCAGTCTTTTTATCAGGGATTTTTCCTGGCCCCGATTATAACTTCCAACGCTTTAAAGGGAGCCATATTTGCAGCCTCCCTTTATGAAAAGCTTGGCTTTAAGGTGATTCCCGATTCCACGGAAAGCAGACATGATATTATTCAAGCAGTTGAATTCGGTAAGCCTGAAGCGGTAATTGCCTTTTGTAAAGGTATTCAATCAGCCGCACCGGTTGATTCCCACGTAACCCCCGAGCCTTGGGCAATGCCGGGCTATGATTCGGATGTAATAATGGCTGCCGGGGCATTTGTACAGGGTTCTTCAATTGAACTCAGTGCTGACGGGCCCATAAAGCCCCCTTATGCCGTATATTTTCAGGGCGGTCTTACATGGCCCCATGCTAAACTGGGAATTCTTAAATCATTAGAGGCATTAAAGGCAGAGGGAATAGTTGAAATTCCCCGATAATGCTTAAAACAAAAGTATACAAGCACTTTTTGTTGTGATAAAATATAAGAGCGATTGTATTGTCAGCATGTTCCTTTGATTTAACAAAGATATGATTCAAAGGAGGACATTAACTGACATGAGTATAACAACCAAAGATTTGCCCGAAGCGGGACAGCCTTATATGCGTTGCATGACTTTAGGCGCAGGCAACCTTTCTGACGCCGAGTTATTGGCTATAATATTTCGTTCGGGTTCAACAGGGATTAATGCGACAGATCTGGCCCTTTGCTTACTTCAGAATGCAGGAGGTTCGGGTCTTATCGGTTTGCATAGCTTAAGCTTATCCGATATGACTGCCATTAAGGGCATCGGTAAGGTTAAAGCACTACAGATTCTGGCTCTTTGTGAGATTGCCAAGAGAATGGCAACTTCACGAGCATCGGAGAGGATTTGCCTTAATTCTCCGGCATCTGTTGCTGATTACTTTATGGAACCCTTACGGCATTTTAAACAGGAACACTTCTATGTGGCCTTATTTAATTCCAACAATGAATTAATCTCATACAGATTGATTACAATAGGTACTATTAACGCTTCCGTAGCTGCGCCAAGAGAGATATTCTTAGAAAGCCTCAGGTGCCACGCGGTATACATCATTTTGATTCACAATCACCCCAGCGGAGAAGTAACCCCCAGCCGGGAGGATAAGCTGGTGACCAAAAGGATGGCATCCTGCGGACAGTTATTGGGAATAAGCGTTGTTGACCATATTATCATAGGTGATAATAAATATTTCTCTTTTAAAGAGGCTGAATTAATTTGAAACTACAACCGGGAGGATTAATCTAATGTCAAATGTTTTATTCGGAATCGACCTTGGAACCAACAATATCAAAATATACGACCAGGCTTCCAATCAGATTCTCAAGCAGAAGAATGTTATTGCAATTATCAATAAGAAGGACCTGTTTGCATACGGTGATGAGGCCTATGAGATGCATGAGAAGGCTCCCGCCAATATCAATGTATCTTTTCCGGTACATTACGGCGTAATTGCTGATTATAACAATATGCAAATCCTTTTAAATGAGTTTTTAAAAGATTTTTCTGAGATGAAGACTAAATATGCCGACTTTATTGTTGCCGTTCCTACAGATATAACAGAAGTAGAGAAAAAGGCCTTCAAAGACCTTGTTAACGGTTGCAATATCAAATCAAAAGAAATACTTGTGGCTGACAAACCGGTAGCCGACGGCATTGGTCTTGGTCTTGACGTTAAAAGTCCCACCGGTACTTTAATAGTGGACATGGGCGGAGATACAACTGAGATTTCAGTCCTGTCATTGGGAGGAATTGTTCTTAGCCAGTTGAATCATATTGCCGGCAACAAATTCGACGAATCCATTATTTCTTACGTTAAGAGAACCCATGGAATCGATATCGGCAAGAAGACAGCATGTGCTTTGAAGGAAAAAATTGGTACTGCCATTGACGAAGAAGAAGAGGAGATGGTAGCCTTCGGCCGTTATATCGTAACGGGCCTTCCCATCGAAATAAACCTTACGTCTCATGATATTTATGAAGCAATAAAAGGGGATATTAATTCCCTTATCAACTCTATAAAAATGCTTCTTGAACGTATTCCGCCTGAACTTTCTGCAGATATTATCCATCATGGATTGTATCTTACAGGAGGTGCTTCACAGATTAAGAACCTTGACAAGCTTCTTACACAGGAGCTTAACATCAGGTGCAACACCTGTGAAGAGCCCAGCGAAAGCGTAGTTCGCGGTCTTGTTAAGATTGCAACAGATGAGAAATACCGTTCATTGGCCTACACCATGAATGCTAAAACATTTAACTAAACCGAGGTTTTTTAATGAAGAAGAAATCAAGGAAGAATATTCCCAGCAGATATATACTTATCGGTCTTACGGTAGTATTCTTATGCGCAATATTCATAACATACAAGTTCGATATCAGCTCAGGACCGGTTAATACAATTACAGGTTATGTGTTTGTGCCTATTCAAAAAGGAATTAACAATATAGGTTCCTGGCTTTACAACAGAACAGAAGGCTTCAAAGATTTACAGACGGTTGTGAAAGAGAACGAGGCACTTCAGGAAAAGATTAATGAACTGACTGCCCAGAACTCCACTTTGCAGTTAGAGCATTACGAGTATCTAAGACTTCTGGAATTACTAAACTTAAACGAAAAGTATTCTGATTACAACAAGGTGGCTGCCAGAATAACCGGTAAAGAACCGGGCAACTGGTTTAATACTTTTACTATTGATAAGGGAACCAACGACGGATTGAAAGTCGATATGAATGTTATCGCCGGAAGCGGATTGGTTGGTATCATATCGGATGTGGGCCCAAACTGGGCCAAGGTTCGTTCAATTATTGATGATTCAAGTAATGTCAGTGCCATGGACCTTAATACCACAGACCTTTGTATTGTGGCCGGAGATTTGAAATCCATGACATCAAGCCAGACCATTCTGTTTCAGGATATGTCTGATTCTGACGGCAATTCGGCAGTGGGAGACCAAGTGGTTACTTCCAATATCAGTAGCAAGTTCCTGCCGGGATTATTAATCGGATATATCAGTTCAATAAAAAAAGACGGCAACAATCTTACTGTTTCCGGTGAGATTACACCTGTTGTTGATTTTGAACACTTGGAAGAAGTACTGGTAATAACCAAGCTTAAGGAATAATTATGATTAAAAGATATGTATCAGCAGGAATTGGCGTAATTATCCTGTTCTTATTACAATCTACATTGTTTCAATCATTGTCTTTAGCCGGCATTAGCCCTAATCTGCTTATAATCATCACCTCAGCGGTGGGATTTATGAGGGGAAAGAAAGAGGGAATGTTTACCGGCATATTGGCAGGCGCTTTGATAGATATATTCTATTGTGACGTATTTGGCATCAATGCACTGATTTATATGTATATCGGTTACATTAACGGTATCTTTCGAAAGAATTTCCTGCCAGAGGATGTACGACTTCCCCTGCTGCTAATCGGTGCCAGTGATTTGATATACTGCGGAGGGGTATTTGCCCTAAGATTTCTGCTTCGAAGCAAGATGGATTTATCTTTCTATCTTATGAATATTATTATACCGGAGTTGGTATATACCGTCCTGGTATCCATTATTCTATATCGACTTATTTATTTCATAAGTACAAAATTGGACAAACTCGAAAGAAGGAGACCAAGGAAATTTGTTTAGTGCATATTTTCAAGAGATAAAAGATTTCTTTAAAAATATATTCAGATCAAGAACTCTTGTGCTTACAATAGTTCTATGCATCTTATCGGGAATACTGATTCTCCGCTTGTTTGTATTGCAGATTGTTAACGGTAACAACTACCTTAACAACTTCAAGCTTACAATTGAGAAGGAAAGAACTGTTCCCGGAGCAAGGGGTAACATTTACGATCGAAACGGAAAAGTGCTGGCTTACAATGAGCTGGCTTATTCTGTTTGTATAGAGGATAACGGAACTTATGATACCAACACTGAGAAGAACAAAGAATTAAACGGTACCATAAGCAAACTTGTTAAAATTATTGAATCTCATAAAGACTCTATAAGCAATGATTTCTATATCAAGATGAATTCCGACGGAAGCCTGGATTATTCTGTTACCGGTACCCAGAAGCTTCGTTTTCTGGCGGATATCTTCGGTTATCCTAAAATAGACAGCCTAAAGTATAACAAGGATCTTGGTTGCAATGAGAGTGAAGTCAGCGCAGAGAAGCTCTTTGAATACTTGAGTGACAAAAAACATTTCAATCTTACAGAAGAAGATTATCCGTCCAAGGATGAACGTTTAAAGATTATGGCTATTCGATATGCCGTATCCCAGAACAGTTACCAAAAATACCTTACAACAACCGTTGCTACCCAGGTTTCTCCCGAAACAGTTGCCGAAGTAATGGAGAACCTTAATGAATTACAAGGTGTAAGTATTACCGAAGGTTCAATTAGAAAATATAATTACAGTACTTATATGGCCCCCATAATCGGTTATACCGGTAAGATTTCCTCTGAGGAATTGGAAGAGCTTAATAAAGACGGCGCCAATACCTATGTTATGAACGATATCATAGGTAAAGCAGGTATCGAACAGTTTATGGAGGAAAGACTTCGCGGTAACAAAGGTTATGAGAAGATTTATGTTGACAATCTGGGCAAGATTATTCAGGTAGCGGAGCGTGAAGAAGCCTCCTCCGGCCAGAACATTTACCTTACCATTGATTCTGATTTGCAGGAAGTAGCATACAGGGTAGTAGAGCAGAAATTAGCCGGTATTCTTATCAGTAAGCTTATTAACCAGCTGGATTACACCATTCCTGAGGATACCAAGGCAAGTGATATTCAAATTCCCATTAGTGATGCCTACTTCTCACTTATAGACAATAATGTAATAGATCTATCACATTTTGCCGCTGAAGATGCGGGACCCTTTGAGAATCGGGTAGAGTCTACCTTCCAGGAACACTACGCTAACGTGAAGGAATGGGTAAATGATATGCTGGTATCTTCTGATACAGCATATAAGAATCTGGGTACGGAGATGGAAGCATATTGTGATTTTATCATTTCCCAGTTGTTCAATGAGGGATACCTTTCCTTTGACCGTATCAACACCTCAGATGAGATGTATGTAAACTGGAAGAACGGTAACGTATCACTTAAAGAGTACCTTTTATATACTATTTCAAAGGGTTGGATGGACATTACCAAGTTCAATGCCGATATTGTTTATTCCAACTCTGATGAAATATATGCCAAGCTTGTGGAGCACTTGAACAATGATACTGTAACAAGCTTAGCCTTTAGAAAACTTGTATACAAAAACCTTGTCAAAACAGGAAGAATCTCCGGCAATAGTCTGTGTGCTATTCTTTACGAACAAGGGGTTCTTAATCCTGATGATCCTGCTCGTGCAGGTCTTGAGCGCGGTTCTACCAGTGCATTTGATTTTATGATTTCAAAGATTCAATCTTTGGAGATTACACCGGGTATGCTGGCCCTTGACCCCAGTTCGGCATCTGTGGTAATTACAGATCCCAATACCGGTCAGACTTTGGCTTGTGTGTCCTATCCCGGATATGATAATAATAAGCTGGCCAACAAGGTTGATAACAGTTATTATGCCAAATTAACCCAGAGTAATTCTTATCCTTTGTATAATCATGCTACACAGGAAAGAACTGCTCCAGGTTCAACATTTAAGATGGTTACTGCCACGGCCGCCCTTACAGAAGGAATTATCTCAGTCTCTGACAAGATAGAAGATAAAGGTATTTTTGAAGCAATAAGCCCCAGCCCCAGGTGTTGGGTATATCCCGGAAATCATGGTTCCATTAACGTTTCGGAAGCAATAAGGGATTCATGTAACTATTTCTTCTATCAGATGGGCTATGATATGAGTACTTCTGGCGGTACATATGTTCCGGAAAAGGGTACCGAAACTTTAAAGAAATATGCAGAGATGTTCGGTCTTGGCGAGACTACAGGACTGGAAGTACCGGAAAATGCTCCTTCAATTGCATCGGAGTATCCCGTTACCGCAGCCATCGGACAGAGTAATCATAACTTTACCACAGCTCAGCTTGCCAGATATGTAATGACTGTAGCCAATAGGGGTAATTGTTATTCATTATCTGTAATACAAAAGATTACCGACAATGACGGTAATGTCATAGAAGAGAATAAGCCAAAACTGACCAGGCAGATAACAGAAGTATCCGGTACAACCTGGAATGCTGTTCAAAGCGGTATGCATATGGATATTGATACATTGCAGGCATTTAACAATGTTAATGTTTCCGCGGCCGGCAAAACAGGTACAGCAGAGGAAGCAACAAACAGGGGTAACCATGCTCTCTTTGTTTGCTATGCACCCTATGAGAATCCCCAATTTGCCTGTGCCGTAAGAATTCCTCACGGTTATTCTTCTACAAACTCGGTAGAGATAGCCGCCGAAATTATTCAGTATTACTTCAAAGAAAAGACCAAAGAAGAAGTATGCCACGGTACCGCATCAAGTCTTAGCGGTCAGTTTGTAGGTGATTAGGAGGCATGTATTATGGCCAATTCCATAGTATTAAAGGGTAATCCTTATGGTATCTCGGTAATCATAAGTGATTATACCGATTATGAAGAAACCAAGGCCAATCTAGTGGCGAAATTTAAAGAATCTGAAAGTTTCTTTAAGGGAGCATCAGTGGGTATATCCTTTGAAGGAGTTAAGTTGGCAGACAATTATCAAGTTGACCTTCTTAAAGCCATTGCCGACAATACATCCCTTGATATTGCCTGTCTGATAGACAAAGACGAGTCCACCATCGCTTATTACAAAGACATTGTGGACGTAGTTAAAAATGACGAACCGGACCCCGAAGAACTTCGCAAGTTTGCCACAGTAATACGCAAGGATATTGCAGCTTCAGGCAGCGTAGATTCTCCTCTTGGAGTCGTTGTATACGGCAACCTTCTTCGAAGCGGCAAAATAGTATCAGGCAGCGACGTTACAGTGTTCGGTGAATGTGCCGGCGAGATTGTAGCAGGATATCCTGATAATAAGAATGCAGTTGTATTTATGGAGACCTGTAAGGATTGCAAAATATCCATCGGTGGCATTACCGATACCGAAAAGGACGAAGGCTCCTCCTTCTTCAAAAAGAAAAAGAAGAAGACTACCTGCATCAAAGCATATATCATTGATGACAGAATTCATTTTGAGGAAATTTCAAACTAATAAACGTAAAGGAAAGCGACAATGGGAGAGGTAATACTTATTACATCCGGCAAAGGCGGCGCCGGCAAAACAACTGCAACGGCAAATGTGGGATATGCACTTTCCCTGCTTGGTAAAAAAGTCTGCCTTGTGGACACCGACTTGGGACTTAGAAACCTGGATATTGTTCTTGGAATGGAGAACGGCGTCTTATATAATCTTTTGGATGTAATAGAGAAAAGATGCGATATTAATAAAGCTGTGATTTCCTGTAAAGCAAACAGCAATCTCTATTTCCTTGCTGCTCCCCAGACTGCAGATAAATACTCTGTTACCCCGGAACAGATCAAGGAATTGATAGACAGCATCAGGGATTCATACGATTTTATACTTCTTGATTGTCCTGCCGGAATAGAAAAAGGCTTTGCCAATACAGCTTCATGTGCCGACAAAGCCATACTTCTTACAACCCAGGTTAAATCTTCCGTAAGAGATGCTGATAAGATTAAAAGTCTCTTGAAAAGAGACTATTCCTGTGATGTCACTCTTGTTGTCAACCGCTACCGCGACGATCTGGCAAATAACGGTTCTATGACAGAGGCTTATGAAATAGGAGATATTTTAGGGCTTGATATCATCGGAATAGTTCCCGAGGATGAGAATGTATTAATAAGCACCAACAGGGGTGTGTTACTAAATAAGGAAAGCTCCAACGCCGGTAAGGCTTTCTTTGATATAGCATTAAGATTAACCGGGGACAATACCCCCATTAAGATATATTCCGTTAAAAAGGGCTTATTTAAGCGTCTTTTTAACAAATAGATATACGGAGCAAATACTATGCTTAAACGCTACAGATTAAAAGATTTTGATTACAAACTTGTTATATTGGTGGTTGCTTTGACACTTTTGGGTATTCTTCTTATAGGAAGTGCCGCAAAGTCAAAACAACTTATGCAGATAGTTGGACTGTTTTTAGGTCTTGCGGTAATGGCGGTTGTAACCCTTATGGATTATAACTTTATTCTACAATTCTATTGGCCCATATATGCATTGAATATTGTTCTACTGTTAAGTGTACGAATTTTCGGAACCACCGTGGGCGGAGCTACCAGATGGATTAACATCGCAGGCATAAGATTTCAGCCCTCAGAGCTTTCCAAGATACTGCTTATTATTTTCTTTGCAAAGATATTTTCAAAATACGAAGAAACCTTAAGCAACCTGAAAGTACTGGTAACCATGATTGTTCTGGCGGTTATTCCGCTATATTTGATAAAAAGCCAGCCGGATTTATCAACAAGTATTGTCGTTGCTGTTATATTCTGTGTTATGATATATATAGCAGGATTAAAACGCAAGATTATTCTGGCTTCTCTAGGCGCTTTAGCAGGCCTGGCCGGGGTATTTCTTGTTGTTACAATTAACTTCGGAAGGTCTTTCCTTAATGATTATCAATATAAGAGAATCATGGCCTGGATAGACCCCTCCAAATATGCCGATACAGCCTACCAGCAGCAAAACTCCATAATGGCCATCGGTTCCGGTCAGCTTATTGGAAAAGGACTTAACAATAATGTGATATCATCCGTTAAAAACGGTAACTTTATTCTTGAGCCCCAGACTGACTTTATCTTTGCTGTTACAGGAGAGGAGCTGGGCTTTGTGGGCAGTTGCATTATCATTCTTTTGCTGTTATTTATTGCATTGGAATGTATCCATATCGGTAAAAAGGCCCACGACTTACAGGGAAAGCTTATTTGTTGCGGTGTTGCCACACTTATAGGCGTACAAAGCTTCTTCAATATATGTGTTACCACCGGACTTATGCCGAATACGGGATTACCTCTTCCCTTTGTAAGCTACGGTTTGACGTCCCTTGTATCACTGTATATAGGAGTTGGTCTTGTCCTTAATGTAGGACTTCAACAGCGGAAGTACTAACTTTTTAATTGCGGGAGGAAAAGGTATGAATATTGGATTGGTTGCGCATGATTCCAAAAAGAAACTTATGCAAAACTTTTGCATAGCATACAAAGGAATACTAAGCAAGAATGAATTATATGCCACAGGCACTACAGGAAGACTGATAGAGGAGGTTACCAACCTGTCGGTTCATAAGTTTCTGGCCGGACATTTGGGTGGTTCCCAACAACTTGGAGCACAGATTGAGCAGAATCAGATAGATCTGCTTGTATTTCTGCGGGATCCTCTTACTCAAAAATCACATGAGCCTGATGTAAATTACATCGTAAGACTCTGCGATACCCATAATATTCCGCTTGCCACTAACCTCGCTACAGCGGAATTACTGATAAAAGCATTAGATAGAGGAGATATGGAATTCCGTGAAGTCTACAGATAAAAAGCTTAATAAATCTATTGTCTTTCTTATTCTTGTCTTTTTAGTTGTAATAGTGGGCACAGGATGCGGAAAAAAGATATTTGATGACAACAACAAAGCCTCAGATATTTCAAACACAATAGTTTCCTGGTCTTCAAAAACAATAGGCGACATAGGGGATATCAACTTCATGAATGAGAATGTGGAAACCTCTTTGGCTAAAGCCGCCGCCCTTTACAATATTACCGATAATAAGATTTTATATAGTAAAAACATTAACTTAAAGCTTTATCCTGCAAGTACCACTAAGATTCTTACAGCCTATGTGGCTTTAAAGCATGGTGATTTAAAGCAGACCTTAACCGTAAGTCCAAGATGCGTAAATCTTGAGCCCGGTGCCAGCGTATGTGGCTTTAAAGTGGGAGATAAGATAAGCTTAGAGCAGGCCTTATACGGGCTTATGACCTGTTCCGGTAATGATGCCGGTATAGCAATAGCAGAAGGCATAAGCGGATCTGTAGAGGCTTTTGCTGATCTTATGAATCAGGAGGCTGCAGCAATAGGCGCTACACATTCCCATTTCTGTAACCCCCATGGTCTCCATGAAAAAGATCATTATACAACTTTAAATGACCTCTACATTATCTTTAATGAGGCTATTAAAAACGATAAATTCAGAGATTTAATCTCTCACAAGGAATATACCGGAACCGTAACCGGACTTGATGGCGAAAAGCGAGAACTAACCTGGACTACCACCAACAGGTACTTCAGAGAGCAGGCCTTTCTACCCGCCACTGTTACTGTAATGGGTTCTAAGACCGGAACCACCAATGAGGCTGGTTCTTGTCTGGTCCTCTTATCAAAGGATAATTACAACAAAGAGTACATTTCCATCATTCTTAAAACTGCTGATCCCGGAACAGTATACCTGGAGATGACAAGCATGTTTAATAACTTGATTAAGAAATAAGATGTAAGTAACTATAACTCGGCAGTTAGAGACTGTCGGGTTATTTTTATTATTATAATTAGGGTTTTAATGTTGTAATTCTTGGGTAAATGTTCTATAATATAATCACATTAAGGATATTTTTTTGTATAAAGTGTGCAAAATGTTTGAATTGCTTATACAATACAGAAAACTTAGAAGGAGGAGATTTCGATGATTCAGTTAATCACAGGGGAGAAAGGAAAAGGTAAAACTAAATATCTTTTAGACAACGTCAACTCAATAGTTAAGACGGCTACAGGCAATATCGTATATCTGGATAAAAACGCCAAGCATATGTATGACTTGAATAACAAGATACGCTTGATTGATTTATCAGAATACGATATTTTTGATTCTTCAGAATTTTTTGGATTCTTAATCGGAATCATTTCACAAGACCATGATCTTGAAAGCGTACATCTGGATTCCTTCTTGGAACTGGCTCAGGTTCAAAAGGATGATGAAGACGATATGATGCATGCTCTTGATCGATTATCTAAGATAGGAGAGAAATACGACGTATCATTTGTAGTGAGTTTATCAAAGAATCTCGCAGAACTTCCTGAAATTCCTAACGCAGAGGTATTGTATTCTTTATAGAAGTATTAGATAATATACGGGGACCCATTGGTCCCTGTATATTATTTTAGGACGGTAATTATTTTGTCAGGCAGTAACATTCGTAAATATAAAAAACCAATCAAGTTTAATATGGGAATATTCATCTTCGGTATGATATTCCTTTATTTTCTTGCCTTTGGAATCTTCAGGTTCTTAAAAAACGGTAATGTATCCTCTTATGTAGTTAATTCCGGTTCACTTTCCGACAATGTTACTTTTAACGCTCTTGCCATAAGACAGGAGAAAGTGTTTAAGGCAGATCGTTCAGGTGCCTTGCAGCTTTTTGTGAGAGAAAACAGTAAAGTAGGTTATGGAGAAACCGTCTACACCTTAGACGAGACGGGCACTCTAAAGGCCGCTCTGGCAAATATCAGCACCGATGAATCCAACCTATCCGATAAGGATTTTGAATACTTTCTCGGTAATATTAACAGCTTTAAGCAAAACTTTAACTCAACCGCCTTCTCAAAGGTTTACGATTTTAAGATGAGTATGGAAGCTGATATACTTGACTCTCTTAGCATGTTTGCAGTTAATAATAACAAAATCGATACTTCCAAATTCTCCATAGTTAAAGCCGAAACCGACGGCATTATAGTATATTCCTATGATGGTATGGAAGACGTTACCCTTGATAATTTCACCAAGGATATGGTAAAAAATCATAAAACTGAAAAAAAGAATTCCAGAGCCGTTGAAAAGATTAACAGCGGAGATGTGGTATATAAGCTTATAACCGATGAAAACTGGAATCTGGTTATGGAGATAGACGACAAATTTGAAGAAAAAATAAAAGATCAAAAGAGTATACAGATAAGATTTACGGATGATTCCCAATTTGCCTGGGTTAATTTCAACATTATTAACCGTGAGGGCAGCAAGTTCCTGGTATTAAACATTCCCAATTCCGCCATTCGTTATGCGGGAGACAGATATGTCAAGATTGAAGTGCAGACTTCAGGAGCTTCAGGTCTTAAAGTTCCCAAGAGTGCCTTAGTAAGCAAGAATTTCTATACCATCCCCAAGGATTTTCTAACCCAAGGTGGTTCCTCCGGAGGCAACGGATTCTTAAAAGAAAAAGGCGGTAACGACGGTGGCAGTGTGGAATTTGTGGACGCCAGAATCATATTCTCGGATGATAAGAATTGTTATGTGGATATGAACACCTTTGAATCAGGTATAAGACTGGTTAAAGCCAATACATCAGAGACATTTACGGTAGGCGCCACAGCCTCTATAAACGGTGTATACAACATTAACAAGGGCTATGCCATATTCAACAGTGTCACGGTTCTAGACGAGAATAACGAGTATTGTATAATCTCGCCCAATTCCACTTACGGCGTTAAAAAATACGATTATATTGCCCTTGACGGCAGTTCCGTTAAGGAAGACCAGATAATACATTAAAAGAATTAAGGATTAGAGTATGATTAAGGATAACATTAAAGAAGTAAGAAAGAAAATAGCCGCTGCATGTGAGAGGGCAGGTCGAGACGTGTCTGAAGTCACATTGATATCAGTGAGTAAGACCAAACCGATACCGGACCTTATAGAGGCATATGAGGCGGGAGAGAGGTATTTCGGTGAGAATAAAGTTCAAGAGATTACCGAAAAGCTTCCTCAGATGCCTAAGGACGTTCATTGGCACATGATTGGCCATCTGCAGCGAAATAAAGTAAAATACATAGTGGACAAGGTTGAGCTGATTCATTCCGTCGATTCCCTCAGACTGGCTGTAGCAATAAGCGAAGAAGCAGTCAAGAAGAACTGTGATGTTGATATTCTTGTGGAAGTAAATGTCGCCGAAGAAGAAAGCAAATTCGGCCTGGCAACCGAGGAGACCCTTAGTCTTATTAAAGAAATTGCCAAATTACCCCGGATTCACGTAAAAGGACTTATGACCATCGCCCCCTACGTGGATGACCCCGAAGATAACCGCCAGGTCTTTAGAACCTTGCGGAAATTAGCGGTTGACATAGAAAGTCAAAACATTGATAATATTTGTATGGGAGTTCTTTCAATGGGAATGACAGGAGATTATGAAGTTGCCATTGAAGAGGGCGCAACTATGGTAAGAGTAGGCACCGGTATATTCGGAGCCCGCAATTATAATATCTAGTTAAGAAATGGAGTGCTAATTATGGGTTTTATGGACAAGGTCCTGAATGTCATGAAATTAAATGATGATTATGACGACGATGACTTCTATGATGATGACTTCGAAGAAGAAGAAAGAAAGCCAAAGAAAGCCAGCAAGAAAGATGATATAGATAGCGGTCGCGCTAAAGCTGCGAAGAGCAAAGTTACACCTATTCGTCAGCGCAAGGCAACGGGAATGGAAGTATGTGTTGTTCGCCCCGGTTCGGTGGAGGATGCAAGAGCTATTACCGACACACTTTTAGTAGACAGAACCGTTATTCTTAATCTTGAAGGACTTGACGTTGAGATTGCACAAAGAATCATTGATTTTACTTCAGGTTCCTGTTATGCAATTAACGGCAGTCTTCAGAAGGTTTCCAATTATATCTTTATAATTACACCTTCAACAGTTGATATATCCGGTGATTTTCAGGATATCCTGATGGGAGCATATGATGTGCCTCCCATGTAAATAGTTTTATCAAAAAACGGTTATTAAGAGATATGGCTTTGATTTAAAGTCATATCCCTTATTTTTATGTATAGGATAAATTATGACAAAAGAAGAAGAATTACTAAAGAAACACTTAATGGATTTATCGATCCGTGCCGATGCCGGTTCAAAGCCTGTCTATTCGGATTTTTTAAATATAAATGAGCAAAGCATACTAGAGGAGAATGCCCAAAGCTTTCGCACCGGCTTTACCTGCTATGGTGGATTTTCCATGGCGGAACGAGCCCTTGTGTGCTTTCACCCCGACTATATTGACGTAACAGAGGATATGTTTCCCATAGCCTGTATTAAGATAGCACCCCTTAACAAGAAGTTCTCCGATACCCTTACTCATAGAGATTTTCTTGGAGCCCTTGTTAATACAGGTATTGACAGAAGTAAGCTTGGTGATATTATAATTGAAGATAATGTAGCTTACGCATTCTGCATAGAGGCTTTATCAGAATTTCTCATGAAAGAAATAACCAGAATTAAACATACCACTGTTATTCTTACTCTTGAAGACAGAAGCGTCCCGGAGAGCATTTACTCCGGCAGCTTTACAGAGTATTCCGGCAGCGTATCTTCTTTAAGAGCCGATGCTATATGTGCATTAGCCACCAGAACTTCCCGTTCTGCGGCAGATGAGATTATATCAAGTAAGAGATTCTTTGTTAACGCCAAGAGTGTTACCAAGAAGGATTACATGATGGCTGTAGGCGATGTATTCTCTGTTCGAGGATATGGAAAGTATATTATTGAAGAAGTTGGCTCCCCCAACTCAAAAAACAGATTTAAGGTTACATTAAAAGTATTTAAATAAGGAGATTTCTTATGTCAAAGACTATAGAACTTCAAGGTGAGGGATTTAAGCCCTACAATATTGTAATAGAAAAGGATTACGCTACATTACTAGATCATCTTAAAGATATTAAAGACTGTGATACCAAGATTTGTATCATAACAGATTCCAACGTAGAACCCCTTCACGGCTTGGATCTTAGAAATGAGCTTTTATGCTATTATAACAGCATATCTATTTATACCATAGAAGCAGGAGAGGAGCACAAGAATCTGGATACAGTATCTGATATTTACGCCAACCTGATTCAGCTTGGGTTCAACAGAAGCGATTTGCTTATTGCTTTAGGCGGTGGTGTTGTCGGCGATATAACAGGCTTTGCCGCAGCCACATATATGCGGGGAATAGATTTTGTCCAGGTTCCCACAACCCTATTATCTCAAGTAGACAGTAGTGTTGGCGGCAAAACCGGTGTAGATTATAATTCTTATAAGAACATGGTTGGCGCTTTCTATCAACCACGTCTGGTTTATATTAACACAGCTTTGCTTCGCACCTTACCACAGCGCCAGTTGTCAGCGGGAATGGGAGAGATAATTAAATACGGTCTTATATACAACAAGGATTTCTTTGATTATATTCGAAAGAGCTCTGATAAAGTATTTGCTTTAGATGACGAGACTTTGGCCCATATTATTTTCACAAGCTGTGATATTAAAAAGGATGTGGTGTCACAAGATCCTACAGAAAAAGGTCTTCGCGCCATCTTAAACTACGGCCATACATTCGGACATGCCATAGAAAAACTAATGGGCTTTAATCTCCTCCACGGTGAATGCATCAGCATAGGTATAGCCGGAGCGGCTTATATTTCCCTTATTAGGGGACTGATTACTCAAAGTGATTACGATGATATTCTTGATGCATTAAAGGCTTATAAGTTACCAATAGGCTATGAAAAATTAACAAATAATGATATAATGCGTATTGCACGTCATGATAAAAAGGCTTCCGCAGATGGAATTAAGTTTATCCTGATAGACGGTATCGGCAAAGCCTTTATAGACAAAACAGTTACTGAAGAAGAATACAACCTGGCATTAGATCATATTAGAGAATAGAGGGTAAATATTGGATAGTGTCGATAAGAAAAAGTCATATATCTTCTCGATATTAGGACTTGCAGTATTAATAGCAATAGATCAAATAAGCAAATATTTGGCGGTAACGCACCTTAAAGATAGCGACGGAATAAAGCTTATTAACGGAGTGTTTGAACTCTTATATGTAGAGAATAAGGGAGCTGCCTTCGGCGTAATGCAGGGACAGCAGATTATACTACTAATTGTAACATGTATAGTTCTTATTGCCGCCATATATATATTTACACGCATTCCGGCAGATAAGAAGTATCGGATAATGAAGATTTTGGCTGTTTTTATTATAGCCGGAGCAATTGGCAATATGATTGATAGGGTAATATATCAATATGTGGTTGACTTTTTTTACTTCTCGTTGATTGATTTTCCTGTTTTTAATGTTGCGGATTGCTATATTACCGTAAGCGTAATAATACTCTTTATCCTGATTGTATTCTACTATAAAGAAGACGAGCTGAATTTTTTATTCAAGAAAATAGATACTGACAAAGAAACTACCAAATAGTATAACGGAGAGCATACATGAATGAAGTTTTAAAAATTGCATATGATGCATTAGATGAGAAAAAAGGAGAAAACATCAAGATAATAGATATCAGCGAGATATCTGTTATCGCAGATTATTTTATAATTGTAAACGGAACTAATTCCAATCAGTTGGATGCTTTAACAGAGAATGTAGAAGAAAAACTATCTAAAGCCGGAGTAAGCTCCGGAAGATTTGAAGGAATGAATACGGATTGGCGCCTTCTTGATTATGGAGATATCGTAATTCATATCTTTACCAGAGATACTCGTGAATTCTATGATTTGGAGCGTATCTGGAGTGATGGAAAAGAAGTGGAAGTATAACTATTAAAGGGATGAACGTTTTTGTTCATCCCTTTTTATATTAGTGCTTACCTACTTAATAAATCTGAAAACACCTATTACCTTGCCTTCAATATGGCAATCATCCACGATAATGGGATCCATTGAATCATTCTCCGGTTGAAGTCTAATATGACCGTCCTCTTTATAAAAGGTCTTAACCGTAGCAGAATCATCCACTCTGGCGACTACAATATCACCGTTAGAAGCGTTATTCTGAGTCTTAACTAAGACCTGATCTCCCGAAAAGATTCCCACATTAATCATACTGTCGCCTTTAACATTAAGCATAAAACACTGGCTGTTGGGCAAAAATTCCGTAGGTATCGGGAAATAATTAACCACATTCTCCTCTGCAAGAATAGGTGAACCGGCTGCAACATTACCTATAATAGGAATATTGGAAACCTCACGTCTCACCAGATTAAAGTCGTCATCTATAATCTCTATAGCCCTGGGCTTAGTTGGATCCTTTCTGATATATCCGTTCTTCTCCAATGTCTCAAGATGAGCATGAACAGAAGATGTGGACTTAAGGCTTACAGCCTCACAAATCTCTCTTACTGAAGGCGGATAGCCCCTATGAAGTATCTCAGACTTCATAAACTCAAGAATCTCTTTTTGTTTGGCGGATATCTTACCTTGTCCCATAATATTCCCTCCATGTTGTATATAATAAGCGTGTGTTAAGGGAAGAGCATCTAGTACCATCCCTCGTTATTTCTAATATAACATAACATTAAAGCCCAGGCAAACATATATTCCGAAAATACGTTCGAAAAAATGCACAAAAATAACGAACATATGGTTCGAATATTTGTTCGTTTTTTCAGACCGGATTAATTGACAAACAAATGTTCACATAATATAATCTAGATACGAACAAAAGTTCGGAATAGATGTTCGTTTCCGGTAGCAATTACAATCAACAGGCAATATGGAGGTTATTACAATGAGAGGATCATATAGCGACGACTACAGAACAATATCATACAATAATAGAAAGCATCATGCTTCCTGCAAAGAAGCTGCATTAACAAGATTTATTCGTAGAAGAGGTGCATTGGTTTTATGTCTGGTAGTTGCATTGTTTGTGGGGTTTTCAAGTATAGCCATGACATCAAGGGTTAATGCATCTGATAAGGCTACAATAACCACCAAAAAGGTCTACGTAAGCTATAAAGTTAAGACGGGAGATAATTTGAACGCAATTGCCAAGGAATATTGCGATTTAAATCATTATTCATCCTATGACGATTTTATCCGCGAAGTTGAAGACATTAATCATATTAATGCTGATAAGATTGTTGCCGGCCACAATATAACAATTCCGAATTATGTTTAGAACAAATTTTGCTCACATCAATATAACATACACATATTACAACCTAAATAAGTCGAAGGGACATTTCTTTAAGATTTATTCCATGTGGCAATCACGGGGGATAGCTCTGAGGGAATGTCCCTTGGCTTATTATTGTAATTTTAATATGATTTCTAGACATTTTGAAGGTGTAGTAGTATAATACAGTTGTACGTATCTATCGGATAAATATCTGTTTTTCCGATAGATAGCAATATAATAATATGGAGAGTGGCTTTTATGGGTAAAGACTCTGAATACTACAAAAACAAGAAAAAACAACAATTATTAAAATACCGTGAGCTTTTAACTTTACTACCTAACTTTGCAGTTGAATATTTGCATAACAAGGAACTTGGTGCTCAGTCCAGCACCTTGATTTCATATGCTTATGACTTACTTACATTCTTTAGATATATGAAAGCTAATAATCCTTCCTTTGCAAATAAAGAGCTGACAAAGTTTACAATAGATGATGTATCAAACCTTGTATCCGAGGATATCGTTGAATACCAGCGTTATCTTGAGCTTAACGAAAAGGGTGAACGTCACGAGAACGGAAAACGCGCTATTGCCCGTAAGATGTCTCCTCTACGGGGATTATTTCAATTTTTATACGAACATGAGTATATAGAGAAGAATCCCATGACTCTTGTTAAGCTTCCAAAGCTAAAAAAGGATAAGAATATCATTAGAATGAATAATATGGAGGTTAATGCTATTCTAGAGGCCATTGAGTACGGAAATGAGCAAATGAGCGAACGTCAAAAGAAGTTTTGCAGCAGAACCAAACAAAGAGATCTGGCACTCCTTACTCTAATGCTTGGTACGGGAATCCGTGTATCGGAATGTGCCGGACTTGATATTACTGATGTGGATTTTAAGGAGAATTCCTTTGTAATTGTTCGTAAAGGTGGCGGTCAGGACGTATTATATTTCGGCGATGACGTATCCGGCGTGCTTCATGACTATATTGATGGGGAACGAAGTCTTATAATTCCCGAAAAAGGCCATGAAAAAGCCTTGTTTTACTCATTACAGAATAAAAGAATCAGTATTGATGCAATCGAGAATCTGGTGAAAAAATACGCCAAAATGGTGGTTCCAAACAAAAAGATTACTCCTCATAAGCTAAGAAGTACCTATGGAACCGCACTTTATAAGCAAACCGGCGATATAAGGCTTGTGGCAGATGTATTAGGCCATGAAAATATCAATACTACAATAGATTATTATGCAGCCATCGAGGATGAACACAAACGTAAAGCCGCCAAAGCCATAACCGTTCGAAAAAATATCAAATAAATATTATTCCGGTAACGACTTAAGCAGTTTTTCAAAATAATCCGGTAAATCAGCAGAAAACTCCATATATTTGCCTGTACGCGGATGATTAAAGCCAATAGTCATGGCATGAAGGGTTTGTCCTTGAAGGTTTTTTATGCTGCATTTTGCAGGTCCGTATACTGCATCTCCTAACAAAGGATGATGAATGGAAGCCATATGAACACGAATCTGATGGGTTCTTCCGGTTTCAAGTTCAAATTCAGCATATGTATATTGTTTAAAACGCTTTAAAACCTTAACATGAGTAACTGCTTCTCTTCCACCGGGAACTATTGCCATCTTTTTCCTGTCGTTTTTGCTCCTGGCTATAGGTGCATCCACAGTAAGCTCATCATCTTTAATGACGCCATGAACGATACCCCTGTATCGCCTGGTAATTGAATGCACTTTCAACTGCTCTGCAATGGAATTATGAGTCGCATTATTCTTACAGATAATAAGAGTGCCTGTGGTATCCATATCAATTCTATGGACGATTCCCGGCCTTAATACACCGTTAATCTCTGAGAGATTATCTTTACAGTGAAATAATAAGGCATTAACTAATGTGCCGCTGTAATGCCCGTTAGCAGGATGAACAACCATACCTTTGGGTTTATTAACTATAAGCAAATCCTCATCCTCATATATAATATCAAGGGGTATATCCTCAGGTTTTACATCCAAAACCTTCGGATCAGGTACATTTACACATACAATATCACCACAGGAGACCTTGTAATTAGCCTTAACTACAGTGTCTGAAACGGTAACCAAATTATCCTTGATTAATTTTTGAATATAGCTTCTGGAATAATCCATGGATTCCATGGCAGCGGAAAGATATTTATCAATTCTTTGATTATTAAACTCTTCATCCGGTTCAAAGACAATCTTTTTCATTAAGAAACCTGCTTTTTATAGAATTCATAAGTATCATTAGTAATCTGATCTATGGGTCTGTTCTTCTCCTTTAGATACCCAATGGTATTCTCCAGGATAAGCACCATACACTTGTTAAGATTAGAGAATGCCAGCGCTCTTATAGTCTCCATGTGAGGTAGCACTCTCCTGCCGGGTTCAATATAATCGGCAATATAAATAATCAGCTCCAAAAGGCTCATATCAGGCCTTCCAGTGGTATGATAGGTTATGGAAGATAAAATCTCCGTATCATCAACCCCATACTTTTTCTTTGCATAATGAGCCCCCAGCTTGGCATGAAGTAAAAAGGGATTCTCATATTCAAAAACAGAAATGGGCACCCCTTCTTCTTTGCATATCTGCAAGTATTCATCATTAGTATAACACTTGGCGCAGTCATGTAATAACCCGGCCAAAAAGGCCTTATCCACATCAGCCCCATGACACATAGCCATGCTTGCAGCAGTATAAGCAACACCTATAGTATGAACATATCTGTCTTCATCAAGTGTATCCTTTAACAAAACCTGTAATTCTTTAATTCCATCCTTCATTGTAAATGCTCCAAATAGTTATTCCTTAATACAAGGAATTAGTTTTAATATACTCTTCCACCGGCAAGGGGAGAAAGTATTTAACAGAACGCTTAGAAGCAATACGTTCTCTGATAAGTCTCGAAGAAATATCAAAATCAGGAGATATGATTCTGAAAATATCAGCGTGAAACTTAGCTCTTAAATCGCTAATCTTCTTCTCCACTTCGTTGGAATCATGGCCCTCTCTTGTAGCTACCAAAAGGGTGCAATACTTGCATATTCTATCCGGCTGATACCATGTCTCAAAAGTAAATAAGGAATCAGCTCCGATGATAAAGAAAAATTCAGTAGTAGGCTCAGCTCTTCGCATATCTCGCAACGTATCTGCCGTATAAGTAATTCCGGGACGTTCAACCTCTTCCATAGAGATACCGAAATGATAATTATCCTGAATAGCCAACTTTACCATGTTGCATCTATGAAAGGCATCTACATATGAAACATTCTCTTTATGAGGCGGGTTGCCTGAGGGAAGAAAAATAACCCTGTCTAAGTGAAATTGCTCATAAGCACTTTCAGCCAGGAGTAAATGTCCATTATGAATAGGATTAAATGTTCCTCCCAAAATTCCTACTTTCTTTTTATATCTCTGAATCATAGTATTCTCCAGTCCGAGCCTGTATTATGGTAATTCAATCTTCTTCTTTGTCTTAGACTCTCTATACAAAACAATCTTCTTACCAATAACCCGAACAACCGTTGATCTGGTACGTTCTGCAATGGTATTGGCTATTTCAGAAGGGTCGTCAAAACAATTCTTAAGTACGCTAAGCTTAATTAGCTCTCTGGCTTCTAATGCCTCTGAAATAGCATTAATAAGCTCCGGTGTGATACTGTTCTTACCCACCTGGAATATAGGCTCTGTAGTCTGAGCCAGCTTCGATAAATATGCCCTTTGTTTACTGGTCATAACCTTCCTCATTTCATTAATTATTCTACTATATATTATCACCTAATCATATGTATAAGCAAGCAGAATAGGTATCTGACATATCTACAAAAAAAGATAATCCCAAACGGGATCATCTTTTTTAGGAATTGTTATTTTTTTAATTGAAGGTAAATCTTATGCGGCTTTTGAATTAACAAAATCGCAAATGTCATTTTTAATGTCAATGCTGGCAAGTCTTAACTGATTGTCAGAAGAAATACCGTACTCCTCGCAAAGATAGTCTCTTAACTCATTTACGAGAGCCTCATTCTGAACACCGCAGATTTTACAAAGCTCAACAAAGAAGTCATTAAGGTCATCTTTTGATTCAGAGTTAGAAATAATGTTTTTTAATAAATCTGATGTCAATGTCATAACAAAATCCCCCTATAAATATACCATTTATTGTGTAGAGCACACGCCCTATGTGAATATTATCAATAGCCTAAAAGATTGTAAATATTTTTAGCATAAGTGGTAATTTTTGTTTCTTAATTGGTATAATTTACGGATAAAAATAGTGAAAAACCTCTTCAAAACCCCTTAAAACAAAGAAATGAGAAGTATATAATACTTCTCATTCATATTAAAAAACATCAATTAAATCAATCATTTCTTTTCAATAAACATTTTCTTTACTGCAACCCATTGAGTACGACTGATGGGAATGCTGTCTCCTCTTACGGAGATAGCCTCTCCGTGTCTGATTTCGCTGATATTGTTAATGTTTACAATAAAACTTTGATGGCACCTGATAAAATCAGCTGCAGGCAAAATCTTCTCCACATCAGATATTTTATTATATGCATTAAACTCATCATTAACAAGGACAACCTTCACATTTCTGCCCGAGGTTTCAATGTGAACAATATCGCTTGGTGCAACACGTTTAGTGGCATCTTTTTCTTTAAATACTATAGAAGAACCTGTCTTGCTGTTTAATTCGTAAGTAAGTACTTCCCTAAGAATCTTCTCATCAACAGGTTTAATGAGATACTGCAGCGCTCGAACACTGTAGCCGTCAAGAATAAAATCAGTAGAGCTTGTAACAAAAACAATCGTAGTGGTATCATCATTGGTACGAATAGCCTTAGCGACCTCCATACCGTTCATCTCTTCCTCTCCCATAATGATATCCAGTAGTAAAAGATCGTACATATTCTTCCCCATGCCAAGCACACTAAGCAGCTCTTTACCACTGGTATAAATATCAATATTATACTGTTTTTTGGTCTCATCCATGATTTTACGAACAGAAAGCTCCAAAGTCTCTGCGCAAATCATCTGATCATCGCAAATTGCAATATTAAACATTTGATTCACCTTTCCATACGTATACCGTATTACTCTATCACTTTAAACTAATGATACCCTATGTTGAAAATAATTACAACAAAAGAACAACATTTGGTATACTGGTACCTAAACATTGTTCTCTCAGCACTTTATTGTTTTCTTTTCCTTTCAGCATTATCAATAAAAGCCTTAATAATTTCAACGCTTCCATCAAGTCCCAACATTCCGCTGTCTATAGTAAGATTATAATTATTGCAATCACCCCATTTGTTATTAGTGTAATAATTATAATAACTCATACGTTCCTTATCATTCTTAATCACAGCATCAAGAGCCTTCTTCTCAGATAATCCGTCTCTGGCCATAACTGTTCTGCAACGATGTTCAAAATCAGCATGAATAAAAATATCAACCACATTGTCGAACTCTTCAAGAACGTAATCAGCGCAACGTCCAACAATTACGCAAGGACCTTCTTCAGCAATCTTTTTTATAGCATCAAACTGCGCAAGGAAAACCTTCTGAGACAAGGGCATATCCATCTCACTGGATCCAAATCCCATACCGTAGCCAAGGTATGATGAATCCATAACCAGGGAGAAGAGAAAGCTGCTACCCTTTTTTTCATCATTTTCTTTGAACAATTGCTCGCACATACCGCTTTCCTTGGATGCTCTTGCCAGAATCTCCTTGTCATAGAAAGGAATGTTGTAATCCTTGGCAAGTCTTTCGCCTATTGCTCTTCCGTCGCTTCCAAACTGACGTCCTATTGTAATAACCGTATTCATAACGATTACCCCCTTCTCCTCATCTATCTTAAAATAATTATAAAACAAATTCTTAATACTGTCTATTTATTACAATAATAATATGCGAATAAAAAATACACATAAATATTGTGCATCTGATACATTTTTGTATAAAAACCTCATGCATAAAAATGCATGAGGCAATAGTTTTACTCATAATAATCGAATTCCCAACCGTAGATTCTTACGGTATCACCTTCATTAATTCCGGCTTCTTTAAGTTCGTCCAAGATTCCTTTTTCTTTCATAAAGTTTTGGAAGAACATAAAACCTTTCTCTGATTCAATATTGGTATATCCCAACATCTTCTCAATCTGTGGTCCTTCCACCACATAGACTCCATCTTCCACATTTACGGTATGGCCGGTATCACTGCCGGTTAATAATTCGGCAGCAGGGAAGAACTCCTGCTCAAAGACAATGGGTTCGTCCTCCATAGTCTTTAATAAATCATTTACATAATAGAGCAGTTCCTTGACACCCTCGCCGGATACAGCGGAAATAGGGAACACCTTGATTCCTTTAGGCTCAAACTCTTCGCGAAGCTTAGATACCGGATCTTCTCCATCAGCTATTACATCAATCTTGTTGGCTGCAATAACCTGAGGCTTGGAAGACAGGATCTTATCGTAGTTCTCCAGTTCTTTATTAATGGCATAAATATCCGCAACAGGATCTCTTCCTTCCGTAGAAGCCGCATCAACAATATGAATCATAACACGGGTTCTCTCAATATGGCGAAGGAATTCGTGTCCTAATCCCACGCCTTCGGAAGCACCTTCTATAAGACCCGGAATATCAGCAATAACAAATCCCGAAGCTCCTTCAAGATCTACCACTCCCAGGTTGGGATTAAGGGTTGTGAAATGGTAATTTGCAATCTTTGGTCTGGCATTGGTAACTCGTGATAAGAATGTGGACTTTCCTACATTAGGGAATCCCACAAGTCCAACATCCGCAATAAGTTTAAGCTCTAAGTTGACTTCTAACTCCATGGCGGGTTGACCCGGCTGAGCATAGTTAGGAGCCTGCATTGTAGATGTGGCATAATGCTGATTACCGTTTCCACCATGACCACCGGTTAAAATAACCTGACGTTTATTATCCCCGGACATATCGGCAATAACTTTCCCTGATTCGGCATCACGAATAATAGTGCCTGCAGGCACCTTAACGATTAAGTCTTCACCGTTCTTACCATGGCAATTACGTTTACCGCCACATTCACCGTTACCTGCGGCATATTTTCTTTTATGTCTGAAATCCACAAGAGTATTGAGGCCCTCATCAACCACAAATATAATATCGCCACCGTTACCGCCGTCTCCGCCATCGGGGCCGCCGTTAGGCACATACTTTTCCCGACGGAAGCTTACATGACCGTCTCCGCCCTTACCTGATTTAATTATTATTCTGGCTCTGTCAGCAAACATATAACTCTCCTTTTTGAGAAAAAAAGTCCGACCTTAAATAAGTCGGACTTTGAATAAACAAATTATGCGTTCTCTACAGGATATACGGAAGCTTGCTTTCTATCTCTTCCTTTTCTCTCAAAACGTAATACACCGTCTGTCAAAGCGAATAATGTGTCATCTCCGCCTCTTCCTACGTTAACGCCCGGATGAATCTTAGTTCCACGCTGTCTGTATAATATATTACCTGCTTTAACGAATTGTCCGTCTGCTCTTTTAGCTCCTAATCTCTTTGACTCGGAATCTCTACCATTCTTAGTAGAACCAACTCCCTTTTTATGAGCAAAGAATTGAAGGTTCATCTTCATCATGGTACTACACCTCCTTGAAAAGAATATCTATGTATTCACCATCATTGTCTCTTTTTATGCCTTCCACTCCTAAAACCAGTGAATTAAGTAATAGTGTGGTTCTCTCTCCCGGTTTCTCCACTCTGAAAAAGATACCCTTTTCCTCATCGGACTCCACATCAAATACATCATCCGTGAACTCCTCGATGGAATTAATAGTATTTATAACAAGTGTTGAGACTGCGGCACAGAAAATATCATGGCCGGACTCTGCAAATCCTGCATGACCGGTACAATCAAATCCTACAATCTCTCCGGTTTGGTTTTTGAAGATTTTTAACGTAATCATAGGCCATTAAGCATTGATCTTTTCGATCTTTACTTCAGTATAAGCTTGTCTATGTCCGTTTTTCTTATGATAACCGGTTTTTCTCTTATATTTGTAAACAATAACTTTCTTATGCTTTCCTTCACTTACTACAGAAGCAGTAACTGTTGCATTCTTAACAACCGGATTACCAACTTTCAACTTGTCATCGCTTACTGCAAGAACCTGATCAAAAGTAACGGTCTCGCCTTCTGCTGCGCCAAGTTTTTCAACTTTAATGATATCGCCTTCGGCTACTTTGTACTGTTTACCACCTGTTGCTATAATCGCGTACATATGGCACCTCCTATTATCATTACTCGCCGGTTTTGGTGCTTTCCTTAAAAAAGGGCAGACTTATACCTAACCGAGCGGCATAATCAGTATAATATCATACTCCTATATACCTGTCAACACCCCTTGGATAATTGTTCTGCAAGGGATTTGCGAATTCTTTTTCTGGTGATTTCCACAAGTCCCAGTTTAGTCATATCCACTACAACTGTTTTAATCGGGTCTTTATAAACTTCTTTGGCAAGATAATCCATCAGTTCATCCTCCGCTGCTTTAGAAGACATATCTATAAAGTCTACCATGCAGATTCCCGCAATATTACGAAGTCTTAACTGCCTTGCAATCTCGGTGGCAGCCTCCTTGTTAATCTTTAAGTAAGTCTCTTCCCCCTTTTTCTTGCCGTTATATTTGCCGGAATTGACATCAATAACAGTCATGGCTTCTGTGGTTTCAATCACCAGATATGCTCCGGACTTAAGCCAAACCTTAGAAGACAAGGCCTTTTCCACATCAGAATCTATACCGTATAGTTTGTTCAACTCATAAGGGTCTTCGTAAAAGGTAATAATATTAAGAAATTCCGGCCGCATCGTGCTTAAAAAGTCCTTGAT
This sequence comes from Lachnospiraceae bacterium, assembly GCA_015058015.1. Classification (GTDB taxonomy): domain Bacteria; phylum Bacillota; class Clostridia; order Lachnospirales; family Lachnospiraceae; genus SIG280. The sequence continues at coordinate 241,418 of SVDM01000001.1, read as the reverse complement.
TTTATCATAATAATCTCTGTTGTCGGTAACAATTTTATCCGGTTTTATATCCTCGTATTTGCCGAGAATCTCCCCAAGATAATCAGGAATCCCCTGATAAACCAGAACAAAAGGATTCTTGTGCATACTATCGGATACCACCCGTTTGTATGTGTCCTTAAGACTATTTACCTGGTCTATAATCTCTGCATCTGTTGCATAAGCTGCATTGGTACGAATAATAAGGCCAAAATCTTCATTCTCAAATAAGGCCGCAACTTTAGAAAGTCTCTCCTTGTCTGAAGCCGAGAGTTTAGTGGACATACTCATTCTCGTGTTTCCACTTGTAAGTACCACATACTTAGAGGTAAAGGTAAGATTAGAAGATACCACGGCCCTTTTTGTTCTATAGGCATCCTTTGTTACCTGAACCAGCAGGGTATCGCCTTCGCACAGTTTATTAGGAGACTGCCTGAAGATAAAAATTGGCTGTCCATAGGGCTCCGGCTCATAGTAACACATCTTCCCATCAGCAATCTCAATAAAGGCTGCCTCAATATTCTTCACAAGTTTGCGCACTCTTCCGATGTATATGTTGCCCACCAGAGAGTCACAAGCGTCATTAACGCAAGAGATATCCGTAATCTTCCCATCCTGATAGGTGAGGCACAAATCTTTATTATATTGTTTTGAATGAGTCAAAACCAGCGTATTACTCAATTATTTCACCTAAATCTTTTAATGGAGTACAGGACTCATCAAGCAACTCTGTCCTGTGAATAACAATCATATTACGATCAAAATCCAAACCTTGGTTCTTAAACGCCTCTTCCATAACCAGCTCCGGTTTAAGATTGTTCTTGCTTCCTGCAGCCAGTCTCATAAAGACTTTGAAATCTTCCACGTCAAATCTGTATATAAGGGGCTTTATATCCATAAAGGTCCCCCCGTGTTTGCCGGTCTTCACCGTTTCAATGGTTTGAGATTCATCGATAAATGCCTTAAAACCCTTAAGGGTTGTCTCGTCGATTTCAAATCCGGCTTCCTGATTAAAGGATATAACATAATCCGCAGCTCCCACCAGAGTCATACCCTTTTTGGAGTCATCGGGAAGCAGAACGTAGTCAGACACCGAAAAACCTTCCGCCATAACTTCATTTAATGCCTTCACGGCTTCCTTAGAGCTAATAAGAGAATTAACTTCTATGTCTAAGTATTCCCCTTCACTGGAAACTCCAACCCCTAAAGGCAGAGCAAAAGACATAACCGGATGGGGACTGAATCCCTTTGAATAAGCAATATCAATTCCCGCTCTTTTTATGGCCTTCTGGAAGTACCGCATAACATCTAAGTGGCCAATATAGCGCATGTTTCCGGTCTTTGCAAATCTGATTCTAACTTTCACGGCAGACACCTCCCGCAAAAATATTGGCTCCGCAGCCGGAACATTTCTCGCGACAGTTAGGTGTTACTTCTTCCGCAAGACCCTTCTTCCACTCATTAAGAAGAAATTTCTTTGTAACACCTATATCTATGAAATCCCAGGGGAATATCTCATCTTCGGTTCTTGTTCTTGTGGTATAGAAATCCATGTCAATTCCCGCTTCTTCAAAGGCTTCACACCATTTTTCATAGTCAAATGTCTCTGACCAGGAATCAAACATGCAGCCCTTTTTGTAGGCATTGTAAATGGCCTGTCCCACTTTTCTATCGCCCCTTGCAAGGATACCCTCAAGCACGGTAAGATCTGCCTCATGCCAGTTATAGCGCAGGCTCTTTCTGTTTAACTGTTCCTTCATGGTATCGTTTACAATATGAGCCCTTCTAAGGTACTCTTCCGGGCTGTACATAACTGCCCATTGGAAAGGGGTAAAGGGCTTGGGAACAAAGAAACTGGTACTTATGGTGATTTGACATTTACCCTTTCTCTGATCCTTTGGAACGGTATCATAGTAAGCCTTAGCGATTTCATTGGCCAGAATGGGAATACCCTTCATATCTTCCTCTGTCTCAGTAGGAAGTCCCAGCATAAAGTAAAGCTTTACCTTAGACCAGCCGCCCTTAAAGCTTTCTGTTGCACCACCAATTATATCTTCCTGGGTAAGACCCTTGTTGATTACATCACGAAGGCGCTGGGTACCGGCCTCCGGGGCAAAGGTCAAACTGCTCTTTTTAACATCCTGAACCTTTCCCATAACATCAAGGGAAAAATTATCAACTCGCAGTGAGGGCAGAGAAATGTTCACACCCTTATCCTTAAACTCCTCAATCAAAAAATACACCAAATCCTTAAGACAGGTATAGTCGCTGGAACTAAGAGAACTAAGAGATATCTCCTCATGACCGGTGTACTTTAGAAGCTCATAGGCCTGTTTCTTTAATACATCTAAGCTTTTTTCCCTAAGGGGACGATAGATCATTCCCGCCTGGCAGAACCTGCAGCCTCTTATGCAACCACGAAGAATCTCTAAGACCATTCGATCCTGAGTAGCCTTAATATAGGGAATAACAGGCTTTGTAGGATATGGCGCATTGCTGAAATCCTCCACTATCTGTTTTCTGATAGTTGCCGGAACACCTGTAAATTTAGGTGTATGAGACTTGATAGTTCCGTCATCATTATAAGAAACTTCATACAAAGAAGGTACGTAAATACCCGGAATCTTAGCCGCTTCTAATAAAAAGCTTTCCTTATCATAGCCCTTCTTCTTATGCTCTTTATACAGGTCAAATAATGCATCGTAGGAAATCTCCCCTTCTCCGATATAAAACATATCAAAAAAGTCTGCCAAAGGCTCCGGATTATAGGCGCATGGGCCGCCCCCTATTACCAGAGGATACTCTCCGCCTCTTTCCGAAGCCAAAACTGGAATTCCCGACAAATCAAGAATCTGCAAACAGTTGGTATAACTCATCTCATATTGAAGAGTCATACCAAGAAAATCAAACTCTTTTACAGGATCCTGGCTTTCCAATGCAAAAAGAGGGATACCCTCTTTTCTCATAAGTGTGTCTAAATCAGTCCAGGGAGAATATACCCTTTCGCAGTATACGTCGTCCCTCTTGTTGAACATATCATATAAAATTTGAATTCCCAGATGTGACATACCGATTTCGTAGACATCCGGGAAGCAAATTGCGAAACGAATGTCAACTGCCGCAGTATCTTTAACCACGGCATTAACCTCGTTTCCAATATATCGTGCAGACTTGTCAATCTGCATTAGTATCTTGTCAGATAATGCAAGCTTGTTCATGTAATTCCTCGCTATCTCTTGGATAATTCTTCAGTAATATCCTCCCAGGTAACGCCCCTCTCCACCATAAGAACCATGATATGATAGAGGAAATCAGCTACCTCATACTTAATCTCCTCCGCGTCAGGGTTCTTGGCGGCAATAACAATCTCCGTTGCCTCTTCTCCAACCTTCTTTAAAATCTTGTCAATACCCTTGTCGAAAAGGTAGTTGGTATAAGAACCTTCCTTAGGGTGTTTTTTGCGATCTTTGATAACAGCGTACACATCCTCAAACACCTTGTATGGATTGGTACTTGGCTCATTATCATTAACCATATCACGATAGAAGCAAGACTTGTTGCCGGTATGGCATGCAGCCCCTATCTGAATAACCTTGGCAAGTATGGTATCGTTATCACAATCAATGGACAAGGATTTTACATACTGGAAGCATCCTGATGTTTCACCCTTAATCCAGAGACTGTTTCTGCTTCTGCTCCAGTAAGTCATCTTGCCTGACTTTAATGTAAGCTTAAAGGATTCTTCATTCATGTAAGCAAGCATAAGCACTTCGTCTGTCTTATGGTCCTGTACTATAACAGGCACAAGTCCTATTTCATTCTTCTTTAGTTCGCTCCAGTCCATAGAAGACTCAAAAATATTCACATCAAAGCCGTATTTATCTTTAATCTTAATCTTGAATTCGTAAATGTCACCGCCTAAGTCAGCCACAGCATCACCGGTAACACCCACAACAGCCTCAATATCAAAAAGAGCCTTCTCCAAATCTTCGTTTGGAATAATAGGTATAACAGGAAGCTTGCCATCCTTAAGGAGAACTCTTGCAGGAATCACAGAATCCTTGGGCTCAAACAAAAAAGTTCCTACCAAATCATCAATCTCATGTCCGCAAAGCATATTATACTGACCGGAAGCAATATGAACATTCTCGGTAAATCCAAGAATCTTATCCTTTCCGAATCTCTTGGAAGCTTCTTTTAATCCCTTGAAATTATCTTCATCATCGATATTTACAATAACCTTGGCACAGCCGGCATAAAGAAGCTTCTTGGCATCTTCAAAGCACTTCACTCTGCCCCCGGCAAAAACAGGAATATTCAAAGAACGATTAGCATTCTTCAACACCTTAATAGTCTTGTCTTTATCCTTATCTTCTTCAGACAAATCAATAATAATGGCACCGTCGCATCCGGCATTTTCAAAGCCGGTCAAGTGGCTGATTAAGTCTGACTCCTCATCAGCCGTCTCGTCCTCGAGACCTTTTACAACGATACCTCCCTTCATGAATAACATCCTGTAGAAATTCTTACAACTCATTACAACCTCCGAGTAGGACTCCCTTTAATATTCTATAATACACCTTTGGTGGATATAACCCCTTCAATTCTCGAATCAATGGAAGTAGCTTCGTCCAAAGCTCTGGCAAAAGCCTTGAAAGCAGCCTCTATTATGTGATGAGAATTGGATCCGGAAATTTGTCTTATGTGTAGATTCATCTCCGCGGTATAACATACTGCATAGAAAAATTCTCTAGCCATCTCAGTGGGGAACTCCCCTACCATCTCCGTATCAAAAGTCAAATCATATACGAAGTAAGGTCTGCCGCATAAATCAACGGAGCATATAATAAGGGTTTCATCCATGGGAAGAATCATACTTCCATAACGTTTGATACCCTTTTTATCTCCTACGGCAGCCTTTATTGCAGATCCAAGGACAATGCCTGCATCCTCAATGGTATGATGTGTATCAACTTCCAGGTCACCTTTAACGCTTAAGGCCAGATCAAAAAGTCCATGACGGGTAAATCCCTCTAACATATGGTCGAAGAATCCCACCCCGGTGGACACATTGGCGATACCTTTACCGTTTATCTCAAAGGTGCATTCTATGTCAGTTTCTTTTGTTTTTCTTTTGATATTGGCATATCTTTCTTTTTCCATGAGTCAAATCCTTTATTAATCTTCGAATCTTACTTTAATTGAATTAGCGTGTGCTGTCAATTCCTCTGATGTAGCAAACTGAATAATATCCTTGTGAATCTTCTCCAAAGCCTCTTTAGAGTAGGAAATAATGCTGGACTTCTTAACAAAATCATCTACGCTTAACGGTGAAAAGAATCTGGCGGTACCATTGGTGGGAAGTACATGGTTAGGTCCTGCAAAATAATCTCCCAAAGGTTCTGATGAATACTCGCCGATAAAGATGGCACCTGCATTACGAATCTTAGTCATTACTTCAAAGGGGTTCTTGGTTACAATTTCAAGATGCTCTGACGCAATCTCATTAGCTGCAGCTATGGCATCCTCAAGGCTTTCAGCCACAAGAGCATATCCGTAGTTCTCCAGGGATTTCTCAATGATGGCTCTTCTTGATAATTCTTTTAAGAAGCCGTCAATCTCTTTGGATACTTCATTCGCCAGCTTCTCACTTGTGGTAACAAGAATGGCTGAAGCCAGCTCATCATGCTCTGCCTGAGACAAGAGATCCGCCGCCACAAATCTAGGATTAGCCGTCTCATCAGCAAGAACCAGAATTTCACTGGGACCTGCGATGGAATCAATGCTAACATGACCGTAAACCGCCTTCTTGGCCAGGGCAACATAGATATTGCCGGGGCCAACAATCTTATCCGCCTTGGGAACAGACTCAGTACCAAATGCCAGCGCAGCAATGGCCTGTGCTCCGCCCACCTTATATATCTCATCAACTCCCGCCTCTTTTGCAGCTACAAGGGTACTTGCGCACACCTTGCCGTCCGCTCCCGGAGGGGTAGTCATAATAATCTTGTCAACTCCCGCTACTTTTGCAGGAACAATATTCATAAGAACCGATGAAGGATAAACAGCCTTACCACCCGGTACATACACTCCCGCAATCTCAAGGGGAGTAACTTTTTGACCCAGGATAGTTCCGTCCGGTTTGGCATCGAACCAGCTGTTAGTCACCTGTTTTTGGTGGAAGTCTCTGATATTTATCAAAGCTTTTCTCATAACATCGAGAAGAGACGGATCTATAGTATCATATGCTTCCTTAATCTCTTCTTCTGTTACTTTAATATTGTCCTTATTGATGTCTGCCTTGTCGAACTTTTTTGTATATTCAAATACAGCCGCATCCCTGCGATTCTTAACATCATTAACTATGGCAGATACAGCCGACTCATATTCCCCGTAGCTGTTGGGGCTTCGTTTTAAAAGATCCGATAACAAATCCTTCTTTGTATTCTCGTTTAATTTTACTATTCTCATTGCAAATCTCCTTAAATAACCTCTCTTAAGTCCCGAATCAGCTTACTGATTCGTTCATTCTCCATTTTCATGCTCACCTGGTTAACAACCATTCTTGCAGACAAGGGCGCAATCTCCTCAAGAACGTTAAGCCCATTCTCTCTCAAGGTGCTTCCCGTCTCCACTATATCCACGATAACCTCCGACAATCCCACAATGGGCGCAAGCTCGATGGAACCGTTTAATTTAATAATATCAACGGTCTGGTGTTTTTTATTATAGAAATAGTCCTTGGCAATATTGGGATATTTGGTGGCGACACGAATCATCTCGTGATGCTTTAACCTCTCCCCTGCCTCTAAGGGACCGCAGACACACATCCTGCATTTACCAATTCCCAGATCTAAGACTTCGTAAAGCTTTCTGTTTTCTTCCATGATAATATCCTTGCCGGTAATCCCTATGTCAGCGGCACCGTATTCCACGTATGTGGGCACATCCGGGCCCTTTGCTAGGAAAATCTTGATTCCCAGTTCTTCATTAACGAATATAAGCTTACGGGTGTTCTTGTCACGAATCTCCTCACAGCTTATACCCACCTTCTCAAACAAGTCAAGGGTCTGACCTGCAAGACGGCCTTTTGTAAGAGCTATAGTCAAATATCTCACAGTCATTACCTCCCTGTTACAACCTTAATCAGTTCTTCTTTCGATAGTGATAATTCTTCCGAAGTAGCGCAGTTCTTAAATGTAAGTCCTTCCTGTCTTACATAAACCACACCTTTAACTTCCATCTCTTTAGCATATTGGAAAATATCATCGCATGTATTATACAGACCTGCAACAACCCCTTCTTTACGCAACCTCAAAGAAATGTCCACCGCGTCAGAATAACAATCCGGTGAATAAACAACAAATACATTGTCCTCAGATGTGTCTATCATTATATTCTGTCTTGAAAGGGTCCACATAAGCTGGTCTATATTGATTACAAAGCCAATGGCAGCAGCGTCCTTCCCAAAGGAAGATAACAGCTTATCATAACGACCGCCGGTACATACAGGTTCGCCAAGGCCATATGTATATGCCTTTAAGATGACACCTGTATAATATTTGTATTTGGATAACATACCAAGGTCAAAGGATACGTACTTCTCCATACCATAAAGCTTTAAGGTTTCATACAGTTTTTCTAAACGGGCAATGGCTGATAAAGCACCCTTATTATCCGTCATGGCTTTGGCCTCTTCCAAAACCTCTGCCGTACCGAACATGTTGGGCAGCTTGGCAAAAATATTCTTAATACCATCCGATAAGTGCTTTTCCTCTAAGAACTCATCTACACCAAAGAAATTCTTGTTGGAAATAAGGTCCCTAAGTTCAGTCTCGTCTTCTGATGAAATCCCTGCTTCATCAAGAATACTCTTGAAGAACTCCACCTCACCGATACTTACCTGAAACTCGGTTAAACCAGCAGCCTTAAGGCAGTCAACCATCATGGCCACCACTTCAGCATCAGCCTCTACAGACGAATCGCCAATGTACTCGGCACCAATCTCAGTCTTTTCATTAAGACGTCCCCTGTAGTTGCCATGGTTATTGATAAATGTATTGCCGGTATAAAAAAGTCTGATGGGCTTATCAACTTCCATAAAATATTTAGCCGCACATCTGGCAATAGATGGTGTCATATCCGGACGCAACACAAGGGTCTCTCCGTCCGTGTCAAAAAACTTATATAAATCTTTAGACGGCGTAGTTCCAATATCTCTGCTGAAGATATCGAAGAACTCAAAAGTCGGGGTCTGAATTGCATTATAACCGTAACTTTTAATAGTTGCCGAAAGGGTATCCTGCAGCACGGATTTGCGCTTGCATTCGCCGTTATAAATATCTCTTACGCCTTCCGGAGTGTGAAGTAATTTATTGCTCATAACAAATCCTTTCGTATAGTAAAGTGCTAATCTGCTAATCTGATAATGTATTAAAATACAGTTATTATAATACACAGCAATTTTGCCGTCAATCCCTAATATCCAAATCTTTTTGAAAACTCTCAAGATAAGGCACAAATACGATATCTTCCTGCTTAAAGAAAAAGTTGTTATCAAGTTCATCACGCCTGAAGCTTTTCCTTCCGCCATCAAGCATACGGTTCCAGAACTTCTCCAATTCCTCATATCTTAGATAATAGAAATCTTCATGCTTTGTAAAGTATATGAGAATAAAAGCGATGCCCTCCTGCTTCTCAAAATTACTCATAAAGTCCATCTGATGAGCATGAATATTCTGCAGAGGAAATGTATCCGAATCGCTTTCTTTAGCGTCAAAACAAACAGCCAACCCCTGTATAACCCCGATATAATCCACAGTACTCTTTTGTTCAAAGTAAGCAAGTGTAATATGCCGTTTTTCCTGGTCAATCTTGATGGGAGTAATGGGCGTGGGAATCTTTTGAACTAAAGCAAGACCCAGTTCCTTATACTTTTCGTTTGTTCTGTTAATCAGTTCTTCAAAGGTTGAACCACGAAGACCTCTTGTACTCCATGCCATAGTATTACCTTCTGTTAATGTAATTCTCGAAATAGTCTGGGACGGGCGCAACAAATTCCTTGCCCGCTAAGTTACTTAATGCCCCCTCCAATCCAGCCGGAAAGACAAGTCTGTGGGAGTGAAGCATCAGATGTTTCCTACCGGGGCCGCCATATTTAACATCTCCTATAACAGGATGTCCCAGGAAGGACATATGTGCCCTTATCTGGTGAGTCTTTCCCGTATGAAGTTCAATCTCCAAAAGAGAAAAATCATCATTAGACGAAAGAGGCTCATACTCCGTATAAATAAACGATGAGCCCTTGCTTTCTTTATCCGATATGGTTACCTTGTTAGTAACCTGATCCTTGGTAAGATAACCCTTTATCTCACCTGCATTATCTACCCTGCCTTTTACAATAGCTTGGTAGAACTTACCTACGCTCCTATCCTTAAAACAAGCGGATAAAGCCTGCAGCCCCTCAAGGCTTTTCCCAAATGTAAGAAGGCCGCTGGTGTTGCGGTCAAGCCTGTTGCAAACCGAAGGGGTGAAGCTTCGCAAATCTTCATCCGAGTAATAGCCTTTATCCATACAGTACTTAAGCAAATACTCATTGGCGGAGAAATCATCCGCCGAAGCCTTCTGGGACAGCATCCCTGCCGGCTTGTTGATAAACAGTACATTTTTATCTTCATAGACAATATCCGGCACAAATATGTCTTCGGGCAAAACCTTAGAATCGCCACCTCGAAACTTAATGATAGTCTCATCCGATAAGAACAGTTTCACCAAATCCCCTTCGGACAACTTCTCATCACCGGAGGATTTTTTACCGTTTAAAGTTATGTTCTTTTTTCGAAGCATCTTATACACAAAGCTTTTGGGTGCTTCCTTTAAGTATTTGAACAGCATCTTATCCAGACGCTGTCCCGCTTCGTTGGCATTTATCTTAATCTCAATCATACATCAAATCCATAATATTCATAATAACCTTATGAGGCACTACCTTGGCTAACACTTCAAAAGCCTTCATAGGAAGTCCATAGACAGACTTCTCCTTATTCTTTAAGGTATCACGCAAAGCCTGCTTAACAACTTCTTTTGAATCAGCCATAAAATACTTCTTTATCTCAAGGACATTGCCATTAGTCTCTGCAATATCAAAAAACTCCGTCTTAACAGGCCCCGGACATACTGCCGTAACACCAATCTGACGATTCTTTAATTCATGGGCAAGAGCTCTTGAAAAGCTAAGCACATAAGCTTTAGACGCCGCATATACAGCAAAGGTTGCCTGGGGCATAAAAGCAGCTGATGACGCAAGATTAATAATCTTACTCTTCTGCTTCAAATAAGGCAGGCAGACAAATGTCATGGCTGTCAAAGCCCTGCAGTTAACATCTATCATTCCTATGTTGTCCATATAAGATAACTCTTTAAAATTGCCAATCTTGCCGTATCCCGCACAATTAACAAGATACTTAATGCTTGGCTGAGTCTCAAACAAGAGATCCCTAATCTCATCAATGCTTTCCGGCTTGGAAAGGTCTAATGGCAAAACTCTTAAAGCTGCATGCGTATGCTTGGCCAAAGCCTCCATTCTTTCCTTTCTTCTTGCCACCACCCATATCTCATCCAAAGTAGGGTTAAGAGCTGAAATATATCTCACAAAATCTCTTCCCATGCCTGAGGAAGCTCCGGTTACAATAGCTATCTTCATAGAGCCAACTCCTTTCTCTTACTTCCCTTTCTTCTTATGTATATTGCGAATAGTCTTCTTTTTCTTGGGCACTCCCGCCTTGGCAAGGCTCTGTCTGTTCTTGACGCCACCCGGTGTCCCCATGCCTTTCTTAGGTCTAATAAGACATTTCTTGTCAAAGCCTATAAGGTCTTCGCGTCCTGCCTTGACAAGAGCCTCTCTGACCAGTTCATAGTTCTTCGGGTTCTTGTACTGGATAAGAGCGCGCTGCATGGCCTTTTCATGCGGATTGGTGGGCACATATACTTCCTTCATGGTACGGGGATCAAGTCCCGTATAATACATGCAGGTTGAAATAGTAGAGGGTGTGGGATAAAAATCCTGCACCTGTTCCGGTGTAATCCCCGCATCCCTTAAGTACTCCGCTAGGCAGATAGCATCCTTAAGGGTAGACCCCGGATGGGACGACATAAGATAAGGCACCAGATACTGCTTCTTGCCAATCTTCTCATTATATCTCTTATACTTATCCGCAAACTTGTTGAATACCGAGACCTCCGGCTTACCCATGTACCGCAAAACATTATCGGATACATGCTCGGGAGCCACCTTTAGCTGTCCGCTTATATGATTCTTGCAAAGCTCCTTAAAGAAGGAATCATCCTCATCCGCCATCAAATAATCAAATCGAATACCTGACCTGATAAAGACCTTCTTAACCCCCGGAATCTCTCGTAGTTTACCCAGTAAGGACAAATAATCACTGTGGTCGACAATCAGGTTCTTACAAGGCTTTGGAAAGAGACACTGCTTGTTAACACACACTCCGTGAGTTTGCTGTTTCTCGCAGGCCTTGCCACGGAAATTGGCTGTGGGTCCTCCCACATCATGAATATAGCCCTTGAAGTCAGGTTCTTTGGTAAGCTTCTCAGCCTCAATAAGGATAGACTTGTGACTTCTGGTCTGAATAATCCTTCCCTGGTGAAATGTAAGCGCACAGAAATTGCACCCTCCAAAGCACCCTCTGTTGCTAACCAGGCTAAACTTAATCTCGGAGATAGCCGGGATTCCACCGGCAGCCTCGTAAGAGGGATGATATGTCCTCATATATGGCAGGGCATATACCCTATCCATCTCTGATTGGGAAAGAGGTCTGGCAGGAGGATTCTGAATAATATAGAGATTGTCTCTGTACTTTTCCACCAGCCTCATACCGCTAATGTAATCCGTATTGCAATACTGGGTATAGAAACTCTCTGCGTAAGCCTTCTTGCTTTTAGTTACAGTGTCATAGTCAGGCAAAACCGCATATTTCTCAGTCATATCAAGGCGTGTTGCCTTATATACCGTCCCCTTGACATAAGTAATATCCGAAACATCCATACCGGAACCCAGAGCATCTGCAATCTCCACAATTGACAATTCACCCATACCGTAGGATATAATATCCGCTCCGGAATCCACCAAAATAGAGTGTTTTACCTTGTCAGCCCAATAATCATAATGAGCGAGACGTCGCAGGCTGGCCTCTATACCGCCTATTATAATAGGTTTCCTTGGATAAAGCCTTCTAATCATATTACAGTAACATACCACTGCATTATCAGGTCTCTTACCCATTACTCCTCCGGGAGAATAAGCATCCGTCTTTCTGTGTTTCTTAGATACGGCGTAATGGTTTACCATGGAATCCATGTTGCCCCCCGTCACAAGAAACCCAAGTCTGGGCTCACCCAAAATATTAATACTATCTTTATCCTTCCAGTCCGGCTGTGCTATGATGCCAACGGTGTAACCTTCAGCCTGTAAAACCCTGCTTATTATTGCATGACCGAAGGAGGGGTGATCTACATAAGCATCCCCGATAATATATACAAAATCTAATTGGGAAATACCATCCCTCGCCATATCTGCAGCAGAGATGGGTAAAAATCCGTTTCCCTTCATAGTCTTCCTTTCTAGTTTACTTCATCGTAAGAATATATATAATAATCCGCCAGTTCTTTCTTCTTGTCCACATCATCAGCGGAGTAATCATCATCGATTCCGCACACTGTCATACCGGCGTTCTTTCCGGCCATAATGCCCATGGAGATATCCTCAAACACCAGACATTTGGCCGGGTCAACCCCCAGTCTTTTGGCAACTTCCAGATAGACATCAGGAAAAGGTTTTCCTCTTGGAACATCATTAGCAGAAAGAATAACATCAAAATAATCGTTTAAATCATAATTAGTTACCGCAGCCATAATAAGCTCAATAGAATTGCTGCTTGCAATACCGAGCTTCAGACCCATCTTCTTAGCCCTTTCAATAAAGGCAATGGCTCCGGGTTTCGGTCTTACTACATGAGAATACTTGTAATAAGCCATATCATTCCATATAACCTTTAACTCATCAACGCTTTCTTTAATATCAAAGTTTTCAATGAAATACATAGCCGTTTCATTAAAACTCATTCCTTCAATATCCTTCTGAAGATTAGGGGGAAACTCCAGTCCTCGCTCAGCCATAAATTCCATGTCTATATCCTTCCACATCCACATGGAATCCACTAAAGTTCCGTCTAAATCAAATATTATTGCTTCTTTATCCTCTAACATAAACCTCTTAACCTATCCAATTCTTCCTTTGTTAATTCTCTGTATTCTCCGGGAGATAGACCCTCATCAAGCGTCACGCCTCCCATACTCATCCTCTTAAGATAAGTCACCTTAAGATTATATACCATAAACATCCTTTTTACCTGATGGAATTTGCCTTCTCTGATTGTAACAAAGCCGGACCTCCTGTTGTCATTAATCGTAAGTGTAGCCGGCAAAGTATCTTTATCTTCCCCAATATCCAACCCGCGAGCAAAGTCGCAAATAAGCTCCTCCTCCACGTCCTTATCCGTCTCATAATAATAAGTCTTATCCACATGTTTTCTGGGGGATAAGAGATTATGGGCCAACTCACCATCATTTGTAATAATAAGAAGACCCTCCGTGTCTATGTCCAGTCTTCCAACGGGAAACAGACCTTTCCCGGAGGATTTAATCAAATCCACTACTGTCTTGTGAGTATCATCAACAGTGGCAGAAACATAGCCGGAAGGCTTGTTTAACATATAGTATTCATGAGCTTTATAAATAATCTCTTTATCATCAACGGCAACGGAATCCGTATCCGGATCTAATTTATCCGCCGGGGATAAGGACGTCTTCCCGTTGACCTTAACCCTTTTACTCTTTATAAAGGATTTAACCTCGCTTCTTGTTCCTAACCCGCAATCCGCAAGGAATTTATCTAAGCGAATTCCTTTCATAATCCTTAAACCTCTTATGCAACAACTATTCGAATCTCCATCCCCTTTTCTGTGGGAATAAAATCCCCTTTCGCGGAATTCTCCGCCACGTAAGCTTTAAGTCGCTTAAAATTAAAAGAATTCAGGGCGTCTCCAAAGGCTTTAACAGTCATCCCGGTGAAAGAATAATCATACTTTATGAGATACTTGTCGTCAACCAAGCCTATAACCACACCAATCTTATACTCATTCACTGCGAGATAGAAAAACTCATTTAATAGAGTCAGGTTAAAAAGTATCTTGGCCCTAAGAAGGTCCCCTGGTTCTTCTTTTAAGTTATGCTTAACGGAGAAAAACTTTCCTTCAGTGGGCACTCTGTACTTCATAATAATATCCCTTAAGACATTGTTTAATTCCGTAAGATTATTGTAGAAGTAATCGTTGTATGTCTCGAAAGCAAAGAGAGCAAATTTTGCTTCGTCTTCATTAACCTTCTTGCCCAAAAACTGATAGTTTTGACGGAAGAATCTGTTGTAAAGAATATCTGTTTCTTTAAACATCTTCTCATAAGTCTTATCATAAGCAGTAAGCTTTTCCATATCGCTTCCCAGAATCGAAACGTCTTCTTCAAGAGTCTTTCTGTCGTACTCTGCCTGAATCTTATTGTGCATATAATTCATGGCCTGATGAACGGGATCTACAAAATCAACATGGTGAAGCCAAGGCATTGGAATAAACTTAAAGAGGTTCTCCTTATTGAAGGTATCTATAAGCTCTTTAACACAATTGTTGTCACCCGTTGCAATATTAAGAACCTCACTATTATACATTCTTGCCAGTTGAAAAAGCTCCAAAGCAATACAGCTGCTAAGTCCCAACCTGCAGATGAATACATCCACCGGATTAGCTTCTAAGTGTTCAATAAGGCTCTCATATGAACAAAGAACCGTAAGCTCAAAATCAAGAGCAACCGGCTTCATCATAATATTAATATTATTAACTTCCCTCTGATTATCCACAAAGATTAATGCTTTCATTAAAGCCCCCTTGGAATATAAGAAATTCTCCTACATATATTAAACCCCATTACTCTCTATTATTCAACAGGTTTGTGGCATAAAAATCGGGATGTCCTTATATAAGAGCATCCCATATATCCTTAATAATTTAATCTAACGTTTCTGGTGGTCCATACCTACCTTTCATAAGATATCTATAACAAATAACAATTCATGTCCCCAAAGTCCCGTCTCGATTCCGTCTCGTAAGATTATAATCATTACTTCACTTTATATCACAATTCCAAGATCGGATCTATAAACAAACATCTTACGGTACTTTCTTCTCGAACTATCAACTACCTATAACCGAAACCCGGAGACTAATAACTTACTTTTTCGGTGGTCCGTACCTTCCTTTCATTAGTATCGTTATAAAATTAAATATCGATGTTTAATTGTCGCTGTGGTAAGACTAACTAGCACATTGGAAACACCTCTTTCTTATGTTTCTTACATGGTTAGTGTAATCCATATGGACTAATTTGTCAATATATTCGACTCCAAAAACCGAATTGTCTAAAAAGTTCTTCTTTCGCGAATATTTTGTCAAAAAGTTGTATTCTGTCTAGTTAGCAAAAACCTATTTATTTAGCCACAATATTAACTATTTTTCCGGGAACATATATCTCTTTAACAATTGTTTTGCCTGCAATAGCCTTAGCTACGCTTTCAACTTCCTTAGCCTTGGCAAGAGCGCTGTCCTTATCCTCATCTACAGCAAGGAGGACTGTTCCTTTTACCTTGCCGCATACCTGAACACCAATTTCAACGGTATCTTCCTTAACAGCCTCCTCATCGAAAACAGGCCATGGCTCGTAGGCTATGGTATCGTCATGTCCCATACGGTTCCAGATTTCCTCTCCCACATGAGGAGTGATACAGGATAACATCTTAATAAATCCATCTGCGTACTCAGCCGGACATGTTCCCTTGGTTACTGTATTCATAAAGATCATCATCTGGGCAATGGCAGTGTTAAAGCCAAGCTCTTCAAAGTCAGATGTAACCTTCTTAACTGTCTGATGATAAATCTTTTTTAAGCTTTCTTCGTTACCCTCTGCAATATTAGCAGGTTCGGTGAAGTAGTTCCATACTCTGTTGATGAAACGTCTTGCGCCTTCAACACCCTGCGGTGACCAGGGCTTACTTACTTCCAAGGGACCCATGAACATCTCATATAGACGCAGGGTATCAGCTCCGTACTCAAGGACGATATCAGACGGATTAACAACATATTCCGGGAAACGCTTACCCATCTTAATGCCGTTTTCACCTAAGATCATACCCTGATGAACCAGCTTCTTGAAGGGCTCTTTTACCGGTGACAATCCCTTATTGTAGAGGAATCTGTTCCAGATTCTTGAATACATAAGGTGACCTACCGCGTGCTCCGGTCCTCCGATATAGAGGTCTACCGGCATCCAATGCTTTAAGAGTTCCTGATTTGCAAACTCTTTGTCATTATCCGGATCAATATATCTGAAATAATACCAGGATGATCCTGCAGAACCCGGCATGGTTGATGTCTCACGCTTGCCCTTTATTCCATTGTGATTGTATTCTTTCCATTCGGTGGCATTCTCAAGGGGTGCCTTGCCATTCTTGCCCTTGTATTCTTCAAGTTCAGGCAAAACAAGGGGCAGCTCATCGTCAGCAAGAACATGAATCTTACCATCTTCCGTATAAACAATAGGTACCGGCTCACCCCAGTAACGCTGGCGGGCAAATATCCACTCTCTGAAGTGATAATTAACGGTTCTTCTGGCAACACCCATCTTCTCAAGCTTAACTGTGATAGCCTCTTTAGCCTCTTCAACTGTCATACCGGTAAACTCTTCAGAGTTAATAAGCTTAAAGCCCTTGCCCAGATAATCCTTCTTCTCAAAGGCATGCTCACTGCAATCCTTACCGTCAATAACCTGAATTCTGGGGATGTTATGAACCTCAGAATACTCGAAGTCTCTCTGGTCATGGGAAGGAACCGCCATAACAGCACCTGTTCCGTAGTTGGCAAGTACGAAATCACCGATATAGATGGCCACTTCCTTGCCGTTAACCGGGTTAATACATGTGATACCCTCTAACACACAACCTGACTTGGTCTTGTTAAGCTCGGTTCTGTCCATATCGTTCTTCTTCAGGGTCTCGTCTATATATGCCTGTACCGCCTCTTTATTCTTGATACGGGGCATAAGTTCTTTTACAAGGTCACCGTCGGGAGCAAGAACCATGAAGGTAATACCATAGATGGTCTCTATACAGGTGGTGTAAATGGAGAATTCTCCGCCTCCCACAATCTTAAAGTCAACCTCTACACCTTCGCTTCTGCCAATCCAGTTACGCTGAATCTCCTTGGTAGACTCCGGCCAATCAATCTCATTAAGGCCATCAAGCAATTCATCAGCAAAGGCTACCTGATCGATAACCCACTGCTTCATATTCTTTCTGACAACCGGGAAACCACCCCTCTCAGACTTACCGTCTATAACCTCATCGTTAGATAAAACGGTTCCCAGTTCCTCACACCAGTTAACAGGCATATCTACCAGTTTAGCATAGCCTGCTTCATATAACTGCTTGAAAATCCACTGTGTCCATTTATAGAATTTAGGATCTGAAGTAGCAAGACATTTGCTCCAGTCATAATCGAATCCCAGCTCCTTTAGCTGCTTGGAGAAAGTCTCAATATTCTTCTCGGTAAAACCACTGGGGTGATTACCTGTATTAACGGCATACTGCTCAGCGGGGAGTCCGAAGGAGTCGTATCCCATGGGATGAAGTACATTGTATCCTTGCATTCTCTTCATACGTGACATGATATCCGTAGCAGTATAGCCTTCCGGATGACCTGCATGAAGACCTACTCCCGAAGGATATGGAAACATATCAAGAGCGTAATATTTGGGCTTTGAAAAATCCCATACATCCGTCTTGAATGTCTCGTGCTCCTCCCAGTATTTCTGCCATTTCTGCTCAACTTCTCTGTGATTGTAACTTTTAGCCATTGCTATTCATTCCTTTACTTTTACTCAAAAAACTAGGGGAGACTATGCTCCCCTATTTAAATTGCTATATTATTCTAATACAAATCGGATAAGAAGTAAAGACTACTCTTCCTCTTCTCCCTTGGCAGCACGGGCTTCAACTTCCTTAGCCTGAACATCTGACGGAGCCTGCTCGTATCTTGCAAACTCGTAAGAGAATGTTCCGCCACCGCCTGTCATAGAGCGAAGGTCTGTTGAGTAACCATAAAGCTCCATGTAAGGAATATCCGCCATAATCTCCTGCTTACCGCCGGGAATAGGGTTCATTCCGAGAACACGACCTCTCTTCTTATTAAGGTCACCCATAACATCTCCCGTATACTTATCGCTGACTTCCACACGAAGGCTTGCGATAGGCTCTAAGAGAATGGGACCTGCCTCCATAAAGCCTTTCTTGAAGGCCTGAATGGTAGCCATCTTGAAGGCCATTTCCGAAGAGTCAACGGGATGGTAAGATCCATCGTATAATACAGCCTTAACACCCACTACCGGATATCCTGCAAGAGGTCCTTTTGCAACGGATTCCTGGAGACCCTTTTCAACTGCCGGGAAGTAGTTCTTGGGAACTGCTCCACCAACAACTATCTGCTCGAAAATATAGGGTGTCTCAAGGTCGCCGGATGCTTCGAATTTCATCTTAACGTGACCGTACTGTCCATGACCTCCGGACTGTTTCTTATACTTGTATTCCACATCGGAATTCTTCTTAATAGTCTCCTTAAATGCAATCTTGGGCTTAACCAGATCTACTTCAACTTTATATCTGTCAAGCAGCTTAGAAGCCACTACCTCTAAGTGCTGGTCTCCCATACCGTAGATAAGACTCTGGCGATTCTCGGCATCTAAGACATTCTTAATGGTAAGGTCTTCTGCCATAATCTTTTGCAGTGCCTGGGAAATCTTGTCCTCATCCCCCTTATTCTTAGCAATATAACGCATGTAAGTGTAGGGAACGGAGATTTCCGTCTTGCCGTATACAACAGGTGATGCTTTGGTTGATAATGTATCTCCTGTTGCTGTATTGGCCAGCTTACCGATAGCTCCGATATCACCGGCATGAAGCTCTTTTACTTCAATGGTCTTGTTACCCTGCATTACGTAGAGTTTGCTGAGTTTTTCTTCAGCGCTCTTGTCATAGTTAAAGAGAGTATCATCAGACTTAATAACACCTGAATTAACCTTAATCAGTGAATACTTACCGATGAAGGGATCCACAATAGTCTTCCATACATATGCGGATTTTGCTTTGGAGAAATCATAATTTGCTTCAAATATCTCATTAGACTTGGGATTCATACCTACACAACCCTTTGAATCAGGGCTTGGGCAATACTTAACTATATCGTCAAGCAAGGTGTAAACACCCTGCGCCAAGGTATTGGAACCCATAGAAATGGGAATAATGGAGCAATCGCCTACATTGGTTCTTATAGCGGAACGAATCTCGTCTTCTGAGAATTCTTCTCCCGCAAAATATCTATCCATAAATTCTTCGCTGGTTTCCGCAACTGATTCCATAAGAGAATCACGGTAGAGATTAAGGTTCTCCATTGAGTAATCGGGGATATCCACCTCTTTTACTTCTCCCTTATCATCCCATCTGTTACCGGTCTGACTGACAACGTTAACATAACCAACGAATTTCTCATTTTCACGAATTGGGAAATGGAAAGGCGCAATCTTCTTGCCGTAGAGGTCTGTCAACTCTTCTACAACGTTCTTGAAACTTGCGTTATCAATATCCATTTCAGTTACGAATACCATTCTCGGTAGTTTGTACTTATCGCAAAGCTCCCACGCCTTACGTGTACCAACCTGAACTCCTGACTTACCGCTTACTACGATAACAGCAGCATCTGCAGCTCCGACAGCCTCTTCTACTTCTCCGACAAAATCAAAATATCCCGGAGTGTCCAGCACATTTACCTTACAATCTCCCCAACAAATCGGAACAACCGATGTTGAAATGGAGAACAATCTTTTGATTTCTTCTTTGTCATAATCGCTGATTGTGTTTCCGTCAGAAATCTTACCCATTCGAGTGGTAATACCGGAAAGAAATGCCATGGCTTCAACAAGAGATGTTTTGCCGGAACCGCCGTGCCCTAAAAGCACAACGTTACGAATTTTGTCCGTTGTGTAAACGTTCATATGAATTCCCCCAATACAATTTGTATTTGTGACATAAGTTTTACATCACCTAGTAATTATTTTACTAAATTGCGCTAATAATTACAATGATTTTAATCAAAATTCACAAAGATTTAGTGCGTCGCGTTAAAGCGTTACACTTTAAAGTAATGTTCTGTTGACAATGACTTTTTCCATGGTGTAAACTAATGTAACGCAAAAGAACGTGCAAACAGGAGAATAGACATGATTAAAGCAGGTTTTATAGGCCTGGGTCTTATAGGAGGCTCACTGGCCAAAACCATTAAAAGAATATATCCGGAAAGCGAGGTCTACGCCTGCGACAAAGACACCGCAGCAGTCGATTTAGCCGTATCCGAAGGAATCGTTAAGACCAATATGACCCATGACGAGATAACAGACCCAAAGTTTCTACCCCAACTGGACTACCTCTTTTTATGTGCTCCGGTAATTACAAACATTAAGATACTTAAGCGCATTATGCCAAAACTTGGTGATATGAAGCTTATCGTAAGTGATGTGGGAAGCGTAAAGACCGAGATAGCTGCCTTTGCCAAAGAAAACAATATAACTTCCTTTATCGGAGGTCATCCCATGGTGGGTTCTGAAAAGACAGGCTTTGCCGCTTCTTCAGACCACATGTTTGAGAATGCTTACTATATACTAACTACTGATATGGCCGACGAAGAGACATTTAATTCTTTCTCTGACTTTATTGCCTCTCTGGGTGCTATCCCCGTGGCCATAGAAAGCGGATATCATGACTTTATTATGTCGGGAATCAGCCATCTGCCCCATTTTGTGGCAGCCTCTTTGGTTAATACTGTTAACGAGACTTCCGGGGGCGCAGATATCTTCAAGAAACTGGCAGCAGGAGGTTTTAAGGATATAACACGAATCGCCAGTTCTTCCCCCGAGATGTGGTCACAAATTGCTCTTACCAACAAAGATAACATTTTGGCTGAACTGGACAAATGCATAGAAAGCTTAAACAGCATCAGATCAGACATAGACAAACAAGATAAGGAAGCCATCATGGACTTCTTCAAAAAAGCCGGGGAGTATCGTAACTCCATCCCCAATTCAGGTCTTGGAGTATTGGATGCCACCTACAGTATCTACTGCGACTTAGCAGATGAAACCGGTGAGATCGCAAAAGTTGCGGGACTTCTTGCAAATGCAGAAATCTCCATTAAGAATATCGGAATCGTACACAACAGGGAGTTTAGAGACGGTGCCCTGCTTATTGAGTTCTACGATGCGGAATCCAAAGATGAAGCCCTTATACTTCTGTCCGACAACAAATACACTATCTATCATTAGGAGAAAATATGAAATTACAAAAAGCTTCTTCCCTCAAGGGAGAGATAACTATACCCGGTGACAAGTCCATATCCCACAGAGCCATTATGCTTGGCTCCCTCGCCAAAGGAACCACCAAAGTTACAGGCTTTCTTATGGGGGAGGATTGTCTCTCAACCATTGATTGTTTCAGAAAGATGGGGGTATCGGTAGATATCGCAGAGGGAATCGTCACTATAGAAGGCCTTGGATTACACGGACTTAAAGCCCCAAAGGATGTTTTATATACCGGCAATTCAGGAACTACCACAAGAATTCTATCGGGAATACTGTGTGGCCAGAGGTTTACTTCTCAGATAAACGGTGACGAATCCATTCAAAAGCGTCCCATGAAGAGAATAATAGATCCTTTAAGCCTTATGGGGGCAGATATCAGAAGTATTAATGACAACGGCTGTGCTCCCATGGAGATTCGTCCGGCCGCTTTACATGGAATCAACTATGACTCTAAGATAGCTTCTGCCCAGCTTAAGTCTGCTCTATTATTCGCAGGCTTATATGCCGAAGGTAATACATCCTTTACAGAGCCCTATCTTTCCAGGAATCATACAGAAATTATGATGAATTCCTTCGGGGGAAATGTAATTGCACAGGGAACAACCACCACCATAACTCCGGAACCTGCATTTACCGGAAGGGAAGTCTTCGTCCCCGGTGATATATCATCTGCAGCATTTTTTATAGTGGCAGGCCTTATCACTCCCAATTCCGAGATACTTATTAAGAACGTAGGCATTAACCCCACCAGAATGGGCATTATTTCTGTTTGCAAAGAAATGGGAGGAAATGTAGAGTTACAAAACGAACATACTACCGACGGAGAGCCTTATGCAGATATCCTGGTTCGTACCAGCGATTTACATGGCATCACCATTGAAGGAAATATTATTCCCACCCTTATTGACGAGCTGCCGGTTATAGCCGTTATGGCAGCCTGTGCCAAGGGAACAACTACAATAAAAGATGCGGCCGAACTCAAAGTGAAAGAATCCAACCGCATTGATTATATGGTTTCTAATTTGTCTGCCATGGGAGCAGATATTGTGGGTACCGATGACGGTATGATAATTACCGGAGGAAAAGCGCTTCACGGTGCTACCATTGATTCAGCCAAGGATCACCGCATCGCCATGAGTATGGCTATAGCATCCCTTGTTGCCGAAGGGGAAACCCACATTCCGGATTACGAATGTGTTAACATCTCCTATCCCGATTTCTTCTCAACGTTAGAATCATTAAAACTATAATAATTCCTGAATAAAACATGAGACTGCATGCTCTGGATGCGGGTGTAGTATCCCCCGTGCCGGTAATTGCAGTTTCTATGTTTTCAACCCACTTGGCGTACAATACCATGCCCTCAGTTACTGTGTCAGCGACCGGATTCCACTTATTAACCAGAACTTCGTCCTTGTACCATCCTTCTAAGTCAAATCCCTCTTTCTTTATATCCATAGGCGGGATAAACTCTGTGCCTTCACCTACTACAAATCTTGTTACATTTCCATTGCCGTCATTCAGATACACATTGTAAGTTTTAGCTTCCGAATAGGCTACGGAGAAGTCGGAGAAGTACTGGGAATAGATATAAATCTTATCACCCTTTACATAATAGGTTCCGTCTCTATAATAATTCTTGGCCGGCCTTTCGTTAATCAGCGTAAAGACCCTTACATCTCCGTCATGATTTCGAATAATAACAGGATTATGATTCTTGGCCGAATCAAATGTAATAACGATCTCAAGGGGTGTTCCCGTATCCTTTATAGTTCCCTTGTCCTCTGTATCAACAAATTTCGTAATGTCGATTTCCAGGTATTCAATCTTAAGGCTTTCCTTGTCCACGAAGGCAAAGAGTGCATCAACATTTTCTTTAATCTTAGCTACAGTTTCACTGCTTATTTTATTCTCTGATATGGGCTTTACGGCAAGCTCTATCTTTACTGCCTTGCCCTCTTCCGCCTCTTCATCTACCAGGCCCTGAAGATTTGATACTTCCACGTCTACAACGCTTGTCTCCTCACCGTCAGTATTATCAATAACAGCCTCTCCCTTTTTCATGGTTACGGTAAGAAGGCCCTTCTCGTAGGTTATCTCGTAATTCTCGGTTACATCTGTTTCTCCGTCAAGAATCTTGGCGTCACTAGGTGTAATCTCACCATTTTCCGTAGGACTTGCGGTGCTGCTTGATGTAAGAGTAACTTCTGATAGTTCATGTCCCTTAACAGCACCTGAAAGCTCTGCCAGCTTAACAGATTTGTCAATCTCCTCGTTAAGCAAAACTGTCTGTTTAAGAGCCGTAACTGTAACTGCTTTCTTGGTTATCTCTATCTGTCCGTTTACATATGTAATATCATAATTCTCCGTCATCTCTTCATCAGAGCCATTCTTTATAACAGCATCCGATGGTACATTATCACTTATTCCCGCTTCCATCCTGCTTCCCGTGACAGTAACGCTTGTAAGGGTATCCCCTTCTGCCAGGCCGGTAAAAGAGTATCCGTTCTTGGAATAAGTAGTTGCATCATAGGTTTTCGTAATTGAATCTGCAGTAATGGTAAGGGCTTTTTTAGTAACGGAAAGAGAGCCCTTTACATATGTAATGTTATAATTACCCGTAACAATTTCCCCAGTGTACCTCTTAACAACAGCATCACTTGGAACGTTATCGCAGCTACCCACTGTCGTTATACTGCCTGTTATAGTAATACTTGCAATGCTATCCTCCGCCAGAAGGCCGTCACATGTATAGGTTTCTTTTGTAAGAGGAGTTCCGTCATAATCCCTTGTGGCATTATCTGCAGTTATGGTAAGGGCTTTTGCCTCAATATTAGCACTAGTACTTTCCTGATTACCGCTTGATGCCAGCACATAGTTACCTATCTTTGAACCTTGCAAAGTCAGATTAGTAATATTTACCGTCTTGTCCGTTCCTGCATTGGCATCAGCAAATGCCCCTGTTGCAGTAACAGATATATCATCGCTGCCAACCCTACCGCAGGCTACCCAGTTAATTCCCGAATAGTTCAACGTAGCAGAAGTATTGCCATCATAGGTTTTATTGGATGCAGTAATACCACTTGCTATAGTAATGGTTTTAGGCGCAATGGCAAGCTTACCCGTATCATAAGTAATCTTATAATTACCTGCTCCACCGGAGATAACAGCGTTACTAGCCGTAATAGTACCGTTATTGGTAACATCAGTGGTACCGGGAGTCAGCGTTATCCCTGTTAATGTATCACCACTTGCCAGGCCTGTTTGTGTAACCATAGAGGGCTCGCTAACAATTGAATCACCGTATGTAAGATTCTCCTGGTCTTTTGCCTTAATCGAAAGATCTTTAGGGGAAACGACAACTGTTATGTTTTTTTCTTCTATAGCTGTATAACCCGGTGATGCGTCCACTTTATAATTAACCATATAGGTACCGGCATCTTTTACCTGCGGTGCAGTTGTGGAACAATCTATATACGAACCGGAGTCCTTTTTATATTGATACTTTACTGTACCACCCTTTGGCACGGGTATTGTCTGAAACAGGCTATGGGCACTTCCATCGTAAGTCCAACCGGGGCTTGCTACTGCAGGGGTAGTATATGAATTCTCAGTAGTTGAAATGATACTTATATTGTATGGTACTTCGCCCACAGTAACTGTAAGAGTTTCTTGAGTTGTAAAGCTCTTTAATGAAGTGATAGTCCATACGACCTCACCCTCTTTTACAACTGTAAACAGACTGGTATCACCTACTGATGCAGCTATTATATCCTCATCCGTTACCGGTGCAGCTTCTTCTTTCGTGATTCCAACCTGAGCTAAAAGCTCTGTAAGATATGCAGAACCGCCCCCTGTAAGTGTAAATATCTTAGTTTGGTAGGAGAATTCCACCGTGTAATCGGAGAACCCATCGGATTCAGCCACCACAAGCAAACCCTCTTTATGGGTTTCTACGGCTTCTGCACTAAACGTACCATTATCTTCTTTTATATGATATACAGTTGCAGTCAGGTTAGGATTAGCCGCCTCTTTTAAAGAGAAGCTGATCTTGACCTTATTTCCATTTGCCGGCTGTATTTCGTTCGCATTGTTATCATGAACTTTAATGTCGTAGGTGTAAGAAGATACAACATTGATGCCACTTTTACGTACCTTTCCTACCGCTTCATTAACACTTTGTTCTTCCATTTTACTTACCTTCTGAACAGAAAGTGTTGAGCCCTTGGGAAATGTCCCTTCTGATGCAGCTACATAAACCTCGGCTCCGTCAATAACTTCTTTTTCTGAAAACTCGGTCATTTTAGTTGCACCATGGATATTATACAGTGTAATCCCACCAAGAATCAGGCCTGTTAAGAGTAATAAAATCACACCGTATTTTAAGATAATTCTCCAAATTACTCCCCTATCTTCTTCATTTTCATCAAAAAAAGACCGCCAAAACAAGCCTAGAGAAGCCTTCTCTTTGCTTGATTTGACGGCACTTTGCCTTCCATATTCAATCTTACTGTAATCGTTTTTATGCATAAATGTCATTCCCTTCTTTTATCTGACAAATTAATTACATAATTTAATTTATTATACAAAAGATTGAAATAAAAGTCAATTTTCCTACTTGTTTTGTATTTGTATTTAATTAGTTCGAGTTTTTATTTAAGCCTCGTCAATAGCTTTTCCTATGTCATGACGATAGTATTTATTGTCGAATTCAATCCAGTCTAAAGCCTTGTAAGCATTGGCACGAGCGGCTTTTAAGTCCGGTCCTGTAGCCGTTACCCCAAGAACTCTTCCTCCGTTTGTTACAATGTTGCCCTTATCATCAAAGGCTGTTCCGGCATGGAAGCAGAAGTAACCTTCGTCATCATGGAACTTATCAAAACCTTTAATGGGGAATCCCTTTTCGTAAGATACGGGATAACCCTTTGATGCAGCAACTACACATACGCATGCGTTATCCTCGAATTGAAGGTCTATCTTATCTAAAGTACCGTCGATGCAGGCTTCTACCACATCAATTATGTCATTCTTCATACGTGGAAGAACAACCTGTGCTTCCGGATCCCCAAATCTGGCGTTGTATTCAAGTACTCTCGGGCCTTTTTCCGTAAGCATAAGTCCAAAGAAGATGATACCCTTAAACTCTCTGCCTTCAGCAGTCATGGCATCTACAGTTGCCTGGTAGATATACTTCTTACAGAAGTCGTCAACTTCTTTTGTATAGAAGGGACTGGGTGAAAATGTTCCCATACCGCCTGTATTAAGACCGGTGTCACCGTCTCCGGCACGCTTATGATCCTGGGCAGAAGTCATAGTCTTAATAGTTTTACCGTCTACGTATGATAAAACGGATACCTCACGACCGGTCATGAATTCTTCTATAACCATCTTGTTGCCAGCATCCCCGAACTTCTTGTCGGTCATAATCTCTTTTACCCCTGCTACAGCCTCATCCATGGTGTTGCAGATAAGAACTCCTTTACCAAGGGCCAGGCCGTCAGCTTTAAGAACAATGGGCAGGCTGCAGGTCTTTAAATACTCAAGAGCAGCCTCTGCATTATCAAAGTTCTCATAAGCGGCTGTCGGAATATTATATTTTTTCATAAGATCTTTGGAAAATGCCTTAGATCCTTCAAGGATTGCCGCATTCTTTCTGGGTCCGAAAATCTTAAGACCCTTTGCCTCGAATGCATCAACAATACCACCAACTAAGGGATCGTCCATACCCACGATTGTTAAATCAATACCCTCTTTTACAGCGAACTCTGTCAGCTTGTCAAACTCCATTGCCTTAATTGGAACGCACTCTGCAATGCTGCTTATTCCCGCATTGCCCGGAGCACAATATATCTTATCCACCTTAGGACTCTTGGATACCTTCCAAGCCAGTACGTGTTCTCTTCCGCCGCTACCTACTATTAGAACCTTCATAATCATCTTCCTCCTCATCAGAAAGAGTGTTAAATACAACTCTATTCAATTACTAAATCCGTTTTAACAATTAATAAAAATCTTAGCAATATGTAGCAAAGTGATGATGTGTTTGTTCCCGGTGGCGTCCACAGCAGTCAGTACTTAACGAACGTATTACGAAACAAGGTTTTGTGATACGTGAGTTTAGTATCTGCTACTGCGAGGACAGAGCGAGAGCGTCCCCGGGAATGAATATATCATCACTGCGTCTATTCTTTTATTTTTACAATATTGTCTTTTACTGTTACCTTCCCGTTGGCGATCAAGTCAATAGCCTTCGGCATAATCACCCACTCGGCCTGCTCCATAACACGCTGTTGCAGCGTCTTTGGAGTGTCATCCTGCAAGATTTCTACAGCCTTCTGTAAGATAATAGGCCCGGTGTCGGTTCCCTTGTCCACGAAGTGACATGTAGCACCGGTGACCTTGACGCCACGCTCTAATGCTTTCTCGTGAACTGTTAAGCCGTAGTATCCCGTTCCGCAAAATGAGGGAATCAGGGATGGGTGGATATTTATTATCTTGTTGGGAAAGGCATCTACAAATTCAGGGGGTATAACCACCAGGCAGCCCGCAAGTACTACCAAATCCACGTCTAAAGACTTGGCATAGTCTAACATTGCCTTATTAAACTCGGCACGACTCGAATAATCCTTTGGTGATAAAGCCTTGGCTTCAATACCCGCAGCTTTGGCTCTTTCCAAGGCATATGCATCCTTATTATTAGAAAAGACTGCCCTTATGCGTGTATTAGTTATGGTGCCATTATTTATTCCATCAATTATTGCCTGGAGATTGGTTCCTCCGCCGGATACCATTACAAGTATGTCTAGCATAATACTACTCCCTTATCTCCTGCAGTAGTCTTACCGATTACGCAAGCCTTCTCGCCCGCACTCAAAACTGCCTTGATAGTGGCATCAACATCTGCTTCATTAACAGCAAGAACCATACCGATTCCCATATTAAAGGTGTTGTACATCATGTGCTCTTCCACATTGCCTGTTGATGCAAGCATCTTAAAGATAGGCGGTACATCATAACTGTCCTTCCTTATCTCGGCAAGGATACCCTCCGGAAGCATACGAGGTACATTCTCGTAGAATCCGCCACCTGTAATATGGCTGCAGCCCTTAATGGTAATTCCCGCATCTTTAACAGCCTTCAAAGCTTTTACATATATCTTGGTAGGAGCAATAAGTGTCTCTCCCAAAGTCTTGCCCAGTTCATCATGGTGAGTTCCCAGAGTCTTCTCATCCATGGTAAAGATGCTTCTAACAAGAGAGAATCCGTTACTGTGAACACCCGATGATGCTATACCCACCAGCACATCTCCTGCAGCAATGGTCTTACCTGTAATAAGTTTTGGTTCATCCACAACACCAACAGCAAAACCGGCTAAGTCGTATTCATTCTCAGGATAGAATCCCGGCATCTCAGCGGTCTCACCACCTATAAGGGCGGCACCTGACTGCACGCAACCTTCTGCTACACCACTTACAATCTGCGCGATCTTTTCAGGATAGTTTTTGCCGCAAGCTATGTAATCCAAGAAGAACAAGGGCTCTCCTCCGGCACAGGCGATATCATTTACGCACATGGCCACACAGTCGATTCCCACCGTATCATGCTTATCCATTATAAATGCCAGTTTCAGCTTAGTTCCGACACCATCGGTACCGGATACTAATGTGGGCTTTTCCATATCTTTAAAAGCACTCATGGCAAATGCCCCTGAAAAGCCTCCTATATCTGTCAAAACCTCAGGTCTCATGGTCTTCATAACATGCTCTTTCATGAGTTTTACCGACTCATAGCCGGCCTCAATATCTACTCCTGCCTTCTTATAATCCATACTTCGCACCTCTCATGTATTATTCAACTAAATTCAAAACAAATTTATAACTATACTCACTAATCTATATAGGGGTGAAAACTATTTATTTGCAAGCAGACAATCGAAGACGTCGGTTCTTAGTGAACCGTACACAAATTATTCGATTACCATACTCTTTAAAACGGTGAACTTAGAATCCGTTACGCTCTGAGCCTTAGCGAAAGCGTGTCTGCGGTAAACAAATAGTTTTTACCCATTCGCATAAGATTATTTAGAATTCAAATACTCTTTATAACCGATTTTATCAAGCTTATCAGCTTTAGCTTCCACAGTCTCAGCCTGCTTCTTGGAATAAGCTTTCAGCTTATCTAGCAAAGCGCTGTCTGAAGTAGCCAAAATCTTGGCAGCCAACAGTCCCGCATTAGCACCACCGTTAATAGCCACAGTTGCAACAGGAATTCCTGAAGGCATCTGAACTATAGAATACAAGGAATCTCTTCCGCCTAAGGAAGTCGTATGCATGGGAATACCGATAACAGGCATAGGAAAGATTGCTGCGCACATACCCGGCAGATGAGCTGCCATACCTGCTCCCGCAATAATAACTTTAAAGCCCTTATCCTCAGCTGTTTTAGCATACTCGAAGAACTTATCCGGCTGTCTGTGTGCCGAAATAATTGTCATCTCATAAGTAATACCCAACTCTTCTAATATATCTGCGGCTTTCGCCATAACAGCCATATCAGAATCACTACCCATAACAATACCAACCTGTGCCATAATAAAACCTCCTAATCCTGCCCCTCAAAGGGCTCATTTAATTCTTCTGTTCCGGGAAGGACGAAACGTCCTTTGGATATAATTAACGTTCCCTTACCGTCCTTATCAAAAGCTGTAATGCTGCCTAATTCACGATAAGGAATGGTAATATCCGTATGGCAGTTGAAATACGCCTTCGCCATATCTTTTTTTCTGTACTTTCTGGTAATCTCATTATCCCTGCAGATGATTTCTTTACCGTCAGGGTTATATACAGGCAAATCTTCATTCAAAGAATAGCATGTATCACCCATGGCGAAATGAGGTCCCATCTTCTCTGCTATAAGGATGGGCATCTTATCACCTATACGGTATTTTTCCGCCACCACATATGCCGTGGTATTAGTTCCTATTGCGAATTCACCAATGGGCAAGGTGTCGTGATTAAAGAGAAGGTTGTCGGCTAAATACTTCTTATTCTTCTCCTCATCCTCAAAATTAGCGCAGGTAGCCCCGGTAATCATACCGCTTTTTAATTCTATCCGAAGATCCTTAAATAACAGGTTATTTAGATAAACCTTGCTTACATGAAGGATTCCCCTTGTTCCTCTAAGCTTAGGTGATGTAAATACCTCACCAACCGGAATATTAACATCTGCCACGCAGTTCTCAAACTTAGTCTCTTTCTCAGGGTCTTTAAGCTTACAAAGTGCAACCCGAAGGTTGGTCTCATTGCCCTCCATACCCTTAATTTCAACGTACTCTGACTTATCAAGAGTATCAATAATGGTCTGCTGAACATTTTTATACAAATTATAATCAAGGGTATTAATCTTTATTATCTCTTTGAAAATATCTTCGAAATAAAACCCGATCTCCGGCGTGGGAAAAGCAATAATAGTAAAGCTTCGCTCTTCATAATTAACATATTTGGTAAGAAGGTTACGAGACTTACTTATATAGATTTGGCGCTTCTTTCTCCTATTGTCCGAAAGGGTGAGTGCAGCAGGTGAATCCACCGGTGCAAAGGGAGTCTCCCCGAAGACTTCCAAAACTGCCGGTCCCGCATAGTCCTTCATAAAGTCTTTGTATTTCTCATATGCATAGGAAAGTAAGTCCAGTTTACGCTGTATATAGTTATTATCAAAATATAAGGAAAAATCGTCCTTATGGTCATAGTCATATTGACGGTTCGGTGAAGAGGAATAGAATCCCACCGAGCTTATCCTGTTTCTGGACTGACTTTGAATTGGCGCCCTAAAAATAAGGGAGGTAAGACCCATATTGTCAAAATTCTCAATAACCCTTCGAATAACACGCTCAAACCCCAGGGCATAATGAATTGACACAAATCGCTTCTTGGAAAGATCCTTTCCCGCCAGCTCAAAACCCTTTCGATAGCCCTCCGACATGGTATCTGCCATAAGGTTAATGGTTTTCTCCGGAAGTTTATTCAAAAAATTCGCTATTTTAATCTCATTACTTGAAATATACTCGCCGTATTTATAGAGGTAATCAATCTTAGATAAATCAGACTCAAGTATAATATCCCTGGCAAAACTCATGGAAGGATCATACTGCTCCCTAACCAGACTCTCCGTAAACACATCAGAGTAATCACTGTTAAACCAGAAAAGTTCAGTCTTTATGCGAGATGGCTGAGGACTCTTCTCTTCCTCAAATATGTTATAAATCCTTACGAACAGTTCCTCATAAATACATACCTCAAAAAGCCTGCATTCAGAAGCAAAACATATTATGCTTCTGATATCAGTATAGAGAAACGCCAGATACTTACCCAAATTCTTTCCAAATAACCGGCATGAATACTGAGGATTAGCATAAGAAGTACCATAGTTTTCCGGCACTATATCATCGTAAAACTTAATATTTCTCTCCTGTAGCGTTCTCAGGTCAAGACAATCACGGCCCTCTAATTTTTCATTAACAATGACATTTACAGAAGTTATAAATTCACTTACAAATTTGAAGTAATCTTTATATTTGTCATCAACGTCAAGTTCAAAAGGGATAGTCCCAATTCTTTCTTCTATCAGACTGAACCTCTCCCTTATACTATCGTTGCTGTCTTTAAACTTTTCTCTATAGTCCATAGTCTCTCGTAGTCTCTCCACTAGTTATATAGTCCGAAAATCAAAATAATCACCCAAAGCAAAACCATAATCACATTAATAAAGAAGCCTGCCTTGGTGAAAAAAAAGGTCCTGTCTCCTTTTTTGATATTGAGGGTACCATATACCAATCCCACTATAGCAAAAATCAAGGAAAACAGGCCTATAAGTCCAATGCCCGCATTACTCTTGCCGCCCTGGGCAAAGGATACAAGTACGAGCACAACAAATGAAATCGCAGATATTACACCACTTGCAAATGCCACGATTCCATCTTCATTCTCTTTAATTGTAACAAGTTTAATCTCTCTACGTCTTCTCGAAAGTCTCATTCTAACTCTTATTCCTAAAATAATAGTTTACTTCTTGTGCCAAGAAGCTTAGCCCCGCAAATCAAAGACATAACACCGCAGGCTACACCAAATACAATAGACAAAACACCTACTATAATATTGGCAGTTCCTGTTAAAGTAAGCTTTTTGTGTAATCTCTCAAAAGTCTTTACATCGTTCTCCATAGTATTCCCCTTTTCTATTATTTTATTGAACACCATATTCCTTATAATACGCATCTATAGCCGCTTTCAAGGTATCATCAATGATAATCTTACCCTTGTAAGGCTTGTTATACAGATGCTCTATAACTTCTGCCATAGTAACAATAGCCGTTGTCTTAAAGCCAAAATTTTCTTCAATCTCAGCTAAAGCACTCTTTTTGCCGGTTCCCCTCTCCATTCTGTCTACGGAAACCACCAGGCCCAAAACATCCACATCTCCCTGAGCCTTGATGATGGGCAGAGTCTCTCTTATGGAAGTTCCGGCAGTGGTTACATCTTCAATGATGACCACCTTA
Source organism: Lachnospiraceae bacterium (assembly GCA_015058015.1). GTDB lineage: Bacteria > Bacillota > Clostridia > Lachnospirales > Lachnospiraceae > SIG280. The sequence goes on along the minus strand of SVDM01000001.1, from coordinate 208,265 downwards.
TCCCCGTCTGTAATGGGGCTTCCCAGCAAGATGCCCTTGTCACCGTGGTCTTTTACTTCCTTACGGTTAGAGCAATATTTAATATCCTTATCATACTCTTCTGCTATGGCAACTGATGTGGTAACCGTCAAGGGGATACCTTTATATGCCGGTCCGAAGAGAATATCAAAGTCAAGTCCGAAGGCCTCTTTAATGGCTTTGGCATAATACTTGCCGAGTTTGGCAAGCTGACTGCCGCTTCTGTAAAAGCCGGTATTAACGAAGAAAGGAGTCTTTCTTCCACTCTTTGTTACGAAGTCACCGAATTTTAAAACTTCGCAATCTATCATAAATTCAATAAATTCCTGCTTGTATTGTTCCATACTTTTTCTCCTGACTATAAAAATACTCTAAAAGTGTAGCATATATCCCGAATCTTTTCAATTGACCCCATCCCAAAATATTCCACAAATAAGGCATCGAAAAAGCTGATATTATTGCGATTTTATATGAATCCCATGCTCTTTAGAGCAAATAACCAGAATGTAAGCGTAGCGGAGCTTAAAAGAGTTCCTATCATAACCGCAGCCGATGATATGATTCCCTCATGACCCATACTTTTTGACATAACATAGCAAGAGCTTGTAGAGGCACTGCCAAGCATAATAAGGGCCGCCACCAGTTTCTCGTTCCTGAATCCCAGATATATTCCCAAAGGAAGGAATATCACGCAGAACAAAAACAACTTATTAAAAATAACCAAAAGCACCGGCTTGTACTTGGCCTTCAAATCGTCGAACTTGAAGGATGAACCAAGGGCTATCAAAGCCAGGGGTGATGCAACAGCCGCTAATGAATTCACGGTCTTGCCCACTATAGGTGTTAACTGCAGGTGCATCAAAGACCCCAACGTTCCAAGGACAACTCCTATAAGAATAGGGTTGGTGATAATTGAAAACATGGTCTTTTTTGCCAGTTCTTTCTTGTCTTTTAAAGCATCATTATCCGGTGATGTGACAGAAAGCACTATTACCGCCGCAATATTATATAATGGCACGGATCCGATAATCATAAGAGCCACCATGGATACATCATTATAGATATTTGCCATAAAGGCAATTCCAAGGGTTGCCGCTGCACTTCTGTATGAAGCCTGGATAATCTCTCCCCTGTCCTTACGGTTTTTGCTGATATGGCTAAACATAGCTGCAATACCGATACTTATTATGGTTGCCACAAAGCAAAATACCACAAAGGTGGTGTCCCACATGGAATAAAAATCCTGTTCTGCAAGATCCTTAAACAACAACAATGGCAAAAACACCCTGAAAACCAGTAAATTAAGGGACTTGGTTCCCTCTTTGTTAATTAATCCGATACGCTTTAAAAAATAGCCAAGAACCATCATGATAAAAAGGGGCATGGTGGCTCTTAAGCTAAAATAAAAATTCTCAAACAATTATAATTACTTCCTTACTAACACTACTTTACAATACCGATAATATCATTTACATCACTGAAGTTGTTGTCTGATAAGTACTTCTCAATACCTTTAACGATTTCAACCGTGGTATAAGGATTAATGAAATTAGCCGTTCCCACGGAAACCATGGTAGCACCTGCTAATAGGAACTCTATAGCATCATCGGCATTACTGATACCACCCATTCCGATAATGGGTACCGACACAGCATTGGCCACCTGATATACCATCCTGACAGCTACCGGTTTAATGGCGGGACCTGACATTCCGCCGGTTTTGTTGGCCAATACAAATTGGCGTTTGTTAATATCAATCTTCATACCCGTTAGAGTATTAATAAGAGATAAACCGTCACATCCGCCGGCTTCCGCCGCTTTGGCCATCACGGTAATATCCGTTACATTGGGGGAAAGCTTCATAATAACCGGCTGCTTGGCATGGGACTTCACCTCTTTGGTGATAGCCTCCACAGCCTTAGGGTCTTGTCCGAAGGCAATGCCCCCCTCTTTTACATTGGGACAGGAAATATTAATCTCCAACATATCCACATCACAGTCAGATAGCTTCTCTACGCAATCAATGTATTCTTCAGTGGTATGTCCGCATACATTTACAATAATCTTAGTGTCGTATCTCCTAAGGAAGGGTATGTCCCTCTCCTTAAACACCTCAATCCCCGGATTCTGCAACCCTATGGCATTGAGCATTCCTCCGTAGACTTCAGCCACTCTGGGAGTTGGATTCCCGGGCCAGGGCACATTGGCAACACCCTTGGTGGTAACAGCTCCAAGCTTACTTAAATCAACGAAATCTCCATATTCTTTTCCGGAGGCAAATGTCCCCGAAGCCGTAGTCACGGGATTCTTAAATTCAACTCCCGCAATACTAACCTTGGTATTCATTAAATCTCCACCTCCTCAGCATCAAATACGGGGCCTTCCGTACATATTCTCGTATTATTAACATTGGTATGATGGTCCTTTTTCGTAGTCTTGCATACGCATCCCAGACAGGCACCTATTCCACAAGCCATTCTTTCTTCTAAGGAAATGTATGCCTTAATGCCTTTTTTCTTAGCATAGGCTTTAACCGCCGACAGCATTACCAAAGGTCCGCAGGCATATATAACATCTGCCTCTATACTCTCTGCTTCAATGGCATCCATGACATTACCTTTGGTTCCTATGATGCCGCTTTCTGTAGCAATATGAAGTTCTCCGGCAGCAGATAACTCCCGCTTTAAGAAGATTTCATCACGATAGCCCGCTACTATAATAGGATTGTCCAAAGATTTGGCCAACTCCAACATAGGAGGCACTCCTATACCTCCTCCAATAAGCAAAGCCTTTTTACCCAAGATAAGGGGAAATCCGTTGCCAAGAGGTCCTAAAATGGTAACCTCATCACCTGAACCAAGAGTGGCCAGTTTAGCTGTTCCCTTACCTGCTATGCGGTATACGAATCTTAAAGTTCCCTCTTTCTTGCTTATCTCACAGATACTTATGGGTCTTGGAAGAAGCATGGAAGCATCTCCCGTAAATATATTCACAAATTGACCGGGAAGGGCACATTCTGCCACAGATGGGGCCTTAATCCACATACTGTATATGTCCTTTGCAATCATCTCCCGGCTCAGCACAAAAGCCTTGGTATATGCTTTAGCCATAATAACCTCCAAATCTATACTCCCAGGGCACCATTTATATCTTCAATCATATCTATAACGGCTGCTCTGGCAGCTCCGGCGTAATCAGCTTCGCCGTAAACATCGTATTTCTCCTGCTTATATGCCGCAATGATTCCTCTTGAAGAGTTAACAATGGCGCCTAATCCGTCTTCATTAAAGTAATCCACCAGGTCAGCGCCTTTACCTCCCTGGGCCCCGTAACCCGGCACTAATATATAACTCTTTGGCATAAGCTTTCTAAGCTTTTTGCCAATCTCCGGATAAGTAGCTCCCACAACAGCGCCTACATAACTGTAGTCATTACCCATATGGTCAGCGCCCCAGGTGTCAACCATTTCAGCCACATACTCATATATAGGCTTGCCATCAGAGAGACGATCCTGGAATTCACCGCTTGAAGGATTAGAAGTCTTAACAAGAACAAAGATACCCTTCTTTTCCTCTTTGCACACATCTATAAAAGGCTTTACTCCGTCGCTTCCAAGATAAGGATTAACTGTAACAAAGTCTTCCTCAAAGCCCGAAAAAGAATTATCTCCGATGGTTACCTTACCCAGATGCCCCACAGCATAGGCTTCCGATGTGGAACCGATATCTCCTCTTTTAATATCACCGATAATTACAAGTCCCTTTTCCCTGGCATAGGCTACAGTCTCGTTAAAGGCCTCCAACCCGGGAATCCCGAACTGCTCATACATGGCAATCTGAGGCTTAACTGCAGGAATAAGGTCCCATACCATGTCGATTATTCCCTTGTTGAAGTCCACCACAGCCTTGGCGGCGCCCTCAAGGTTCATTCCCTTAGCCTCAAAAGCCTTGTTCTTAATATGATCCGGAATAAAATCAAGCTTAGGGTCAAGTCCCACACATATAGGAGCCTTGGTATCCTTTATCTTATTAATCAAGTTGTTAATCATACAAACTCTCCTCTTTCATATACTACTTTACCGCCTACCACGGTAACTTCTACTCTACCCTTTACCCTTCGTCCGTCAAAGGGAGTATTCTTTCCCTTGGACACAAAGGATTCTTTATCTATGGTATATTCCGCCTGAGGGTCAAATATAACAATATCTGCCACATGGCCGGGGCTTATATCCCCCTTATCAATTCCAAGAACCCCTGCGGGATTGGTACTCATCTTCATGACCATATCGGATATACTTATGATGCCCTTATCCACCAACTCTGTATAGGTAAGAGCCGCGCTGGTCTCAAGTCCAACGATACCAAAGGGTGCCTCTTCCATGGGCTTTGCTTTCTCCTCAGCAGAATGAGGTGCATGGTCCGTGGATATAATGTTAAATATATTATTCTTTAATCCTGCAATAAGAGCTTCCTTATCTTCCCTTCCTCTAAGGGGTGGATTCATCTTATATGCCGAATCATTGGTCTTAATATCATCCGATGTCAGAGTAAAATGATGAGGACATACTTCGCCACTGACATCCACGCCATCAGATACCGCCTTTCTTATCATCTCAGCGCTAAGCTTTGTGGAACAGTGACAAAGGTGAAGCTTAGCCCCCGTTTCCTTTGCAATAAGTATATCCCTTGCGGCAATTATATCTTCCACCGCATTACTTATTCCCTGTAAGCCTAAACGCTTGGAATTCTCATCAAGGTTCATTACCCCGCCTTCCACCAGATTAATATCCTCGCAGTGGGCAAGTACGGGTATACCCCTTTTTGCCGCTATCTTCATGGCCTTGCGATATAATCCGGAATCCATAACAGATTTGCCGTCTTCGCTAAGAGCACATATTCCGGCGTCTATCATGGCTTCTATATCGGACAGCTCTTTTCCTGCCATGTCTTTGGTAATGCAACCCACAACACAGACATTTACCAAAGCATCCTCTTTTGCCTTGTTCTTAATCCAATTAACCGTCTCGGCGGTACCAACCACCGGTTTGGTATTAGGCATGGCAACCACTGTGGTCACTCCGCCTTTGGCAGCAGCTTTTGTGCCGCTTACCATATCCTCCTTGTACTCCTGCCCCGGGGTACGAAGATGAACGTGCAGATCGATAAATCCGGGCATAACAAAACAGCCTGATGCATCAATTACCCTGCAGTCAGGCCGCTTAATATCACGCTCCATAACTGTTACGATACCGTCTTCAATAAGTACGTCCAATACGTCATTTACTCCGGTGGCGGGATTAATAACTCTTCCCTTCTTAATTAGTAACATATGGTTTCCTCGATGTAAAAATTATTCATTGAACATCTGATAGATGTCAATCTTAAGTGTATCTGTCTCGGTCATGCCGACAAAGGTGCACCCATAGGTGTAAGTATCTCCATCCTTGGATACCCTGACTATCTCAATAATAGCGTCCAACACTTCTCTAGTCCAAATCTGAAGCCGTGTATCAAAGAATGAACCTACTTTTAACTCCTGATTGGTCTTAAATCCTATACCAGAACGTGAAAGATCAATTACATCAACAGTAAGGTATTTGACGGTAATGATATCGTCAATCTCAATCTTCTCCAACTCAATGGATACTTCCAAAGGCAGACGCTTGCTTTTTCTTCTCTCTGTTTCCACTGTCCTTCTCCTCCAAAATAGTTCTTTCCAATTCATTACCATTGTAGTATACTTTGGGGATTCATACAATAGGGAAAACTTACATTATAAACATAACATCTCCGAAGGAAAAGAACCTGTACCTTTCTTTTACCGCTTCACTATATGCATCAAGTATGAAGTCTCTTCCTGCCAATGCCGATACCAGCATAAGCAGTGTGGACTCAGGCAAATGGAAGTTGGTAATAAGACAATCAAGTACTTTAAACTTATATCCGGGATATATAAAGATATCCGTCCAGCCTGAACCGGCCTTAATGTGGCCGCTTTCATCAGCCGCCGACTCAATGGTACGACAGCTGGTGGTTCCAACGCATATTATCCTTCCTCCGGCTTCTTTGGTCTCATTAATAACAGCTGCAGTCTCCTCTGTAATCTCAAAATACTCGGAGTGCATATGGTGTTCCAGGATATTCTCAACCTTAACGGGTCTGAATGTTCCAAGCCCCACATGCAAAGTAACATAGGCCAGTTTAACGCCTTTATTCTCTATCTCTTTTAACAATTCCGGAGTAAAATGCAATCCTGCCGTAGGTGCAGCCGCAGAACCGTCATATTTGGCGTAAACCGTCTGGTATCTGTTCTTGTCCTTAAGCTTGTGCTTAATATAGGGGGGAAGGGGCATCTGTCCCAACTTATCAAGAATCTCTTCAAAGATACCGTCGAAGGTAAACTTAATGTGCCTGTTACCATCCTCGCCGATATCTAGGACTTCTCCCTTTAACAGCCCGTCTCCGAATTCAATAATTGCTCCCGGTCTTGCCTTCTTGCCGGGGCGAACCAGGCATTCCCAGTAAAGAGAGTTGCCGGTAGATTCTTCTTCCTCTATTCCAAGCTCTTCTCTATCCACCCTCTTAAGGAGTAGCACCTCTATCTCGCTGGTCATTCCGGCCTTACTTCCGAAAAGTCTGGCAGGAATTACCTTGGTATTATTAAGTACCAGGCAATCTCCCTCCTTAAGATAGTCTATTATATCTTTAAATATCTTATGTTCCGTAGTCTTCTTATGGCGGTCAAGAACCATAAGCCTTGAGGAAGAACGATCCTCCAAGGGGTCCTGTGCTATAAGCTCTTCCGGCAAATCATAATAAAAATCATGTAAATTCAACAATAATCCTACTTTCTAAGTTCAGCGCCCAATCCTTCTAAAGCTGCTACAATCTTCTCCATAGGCTTTGTAATCTCTGCCTCTTCAAGAGTCTTATCCTTGCCTCTGAAGGTAATGGTGTAAGCTACAGACTTGAAGCCTTCCTTAATCTGGCTTCCTTCGTAGATGTCAAAGAGTGCGTAGCTTTCCATATGGGCTCCACCCTTCTTCTCAATTACTTCCTCGATAGCTCCAACCATAACACTCTTGGGAATCATCATAGAGATATCTCTTGTTACAGCCGGGAATTTGGGGATTCCCTCATATCTTCTTGTGTAGTTGACATAATCCATAATAGCCGGCATATCAACAACACCGATATAAGCCTTCTCGCCGATTTCGTAATTCTTACATACAAGAGGATGAACCTCTCCCAAGTATCCGATTACTTTGCCCTTGTATATAATGTCTGCTTTTCGTCCCGGATGCAAGAAAGGCTTCTCTGTCTCGGGATTGTATCCAATCTTATCAACAAGACCAACCTTCTCAAGGAATTCCTCAATAACACCCTTCATGGTAAAGAAGTCTCCCTCGCCATACATACCTAAGGTAAACTGCATTCTCTCATCAGGCAGTTCCATAACGGGAAGAGCCTTTGGAATATATACGTTAGCCAGCTCGTAGAGCTTAACGTCCTTATTACGTCTGTTGTAATTATTGGACAGAGATGTAAGTATTCCATGCAAGGGCAGGGTTCTCATGATACTGTAATCCTCACCTAAGGGATTTTGAATGGGAACCACTTCCCTAAGCTTAGAATCTGCAGGAATGAGAAGCTTATCAAATACCTTGGGGCTCTCAAAGGAGTAAGTCATTCCCTGTGAGAATCCGCAGTACTCTGCCACATCTCTTGCAGTCTTCTCCACCTTCATCTTAAATGAGATACCACCCATGGTAGCCTCTCCCTTAGGAAGTGTGGTGGGAATCTTGTCATAGCCGTAGAATCTTGCAACTTCCTCTGCAAGGTCAGCGCTCTCATGGATATCCTGTCTCCAGGAAGGAGCTACAATCTCTCCTGTCTTCTCGTCGAAGGTAAGATCTACCCTCTTCATATATGCAATCATATCTTCCTTGGAAATGTCAGTGCCAAGTAGTCCGTTAATCTTATCCGGGTCAAGCTTAACTCTTGATTCTTCTGCCTTGTCATTGTATACGTCAACAACGCCTCCCACAACTTCTCCTGCGCCTAAGTATTCAATTAACTGACATGCGCTGTTTAAAGCTTCAAGAGTAAGGTTGGGGTCAAGTCCTTTTTCGAACTTGGCAGATGCATCTGTACGAAGACCTATTCTCTTGCTTGAAAGTCTGATATTGGTTCCGTCGAAGCATGCTGCCTCAAAGAGAAGGGTCTTGGCATCCTCTGTAATCATGGAGTTCTCTCCACCCATGATTCCTGCGATACCGATGGGCTTTTCACCATCGCATATCATAAGTACGTCACTGTCTAAGTTTCTCTCCTGTCCGTCTAAGGTAGTAAACTTGTCACCGTCTTTTGCACGCTTAACAATGATCTGACTTCCTGCAACAGTTGCAAGGTCAAATGCATGCATGGGCTGACCGAATTCAGCCATTATATAGTTGGTAATATCTACGATATTGTTGATGGGTCTGATACCCTGGGATGCAAGTCTTCTCTGCATCCAAACAGGTGAAGGCTCAATCTTTAAATTCTTAACTACTCTTGCGCAATATCTTCTGCAAAGCTTGGTATCTTCAGTGGTAACCTTAATGTAGTCGGAAGCCTTCTCGTCATTACCTTTACACTCTACCGGAGGATATACAAACTCCTTATTGAAGGTAGCGGCAGCCTCTCTTGCGATTCCTACCACACCGTAGCAGTCTACTCTGTTAGAAGTAATCTCATGCTCAAAGATTACATCTCGAAGTCCTAAAGCCTCTGCAGCATCGCTTCCAAGGGGTACCTCTCTTTGGAATACATATACACCGTCTTCCGGTGCTTCCGGATACATATCCCTTGATGCACCCAGTTCTTCTATAGAGCACATCATACCGAAAGACTCTACTCCACGAAGCTTACCCTTCTTTATCTTTACTCCGCCTTTTACTCTTTCTCTGTCGTGGTTGCAGGCAACCTTTCCACCGTCTAATACAACGGGTACCACGTCTCCCTCTTTAAGATTGGGAGCACCGGTTACTATCTGTAAAGTCTCCGGTTTACCGATATTCAGCTGACATACGATAAGCTTGTCAGCGTCCGGGTGGCGTTCAATCTTCTCGATGCGGCCTACTACGATGTTCTCAAGGTCTGCGCCTAAGTCTTCGTAGCCTTCTACCATTGTACCGGTTAATGTTACGGAATCCTTATATTCTTCTGCCGTTATATCTAAATCTTTAACATATTGCTTTATCCATGAAAGTGAAGCATTCATTATTCGATTTCCTTTCTATCTTCTATCTTTATCTGCCTCGAATAAATATCATTATTTTTCAGGGACGCTTTCGCTCAATGTCGCAAGGAGGGGCCCGCTTGCGGGAAGATTCCTTACGACTAAAAAGTCCTCGCAGTTCTGACTGTACGCACTTGCTTTGCAAGATGCTGTCGAAGTCTGATAGACATTCGACATATTGTGGATGCCCTGAAAAACAATATATTTATTCCTCGGCAAATCTACTTTTAGCTCTCTAGAATTGTCTCAAGAATCTGGTATCGTTCTCATAAAGGAGGCGCATATCGTCAATCTCGTATTTGAAGAGGGTGATACGCTCGAGGCCTACTCCGAAGGCGAAGCCCTGGTATACCTCGGGATCTATGCCTGACATTCTAAGTACGTTGGGGTGTACCATTCCGCAGCCAAGGATTTCTACCCAACCGGAGTTCTTGCAGAAGCGGCAACCCTTGCCCTTACATTTGAAGCAGGTTACGTCTACTTCGGCGCTTGGCTCTGTGAAGGGGAAATGATGGGGTCTGAACTTAACCTTTGTATCCTCGCCGTAAAGCTTCTTAGCGAACTCCTCCAAGGTTCCTTTAAGGTCTGCGAAGGTAATGCCCTTATCAATTACAAGTCCTTCTATCTGGTGGAAGGAAGGTGAATGGGTTGCATCCACTTCGTCGGAACGGAAAGCTCTACCGGGGGATAAGATTCTAATGGGAAGCTTGCCCTGCTCCATGATACGTGCCTGAACTGATGATGTCTGAGTTCTAAGCACAATCTTGTCGTTAATATAGAATGTATCCTGCTCATCTTTTGCCGGATGATTAGCCGGGATGTTAAGAGCCTCAAAGTTATAGTAATCGTACTCAACCTCAGGTCCTTCAACAACCTCATAACCCATTCCGATAAAGATGTTCTCTACTTCTTCAAGTGTTATTATATTGGGATGACGGTGTCCGCAGATACTCTTCTTGGCAGGAAGAGTAACGTCAATAACCTCGTCTTCCAGCTGTTTCTCTAACTCTGCAGCCTCCATCTTCTTCTTAGTGTCTTCGATAAGGTTCTCGATGGCTTCTCTCGCTTCGTTAACCATCTGACCTACAGCCGGACGATCTTCCGGTGCTACGTCCTTCATTCCCTTAAGAACAGAAGTTAACACACCCTTTTTGCCCAGGAAGTTAACTCTTACGTCGTTTAAGGCACCCAGACCTTCAGACGCTTTAATAGCAGCCACTGCATCGTCTTTAATCTTTTGTAATTTGTCTTTCATGATATTCCTCCTGTTGTAACTATGTCGCAACGGCAGTCTTCGCCTGCCATATCATTCCGCACTTCGTGCTCCATGATCTTGCGTTTCCCTAATATGTAACCATCCGTGCAAGCACGTCGGTTCCATATTGGTAAACTGTTGCGCCAAATAAAAAAACCTCATCCCATAGGGACGAAGTCTAATCCGCGGTACCACCCTGATTCCCGAATAAATCGGGCTCTCATGTATGCGTTACGTGCACTACCCGTCATTCTCTAATTGATATCTCGTTCAAGAATGCAGCTCCCATGTGAATTTCAAACAATACCTGAACTTAAAGGGCTTTCAGCCGGTGACCCTTCTCTCTGGAAAGAAGTTATTGCTCTACTATGCATATTCATAGCCTTTACTTATTAAATTTCTTAACTTTTTCACATTCTATCACATGCACTTTTAAAAAACAAGGGGCGATATTCAGCTTTGCAATAACTACCAAGAATCAGAAATCAGTGAATAAACGTATATCCGCCTGTCTCTAACACTTTCTTTCTCATCTCTGAAGCCTCCTTGAATCCCACATCTTCAAGTTCTTCAACAGCAGTGGAAAAAGCAGTTTCCAGCTTGTCTGCGACCCCATTAAAGATATTGTAGACAAATGTCTCTGCAAGCCCCACTTCTCTGGCCACTTGACCAAAGGTGGCTCTGTTTATATTGTTGATATTAATCTCATCACCGAAATAGAAAGACATCTCCCCTGTTGTGCCATATACTCTTGTGGCAACAAGATCGTAAGCCGGAGCAAGGCGTAGTGTATCCAGAGTCTCGTTATAAAGCACCGAATAGTTTTTTATATGACTGTCAGTATTACCAATCTTGGTAGACTTTGTGGCACCTTCAGCCGCCAGTTGTCGTAATTCTTCCAATGAAACTTTATCATAGGATGCAGCATCCTCATTATCTCCTTCGATTACCTTTAAAGCTCCAAGACATTCTTTACCCAGCTCACCCAAAATAGTCAGGTAATCCTTCTCATCCGTCTTAATCCATTCTGCAACAGCACGTCTTGAGAACCCTTCCGGAAGTAATCCCTCGAAGAAGTTCTTAGTCTCTTCCGGAGTAAATGCTTCTTCCCTCAAAGGAAATGCCACCGAAATGGCCCTGGAATCACTATTATTCAGATACTCCATGTCATATTGAAATACAGCATCTTTATAATCTTCACCCACAATATGACCCACAAGGAATTCCCGTCCTTTTATCTCAATAAAAACCTTTAATTCTCTCAAATCTTTACGCCCTCGCACTTACATCCAAATCAAGGCCAAGAAGATTGGCCAGTTTTAATGCCTTCTCAAATTCTATTGTTGCTTTACCGTTCTCCAAATCAGAGATAAAACTGATACTATATCCCGTAAACTCCGATAGGGCTTTCTGGGTATATCCAAGAGCTTTACGTCTACGTCTTATCTCTGCCCCAAAATCTTTAGCACTGTATATCTTCATAATTGCACACTTTCTTAGCCGTTCGGCTTTATTAGTTAAACTGCTACCATTATTTAGCCGTTCGGCTAAATTCCGTTGAATATATTATGTACAACGCCGTACGGCTTTGTCAACTTAAAACAGAGAGAGGTATATCCTCTCTCTGCTATAGTATAATATTCAAATGTATTATTGCTTATTTGAAGAATTCTTTCTTCTTAGCATAAAATCCTGCTCCTGCAAGGCCCATGATGCTCATTCCAAACAACACAAGTGCCATATTAGTTGTCTGTCCGGTCTTGGGACTCTCCGATTCTGTAGCTACCTGTTGGATTGCATATGTTGAAAAATGTGTAACCGTAAAAGATACTGTCTTGGCATCTTTATCGTATGTGGCATCAATGGCTTCCTTGCCGCTGTCTGTGATATAGAATACCTTAACCGTCTTTCCCTCCGGAACTTCCTTTTCGTAAGGAACAGTAATTGTTGCAGTACCATTTCCTTCGGTAAACAGGTTCTCATTATTCTTTGTCATAGATAAATCCACCACAATGTCGTAACCGGACATATCACCTGTAGGCTCAGAATTTACTTTCATGGTAAATTTAATGTCTCCGCCATTTCCAAAGATTGCCTTGGTTGCATCAAGATCGAATAATACCCTGCCTATCTCAGTAGTACCACCAGTTGTTACATTTAACTGGGCAGGCCGCTCACTGTCTAAAAATGCTCTTGACATGCCCTCATCAATAAATGCTTCTTCGCTGACGTTCGACTCATAAGGTTCTGTACTGTCTCCATCTCCCAAGGTCCATCCTATGTTATACAGAATATATTTTGGGTTGGCAGAATCCGCTGAACCATCAACAGTTTGTGCCTTTATTCCATTAACATAAACATATGTCTCTGCGTATTCTATTTTTGCTTCGGAAAGATTATTTAACAAAAAGTATAATTTATATTCTTTACCACCCTCAAAATTCCCTGTAACCTTTTCGTTCTCAGTATTCCTCCAGCCAAGGGCACCAAAATCTCCTTGAGAGCCCGGAACTTTTGCATCTCCGGTAAAAGATATATAAAATTTGTTGGAGACTTCAATATTATCCGGGGTTACAATTTTTTCTCCTGCAACAGGCTTATTAACCGTTATATTGATTTTCTCGATAAGAGCATGATCTCCTTCACTTGTTTCGTAAGTTGTATTCTCTGCGCTTACAATTCCCGGTACCATCATTACCGTCATGGCAACCGCCATCGCTACTGCTCCCATTCTTTTAAAGATATTTCTTCTCATATAGAATATCCCCCCATTCATTGAATTAAAAATCTCCGGCTATAATTGTTAGATATTAATCATAAATTCCGAAGAAATCATAATACTATTATAGTTTAAAGCGTATTTTCAGTCAACAATTGTTCCTTTCCCTATTCACTTATTCCGGGTATTTTATGGGATAATTAAACAGAGAGAGGCATAACCTCTCTCTGCATAAAAATCATATTATGTTATATCTTAGAAAAATTCTTTCTTCTTTGCATAGAAGCCAAGTCCAACAAGACCTAGAATACTTATTAGAAGAAGAGTTGTTGCCATGGATGAGAATTCTCCGGTCTGGGGAGCCTTCTTCTCGGCAGCAGCTTTAGTCAATGTGACTGTATTAGTTATATTGCCATCAGGGTATGAGAATGTTACTTCATAATCACCACCGGGTAATGTATCAAGATAAGATGCATAAACCGTAACAATGGTAGAACCCTTCTCAACCTTGCATTCATTAGAAGTTAATTCTTTTCCGCCAAAGTAGAATTTAAATCCCTCATCCGGTAAATCTTTTTCGCATTTTAATACAAGGTCTTTATCAGAGGATGAAGAAATGGTTTCATTGCCATCACCGTCAACAATCTTTGTTTCAGATTTTTCGCCCTCAAGTTTGAAATTAACGCCATAGAACAAATACGTTACGTTAAACTGAGTATCATTGCGAGAATCAACTAATTCTGCTTCTTTACCCGCAATAGTTATTTTTGTATTCTCTGTGATTTGATATTCAGATAACGCATTAATCATAAACATACAAGTATATTCCTTGCCGGCTTCGAATGTTCCTGTTGCTGCCTCCTTATTTTGGACCCATCCCAATACAATATTTCCCTGAGATGCAGTCTCGGTTCCACTAAAAACAGCAGAATAATGATTAGGGATATCTTCTATAGGAGCCAGCGTAGGTATTGGTTTGCCCACCTCAGGTGCCGCAACATTTAGTGTAATTGATTCAATAGGCTCCGCGAGCTTAGCACTTACAACCCCCGGAATCATCATTGCAGTCATGGCTACCGCCATTATTACAGCACCAAGTTTCTTAAAACAGTTTTTCTTTCTCATTAAAAAAACTCCCCCTTGTCCGGCAATACCCTACTTTTACTGATATATTTGTCAGAATTCAGCAGTTATATCGCCTTATTATATTGCTAATCCTAATTATATATATATATATATGAAACGTCAAGTGAGGGAGGGTAATTGTCTACTCAATTATGTTTATCCTCTGTTTGTATGATTTCTTAAGGACAAAAATAGCTATCACAGCAGTAAGAGCCTCCGCTATAGGGAAAGTAAGCCACACACTGTATGTCACATTGGGAGTCAAGGTAAAGAAATACGCCAAAGGGAAGACAAATACTACAAGTCTCAAAGCCGCAAGGACAAGCGGTCTTATGGCAAAACGTATTGACTGTAAGACACCCTGTACGGCGACGGAGAATCCCATAAATACAAATCCTATGGATGCAATTCTAAGGGCTCTTGCGCATGTTACAATTATTTCTTCCGTTCCGCCACCGGTTAGGCCAAAGAGCCCCGACAAAGGTCTTGCAAAGATCTCAAAGACCACAGTCAAGACTCCCGTCACCACAACACCATCAATTATTCCGTATTTAATACACTCATCTATTCTTTTTCTATCCTTCATTCCGTAGTTAAATGACAGGACGGATATAATTGTATTGGATATTCCGAAAGCCGAAAACAGGGGAATCTGCTGAATCTTATAATAGATTCCGAAGGAGCCCACCAGCACCACCGGATCAGCCGAGGATGCTCCGAGAATCGCGTTGGTTCCGGCCATCATAACAGACAGCAATGTCTGCATCAAGGCCGCTGATATTCCTATACTGTATATTCCCTTTATAAGCCCCATGTTAGGCCTTATATATTTAACGTTTCCATCTATCTCCCTGTTCTTTGTATAGTGAAATGCCATTGCGATAAACATGGAAATAAATTGTCCGGCCACTGTAGCCCAAGCTGCTCCGGCCACCCCCATTTTAAGGGGATAAATGAAGATGTAATCCAAAACAATATTGGATACAGCCCCCGTAACCTGTGCAATAGTAGAAAGCATTGTCTTTCCCGTAGATTGAAGAAGCTTCTCGTATACGGTAAAACCAATGGCTCCCAGGGAAAAGCAACAGCAAATCTTTAGATAATCCGTCCCCATAGCTTGCACAAGAGCATTATCTCCGGAAAACAGGCTTATAAAGCCTTCCGCACCAAACAGACCAAACAAGAGAAATACAGCATAAAAGACTATAACCAAAAATATACCGTTTCCTGCTATCATATTGGCTTTTTCATTTTCCTTTTCACCCAGACTTTTTGATAGAAGGGCATTTAAACCCACACCCGTGCCTACACCTATGGCAATAATAAGAATCTGAATGGGAAATGCAATGGTAAGGGCCTGGTTGGCCACGGCTCCGGTACCCTCCATGTTAGTTACAAATACACTATCCACCACATTGTAAAGTGCCTGGAGCACCATGGATACTATCATTGGAAGTCCCATCTTCCAAAGAAGGGGTTTAATGGGCTCTATGGCCATTTTGTTTTGACTTTGTGAATTCATTTTCGTATCTCCTTCGCTTTAAGCATAAAAAAAATGTGCAAGCCCAATCTCAATTGGACTTACACATTAACTGTTACGCATTGATTAATAATAATATACTACTATAAAAAAATTATTTCAACAAAATAATTAAAAACCGAGAGGGGCATTGCCTCTCTCGGATCTTTTTAATGTTCCGGAGTGCCGGTTCTCAGATTTTGACTCCTAGCCAAGCTAGGTGGGTAACCTCACGTTGTATATCTGCCTTCCATCGAACTTAAGGCCTGGCATCGTACAACAGATAATTGGAATCCCATGAAAGTAAATGTAGGTTCAAAATACTGAGTTTGTCGTACACCCTAGAAGTTATTTGTTTTTATGGTTTGATTTTAACATACTGTCTGATATTTTTCAAGCCAAAAACCTAGTTTTCACAATACTTTTGTGCACTATTATGTGCCAAATATGTATCATAAGTACTATGTCTGATTAACCACACAGTATTATAGCTGTCATAAACCCTCTTTACAACTGATTTACAACATCTTCGATAGCCTTTAAAGCATCCTCGGGAAGCTTGTCATATCCGCCCTTGAAGGTATCTCTTGACTTAACGAACTCTAATCTGTCGTTCATTCTGGCTTTAAGCTGCTTAAGGTAAGCTTCATCCTTCATATCAGGTACAAATCCATCGATATCGAAGATTTCGATGTCCTTGAAATTGCCCCACTGCTTAAAGTCAGCCTTTCCTTCTACGATAGCCTCTAATACACCGATGGTAACTTCCTTAGGAACTTTCTTGCCCATGAAATCACCTGTATTAACGATATAGCAATCAACCTTTCTATCAGCAACCAGGGTCTTAAACTTCTCGTAGTCATTTACCAAAGGATAAGTTCTGAAAGGATTAGCGTAAGGCTCAACTACAAGTGCATCAGGATCTACTCCCGGTGCAAGACGCTCTGCTGAAGAACGCTTGGTAGCAAGGGTTGCTCCCATAACGGATGCAAGGGATGCTCCTTTAAGCTTAACAACAGGAGGAATGGTAGGATCCTTCATAATCCATATAATAGCATTAACGGGAGCTTCGATTCTGTCCACTCTGTTTGGTGACCAAAGCTTAGACTTAATGGCTCTTCCGTTACCGTTTCTAATATCCTCTGTTACAAGAACTACCTTGCCGTCCTCATCAAGAGTTGCGGAGCAGTTCTGAGCTGTAAGCAGGTACTTGTTATCCTCACAGTTAAGAGGATAATCCGCTGTCTTATCGAAGTATGTAGGCTCTAAAGCAATCGAAGAACCTGTCTTAGTATTAATAATAAATGCGTCATCATGAAGAACTGTAACGCCGTATTTGCCGTCGTGTTTTGCATGTGTAAGAGTTGACTTACCTGAACCTGAAAGTCCAAACACTGAAGCAACGTACTTAGAGCCATCTGCAAGAGTGTATTCTTTCTGTCCGCCGTGGCATGATGCATAGCCATGTCTGTTGGCAATAGCCCAGGCAATTGTAAGGGTTCCCTTCTTATGCTCTCCGAAGTATCTCATTCCCAGAAGGGCTGCACAGTTTTGCTCGGTGTTGAAATATGTAAGTCCCAAGGGGTGCTCGGGATGCTGCCACTGGGGATCGGAGAAGATATAAATATCCGGCTCATTCTCAATCTCCTTGGAAGCCTTGTACATCTTCACATACTCATCTGACATGTACTGGAAGTTAAGCATCCAGGAATACATGATATTCTCCTCGCCTTCAGGGATAAGAAGGTGAGCCTTAACCATGAACTCGGGATCAAGTCCGATAAATACTTCCGCATGGTACATTGTCTCGTAACGGGTATCATATACTGCATCCATAAGCTTCTTATCAAGGTCTGCAGTATCCACATCCGGCTCGCCGGTGATTCTTCTTGCCGCAGCACAACGTCCTGTAACAGAACCGTCGTTAAAGAGAAGCACCTTGGCATCCTTCTCGAGGCCGAACTCCTCTCCTCTGTACACCGGCATATCTGTAACGATTGTTCCCGGTGAATTTTTAGCAAGCTCGTAAGCTTCCTTCAATGTGTTAACCTTAACTACATTGTTGCCGTAAAATGCGGCTTCTATAATGGATCTTGTCCTGGAAAAACCAACCTTTCCGGGACCTACTTCATCTCTTTTGTAATATGCTTTTGTTGACATAATGTTTCCTCCAAAAATATCTGTCTGCTACAACGAGTTAAATTATCCCACCAAAGCCTTTAAAAGTCAACCAAATAAATCAGCAATTACCTATCGCTTTAATTAGATAAAACTTGTATAGAGGGCGGTTTTTGTGTTAGAATGGTGTATCTAGTGTTAGAGAGTATAATATGAATGGAGTTGAGATTATGGACGAGAATAATTATTACAGCATAACGCCTGAGATATTACAATATTCCAATCTTTGTACGGGCTGCAATAACATCGCGCCCGAATTGTACGATAAGTACGCAGTTAAGAGGGGACTCCGTGATAACAATGGTAAAGGTGTGTTGGTTGGACTAACGGAGATATCCGAAGTATGTGCAACCAAAATTGAAAACGGTAAGATTGTTCCGGATGACGGACAATTATTCTACCGCGGATATAACGTGGAGGAATTGTTGGCAGCCAAGGACGACAACGATGTCTTCGGATTTGAGGAAGCTACCTATCTCCTTTTGTTCGGTGAACTTCCTACCAAGAAGCAGCTTCGTGATTTCGTGTCCCTTATGGCTGATTATCGTTCGCTGCCCACAAGCTTCGTAAGAGATATCATTATGAAGGCTCCCAGTAAAGATATGATGAATACTTTGGCAAGAAGTGTTCTTACCCTGTTCTCTTATGATCAGAACACTGACGATACTTCAATACCCAATGTTCTTCGCCAGTGTATACAGCTTATTAGTCTGTTTCCGTTGCTTTCCGTATACGGCTATCAGGCGTATAATCACTATCATGACGGTAACAGCTTGTTTATCCATTCACCGGATCCCAAGCTGTCTACAGCAGAGCATATCTTGCATCTCCTGCGTCCTGATAGCAAGTACACTCCCCTAGAGGCCAAGCTTCTAGATACAGCTCTTGTACTTCATATGGAGCACGGTGGTGGTAACAACTCAACATTTACCACAAGACTGGTATCTTCTTCAGGTTCCGATACCTATTCGGTTATAGCCGCAGCCATCGGTTCCTTAAAAGGTCCCAAGCACGGTGGTGCCAACCTTAAGGTTGTTAAGATGTTCGAGGATATGGAGGCAAATGTAGCCAACTGGGAGAATGAAGACGAGGTAGCCAACTACTTGCAGGCTCTCCTTCGTAAAGAAGCCTTCGACCATGCCGGCCTCATCTATGGTATCGGCCATGCGGTTTACTCCGTGTCCGACCCCAGAGCCAGAGCCTTTAAGGGCGTAGTTGAGAAGCTTTCCAAGGAAAAAGGTATGGAGAAAGAATTCGCTCTCTACAAGTTAGTTGAGCGTCTTGCTCCGGAGGTAATCGCCAATGAGCGTAAGATCTACAAGGGCGTCAGCGCCAACGTGGACTTCTTCTCCGGATTTGCATACAAGATGCTTGGAATCCCCATGCAGCTGTTCACTCCCATCTTTGCTATATCTCGTATATCCGGCTGGAGTGCGCATCGTATTGAGGAACTGTGTTACCCGGGCAAGATCATGCGTCCTGCTTATATGAACGTAGGATATCGTAGAGATTACATCCCCATAGATAAGCGATAAAATATCGCGGAGTCGGTTTAACCAACTCCGCGATTCTTTTATTTAACCAATTTCCAATTCAATACATCGAAAACACCTAAAGTAGTAATTCTCATATCCGGAATAACCGGCAGTGACATAAAACTTAGATTCATAAAGGGGTCAATGTCTTCGTATACCCCGTTCTCATAGGCTGCGGCATGAACCTCATCTAGGCATCTCTTAGCCGCCTCGGCTGATTCTTCACTCATGAGCCCCGCTACAGGCAAGGGATATGCCGCTTTAACCTTATTATCGCTGTATACCACCATTCCACCCTTCATATCTTTAACCGCATTAACAGCTGCGGCTATATCCTCATCATTAATTCCAATGGCTATAATATTGTGGGCATCATGGGCTACAGAAGTGGCTATGGCGCCCTTCTTAAGTCCATATCCCTTTACATAGCCTATACCGATATGGCCTGTATTCTTATGTCTTTCCACAACCACACCTTTAAGAATATCTAAGTCAATATCAACGTCACTTGCCTCACCGTCACGAACAGTTATAATCTGTCCCTTTATGATGCTGATAACCGGTAATGTGGACTCTGCTTTAAGCATATCTGCTGTGACATTTGGCATATTAAAGGTATTATGAGATTTATCAATAAGCGCTTTTGAGATACGGCTCTTGCAGTATTTATCAAGATACTCATCCGTAATCTTAATTCCATGCTTGTACACCGCATTTATCTTTACAGTTTCAACATCATCCAGCATTACAATATCCGCTAAGCACCCGGGAGCAATAACTCCTCTGTCAGAGAATCTCAGGTAATTGCAGGCTCCAAGGGATGCAACCTTATAAGCCATCTCAGGCTCTGCGCCTAAAGAAATAGCCTTCCTTATATTGTTATCTATATGACCTGTATTAATAATATCGTCAATATGTAAGTCGTCACAGCACATCATACATCTTGATGCGAAAGGTTCTTTAAAGAGACCTATAAATGTCTCCAAGTTCTTGGCAGCAGTGCCCTCACGAATCATAATACGCATGCCGTTTGATATCTTCTCTAAGGCCTCTTCCAAAGTAACAGACTCATGATCCGACATTACCCCCGCCGCAATATATGTTACAAGCGGATTCCCTACAACCTCCGGCGCATGCCCGTCAATGAGGCGGTCTTTGTCAAGGAATTCATACACTTTATCAAGAACCTCTTTCTGCCTGTTAATAACACCGGGAGTATTCATTACTTCCGCCAAACCCAGCACCTTGTTAATTCTAAAGAACTCAGCCAAATCCTCCGCAAGTATAGTAGCTCCCGTCTCATCAAATTCGCAGGAAGGTACACAAGAAGGCATCATGAAAAAGATGTCCAGAGGAATGCCATTAGATGCTTCCAGCATATATCTTATTCCGTCAGTTCCCATTACATTGGCTATTTCATGAGGATCGGTGATAACTGCCGTAGTTCCGTGCTTTAATGCTTCTTTAGCAAAAATCTCAGGCACAACAGTAGTACTCTCGATATGCAAATGAGCATCAATAAATCCGGGCACAAGGGTCTTGCCCCTACCGTCTACCTCCTGCTTTCCGGAATAGGAGCCGGCTCCAACTATTAACCCCTTATACAGGGCAACATCACCTTTTTTAAATTCATTAGTGAAGACATCAAGGTATGAGATATCCTTAAATACCAGGTCAGCAGGCACTTCTCCCGCTGATATCTTCATGTAGTATTCATACTCTTCTCTTGATAGTTCTCTTAAATGTTTTCTCATACAATTATCTTAGAATATATCTGTCAGTCGGTCAATTAGTCAAGTTAAAAAACCGGGGTCTTAAAAACCCCGGTTTCAGACTGTAGACAGGCCTAAGCCTGTCTTTACTTTTGATTAGTTAGAATTAATGTAGTTTATAAGTCCTTCCGACTTTATAATCTTCTGCATGAACTCCGGGAAAGCCTGACCCTTAAACTCCGTCCCCTTGGTACGGTTGGTAATCACTCCGGAGTCGAAGTCGATCTCTACTTCATCCCCTGCTTCGATACCGTGAGCAGCTTCCTTACACTCAATTATGGGAAGACCGATATTAATGGCATTACGATAGAAGATTCTTGCAAAGGTCTCTGCAATAACACAGGATACCCCTGCCGCCTTAATAGCGATGGGTGCGTGCTCTCTTGATGAACCGCAGCCGAAATTCTTCTCCGCTACAATTATATCTCCGTCCTTCACATTCTTAATAAAGTCCTTGTCTATATCCTCCATACAATGAGTTGCAAGCTCCTTGGGATCTGAGGAATTCAGATATCTTGCAGGGATAATAACATCTGTATCAACATTGTCTTTGTATTTAAAAACACGTCCTTTAGCCTTCATATCATATCCCTCCTTACAATTCATCCGGTGAAGAAATCTTGCCTGTTATAGCTGAAGCCGCAGCCACCGCAGGACTTGCCAGATATACTTCAGAATCCACGTGACCCATACGGCCTACAAAGTTACGATTGGTGGTAGCCACACATCTCTCTCCTGCCGCAAGGATACCCATATATCCCCCGAGACAGGGTCCACATGTAGGCGTACTAACCACCGCTCCGGCCTCGATAAAGGTCTCTATCAGGCCTTCACGTACAGCCTGAAGATAAATCTTCTGGGTAGCGGGAATAACAATGCATCGAACATTCTTAGCCACCTTTTTGCCTTTAAGAATCTCAGCTGCTTCCCTAAGGTCCTGAATACGACCGTTGGTACAGGAACCGATAACGGACTGGTCGATTGTTACCTCTCCCACTTCATCAATGGTCTTGGTATTCTCCGGAAGATGGGGGAAGGAAACTGTAGACTTCAATGTACTAAGGTCAATAGTGTACTCCTCATCATACTCCGCATCCGCATCAGCTTCGTATACAACAAAGTCTCTCTTTGAATGCTCTTTCATATATTCAATAGCGATATCATCCACCGGAAAGATACCGTTCTTACCGCCTGCCTCAATAGCCATATTGGCAATGGTGAATCTATCGTCCATAGTCAGGTTCTTGATGCCCTCTCCCACGAACTCCATGGACTTATAAAGGGCTCCGTCTACGCCAATCATACCGATGATGTGAAGAATCAAGTCTTTACCTGATACCCACTTACCCGGCTTACCTACGATATTGAACTTAATAGCGGAAGGTACCTTAAACCACGCCTTACCGGTAGCCATACCGGCAGCCATATCCGTACTACCTACACCGGTTGAAAAAGCACCAAGAGCTCCGTAAGTACAAGTATGGGAATCCGCACCGATTATAACATCCCCTGCAACAGTAAGTCCCTGCTCAGGAAGCAGGGCATGCTCAATACCCATCTGTCCCACATCGAAGTAGTTGGTAATATCATGGGCACATGCAAACTCTCTTACGCATTTGCAGTGCTCCGCCGACTTAATGTCCTTATTGGGAATGAAGTGGTCCATAACAAGGGCAATCTTGTCCTTGTCAAAGACACCCTCCTTGTTAAACTTGGTCATCTCTTTTATAGCAACAGGAGATGTAATATCATTGCCAAGCACCAGATCCAATCTGGCCTCAATTAAGTCTCCTGCCTTCACGGATTCAAGACCTGCATGCGCCGCTAAAATCTTCTGCGTCATAGTCATACCCATGGTCAGTACCTCCAAAAATTATAATTAAAGATATTCCCGCCGGGCTTGTCAGGCGGGAATAAATAATACTTAGTTATTAATAAGCTTTGTATCCTCATTGTTCCAGCTGTAAAGCTTTCTAATCTCTTTACCGACTGCCTCTGAAGGATGCTCAGCAGCAAGCTTCTTCATAGCCTTGAAGTGAGCCTGTCCGCCTGCCGGTGACATATCAAGCAAGAAGTCCTTAGCGAAAGCACCGCTCTGGATATCAGCCAAGATCTGTCTCATAGCCTTCTTGGTATCTTCTGTAATAATCTTAGGTCCTGTGATGTAATCACCATACTCAGCTGTATTGGAGATGGAATATCTCATACCTTCGAAACCTGACTGATAGATAAGGTCAACGATAAGCTTCATCTCGTGAATACACTCGAAGTAAGCATTTCTCTCATCATAACCTGCCTCAACAAGAGTCTCAAAGCCTGCCTGCATCAACGCACATACACCACCGCAGAGAACTGCCTGCTCACCGAAGAGGTCTGTCTCAGTCTCGGTTCTAAATGTTGTCTCAAGAAGACCTGCTCTTGCACCACCGATAGCAAGACCGTAAGCAAGGGCTTTATCAAGAGCCTTACCTGTTGCATCCTGATATACAGCAACAAGACAGGGAACTCCTTTACCTTCCTGATACTCGCTTCTTACAGTATGTCCCGGTCCCTTGGGAGCGATCATAGTAACATCAACATCCTTAGGCGGGATAATCTGGTTGAAGTGAATAGCAAAACCATGAGCAAACATAAGCATGTTGCCTGCCTCAAGGTTTGGTTCGATATCCTTCTTGTACATAGCTGCCTGCTTCTCATCGTTAATAAGAATCATAATAACGTCAGCCTTCTTAGCTGCTTCAGCAGCTGTATATACTTCAAATCCCTGTGCCTCAGCCTTGGCCCAGGATTTACTTCCTTCGTAAAGACCGATAATGACCTTGCATCCGCTCTCCTTAGCGTTAAGAGCATGAGCGTGTCCCTGGCTTCCGTAGCCGATGACAGCAATGGTCTTGCCCTCTAACATTGAAAGATTACAGTCTTCTTGATAATAGATTTTTGCCATAACATTTTCCTCCTAAAGCTTAAAAATTTATAATTAGTCGTAAGTACGATTAAGTAACTTCTCTGCGTCCTGGACATCCGCCGCACCACGGGAAAGGCCCGTAATACCTGTTCTCGCTATCTCCAAAATCTGATAATCCGATAGCATATCAATAAAAGCATCCAGCTTATCCGTAGCACCTGTAAGCTCGCAAATCAGAGACTCCTTGGTAACATCGATAATCTTGGCTCTGAAAATATCAGCCACGGATATAATATTCTGTCTCGACTTCTCATCCGCCGAAACTTTAATAAGAATCAGCTCCCTGAATACCGACTGGGCGGGATCCAACTTCTTCACAAACAATACGTCTTCAAGCTTCGATAATTGCTTTTCAATCTGCTCTAATATCTGCTCGTCACCCGAGCATACGATAGTCATTCTAGTCAGCCTTTCATCCGCCGTCACACCTGCGGAGAAACTGTGAATACTGTATCCTCTTCTCGAGAACAGGCCCGATACGTGGCTTAATACACCTGCCGCATTCTCAACTAATACAGAGAATACTACCTTTCTGTCTTCAGCTTTCGTCTCCAATCTTAAAAGCCTCCTTTACACTCTTTTACGTTAAACTGTAAAAGACTTATGTTGTATTCTAACAATTAGGTCTGTCTTTGTCAATGATGTATCATAACACAGCGCCATATTTGTTTAATACTTCTATAACACCCTCTTTAGGGTCCCCCTTGTATAGTGCAATTCCGTTATAAACCCGCAAAGCAGCCTCTATTTTTGCCGGGTCGCTTCCCTTAATGCACAAAAAATCACTCTGCATTTCGTTTATTTCATCTATTATTTCATCAGGTGAAAAAACATCAACCTCGACTTCTTCAAAATCCTCTGCATCTTTCAGAAAAACTCCAAGCCTTGAAGTGGCTACCATCTTGTCTTCAAAGGTCTTTTGGTAAATGTCACTCTTAACTTTAAAATCAGAAAAATTATCCTTCAATGCTTTAATAAAATCAGGTGATGTACCGCAGCATCCTCCTACTATGTTCACCCCTCCAAGGTCCAGAATCCTCTTAAAGTGGGACACAAACTCTTCCGGTTTCATATCGTATCTTGCAGAACCGTCCTCTCCCACCTTGGGCATACCGGCGTTGGGTTTTACTATAATAGGAACCTTGGCAAAACGGACAATTTTTTCAATAATGGGATACATGTTATCGGGACCTGCAGAGCAGTTAACACCAAAGGCATCGATACCAAGTCCCTGCAGGGTAATAACTGCAGACTCAGGGCTGGTTCCATAAAGGGTCATTCCGTTTTCATTAAAGGACATGGTAACCATAATGGGCAGGTCACACACTTCCCTCGCTGCAATTACAGCCGCCCTTGCATCCGCCAGATTAATAACAGTCTCTATTACAATAAGGTCAGCCCCTGCCTCGGCAATAGCAGATATCTGTTCTTTATAGATACCAATAAGTTCTTCAAAGGTGGTATCCCCCATGGGTTCCAACGATACTCCCGTCATACTTACATCCCCGGCAATAAGGGCATCCGGGTTGGCCTTCTTAGAAACATTCACCAATGCCTTATTAAGGCTTACCGTCTCATCTCCCAGGCCATGCTCAGTAAGCAAAGGCCTGTTGGCTCCGAATCCCGGGGAGAGAATAATATCGCTTCCCGCATTTCGGTATTCTCTTTGTAAGGTACTGATTACCTCCGGATTCTCCACAATCCATTTTTCCTGGCATACTCCCGTGGGCATGCCTCTTTTCAAAAGGATGGAGCCTGTGGCTCCATCCATAAATATCATTCTGCTTGTAATAAGCTTTCTAAAGTCTTCTCTATTCATAAACGTTATCCTAAACAATTATTCGTCGCCTTCAGCTTCCCTTTTTTCACGAAGGTAGTCAGCGAGTTCTCTGATACTTTCCTTGCAGTATTCTTTCTTGATGAAATTCTCCACGAATTCCTCTTTTGATACAGGCTTACTGATGGAGAAGCCCTGAGCCATATCACAACCCGCTTTGGTCATGAACTGCAGCTGCAGGTCATTTTCAACACCTTCCACCACAACTTCCATGCCAAGCTCATGTCCCATCTTAATAAGAGACTCCATGACATACTGCTTGTTAACACTGGGGAAGAAGGCATTCTGAAAGAATGTTCTGTCTAATTTTAAAATATCAACTTCAAGCTCGGAGATAAGACTTATGGTGGAAAATCCTCCGCCCAAATCATCGATAGAAAGGAGGAATCCCGCATCATGCAGCCTCTCCGCAACTTTTCTGGAGTACAGACTTCCGAAGAATACGGACTCTGTAAACTCTATCTCTAAATATGTGGGGGAAACCTTGTATTTGTCTGTAATATATAAGAGTTCCTCCACGAATTCTTCGTTTTCCAAGTGACGACCGGAGAAATTGGATGAAAGTCTGATGGGGTTATAACCCTTGTCGATCCAATCCCTTATCATGGCGCAGCATTCTTCAAACACAAACAAATCCACCTTGTTAACGAAGCCGTACTTCTCCATAATGGGGATAAACTCCCCGGGGGATACCATACCAAGTTCCGCGTCATTCCAGCGAACCAAAGCCTCGCCTCCGGTTACGTAGCCATTGGAAAGATTAAGCTTGGGCTGAATCCAAACTTCAAAATCCTCATCGGCTATAGCCTTCACCATCTTGTGGGAGATAATACTCTCCCTGGTTCTCTTATATTCATCCTCGGCCCCGAAGGTACCTATGGTAACATGGGAGGATGTCTGCTTAACATTCTTACTCTTTACGGCACTTATTGCCTTATCCCTTATAACTATAAGGTCTTCTTCCGGATCGGAGATACTATAGATACCCACATTAAGCTTAATATAAGGCATATCCTTAAATGCCTTGGGGTCTAGTCCCCCCTCTCCGCCTATATTACATATAAGTTCGAATATGGGCGGCCACTCTCTGTGGTCAATTCCCGTCTTATGCTTGTTGGCAAGAAGAAGATTGAACCTGTCTCCCGATAGTCTGCAGAGCAAATCATCTTCCGTTAAGAACTTGCTAAGGGAAGTATACACATGGGCAAGAACCCTGTTGCCTGCGTCAATGCCATATAAAGTATTGATATTGCCAAAATCACATATATCACAGACAACAAAGGAGAATGTATCTCCTTTGTTCTCTGATATAAGTCTCTTTGCTTCGTTGTCAAATACCACACTGTTAGGTCCCCCTGTGGCGGGATCCTTCATGTTGTCGTCGAATTCCATCTAAAAACCTCACTTAAAACTTGCCGGCCTTGGCAGCCTCTTCTACGGAAACCGCAACTGCAACAGTAGCACCTACCATGGGGTTATTACCCATTCCGATAAGTCCCATCATCTCAACATGAGCCGGAACGGATGAAGATCCGGCAAACTGAGCATCAGAATGCATACGTCCCAAAGTATCTGTCATACCGTAGGAAGCCGGACCTGCAGCCATATTGTCGGGATGAAGTGTACGTCCCGTTCCACCACCTGATGCAACAGAGAAGTACTTCTTACCCTGCTCAACACACTCTTTCTTGTATGTTCCTGCAACAGGATGCTGGAATCTGGTGGGGTTGGTTGAGTTACCGGTGATGGATACGTCAACACCCTCTTTATGCATGATTGCAACACCTTCTGTTACATCATTGGCTCCGTAGCAGTTAACCTTGGCACGAAGTCCTGTAGAGTAAGGCTTACGGAATACTTCTTTAACCTCTCCGGTGTGATAGTCCATCTCTGTCTCAACATATGTAAATCCGTTAATTCTTGAAATAATCTGAGCTGCATCCTTACCCAGTCCGTTAAGAATAACTCGAAGAGGCTTCTGTCTAACCTTGTTGGCCTTCTCAGCGATACCGATAGCACCTTCTGCAGCTGCAAAGGATTCATGTCCTGCAAGGAATGCAAAACACTCAGTCTCTTCTTCAAGAAGCATCTTGCCTAAATTACCGTGTCCAAGACCAACCTTTCTCTGGTCTGCTACAGAACCGGGGATACAGAAAGCCTGTAATCCGATACCGATGGCAGCGGCAGCCTCTGATGCCTTCTTACAACCCTTCTTGATTGCAATAGCAGCTCCAACTGTATAAGCCCAGCATGCATTCTCAAAGCAAATGGGCTGGATGCCCTTAACCTGATCGTATACGTTAAGGCCTGCATCCTTTGTAATCTTCTCCGCTTCTTCAAGGGAAGCGATGCCGTTTTCCTTAAGCACGGCATTTATCTTATCTATACGTCTTTCATATGATTCAAATAAAGCCATCTGTAAATCCTCCTTAAAATAATGTATTGCCCCCTCCTTCGTCGGCGGCTTTCCGTCGGAACCATTCAAAAATTATGCCTTGCATAATGGTTCCTCCTTATTCCTTTCTGGGGTCTATGATCTTAACTGCATCATCAACACGGCCATACTGACCCTTTGCTTTTTCCCATGCAGTTGTGGGATCGTCACCCTTCTTGATAAAATCAGTCATCTTACCGAGATTTACAAATTGGTATCCTATAATCATATCCTCGTCGTCAAGAGCGATACCCGTTACATATCCTTCAGCCATCTCAAGATATCTGGGGCCTTTCTTCAATGTACCGTACATTGTACCGATCTGGGAACGAAGTCCTTTACCTAAGTCTTCAAGACCTGCGCCGATGGGAAGTCCGTCTTCTGAGAATGCGGACTGGCTTCTTCCGTATACAATCTGTAAGAAGAGCTCTCTCATGGCTGTATTGATAGCATCACATACAAGGTCTGTGTTAAGGGCCTCAAGAAGTGTAAGCCCCGGAAGAATCTCTGATGCCATGGCTGCAGAATGAGTCATACCCGAACATCCGATGGTCTCAACCAAAGCCTCCTGAATGATTCCGTCCTTAACATTAAGGGTTAATTTACATGCTCCCTGCTGTGGTGCACACCAACCGATACCGTGGGTAAGTCCGTTGATATCGGAGATTTGTTTAGCTTTAACCCATTTTCCTTCTTCCGGAATGGGTGCTGCCCCATGATGTACCCCCTGGGCAACAGGACACATTAATTCTACTTCCTGTGAATAAATCATACTATATCCCCTTTCATTCATTAAATTAGCATTAAGCTGTGTCACTTTATATTTTCTCACAAATGCCGCCAATAGTCCATAAGAAAAAGTCGGACAAGAGCCTCCCTGTCCGACTAAGTATTAGAATACTACTTTGTTCTTGCATTAAGATACTGAATCTCTTCAACAACTCCGTTCTTTAAGATAAATACCAGATTCATCTTGTCCTTCTTGTAGGTAATCTTAGTATCTGTCTTTGAATCAGCCTTGCCGTATGCGCTTTCAATCTTTTCTACCTTGTCGCCGATTGCAACTCCTTCAGGAGTGGTAACGGAATCATCCTTTAAGGTAACCTCTTTGATGTAATCAACCTTCTTCTCCTGGTATGTTACAACTTCAAATCCTGCATATGTGTAATATACATCTAGGTCACCGAAGGCACAGCTGGGTGATTCATAAGTGGATAAGGCCTTTCCCAGTTTATCAAGTATATCTTTTGCCTCAGCATTGATGGTAATGGTTACGTCTTTTGATTTAAATGCATAGTCACCGGATGCCGCTCCCGACTGGGAGGCGCCTGAACCATCCGTCGCTTTGGAGCTTCCCGGTATGGTCTTGGAACCGCCGCATCCCACTGCCGAAATAACAAAAACCAAACATAATACTAAGCCTAATATTCTTTTCTTCATATCAATCAATCTCCTGACTCATAAATCTTCTTCAATGTAACTTTATCTATTTTTCCGTTAGCCGTCAAGGGCATATCCTCTAACTTAGTTATTACGTTTGGAAGCATATATCTGGGAAGCTTGCCCTTAAGAGAAAGCATAACGCCCTTCTCATCAATATCTCCCACGTAGAACAATACAATCTTGCCCTTCTCATTATCATAGATACAAGCCGCAAACTTAATCTCAGGAACACTGTCAGCATTAATCTCGATTTCCCCAAGCTCTATTCTGTGTCCCATGTGCTTAATCTGATAATCCTTGCGGGATACGAATACAAGCTCTCCATACTCGTTAAGCTTACCGATATCTCCGGTACAATAGATTATCTCAGGATAGGCAGTATTTAAAGGATTCTGTATAAATGCCTCCGCTGTCTTCTCCGGATTGTTGTAGTAACCTAAAGTAACAGACGTACCCCTTATGCACATCTCCCCTTCTTCTCCCGGTCCCGCAAGCTCCTTACGGTCTTTCAGCAGGAGAATCTCCGTATTCTTAAAAGGTCTTCCGATGGGGATGACATCCGTGTCTTCAAAGTCCCTGTCCACGTGGAAATAGCAGCACATTCCTGTGCCTTCCGTAGGACCGTACAGGTTGGTAAACTTGGCATCCGGCAGGGTCTCTCTCCAGATTTTAAACTGCTTAATGGGAAAGACTTCGCTTCCGAAAGCAATATTATTCAAATACTCCGGCTTAACCTTATCGAAGGTACCGAAAGCTGATATCATAGTCAGTGCCGATACAACCCAGCAAAGAGTGTTAATCTTATGCTCATTAATAAATTCCACCAGCTTAACCGGCATCATAAAGAGGCTTCTGGGAATAAGATAGGTGGTGGCTCCGAACTTCAATGTAGGATATAGTTCCTTCAAACAGGCATCAAAATAAAGAGGTGTCTGATTACCGAATACCGTATCTTCATTAAATCCAAGGGTCTCTGACAGCTGTTCCACGTAGTCAAGAACTGACCTGTGGCAGGCAGCAACTCCTTTAGGAACACCTGTTGAGCCTGATGTAAATACTATATATATGGGGTCCGTATCAAGGGCCTTGTCATATGCATCCTTAAGGAGCTTATCATCCGCTTTTGTCTGTGCAATGGAGTCAAAGGTTACTATTTCTCCACCGAAGTCAAATGCCTGTGCTTTGGGAAGTGTCTCCTCATCACAGATAAGAAGAGGCGCCTTAACATTTTCAAGTATCAGCTTTATCCTTGCTTCCGGCATCTCTTCATCAATGGGCACGTAGAAACAACCGGCCTTTATTACTCCGAAGAATGTCACTATCTCCTTGGGGTGCTTTCTCATAAACACCACTACAGCTTTTCTGTCTATACCCTTGGCAAGTATACCGCTTCCAATAGCGCGTGCGGTGTCATAAACTTCCCTGAAAGTAAAGCTCTCCTTATCATCAGCAAAGGCCATCTTGTCCGATTTGGTCTTAATTATCTCGTCTAAATAATCAAGTACATTGTTCTGCATAATACTACTCCGTTATTAATTCTTTATATTTATCCTTTAATGTGGCACACATCTCAACAGAAGTCTTGGCCAAAACCTCGAGTACATCTAATACTCCCGGGCCAACATCCGCATCTCTCTTAATAATCGACAGCTCTGTACAGCCAAGTAGCACCACCTGTGCCCCCTCATGTCTAAGCTCGTATTTAACGTCTCTAAAGGACTCTGTATCTATGGCGCGTCCTGCCTTAACGTTGTCATATATAAGGCTCATCACCTTTTTCTGCCCCTCAATAGAAGGGGTAATGCATTCTATTCCGTATTCATTCAAAACCTTCTGGAAGAGGCCGCTTCGCACCGTTCCATCAGTAGCCATAAGGCCCGCTTTGGTAATTCCTCTGTCCTTAAGATAGGTGGCAGTCTCCACCAGACTGTTTACAAAGGGCTTCTCCAGTTTCATCAAATCATCATGGAAGTAATGAGCCGTAATACATGGAATGGCTATTACATCAGCTCCGGATTTAATCAAGCCATCGCAGGCTTCCAGTATCATGGGCAGAGGGTTCTCATTGCTCTCCCCTAAGATGAACTTTGTTCTGTCCGGAATCTGAGGTCTGCTGTGCATGAATATCTCTATATGTTCCTGATCAACGTCCGCCTGTGTCATGTCGGTGATTAACTCCATAAAGTACACCGTAGCCATAGGCCCAAGCCCTCCGACAATTCCTAATTTCTTCATTAATGTTTCTCCTATAATATGTATCCACTGTGCGCGCCGAGTGTCTGGTATTCATGCTCCTCGGGGACGCTCTCGCTCTGTCCCCGGGAAATATCCGTATTCGTACGTCGACGTATCAAGCATGTCATTATAATGTCAATTTATACTGCTCACACAACAATGAAACAGTCATAACGATAAGCAGATAGTCGATTTCGTACGCCCCCATCAGCTGGAAATCCGGCGCATTGTACATGCTCTTTAATTCCTGTACAAAGCCGTAATCAAAGATTCCCTGGCTCTTTACCAGCGAATCATCAAAGATAAGACCGTCACTTGGCTTATTCTTTATCATGGCTGACATGCCAGGTGCCTGGAAAGGAAACTTCTTACGCTTAAGGATAGGCTCCGGCACGATACCCTCTCCGGCTTTTTTAAGGATATACTTCTCGTTAACCCCTCTAAGTTTGTACTTATCAGGGATAGTCTTAACAAATTCAATAACCTCTCTGTCAAGGAAGGGATGTCTTCCTTCTACGGAATGTGAGAAGAACATTCTGTCTCCGTGCTCTCCTAAGAGGTGATCGGAAAGACGAAGCTTATTATCAATATAAGAACGACGTTTCATGGTAGAAAGCCCTTCCACCTTCTTAACATCAATAGGACTTTCAGCAACAGCCGAGAAATTCGCCATCTCTCCTCGTACATCCGCGCTGTATAACTTCTTATGAATCTCACCGATTGCAGCATGGTCTCTTTCAAATCTAAAGTACGGATCACCCCACAAGCGTTCATTAATAGCGCACTCTTCCGGGGTCATCTTGCCCTTTTGCATCTTACGGAAGGCATCCACCATATATCCCACGTAGCCATAGAAATACTCGTCAGCACCCTGACCTGTAAGCACGGCTTTGGCCGGGCTCTCGCTTACCAGCTTGGAAAGCAGAAAGGCCGCATTATCATAGCTTTCTTTAACTCCGGATTCCGCATGATATATTACATCGGAGAAATTCTTCCAGATCTCTTCTTCTGCAACTTTAACCATGAAGTGCTCAGACTCTACACAGTCACTTACCATGCGCTGGAATTCTTTCTCGTTTAAATCTCCTTGCCCGATTTCTGCTGAGAAGGAGTAATAACTGTTAAGAAGGAACTTGCCGATATAGCAGGCCACAACGGAAGAATCTAGGCCGCCTGATACATAGAATCCTATGGGAACATCTGCAATAAGTCTTCTCTTTACTGCATTCTTAATGAGTTCTCTAAGCTTTTCAACATAGTATTCCTCTCCTAAGTCTTCCTCCTCGGGGGAATAAATAAGGTCCCAATATTCCTTATCCGTCATATCACCATTATCATTAATGATAATCATATGCCCCGGTCTTAAGGAATAGATATTCTTAAAAAATGTATTGGGTGCCACAACTCCCGGGAAATTAAGGAGTTGATCAACGGCTTTTAGATTAAGGTGCCTTTCGCATCCGGGATACTCCAATATAGCCTTAATCTCAGAGCCGAATACCACGCGGTCATCCACCTTAGTGTAAAAGAGGGGACAGATTCCCACATGATCTCTCACCAGAATAACTGATGCGTTCTTCCTGTCGTAAAGGGCAATGGCAAACTGGCCATTTAACATAGTGACAAAGTCAAGGCCACATTCCTCATAAAGGTGAACTATAACCTCGATATCCGTACCCGTCTTAAAGACATGGCCCTTTTTCTTCAACTCTTCCCGAAGTTCCTCGAAATTGAATATCTCACCGTTACATACCATTACAATGCTGCCATCCTCATTGGAAATAGGCTGCATACCGCCTGTAAGGTCAATAAAGCTGAGTCTGTTAAAACCAAGACCTGCATGCTCATCCACATATGTGTCAAAACCATCCGGTCCTCTGTGCTTAATCTTCTCCAGCATATTCTCTATAATCCCTTTATCAATAGGGCGATTGTCTCCGGTATTAATTATTCCGCATATACCACACATAGTCTTTAATCCTTGATTCCGTACTTAATCTTCTGCTCTTCTATCTCTTCGTAGTAAGCTTCAACTTTCTTGCTCCATATCTCACGAAGGTCTTTATCAAGACGTCTGTCAGGACAAGCAAACTTATCCCTTAATATTCTTCCGAAGTAGAGTGACATCTTCTCAGCTCCCCACACATTAAGATGGAGTCCTGCATCATAAGTGTCTTTGTCATAATCCAAGCCTACCTTATCTTTAACCTCAAGGAAGTTGATATATGTAAGCTTGTGCTTAATGGCATAATCCTTAACCTGAGTATCCCACTCCTCGTACCAATAAGGCCACAGGCTGGGCGCCTTAATAAGAACCAGCTTGATGCCCTCTTTTTCGCAGAGTTCTCTCATCTTCTCCAGATAAGACCATGCCTTATCCCCAAAACTGTAGTCTCCTAACTTCTTGGGAGAAGGAAGATTACCTGCCGGCTTAGCATCCACTCTCATATAATATCCGTTATGAGATACGGTATGGGCCTTGTACCAATACTCGAAGTCTTCGGTAGTAAGCTCCGACCATCTGGAATGAAACCTTAAGAGAGGGAATACATAATCTATAAATTTCTCGTTATCCTTCATGGAGGCCAAGATGGAATTCACCTTTGACGGAGACCATTTCATTCCGTCTAATGTCATTCTGTTATAAGGCTCCGACTGGGATTCGTTAAACTGAAGTGACTGAATATTAAACACAGCAACCTTGGGCTTATGATAAGCCAAAGTCTCCTCAAGCAGATAATATGACTGCCATATATACTGCTCGGCACTGCCTCTTATGTAGCTGTTAATTCCGTATTCTTCCCATAGGGTAACAGGAGAGAAATTCTCGTATACCTCACAATCTCCAAAGAATACCACGTCAAAATCTTTGTTGGATTCCTGATAATACTCCTTTATCAAATTGCCCTCAACAATGTCCGTTGCATATTTGGGCATAAGAAGCCTGGTGGCGGAATCCAACACCAGAATAACGATTATTATGGGAATTATTATCTTTAATATCTTTTTCTTCATAATCCACACACTCTAGAATCTGTTATATATAAACTGAGCGGAATCATATCCGATTCCGTATGTTCCGAATATTAGTATTACCACAATGAGAATTCCCCATATGGCAGCTCTTGCAGCATATGGTTTTGTGGCAATAAGCTCCCTGACGCTTCCCTTTCTTTGAATAAGACTTACAGTAAGCAAGACTATAACTCCCACAATTAGCATTCCGAAATCTGCGGCTGATAGTCCCACTTCAAGCAAGCTTCCGTCTGTAAGCACCGACAGATTCCCTGCCGTAAAGATTGAAAAGAAAGAACCTATGGTCTCTCCCACCGTTTGGTAGCAGTCGAATAAGTTAAGAGCCGTAACAAGAAGGAAGGTTCTAAGGACTCTGAAAACCTTAAAACCGGTCTTTGTCCTAAGATTATACTTCTCGTTCAGGCCATCGGACCAGCCCTCCATCTCTTCACCGATCATAAGAAGAAGCCAGTTGGCAAGTCCCCATACAATAAAGTTCCAGCTTGCTCCGTGCCAGATACCCGTAGCAAACCAGGTAACAAGAGAAGCAAGATAAACAGGAATACGTCTTCCCACCTTATCCCCAAAAGTCTTTCTGGTGAACTTGGTGAAGTTCTGCAAGCCCTTACTTGTGGATACCGGATAGAATACATAGTTTCTAAACCATTCACACATGGTAATATGCCATCTTCTCCAGTACTCTTTTAAAGTCTTGGAAAAATAAGGCCTGTTAAAGTTCTCTTTTACTTCAATACCAAGAGCCTGGGCGATTCCGATAGTAATATCTATTCCACCGGTAAAATCAGCATACAGCTGTAAGGTGTACATAAATAACACCGCCAATACATATCCGCCTTGATACCTATTGGAATCCCCGATAATGGTAAGCACTCCGGCAGACACTCTATCTGCAATAACCAGCTTCTTAAAAAAGCCCCAAAGAATTCTCTGCAGGCCAAAGAAAAAGGTCTTGCTGTCAAAATCATGATGAATGTAAAGGGTCTTTGATAAGTCTCCGAATCTGCTGATAGGTCCCTGAATCAACTGTGGAAAGAAGGATACAAATAAAGCCAGTTTGCCGAGATTATTCTCAGCCACCGTAGCTTCCCTGTATACATCCACCACATAGCTTACCGCCTGAAGGGTATAAAAGGAGATTCCAAGCGGCAGCGCAATATTGACAAAGGTAAGCCCTGCACCTGATAGATTGTTGATATTTGCAATAAAGAAGTTGGTATACTTCACTCCAAGAAGTATACCAAAATTGATAACCAGACAAAGAACAAGATATCTTCTCTTCCTCTTCTTAGTCATGGCCTTGTATTGTTTCTTTTCACTTTTTTCAATGGTATCTTTAACAGATGCCAGATATGCCTTACTACTGTTGGTAATACCCTGCATAACAATACCACATCCGTAGATGGTAAGAGTCGTTAAGCATATGTACACCAAATACAGGGGGTTCGCCACAGCATAGAATATATATGATGCCACCAGCAGTAAGCCCCACTGCATCTTCCTGCATACCGTATAGTAAAGCAAAAACAGGATCGCCAAAAATCCTATAAACTCATAAGATGTAAAAAGCATTGTTTAGTCTTCCAATTCCTGAATCAGATTATAGATAGCCTCCGCAGAGTTGAAGTTCTCCGGAATAAGGTGCTCCGCCAAGATCTCAACATCAAACTTGTCACTGATTTCTGCTACAAGAGTAACGATATCAAATGAATCAAGTATCATGTTCTCAATAAGACCGTCTTCACTCTCAAAATCAACTTCAGGATGTAACCCCTTTAATATCTCAAGTAATGTCTCCATATATAAATCCTCCGTAAACTACTATGGTATCTCCGGATACGAGCCCTTATCATACTGATGATAAGGTGTACCGGAATCAATATCAACCTGCTCTACCTGTTCCTGAGTGTACAGGTATATAGCAATATCATCACCACGAACTATGCCGTCAAGGTGGTACCAGCCGTGTCCATCACCTATATCAACCACATTCCAGTAATGAATATTCTCACCGGATTGATTGTTCTTGATGTAGAAATTCTTAACTCCCGCTCTTGTAAGAAGCGCCTTAAGCATCATACATACATTGTAGCAATCGCCCTTCTTAAAGAGTATTCCGTCACCGGCCGCCTTAATCCAGTCTGTACTGGTGGCATGATCCCAATAACGAACATTTTCTCTTGCATATTTGTAAATGAGGCGAACTTTTTCGGAAGATGATTTGCCTGTTGCACCAATGGAGTTAAGCACCTCATCACACAACTTCCAAAGTTCTTCCTCGGTATATACCGAATCCTTAACCTTCAAGGTGAATGTCTTCTCTGTTACATTGCCCGCCAAATCCGTAGCCGTAGCCTTAATGTCGTAGGTACCGGCCTTGTTGGTATTGGCATCAGCAGCGTCGAACTCAACTCTTAATCCCTCGGGACAATTATCCGTTGCTTTAATCTTGGATCTGTAGGAAATAGTCTGTCCTACAAAAATCTCCATATTATCAGAGCCTTCAAACTTAGGCGGCTCGGTATCCTTGTTAAGGGTCAGCTTAACCGTCTTCTTCATCTCATTGCCACCCTCGTCGGCAGCTATAATAACCAGCTCCTGAGTACCCTCCTGCTTGAGGTTTGGTTCTCTTTCGAAGGAAAATGTCACAGATGAATTATCCTCTGAGGCAGTAACGAAATCCTCTGCCTTCCTTGGAACATTAAGAAAGCTCTCAATATTCTTAACAGTAAACTGTGGCGGTGTAGTATCCACTATAACCACCTTACAGTTGTAGTTAGTGCCCTTGTAATTAATCTTAACCGGATGTTCGCCAACCTTGGACATATCCACGGTCTTAATATCCGTAACAAACTTGGCTCCGGACAAATCCGCATCTAACATAAAGTCTTTAAGTTCAGGTCTCTTGCTGCCGGCCTCGAACTTCAGACGAGCCTTAATGGGCCAAACGTCAATATTAACAGTGGCCTTGGCAGTATTACCCCCAAGGTCTGTTACCACAAGCTCTGCGGTAACCTCTCCCAACTCGCTTACATTGGGAGCCGAAGCAAATGTAGCCGTAGTCTTAGTCTCATCTGCTACACTTACTACACAATCCGCCGGATCAGGTTCAATGCCCCTGCCGGTTTGTATATCTCTTGCCTCTATAACAGGGGCAACAGTGTCTTCAACAATAAGAACACAAGGGTGCACAAAGGCACCTGTCTTAATCTTAATCTTATATCTTCCGGGGACGTGAACATTGTACTGCTCACTGTCTTCGGTAAAATACGCCTTATCGTCGGGCTTCTTAAGGAAGTCTTCAAGAGAAACTTCCGTTCCTGCCTCAACCCTGCACTCGGCATATACAAAGCCGCTTTCTATAACGGCAAATGCTATTCCGCCGATAACAAGCAAAGCCAAAACTCCCAACAGAATTCTGCCTCTTAAAGAGCCTAACAGTCTCCCCAAAAAGCTCTTACGTCTTCTCCTCTTTTTGTTATATCTTTTTCTGTAATCCTTTGCGTGTGATACGTCTCTTTCAGCCATAGTCTTGTTCTACTCCAAAAATTCCCATGAAAAACGGCATGATTTCAGAAGAAAATCATGCCATTATAGTGTATAAATTTTGAACCTTTTTGTCAATGAATTTCACCTCATCAAAAAGGTGTATTATGCAAAGGGGATAACAATAAGTTCCACTAAGAATACAGCCACACAAGACAGCACCGAAACCACAATCAGGCTCTGTCCCAGATAAGCAAGAATAAGCGCTGTGATAAATCCTGCCGCAGCACTTATTATGCTGCCTGTTCCATGCAAAATAGCCGGAAAAGTCATAACAGCCAGTGTAACATATGGAACATAATATAGGAAAGACTTGATAAAAGTATTCTTAATTTCTTTACGAATAAGGGTAAGGGGAATCAGCCTTATAAGGTAAGTAACTCCCGCCATAACCAGCACATAGATATATATATTATGATCCATTACAAAGCACCTCCCTCTTCCTGCTCTTCCGAAACATCATCTTTAACCGGGAATAGAGCCGCAGCTACACCCGCAATAAGAACCGTTAAGATAATAATCTTAAATCCTGAGGATATCTCCTTAATAACCGGAATATATCCAAATGCAAGACTAAGAAGCATGGATATAATAACAATACCTCTTATAACCTTGTCCTTCTTGGCCGGAGGAATAATGATGGCAATAAACATGCCGTATAAGGCCACACTAAGAGCACTTATAATTCTCTCCGGAAGTATCGACCCCGATACAATTCCCAGGAAAGTTCCAAGAGTCCAGCCAAAGGCAGATACAAATATCATGCCGTATGAATAGGCAGGACGAAGCTTACCGGGTCTTCCCACCGTTACGGCAAATATCTCGTCCGTAACTCCGTATGCCACAAAAAACCGGTGATAAAACTTAGTTCTTTCATCAAACTTCTGGGACAGGGCGCAGGACATCAGGCAATATCGAAGATTAATAATAAGCTGAGTAAACGCCATCTCCACATAACTTGATGAAGCCCCGATTATACCAAGAGCCGCAAACTGTCCGGCACTGGTAAGGTTTGTGGCGGATATAAGAACTGCCTGAAAAACCGACAGTCCTGTATTCCGGGCCATTATACCGAAGGTAAAGGAAACAGCTATATAACCAAGGCAAATAGGTATACCGTCTCTCATGCCATTTAATATATTGATTTTCCTGCTATATGGATTTTGACTTACACCAAGTTTCATAGTAACCTCTTCTACAATTTAAATCATTAAAGCGAAACCGCAAATTAAAACAGTTCCCACAACAGAGAACTGTTTTATAATCTGTGATTATTCTAATCTACTTTACTTCAATGGGAATGTCAACCTTAAAGTCTCCCTTTCCTCCATCCTTTTTCTCGGGAGCAGGGGCTGCCTGACCTCTAACAGGTGTGGGAGCAGGTGTCTCCTCTACAGGTACCTCTTCCTCCGGATGAAGCTCTGCCCTGTTGGATGTAACAATAGTGCAGATATCTGTCAGATTCTTGGCAAAAGCCTCCTGACGGGACTTACTCATCTCTAAGGTCTGCTTAATAACAATCTCTATATTGCGAAGCATATCGTCTGTATATGCGATGGCTGCAGTTCTTATATCGTTGGCATCACTTGTGGCATCGTCCAAAATCTGCTGAGCCTGGTTGGTGGCTGCAAGAACCACTTCGTTAGCCTGAGCGTATGCCTGTTGCATAATCTGATGCTCACTGATAAGCTCGTTGGTCTGAATCTGAGCTTCAGCGATAATAGCCTCGGCCTTAGCCTTAGCATCTGCCAAAATAGCCTCCTGATTATTGATAATCTTCTGATATCTCTTAATCTCATCAGGTGTATTGGCCTTAAGCTCTGCCAACAATTCCTCTATCTCGTCCTTATTAACAATAATATTGGAGCTTGAAAATGTCTGTGTCTTACAGGAATCAATAAACTCCTCCATCTCATTAATAATCTGTTCAATTCTGTTTGCCATAAGATCTTCTCCTCATCTTTTAGTTTCTACCCTAAAGCTATCTCCTTACCCTCTCTAAGATAAGAGGAATTATGCTTTCCGGAACGAAGTGAGATATATCCCCACCGTATGATGCCACTTCTTTAACAATCGAGGAACTAAGATAAGCATATTCCAGGCTTGTTGTAAGAAAAAGCGTATCTATCTCACTATATATTGTCCGATTCATCTGGGAAATCTGTAATTCATATTCGAAATCCGTAACGGCCCGTAAGCCTCTTACAATAAACTTGGCATCCTTCTCCTTGGCAAAATCAACAAGTAATCCGCCGAAGGATTCAACCTTTATATTGTCGTAACCGGACAACAATTCCGATAACATTTTAACACGTTCATCAATCGAAAACAACGATTTCTTGGCGGAGTTCACCAGTACCGCCACATAGAGCTCATCCACAAGTTTAGATGACCTCTCGATAATATCAAGGTGTCCGAAAGTAACCGGATCGAAACTTCCGGGGTAAATTGCTCTTTTCATATATCCAATCCTTTGCGCCCTTAGCTTTTACTTAAGAAGACATGCTTATTGGTCTTGTATGTCTTTTCTCTTGTAACAGTATAATCTAAATCAGCCACAAATGCAAAATCCCTTTTAATGTCCGCCTCAATAATAATCATGGTATCCGAATCGATGCCCGGTAATTTGGCCAGATTCTTAAGGACTTCGGCCTCAATCTCAGCTGCATAAGGAGGGTCCATATACACAATATCTATATGGTCGTATTCCCGCAATCTGTCGATGGCCGAAACCACATCCCCACATATTACCTTGGCCTGTGAATCGAGATGGGTATGAACCAGATTGTCCTTAATGACACTTACCGCATTCCTGTTTTTCTCAATGAAAACAGCTTCTTTGGCACCGCGGCTTAAGGCCTCGATGCCTATACCACCGCTTCCGGCAAACAGATCAATAAAGATTCCTCCATATAAATCATCATTAATGATATTAAACAAAGTCTCCTTAATCCTGTCAGTTGTAGGTCTTGTATCATTCCCCGGAAGGCTCTTTAATAAAAGCCTTCTTGCGCTTCCTGCAATTACTCGCATATATCTTCCTCTAATCAGTCAGTTTTATCTTACCTATGGCTGCCACAGTAACGATAGAGCCGGTGTAAACCCTCATATCATGCTTGGCTAAAGACTTCTCATCTTTAATGTCAACAGAGAAGGTAATATCTCCGTCAGCTCCACGTTCCTTGGCCTGAGCCTTGGTGTATTTTTTCAAGTCTTCCACGGCATATTCCTTGGCAGGCTCTACAAAGTCAAAGTGTTTCTTTTCTTCCTTGCCGTACACATCAAAGCCTCCGCCGATGGTGGGTTTAATCTCCACTCTCTCTTTGGCGATGATATTGCCGTTAATGGCTCCTATTGCGTTGGCTACTGAAGAATATTTGGGTATAACAGTCTTGGTACCAAGGAGTCTTCCCACTTCAGGCAAGAAGATGTGAATGGGGGCACCGATTCCTATAAGGGAGAAATTCACCTTAAAGTTACACTCCATTATCTCGTCATCCTTGGCATTAAATTTTCTCTCAAAATCATCACTAATAAGATTAAGAGTTCCAAGGTCCAAGCCATTCTTCCTGTAATAAGGAGATGAATACTCCAGCACAC
This sequence comes from Lachnospiraceae bacterium, assembly GCA_015058015.1. Lineage (GTDB taxonomy): Bacteria > Bacillota > Clostridia > Lachnospirales > Lachnospiraceae > SIG280. The sequence continues at coordinate 165,769 of SVDM01000001.1, read as the reverse complement.
AACGAACAATGTTTATATAGAGTTTCTTCATAACCTCTTTGTATATCATATTGCAAAGGGTTTCTCTGTCCGGCTTGCTATCCAGGCATACCTTATAGTAATCCACCACCATCTCGATACTCTTGGTGTCATACTCGGAGAAATCCCCTTTAAGATGCATAATATCCGTTGGTGTAAGGCCGCTTCTTATGATTACGCCCTCCCTCTCCAAACGGTCAGCTTTGAAATGATAAACGTCCGAATCCATGTACTCAGCCGCCTGGGTAAGGCTCATAGGTCCTTCCTTAAGCCTCCTGCAAAGCTTCTTCTCGTCCTCATTGTAATTGTCATTATTCTCAATATCCTTAACATATACCAAAAACTCATGAATATATCTGGTATGAGGGAATTCCTCTTTCTCAAGTTTCTTAAGTTCATCAAGGACATAAGGATATCTTGAAGCCAGTATACATATGGGAATGACACGGGCTGTATCAATTACCAGCCTGCCGTTATTGTGCCTTATGGCACTGTCTCCACCCAGACCGAAAGTATCTACATAAAGTCCCTTTACAAATGTCTTCCACTTACCAATCTTTATTCCGTCTTCCACCGTAACGGGTACGCCATCTTTAATTATAGCCATATCCGTTGTGGTTCCACCCATATCAATGACGATACTGTTCTTCTCGTCTGTAAGACCCGCACCGCCTATTACGCTGGCTGCAGGGCCGCAAAGGATAGTCTCCACCGGATATTCCATGGCGAATCGCTCTGACATAAGGCTTCCGTCACTTCTAACAATTCCCACGGGAACAGAGATATTCTTCTCTTTTAAAACAGTCTTAATAGCCTTGGTAAACTCATCAATGGTTGGAATGAGGCCGGCATTTAACAATACAGAAGAACCCCTTTGAAGAGTATCGATATCGGAGAACAGCTCATTGCCGCAGATAACGGGAATTCCCAGTTTTTCACGAATAAGCTGCTTGGCCTTCTTCTCTACCTTGGCATTGTTGTTCATGGCGAAAAGCTCCACCGTGGCAACAGCATCGCAGTGAGAGAACTCCTCTTCAATCTTGTCCTCAAAAGTCTTCCAGTCTACTTCCTTTTCGTATCCGCCGGTAAAGATGGGATAGCTTTCCTGGAAGTAAATGTCCTCCGCTTTGGGAAGACCATATTTAGACCCGAAACGCTCCACCGTATCCGGGCTTATACCCCACATTATAAGCTTTGCCCTGCCTGCTTTATTCTCAACACAGGCGTTGGTAGCCATGGTAGTTGATAAGCCTACCATAGATACTTTAGACAAAAGATTAGGGGATAATTTGTCTAAAACGTTTTTTATCCCCACAGTTAAATCATATTTAGTTGTAAGTGATTTGCCGCTTTCTAAGACTTCCCCCGCGTCCATGTCATAGATAACAGCGTCGGTATAAGTACCTCCCGTATCAATACCCAGTCCAATACTCATATGGAACCTCCTGATATAATATTACCCGCATTATGCTCTAGCCTCTATAATTGCCTTGAGCTCATCCCCGGCTTTAATGAGACAATCTAAAATTTTGTTGGAAAATGCGCCACATTCTCCATTTTTAATCATATCCAAAGCCGTATCATGATCATAAGCATCCTTATAACAGCGCTTACTTACCAGCGCCTCATAAACATCAGCAACGGCAACCACCTGTGCCCAGATGGGGATATCTTCGCCCTCTAAGCCGTCAGGGTAGCCTCTGCCATCGTATTTTTCATGATGGTATCTGCAAATATCATAGATGATTTTGTACAAATCGTCATCATATATAAAATCGAAACGTTCTAATATCTCACAGCCTTTAGTGGTGTGTGCCTTCATAGCCTCGAACTCTTCCGGTGTAAGTCTGCCGGGTTTCAAAAGGATTGAATCCGGAATAGCAATCTTGCCGATATCATGCATAGCCGAAGCAGTAATAATATCCTCCACATCTTTGGTGGATAGATTATATTCGGGATAATCTGCGGTAAGATGTTTTAAAACAACAGCTACTACGCTTTTAATATTCTTAATGTGAGCTCCGGATTCAAAATCTCTGAACTCAACAACAGTACTCAAAGTATCAATAAGCATTTCGTTGGATTGCTTGAGAATCCTTGCCTGCTCACTAATCTGAACCGTCTGCTCAGCCACCATATTCTCAAGATGGTTCTTGTGATTGTAAAGGGCAATGATATTGGCAACACGGTTCATTACAATCTCAGAATTAAAGGGTTTGATGATAATATCGGAAACGCCAAGGTTATAACCGTTCTTCTCAGCCTCTGTAGTATAATCTCCGGTAATAAGAATAACGGGCACACGCTTAATAAGCCCGGTCTTGTTAATAACCTCCAGGAACTCAAAACCGTTCATAACCGGCATAACAAGATCAAGAAGAATAATATTGATATCATCATTGTGAATATCTAAGATATCAAGGGCTTCCTGTCCGTTTTCCGCTTCAATTACCTCATACTTATGATGCAGAACCTCCCTTAGTATACCGCGATTAACCTCCGCATCATCAACAATTAATACTTTCTCCTTTTGGATATGTTCCATCACCAAATGCCCCCATACAATTGTCGGAAAATTCTAAATAATTTATGATAATTATACATTTTGGCTGAGAAAAAGTCAATTTATTATAGTGCATCAATTCGAGAGTTTTCCGCTGCTTTCTTAAAACGGCTGTAAACCTCACTGATAAAGGGATTGTCAGCCGCCTCTTTCTCATTCATCTTCGGCAATACATCATCCGCCAATCTTGAAGCAAGCTTTAAAATATCAGCATCTTCATATATGTCAGCCATCTTAAAGCTCATCTCACCACTCTGACGAAGACCTAACATATCACCTATTCCCCTTGATTTTAAGTCTTCATTGGCAATGTAGAAACCATCATTTGATTTATTCATAATATCAAGACGCTCTTTGCTTTTATCGCTTCCGGAGCCGTTAATCATGATGCAATAGCCTTGAGCTGCGCCCCTTCCCACACGGCCTCGCAGCTGGTGTAAGGTGGCAAGACCGAATCTATCCGCATCTTCAATCATCATAACCGTAGCATTAGGCACGTTAATACCAACTTCAATAACCGTAGTAGATACCAGCACATCTATATCCCCGGCAGCAAAACGCTCCATAATATCATTCTTCTCACTGTTCTTCATCTTACCGTGCAGATACTCCACAGTAACCCCCGGCATCTGACGTCTAAGGTCTGCAGAATAAGATATTACATCACATACGTCCATATTCTCGCTTTCTTCCACTAAGGGACAAATGATAAATGCCTGATGCCCTGCGGCGATCTCCTTCTTTATGAAGTTGTAGGATGTTTGTCTGCTTTCTCTTCCCACCACGCAGTTTTTTATGGGAAGTCTCTCCGCGGGCATATCCTTAATAAGGCTTATGTCCATGTCACCGTATAGAATAAGCCCAAGGGTCCTTGGTATGGGTGTGGCACTCATAACCAGTACATGGGGAAATGCCCCCTTCTTAGCAAGGAAATCTCTTTGCTTAACTCCAAACCTGTGTTGCTCGTCGGTAATAACCAGACCAAGCTTGCCAAAGGTAACCCCTTCCTGAATAATAGCGTGAGTGCCCACAACTATACCTATTCTGCCGGTTGACAGGCCCTCGTATATTGCATCCCTCTCCCTTTTCTTGGTGGAACCTGTAAGAAGGGCCACCTCTATATCAATATCATATTTTTCAAAGTACTCTCTGATAGTCTCATAATGCTGACTTGAGAGGACCTCCGTAGGTGCCATCATAGCCGCCTGATATCCTGCCCTGCAGACATCAATCATGGCCCGCAACGCAACAACGGTTTTACCGCTTCCCACATCACCCTGGATAATACGCCTCATTATATGCCCGGAAGCCAAGTCCTTCTCAATCTCCTTAATGGTAGACTTTTGACCCGCCGTCAGGTCGAAGGGCAGACTCTTTACAAAGTCTCTTCCCGCTTTAAAATCAGATATGATTATTCCGACCGTCTCTTCTTCCGTAAGAGCCTTCATGCTCTTAATCTCCAACAAAAAGAAGAACAATTCATCAAAGGCAATTCTCTTCCTTGCCCTCTCAAGCTTCTCCCTGCTATCCGGAAAATGCACCTGCCTGATGGCCATATCAAGATCCATAAGATTCATGGAGTCTAATAAATCCTGCGTAATATACTCTCTCTTACTGACTCCCTCTCCCATGGCCTGACGCACAAACTTAATAATACTGTTATCTGACAGGCCTGCTGTCTTAACGTATACCGGAAGAAGATGCCCCATCTTCAACTTATAGTCCTCTATGGTAAAGTATTCCGGGTGCTCCATGGAGAGAGCCCCTTTATATTGACGTACTCTTCCGTAGAACACGTAATGCCCTCCTTTGCGAAGTACATTCTTCAAAAAGAGGGCATTAAACCACGTCAGTGAGAGGACTCCCTGTCCGTCACTGACATGGCATGTTATTATCTTTTTACGGGATGAACCCAAAATGCTAAGTGAATCCGTAATCTGACCGGATATTGCCACCATATCTCCCACTTTAACGGAAGCTATGGAGACCGGTGCCGGATAAGACTTATAATCTCTCGGATAGTACTCTAAGAGATCATTAACGGTAAATACATCAACCTTGGCGAACAACTCCGCCATCTTGGAACCTACCCCTTTAATTGATGTGATATACGCGTCTCTACTGTTCATAGTCTTATTCCACGGAAACAATATAATAATAAATAGGCTGTCCGCCGAAATGAAGCTCAACGTCACAATCGGAGAACTTCTCCTCAAGTTCAGCTATAAGCTCCTCAGCTTCTTCTTTCTTAACTTCCTCACCGTAGTATACACTGATAAGGCTGGACTCATCATCAACCATCTTATCCAATGTATCTACAACTGTTGCCGGCATATCCTGACCAACGGAAAGGATGGAGCCATCGCCAACACCCATGTAATCTCCCTTGCCGATTTTGATGCCGTCAATCTCAGTATCTCTGATAGAGTAGGTAATCTCTCCGGTCTTGATATACTGAATCTCTTCTTTCATCTGATCTTCATTATCCTCAGCCGAACGGTCAGCAATATAGTTAATAAGAGCAGTAATTCCCTGAGGAATAGTCTTGGTTGGAATAACCACAACCTTCTTATCTTCCACAAGGTCACCTGCCTGGCTGGCAGCAAGGATAACATTGCTGTTGTTGGGCAGGATAAATACGGTGTCTGCATCGATTCTGTTAACTGCATTAACAAAATCTTCCGTACTTGGATTCATGCTCTGTCCGCCACTTACTACAATATCAACACCCAGGGCTTTGAATATATCGTCTAAGCCTGAACCTGCAGATACGGCAACAAAGGCCATATCCTTGTGCATAGCATTAACAAAGCCTGTGTCATTAGCGGCAGCCTCTGCCTCCTGAGCAGCAACCTTTTCCGCATCCTTAAAGAGCTTCTCTTCATGCTCAAGACGCATGTTGTCAATCTTCATACTTGTAAGGGAACCGAAGGTAAGCGCCTTCTGAATGGCAAGTCCCGGATCGTTGGTATGAACATGAACCTTTACAATATCGTCATCGGATACGAGATTCAAGGAATCACCTATGGATAGTAGGTAATTCTTAAATGCTGCATCCGCATCTTCGTTGTATTCTTTCTCAAGGAGAATAATAAACTCGGTACAATATCCGAACTTAATATCCGCAGTATCAATGTCACTCTTGGGAGGACGTGTTCCTGAGAACTTGGGTGCCGATGTACCTGCTGTAGGCTTGTACTCTACTTCCTTGCCCATCATGCAATCGTAGCATCCCTTTAAGACTTCCACAAGTCCCTGTCCGCCTGAATCTACAACTCCTGCCTGCTTAAGAACAGGAAGCATCTCCGGAGTCTGAGATAAGACATACTCTGCCCTCTTAATTACTCCTTCAATGATAACAACCAAATCGTCTTCCTTGGCAGCCAGTTCAGTACACTCATCCGCAGCGCCCTTGGCAACTGTAAGAATTGTACCTTCCTTAGGCTTCATAACAGCCTTATATGCAGTCTCTACAGCCTTCTGGAAGCCGTTAGCCAAAACTATAGAGTCAATTGCATCATAACTTGATACAACCTTGGAAAAACCACGAAGTAACTGAGAAAGAATAACTCCCGAGTTACCTCTTGCTCCACGAAGAGAACCTGAGGAAATAGCCTTGGCTACACCTGCCATAGTATACTCTGACATGGCTGCAACATCATTGGCTGCAGTTGTAATAGTCATGGTCATATTGGTACCCGTGTCACCGTCAGGCACCGGGAAAACGTTCAGTTCATTAATCCATTCTTTATTAGCCTCAAGTCTTGCCGCTCCCGCAAGGAACATCTTGGCAAACTGTTTGGCGTCTATTGATTTGATCTCCACAATGAATCCTCCTTCAAACCCACCTAGATAAACTTAGTCGATGACCCTTACACCTTCAACGTAGATGTTGATCTTCTCAACTGTCATTCCGGTGAATTCTTCAACCTGGTACTTAACATTCTCCATAAGATTGTCTGCAACGGTTGAAATACTAACACCATAAGCAATAATTATATGAAAAGCAAGTTTGATCTTGTTGTCCTCAATCTTAACGCTGATACCATGGGTCATGCTATCTCTCTTAAGAAGCTTGACAAGTCCGTCCTTGGCATTGACTGCAGCCATACCTACTATACCGAAGCACTCTACTGCTACAGAGCCCGCATAAGCTGCTACTACGTCAGGATTAATGGTTATCTCGCCTAATTCCGTGTTCATATGTCCTTTCATATTAAACCCTCCTTTGGTGAAGAAAATATATCAAGACAAAAAACCCCTTACAGCGGTCACTGCTATAAGGGATTAATCAATTGTCAAATTGTCGCTTAAGCTCTCTCTACTTTACCGGACTTAAGGCATGATGTACATACATAAATCCTCTTAGGAGCTCCGTTTACTTTACACTTAACTGACTTAATGTTTGATTTCCACATTCTGTTACTTCTTCTATGTGAATGACTCACATTGTTACCAAAGTGAGCACCTTTACCGCAAATACTACATACTGCCATTGTTGCACCTCCTTCGCAATAATCACTATAGACTCACAATGCATTCATTTTATCAGAAAGATAATCCAAATGCAAGTATTAATTTGCAGGGTCTTTACCAATTGGTTCTACTTTGAAAATATCGTCCATGTCCTCTGCAGCTTCGTCTTCATTCCCTTTATCCATGAACTTGTTAACAAAGTCGGGTACCAGGTCAAGAACCTTGGCCACACCGCCCTGATCCCTTACACTGATTAGCTTGCTGGTTCCGTTTTGAATAATAAGTACGGCACTGGGGGTCATCTTGGCGCCCACTCCGCCGCCACCGTTATCCTTTCCTGACTTGCTAAGAGAACCGGCGCCCATTCCGAAGGATACCTCCATCAAAGGAATAACCACCATGTCTCCGTATTTAACAGACTCACCCACAACGGTCTTGCTGGTAAAGAACCCGTCAAGCCCTTTAAAAAGTGCGTCTACATTATTCTTGAAACTGTTATCTGCCATCTTCTCTTATCCTCCATATTTAGCCTTTAGCCTTCTTAATCAATCCCATGATGGTTTTATTCTTCAGAATACGCAATCCTTGAACCAGAAGATAACATACAAAGATTCTTCCTTTGATATGCATATCTCCTTCAAGAATCATCTCCTCCGTATCAAAGTACGGAACAACTCTTATATTGCCCCTGTGTATCGGATATGTAGCCCCCACTGCGGCCAGTACCGTTCCCGTGGTGCTTGGATCCTCCATGCCGAATTCAAAGTATCCCTTAAACTTCTTCGGACATATGTGTCGTAAGATCTTGTATATTACATCCTTAACAAGAGCGATTGCGTCTTTAGTCTCCTGTTTCTCCAGTATCTCTATAATCTCTTGGCCTTTGTTCTTAATGTCTTTGATTTTTTCAATCTTTTCCTGTCTGGCCTTCTTCTTGGCCTCTTTCTTGGCTTGTTTTTCTCTTTTTAATTCTTCCCGAAGCCTTGCCTCTTCTTCTTTACTAAGCTTCGGCTTTTTCTTGGATGCAGGCTCTTCCATAGGGCCTTCCGAGAAGAATTCCTTACCGTCATCGGATACATCCGACTCAAGTTCTATAACATTATACTGTAATTCATCTTCCTTGGCAATTTCTATATCAAAAGGGGGTATTTCCCCGGTTTGAACACTATCTTCCTCAAGAAGAGATTTAAGTTCCTCATCGCTCATATTATCATAAGGAGCCGGCTCTCCCTTTTTCTTATCCTTGCCTGATAGATTAATGGGGATTCCCAGTATTCGAACTATAACCTTCAAATCTTTATTCTCATAGGTAACAACCGGTCTTAATATATACAAAAACCACCCCAGCTTAACCTTGGCTCTTATATCATCCTTATTGCCTGAAACCCTTACATTATAAGTAATGGGACTAAACAACGCCAAAAGGACCAATAATAATATCAGCCCCAGAATGCATAAAAGCACAATACCTATCCACTTAAGAATCTCCAATACAATAAACATCAATCTATCCCTGCATAATCCCTGACAAAAGCTCTTATGTCAGTATCTCCCGTTACATCCACAGTTTTTTGAGCCATCTTGTTCACCAGTTCCAAAGCGTCATCATAGCCCTTGGCAACGCCCACCACAACCAGATCATCCTTAGGATATCTTTTGTTCATCAAAGAAGATGATTCAAAGATATCCAGCTGGTTGGCAGGATTAGCTGAAAGAGTAATTACATATACTCCGAATACACTCTTACCCCGCTTTAGCTTCCATATTGTTCGTGTTTTCTTTTGTTTGGCTTCATCACTGATGAAAAGTCTCTTGGCCCACTTCATAATATACTGCTTCTTACGTCTCCCGTCGCCAAAGAGCAGCAAGTATTTGCTGCTCCTTAAAAGTACTTGTGGTTACCCCACAGATTGTTCTTTCGTAAATCGAGATATTGATTATAGGCCTTTTCCAATATGCCCTTCTCGTTCTCGAACTTCAACAAATGGTAGGCTTCGTGAAACTTGTAATATCCCGAATCGACAAAATATTCTTCCCGTTGCGGTTTGCTGTAATAGCTGTTCGCCATCATTAGATACCAGTGAACAGTTTTGTTCACCTGACCCTCGGGTACAGAAAAACTGTAACTGCTCTCCCCGATATAGTTAATAATGGTCCCGCGGACACCTGATTCTTCCAACACTTCTCTTGTAGCAGTGTCTTTATAATCTTCCCCTTCTTCTACCGTCCCCTTGGGAAGCACCCAGCCCTCGTACTTATTCTTGATATTCTTATAAAGGACCAGTATCTTCCCTCTATGTATTACAACACCGCCACAACTTATTGCTTCTATCATTGCAACATCCTCCGGTATTGTTTCTCATTTGATAAAAAGTATAAACTATATTTTTGTTAAACACAAGTTAAGGTTATTTTGCGAAATACACATCAAGTATACTTTTTGAAATAGGCACCGCGGTTCCGTCCGAATCCTCTGCGATAACCGCAATGGCAATCTCCGGGTCCTCCACGGGAGCAAATCCCACGAACCAGGAATGGCTCTTTGACTTATCGCTGGAGAACTCTGCTGTTCCCGTCTTTCCGGCCACTTCATATTTAACTCCGTTAAACTTATATCCCGTACCTTCCGTAACCACAGCCCGCATATACTCTTTTAACACCGAGCAATCAGCGGCCTCAAAAAGTGTGGCGGTTTTTTCCGGCTTGTTGGCTGATACTTCGATGCCGGCGTCATTTTCAATATGATCCACCAGATAAGGCTTCATAAGCTCTCCCTTGTTGGCAATGGCGGAAGCCACCATACACATATGCATAGGTGATACCACTGTCTCGCCCTGACCTATGGCAGTCATCATAGTCTGCGGATTGGTAGCGCTTCCGGTAAGGACAAAGCTGCTCTTACTGTAAGGAATATTCTCCAAGGGAAGCTCAGAGTTAAACAAAGCCTTCTCACACAAAGCCTTGAGCTTATCGTTGTCAATGGCCAGTCCCAGACTTGCAAAGGTTGAGTTACAGGACTTGGCAAATGCCGACTTTAAGTCTAACTTACCGTGTACCTGGGCGTCATAACAACGAAGCTTGAAATTCCCGTCAGTTATTGACCCCTTGCAATTATATGAGAAGTTCTCATAGTCCTGATTTTCTCTTATGTATTCAAGCAAGGTAAATATCTTAAAAGTAGAGCCCGGCGGGTATAACCCTTGGGTAGCGCGGTTTAAGAGAATTCCCTTGTCACTGTCCTGCTTGGTGTACAGATCCCATGAAGCTTCAATGGCATTGGGGTCGTAGGCGGGTTTACTTACCATGGCAAGAACTTTACCTGTCTTAACCTCCATCACAACTGCAGCACCGTCATGATCGCCCAGAGCGTTGTAAGCCGCCTCCTGCAATCTCGCATCAAGGGTTGTAACAACAGAATCTCCCATGCTCTTTTTATCGTTTAGGTCGTTGTTAATCCTGGTAATAATGGATGAATTGGAGCGCAGCATGTTAAAGTTGGCAGCGCTTTCAATCCCCGTCTTACCCTTGTCGGAATAACCCACCACATGAGCAAAGATACGACCATAGGGGTAAGATCTGGTCTCCGTTCCGTCTGCGGCTACCTTGGTAGTGGCAAGCAAAACCTTATTCTTATCGTAGATATTGCCCCTTATTATCTCCTTTGCAAAGGATTCAGTACGTTTGTTAAAGGAGTTGTTAATTACCTTTTCGCTTTGAAAAATGTTGAAATATATGAAATATCCGATTAGCGCGGTAAACAGAAGGAGAAAAGCATAAACCACTACGGAGTATTCCCGGTTAAGCTTCTTAGCGATCTTCTTCTCTATCTTCTTTTCCTTCTTCAATTCCCTCTCTTCTCTCATAAGGAATCTGTCCTCCCGCTTTTAATTTCTTTTTCTTTAAGGCTGCATCTTCGTCCTGCCTAAGGACATACAGACCTTGAATTATGGCAAATACAATGAGGGTTGCCAAAAGGGAGCTTCCGCCGTAACTGATAAGCGGCAGGGTAACACCCGTTGAAGGAATAAACTTGGTTACTCCTCCGATGGTTACAAACACCTGGAAACCGTAGGCCGTTCCAAGACCCAAGGCCACCAGCTTGTAGAACCTGTTTTTTAGCTGCATAGCTATATTAATGAACAGAATCAAACAGCACATACAACACAGGATAAGGCAGATGGCAAATATGCCTCCCAATTCCTCTGATATGGCTGAGAAAATGTAATCTTCTTCGACAACCGGGATATCCGTGGGACGTCCCCTGAAAAGTCCCGTTCCAAACCAGCCTCCGGTACCGATGGCAAACAAGGACTGGGACACCTGGAAGCCCGCGTCATTGATAACACTAAAGGGATCAAGCCAGGCTATAACCCTGGTACGGACGTGGGCAAAGAGAAAATATCCCGCCACCGCCGCAATGGCGCCAAAGATAAAGCCTGCTCCGATATATATAGGCTTTTTCGTTGCCACATACAGCATAACCATATAAACCAGGAAGAATATCATGGCAGCACCCAGGTCCTTGGAAAATACAAGTACCAACACGTGAAATGCCGCCGCTACTGAGGTAACAATGACATTTCTTATGGAGTCATCTTCCTTTAAACTTGCGGCAACGTAGAATACAAAGAGAATCTTTACGAATTCCGAGGGCTGGAAGGTGATTCCCGCAATGGTAAATGACAGCTTGGCACCGTAACTTAACCGACCGAGTACCGCAACTACGCATAATAAAGCTGCGCCAATACCCAGGTAGGCATATTTAAGCTTTCCGAATATTCCTCGAAACTTCCTTAATATAACCGGAATAAACATAGTGATGACTACAGATACAATGGCGATTCCCACCTGCTTAATGGCCCTGTCATAGTTAAGTCTTGAAATCATGATAAATCCTATGGCCATAAACATACACATATTGTTAACCAACTGCATGGATGCCTTGGGATAAGCCATCTGATACACCAAATATACCGCCACGAAGAATATGAGCTGAACCAGATAGAATATGATTACTCCCAGGTCCTGGTCCTTCTGAATCCAGATAACCGTATAGGCCAGGAGGTGGATAAATATCATCATAAACCTCTGGACTCCCAATATTCCCGCCTTGCCTGCCTCCGTCTTGTAGCGAAGAGCCGCAAAGCCTAAATAGGTATATACCGCAAATAGAATTATCAGCAGGTATTTGGACAATTTAACAATAATACTAAGCATTTACTCTACTCCTCGGGAGAAATGACCTCTGGTGAAGTCTCCTTCAAACTCCCTTTCTCCCTTATATATCATAAAAATCTTTTTTGCCTCATCAGGCGTTTCGTATGTAAGATTAATTCGCATATTTCCTATGTCTGCTTTTTTAATCTCCGATTCTTTATCCTGCAAGAAAAGCGGCAGGCTGTTATACACCACACTGTAACAGAAGTTACAAAAGGCTCTTACTCCAAAGTCCTTCTTGTATCTGTCCTTTATAAATGTCAGAGAATTCTTCTTATCACAGCCCTTAGTGGTGTTACGAACACACTGGGCAGAAATCATAAGAGGCAGATAACCGTAGGATACGATCTCGTCGTATGTTCCCCTCATTCCGTTAAGTTCCTTGGAATTAAGCTCTATAGGAGCACATATTGATTCAAGGTTCATATTATGCTTATCACATAACCTCTTTATGAAACCATAGGCCTCCTTGTTAAAGGCATATAAGCTGTAATCTCCCGCAAGCAGGCCCTTGTAATCCTTAGAGCATACGAAGCCCAGCTCGTCTATATTTCTAATAAGGATTCCGTCGAAGGATTCTTCAATTATATCCCACGCTTCATCAAGTAGGCGTCTTATGTCTTTTCGTAAGATATGGGGAAGGGCATAAAAAACTTCTATTCCCTTATCTTTAATTCTCTTTGCCGCCTTGGCAAGGCTTTCTATCTCACCCGGAAGGGCAAAACAGCTTGCATTTACATAGATTCGGCTTACGTCTTCCGCTTCAAGTACGATGTCAAGAAACCCCGCAGATTCTATATAGACATAAAGTCCCTTCCGCCTCTTTCCTCGTTCATCTGCTTTTGCCAATGATTGGTAAGGGTTGCAGCCCTTAGCAGGCACCTTGGGATAAAAGTCTTTTAAAATCTCTTTTTTTAGACCCTCTAAGGCCTCTCGTCTTAAAGAATTAAGCTGATTAACGGGCATGAAGATATCATTATCAATGTCTGCCTTAAGCTTAGCAAATTCGAAGGGAGTATCTCCCGTCTTATTCATCTGCTTTAAGACTTTTTCCTCTGATAAAGGGGCATTGATGGCTTCGGATACAACATCCCCACGGAATATATAATCCTTACCCCTATATTCTAATCTAAGTTCTGCTTCCTTACCTTTATGTAAGTTTATGAATCCATTAAGATTTTCTTTAATAGGCTTCTCGATATATCTCTTTCTAATATCTGCAAAGAAGTCCTCACCGGCGGTATCGTAGTCCGGCTTGTCATAAGAGATCATCTCAGCCCCATTATGAAAATAGTAATAACCCGGGGTAAAGCCCTTCCGATTGCCCGCTCCAAGAAGAATATCCATATCCTCCTTGGAGACCTCATATCCTTCCAAGCCACGCTCTTTTGCCATATCAAAGTACTTGCGGTATACAGAAGTTACTGCCGCAGCGTATTCTGCACGCTTCATGCGACCTTCTATTTTGTAAGAGTAAATGCCTGCCTCCATAAGTTCCGGCAGGTGCTCTATGGTGCATAAATCCTTAGGACTTAGTATGTATTTCTTCCTGCCGTCAACTTCATATGCCAGTCTGCAGGGCTGGGCGCATCGTCCTCTATTACCGCTTCTGCCTCCTAACACGCTGCTCATAAGGCACTGTCCGGAATAGCAATAGCACAAAGCTCCGTGAATAAAGCATTCCGTTTCTATTCCTGCATCCGTTATGTCTTTAATCTCCGAGAGACTTAATTCTCTGGATAATACTACCCTGTCGGCTCCCGCTTCCTTCATAAGTCTTGCGCCGGTGATATCCGATATGGTCATCTGCGTGGAACAGTGTATGGGCAACTCCGCAAAATGCCTTTTTACAAAAGACATTACTCCCAGATCTTGAACTATAACGCCATCTAATCCCGCATTGTAATAAGGCAAAAGGAAGTTGTAAAAGTCCTCATTTAATTCACTGTTTTTAAGCAGTGTATTTATGGTTAAATATACCCTGCTTCCATGAATGTGCGCATATTCTATTACATCAATTAAGCTTTCTTCCTCCGGGTTCTTGGCGTAGGCTCTTGCCCCAAAGCGGCTTCCGCCTATATAGATGGCGTCTGCGCCGGCATTTATCACGGCCTTCGCTCCCTCCGCTGAACCCGCGGGGGCTAACAGTTCAATATCTTTCATGGTTTCCCTCTATATTTGACAAAGGACAGCCCCTACGACTGTCCTTAAAAAGTTCTACTTCTTATCATTCTTTCCTTTGCCAAAGAGCACATCTTCAAGCGATGTCTCTAATCTGGCTTTGTTAAGCTGTAACTCCTTATTCTCCGCTTCCATATCCTTCAGGGACTTCTCCGTCTCCTCCAGTTTAAGCTGTGTAGAGATGAGCTCATGTTTTAAATCATACAGTGCCTTTTCCTTCTCATCAAGGCCTGCCTCCAGATTCTCCACCTTCTTCTTTGCTTTGAATAAGTCCTCAGCAATATTCAGTTGCAACAATGTGGCCTTCATATCGGTAGGCAGTTTATTATATCCTTCCGTCTCGGCACTCTCATTAATCTTGCTGTTTATATAGGAGGCAATTCTCTGATAGAATTCCTCGCTTTCATATCCCCCTATGGTATATACCTTGCCAGCAATAAGGACTTCCGTCGTCACCTTAGTAGCCATTCTTTCACACCCCAATTCATAATCCTATTAAAAACACTCTTCTTGTATTATACATGATTTTCAGTTTTATACAATATGTAACCATACTCCGGCATTGCCATCTGTTTAATCCTTGAAAATGCCTAGTCCCAACTGACTGTATGCTTTCTCCGTAACAACTCTGCCCCTTGGCGTCCTGTTTATAAAGCCGTTCTTAATTAGATATGGCTCATATACATCCTCGATGGTTCCCGCATCTTCTCCTATGGCAGATGCAAGTGTATCAAGGCCTACAGGCCCTCCCTTGAAGTTATTGATTATTGTCTCAAGTAAATTTCTGTCTGTATTATCAAGACCAAACTTATCTACTTCCAGGAGATCCAAAGCATCCTCTGCCACTTCTCTTGTTATTACCCCGTCGTATTTTACTTCTGCAAAGTCTCTTACTCTCTTTAAGAATCTATTGGCAAGTCTGGGGGTTCCCCTGCTTCTCATTGCCATGGACCTTGCGCCTTCTTCTTCTATGGCTACATTCAGTTTCTTTGCTGAATGCATTATTATCTCTGCCAACTCTTCCACTGAGTAGAACTCTAATCTATGTACCACTCCGAATCTGTCACGAAGTGGAGCTGTTAAAAGTCCTGCCCTTGTTGTGGCTCCCACCAGTGTAAACTTAGGAAGATCAAGTCTTATAGACTTTGCCGTAGGCCCTTTTCCGATTATTACGTCGATACAATAATCCTCCATGGCCGGGTACAGGACTTCCTCTACCTGTCTGTTTAGACGGTGGATTTCATCTACGAATAGTACGTCGCCTTCGCTTAGCTGGTTTAGTATTGCCGCTATCTCTCCCGGTTTTTCTATTGCCGGGCCGGAGGTTATCTTTAAATTCACGCCCATCTCATTGGCTATTATGCCCGCAAGGGTTGTCTTGCCCAGTCCCGGAGGGCCGTACAGCAATACGTGGTCTAGTACTTCGCCTCGTTTCTTGGCTGCTTCTATATAGACTTTCAGGGTCTCCTTGGCCTTCTCCTGGCCTATGTATTCTGCCAGGTATCTGGGGCGGAGGCTCTTCTCTATCTTGATGTCTTCTTCAAGTTCTTTTGTAGTTATAATTCGCTTCTCCATTATATTCCTCATATAGTTTTAGATTACTCTATTTAGTGCTTGACAGTCTGCAAGAAAATTTTCATGTTCAGATGTCTCCTACTAACCTTGAGCTACGCCTCAAAACGTGCTTCTCACTCACATAGTAACTTCGCCTCACGGCGAACTGATTAGAGTCGCTCAAAGCCGCGACAGGCTCCCCTAATCAAAGATTAGGGGCAGATACGGATGGAACGCACTCGTTCGAAGCCCAATCGGCTTGCTCTCGCTAAGTATACGACAATTCACATAATGAATTATCATGCTGTCCGTCCCTTGCGTAAAAGTTACATTACTGTCTCAGGTTAAGATACTGGTTGCCTATTCTATACTAGAATCTTACGATTTTTAATGCCGCCTTTAAGAAAGCATCCACACTAAGATTCTCAGCGCCTTCTACCCCGCGAGCCGCCTTATATGCTTCGGAGTCTGAGGCGCCCATGGATACTAGGGCTTCCACAACTTCTGTGAATGTGCCACCGGCATCTACAGTTCCAACTTTGCCTGTTATAGCGGACTCTCCCGCTGTAACACCTGTAAGCAAGCCTTCCATATCTATCTTATCCTTTAGTTCAAGGATAACTCTCTCTGCGCTCTTCTTGCCTACTCCGGGGGCTGATGATATAGCCTTGGCATCACCGGATATTATGGCCACCTTAAGGTCTGACGCGCTAAGAACTGAAAGGATGGATAAGGCATTCTTAGGCCCGATGCCGCTGACGGTTATAAGCATCTTAAAACAAGCCAGGTCATCTTCAGATACGAAGCCAAAGAGGCTGATGTCATCCTCTCTTACATTCATGTAGGTGTATATCTTTACCGTCATTCCGGGCTCCAGTCCGCCAAAAGATGCGGCTGAGGGAATGTGTATGTTATACCCTATTCCGTTGTTCTCAACTATGGCCAGGTCCTCGCTCAGGCTGACCAGCTCTCCTTTTACATATGAAATCATAGAATATATCCTTTTCCTATTATCTTATTCCCTGCCCCAGTCTGAGTCCATATGTCCAACTACGGGCAATTGTCGCTATAAAAGTTCATGCGCTTTTTTACCGGCAGTCGTTCAAACTCGCTGCGCTCGGACATATAACTCAGCCCAGGTCAGGTTACTACGCTCTAGAGCCTAAATAGTAGAAGCCTTTTGCTTCACATAGTTTTACATCAACTACCTGTCCGATAAGTGACACATCTCCGGGGAAATGAACCATGGAGTTATTCTCAAGACGTCCACTTACCAAACTTGAATCCTGGGGATTAATAGTCTCCACAAGTACGGGAAGTGTCTTGCCTTCCAGTTCTTTGTTCTTCTTAGTTGCTTTCTCCTGAACAAGCTTTAAGAGTCTATCAAATCTGTCTTTGATGACATCCTCGGGAATCTGGTCTTCCATCTTTGCTGCGGGAGTTCCGGTTCTCTTGGAATATATGAATGTAAAAGCACTGTCGTACTCAACACGCTCTACCACATCCATGGTCTCAAGGAAGTCTTCCTCTGTCTCACCGGGGAATCCAACGATTATATCCGTGGTAAGGGCAATATCCGGAATCGCTGCTCTTAGCTTATCAACCAACTCAAGGTATCCTTCCTTGGTATAGTGCCTGTTCATTTCCTTCAAAACTCTGGAACTGCCTGACTGCAGGGGCAGGTGAAGATGATTACATATCTTCGAATTTTTGGCCATTACTTCAATCAGCTCATCTGATAAGTCCTTGGGATGTGAGGTCATGAAACGAACTCTTTCAATTCCTTCTACCTTGCACACCTCTTCAAGAAGCTTGGCAAAAGAGATTGGATTCTCCAGGTTCTTACCGTAAGAGTTGACATTTTGTCCAAGGAGCATAATCTCTTTTACACCATCGGCTGAAAGCCTTTCTATCTCAGCTATAATATCCTCCGGCTTTCTGCTTCTCTCCCGTCCACGAACATACGGCACAATACAATAACTACAGAAGTTATTGCACCCAAACATAATGTTAACTCCCGACTTGAAAGAATATTTTCTCTCCGCCGGCAGGTCCTCTACCACCTTATCAGTATCATCCCAGATCTCAATAACCTGTCTTTGTTCTTCGAATCTCTTACATAACAACTCCGGAAGCTCAAATATATTGTGGGTTCCGAATACTATATCAACGAATTTGTAGGACCTCCTGATCTTCTCAACCACGTCCGGCTCCTGCATCATGCAGCCGCATAATGCAATCATCAGTTCCGGGCGACTCTCCTTAATATGTCCCAACTTTCCCAGTCTTCCATAGACCTTTAAATTGGCGTTTTCCCTGACAGTACAGGTATTATAGATTATAAAATCTGCTTCCTCTTCTCTATCCTCAGGAATAATGTCATATCCAACCTTGCGAAGGATACCGGTAAGTTTCTCGGAATCCCTGGCATTCATCTGACAACCGAAGGTCTTGATACAAGCCGTAAGCTTCCTTCCGGCCTTCCCTGACATCTCCCTGACTATTAACTCCACCTTAGACATAAACTCATACTGTCTGGCGGTTTCTTCTTTACTTCTTAATTCAATATCGCTCATAAAAAACTCCATGTTATTAGTATAACCGTAAATCATTATACTATAAACATGGAGTGGTAATAAACACTTTATTAATCTATTTTTTCAATAGTTACAGCATTGCCATTGGCTGTTACACAAATTACATATGGTTCATATAAGGTTCCTCCTGCAAGATTCCTTGTTTCCGGTTCAAGTGTGATATAGTCAAAATCAACTCCTATCACAGCATTACATCCTAGATTATACGCCGCTTCTTTCAATTCCATAAGCGCTCGTCGGCGGATTTTTACTAAAGCATCTGTTAACTTTTGACCATTATCACTTCCAAATATCCCACTTCTGGGTATTTCAACAGCATCATCTCCGGAAATATACCCCGAATATTTTGTTATTTGAAACCCATCAAATGTAAATCCAGAAGTTATTAGTATTTTTGATAATTCTCGCAATAGTTCCTGATGGTTTTCTTCTGCTTCTTGAATTGTTTTGGGAAGAGAATCTGCAATTTGACGAATAATACTTGCCGCCTCTGAATTACCCGCTGCATTTTTCCTAAAGTATTCGACAGCTGACATTTTAGCATCGATGGATTGAGATAACAAATTAAGATTATTGGTAAAACATGATTCACACATAAAATACTTCTTCCCATTAACTTCACCTTTTAACGGGGATAGACCTGCACTCTTGCCGCAAACGCTACATTCTGCCATATAAATACCTCCCTACATTAACTATAAATACTTCTTTGCTTCTTTATTTGTTGGATCAATGTCTAATACTAAATTTGCATATACACGTGCCTTTCCAGGTTCTTTTCTGCATTTCTCGAGTAATATTTCAACATCACTTTTTACACCAATCTTTGATTCTTGCTGTGGCTTTGATCCCTTTAATGCTTTCTGCTCATTTTCATCTGGCAAAAAACTGCTATCACAGTACGGGCAGTAAAGCATACCATTTCTATTTTCAATATTTAACGCCCCACAACATTTGCATTTTAATTCAATCATTAACATTCATCCTCTCGTGCATGTATGGAATACATTTATATTTTAGTAAATATATTTACTAAATTCAATAGTAAAAATATTTACTACTTATACTGTATTTAGATATAAAATGAGAGGAGGCACTGTGCTTGGAATATATAAGAAGAATGCGTGATTTGCGCGAAGATTCCGATTACACTCAAGAGTATGTTGCCTCCGTTCTTGGAACTTCGCAAACAATGTATGCCAGATATGAGCGAGGGGCCAACGAGCTTCCAATACGACATCTTATAACATTATGTGATTTATACCATGTGACAGCTGATTATCTATTAGGAATATCTGATAAAAAATAAGCACAAGAGCCCAGTATTAAGCGATCTTGTGCTTTTTTGTTTAACAAAGCTCATTGACAATATATTACTATGTATTATAATAATTATGAACGAATATGAAAGTTTATGAATAATATCTTGATTTATGAACAAATATGAACGATTATGAAACAATTCCTGATTTATGAATAAATATGAAAGGAG
This sequence comes from Lachnospiraceae bacterium, assembly GCA_015058015.1. Taxonomy (GTDB): domain Bacteria; phylum Bacillota; class Clostridia; order Lachnospirales; family Lachnospiraceae; genus SIG280. The sequence goes on along the minus strand of SVDM01000001.1, from coordinate 145,671 downwards.
TGAAATCCGATGAAAAAGGGAAATCCATTTACTCTATCATTTGGAAAACTACCAAGAGAATACATTACAAGGTACGAAAACAGTGAAACTATCATTAGTACCTTTACCGATGACTATCCTGTAAGTCAGGCCTATCTCATAGAGGGAGTTCGAGGTAGCGGCAAAACAGTCCTCATGACTTCGATAACCGAAGAACTATCTACAAAAGGTGATTGGATTATCGTCAATTTAAACTCAACGCAGAATCTTCTTGATGATCTGGCCGAAAGACTTGTTTATACATGCAAGAAAACTCCTGATATTTTTTCTAAAGGATTCAATGTGACCATTGCCGGTTTTGGTGTGGGTATTAATGGTACAGAAAGAAACCATGACAGCATAAGTATAATTGAGGATATTCTTACAGAGTTAAAAAAGAAACACAAGAGAGTTCTTATTACAATTGATGAAGTAATGCATGATGAAAACATGCGTCATTTCGCAAGCCAGTTTCAAATATTTATCAGAAGTGACTATCCTCTTTTTCTTTTGATGACAGGATTATTTGAAAATATCTATGCTATTCAAAATGACCCCGCTCTAACATTTTTACTCCGCACACCAAAGATTCGCCTTGAACCTTTAAGTCTAAATCAGATTACAAAACAATACATGACCACACTGAAAGTCGATTTAGATGAAGCAAAGAAACTGGCAAGGATAACAAAAGGATATGCCTTTGCTTTTCAGGCTTTAGGAATGCTTTATTACGAAAACAAAGACACTATGGAGCTTGAGGAAATATTGTTAAAGCTGGATGATATGCTTGATGACTTTGTTTACAAAAAGATATGGGAGTCTCTCTCCCGTCAAGACAAGGACATCCTTTGTGCGATGAGTTGCGAGAACACAAAAGTCTCTGACTTATGCCAAAAGTTGGATATGACCCCCTCTGTTTTCTCAAAGTATAGGGAACGTCTACTTCGTAAGGGTGTAATCCAATCCGCAGGCAGAGGTTTTGTATCTCTCGCATTACCACGTTTCGATGTATTTATTTCAATGAGTGAATGATTAGAATTAATCTATCTTTTCACGTAAGAAGTGTATAATTCACTTTAGGAAAAGGGAGCCCTGAGAAAAGGATCATTTTTTTTAAATAAATCAAGCCTATGAAATTCTCCTATGAGTTTCATGGGCTTGTTTTATTGTTAGGAGGGCTGACTGCCCTTTGCATTTAGATTAAGCAGTTCACTTGGCAGGCCCGGGAGCCCGTCTACCATATAGGCAACGTTGTCAGCGAGGAGGATAGAATCTCCCGAATCCCATTCATACGGCAGGAAGCATGCGCCATGGATGGCGCAGCAGGCATCTAAGTACATGGATGTGCTATAGATGCCGGTTCCGTCACTCATCTCAAATCTCTATTGGGATTCGTTGGTGATTCATTCTCCGAGGTTCAACGTTGCATATATGGTAGACGGGCTCCCGGGCCGGAAAAGAGACTACTTCACGAATAAAGGAGGGCCGAGGGCCCTCCCAATGATTTAATTATACCGCTTCCATGTAAGATTGTCTTTGAAAAGGAAGGTCCCGCAGTAAGTACAACACCCCTTCTCATTAGGACTAAAGGGTCCTCCGCAAGCAGGGCATTTCTTCTCCGCCGATACCACCGAGGATGCCTCGTCGAATTTGCCCGGATTACGGGTTCTTATGAAGCTTGCCACGCAGTCTTTGGTTGTGGTGGAAATAGAATTAGCTCCGTTACGGCCTGTAACTACTGCCACCCGGTACACCGGAACTTTAACACCCAGAATTACATCTCTGTCAGAGAAATTAACTGAGGAAATATTAATAGTTCCAAGCATCATGTCTATAAGCCCGGGATCGTTCTCGCTTGCAAGAAGTCCGTTATATACATCTCTTCTAAAGTCGTTCTCAGAGAATCTGGGAATCTTAGGTCCGCCCTTCTTGTTATTAACTCTTGAGCGAACAGTTCCCGGCTGCAGGAGATATTTACATAACATAAAAAATCCCCGAACCTTTAATTTAACCGGCTCAATCTCTAAGGTCTCCACCTGCCAGTCATAAAAATCCGCATAAATAGTGGACTTACAGTTGGGGCATACTACATCTTTTAAGTCTTCCGGCAAGGGTGCTCCGCAGGATGGGCAATTGGTAAGCTTTTTGCCTTCATAAAATGTCTCTCCCTTATATACCTTCCTGCCCCACTTATCCTTTTTAGCGTCTGTTTCCTTATCAGACATTGTAAGTCTTCTTGACATTGCGAAAGTAATCCTCGTTACCGGATAATAATTGGTCTCTATAGGTCTGCCGGATGTCTTATCTACGAATTGCTCGCAAAAGCTGCAGTTAATCTCGCAGGCCCTCCATTCTTTGCCATCGTAGTTCCATTTGCGATATACATCACCGGTGCGAACCCTGTTGGCATCAACCTCGATAAACCTAAGTTTTCTTATTAGTCCGTATCTATTCAAAGCCTCTGTAGTCTTATCAATTCTTGCCTTAACCCCTTCACCTATTGTAAACCCAATAGGGTCCCCGGACGGGTTCTCCATATATTTAAGGATATCCTCCACATTTGAAAGAGCCTTCCTTGTAGACTTGTTCTTATAGTCGAATATCTCTCCCTCAGGCAGGGACAAAGCCTTACTTATCTCGCTGTTTCGGAAAATAATCCTCCACACAATAATAAAGAGATATCCTAATAGAACCACTACCTCCAGAACCAGTATTATAACACCCACTATACTCAAAATATTAAGTAGCATTCCCGGTACACCATCCATAACTTGCTCAATCTCCTCCATAAACTAAAATTATTATAGTATAAGAGTTCCCTAATACAATCATCCAAATTGTGTATTTATATTGACTTTTCTTCTTATTAAATGTATTATCATCTATGGGCAATTATCAAGGAGAAAAATAAGACATTTCTCTTTGTAATTGCATATTTTTTTGTAACTGTGTTCACGAAAATGGAGAAACAAGATTTCATGAAAAGTAACGACAAGAAAAAACACGAACAACTGACCAAGCAGGATTTGGATATCCTCTACTTTCTCTACAAAGAGCCCTTTACCAACCAACGGACTCTATCAGAGAATTCAGGCCACAGCCTTGGAATCGTAAACAAAAGCATCAATATGCTGATTCCTGCAGGCTATCTTAATGAGAATGCAGAATTAACGCAAAAGTCAAATAAGCTTTTTTCAACCTGCAAGCCTAAGAATGCCATTATCCTAGCGGCGGGTTTTGGCATGCGTATGGTTCCCATTAACATGTCCACCCCCAAGGGCTTACTTGAGGTATATGGTGAGCCCCTTATTGAGCGCCAGATACGTCAGCTTCATGAGGTGGGTATTAAGGACATCACCGTAGTGGTGGGCTTTATGAAGGAAAGCTTTGAATACCTCATTGACGAGTACGGTGTTGACCTGGTGGTTAATGCAGACTATGCTGCCAAGAACAACTTAAGTTCATTGGCTCTTGTAGCGGACCGTATTTCCAATACATATATTATTCCTTCGGATATCTGGTGCGACAAGAATCCCTTCGACACCCATGAACTTTATTCATGGTACATGGTAAGTGATTTGGTTGACAATGATTCCGACATCCGGGTTAACCGCAAGATGGAGCTTGTAAAGGTTGGTAATTCCTCAGGAGGCAATGCCATGGTGGGCATAACTTACCTCTCCCACGAGGATGCTCCTGACATCGTAGCCCGAGTTAAGGAATACGCTAAAGACCCTGCTTACGATAGTAAATTCTGGGAGACCGCCCTTTATAACGGAGACAAGATGGCCATCTCCGCAAAAGTTGTTCATTCATATGAAATAGTTGAAATTAATACATACGAGCAGCTCCGTGAGCTTGATGATGAATCCAATCATCTAAAATCCGATGCAATAGACGTAATCGCCAAAGTCTTTGATACTACCCCGGATGAAGTGGTGGACATCTCAGTGCTTAAGAAGGGAATGACAAACCGTTCCTTCCTCTTCTCCGTAAAAGGAGAACGCTACATTATGCGTATCCCCGGAGAAGGCACGGACCAGCTTATTAACAGAGTTGAAGAAGCCGAAGTTTTCAAGACCATAAGCGGTCTGGGACTTTGTGACGATCCGGTATACATTAATCCGGAAAACGGCTATAAGATAACCAAGTTTTTAGAAGGCATCCGTTGTTGTGATTCCGACAGTATTTCGGACCTGGAGCGATCTATGGAAAAACTACGTCAGTTCCATAGTATGCGCCTTACGGTGCCCCACACCTTCGATGTCTTTGAAACAATAAAATACTACGAGTCTTTATGGGAAGGCCGTCCTTCCATGTACAAGGACTATGAGAAGACCAAGGAAAATGTCTTTAGCCTAAAGCCTTTTATTGACAGCCTTGATAAGGATTTCTGTCTCACCCACATAGATGCGGTACCGGACAACTTCCTCTTCTATCACACAGAGGCCGGAGAATCCATTCAGCTTACCGACTGGGAATATGCCGGAATGGCAGACCCCCATACCGATATAGCAATGTTCTGTGTTTACAGCATGTACAACAAAGAACAAGTAGACAGACTCATAGACATTTACTTTAAGAACAAATGTGACAAAACCACCAGAGCCAAGATTTACGCCTACATCGCCATGTGTGGACTTCTCTGGTCTAACTGGTGTGAATTCAAAGCCCACTTAGGCGTTGAGTTCGGAGAATATTCACTTAGACAGTATCGCTTCGCCAAAGAGTATTACAACTACTGTCTTGCTGAAAGAGAATAAAAAAGGGAACAAAAGAAACACAACTAGGAGGATTATTAATGAAAGAAACACTTATGGAAAAAGCAAAGGATTCTATCCTTGAGATAGATGAGGATATGGCAGAGGAAGTTTTAGAAGAAGCACAAGCTCTCGGCATATCTGCTCTTGAACTTCTTCAAGGAGGCTTCTCAGAAGGAATGAACATCCTTGGTGAGAAATACGCCAGAGGAGAAGCTTTCGTGCCTGAATTAGTATTTGCGGCAGACGTTATGAAGATTGCCACCGACGCTGTTGAAGAAGAGCTTGCCCTTGCAGCCGAGAAGGCTGAAAAGGTTGGCGTTATTGTCCTTGGAACCGTAGACGGTGACGTACATGACATCGGCAAGAACCTTTGCGTTTCAATGCTTAAAGCTAAAGGCTTTGAGGTATATGACTTAGGCAAAGAAGTTCCTGCTAAGACATTTATCGAGAAAGCCAAAGAAGTAAATGCGGATATTATCGCATCTTCTGCCCTTCTTACCACTACCATGCCGGTTCAGCAGGATATCGAGAATCTCTTAGAGGCTGAAGGCTTGAAGGGTAAGGTTAAAACCATGGTAGGCGGCGCTCCCGTCACCAAAGAATGGGCAGACAAAATCGGTGCTACAGCTTACTCAAGCGATGCAATGGAATGTTGCGATGTGGCATATAAATTAGTGAAAGGCTAAATTACAATGGAACAGATTAAACGAGCAATTATACTGGCTGCCGGAGAAGGAAAGAGACTTAGACCGGTAACTCTTTCTACGCCTAAGCCTCTTATTAAAGTAAATGGGACAAGATTTATAGACTATATAATCGGTGCCCTTAAGAGCAACGGTATCCATGAGATATACATCGTAACCGGTTACAAGAAAGAACAATTTATTGAGACCTACAAAGAGGATTCTGATATAACCATTATCGAGAATCCTTATTATCTGGATGGAAATAATATAACCTCAATCTATGTGGCAAGAGATTACCTTGAGGACACCTTTATCATCGAAGGGGACCAGATAATTAATAACACCGACATTTTCAAAAGTGAAATTGATAAATCCGGCTACGCTGCCACCTACATGGATCACGCTCCTGAATGGGCCATCAACGTGGAGCAGGGCCGTATCACTAACTTTAGTATAGATGAAGGTGATAGATGCCACCGCCTCTTTGGAATCTCCATGTGGAACGCCGAAGACGGCAAGCGTCTTCGGGAACTGGTTCGAGCGCAGTTCGAAGATATCAAAGACTTAGATGTATATTGGGATGAGCTTGCACTCTCCCGTTGCAACAGCGACTTTGATTTGGGAATCCGTGAAGTAGGCCCTAAAGACATCATTGAAGTAGATACCTTAGATGAGCTTATTGAAATAGATAGCTCATATGCACAATACAAAACAGGTTATTAATCTTAGGAGGAAAGAATATGAATTGGTTCGCAAAACCTAAGTTTTTCAGTCAAGAACAGATGGAAGATATTCACGCCAAATCCTTAGACCTTTTGGCTACTAAGGGCGTAATCTTCAAGTCCCCCAAGGCTGTCAAAATCTTAGAAGAAAAGGGTGCAAAAGTAGACGGAGAGATCGTATACATTCCGGAATCTTTGGTAAATGAATGCCTAAAGACCGTACCTTCCACCTTTACTATGGATGCCGTTAATCCGGACAGAGCCGTAACCATAGGCGGTGACCTTATTATTCATCCCGCCGGCGGCGAGGTATTCTTAAAAGACGCGCAGGATAAGAGATACAGTTCTGCCACAATACAGAACTTCTCAGATCTTCAGAAGATCTATCAGGCCTGCGACAACATCAACATGACAGGTTACCAGCCCTTGTCTCCCGATGACGTACCCTTAGAGACAAGAGGACTTCACTGCCTCTACGAGACAATGCTCTATACCGACAAGCCATGGCTTGCTCCAATGGATTATGTCAGCGGTGCCGACAAGCGCAGAGAGCTGGGTATGTATGAAGTGGTATTCGGCAGTGATTATGTAAAAGACCACTATCTCTCCTGGAGTATCGTAACTCCCGAGAGCCCCTTGTTATACAGTGAATTCTCCTGTGAATCAATTATAGAATTTGCAAGCTTTAACCAGCCGGTGGCCTTGGTAAGTGCACCCATGTCAGGTATCACAAGCCCCATCCACCTTCTGGGCACAATAATTCTTGCCAATACAGAATCCCTTGCGGGACTGGTACTTGCCCAGTGCGTAAGAAGCGGTGTTCCGGTGCTTCCGTCAGCATCCCTTACCTACGGCAATATGAAGCTTGCCACCTGGGAATGCGCAAGCCCGGATTCAGCCTTAATGCTTGCAGGTGCAGTCCAGATGTACAAAGACTTCTACCACTTACCTGCCAGAGCACAGACAGGAGTAACAAGCTCCAAGCAGGTTGATTATCAGGCCGGCTACGAGACCATGCAGAGCTTACTCTTAACTGCCCTTATGGACGTTGACGTAACCAGCCAGTCTGCAGGCTCATTAGAGAACCTCATGACAATCTCCTTTGAGAAAACAATCATTGATGATGAGGTAATCGCCCGTGTAAGAAGAATCATTGCCGGCATACCCTACGATGAAGAAATGGCAAGCATCGACATGATTAAAGAGATCCCCCATGGCGAGACCTACTTAAAGAACAAGGCCACAAGAAAATACTTCCGCAAAGGCTGGGAGCCTGCCATGGCAGATTGGAACTCTTATGATATGTGGCAGACCCGTGATCCCAAGGAGATTGAAATGCGCGCAGCGAAGAAAGCCCGTGAGATTATTGATGCTGCCACCCCGCTTCTTGAGGCAGGAACACAGAAAGCATTACAGGATTACATCGCAAAATACGAGTAACATAATATTGGAGGAAACAAAATGAAGATAAATATGCAGGAATGGGCGGAAGAAATAATAGCGGCCAAAGACGTCCGTAACCTTCCCGTCCTCTACTTCCCGGTATTAAAAGACATGGGCATGTCAGTGCCTGATTCGGTTAAGACACCGGAGAATATTGCTAAGGTTATGAAGGAAGTTCTGGATAAATACCCGGACACCATTGCAGCCATTACCGGTATGGACTTGACCATTGATGCTGAGGCCTTCGGTATTGAAGTAAATTACAGCGAAAAGCAGGCACCTAACATAGTAGACCATTTGCTTAAAGATAAGAACGGTATCGAGGAACTAACTGTTCCGGATATTCACTCCGGCAGGGTTGACGTATTCACCAAGGCCTGCACTGAAGGTGCAAAGCTTATAACAGACCGCCCCATACTTGGCGGAATGCTTGGTCCCTTCTCTCTTGCTGCCAATTTACTTGATATCAACAAGTGTTTGAAGCTGACCATAAAGGGAACCGACAGCCTTCATAAGCTTCTTGAGAAATGCACAGACTGGCTTATTAAAAGAGCCAAAGAATACAAGGAAGCCGGCGCCAACGGAATCCTTATTGCAGAACCAACTGCAGGCCTCCTCTCTCCTCAGGGCTGTGAGGACTTCTCATCAAGCTATATTAAAAGAATCGTAGAGGCTGTGCAGGATGACTACTTCTTCCTTATCCTTCACGACTGCGGTCAGGTTGAGAACTCAGTAAAGAGCATGTGCGGCACAGGCTGCAAAGGCCTCCACTTCGGCAACGGAGTTGATATGAAAAATGTTATGCCACAGGTTGACCCCGGAATCTTAGCCTTCGGAAACCTTGACCCGTCAACGGTATTCTTTATGGGAACTCCGGAAGAAGTATATGATAAGACCAAAGCCCTCTTAGAGGCAATGAAACCTTATCCTAACTTCGTATTATCATCGGGATGTGACCTTGCTCCAACGGTTACAAAAGAGAATATCAAAGCCTACTATAAAGCCTGCAGGGATTTTAATTCTACAGAATAATTATTGAGGGAAATATTAGAAGTAAAAAACTATATACTAAGGAGAAAAGAAAATGAGTGAGAAAGCAAAAGTTGCTGACAAAAGCAGAATTGACTGGATACTTACCCTTGTACCCTTCATTCTGATTATGGCTCTGGCTGTGTACTTCTTCATCGTACCCGACCAGGCCAACGAAATCGTAGCCCAGATACGATTCTTTTTCGGAGACACTCTGGGAAGTTACTACATAATAATAGGTATAGGATTCCTTGTAATATCCTTCTACCTGTCCTTTTCCAAGTACGGCAACATAGTTCTTGGAGAGCCCGGCGAAAAGCCCAAGTACAACTTCTTTACCTGGGGATCAATGATGTTTACCTGTGGTCTTGCAGCAGACATCCTCTTCTATTCCTTCGCGGAATGGGTAATGTATGCCACCAACCCACACATAACTGAACTGGGTGGCAATATCACTGAATGGGCGGGAGTATTCCCCCTCTTCCACTGGAGCTTTGTCCCCTGGTCCTTCTACCTTGTACTGGCTGTAGCCTTCGGCTTCATGGTACATTGCAGAAAACGTGACAAACAGCGTTATTCCGAGGCTTGTCTTCCCGTAATCGGCGAGAAGCATTCCCACGGGCTCTTAGGTCGTATCATCGACCTCTTTGCATTGTTTGCATTGCTTGCAGGAACAGCAACCACATTTTCCGTTGCCACACCACTTATGGCGGAGATTATTGTATCCCTGTTTGGAATAACCTTATCCCGTACAGCCGTTACAATAATAATCCTCCTTATAACCTGCGCAGTATATACCTATGCCGTGCTCCACGGTTTCAAGGGAATAAGTTTCCTGGCCAAGTTTTGTATCTACCTCTTCTTCGGAATCCAGCTTTGCTTCCTTCTTATAGGCGGCGAGGGCAGATTCATCATTGAAAACGGTGTACAGTCTCTTGGCAAGATGGTTCAAAACTTCATAGGCCTCTCAACCTATATGGATCCGGCCAGAGCCACCAACTTCCCACAGGATTGGACCATTTACTACTGGGCATACTGGATGGTATGGTGTATCGCAGCACCTTTCTTTATTGGAAATATCAGTCGCGGCCGTACAGTAAAGCAGACCATTATGGGTGGTTACATCTTCGGTGTAGGAAGCACTATCTCATCCTTCATCGTTCTCGGAAACCACAGCTTAGGACTTCAGACTGCAGGTGCCCAGGACTTTATCGCCCAGTACCAGCAAAGCGAAGACCTATACTCACTGATTATAAATATCATTAAAACCATGCCCGGAAGCACCATCTTCCTGATACTAATCATGCTGTGTATGATAGCCTTCTATGCTACCAGCTTTGATTCCATAGCTTATACGGCAGCATGTTACAGTTACAAGAAGTTGGATGAGGACGAACGTCCCAGCGTTCCCGTCACATTGCTGTGGTGCATACTTTTGATAGTGTTACCTATAGCATTGGTATTCTCGGAAAGTTCAATGAACAATATACAATCCGTAAGTATCATCTCGGCCTTCCCCATCGGAATAATCATGATACTTATGATCTGGAGCTTTATTAAAGACGCCAGAGCTTATATAAAAGAGAAGAAACTTGCAGATGAACCAAGCAAAGAAGCAACCACTTATATAAGTGCAGAATAAAACAACAGACCCCGTCAGTACAACCTGACGGGGTCTTATTTTACGCTTTAACAAGCTATTTCTTCTTGGATTTATCTGACTTTGCCGCTTCCTTAGCTTCTTCGGCATTCTCCAGCTCAATTTGTTTTAACTCGTCGTTCTTATTAATCAGATAATCCACTATATTCTCGGCCGCATTACCGATTATCTGCCAGGACATGTTCCTGTATTTCTCACGTCCTGCGGCATATCTCTCGTTATCCGATACGGAATCAATTACTTCCTTCATATTGGGGAAGTCCTTCTCTTCCAGCTTCTTGCCAAGGTCCGGTAGAATAGCCAGTCGCCATACTTCCTCATCCAGCCAGGCCGCATCGTAAGGCGCCGTATCCATCTTAGTATCGGCATAGATTAGAGGCCTGTCAAATACATAGCAATAGTCAAAGATGATACCTGAAAAGTCGGTAATCATAATATCCGACTGATATAAGGTCTCAAAGTTATCATTGGACCTATCCCAGATAAAATGCTCATCCTCCGGGAACTTAGCCACTAAAGCCTCATACATATCCTTCTCATTAATAATGGTCTGGGGATGAGGTCTTACAATAATCTTGTATCCGGTATCCTTCAATGCTTTAAGAATCTTCTCTCCAAACTTATTAAGTATGGAATCCGGTCCCCAGGAAGGAGCCAGCAGTACGGTGAATTCCTTGCCCTCTCCCGTATCCGTCTTCTTCCTTTCCTCATAACGCTCTTTTAGAGAATCCATATAGGTGTTACCCACCATATGGCATTCCTTATGAGGAATCTTACGAACATCTTCTATCTTACGAAGTGTGGTCTCCTGAATCTCACCGGAGGTAAGCAGGGCATCATAGAAATCAATACCAAACATACGAAGGCCTGTACCCTCGTCCACCGCATGAAAGATGTGAACATAGTAATTGCAATCCTTAGACCTCTTCCACTGGTATACATCCAGGCCCGGCGTAGTGGAGAAGCATACTCTGGCATTCATCATATTAAGTCTTGCAAATGCCTTGTTGCCCTCACCAATAAACTCAGCCTTCACAAACTTATAGCCCTTATCCAGGGCCGGGTCATCCGGGGAAGCAGTCCAGTAATAGCAAACCTGCTCTCTTCTCTCGAACTCATCACATACCGGCTCAAAGAGGTTCCAGTATCTCTTATGATCGGCAAATATAACAATAGGCAATTTATTCTCATCAATCTTGGCCGCTTTGCCGCCACTCATTATGAACTTTAGTTTTAAGAACTTGTCCCTGAAGGCAAATATCAGAGTTGATATCAAACCGATTACAATAGTAAAAAGCATGCTGCCTGTTCCGGGATCGATATATAGGCTGTACATTATTTATCTCCTTTGGAAACACGTTCCCAATTGTTAACATCAAAGATACTACCGGGTTTAATCCTGTACCAGAAACCGTCGGTGGTATTAAACTTAAAGCCGTTATTCTCCCTGGTGGACCACTTCTCGGATGTTGTAATAAGAAGGTCTCCGGAAGTTTTGTAATCAGAATTAATTGCATTACCTGTATAAGGATTAACAGGCTTCTCAACCAGCCCTGCCATAGTCATGGTAGGAACATCCGCATTGGTCATAAACTCATTGGACCATTTAAAGGCGCCGGTACTACCAAAATCCTTCACCAAAAGAAGGGGGTTAAAACGTTCTACATCAATGCCGTTGTTAAGAAGCATATAATCAAACTGTCTCATGGGATATCCATGGTCCGATACAATAATAATTCTGGTGTTATCATATACACCGTTATCCTTCATATACTGAATCCACTCTCCCACACGAAGAAGAGCCGCCATATTAACCTGATAATGGCAATAATCCCAGTAACGGCTTACGTCAACCTTCACACCGTTATAAACAAATCGGGGTGACTTGGGATCAATATGAAGTTCATAGCCCATCTGGGGCACATACTCCGGCTCTTTAAGTGGAGTTGCCTCATGGGTAGTACCGTTTTGTAAGAGCAGGAAGTTGTTCTCATCACCTTCGGAAATATCCGTTAGCTTAACCATATTCTCCAGAGAAGAATACCAGTTAAAGAAGGCACCGTTTGATAATACGCTTGTTCCCGATGAGTTATAATAATTACCCTCATCATAGAAGAAATCCTGCATTGAAATAGGCACTATCTTCATGAAACTGTAATATATAAAGTTGTGTTTTTGCTTATCATCAAAGAGTCCGCTGTGCTCCTTACGACTAAGGGAAAGATACTGTCCCTCGGTCTTGTAAGCCGAAACATTCTTCATGCCATCATATATAGAAAGGTCCGGATCCCACTTATATCCCGCATAGGGAGGGTCTGTAATGGTAACCTTGTATCCCTTCTCACCAAAGATAGCGGGCATAACCTTCAAGGCCTCATCATGTTTTTGCTCTAAGAGCAGCTCTTCCCTGTCATTCATTTTTTTAGGCAGATACTCATATCCGCCGAAAAGGGCCGGTGCGCCGAAATTGGTATTACCTCCAAAGGAAACAGTATTGGGATAATAGGTAAACCCTTCGTAGACTGAGGCAAGCTCAGGCTTTTCCTGCATCAGATAGGGAATATAACCGCTTATGGCCCTATCAAGCATAAATACCACAACGTTCTTGCCATTCTTACTCAAATGATAAATAGGTTCTGCCTCTTCCGCTGATTCCATCTGGGGCTTCTTGTAGTTTGCAGACTCGGATATAATCATTCCGCTTCCCACAATACCCACAACGAAGAGAGTCAATGCCGCAATCTGACACAGACGCTTAAGAAGAACTATTTTTTTCTTAAATAAAACTATAACCAAAGCAATTACCGCAATCACGGCAACGGCATTAATACCTAACATAAGGAATGAGAAGTAAGGTCTCTTATCATAAACCAAAACTGTAGAAAGAGTTCCTAAGTTAAGGGAGAATCCATAAAAATTCACCAATCCCGCAAGACCTAAAACAGCCAGTCCTACAGCAAAGTATCTCTTACCGTTATCTGTGCACAGAGAGTAAAAGATTCTAAACCAAACCAGAACAAACCCTGCCATAACAGCTAATACTGAAACCAGCAATTGCAAGGGAGACCTCACATCCGTAAAGAACTCCGTAGGCGAAGATCCGATAATTGAAATAGGAATGGCAACACCCAGGATAACCGTAAGAAGCACTGCGGCCGTTGTAAACAAGGATTTCTCTTCCTTGGTAACGGGGCGGTTCTCCCTAATCTTCTCCTTAAGCTTGCCCTTTGCTACCATATTAAGTCTAATCTTCTCCCATAGGGATAGACCTAAGGGAAGCAGGCATACCACAAAGAGGATACCTGATACTGTAGCCTCCATGGATTTCACGGTAAAGAATTTCACAAACCTCTCGCCAAACACTACACCGCCCACAACAGCGGTAAAGATGTTAATAACCGGTCTGGGGTTCTTAATAATCTTCATGAAGAGATTCTTCAAAAGTGAGAAGAGATTATTAAGAGTCCAATAGAATACCAATCCCGATGGACTCTGGTATAACAGCACCAGGAAAACAGCTGCAAGACCGTACGTCTGCACCTTGTCTTTTAAGGGAAATCCCTTGGTATAGATAATACCCGATATTATATTGAAAACCGTCATTAGAATAGGCAAAAGATTAATGGATAATCCTCCGATATTAATAAGCCCATCCGGACGGCTTAAGTCCGAGATAACTAAGAATCCTGTATTCTCCAAGATAGACAGATTAGACAGATAGTTATAAGCTGCCATAAAGAAAGGAATCTGTAATAATAAAGAAAATGAACCCTTAATGGCATATACAGGCTTATAGCCAACTTCCCTATAATACGCCTGGAGCATCATAAAACGCTCATCACCCTTAAAGGTCTTCTTGATATGCTTTATCCAGCGCTCCATCTCCTTTTGCTTGTTACGCTCCTGCTCCTGCATAGCATCAGACTGCTTATAAAGGGGCAGTACAAGAAGCTGCACTGAAATACTCACAAAAATAATAGCAACCCCCGGATTCTCAAAGATACGATACATCACAGTAAAGATGAACTCAATAATCATCTGAATCGGGGTTATAGTTAAGCTGTACAAAATATCTAACAGCATTTTTACGTTTACTCCTTATATTGCCTATAATACTCCTGTAGTAACACTATGCGTAAAAACCCGACGCGAGAATATAATGCTTTCCGGGACATCCACAGCGTCGGCACTTAGCGAGTGTACTGCTTTAGTAGTGCACGAGCTTAGTACCGTTACAGCGAGGACTGAGCGAGAGCGTTCCCGGAAAACATTGATATCCTCGCGAGGGTATTCTATTCGCACACAACCTTACAAATTATATCATAAGGTGAATTGTTAGTAAACAAAAGAAGTGCAGGATGTCCTGCACTTCTTAAAATATTAGATATTATTTGTAGAGATCTCTCTTAACATATGTTGTATGTAAGAGTTCGTGAGCCTTATGGCTACCCGGTTTCTCAAGATATGTATCATATAACTCCTTAACAGCCGGATTCTCATGAGACTTTCTAAGTGGGTTGTTCTTATCAATGTTGTAAAGAACTTTAGCACGCTCAGCACGAATGTCAACGAAGTTACGAACTGATGCAGGCTGGATAGGCTGTCCACCACCGTTTACGCAACCGCCGGGGCATCCCATGATCTCGATGAAGTGATATTCTTTCTCACCGTTACGAACTGCCTCAAGTACTTTACGAGCGTTAGCTGTACCGGATGCAACAGCAACCTTAACTTCTGTTCCGCCAACGTTGTATGTAGCCTCTTTAACACCCTCAATACCACGAACATCCATGAAGTCAAGGCTTGGAGCTTCCTTACCTGTAACAATTTCAACAACTGTTCTTAAAGCTGCTTCCATAACACCACCGGTAGCACCGAAGATAACAGCAGCACCTGTACCAAGTCCAAGAGGAGCATCAGCCTCTTCATCAGGAAGATCATCAAACATAAGACCTGCTCTGTTGATCATTCTTGCAAGCTCTCTTGTTGTGAGTGCGAAGTCAACATCAGGTACACCATTAGCTGCTTCATCATCTCTTGTAATCTCGAACTTCTTAGCTGTACAAGGCATAATAGATACACAAACGATATCTTCCTTAGGAATGTTGTTCTTCTCTGCATAATAGCTCTTTGCTACAGCACCGAACATCTGCTGAGGTGACTTACATGATGAAAGGTTATCAAGGAAGTCAGGGAAGTAATGCTCAGCATATCTGATCCATCCCGGTGAACAGGATGTGATAAGAGGAAGCTTACCACCGTTGTTAAGTCTGTCAAGGAACTCTGTTCCCTCTTCCATAATTGTAAGGTCAGCTGAGAAGTTGGTATCGAATACCTTATCAAAGCCAAGACGACGAAGAGCTGCGAACATCTTACCCTGTGAATCTGTTCCTACAGGATATCCGAATTCCTCAGCTAATGCTGCACGTACAGCAGGAGCTGTCTGAACGATAACATGTTTCTTAGGATCAGCGATAGCATCGAATACTTCCTTGGTGTTGTCTTTCTCATAAAGAGCACCAACAGGACATACAGCGATACACTGACCGCAAGAGATACATGCTGTATCATTAAGATCCATATCGAATGGAGATCCGATAAATGTCTTGAATCCTCTCTCGTTAGCGCCGATTACGCCGATGCCCTGAGTCTTCTCACAGGCAGCAACACAACGTCTGCAGAGGATACATTTGTTGTTATCACGAATCATGTGTGGAGCTGAATCATCAAGCTCGAACTTGTTAGATACACCGGCAAATTTGTCAGCGTCATCTACACCGTAATCATTACATAATTTCTGTAATTCACAGTTTTTACTTCTAACACAAGAAGTACATTTCTTATCATGGTCAGAAAGAATAAGCTGTAATGTTTTCTTTCTCGACTCTATAACTTTAGGAGTGTTTGTGAAAACCTCCATACCTTCGTTGATAGGATAAACGCAAGCTGTAACAAGGCTTCTAGCTCCCTTAACTTCTACAACGCAGATACGGCAAGCACCGATAGCGTTGATCTCTTTCAAAAAGCAAAGTGTAGGGATCTCGATGTTAGCAATTCTAGCTGCTTCAAGGATGGTAGAACCCTGTGGTGCCTGCACATCAACACCATTAATTTTAATATTAACCATTTCCATGTTCTATGCCCTCCATTATTCTTTATAAACCGCTTCGAATTTACAGTTGTCCATACAAACGCCGCACTTAACACACTTGCTCTGATCGATAACATGCGGTTCTTTCTTCTCTCCGCTGATAGCACCGGCCGGGCAATTCTTAGCGCACTTGGTACAACCTTTACATTTCTCTGGGTCGATCTTGTATGAAAGTAAGTCTTTACATACACCTGCAGGACATTTCTTATCTACTACGTGAGCAATGTACTCGTCCTTGAAGTAACGAAGTGTTGAAAGAACGGGGTTCGGAGCTGTCTGTCCGAGACCGCAAAGTGCATTATCTTTAATGTAGTAAGCTAATTCTTCAAGTCTATCAAGGTCTTCCATGGTTCCCTGACCCTTAGTAATCTTGTCAAGGATCTCATACATTCTCTTGGTACCTACACGACAAGGTGTACACTTACCACAAGACTCATCTACTGTAAACTCTAAGAAGAACTTAGCGATATCAACCATACAGTTGTCTTCATCCATAACGATAAGTCCACCGGAACCCATCATTGAACCGATTGCAATAAGGTTATCGTAATCGATTTCAACATCGAAGTGCTCTGCGGGGATACATCCGCCTGAAGGACCACCTGTCTGTGCTGCCTTAAACTTCTTACCGTTAGGAATTCCTCCACCGATCTCCTCGATAACGGTTCTAAGAGTTGTTCCCATAGGAATCTCAACAAGACCTGTGTTGTTGATCTTACCACCAAGAGCAAATACCTTGGTTCCTTTGGATTTCTCTGTACCCATTGAAGCGAACCACTCCGGTCCGTTAAGGATAATCTGGGGAATATTAGCCCATGTCTCAACGTTGTTAAGAATTGTGGGGCTTTCAAATAAACCTTTTACTGCAGGGAAAGGAGGTCTTGGTCTTGGCTCTCCTCTGTTACCTTCGATAGATGTCATGAGGGCTGTCTCCTCACCACAAACGAAAGCACCTGCACCAAGTCTTAACTCAATATCAAAGTCGAATCCTGATCCGAAGATGTCTTTACCAAGTAAGCCGTACTCTCTAGCCTGTCCGATAGCGATGTTAAGACGCTCAACAGCGATAGGATACTCAGCACGAACATAGATATAACCCTGTGAAGCACCGATTGCATAACCTGCAATTGTCATAGCCTCAAGTACAACGTGTGGATCACCCTCTAATACAGAACGGTCCATGAATGCACCCGGGTCACCCTCGTCAGCATTACAACATACATATTTCTGAACATTGCCTCTGTTGCCTGAAGCAAATTTCCATTTCATACCTGTTGGGAATCCTGCTCCTCCACGGCCTCTAAGACCCGAATCAAGGATAAGCTGGATAACCTCATCAGGAGTCATCTCTTTAAGTACTTTACCAAGAGCCTCATATCCTCTTGTTCCGATGTACTCATCGATATTCTCGGGATTGATAACACCGCAGTTACGAAGAGCAACTCTGTGCTGCTTTCTGTAGAAATCTGTATCTACGATAGGTGTAAATCCATCCTCTTTTACAGTCTCTTGATAAAGGAGACGTGTAACAATTCTACCCTTTACAAGATGCTCTGATACGATCTCGGGAATATCATCAACCGAGACCATAGAATAGAAAGCACCTTCGGGATATACGATAACGATAGGGCCAAGTGCACAAAGGCCGTGGCAACCTGTCTTTACAACGCATACCTCTTTATCGAGGCAGTGTTTCTTAATTTCTTTCTCTAATGTCTCAATAATCTGCGCACTGCCGGAGGAAGTACATCCGGTTCCACCGCAAACTAATACATGTGAACGATACATACTGTCTTTCCTCCTATTTTATTTCATATCCAGTGTATATTCTGTAACAACCTGTCCGCGTACAAGATGCTTGTCAATGACCTCTAACGCTTTCTCAGGTGTCATGTGAACGTATGTAACTTTTTCCTTGCCCGGCTCGATAACTTCTACGATGGGCTCATACTTGCAAAGGCCGATGCAACCAGTCTGAACAACTTTAACCTTATCCAGTCCTTTTTCCTGAACCTTATCTGATAAAGTGGTCAATACAGGTCTTGCGCCTGCAGCGATTCCGCATGTAGCCATTCCGACAACAACTCTGATGCCGTCTTCGCCTTCATCACGAAATCCAACCTGACCCTGCATTCTTTCTCTAATAGCTTTTAATTCTTCCAGAGATTTCATTTTTGTCCTCCAATCTGAATTTTTCTCCAACGGCTAGATTAATGCTCCGCCGTCCGTTTCATTCTTGTTCTCGCTCAAATACTCTTTAATATATGTTGATACCTCAGGCTCGTCAAATGGAACGCCGCCCAATACTTCTCTCATTTCTCTTGTATCCAGCGTAAATGATTTGCCGTTAAAAATGTATGTGTACACAAAATCAATATTTGTATTGTATGTAACCAATGTGTGAATCGTACTGTTAATATCCCCCAACGGCATCCGGTCAATATGAGATAAAACAAAACCCGCTTTGACTATAGTTCCCTTAGAAACTTCTGACTCTATCTCAAAGGATCCCCCTGTAATAAGTGCCGCCATTCTGAAAAACGGAATCCCAAGTCCAATCTTTCTGGTTGTTCGAGTAGTAAAGAAGGGATCTGTAACTTGTGCAATCTGTTCCTGCGTCATTCCGCATCCGTCATCTTTTATTGTAACGGCCAGAGTATCCTTGCTTTGATCCACATCTATGCAAATCTCTATACAACTTGCTTCAGCTCTTATTGAATTCTGTGCAATATCCAGTACATTAAGTGATATCTCGGGTAACATATCTTAAGCGTATTTCTGTAAGATGCCTTCTACTTCGTCAACTGTTAATCTTCCGTAAACTTCATCGTTAACAGTCATAACAGGTGCGAGTCCGCAAGCACCGATGCAACGACATGCATCAAGTGAGAACTTACCGTCTGCTGTACACTCACCACTGTCAATCTTAAGAGTTGACTTAATCTTGTTGAAGATATCTCCTGAGCCCTTAACATAACAAGCAGTACCAAGGCAAACAGAAATCTGGAAATCACCCTTCGGCATCAGGTTGAACTGTGCGTAGAAAGTAGCAACACCATAAATCTTTTCCATCGGTACCGACAATTCATCTGAGATAATCTTCTGAACTTCGATTGGAAGATATCCGTAGATATCTTGTGCCTTCTGCATGATTGGCATCAAGCAACCTTTTTCGTCTCTGAGTTCTGCGATAACCTGCTTAAGCTGGTTCTCTTGCTCTTTGGTTCCTTTAAAAGGAACTGTTTGTTTCTTTGCTCTCAACATTATCCCTCCTAGTAAATATTCCGCGCGTAATTATCGATAAAAACGTACAAAACGCGCAAGTTCAAAGCAATATTATAGTATCATCAATCTATATAAAAATCAACACGCTTTTTCCGCTATTCTAGACAATTTTCATATAAAAAAACCTCCATTTTTATATTGTTAAAAATATAACGTTAATTTTGTAACATTATTCCCCTTCGTTATTGTTGAAGTTGTACAATAACAATGCTATAATTAGTGTAAATTAGACATAAACATCCTTTTATGAGGATGATACAGGGGGTATCACATTGACAGCAGCAGATATTCAAAAATTACTAAATGCCAAGATACTGGCATGCGAAGAAAAGATTGACATGGAGATAACCAGTGCTTTTGCTTCTGATATGATGAGCGATTGTCTGGCATTTGCCAAGGACGTATCCGTTCTTATCACAGGCCTTTGCAATCCGCAGGTTATGCGCACCGCGGAACTGCTGGATATCGAGTGCATCATTTTTATTAAGGGAAAAGAACCTACCGACAGTATGATTGAGCTTGCCAAGAACAACGGTATCTGTGTTCTGCTCTCAGAGTATTGTCTATTTGAAACCTGCGGAATATTATTTAAGACCGGCGAATTGAGAGGTGCATCACGTGGCTGCTAGTAACACTATTACTCTCCATTATGACGTGCCGAATGATGATTTCACACGTGCAGGAGAAGCCAGCAGTGACCTTAAGAGCAAGCTAAAGCAGATGGGTGTTGATCCCGGTGCTATTCGTAAGGTTGCCATTGCATTATATGAAGCAGAGATTAACATGATAATCCACGCCAACGGCGGAACCATAGACGTAGAGATTTCCGAAACAGGTCTAAAGATTGTCCTTAAGGACGTAGGACCCGGTATCAATGATATTACCCAGGCCCTGCAGGCAGGATTTTCTACAGCCTTAGAGCAGATTCGTATTCTTGGCTTTGGAGCGGGAATGGGCCTCCCCAACATGCTTAAGAATACCGATGATATGATTATCGATTCCATAGTAGGCGTAGGAACTACTATTACTCTGTTTATTAATATGTAGTTATTTAATCAGAAAGGGAACATTAATGGAAAATTTTTACCACTCCATATATCTTGATAAAGATTTATGTAAAGGCTGTCTGAATTGTATCAAAAGATGCCCTACCCAGGCCATCCGTGTTCGTAACGGTAAGGCCGTAATTAACAACAAATTCTGTATCGACTGCGGTGAGTGTATACGTATCTGTCCTCACCATGCCAAGCTGGCAAGACGTGATACTCTTGACATACTTAAGAAATATGAATATACCGTTGCCCTTCCGGCACCTTCATTGTACACTCAGTACAATAACATCACTGACACCAACCTTATACTCAATGCCCTGATGTCTCTGGGCTTTAATGATGTCTTTGAAGTAAGTGCCGCAGCAGAGCTTGTCTCGGAGGCAACCATCAAATATATAGACGAGAATAAGGACAAGTGGCCGATTATCAGTTCCGCCTGCCCTTCCATTGTTCGTCTTATTCGTGTTCGTTTTCCTAATCTTATTGAACACTTGCTCCCCTTGAAGGCGCCTATTGAAGTGGCCGCCGAGATGGCTTTGGAAAAAGCAGTTTCCACCACGGGACTTCCCCGTAATAAGATCGGGCTGATATTTATTACCCCCTGCCCCGCCAAAGTAACCTATGCCAAGGAGCCTTTAGGTATCGAAAAAAGCGAGGTGGATGCAGTAATAGCCATCAAAGATATCTATGTTCCTTTATTGGAAGCAATTAAGGATTTGTCTGCAGAACAGGCTGAAGGCGGTTCCCTTCCCAACCTTGCCGCATCCGGCAAGATTGGCGTTGGCTGGAGCTGTACCGGAGGCGAGTCCACCGGAACTGTCTCGGATAATTACCTGGCTGCCGATGGTATCTCCAATGTAATTGAGATATTAGAGAACTTGGAAGACGAGCGATTCAAAACTCTTAACTTTATTGAGCTTAACGCTTGCACCGGCGGTTGCGTAGGTGGCGTTCTTACAGTGGAGAATCCTTATATCTCCCACTCCAAGAACAAGCACCTTAAGAAGTATCTTCCGGTTAAGGTATCAAGTTTTAACAACCGCTCAACCACAGTATATACTGAGGATATCGACCTTAATTGGAACAAAGAAATTGTGTATGAGCCGGTATTCCGTATCGGTAATAATTTTATGGAAGGTTTAAGTAACCTTAATGCAGTTGAGAAAATTGTAGAATCCTTCCCGGGACTTGATTGCGGTTCGTGTGGTGCGCCTACCTGCCGTGCCTTAGCGGAAGACATTGTAAGAGGTGAAGCATCGGATACAGCATGTATTCATATATTTAAGGAATACTTCAATTTCCTTACGTTGCAGCTCTCCACTCTTACTCACAATATGTCCAATGCCAGCGATGCGGGAGCTTCCATTGCAAACTTGGAGCAGAATCTGACGGGATTCTTTAACCAGGGAGAATCCGGCAAGCAGACTGAAGATGCCGAGCCTCCCAAAAAAGACAAACCAAAGAAGAAAAAATAACCTAAAAAAAGAGGGTTTTTATGACAGTAAATGATTTAATCAACGCAGATATTTTCAAGACAATTAAAGTAGGAACCTCTCCCGAAAGGGAGATTACAAAGCCCTTCAATTGCGACCTGCTCAGTATCGCCATGAGCAAGGCACCATCTGATTGCGCATGGATTACGGTTATGGGGAACGTTAATACGCTGGCAGTTGCAACCCTGGCTGATGTGGCATGCATCATCCTGGCCGAAGGGGTGTTACTCGATGAAGCGGGAGCAGCAAAACTAGAATCCACCGACATCACCGTGTTTTCAACGGATATGCCGGTATTTGAAGCCTCTCTCGCTGTCAATAACCTGCTGAATGCATAATCTTCACTACGATTTACACATCCACTCCTGCCTCTCCCCATGCGGCGACAATGATATGACGCCGGGTAACATCGTAGGAATGGCTGTTATTAAAGAACTTGACGTTATCGCCCTGACGGACCACAATTCCTGTCGGAATACACCTGCCGCCAAGGAGATAGCTGACGCCTACGGCATAATACTCATCCCCGGTATGGAGCTTACCACCTCTGAGGATGTTCATGTACTATGCCTTTTTTCGTGTGTGGAGGATGCCCTTACATGGAACGATTTTGTGGATACCAAGAGAAATCTCATCCCCAATGATCCTGCCATCTTCGGCGACCAGCTCATTATGAACTCCGACGATCAGGTCATAGGCCATGAGGAAAACCTCCTTATCAATGCCACCAACATCTCTTTCGATGAGTGCTACGATCTTATCACAGAGTACAAGGGCGTTATGATACCCGCCCACATCGATAAAGACACCACCAGCCTTATGTCAAACCTGGGTTTTGTTCCCCCCGACTCTAAGTTTAAATGCGTCGAGGTTAAGAACCTGGCCAATCTCCATAAATTAAAAAAAGACAACCCTTACCTTGAGGGTTGCCGTATAATCACAGATTCAGACGCTCATTATCTGGAACATATCCATGAGCCGGAGCACACCCTCGCCGTTTCCGAAAAAAGCATTGAAGGTGTACTAAAAGCTCTGGTTACATACTAATTATTCCCTTATTTGACCATTACCGTAGATAATAAACTTAGTAGTGGTAAGCGCCTTAAGACCCATAGGTCCTCTGGCGTGTAATTTCTGTGTGCTGATTCCTATCTCAGCTCCAAGTCCGAATTCGAATCCATCGGTAAATCTCGTAGATGCATTAACATATACAGCTGCAGCATCCACCTTATCAAGGAACTTCTGCGCATTGTTGTAATCGTTGGTTACGATACACTCAGAGTGGCCTGTATTGTATTTGTTGATGTGGGCAATGGCCTCATCAATATCATTAACTGTTTTAATAGAAAGAATATAATCCAGATATTCCGTACCCCAGTCTTCTTCTGTGGCAGTCTTGATATCCTTTAACACTCCAACTGCCTCTGCGTCTCCTCTAAGCTCAACATTTTTCTCATCCAGACGCTTTTTCAAAGCGGGAAGCAGTTTATCCTTAACAGCCTTGTGCACCACAAGGGATTCGCAGGCGTTACAAACGCTGATTCTCTGGGTCTTGGCATTGAAGATGATATTAATAGCCATGTCCAAATCAGCCGACTCGTCTACGAAGATATGGCAGTTGCCGGTACCTGTCTCGATAACGGGAATAGTAGCATTCTCCACAACGGATTTAATAAGGCCTGCTCCGCCTCTTGGAATAAGGACATCCACGTATTCATTCATCTTCATGAATTCTTTGGTTACTTCCCTGTCAGTTGATTCTATAAGTTGTAATACGTCAGGCGCTATGTTATTAGCCTCTAAGACATCACGAATAACCTTAACTATAGCCTTGTTGGAGTTAATAGCATCAGACCCGCCTTTTAAGATAACGGCATTGCCGGTTTTAAAGCAGAGGCCGAAAGCATCAGCGGTGACATTGGGTCTGGATTCATAGATAATACCAATGACACCTAAAGGAACCCTCTTTTCCCCGATTCTTAAGCCATTGGGGCGTTCCTTCATATAGAGAACCTCGCCTATGGGGTCATCAAGAGATACCAACTGTCGAAGACCCACAGCCATGCCTTCTATACGTTCCGGTGTAAGAAGGAGTCTGTCAAGCATACCTTCGTTCTTGCCCTTACTCTTCCACTCATCCGCATCTTTCTTGTTGGCAGACAATATGTAATCTGTCTGAGCCACCAAAGCATCCGCCACTTCCTCTAAGGCCTTGTTCTTGGCAACTGTGGAAAGAGAAGCCATGACATCTTTTCCTTCTCTCGCCTTCTTGCATATCTCCCTGATTGTACTCATAGCCTAACCTCCTCTAACGCTTTAACTGTTCTTCTTATTCTTAGCCGCGTATTTTTCTCCTAAGTTCTCCACCGTGCCGTCAGGATTAACAATATCAATATTGTTAAGCTGGCTAAGAAGATTTCCCTTTACCGCATCAATATACTCTCTTCTTAAGATTGCCTGTTCGTCTCTTTCCGCAGTAGTAAGTCCCTCTGCCTTAGACTTGCGGGCAAGCTCATTAATTCTGTCTATCTTTTCTTTATTAATCATCCTAAATGAACATTCCTTTCTAGTGCTCTAACAAATATTCATCAATGTAGAAATTCTCTTTTTTATTGGCGGAAAACAAGGTACCCACGTTCTCACCGTTAATAATTCGAAGGATATTGTCTACGTCATCCCCCTTTGTAATAACCATATCAGCTCCCGAATATGTGGCAATAACAGCTGCATTAAGCTTGGTAGCCATGCCCCCGGTTCCTACGTCAGATCCGGTGGAAGCCTTGCCCATACTCATAAGCTTATCATCAATCACATCAACATATTCCACGAACTTGGCCTCAGGATTGGTGTTAGGGTCATCAGTATACAGGCCCTCAATATCAGACAACAAAATCAGGAGATCTGCTCCTATAGTGGATGCCACCACCGCAGACAAAGTATCGTTATCACCCATCTTAATCTCAGATGTGGAAACGGTATCATTCTCATTAACAATAGGAACAACTCCCATGCGAAGAAGCTCCATGAACGTATTCTGAGTGTTCTTCCTCTCTAAGTTATTGGTAATGGTATGCTTGGTCATAAGAACCTGGCCTGCCACATGATTGTATTCATTAAATATCTTCTGATAAATCATCATCAGACGTGCCTGACCTACTGCCGCGCAGGCCTGCTTCTCCGGCAGCTTGGCGGGCGCCTTGGAAAGCCCAAGGGCCTTTCTTCCTGCAGCGATGGCTCCTGATGTTACCAGCACCACTTCTCTGCCTTGATTCTGCAGGTCGCAAATGATTCGAACCAGCTTCTCCACCTTCTGAAAATTCATATTACCTGTTTCTTCATAATATAAAGATGAAGATCCAATCTTAATTACGATTCTTTCCTTATTCTTAAAATTGTCTCTGATACTTTGCGCATTCATTTCTTCTTTTTCCTTCTGCTGTTAATGCTTTCTTTGATCCTTCCAAGCTGTTCCTGTCTGTCCTTAACCATAGATTTCATATGGGGATAAGCGTCAATGAAACGGTCCTGAATAAAATCAGATTGTTTAATCATGTTGATATATTTGACATATGTATCCTTAATCTTTTGCTTAGCCGCCTCAGTCTTGTCACCGAATTCAGCACCTGCGATCATCTCAGATAATTTTTCTAAACCTGAGTCGATGCCTCCTTTTACCGTACCAAGACCGCCTTTAACGGTTCCTATACCTGACTTAACAGTGCTTAAAGGAGTCTCGTTTAAACTGTATGATACCACGGCATTAACCTTATCTTTAATAGTGGAGATACCACTGCCGATTCGGGTATCCATAGCAGATGCATAGAGATCGCTCATAGCATCGTGCATACGGTCCAGCCTTCCTGCCAGCCTTGCTGCTCCAATGGCAGAAAAGGTAAAATCAATTGCAAATATAATAATTACTATAGTTAGTCCTATTGTCCCCTCATGAACCGGGTAAAGGTTTACGATATACATAACGATGGGCTGAATAACCCTGACAATAAGGATTGCGAAGAATCCCCACACCAGGGAACTGGACAGACATATCCGCCCCTGAAAATTAAACTTCTGGTCGGAATAGTCCCACCACCTGGTGCGAAACATTCCTTCCATTATAACAGCTGTTATGTATTCTATAAGAGTGGCAACCGCCAGGCCCAGTACATAGAGGTAAAACAGATTATCCTGAAAGTCTTTCAGTATCATATAGATGGCGACACCGCCGCAACCGTATATGGTGCAAAAGGGTCCCGTAATAAAACCTCTGTTAACAAGGTGCCCTTCAAGTATGGAAACGTATACGCTTTCAAATGCCCATCCCAGAAAGCTGTATACGAAAAACCAGCTTAGTATATAGTAGATTTCAACGTTCAGTATTCGGATTCCGAACATATAACAACCTCCGAATAATTATTATTCTCAAAAAGACTAATATCTAGTATAATACAACTGTGGATGATAATTCAAGGGAAAGGACAAGTCATGATACGAACAAATATCAAACTTGATATAAGCAATTCACCCGAAACAATAAATAATGTGCCCGCTAGCGATGTGGCATTCTTCGATATAGAGACCACGGGATTCTCACCCAACAATACCAATCTATATCTTATCGGTCTTGCCTATAAGTCCGGTAACGACTGGGTCTTAGACCAGTGGTTTGCTGAGAATACTGCAGAAGAAGTTCTTATTATAAGAGAGTTTTCAGAAGCTGTGGCAGATTACAAACTCCTTGTAAGTTATAACGGCCTGGGATTTGACACCTCCTATCTTCGAGAGAAGTGCAGGACTTATGACATTCCCTTTATATCAGGTAAGATTCCTCACCTGGATATATACCGCCAGCTCTTTCCTTATAAGAAGTTTTTTAAATTAGAGAATTATAAGCAGAAGAACATCGAGAGATTCTTAGGAATCCATCGTGAAGACATATACAATGGCGGAGATCTGATTAATTACTACCGCGATTATGTAAAATACCCGGATGAGCGTACCAAAAACATCCTCTTACAGCATAATGCAGATGACGTAAAGGGCCTGATATCAATACTTCCCATCCTTTCTTATGTTACATTTTTTAAAGGTGGATTTGAATTATCACAAGTTGATATCCAGCGCTATGAGTCCCCTGACGGCAGTGTCGCCATGGATGCCATCTTTGATTTGATACCCATTAACCCCTTACCCAGGCTTATTGCCTATGGGTACGGACCCCTGTATCTATCAGGCCGCGACAAGAAGGTAAGCCTTAAGGTTACCATGTACACCGGAGAGTTGAAGTTCTACTATTCCGATTATAAGGACTACTACTATCTTCCCGCGGAGGATATGGCAGTACATAAATCCGTGGCATTCTTCGTAGATAAAGATTACAGAGTACAAGCCAAGGCAGCAAACTGCTACTCCAAAAAAACCGGAAGGTTCCTGCCCCAGTTTAGTGAACTGATAGAACCCTTCTTCAAGATAGAGTTCCATGATAAGATATCATATTTCGAACTTACAGATGAGATATGCGAATGTGACACACTGATTAAACGGTATATGATACATTGTATAAATCATATGAAATAGTTATACAATGATATACGAATCGCTACGTTGCAACGCAACTCCCGCGATTCTACAACCATTCGGAATCCGCACTATCGTGCTACTTCCTCATGTTTGTTAAGGTAAATTAAAAACACGTCATATTGAGTAAACTCAATGACGTGTTTTTCTTTACCTATTATCATTGCATGTCTCCCTTTTGGAAGAAGAATGATTTAAATCTTGTATATCCCATCTCTTTATAATTCATAATCTGCTCTGTACTTCCGATAAAGAGGAATCCTCCCGGTACCAGAGAATCACAGAACTTCTTATAGATCATATCCTTAGTCTCTTCTGTAAAGTAGATAACTACATTACGGCACAGGATAAGATTACAATCCTTCTCGTAATCATCTTTTAAGAGGTTACGCTCCTTAAATTCAACGCATCTCTTAATCTCATCTGATATCTGATAGGATCCGGCAATCTCGGTGAAGTATTTCTTCTTGAACTCATCAGGGACTCCCGCAATACTCTTGGCTCCATACAATCCGGCTTTAGCCTTCTCAATGGCCTGCTTATCAATATCAGTAGCGATTACATGAATCTGATTAAGCGGAATGTATTTGGAGAAAGCCATAACAAGTGAGTAGGGCTCATCTCCCGTAGAACAAGCTGCGCTCCAGATCTTTAAGTTCTTACCAAACCTGGATATCAGCTTCGGAATAATCTCCTGATCCATCAATTCCCATTGGTCCGTGTTACGATAGAACTCGGAAACGTTAATAGTAAGGAAGTTAACGAATTCACGAAGAAGACTTTCATTAACCTTAATCTCTCCGATAAAAGCATCATAATCAGCAATCTTATGTCTGGTTATAAGAGAATCGATTCTTCTTCTCATCTGCTTTTCTTTATATGCATTAAGGTCAATCTTAGTAATGCTTAATACATCTTTTTTAAACTTTTCGTAATCGTTTGCCATAAGACACCCCCGCACGTATATTAAATTCCCCGATTATTTATTCTTCTGCAGCAACCTCTTCAACCGGTGCAGCATCTTCAACAGGTGCTGCTTCTTCTGCAGGAGCCTCATCCTCTGCCGCAGGCTGTAATGCCTTCATGCTAAGGCTGATCTTCTTCTCGTCAACGTTGAGGTCAACAATCTTAACAGTAACTTCCTGTCCGATTTTAAGAACGTCTGACGGTTTCTCTACATGATCTCTTGAAATCTGAGAAACATGAAGAAGTGCATCAACGCCGGGAACGATCTCAACAAATGCACCGAAGTCGGTCATTCTTGCTACAGTACCTGTAACAACAGTTCCCACTGCATATTTCTCTTCAGCGTTAAGCCAGGGATTCTCCTGATCGAATTTGAGGCTTAATGCAATCTTGGTTTCATTAATCTCTTTAATAAGAACCTTAATCTTATCGCCAACTTTGAACAACTTCTTAGGATTATCAACTCTTCCCCAGCTCATCTCTGAAATATGAAGAAGTCCGTCTGCGCCGCCAAGGTCAATAAATGCACCGAAGTCGGTAATGTTCTTAACCACACCTTCAACGATCTGTCCTGCAGCAATCTTTTCAAAGAGCTCTTTCTGCTTCTCAGCCTTAGCAGCTGTAAGAAGCTGTCTGCGATCTCCTATAATTCTTCTTCTCTTGGGATTAAACTCGGTAATTACGAATTCAATCTCCTGTCCTGCATACTTGCTTAAGTTCTTCTCATATACATCCGATACCAGACTTGCAGGGATAAATACCCTTGTCTCATCAACAATAAGACTAAGTCCACCATCAAGTACCTGTGCAACTGGTGCCTTGAGAACTTCCTTGTTGTTAAATGCCTCTTCAAGTCTCTTGCTGCCCTTCTCAGCTGCAAGTCTCTTGTAAGTAAGAAGCACCTGGCCTTCGCCGTCATTTACTTTAAGAACCTTAGTTTCCATGGTGTCGCCGATTTTAGCAACAGTTGTCAAGTCCACATTGGGTTCGTTGGAATATTCCTGTCTTGTAAGAATACCATCAGCTTTGTATCCGATGTTAAGTACAATCTCTTCCGGTTTTACAGCGATGACTTTACCCTCGACAACCTCCCCATTATGAATTGTTTTAAATGATTCTTCAAGCATTTGTTCAAAACTCATCTCTTCTGACATCTTTTTTGAACCTCCTCAATAATTTTCTTTGGGGTGCTTGCCCCTGCTGTAATACCTACGTTTTGTAACAATTCTAGTTGCCTTAAATCCAAGTCATCAAGTGTCTGTATGTAGTAAGTATTTGCACATTCTTTTAAACAAATTTCATACAATTTCTGTGTGTTAGAACTGCTCTTGCCTCCGATAACAATCATTGCATCGCTTGAAGATGCAATTTCAGCGGCTTCTTTTTGTCGTTCCTCAGTCGCACTGCAAATCGTATTTATAACAAATATATCATAACCCTTCTTGGTAATTATTTCAACAATTTCTTTAAATTTGTGGTAATTAAATGTTGTTTGCGAAACAATAGAAATTTTCATGTTATTTTCAAAAATTAGCTCATTTGCTTCAACAGCATTCTTAACAATCGTAAAATTGTCAGTCACGCACCATCCCATTATTCCCAAAACCTCAGGATGCGTGGGATCGCCGACGATTACAACATGCCTACCCTTGCCACTTTCTTCGCTAACAGCCTTATGAATCTTCTTCACGAAAGGACATGTGGCATCCACCACCTTAAGACCTTTTTCCGAGAGGATGTCATAGATGTGTTTGGGTACCCCGTGGGACCGGATAATAACCGTACCGGATTCAAGATTCTTAAGCTCATCTTCGGTGTTAATCACACTAACGCCCTTAGCTTCTAAATCCTTTACAACCTCTTCGTTATGGATAATGGGTCCGAAGGTATAAATCTTCCCTTCGCTTTTTTCAATTTCCTCATAGACTTTGTTAACTGCCCGTTCTACTCCGAAGCAAAAACCTGCAGTTTTAGCGACTTTAACATTCATAAATCTAGCCTTTACGTTCCTTAACCATAGCCATAAGCTTTGCGCATACAGCGTCAGCATCCATCTCGTCTGTATTAACAAGAACCGCATCATCCGCCTGCTTAAGGGGAGCCACCTCACGATTCATGTCTCTGTTATCACGTTCAATAATCTCTTGCTCCGTTACATCAAGGTCAGCCTCAATGCCTTTTTCTTTGAGTTCTCCCACACGTCTTATGGCACGGATACGGGAAGAAGCCGTAAGATAAATCTTCAAATCGGCATTGGGAAGTACAACTGTACCGATATCTCTTCCGTCCATTACCACATCATTCTCTCTTGCCAGCTTTCTCTGCAGTTCAAGCAATGCATTACGAACGTTGGGGTTAACGGATGCACGACTTGCCATATCCCCAACTTCCTGGGTACGAAGCTGTCCCGTTACATTCTCACCGTTTAAGAGAACCTGTTGCGTACCATTTTCATAGACGATACCAACATCTATCTTTTTGCAAGCCTCGGCAACCGCGTCGTCATCCTCAGGATTAATGTTGTTACGCAAGAAATAAATCCCTATCGCTCTAAACATTGCTCCTGTATCAACATAGATAAATCCCATCTCCTTGGAAATCATCTTAGCCACAGTTGATTTGCCGGCGCCTGCCGGACCGTCAATTGCTACATTAAATCCCATAATTAAATCCTCCATCAATTTCTCCATTAATTAAACTTGAGTATACTTTTACTGTGCCGCATTGAGTCCTGCCAAATACCCGGTAGACCATGCAATCTGCAGGTTGAAGCCTCCCGTAAGAGCATCCACATCTAAGACTTCTCCGGCAACAAAGAGCCCTTTTATCTGTTTTGTCTCCATGGTCTTAGGATTAACTTCCTTAACAGATATTCCGCCTCTTGTTATTATAGCCTCATTGTATCCCCTAAGGGAAGTAAGAGTTACGGGAAATGCCTTAAGAACGCTTACTATAGCGTTTCTCTCACCCTTAGAGATTTCGTTAACCTTCTTCTCCGGATCTATTCCCGCCAATTCTATCACCACGGGAATCATAGATGCAGGCATCAAAGAGTTAATAGAATTCTTCAGCGCCTTATTCTTGTTCTCATCAAATATTCGAAGAAGTCTCTTATCAAGTGTAGCTTCATCAATAGCAGGCTTAAAGTCGATAAGAAGCTTTAATTCTTCTTCCCTTATGGCCTTATTACATACACTGGATGCCGAAAGCATCAAAGGACCGCTTACTCCGAAGTGAGTAAAGAGCATCTCTCCGAATTCTTCAAATATTACCTTATTCTTTCTATTTAATACTTTAACAGAAACATTCCTTGGCGCAAGACCCTGAAGTTCTTTTACATAAGATTCTTTTGCATTAAAGGGCACTAAGGAGGGGGCTGTATCCGTCACTTTTAGTCCCAGAGCCTTTGCCGCCTTCAATCCGAATCCGTCAGAGCCCGTGGAAGGATAGGATAAACCTCCGGTACAAAGTATGACCCTGTCGCAATTATAAGTATTGCCGTTAGTTAGTCTAACCCCTTTGATAGTTAAATCCTGCGTTAACAATTCGCCGACTTCCGTATTCAGTAAAACCTCGACTTTTTCCCTATCAAGTAACCTTTTTAAAGCCCCTGTAACGTCTGATGCATGATCCGAAACCGGGAATACTCTTCCGCCCCGCTCAGTCTTGGTCTTAAGACCACCTTCAGATAGCAAAGAAAGTAATGCGTCCTTGTCAAAAGCTGCATATGCCGAGTACATAAACTTAGGGTTCTCAGTGACATTTGCAAAGAAAGTATCTCTGTCACAGTCATTGGTAAGATTACATCGTCCTTTGCCGGTGATATAAATCTTCTTACCCAGCTTTTCATTCTTCTCTATTAAGGTAACATCTGCCCCTTCTCTGGCAGCAATAATGGCGGCAAGCATCCCTGATGCCCCACCGCCTATTACAATCACTTTATTCATCAACGTCTCCCAACTCGGAGTATCTCATCTTTACCGAGTCACCGATATAATCAAGTTCATCATTGTCGTATACCTGGTATTCATCCCAGATTTGCTCAAGGCTCTCTAAGGTGGTAACCACGTCATCACGTTTACGCATGCAAAGAGCTACAATAAGAGCGTTAATTACGCTTAATGGCGCTGTTAAAGAATCCACTATGGAAGCCATATCACTGTTAGCAATAAGATTGCAGGACGAGTACAGGTTCATAGGGGAATGCACGCTGTCCGTAATGGTAATAACCTTGGCATTACGATTGTTAGCGAATTCCAGGGTCTTCAAAGTTCTCATGGAGTACCTGGGGAAGCTTATTCCTATTATAACGTCATCCCCGGTAATATGCATGGTCTGTTCGAAGAGTTCATTGGCGCTGCTGGTTGCCAGCAGAATAACATCTTCGAATATAAACTTCAGATAGAAAGAAAGGAAGTTGGCCAGAGGTGCACAGCTTCTTATTCCTATTACATATATCTTCCTGGCGGAAAGAATGGTCTCTACCGCAAGGTCAAATGCCGCATGATCAATATTCTCTAGCGTATGCTTGATATTGTCGATATCAGAGCTTAATACTGTATCGAGAATCTCCGATTGATCGATTCTCTCATAGGTAACTTCCATACGCTGAACAGAGTTCAGCTTATTACGAACCAACTCTTCCAAAGCCTTTTGAAACTCCGGATATCCCTTATAACCAAGCTGAGTGGCGAAACGAACAACCGTAGACTCGCTGACTCCTACCACCTTGCCAAGCTTAGCTGCAGTAAGGAATACGGCCTTGTCATAATTGTCCGTGATATAAGTAGCAAGAAGCTTCTGGCCCTTGCTCAGCGAACTGTAGCGTTCATTCACTCGAGACATTAGTTCATTGGGTTTGCTCATACGCCTTCTCCTTTCCCGGAATAACATATACAAAAAACGGGCCTCCGCAACGGAGCCCCTTTTTAGCTATAACTCGGGGCGACAGGATTTGAACCTGCGACCTCACGGCCCCCAGCCGTGCGCGCTACCAAACTACGCCACGCCCCGCTATCTTGTTATGAAATTCCTGTGCTTCCGAATCCTCCGCGGTCAGCCCCTTCAAGCTTATCAACCTCTTGGAACACAATATCCGGCTGATGCTCCATAATACGGAACTGAGCGATACGATCATTCACATGAACAACTGTATCTCTAAGGGCATACATGGGAACATACCACTGGTCATTATCTCCGCAGTAAGTCTCATCGATAACTCCCATTGAATTGGTCTGAATAAGTCCGAAGTTCTTAAAAGTAGAGCTTCTGGGTACCACATGGGCCTCATATCCTCTGGGAAGTTCTATAGCAATCCCTAAGGGAATCAGCTTCCATTCACCGGCCTTCATCACCACTTCTTCAGAAGCACGAAGGTCAATCCAATCCGACTTGCCTTCTATAAATGCAAGCTTATCAATCTTGTCGGTGAAATACTTAACCTTTAAGGTCTCCATGCTCAAATACCCGTCCCTAATTGCTTCCAATCGAAATGCACAAGACACATTATACTTGTTCTTTACCCAAAAAGCAACTACTTTTTTTAAATTTTTGAAAGATTCTCCGTCACGTTAAATCAGAATTGAAGGTTTATCCTTCATTCCATATTCTGTAAATAATCGCTATTATATTAAATCAGAAGTAAACCAGCGTTTCTTTAGGCGCATCGCACTCTTCCACCTTGGAAATATACAATACAGGGCCATCGCCTTGGTATTCTTTAACGAATTCTATTTTAATATCCGCTACAACCTTGACCCAGGATTTAACCCGAAGCTTGTCAGCCCCTGTATATTTACTTAAGAAGCCAAAGAATGCAATATCGTCAGCACAACAAGTCATAACATGGCGTCCGGGAACGAATTCATTATCTGCCATCTTCTTTCCCCGATAAACCATTCCTTTAAATGTAATCTTTTTACCCTCATATTTCTCAGGGTGTTCCATGGCATCTATATAGAAGATACCAAAATCGTCGTCTTCCACACTAATTAAATCCGCATTTAAGTCATACGGCACTTCTTCATCGATTTTATCATCTAATGAGCCGTCTGCATTCTCAAATATCATACGGAGCTTACGATTATTAGCCCTCATGGTACGCTTGTATGATGCCTTGGGTGTCTCCGGCATACATCTGTTAAAGATTAGTACGTCTGATTCAGAGAACTGATCAAGAAGCATGGACCTCATATTCGCCATATAGGTATCGAAGGTAGACGCATCGGCAGTAGAAAGAATCTCAGCCACAACCCATTGCCTGGGAGGCTCATTATTAAGGAGCTTCTCCATAGGCCAGGTTCCATTGTACTCGATAATAACCTGGGCAGGTTTGTGCTTCTTGTGAAGAAAGACAAAATAGTCATGATTTAGCTGCTCGGGATCTTCCACGTACTCAACAACAGCGTTAGTCTCCCGAAGAAGCTCATCTTCGTACTCAACCTCTCCTTCTTCACATACAATAACCAGGGTCTTCTCACCTTCAGAGAAGCCCGGATCTTTTAACGTATCAATAATGAAAGTGGTCTTGCCGCTTTCTAAAAATCCCGTAAAAATATATACAGGTACTTGTCTCATGTTAATTCCTCCTGACGAGTTCGACCCCTTCTTAAGCGAATAAATCGCGAATCTTATCTTCCTTTAATTCAGTTCCGATGACGCAGAGACGGCCGGTGTAATCAGCAGCACCTCTTCTTATCTCATACTCACCGGGAACCATATCGAAGTGAATCCACTCTCCTTCTTCTGCCGGAACTATGCCCTTGGCTCGAAGGATTACCCCGTATTCACCGGATTCACCAGACAATTTCTCTAATATGGATTTGATTTTGTCCTCAGTAAACTTGGCAGGTGTCTCCATGCCCCAGCTGGTGAAGACATCATCTGCATGATGATGACCCTCATGATCATGATGATGCTCATGATCATGGTCGTGGTCGTGGTGATGGTCGTGATCATGGTCGTGGTCGTGGTGATGATGTTCGTGATCATGGTCATGACAACCGCATGTACAGTTTTCATCATGTTCATGATGATGGTGGTCATGATCGTGGTCGTGATGATGCTCATGTTCATGCTCATGTTCATATTCTTCTACGAGACTTTCAAGCAAGTCATTCTTGCCCTCCATAGCCT
The DNA here is from genome assembly GCA_015058015.1 of Lachnospiraceae bacterium. Taxonomy (GTDB): domain Bacteria; phylum Bacillota; class Clostridia; order Lachnospirales; family Lachnospiraceae; genus SIG280. The sequence continues at coordinate 109,695 of SVDM01000001.1, read as the reverse complement.
TAACAATAACGCTTCCCTCAATCTCCTCCCAGGGAGTTGTGATAATAGCAGCCTTGTCATTAAGTCCCTTAACCAGCTCTACAGCCTGGGAAAGCTTCTCTTCCGTCACCATCTGAGTACGGGATAAAACTATGGTTGTGGCATTCTCTATCTGATTGCTGAAGAACTCACCGAAGTTCTTCATATACATCTTAGCCTTTTTGGCATCTACAACAGCTACGGCGCAGTCAAGCTCAAGGCCGGCATCTTTTGATACATTCTTAATAGCCTTAATAACGTCTGAAAGCTTACCTACTCCCGAAGGCTCGATAATGATACGGTCAGGATGGTAGGTTTCAACCACTTCCTTCAATGCCTTATCAAAATCTCCCACCAGAGAACAACAGATACATCCCTGATTCATCTCGGTTATCTCGATTCCGGCGTCTTTTAAAAAGCCTCCGTCAATTCCGATCTCACCGAATTCATTCTCTATAAGGACGATTTTTTGTCCTTCATACACTTCCTTAATAAGCTTCTTAATAAGAGTAGTCTTACCTGCTCCCAAAAAACCTGAAAAAACAGCTGTCTTAGTCATATATATCACTTCTTTCTATAATTATCTTAACACTAAAGAGCCCAAATAATTCGGGCTCTTGTTCTTCCTTAGTATCAATTATAAACAATTCTTTCTATAAGTCAAATAAATGCAGGATTCTTCATATATAGCCTACATTTTAAGCCTACATTCCAAGAATCTCATAGACTTTCTTCATGTCCATGTTGTTACGAACCATATCTGCCAGCTTATCGTATTGTTCTTCCTTGTAAGCCTTGTAATCAAAGGATTCCAGCTCTTGTAACTCAACACCTTTACGCTTAGCAAGATCACTTAAGATTGCCACAGCTACGCCCTCTTTGTCGAAGACACCATGTACGTAAGTTCCGTAGGCATTGCCGGCGAATGCTCCTTCATTCTTTGTGAAATATTCTCCGCCTGCAGTACCTCCCGCATTGGAAGCTTCATCAACCTTGCCTGTAATATTGGTAAGAGTCTTGTTGTTCTTAACGGTAGAGATTCCCATATGAATCTCATACCCTTCTATATCAACACCGGTAAGGGATGATAAGACACCCTCCACCTTTCCGAACTTTCCTTCAACACGAGTTCTTGTCTTAGCTGCCTCAAATACAGTATCCATGGGAAGGAGACCTAAGCCTCTCATCTCTCCCCCTTCCTCAACACCGTGGGGGTCAGAGATAGTCTCACCCAGCATCTGATAACCGCCACAGACACCGAATACAACGGCTCCCTTATCCACAGCATGCATAATGGCAGCCTCCATACCTGATTCCCGAAGCCATTTCAGATCTCCCATGGTATTCTTGGTTCCCGGGAGAATAATCATATCCGGATTACCAAGGGACTTGGGATCATGTACATATCGAAGGGATACACCTTCAAAGCTTTCGAATATATTAAAGTCAGTAAAGTTGGATATTCTGGGAAGTCTGGGTACCACAATATCCACCTTGCCTATGGTATTCTTTCTGGTCATACGCTCAGACAATCCGTCTTCATCGTCCACGTCAACGTAAGTATAGGGAAGAACGCCTACAACAGGGATGTTCACCCTCTCTTCAATCATATCAAGACCCGGATCTAAGATAGCCTTGTCTCCTCTAAACTTATTAACCACCAGACCCTTAATACGGTTTCTATCCTCTTCAGGAAGAAGCATAACCGTACCGTATAACTGGGCAAATACACCACCGCGGTCTATATCTCCCACAAGAAGCACCGGGGCGCCTGCGATTTTGGCCATACCCATATTGACAAAGTCTTCTTTATTAAGGTTAATCTCCGCCGGAGAACCTGCGCCCTCAATAACTATTATGTCATTCTCAGCCGCTAAGGTATCAAAGGCTTTCTGCACATGGGGAAGAAGCTTGGATTTGAACTCATAATAGTCCCATGCATTCATATTGTCTAAGACCTCACCGTTAACTATAACCTGTGAGCCCTTGTCATTGGTAGGTTTAAGAAGGATGGGATTCATCAAAACGGAAGGCTTGATTCCTGCAGCTTCCGCCTGCATAACCTGAGCCCTTCCCATCTCCAAACCTTCATCAGTTATATAAGAATTCAAAGCCATGTTCTGGGACTTAAAAGGAGCAACCTTGTATCCGTCCTGCTTAAACACACGACAAAGTCCTGCTGTAACAAGACTTTTGCCGGCATTGCTCATGGTGCCTTGAATCATAATCGCTTTAGCCATAAGAATTTATTCTCCTCGTGATTTATCCATAATATATAACAGGGCATTGCAGATAGCAGCCGCAACGTTGCTGCCCCCTTTTCTTCCCCTTGCAACGATATAGGGAACGTCGGTTTCCATAATAAGTTCCTTGGATTGAACCACGTTAACGAAGCCTACGGGAACGCCAATGATAAGTCTTGGTTTAATTTTGCCTTCATTAATAAGCTCGTAAAGCCGCACCAGTGCTGTAGGAGCATTACCCACTGCAAATATCAGAGGCTTATCTAATGTAGCCGCCTTATCGATGCAGGCAGTGGCTCTTGTAGTTCCATTCTTCTTTGCAATGGCTGCCACATCTTCGTCACTCATGAAGTTAAGCACCTCGCCACCAAACTTGGCAAGGGCCTTCTTATTGATACCGGATTTGGCCATCTGGGTATCGGTAATGATATAAGCGCCTTCTTTGATAGCCTCAATAGCCTTGTCAACTACACCTTCAGAAAATACAAGATTATCAACATAATCAAAATCTGCAGATGTATGAATTACTCGTTTAATAATAGGCTCAAGCTGCGGGTCTAACTTGCGATCTCCCAACTCCTCGCCGATGATTTCAAAACTTCTCTTTTCAATGTCCCCGGGAAGGACATTCTCAAGCTCTACTTTCATAATTCTTTTTCCTTTCGCAAAACGTTATCTATATCATTTCCTTTTTTTGTCCGCGCATCGCATTAAGAATGAATAAATATAATCAGGATTCGAATAATAATAGAAATGAGGGAATCCTGCCACACTATCTTCCGTAACATGACAGCACTGCCAACTCCTTGATGATAAAGGCTTGGTAGCCTTTAGGCCATCTCCGTTTGAGCTGCTGTCGAAGTAATGGAACTCGTGACCTTTGCAGAACATCTCTTTGTTACCGAATACATCTTTGCCGTCAGATGTCAGGTTAATGTATCCGAAGCGCTTCAATCCTCCCGTCATAAAAGCATCCCCTTCTATGACACCCACCATGGGATACTTTACGCCCTTCATATCTTCCATCTCGGAATGCAGATACATAAAACCGCCACATTCTGCCAGATAAGGCATACCGTCATTAATGGCACTCTTAATGAAATTCCTCATGCTGGAATTGTCGCAGAGGTCCTTAGCATAGACTTCCGGGTAGCCTCCGTAGAGAATCATACCGTCTAAATCATCCGGAAGACGTCTGTCGTTAAGGGGGGAGAAGAACACAACTTCCGCTCCCATATCCTCTATCAATTCCACGTTGTCTCTGTAATTAAAACAGAAAGCATTGTCATGAGTGATACCGATACGAAGCTTTGTTCCTTCCGGTAATTTCGGAATATCAGGAACCTCATACTCCAAATCGGGAGCACTCTTTGCTATATCAATGAGCTTATCAAGGAAGATATTCTCCGCGATAACATCAGCGAAACCGTTGATACGCTCTTTAATATCCTTAATCTCAGCAGGAGTAATAAGTCCAAGATGTCTGCTTTCCACGGCGAATTCATCTGCTACAGGAACGCATCCTAAGACCTTTACACCAATTCTATTTTCTATCTCAGGCTGGAGTCTTTTAAGAATCATGGGGCTCATACGGTTTAAGATGACACCCGCTATATTACTGTCAGGCATAAAGTTCTTAAAGCCCTCAATCTCCGCCACCACAGAAAGACTCATTCCCTTGGCATCAATAATTAAAACCACGGGAGTATCAGTAACTCTGGCCAAATCATAGGATGAAGCCTTGGTATTAACACCGCCTAATCCGTCATAGAATCCCATTACTCCTTCAAGAACGGCTATTCCCGCCTTGCCGGCTTCTTTACCAAGAAGATATCTTGTAACGTTATCCTCCGTAAAGAAGGTATCAAGATTCTTGGAGGATACCCCCATTACCCTGCCATGGAACATAGGATCTATATAATCCGGTCCGCACTTAAAAGAAACAGGGTTTAAACCTTTGTTAATAAGGGCCTGCAACGTACCGCAGGTAACCATTGTTTTACCGCTTCCGCTGGACGTCGCCGCCAGCATCACGCGAGGAATATGAACCTTCACCGCTATACCCCCTGACTATTTTTGCATTGTGAAAACGAATACCGGGTTCTGACCCATCATCATATTGTATCTGCCCAGTTTCTTGGACTTGCCAACCGCCACATTGACAATATCTACAAAATTAAATCCTGATTCACTAATTATGGAAGTAGTCTCTGCTACAGTCTCCATGGCTATTGCGTTTACCACAATACGTACCTTAGGATTCTTCTCTAAAACCAGTGAGATAATCTCCTTCATATTACCGCTGCTACCACCGATAAATACATGGGTGGGGGCGGGAAGATCTGCTAAAGCCTCCGGGGCTAATCCTTCAATAACTGTCAGATTATCCGCACCGCATAAAAGCTTGTTCTTCTTTAACAGCTCAACAGCCTCTTCCTTCTTCTCGATGGCATATACTTCACCGTCGGCCATCTGCAGGGCGCACTCAATGGATATAGATCCCGTACCGGCTCCCACATCGTATAACACACCGTCTTTCGTTAAAGCAAGTTTTGATAAGGATATACTCCTTATCTCCTCCTTGGTCATGGGGGCATCCCCTCTGGTAAAGAAATCATCGGGAAGTCCGTGGGTTATAACCGCATCAGCCGCCTTATTATTCTCTATAAAAACAACGCTTAACCCGTCTTCATTAAAGTCTGTAAAATCCGCCGGCTTTCCTTCTAAGATCTTCTCGTTCTCATAGCTTAACATAAAGCCAAGATGCATAACTACATCCGAGAACCCGTACTCTATAAGCTTAGCTGATAGTTCTCTTACACTATCCGCCTTACCGATTAAGGAAAAGACGATTTTGTTATGCTTAATAGCATCAATAATATTCTGCTTTCTGCCATGTAAGCTTACCAGCTTCACATCCTGCCAGGGTTTACCAAGCTTAGCTGCAAAATAAACCACAGAAGAGATACCGGGAATACGTCTCACCCGAAATCTTTCCTCAAGCAAAAGGTCATTAAGCTTAGTAGCACCGCTGTAAAAGCCTATATCTCCGGAGAAAGCAACAACCACATTTACTAAATCAGGATTAGATTTGATGAAGTCTACAATCTCCTCAGCCTTATACAAATCCTTTACCGGCTTTTCAAAGGTTCCAAGGCCTTCAAGCATTCTGCCGGCACCGATTATAACATCAGCCTCCCTGCAGGCATTATATCCTTCCATTGTAAGAGTATCAATATTGCCCATACCGATACCCAGAATAGTAATTATTCGTCCGTCACTCATAATAAAACCATCTTCCAAATCACAAATTAAATCCCAAGGTGCTTACATATCTCACTGTAAGTCATGCCTTCTTCCTTAGGTCTGTTAATAACCACAACTTCGGCACCTGCAAGCCTTGCTCCCTCAATCTTTTCCGGGAAACCTCCTACAGAACCGGTCTCCTTGGTCACCAAGAACTTTGCCTCGTATTGCCGCAGGGTGGCGGCATTCATCTCTGTACTAAAGGGTCCTTGCATACAGATAATCTGCTTTGCCGAAAGCCCCATATCCCTTGCCGCAGCCACAGAAGCCGAATCTGCCAAGAATCTGGCGATAATCCTCGACTTGTCATTAATAAGTCGGACATAATCGCCCAACTCCTTGCTGCCTGTAGTAAGCAGGATATTACCAACTCTTTCGTTTAAGTACTCCACTGCCTCTTCCTTGGTATCAAAGCATACACAGCCCGACTTATCTCCGGCATTGTCCCTTAGAAGTCTAAGGTAAGTATAGCCGGTTTTCTCACAGGCCTTGCGGATATTGGCAGAAGCAGCCCTAGCATAAGGATGGGTTGCATCAACCACCGCCTGAGGCTCCACATCTTCAATATAATCTATGATGCCCTTTTCATCAAGACGACCCTGATGAATAACCATACCCTCACGATAATCAATAATCTCCTCGCCGTATTCAGTTGCCACATTTACGTGAACTTCGTCGTAAGCGCAAACAAGAGAAAGGGAAAGCTCCCTTCCCTCTTTTGTGCCGGCGAAGACAATTATCTTCTTCATATATTAGTCCTCAACGCCTCTGTAACCTCTTGGTGTTACCATACGACCGTTAATAACCTGAGTCTTTGAATTACCCACGAATACTGTGGTGAACATATCAACCTGTGTATCACGAAGCTCCTTTAAGGTGTAAACCTTGAAAGATTCACCCTCGCGGCCGATGTTCTCAACGGTACCGCATACATTTTCAGGGCTTCTGTGCTTTAAGATGATATCGCAAGCCTTCTGTAAGTAGTCATGACGCTTCTTGCTCGAAGGATTATAGAAGCAGATAGCCATGTCGCTCTCAGCCGCAGCCTCAATACGCTTCACAATAACCTCCCATGGGGTAAGAAGATCGCTTAAAGAGATAACCGCGAAGTCATGAATAAGAGGTGCTCCAAGAACTGAAGCTCCGCTAAGGGTAGCTGTAACACCACTTACAATCTCCACCGGAATATCCGGGAATTCCTCAGCCCCAATGGTTAGCATCAAACCGCTCATACCGTATACTCCCGCATCACCGGAGCAGATCATGGCAACATTCTTACCCTTTGCAGCCTCTTCAAATGCCAGACGGCATCTGTCAACTTCCTTACGCATGGGAGTGCTTAAGAACTCCTTATCCGGGAACTGATCCTTAACCAGATCAATATAAACTGTATATCCAACGATAACATCAACTTCTTTTAAGACATTGGCTGCCTTAATTGTCATATATTCATATCCGCCGGGGCCTATGCCCACTACATACATCTTACTCAAATATAATACTTCCTTTCTTACCGGCAACGGCTACTGTTACGCCGTGGCAACGATTCTTTGGTACCAATAGGTTCTTGTCTCTTGAAGCGCCGGGCTCGTCTCTTAATATTGCCATAATAGCCGCCCGTTCGCAGACATTGTCCACCCCGGTTATCCCCTTTACAAAATCAGATTCCTGAAAATCCCCGGGCAGCTTGTCAAGCTCTTTTCCCGAGAAAAATGACAGCGGAATGTTGTATTCCATGGCGAATTCCTGCAGGCCGTCCTCCACGGACTTGATATCTATGGAAGCCATCTTGCCTATGCTTCTCATATCAATTCCCGCATCTTCCAAGGTCATCTTAACAGCGGCTTCAATCTCCTTGCATGTCTTGCCCCTCTTGCAGCCTACACCTATGGCATTGAGCCTTGGGATAAGCCAGAGGATATTCTTCTTACGAACCTGTGAGATATCCTTGGATAGAATCTTGTGAGTGATAACCACCGACCACTTCACATCCTCCGGAAGGTCTTCCTCTCCGTCTAGAAGCACCAGTTCTTCCGGCACCATACCCACTATTCCGCAATCGCAATACAGGCCTACCCTTCTGCCTTCCACCAGCTCCATGGCCACCTTTTTAGCGGCAATCATATCAGTAATGTAGAGATTATTCTTGATTGCCCAGGCGTCAATGGGTATCTTGCCATGAACATCCGAAGATGTGGTAATAACAGGATGTGCCTCCAAATCAGCTGCAAGAAGGCCCGCCAGTTCATTGGCTCCGCCAATATGGCCTGATATAAGAGCCACCAGATTAAGCCCCAAATCGTCCATGACTAAAACCGCCGGATCCTTGGTCTTACTGATAAGAAAAGGTGCTATGGTTCTTACGGCGATGCCGGTGGCACATACGAAAAATATGCAATCAGCTTCCGCAAAGGCCTCCGCACACCATTCTTTCAGATTCTCAGGCTTGAAAGAACAGGTTATTATCCAGTCCTCGCCACATCTTTCATTAATATTTAAAAACGCAGTTTCTACTTCTGTCATACGGAGCAATCCGGGCTCCGTAAATGCAACAACAGATACTTTCTTGGACATTATTTTGTCGCCTCTCTAAACTCTGTAGTAAATGCCGGATTGTATAACTCCGATCTGTTATAGCTTGAATGTGTAACCGCGTCACCTATAAGCATAAGAGCTGTCTTGGTGATGTTGTTTTCTTTTGCCGTTTCGGCAAGAGTACCTACAGTACATACGAACTTCTTCTCATCATCCCAGGTAGCCTTGTAAACTATGGCTGCCGGAGTATCTGCAGAATATCCGCCTGCAATAAGCTCCTTACTAAGGTCTTCTAAGAGTCCGGTACTAAGAAATACCACCATTGAAGCCTGATGAGCCGCAAAGCTTCTGATGCTCTCCTTCTCCGGAACCGGAGTTCTTCCTGCCATTCTAGTAATAATAACAGATTGTGATACGTCAGGAAGTGTATATTCAAGATTAAGGGCTGATGCCGCACCGCAGAAAGCACTTACGCCGGGTGTGGTATCGTACTTGTAACCAAGCTTATCAAGCTCGTCCATCTGCTCTCTGATGGCGCCGTAGATACAGGGGTCACCTGTATGAAGACGTACAGTCATAAGACCCTTTTCCTCAGTTTTCTTCATTACTTCAATTACTTCTTCCAAAGTCATGGTTGCGCTGTTATATACCTCGCAGCCTTCCTTCTTATAATCTAAGAGTTGTGGATTAACCAGTGAACCGGCGTAGATGATTACATCAGCCTGCTCTAAGAATTTCTTACCTCTAAGAGTGATAAGATCCGGGGCTCCCGAGCCCGCTCCAACGAAATGTATCATAATTGTTCCTCCTTTGTTTTCTTTGCTATTAATTCAATAAGCTCATCTACAGCGCCCGCTTTGCCCAGCTCGCCGTATACATTTGAAAATGTAATGATTCCTATCTTAAGCTCGTTATAAGCTCGTTGATTTACGTAAAAGAGCATCCTCTCCATTATGCGATCCATGGTGGCTTCCAAGTAGCCTGACTCTTTAAGGAGCTTCACCGCATCATCGGTGGTAACGCACTTTGTTATCTCCGTCAAGACCTCTCTCGGGACACCTGCCATCATGGCATTGGTAACGATAATCTCCATTCGACAGTCCGCATTGTGGGAATGGGTATTCATTATTCCCCCGGCCAACTTTACAAACTTGCCGAAGTGACCCACAAAGAGAATTCCCTTAGTCCCAAGTTCTATGGCCATATCGATGGTATTACCGATGTAATTGCTGCACTTTACCGCCTTCTTAGACTCAAAAGGCAGGGCCGTAGTCAGGTAGTTAGTGCCGTAGTTACCCGGAGTAATAAGGAGATACTCCGCTCCCCCTTCCCGCTTCATGGACATCTCTATCTTGATACTTGCAATAAGGGCATCTTCACTCATGGGCATTACGATGCCGCTGGTTCCAAGTACCGAGATACCGCCTTCAATTCCCAGCCTTGGGTTAAATGTCTTCCTTGCCAGTTCCACACCGGCAGGAATGGAGATCTCCACGTCAATATCACCGAAGTACTCAAAGGTCTCGCAGATATCCTTCACCGCAGCAGTAATCATCTCCCTGGGCACGTGGTTTATAGCCGCATTGCCCACCGGCTGGTCAAGTCCCGGCTTGGTAACCCGACCCACCCCAAGGCCACCGTCGATATTTACCTTGTTACTTCCACCTGCTTCATTAGTCTTGGAGACTTTGGCATAGACCAGGGCCTTGTCCGTTACATCCGGGTCATCCCCTGCGAACTTCTCCACCGCACAGGATACGAAGCCCTCCCCTTTAGACTTCTCCTTAATCTCCAGAGTAAGGAGGATCCCCTTGGGGGTCATAAGCTCCACGCTTCTCACATCATTGCCGGTTAAAAGCATGATGGTGGCCGCCTTGGCAGCCCCCGCAGCGCAGGACCCGGTGGTGTAACCCATCTGCAGTTTTTTGTTATCTTTAATTACATACTTATCTTCAAGACCGTTATGCAAAATAGTACCTCGCAAATTTTATAAAACTAACATGAAGATTCTACCATATTTTCCCGACCAAGGCCATAAGTAAATACTTATGACCTGTTATAAACTCACCTTATAAATTAAGTATTTCCTTGCCATTTCCCTTAGCATATTCCAACAAGTCCTTGTTAAGTCTGTTGGCGGTGCCGAATGCCACTCCGGTATACACAACAGTCTTGCACTTATCGATCAATGCCTTGGCCTTCTCATAGGCCTCATTATCTATCTCTTCAAATGCCGGAACAGACACAACCTCCATAGCCAGATCACAAGCCACCTGGTAGTCTAAATCATTGGTGTGCAGCACTCCCGCATAAAAGGGAACCTTCTTCTTTTGATATTCACGGAAGATGTCGATTCCCGTGCCGTTACCCGCGATAATAAAGGTCTCCGGTACACCTTCCGGCCTTGGCAGTTCCACGCTTCCGAAGAACATATTGTAGTTACCCTTGTTGATATCGTAGAGGGCTGTGATATTGTCCTTGGTAAATATCTCCCTGGGGGTTCCAAGACTTGTTACATGGTCACCCTTAACGCACATGATGATATCCGATACCTTCTGGGCCAAGTCAATCTCATGAAGGGACATGATAACCACGATATTCTGCTCTTCCACCATACGGCGAAGGATGTCTAAAAGCTCTAACTTATGCTTAATATCCAGGAAAGACGTGGGCTCATCAAGTATGATAATCTCCGGCTCCTGACAGATAGCACGAGCCAGCATAACACGCTGTCTCTGACCGTCACTGATGGCGGCGAAGTCTCTTTCCGCTATCTCTTCCGCGTTAACCAGCTTGATGGCTGCATCCACCTTCTTATTATCCTCATCTGTAAGAAGGCCTAAGCGCCCTGTATAGGGGTAACGTCCCGTAGCCACGATGTCTCGACAGGTCATAAGCTCCACCTTGATACGTTCCGTAAGTACCACTGCCATCTTCACCGACAAGTCCTTGTAGGACATGTCATGGAGTGTGGAATCACCGATAAAAACCGTACCCGCAATGGTCCTTAGGTGATTACTGATACTCTTTAATATGGTGGACTTACCTGAACCGTTGGGTCCTATCAGGGTCATGATCTGTCCTTTATTTAACTCAACATTGATATCCGTAATAAGGGCTTTGCCATTGTAGCCTACGGATAGGTCTTTTGTAGAAAAATAATAATCGCTCATAGACACCTCACCTCGTCTGTCTCTTAATAATCATCCAGATAACGATTGGTGCACCGAAGATTGCCGTAACCGTAGAAATTGCCAGTTCTGAAGGAGCGAACACCGTTCTTGCGATAAGGTCGCATCCCATACAGAATACAGAACCGCCTAAGAATACAGCCGGTATAACGATAATCGGTTTGGATGTCTTAAGAAACAATTTAATAAGATGAGGAACCGCTATTCCTACGAAAGAAATAGGACCGGCAAACGCCGTTACGCAGGCAGAGAGTATACTTGATAGCAGAATCAGCACTACCTTAAATACCTGAATATTTACTCCCACGCTCTGGGCATAAGCCTCACCCAGTTGAAAAGCTCCGATAGGTTTAGATAACAGAAATACAATAATACTTGTAATAATTACTACGAAAAATGCCGTCTGGACACTGGACCAGCTCATTCCGGAGAAGCTTCCCTTAGACCAGTTATGAAGATTAACGATGTCTGAGTCTGCGGCAAATGTAACCACAAAGTCAGTGATAGCCGTACAGATATAACCTATCATGATACCCGCTACCAAAAGCATGGACATTCGTTTGACCTTCCTGGACACCAAAAGAACGAACCCGATTGAAGCAAGAGATCCCAGAAAAGCGGCAACAATAAGCTCGAAGGACCCTACATGTCCCACATAGCTTGTCACTATAATCATTGCAAAGGAAACGAACAGCTTGGCTCCGGAGGATATACCGAGGATGTAAGGACCTGCAATGGGATTTGCAAAAAAGGTCTGTAAGAGAAAACCTGAGAGGGCTAAAGCCCCTCCCAGGATTGCCGCCATAAAAACTCTCGGCATTCTTATCTTCCAGATAATACCTGACTGGGTAGTTCCCTCGGCATTCCCAAAGAGAACGCCTATTATGTCACCGACAGAGATATTGACGCTTCCGATTACGATATTAAGAACCGTAATTACAATAACGGCGATTATAAGAACCGCAAACACCAGCGTATATCTGCCGATTCGTCTACTATTATCTTTCATTAAGAACCTCTTTTAATTCAATTTATAAATATACTTCAGGTTTTTGATACCTTCCTCATCATTGGCAAATATGGCTCGCATATCAACGATGATATCCGCGATGGAGTCCGTGGCCTGGTACATATTCTTGAAGGTGCACCATACATTGCCCTCCTTCACCGCCTTAAGGTCCGCGAAGATGTGGGCCTTGCCGATAAGGTCCTGAATGGAGTTAACCTCTCCGGCGATAGTGCTGTTATAAATGATAATATCAGCATCCATTGCACCGTTATAGAACTCCTCTAAGGTCATGTTCATAGTGGATAAGGCGTCCGTACCGTCACCCAAGTTCTCGAAGATGTACTTACCGCCGGCGATTTCAATCATGGCGGGAACATAGTCCTTAGACTTACGAACCACCGCAAGACCTGATGAATTAATACTTACAAATGCCACCGTCTTGCCGGTCTTTTCCTTGCCCTTAACCTTCTCGACTTCCGCAGCCTTCTCATTAAAGAAGGTGTTGGCCTTGTCAAGATTGCCTATCATGGCACCATAGACCTTAACCCATTCCATACGGCCAAGAGGATCACCCTCACGGCTTGCCAAGTCTACGAATACCGGAATACCCAGCTCTTCAAGCTTCTCTCTTACTTCCGGTGTATGGTAGATCATGGTGGACTCAATAGCCAGCTGACAGCCTTTGGAAAGCATAAGCTCATAATCGGGAGCTGAATACTTGCCTGCAAAAAGCATCTTGCCTGCCTTCATGTTCTCTGAAGCCTTGGTAATGTACCAGTCATCGGGATTGATTCCCGAAAGAAGGATATTATCAACACCATCTACGGCATTTACAAGGGCCATGGCTGCTGATGCCGCCAGGTAAATCTTGTCCGCAGGGGCTTTAAGAACCTTTATGTCCTTAGGCAAATCCTTGGGCGCCTCCTTACCCTCAGGCACAACCAGCAGGTTGTCCTTTTCCTGGGTGCGGATAAGTCTGTATCCACCCTCGTAATTATCTATGGTTACCATCTTGGCGTATTTGAATTCTACGCTGTCAGTATACTTTAGGCCCGCGATATCCTTGTCGGAGGAACCGGCCTTACTGCCACCGCCGCCGCAGCCTGTAAGAAGTGTGGCAACCATCACTATACTTAAAAGAAACGAAACTATTCTTTTCATGAATTAATGCCTCTTCTATGATGCAATTTTTTTACGAAGTTCTGCAAAAGCCTTCTTCATACACTCCATTAAAGCGGTCTTGCATTCTTCGATTTGCTTCTCTGTCTTCTCAGTTTCTGATTCCTGAGGTTCTACCTTGGGTTGCTCCTTGCTCTGAGAAGGGGTAGAGTCTTCCTGGAATGCTGAAGCCGGAAGTGATGAAGAATTAAGAGTCAACTGATAATCAATATCATGTGGTTGACTCATGGCAACTGTAGTTGCCGTAACAGTCATAGCCGAATCAAGAGCTGATACCGGGAAAGTAAATGTCGAGTTACTTCCTGCGCTTTGATTCTTGTATGTCGCGCCACCCACAACAGCCTTGGTGAAGTTAGGGCTACTCATAGTAATCTTAACCTGCATCTTGCCACCACTTACTATAAGTGTAGCTGATGTTGCGGTTGCTTTACCCGAACCTCCGGTAAATGAAAAGCCAATATTGTAAGTGCCGTCTTTAATCTTGCCGGCAGCCATGGCGTTCGTAGAGAACGCCATGACAAGTGCCATACAAGCAATAATACATAATAATCTCTTAAGTGCTGATTTCATTATTTAATCAAACCTTTCTTTGTTGCAGCAAATGCAACTCCACTCATAAGCATAAGGCCTACGAAAACGAATAATAAGCTGTTGTCACCGGTGTTAGGGCTCTTTGTAGCATCAGCAACCTCTAAACCATACTGTGAGAAGTGGCTTACAGTAAATGTTACAGTTTTAGCATCTCTATCGTAAGTTGCTTCAACTTCTTCTCTTCCGGAAGCTGTGATGTAGAATACCTTAACAGTCTTTCCTTCAGGAACTTCACCGGTGAAAGGAACTGTAATCTTAGCAGTACCTTTTCCGCCTTCTTTGAAGAGGTTGTTTCCTTCAGCATCTGTGAGAGAAAGGTCAAGAACCATAGCGTAATCGGAATCTGCGAATAATGGATTAGTTTCCTTGATATCTTTCATTTCAAAATTAACTGCACCGTCAAGGTATGCAAAAGCTGAGCTTACCGCATCGCCATCAAATGTGATTACGCCTGTCTTATTTGTAATAGTAAGAGGAGCTCCCTCCTGCATAATCTTTCCAACAGTCTCTTTAGTTAACACAAGATCAGTAGCATCCTCTGCTGTAATGTTAGCCCCGTTCTCATCCATCTTGATATCAGAAGGTGTAATAGTCTGAGCGCCTTCTGTAGCTTTTGAGAATGTAATAGAGTAGCCAATCCACTTACCCATACTTCCTGAGTACATACAGAACTTAATTGGCTCATCAAGCTTGGTTACCTGGAAAGGATATGTTACGTATGACTTACCCCCTTCTTCTTTGGGAACGAGTTCTTCTCCTGCAGCTGTACCTGCTGTATCATTCTTGTGTGTATCATCAAGTTCACCTGAAACAATTTTTGTAAAGTTACCCTGCATCTTTACAAAAACAAGATCACCTGAAACTTCTGCAATACTATATTTGTCAGCCCCAAAGTCCGTACCGATATATTTCTCGGAAACATTGGCTATTCTTAAAATCTGTACTTTCATACCATCAGCACTGGGAAGTTCCGGTTTTTCAGGTTCCGGTTCTTCTACTGTCTGCACTCTATATTTATAAGAATAATGAAAAGCCTCAGCAGGAGTGATGTCCGGAACAGTAATAGTTCCATTCTCAGGTTCAATTAATCCTGCTTCTCTTGTATTATCATCAAGTTCTGCTCCCTTATAAATTCCAAGAAGCTCTGTATCTCTTTCAGGAAGGCCTTTTTCAGCATCTGCGGCAGCCTTTCCGTTGGTAAAACTCAACTTACCGCTAGTAGTACCGCTACTAATAATAATTTTTGCATTTGTTTTATCTACGGTAGCATACATTCCAATCTTTTCGGTAGCTTTACTTTTTGAATTAACCAAATCAATTGTCGCATCGTATGTTCCATCAGCTGTGGGTGCTGCTCCACCATTATCATTCAAAACTGACTCTGCAAACGAGAATTTAATGGTAATTTTGTCTGATGTTGACCATGCGGGATCACCCCATATAAGTTTTGATTCCTCTGCAAACACCGTCATAGGCAGCATGCTTACAATCAAAGCCATTATTACTGCCAAAGCTAATTTTCTTTTTGATTTCATTTCCTTGTCCTCCTTGTTTTGAGTTGTTGTTACGGGTTATTACTCCACTCCCGCTATAATCTTGCCCCCTAGCAAGACTGTACAGAATACGTGTTGAGGTTTTAGCAACGGTGATATTTGTCTTAGAGAAAGGTTATGCTAACTCGCTATGCAAAAATAAAACTGCAACCTAAAAATGGCCGCAGTACTTCCCATCCTATATCACCGCACATCATTAAGTCTTCTGGCTCATACACTATAGGACCGGGCGATGGACCCGCCCCCGCAAGGAACGACCACCTTCTCATGCTATGCACAATGGCGACTTTCATCCGTCATCCCTCTCATGTATATACAGCTTACGGTTAAGCTCCGGATTCTCACCGGCTTCCTCTTAATCACAGCCCCGAATATCAAGGGGTTGCGAAAATGATATGACGTATTCAATTTGCTTTTCTTATTATATGAAAATAATGACCTAATGTCAATAAAATTACGTGTTCAGGGCCATTTTCTGCAAATAATAAAAGCTATATGACAATTAGTCGCAAATTATGTAATAGAGCCATAACTTTTTCCTTATGACCTCTAGGTATCACAGAATAAGTTGTCTGATATTATTGTAAAAGTTTCTACAATATGTTACAATTCCCATATAAAATTAGTTCCAATGAACTAAACACTATGGGAGGTAAACAATGAACGCACAGACAAGATCAATGCTTGAGGCATGCGGAGTGGATATAGACGTTACTATGGAGCGTTTTATGGGCAAGGAGGAACTGCTCTTCAAATTCTTGAAGAAGTTTGTAAATGACGAAAGCTACGCCAAACTCATTGCCAGTATAGATGCTAAGGAGTTCGAGTCGGCATTTAGCCATGCTCATACATTAAAGGGCGTGTCCGCCAACTTGGGACTGGGTAATCTTAACGACAGCACCCAGAAGCTGGTGGAGAAACTCCGAGCCAAGGATTACAACGACTACGAAGGCATGGTGGAGGATATCAAGAAAGACTACGCCGAGGCCATGGACATGATCGGAAAACTTGACTAATTAACTTGTTTGACCAAAAAGGGTAGGAAGCCGCGTAAGCTTCCCACCCTTTTATAGTATAGTATCATGAAGTATAATATGTAACACTCCAAATAACAATCCAAGGTAACATTTTCTTTGTTATCAGGACTCTCCCCGCAAGCGGGTCCCCCCTCATAACATTTAAAACATTATCTGGTTTGGAAGTCTTGTAATATCCTCTTTCTTAACTCCCATCTTCTCGATGCTGTACTCGTCAATAGCATCCATAAGCCACAGATATACATCCGGGAATACTGAACCCGGGCCACCCTGAGCGATACAGGGGATGAATCCCTTAGGTGTTCCCACTTCATCAAGTACCTTGTATACGCACTCTTTTACCAGCTCCTTGGTAGCATCCGGACGGTCAATCATAGCGCCGTCGAATCCACCCATGAAGGTAATCTTGTCGCCGTACTTGGATACAAGCTCAGGTAAATTGTTAGAGTACATGCAACCCTGCCATACATCAATTCCCATGTCAATCATTGTAGGAACAAGTGTTGCACCGTAGCTGTCTGAGTGATGAACAACATACTTGCATCCGTGGTCATGATAATATTTGTATACTTCAGCATAAGCATCGCCGAAGAAGTCTTCGAACATAGCCGGGCTCATGAAGGTTGACTGCATGCTGCCCCAGTCATCGTGATGGAAGATTGCATCCATTCCCTTGAAATGACTGCAAAGTCCTTCTGCAAACTGCAGCTCCCAATCCTTAATAAACTTAATCAAATCATGCACTTCATCCGGGCACTCGTAGAAAGCCATCATAGCATTCTCGATACCTCCGCAGTGATGCATTCTCTCGAACATACCCGGTGCATAGAAAGCTGCCGCATAAGCCTGCTCGTGATCAACACCATCGTACTGAGGTGCGAAGATATTCCATTCTTCCTCCGGGAAATCAAGGCTTGGAGCCTTTACATAATCTCTCCAGTTCTCATAATCCTTGATAACCACCTTATCCGGTGTGTGAACCGGGAATGGTCCGGGAACATTTCCGGGCCAGCTGTTGGTTACTCCCCAGGCGTCAACAACGTCTTCCTGCCCCTTCTGCGGGGTTGGGTTGTGCATGTAAAAGGGTGCAAAGAGTAACTGGATCCACTCGTAATTGTTGGCATATCTCTCAGGATTACCGCCCTTAATTACTTCATCAACATTCTGTCTTGCTGTAAGCATAATAATTCTCCTTCTCTAATTCCTTGTTTGCTTGTGACGAACGCGGACTGGCATTTGGTTAATGAGTTATGGGTTTCGGAGTAGTATTGTTTAATATCATCTTACAAATGCCGGTGACCGCCTAATTGGCTTACCCGCTAAGCCATCTTATGCATTAATAATACTTCCGAAAATGTCCCCCGTAAATCCGATAAGGTGCACCCTAGTTTTGCATTTTAGTGTACACATTGTACACCCTGCATATTTAATCTCATTTTCCTTATTATTGGCGCGTAAGCACGCCAAAGCCTTGTATTTATTGGGATTACATGGTAGAATAAACCTCGTGATTAATAGAGATTAAGTATGTAATAATATACATATAGTACATTTTGTTGACGCAAGTTACAGGAGGCTAACATGCTATTTAACGGCGCTATAGTGCATAATCAGATAGAACAATACTATAACATTTCATCATTCCGGGATTCGGAGACAGCCACCGCCAGGACATCCATGTTCTACAACGCTTATCTGGATATGGATTCCCTTATTATTATTGTGAAGCCGGCAGAGCTTGTACAGTGCCTTTCCAAGGCTAACAACAGTATAATCATCTGCACCAATAAGCCTGAAGTTACACCGGATCCCGGCAATAACGCCCTTATAATAATTGACGATGACGTGGCTGCCCCCCTGTGCCACAACATAGTAAACCACATCATCAACATTTTCCTGGAATGGGAAGGTAAGATGAACGATATCCTCTACAACAAGGGCACCTTCAAGGATATGATTAACCTTATCGCCTCCCTGGTGGATATGCCTATTGCCCTGACGGATACGGATTTTCGCTATATCGCCTACAGCGACAATTCCACCCCCTACATGGACATGGTGGATGAGAACGAGCAGCTCCCCCTAAAGTTTGCCAACGAGCTCCTCCTCTCCCCCAACTACTCCCGTCTGACACAACACAAGGAGGCCTTCTACTGCTCTTACCCCAGGAAGTCCATCCTGAAAAATGTCTACCATAACGGTGATTATATCGGCAGACTGGCCACTCTGGTGGACCCGGAGCGGGATGACCTGGATTACCTCATAGCTATGTTTGATATCGTAGCCCCCTTCTTGGAGGGCCTTTATTCTCAATACGGAAGTTTCGATAATAAAAATGAATTGCTGAACGCCTTTCATCTGTCTTTGGCGGATATCTTAGACGGGAAGGCAATAGACCAGTCCAACTGGGACATTTACCTGAAGATGTTTAATTCAAGACCGGAGGATGAGTGGGAGGTCTATATCTTAGCCAGGGTGTATTCCGAGCGGGCCCTGTATCGGACCACCTACCTCTGTGCCCAGATTGAGCATATGTGGCAGGAGACCATCAGCCTCTACCATAACGACCAGATTATTATCCTTAGGAATATTTCTCTGGGGGATCGCCAGGGCCGGGAAGATTTCGAATCTAACTTGGAGCATTTCCTTACCGTCTCTTCCCTGGAAGCAGGGCGTAGCAGGCGGTTTGACAGCATACATAACTATCACCAGATATTTGATGCCAGAGCCCAGGCGGACTTCTCTCTCGCCCGGGGCAAAACGAAAAAAAGCGAAGACCTCATATATTACTATGAAGACTTCGCTCTGGATTTCATGTTAACTCAGAATATATCTAATTATTCGGCCTCTCAGATCTGCCATCCGGCGCTGCTTATCCTGGCGGCCTATGACAAGGAGCATAATACGCAGTATGCCCATACCCTGCGGGTTTACGCCGAGGAGCGGTATAACGCGGTGCTTGCCGCCAAGCGGCTGTTCATCCACCGAAGCAGCTTCTTAAAGCGAATGAACCGTATCGATGAGCTGACGGGGATTAATCTGGAGGACCCCAAGGAGCGGCTGTATCTGGAGACGTCGCTGTATTTGTACGTATAATATTACACATCAAGTCGGAGTTGTACTTCTTGCTCTGCCTGGCTCTTGAATTCATTCACCATGTCCTGGTTGAACTCAGGCAGGTCGTCAAGTCCGCTTAGGCCGAAACTTCGAAGGAACTCTTCCGTGGTCCCCAGAAGAATGGGCCTTCCCGGCACGTTAAGACGGCCAACCTCCTTAACTAAGTTGTATTCCATTAGTTTATTCACAGAGTGGTCGCAAGATACTCCACGAATCTTTTCTATCTCGTTCTTGGTAACGGGCTGCTTGTAAGCTATTATAGACAGAGTCTCTAAGAGCACGTCTGTCATTATAAATCTTTTTGGCTGTTTGGCAATCCTAATAAGATAGTCGTACATAGAGTCTCTGGTGCACATCTGATATGCCCCGTCCAACTCTATAATCTTCATGCCTCGATTCGCCTCGTCGTATTCACGCTGCAGGTCTTCTATGATGGACTTGGTCTCGTCTTTGTCCAGTTCTACCGCATCGGCAATCTTAGGAAGTTCTACTGCATCTCCCAGAGTGAAGAGGATGGCTTCGATAGCCGCTTTGGCATTTGCCTTGTTCTCTGCAGCTTTCTTGGCCTCGGCCCGGGCCCGCTCAAGTGGGCTGTCTTCTTCAAGGATGCGTAAGGGGCGGTCGTTATCAGGTTTTTCATCTGAGTATTCTGCTTCTGTGTTCTCTAGCTCAATCTGTTCGAAAGACTCTACAGATTCTGTAGTTTCCATAATGTCCTGCCCCTGATTCTCAGCAGAATCTTCTATGGGGTCGGTGTCTTCATCATGTTCAATTAAGCCGCCCACCTCTTCAAGAGCTTTGCGGGCTTTCTCGGCCTCAAGCTCCTCTTCTTTTTTTATGTCATCATTAATGTAATCCAAGTTATACTACCTCTCCAATTATTTCTATACTATAAAACATTACTTAAAATAATGTTTTCCAATAAAACCGCATATTATCATTATTTCTCCGCGGATAATACAGGGCTGTCTATCCTCTCGATTACGATGTCATCAAAGAGCTCTGTCTGGGTGACACGAATCTTCCCGCCCTTTATCATCTCTAAGATAACCAGGAAGGATACGATTATCTCCACCTTGCTGGCATTCTCACTCAAGAGATCTGTAAAATGCGCCGGTGAGTGTTCATTGATATAAGCCTCGATAAATACCGTCTTATCCTCCACCGAGAACTCTTCCTTCTCAATGGTACCGAACTTACTCCTAACCGGGTCCACACGTCCTGCCTGGCGCTTAATAAGGGTGTTAAATACCTGATTAAGCTTAGATAAGGTGATGCCGTCAAGGAGTGCTTCCATATCCACCGGCTCTTCAAAGTCAAGAATCTCCTTAGGTACAGTAGATGTCTTGTACATTACATGCTCTGCATCCATAGCCCGGTCTTTTAAGTCGTAGGAGATATACTTGTACATCTTGTACTCCAGCAACTTCTCCACCAGCTCGGCTCTGGGGTCAATCTCCTCGCCCTCTTCATCCACCTGCTTGGGCAAAAGCATCCTGGACTTAATATCAAGAAGAGTCGCCGCCATAACCAGAAACTCGCTCATGATGTCAAGGTCCTGACGCTGCATTTCCCTGATGTAGTCTAGATACTGCTCCGTAATCTCCGCAATGGGGATGTCATATATGTTAACTTTATTCTTATCAATCAGATGAAGCAGAAGGTCTAGAGGGCCTTCAAAAGCTTCCAGTTTAACGGCTAATGCCATGTTCAAGTTCCTCTCTCAGTTTTATACACACTTTTATTACGTTCTCTCATTATTTACCCTAATTACAAACTATTTTGAATTAACAATCCGGATATCACTACCGGCAAGCTCACGTATATCAGCAAATATCCAGCACAACAACTTCCGCTCTGTCAAATATTCTAAGGGGCATGCTGTGGCTGCCAATACCCTTGCTAACCACAATAGCCTGATTACCTCTGGTATATATATCTCCGCTATACCTTGGGAAGAAATGAAACTGTGGGGATATCACTCCGCCAATAAAAGGCAGCCTCATGACTCCACCATGGAGATGGCCGCAGAAAGTTACATCTGCGCCCCACTCATAATATCTCTCATGATAATCAGGGTTGTGGGCAATTAAAAGATTAATACGTGGCTTGTCAGCTTCCGTTTCATCGGAAGCGCCTCGGCATTCTCCAAGCTTATTTACCAGATAATCTACAGGTAATTCCGGAGTCTTGCCCCTCTTGTAGTACTTGCCCTCTATATCAAGTCCGTAGACATTCACAGTCACATCATTAATTGTAACTGATTTAGCCTCATTTGCAAGATGGACAATTCCCATTTGCCCAAGACTTGCCACCAGTTTCTCGTAAGCATCCCCGAAATCCGAAGCCCTTCTGTATAGCCTGGACTCGTGGTTTCCATTTCCGAAAAATACAGGGTATTTGCATGCCAACGTCTGCATGAATCTCATGGCAGATTCGTACTGCTTGTTCTCAGATACGAACTTTCCATCCACCAGACCGCCGTCAAATCCCGCCTTTAGATATGCGGTAATCATATCCCCTGCGCAGATAATCATATCAGGCTTCGCCTCTTCAATAGCCGAAAGCAGGGGCTCATTGTCCTTGCCATAGACCTTGCCGTGAAGGTCCGCCAGGGCCACAATACGAAGCTTTGCTCCTTTCATGTCAGGAAGGCGGAAGGAGTAATTGGTCACCCGAAAGATCTTCGTCTCCCTGTAAAGAAGTAAGACCACAATAATAATAAATATTACAATTCCAAGAATAATGTATTCCATGAATCATCTCCGAATTTTCTTCATTACCTGCTTACACAAATTAGATAATCATTATACATAAAATGATAAAACTTACAGCAATGGCGCAAATAATCTTAAAAAGGCCTGGACTGCCCTCTTAGCCCTGGGCTGGGACTGGCAAAACTCCAAGGTAATCTCGTGACTCTTATCCTGAGTCTCTAAGAAATCCCTCTTAACATCCAGCACCGTATCCGTCTTATACAGCCAGCATCCGCATTCAAAGTGCATGTACAGACTTCTAAAGTCAAGATTGATACTGCCAACCGTAGCTATCTCATCGTCGCACACGAAGCATTTGGCATGGATGAATCCCGGTGTAAACTGATACACCTTAACTCCAGCCTTAATAAGCCTTGCGTAGTAAGACTGGGTTAGCATATAAACCGTAGGCTTATCGGGAATCTCCGGCGTAATAATCCGCACGTCAACTCCGGATTTGGCCGCCATACAAAGGGTGGAGATCATCTCATTACCGATAATAAGGTAAGGCGTGTAGATGTAGCAGTACTTCTTGGCACGGGAGATAATGTTGCGGTAGACATTTTCCCCAACGTATTCTTTATCAAGGGGCGAATCAGTATAGGGCTGCACGAAGCCGGTCGTGTCGTACCTTTCGTCGCAGTAGGTATCTGGCTGCATCTTAGCCATCTCCTCCGGCGTAGTCGCAACGCCTGTGATATACTCCCACATCTCAAGGAACATCACGGTAAAGCTAAGCACCGCCGGGCCTTTCAGCATGATACCCGTATCCTTCCAATAGCCGAAGCGCACCTTTTCGTTGATGTATTCGTCTGCAAGGTTAATGCCCCCGGTAAATGCCGTGTGACCGTCCACCACCAGAATCTTTCTGTGGTTACGGTTGTTCATGATAACAGACATAAGGGGTCTGAAGGGGTTAAATGCCGCGCACTTGATACCCTTCTTCTGCAACTCTTTATAATATCTGGCGGGAAGGTAGTCGATGGAACCCACGTCATCGTAAGTAAAGCGCACGTCCACGCCCTCTTTAACCTTCTGCTCTAAGATTTCTAATACCTCGCTCCACATCCGTCCCGGACAGACGATGAAGAACTCCATAAAGATAAAATGCTTGGCGCTGCGCAACGCCTCAAGCATATCCGGGAACATGACCTCTCCGGACTCGTAATACTTGGTGTAGGTATTTTTCCATAAGGGGAAGCCGGACCACTCAGTTAAGTACTCGGACTGGCGAGCCACCGATGAGTCAATGGATTCAAGCTCTTCCTCTGAGACGAGCGCCTCATCCCGGGTAGGAATAAACTCATTGTACCTAAACCTGATATTTCCGAAGATTCTCCTCTTCTTTCTCGTCAGACTTGCCCTTCCAAAGAGGAAATAAATCGTAAGCCCGAATATGGGGAACACGAGCATAGGCACCGACCATGCCAGCACATAGGACGGGTTGTTCTCCCACTTAATAAGCATCCTAAAAACCAGCAGGACACAAAGCACCAAGAACACTATATTAACGTAATTATAATACCAACTCAGGAAGAACACCGCGCCGCAAGTCCACAGGATCTGCAGCAGAATGGCAAGCGCCACAAGAATCTTCCTGGAAAACAGTTTATCTAAAAATTTCTTCATAAAAAAGTAAACCCCGTGAATCTTATTCCACGGGGGATTATACCATAAAATGAGGGTTTACTCAAATCGAAGCTTTCTTTAACAGCTTGCGAATAACATCTCCTATAAGCTTTAGCACCCATCCGCTAACCACAGCAATAACAGTCAGTCCGCCGAATCTGACAAGTCCGTTCTGAAACAGGCGCTGTAAGAATTCAAAATGCGTCAGCAGAAATCGTATTACAATCCAGTGACAGATTATTATGGCATAGACATTTCTCTCCAGCCAACGGAAGCATTTGCCTATGGTGCCCTCTTCCTCTCTCTTAGGAAGTTTGATTAGATTAGCGAAGTAAATCATCAGAGCAATAAGCAAAGAGATAAAGGTGTGGAAGATGTATCCGTACACGTTCGCTCCGGTTGTGGCTGCCACGCCACCTATCCTTATGCAGGCGAAATAAAGCAGCAAAGCTCCCATGATAACCAAGACAATGCAAGTTCTATTGTTAGTCTGCTCCTCGGATTCCTTATCCTCCTCCGCCTGTGAAATATACATTCCAATTACAAAGGCTTCAATGGTGGTTAAGATGTTCTCGTTAACCCACGGATTACCTGCGAATCCCAAGTGTTTAATCAGTAGAAATCTTGTAATTACAGATATCCCAATAAAGATGAAGGGAATGGCATTCCCCACTTTCTTCATTCTCATTAGTTTGTAAATAGGTTTCGCAAGAACTATAAACCAAATGAAAAGCCCTATAATCCAAAGAGTGGGATTAATGGCTTCAGCATATTCAGGGAAATACCCCTGCAGGCAGAAAACATGGGCTAAGATATTACCCAGGTTGGATGCTTTAAAGTATCCCGAGCCGGAGATAATAAGCGTAGCCAAGAAAAATACGTAGTACTCCGGAGCAATGAATCTAATGTAGTTCCATGAATGTCTAATAAAGCCTATCCCTTTGCCTTCAGTACTAATAGTGTCCTCCGCATTACCTTCGACTGCCTTAAATCTTACAAAAACTTCATATCCAAAAGCGACAAAGAGAGCCGTCACGCCCACTTCACCGCACAACTCAACAAAGGGACGAATCATGGCATGCTCGAATATCCGTCCCCCGCCAAGCGTCCATATGGAATTAAGGATAATTAGAATAATCTCAACACTGCGAAATATGTTAATAGTCTTTTTCATATCTTTACTCTGCAATCAGGATAATCAAGTGACAAATTAGGATTGTAGTAGGGATCTCCTGCTTCTAACACCTGTCCCCACTTTTCCTTGAAAAGTTTGGTCTCTGCTTGAAATCTTGCCTGTTTCTCCGGAGACTCGTCAAAGCCTCTGGATTTGGACTCATAGTGATAAAGCTTAGCAAAGGGGGTAAATACATTCAGATACCCTTTTTCTCTTAGTTTTAGGCAAAAGTCCACATCATTAAGACATACTCTAAAGGACTCATCAAGTCCTCCCACTTCCTCAAAGCATTTTTTACTAACCATAAGGCAAGCCCCTGTAACAGCACTTAGATTCTGAGCGTAGGTAAGTCGTCCCATGTAACCTATAGCGCTGCCGGGCATCTGGTAAAAGATGTGTCCTGCAACCCTGTCCGGTCCAAGGCCTAATATAACTCCTGCATGCTGGATGCTTCCATCCTCATATAGAAGTTTTGCTCCAACAGCACCCACATCACTTCTCTGGGCATACATAAGGAGCTGCTCTATCCAATCGGTCGTAATGATCTCCGTATCGTTATTAAGCAAGATATAATAATCTCCGGAGGCTTTCTCTGCCCCGTAATTATTCACAGAAGAATAATTAAACTCGCCCTCATATCGAACTACTGTAACCCGGCTGTCTTTGGTCAGTTCATCGTAGTACTCGAATATTTCCTTATCAGTACTGTTATTCTCAACAATAACAATCTCGAAATTATCATATGATGATTTGTCCCTGATAGAATCTATGCACCTTTTTAAATCAGACGTATGATTCATATTGGGTATAATAATAGAAATCTTCGGATTGCCGTTTATTTTATAACCAATCTTATAATGTGTAGGGAACTCATCTGTTGAGCATACTTTAGCCCCTTCATACCCACATCTATTCAAATGATCTGTTACCGCACGTATAGCAGCATCAATGGCATATTCTTTGACGTATACGTTAGATGCTACACTTCCCGAGTGAGATCTCCAATAATACAAGATACGCGGAATATGTACTATATTCTCTGCCTTCTCTGTTATTCTAAGAATCATGTCATGATCCTGACTGCCATCAAACTCTGAACGGAAAAGCTCCATTCTCTCCAGCAAGTCCTTCTTAAAGCAGGAAAAATGACAGATATAATTATTGGCTCGAAGATTATCAATAGCAAAATCCGGTTTGAAATTAGCAGTAATCATATTATTGATACTGCTACCCTTGAATGTCACTTCATCGCAATATAAGAAATCAGCATTCTTCTCATTAATAGCCTTTACGTATTCAAATAAAACTTCCGGGTGTAAGATATCATCATGATCAAAGAGGCCAATATAGTCTCCTGTAGCAAGTTCAAAGCATCTATTAGTATTGCCTGATATGCCTTCGTTAGACTCCAGCTTCTTATAAACTATTCGGTTGTCTTTTTCTGCATACTCCCTGCAGATTTCTCCAACAAGCCTATGTTCTTCGTCAGAACCATCCGCCAGGCACAAATCCCAGTTTCCATAAGTCTGATTAATAACTGAATCTATCATCTCTGTCAGGAACACTTTTGGAGTATTAAAAAGAGGCACTAAGATACTAATCTTAATGCTCTTATCAAAAGCAGTTTCAGACTGCAATCTTCTCTTCTCTTCAGAAGGAAAACTTGCAGTCCCAAAACATCTCATAGACTTGCTCTGTCTAATCTTTTGTTTTACTTTTCGGGCAACGCCCTTGACAGACCCGCAGTTACGAAGGCGCTGGATCTGCCGGCTTACAAAATGTTTATTTGACATAATTAGGCTCCACTTCTATGAGTGTAGAATTCTACTTGATATACTTAATCTTCTTACCAATTGCTATCGCAACACGATAATCGCTTAGGTCTGTATCTGTTTTTGTGTTCAACATATAACCTGTTAAAGATACTTTCTTTCTTCCGCTTGATTGTTCAACGTCAGGCCTATACTCTTTAACTGTTTTGTATACAACTGCCTGATTGTCAGGACCTATAAAAAGAACCCTAACTTTTGATGCATTTGCACGATTCTTATTCTTATTGAAAGCCCATCCTCTGATATAAATGGACGATTCAGTTACCACACAAACCTCATTGTTTGAATTAATGGTTTCAGACTCCGAATAAGACGATACTGAACAGCTATCATAAGTCTCCACTTTATTAGTATTTATATTGCTGTAATTATATGAATAGTCCAATCCATTTTGAATTAATCGATGATTATAATATGGATCCATTCCATCTTTCAGGGCAAACTGAGGATGCCTTCTATACAGCTTTTCTCTCTCACCAATAAGCCTTCTCATCTTTTCTTCATTAAAGGTGTCAATACCTCTACTGAAAGACTCGTAATGATAAAGTACGACATCCATTCTTGATACATTATAATATCCGGCTTCAGCAAGCTTGAAGCAGAAATCAACATCATTGTATGCAACTCTTAAATCTTCATCAAAGCCTCCCACTTCCTGAAACTTATCTTTACTAACCATAAGACAGGCGGCAGTTACTGCAAGGTAGTTGGTATCATTCTTGTTGATTCCAAAATAGTGAATAACATTATCATCCATGCGTCCCAAAGCATGTGACGGTCCCGGTGCTATATTCAGTACTCCTATATGCTGAATATTTGAGGAGTTTGGATACAACAATTTAGCTCCAACTGCACCGATATGCGGTAATTCTGCCTGACCAAGCATTCTTTCAAGCCATTCACCACCAAGTACTTCCATATCATCGTTAAGGAACAACAGATAATTTCCATTAGAATACTCTGCTCCCAGATTACACATATGAGAAAAATTGAATTCCATCGGATTATAGATATACCTACATCTATAAAAAGTTGCTAAATTCTCATATTTTTCTTTATTCTCCTTTGCGCTTCCGTTATCAACAATGATAATCTCATATTTTGCATAAAGAGTCTTGTGCCTAATACTTCCAAGACAACGTTCAAGAATCTCCGGATTATCTTTTGATGGAATAATAATGGAAACATAAGATTTACTATTGGGAAGATACCTTACTCTAAACTGAGCCGTTTCCTTGATATATTCTATTCTCGCATTAATTCCACGACGCTTACACGCATCTTCCTTAGCCTTTTTAGTTGCTTCAAGAATGTACGGTTTAGCTGAAATATCTGCCGCAGTTGATTCGGTTCTAGTTCTCCAATGGTAAAGAATCTGGGGAATATGAACAATATTCTTATAATCAACTACCTCCATCATCCTGAGAACCAAGTCGTAGTCTTGTGACCCCTCGTATCCGATTCTAAGCCCACCAAGACCATCTATAACACTTTTTTTGAATACTCCCAAATGGCATGTGTACATTAGTGACATCAACGTATCCGGAGACCAATCCGGTTTGAAGTATGGCTCAAACCGCATAGTACCCTCCTCATTTACTTTATCTTCATCACTATATATAAACTCCGCTTCATTATTCTCGTTGATTACATTAACCACTTCCAATAACGCATCTCGTGATAGAAGATCATCACAATCTAATAATGCAATATAATCTCCTGTAGCCATATCAAGTGCCTGATTAGTTGTTCTGGAAATATGCCCGTTCTCACTTCTATATGCAATCTTAATTCTCTCACGATTTTCATACCTTTTAAGTGTGCTTACCGTCTCTTCCATAGTTGAGCAATCATCAACTACACATAACTCCCAATTGTCATACGACTGGTTAATAACAGAATCTAGGCATTCTTCCAACAATTGAGACTTTACATTGTACACAGGCACAAGAACCGAAATAAGAGGTCTTAACGGATAGCTCTTATTCACAAGTTCTATGTGTCTTTCATCCTCAATTTTCTTAATCCATTTTTCATAGTTTGCATTATCTGATTTGCGTGCCTTTAATTTATACTTAAAAACACTGTAGCCCTCATTTTTCCAAACCTTTAAGCCTTTTTTCACAGAAGTGGGCAAAACCTTTTTTCCCACTTTTTTTGCAAAACAATAACACCAATAAAAAGGGTTATGGATTGCTCTTCTATAGACACTTAACTGGTTAGAAAACAAAGCAAGATTTCCATTTGCATTATCAAGCTCCTGATGAAGTGCAACATTGTTGCTCTCAAGGTTATTTATATGATTCTCCTTTAATTCCAGTTGCTTTAATATCCCTGTCTGTAAATCTAGAACCGGCTGTTTATATCTTTCTGTATAAATATCTTCAAAATTAAAACCAAATGCAACCTGTCTAAAAAGGTCATCCATCTCCTCATAAATGCAGATGTGGTCTTCGTTTATGCCACACCTGATAACAAACTCTCTTAAACCAATTGTTTTTGAAAGAGCTTCCTTACAAGAGATGTACAGCATTTGGCACATTCTGTATGCCACAAACTCCGCAGGAACAGGAAAATCTACCATCCACTCATAATCAATAGCAAACAAACCTTCATCAGTTATAATGAAATTATCAAAAATCTGATCAAGGTTACATAGTTTCATGGCTGGCATTCCAACCAACATTTCAATATTCCATATCTTGCCGAAAAACCTTATAAACTCATCCGTCAAGCAGAAATCACACTTGTATTCCTGTTTTAAACTCAAAGCTATCCCAAGATACTTCTTCGTCTCAGAAACAAACGTATCTATATCATCTGTGAATCTTCCAAGATAGTCAGCTATAGACGAACCCTTTATAAACTCACATCTGACGCTTTTGCCAATCGTGGTTACCGGAACCAACTTTACTTCATTATAATAATCCCTGTGATTATCATATATTTGCTGGATTCTTTCGATATGATTAATCGCCGTATCATTGAGAGGCGCTTTTATCACGTATTTCGTCCCGTTTTCTTCTATTATCTCAGTCTTAATCTGGTATTCAGTTTTTCTTGTTCTGTTATACTTTACAAATAAAGTATTTTTCATCAAATAACCTCCAGAGTCTATTCCTTAGCGAACACCAAAAAAGAATTTGCAAAGAAAGGGAACATCCCCTCATCGCAAAGCTCATCATATACCTGGTCCTCATTAAACATCGCTAATCTCTGCTGATCATAAGCGACTCTTGTATTCTTCATACTTCCTCTTTTAGGTAGCCTTTTGTCCGAATATACCTGCTCTGGCATCTTGTAATCCGGTATAGGATAATAAAACTCTGTCGTTCCATAACCGGAATCATTTAGCAGTTTTTGAAGTCCTGCTCTGGAGAATGTTCGAACCTTATCTACATTATGATATCCACTTATGCCATCATAAGGTATTCCTGTATGATCCTCTGCCGCACCGGCCCAATACTTAAGTCCAAACTTATTCTCAATTGCAACTATAAGAGTTCCTCCCGGCTTTAAGAACGATTTTGCTCTTTCTAACATTTCTGTAAAGGCATGCTCTCCACCTACATAATAGCAGGAATACTCCAGGACTCCGATAAGTGTTACATAATCAAACTTTTCCTCAATCTCTATATCAGTAAAGTTTCCCACATATATTTCGAGGTTGTCATATAACTTGTTCTTATACATATTAATAAGAGATCGTCTTTTTGACAGGTCTATTCCCACAACCCTTTTAACCTTGCTACAGAACAAGCCGGAAATAGCCCCACACCCTGATCCGATCTCCAACAGTGTGCCTTCTTTGTTGAAATCATACCATTCTAAAAGATTCTCTCGAATAGGAGAAAGATGATATAAAAATGGCCATTCCGTTCGTGTCTTTAAGAATTCTTCATATGAATCGTTCTCTTTTACAACAGCCAGCAATTCATCTTCTATATCTCCATCACTGTACTCATCTGTACCCTTATAGAATTGTAAATTTAAAACTTCTTCTTCGCTTCTCAAATCAAACCTCTTACATATTCATAGATTAAGAATACTAACTCTTTTTCGCATAATACAAGCTCAATAAATCAATAATAACTATAAGCCCTACTATAAAACTTCATAATAAGCTTAACTATAGGCTTTGGCCAAAACCTTCTGAAAATACTAAACTCATTGTTATATCTCTCATTACCACCCTTAATAAGAACAGCACTCTGATTATCATCATTCATTCTGTGCTGGAGCAATATCTTATTAATATATACGAATGAGCCTTTCCTCTTTGAAAGCCTCTCCCAGAGATCCCAATCCATAGCAGCCTTGTATTCTTCTCTAAAAACAGTTTTTGGCATCTTCTTGGCAACGCAGACAACACTAGGGTGTGTAATAGGATCTCCCATACAAAGAATAAGTCGCTTTCCAAATTTAGTGCCTGCCAACCATTTCCATTTTGCCGGAATCAAGAGCAGTTTCTTAATCTTAATCATCTTAGACTGTTTTTCATCCACTACATCATTATGCATCTCTATGTAATCCGTAAATGAAATAATGGGATCTTTTGAATAATTCAGTCCCTTTATTGTCTCTGCCACAAATGTATCACGAAGTATTTCATCTTGATGTGCAAGCATTACAAGCTTTGTATCTGCCTGCTTCATTGCAAAATTATAATCTTTTATCTGACCGCCATTTGGATTAACTCTCACTTCAATTCCGTATCTGTCTGCTATTCTTTGCACATAATCATTAGGCGTAGACGTTGATATTAGTATCTTAGCCTGTTCCGTCTGGTTAATAAGCGAAAGAATACTCTCTTCAAGATACGGGCATTCTTTATATGTACATACTACAAAAGTTAAATCTCTTGAAGTATAGTCATTCCATTTCTTCATAGCTATGCGTTCCTCATTATTTCCTCAATTAATGTCGCATCTCCCCATTCTCCCGGCGAATCATAGGGTCTGTCAGGAAATGCCCCATACTTAAGTTTTATATCAAATCCATTCTCAACAATGAAGCCTTCTACTCTTTCTGCCAAAGATACCGGCTTACCCGTACACACATTAATAATTCCGTTAACCTTTGACTGAACACTAGCAACTTCTATCATTTTTGCCAGTTCTTCTACATGAATAAAATCATATTTATTCTTTCCTGTTGTGAAAGGGAACTCCTTCTTACCGTCCTCAACAGCCTGGCATATCTTTGCAAAGATTGAACTACCTCTGGCATCATCGCCATATATATAATATGCTCTGAGCCAATGCAGATTAACATCCTTATCTTTTGTATATAGGAGAAGTGCCTGTCTTAACGCATTCTTTGCGATACCATACATAGACATTGGATTGCAAGGCGTATTCTCATCAATAGCGCCTTCCCAATACCCTATCTCATGCATAGAACCCATTACCGTAAGATACTTAAGGCCTCCATCTATCATATTCTCTAAAAAAGTAATGTGAGAAGACAAATCTCTCATATGAGCGTGAGAATTATGAATAAATCCATCTCTCCACGCCATATGAACCAATACGTCCGGTTTACCAAGCCTGTCAAATATATCCTTTTGGCCTGTAAAAATAGGCTCTTCAACAATGATAGCCCGTTCATCTACTCCCTTATACTGAAAATCAGAAACATAGACATCATGTCCAGCATTAAGAAACGCCTTTACTACATGACGTCCAATATATCCCGCAGCACCAGTGATTAAAACCTTCATAGGACAACGAACCTCCCAATTATTCTACTATGATTCTTTACTTTGTTCAGTCTTTTCCTCAAGCTCTCTAACTCTTTTTTCCAGCAGCGCATTAGCCTGAATAAGATTCTTAATTCTTTCACTTTGACCTGAAACAATAGATGTAGCGGCCATGACCAGAATAAGAATGAAGCCTATCATAAGAACAAACAATGCATTCATTGCATCAGCAAATCCCAACAAATCACGTATTGCAAACAACACTTCGGGAAACAACGCAAGAACCAAGAAGCATACTCCCATTGCCAACCACAACAGAGTGTACTTTAATTGGAGTCTTTTCTTTTTTAGCAAAACAACAACTATAACAAAATATACCAAAATAGCGCCTAATAGAGCTATCTGAAGTGTCTGTGACATATTACTTCCTCCTGTTGGATATTCTACAAAGCAAAATTGCCAATGAAACTTTAATCATATAATAAATTGATTTAAATGGTGTAATAGAGCTGGTTCCTGTCTCACGTTCTTTCATTATTACCGGAATCTCTCTTATTCTTGCACCGGTAACAGCTGCTTTTACTATAGCTTCGGGTTCAGGATAATCTGTCGGATATTCTTGCGCATATATTTCTATATATCTTCTGTTAACTGCTCTGAATCCGCTTGTTACATCAGATACCTTAGCGCCACAGCATAGCCTTATCAGCCCACTTAAAAACTTTATTCCGAATCTTCTCATTCCCGAAGACTGAAAGCCTTGTTTTTCAATAAATCTCGATCCTATAACAATATCAGCCTCTCCGGCTTCTATAGGATTCACTACATCTTTAACAAATGACGTATCATGTTGCCCATCTCCGTCAATCTGAATTGCAATATCATATCCATTGCTCAGTGCATATTTATATCCCATTTGCACGCCACCGCCGATGCCAAGATTAAGCGGTGAATTCAAGTAATTTGCCCTGCATCGTTTTAACACTTCAAGAGTATTATCCTTTGAACAGTCATTAATTACCACATAGTCTGCATCAGGGCAATCGCTTATCAGTTTATTTATTACGTATTCTATGCTCGCTTCCTCATTATAAGCCGGAATAATAATTAGAGTTTTCATCCTATTACTATATGATTCTCCTATTGATTTATACCACTCTTAAAAGTATATCCTATTATCCTGTATCTAACAACAGAATTACTTTCTTTTTAGTCTTAAAAAGCTTTACCTCAAAAAACAGATAGCACACTGTGCTATCTGCTTCTAATCATTACATATTAATTATATTTACGCTTACGTGCTGCTTCAGATTTTTTCTTACGCTTTACACTTGGCTTCTCATAATGCTCTCTCTTACGAATCTCCTGCTGAATTCCAGCCTTTGCACAATTCCTTTTAAATCTTCGTAAAGCACTATCTAAAGTTTCGTTTTCTTTTACGATAACATTTGACATAGTCTCACCTAACCTCCCTCCGGTTGTATATTGTGCCGCTTACAACTCTTTGGGTATTGTTTTGCACAAGAGTTATTATACCATAATCTCCGTGTTCGTCAACTGTTATATACGTTTTGGGCTATTTTTCTTGGCAAAAGGTCTTTCTCCCACAGCCCACAACACTATACCAAATACAATAGAAATAGGTACTGCAAAAAGCATATTATCATAGGGGCTCATGATTCCTCCTACCAAATGAACAATGATCTGCTGAATGGGAAACCCACACAGGTAAATACTATATGACACATTACCAACCTTGCCTATAGCCTCAGGTACTTGCTTAATGTTCCAGCATAAAACAAGCAATATATATGGCAGAATAATTACAAACGCATATTGAAGAAATCCCACTACTGACAGCACACCCAATACAACAAATCCGATTACTGCCCACAACTTAGATAACCTAATATCATCTTTATAAGCATACACCAGCATTCCTGCAAAGAACATCAATCCTGCTCTATACACACTAATATAAAACGAGTTGTTATAAATCAGTACGCCAACCCATAATGCGTAAAGTGGAACTGCCATTACAGTCAAAACTTTCTTAGTTAGAAGTTTTAACTTATACAGTATAAAAACACCAATATAACATGCTACCTCAACCGGCAGCGTCCATAATGCTCCGTTTACTGTAGCCATCGCCGCATTATTCTCAAATACTCCGGGCAACTCATGAACAGGAACAAACACAGCATTCAACAGATACTTATATGTCCCTCCGGAAAAGAAATACTCTTTTGCCCCCAGGGTGGATACTATTGGTCCCATAATAAACGCGGATATCACAACAACTATTGCAAGAGCCGGCATAATTCTCTTCGCTCTCTGAATGAAATATGACTTCGCCTCAGGCTTCTTCATAAGGCTCTTGGTAACCAACAATCCACTGAAAAAAAAGAATATTGCAACGGCAAGCCCGCCAAATCCAAGTTGTCCGCGTGTCAACACGTCCATCCACGCATCTTGCTCGTGGCATGTCAACGCAAATGAATGATGAATAATAACAGCAATAGCTGCTAAAAACTTTATCAGACCAAGGTTATTGCTTCTCTCAAGCTTCATAGTTTCTTATCTCAATTCTATTTGTATTTTCCAAAATCTAATTTTGCGGGGAAATGATTCTTTCTTTTTTCAACAGGTGGCAACTGCATATAATCACCATAATAGTTTTTCAAGTATTTATCCCAATTTTTTGGTGCCTGAACAGTCAGTCCGCAAAATTCAATCGGTACAGTCGGAAAGATATCATCCCATTTGCATAAGTCTACATCTAATCCTTCCGCATCTATATATTTTATCCACTTTGTCCCATTTCTATACGGATAGACAGTCCTCTCCATTTTCTTGCATAGACGCTTTGGAGAGACCTTAAAAATATTTAACATGTAATGAACCGTTGCGGTTCCAAAATGCAGAAACTTCTTCAGCAAGCCCGTATACGGGATGTAAGGTTTTTTTACTCCTTTAAGAATAATGATATGACCATATATATAGCACTTTAATATTTGTTTTCTGCGAATCTTCTCGTCATCTGATACATAATCCATTGGGAATATGTCTAAGAATATTCCAAATGGAACGCCTTTAATCTCCTCAAAATAATCAATAACAAATGTTGTATCTTTAAGAGCTAATTGAGTTGACGTAAGCGGATAGTTTTCATACTCATATAAGTTCAATATATTATACTTATCGGTAAGATTCTCTTTCGCATATTTTAAAAACTTCATATAATCTTTTCTTGGCATTCCAACATCAATATCGTCATCCCACGGAATAAACCCTTTGTGCCGTATAGCCCCGAGAAGACTGCCCGCTTCGAGAAAATATCTGAATCCTTCTCTCTCGCAGATTTCAACAAAATCTTTTAAAATGCTAAGTTCTAATTCTTGAACCTTTTTTAAAGTATAGTCATCATATTCTCTCATAAATCAATCTCCTACCTTCTTTTCTTTGCGTAAAACTACAACAAAGATTACCGTAAATCCTATAAAACGAAATACTGTTGATAAACAATATGCAAGTGCAGCACCCATTATTCCAATGGATGAAACCAATAGTGGCGCACAGAAGAAAGTGGCTAATGCAACAAGTGCATACACAATGGTCATATACTTCTGCTGTCTTGCGATTGTGATTCCGTAGTATATTACAATTCCAAATGCGTAAAAGCCTCCGCCCAGAATAAGCACCAAAAGTGCCATCCTATGTTCAAGAAGATCTACTCCATATACAAATCCCAAAACTTCCGGTCCAAGTATATACGCCGCTGCCATACCCGCAACAGTAAGAACCAGAATAATGATAATCAGCTTTCTGATTCTTCCGACAAAACTTGAAACCTTTCCTTCTTCCCAGTCAGAAGCCAATGTTGTCAGTGTCGGTCTAAGAATAAATCCGCTTAACAAATTAATAACATATGAGGGCATAAAGATTATATTATAATAACTCTGTGCAGCATTCCCCATAAACGAATCTATAGCATACTTTGGGGCATTGCCAATATACAAGGCAAGATAAGAGCCCACACATAAAGGAAGACATGTCCTTAACAATCCAAAAACCTTGCCTGGATTAAATGCCAACGAATACTTCTCGTATCTTTTAAGAATTATAATGTTCGGGAGTATTGATGCCACCAGCGAAAAAACGGTAACAACAATACAAGTAATTAAAAGACCACCTGTCAATAACAGTCCAATAGTGAACAAAATAATACATACTGTTAATCTGGTTGTTTGAATCATTCCTGCCACATCAAGATGTTCTCGTTTCTGCATTTGGCCGTGATAAACATCCTCTATTGCATCAGTCATTTTAAATACACACAGCAAAGCAACAATAATCAGTTTCTCGCCTGAATAATTCTTTGTAATTATATATATGGCACTAATCGCCATCATGACAAGGCAAGTAATTACTCGTGAATTAAAATAATCCCCAAAACTAAAGGCATCCGTCACGTCAGTTGCTTGAAACGCCCTCATGTCATAGTATCCAATAGTCAGCATTAACTGAGCCACCGAATATCCTAATGTAAAAATACCACCTGCTTCTACACCAAGAACTCTAATGACAACAAAAAGCAATATAGCCGACATAACGGAATTCAACATACTTGCCGTTGTATTCCATAAATAGCTTCTTTTATTCATGATTATTACTATCCTAATGTCTCAAGATAATCCATAAAATTCTGTTTATTCTCAAGTGCGGTTGTTGTAGGACGTCCAAGATCCTCTCTTGCACCAATTGAGCATTTAACCTCAATCAAGCTTAATTCATTTCGGGATTTGGCCTGATTAAGCGCCTCATCAAGTGCCTCAAAAGAATCTACAGTCACAGCATTTGGATAACCACATGCTTTGGCAATAGCCACAACATCAATATTAGCTGCTACAGTAGGCATTCCTCCTACAGTCTCATGTGCACCGTTATTAATGACTATATGAATCAAGTTCTTAGGATTATTAGCTCCGATAACAGCCATTGATCCCATATGCATCAGCAAAGCCCCATCACCGTCAATACACCAGATTCTCTGCTCCGGTTTATTAAGGGCAACACCCAATGCTATTGATGAACTATGTCCCATTGAACCAACAGTTAAAAAGTCATACTTATGACTCTGTCCATTGGCAACTCTGGTCTCAAATAATTCTCGGCTGGCTTTTCCTGTTGTACTTACAATGGGGTCTTCTCCACTTACCTTAACGATATGCTTAATGATATCTTCTCTAACCATTGCATTATCGTTCTCATATTTTACGGAAGGAGCATCACTAAGCGCACCCTTGCGAATAACAAAAGCAACATCTTTTCCTGAAGCCAAAACCTTCTTAAAGCCCTTCATGGCCTCTTCTACTTCTTCATCTGTTGTCTCTTTTCCGATTACAAAGGTGGCAATATCCATATCCTCAAGAAGCTTAACTGTAACCTCACCCTGATAAATATGCTGGGGCTCATCGTGAATTCCCGGTTCACCTCTCCAACCAACAACAAAAATCATTGGAATAGCATAAACCTTGTCATTAAGAAGCGATGCAACAGGGTTAATAATATTACCTTCGCCCGAATTCTGCATATAAACTACGGGAACCTTACCTGTAGCAAGGTGATATCCGGCAGCCACTGCAACACAGTTCCCTTCATTGGCTGCAATAATATGATGATTTGAATCAATCCCGTACTTATCCATCAAATAGTTACAAAGCGGTTTTAATTGTGAATCTGGAACACCTGAATAAAAGTCAGAATCCAGAATCTTTGCAAAACTGTCAACTCTCATTTTTTTATCTCCATATCTAAATAAGGCATCAACCGGATTATCCATTCACAATCCGGTTGTTCCATTAACAAGCTAACTATAATTCATCTATCAATGTAATAATCTGTTTAATAGGCATCAGTCTCTCATCAACTTCCTTTGCTCTATGATATCTAAGAATATCTTCTGCCGTCTGTTGCATAGCAGGAAAAGCACTTCTGGTCAACTGATTAGCATATATTACAATATTTACGCCATGTTCCACAAGTTCTTCTTCTGTAATGACATTAAATGAACTTGGAACCACAACAATAGGTGTTTCTTTATCTTCTGCTCTAAACTTATCACAGAATTCAAGAATCTCTGCCGGATCCTTCTTACGGCTGTGAATCATAATTCCATCAGCACCGGCTTTAACGAAGGCCCTTGCTCTTTCAAGTGCATCTTCCATTCCTCTTTCAAGGATAAGACTCTCTATTCTGGCAATAATCATGAAGTCATCTGTAAGCTGAGCATTCTTTCCCGCTGCAATCTTTGCACTGAACTCTTCAATAGAAGCCTGTGTCTGCTCAACTTCTGTTCCAAACAAACTGTTCTTCTTTAATCCGGTCTTATCCTCAATGATAATTGCAGAAACACCCATTCGTTCCAGACTTCTAACGGTATAAACAAAATGTTCCGTCATTCCACCTGTATCACCATCGAAAATGATTGGCTTTGTTGTAACCTCCGTAATATCAACGATAGTTCTAAAACGTGATGTCATATCAACCAATTCAATATCCGGTTTACCCTTTGCTGTTGAATCACACAAAGAAGAAATCCACATAGCATCAAACTGATCCAACTTGCCATCATGTTCAACAACAGTTTTCTCAACAATAAGGCCTGTAAGACCACTATGAGCCTCCATTGTTTTAACAATCGGCGTCATATTAATAAGCTGGCGAAGACGCTTACGCCTATACTCCGGCATAGCAAGCTTTTCTCTAAGCTGCAAATCAATCTTCCTGACTTTTTCATTATAAGTATAAGGTATATCTATTAATTCTCCGCCATATTCCTTAAGGAGTTCTACAACATGATTTCTAATGGCGCTTTCCGGGCCTTCCTTCCAGTTATCTCCGTGAATAACATAGTCCGGTTTAATATTAGGAATAACGTCGTTATACATCATATCCTTCTGAACAACAACCTCTTCCACTCCGTCGATGCTCTTGTATAACTCAATCCTTTCAGCCTGGCTTAATGTAGGAAATTTATTATAACGAATCATGGCTTCATCAGACAAGCATCCAATGATAACTCTTCCATGTTTGTGAGCTTCTTCAATGATATTCAAGTGACCCTCGTGTATAACATCTGTGCAAAAACACGTATAAACCGTCTTCATGTAATTCCTCCTTAATTGTACTTAACAGGTGTAGCCACCCCATAATACTCCAAAGCTTCTTTAAATACAATAAAGAAATCCTTAATATCATCTTCATCAATGGCACCAAGGGCGCAAAGCCTAAAAGTATTGGTGGTCGAAATCTTTCCCGGATAAATAGTGAAGCCCCGTTCATAGCAATAATCATGCACTTTCTCAAAGCTCCAATTAGGATCATCCGGATATATTGCAGAAGAAACAAGACCAGTTCTCCACTCCGGCTTAATCACCTGTTTGAATCCGAGCTCATCTAATCCTGCGTTAATTGCATTAAAGACTCTGGTATGTCTCGCCCACTTGGCTTCTTCTCCTTCTTCCCAGTATTCTTTCAATGCCTGAAGAGTAGCGTATATTGTCTGGACCGGTGGAGTAAAGTGCATCTCCCCTGTCCTCTCAAAATAGTCATACTGGAGAAATAGATTACAATAATATGATCTCTTTGGATAATTAGCCGACTGTTCAATTATCGCTCTGTTTCCTACAACAAAGCTTAATCCGGTAAAAGCCATTAATCCTTTTTGTGCTGATGCCATACAAAAATCAATATTATCTCTTTCAACATCGATTGGTCTCATGGCATATGTTGATGTAGTATCAACCGTGAAAATAGCATTATACTTATGTGCTAGTTCTCCAATTTCTTTTATAGGATTCAAGATGCCTGTTCCTGTTTCATTATGTGTCGTATGAACAAGGGCAATATCCGGATTGGCTTTAAGAGTCTCTTCAACAATCTCCAGATTTGGTCTTTCATCTACTGGAAATTTTAAATCAATATACGGCAGTCCATAATACTGACATATTTCAACAGCCCTTGATGAATATGCCCCATTGTTAACAACAAGAATCTTCTTTCCTTCAGGAAGAAGTGAATTCATACATACATCAATATTAATTGTTCCGGATCCACAGAACAAAACAGAAGTATATTTGTTAAGATCTCCATGAACAATCTTTACCAGATCTTCTCGAAGACCTTTCATCAGGCTTCCAAACTCTTTTTCTCTGGGACAAATATCCGGCACAACCTGAGCATACTTTACAGTATCGGTTGTTGTTGAAGGACCCGGATTTAATAATACATTACGTTTTACAGGTGTCATTCTTTCATCCTCTTTCTTCATTTCGAATTTCTATACGGCATAAGCCTTGTCTATAGCCTTCAGTTCTTCAAAAGTATCTATTTCCACTATATCTTCTTGTAAGCATTCTCTTATGGCAACCTTGTAGTTCTCTTTCCTATAACATAAGGGAACCTGTTCCCAATATAGATCTTTGCCGCCTTCAGAATGGTATACTTTCTCAATATCCTTTGAGAGTTTTTCCCCGTCAGATTTATCCCAATAAGATATTCCGACCATCTGCCATATATCTTGTCCGGCCCCTTTGGTCATCTCCTCCATTATAATTCCATCCTTAACCCTGAAGCACCAATCATCAGTTGAATCTTTCTTTATAGCAAGATAATCTGAACTATAATGATACTTGGTAATAATTGTAGGATTAGAGATTAATAAATCTGCTTCAAAAACATAAGCGTTCGATAACAATTCTTTTGCAATAAACGCCGAACTGATATTATTCGCTTCGGTATATACAGTATTCTCTATAAACTTTATCATAGGATACTTTATTAGAAGTTGATCAAACTGCTCTGAAAGATAACCTCTTACTATATAGATTTCTACAATTCCTGCTTGCAAGCATGCATCAATCAATCTGTCAATAATCCTGACTCCATGAACCCTTACCAAAGGTTTGGGCGTATTAATGGTAACAGGTGCCAGTCTCTTCCCTAATCCGGCTGCAATAAACACTGCTCGCTTCACCCTGTAGGGTTCCAAAGCTTTAATTCCGGATTCAGTTACTTTGCCATCCATTAGGAGGCCTTTCGACTCAAGTTCATTTATTATTGTTTTGTCAAAATCTTCAATACAAGTATCATCATATTCTTCAAATCCTGATAATACACTAAACTGTTGCCTGGTCAGGCTCATACTCAACATCTCTTTCTTTGTCTGTTAATTCTTTGTATTTGTTCTCAAGATAATCTACTGTTAGTTTTGCAGAATTACCCTTACACTGCCATGCAATATTTCTGTACTTTTCGCGACCTTGCTTAAATATCTCATTGTCAGAAACTCCATCTATTATTTCTTTCATCCTCGAGAAATCACTCTCTTCAAGTTTCTGACCAAGTTCAGGAAGTATTCGAAGCTTCCACACTTCACCCTCTACCCATGATGCATCATAAGGAGCCTTATCCATATGGGTGTCAGCATAAATCAGAGGGCGATCAAAGATAAAAGTATAATCAAATATAATGCCGGAAAAATCCGTTATCATTATATCTGACTCATACATTACTTTGAAATTATCATTATCGCTGTTCCATGAAAACATATCATTATCCGGGAACTTTT
Source organism: Lachnospiraceae bacterium (assembly GCA_015058015.1). Taxonomy (GTDB): domain Bacteria; phylum Bacillota; class Clostridia; order Lachnospirales; family Lachnospiraceae; genus SIG280. The sequence continues at coordinate 67,193 of SVDM01000001.1, read as the reverse complement.
CTTGTAACGACTTCATCAAATCAGCATCTGAAATAAATGACTGCGGATGTGGTCTAACTACAATCTTGTATCCTGTGTCAACAAGGGCCTTCAGAATTCGTTCTCCATATTTATTTAAAATACTATCCGTACCCCATGAGGGCGCAAGAAGAACCGTAAAAGGTCTATCCTGGTTGATATCATTATTATCTTTGATGGCTTCATATTGTTTAAGCAAGCCATCCATGTATGTGCTTCCGGTTACAAACAATTCTTTTACAGGGAAATCTCTTTTTTCCTCAAGAATACGAATGTATTCTTCTTGGAACTCTCCCGTAAGTAAAACAGCGTCATAAAAATCAACCCCAAACATTCTATATCCAAGACCTTCTGTAACGTCATGATAAGTATGTACATAAAAGTCTGTATCCTTGGAGCGTTTCCATTGGAGAACATCAAGCCCTGGAGTTGTAGAAAGACAAATAGTCGAATTAAGCATATTCATCTTTGCATAAGCCTTATTTCCCTCTCCGATAAATTTTGCTTTGACAAACTCATAATCCTCAGAAAGAGCAGGATCATCCGGAGATGCCGTGTAATAATTCACTTCAATCTCCCTGCGCTCAAACTCATCACAAATAGGTTTAAACACATTCCAATATCTCTTGCTATCTGTGAATATTACGTATGGCAACTTATTCTTGTCGGCCTTATCACCTTTTCCTCCGGTAAACAAAAACTTAAGTTTTAATAGCTGCCCTCTGAATGCAAAAACAAGCGTCGAAACAAGACCTACAATAATTGTAAAGAGCATACTACCCGTTCCCGGGTCAATATACAAAAGGGCCCAAACATTATTCATTTACTTTACCCTCCCGTAATTTCTTCCAATTATTCTTATCAAAGATGTTATCTTTAACTTCCCACCAAGCTCCGCCTTCGCAATTGAAAGTATATCCGTTACTTTCGTCCGGCATCCAATGAATTCCACCTGTAACATGTTGTGGGTTATTCTTTTCACTACTGTTTATTGCATTTCCTGTAAAAGGATTGGTAGGATTGCTAATTACACCTTCTGTAGCCAGTGTGGGAATATCGGCCAAAGTCATAAACTCATTACTGGTGTTAAATCCCTTTGCATTAAAATCTTTTACTAAAAGTAAAGGATTGAAGCTCTGAGATTCTCTCTCTGGATTCTCATCAATAACCATCCCATCAAACTGACGGATACCCCAGCCATGATCAGAACAAATAATTATTCTTGTATTGTCATATACTCCCTGCTCTTTTAAATAATTAAGCCATTCACCAATTCTAAGCATAGCTGCCATATTTGTATCATATAGTGCAACCTGCTCTTTTGTGTCTATACGTATTGTAATTCCATTAATTGTCGTTCCGGATTTAATTCCTTCTTCACCAATATTGGGATTACCGGGAATATATTCAGGCTTCTGAAGTTCTACAGAATTATGAGGTGTCTGATTCTGCATCATAAGAAAATTATTGGAATCATCATCTTTTATCTGTGTCATATTCTTAAGGTTAGCCAATACAGAGTATACGTTTAAAAATCCCTGATCTACGGATATACTCTTGGGAGTCGCAAGATACTCCCCATTATTATATATTCTCTCTTGGATAAATACAGGACATACTTTCATCATACTGTAGTATACAAAATTATGTTTTTGAATACCCTCATAATAGTGGCTATACAACTTTGTAAGCTCACCTGCATACAATCCCTCTGTATTGTATGCCTTTATGCCCGGATACTCATCATAAATTGATATATCCGGAACCCATTGCAGTCCCGCCCAGGGTGGATCAGTCACAGTAACAGTATAATTATTATCAGAAAACATTTTGGGCATAACGGTTAGCGCTTCGTTGTGCTTACTTAATAAAGTCTCATTTTTTCTTTCATTAATCTTTTCCGGGGTATACTCATATCCACCAAATAGAGATGGCGTTGAATAATTCGTAGCTATTCCGTAAGATAACGTATTTGGATAAAATGTGAAACCATCATACATTTCTTTTAGTTCTGGTTTCTCCTCCATATGGAAAGGTATAAAACCACTAATAGCTCTATCCACCATAAAAACTATTACATTCTTTCCATTTTTGCTAAGTGGTAATATTTTTTCGTCAGAAGCTTCTGAGTATTCTCTTTTATTGCTTGCATTGTATGTATTATAAGTTGTAACTGTGCTAACAACGGCCAAAATAGCGACGGCAAATGTAGCCACCTGAAATAGCTGCTTTAACGCTTTGCCCCATTTTAATACCATTACAACAATAAAAGCCGAAAGTACTAATAATACCCCAATACCAATAATCTTCAATTTTGTGGAAAAGACCGGATAATCATCAAATACCAAATATGTAGATAGTTTTCCAAGATTTCTTCCGTAAAGGTAAAAATCAGCAACCGAATTCACCGTTATTATGGCTAGTATGATAGCAAAAATCTTCTTGCCCTTTTCGGAAGCCAAGGCATAGAAAATTCTCATCCATAAAACAAACACACCAACATAGACCGCTAATGTGTTAAGCATAAGTTCAATAGGGCCGTAATGCTCACTAACAAACTCTATTGGTGAAGCACCGATAACCGAAAGCGGAATAATTGCCCCCATAAATATTGCCAAAATAATCGAGCAAAAAGTAAACATCGTTTTAGTGTTTTTAATGTCAATCTGCTCTAATGCCCTGTGAATACAGCCATCAGTCGTCCGATTATTATCGGCCTTCAATTTTCTTATTATTGCAACACATGCAGGTAAAAGGCTTAGTAAAACAATAAAGAAGATGAATAATGTCTTCGTATTACTATCTAGCCCAAATTTATTAAAATAATATATTGCTACAGCAACCCCAAAAACACCTGAAACAAGTCCAAGAACAGCATCCGTATGTTTTACAAGTTTCATAAATACGTTCTTAACTAAAGAAAACAAATTATTGAGAGTCCAATATAGAACCAGACCGGAAGGACTATTGTATAGAAGAACAAGAAAAATTAGGGCAAGACCATATGTCTGAATCTTGTCCTTGATGGGAAAGCCTTTGGTATAGATAATACCGGATATTATGTTGAATATCGTCATCAAAATAGGCAGGAGATTTAATGTCACCTCGCCTATCGCAAGTATCTGATCGGGTGCTCCTAAATCTGCTATGAATTTAAAGGATGCCCCTTTTAAAACTTCTAGATTTGATAAATAATTATAGGCTGCAATAAAAAAGGGAATCTGCAAAAGCAAAGATAATGATCCCTTTACAGCATACCACGGCTTGTACCTTTCAGACCTATAGTATGTCTGGAGCATCATATATCTCTCATCGCCCTTAAAGGTGCTCTTGATATGCTTAACCCAATGCTCCATCTTCTTTTGTTTATCACGCTCTTGTTCCTGCATAGCATCAGACTTCTTGTACATAGGTAATACAAGAAGCTGAACTACAAGGCTTACGAATATAATGGCAATTCCGGGACTGCCAAATACTTTATACATAACCGAAAAGATGAACTCCACGAGCAGCTCTATCGGCTTTACTACTATTCCGTATAGAATATCTAACATTCGAATACTTCCCCTATCTTACACTTGTCCTTCTAACACACTCTTAACTTCTTCCAATGCCTCTGCTATCCCCGCCGGATTCTTTCCTCCGGCCTGGGCCATGCCCGGCTTACCGCCGCCACCGCCGCCTACCTTAGCTGCGATTGCTTTAATCAGGTTGCCTGCGTGAGCACCCTTTTTCTGGGCTTCGTCTGTTGCCATAGCAATGAGGTTAACCTTGCCATCCATATCAGATGCAAGAACTACTACACCCTCGCCCAGCTTAGTCTTAAGCTGATCTCCAAGGTCTCGGAGGCCGTTCATGTCTACTCCCGATACAGAAGTAGCCAGAAGCTTAACACCATTAACCTCAACAACTTTATCCATTACATCACCAAGAGCATCTTTAGCAGCCTTGCTCTTTAATGATTCATTCTCGCTTTGAAGAGCCTTAACCTCTTCCATGAGCTTCTCAAGTCTGTCAATAAGGTTGGCCGGTGTGGACTTAACCACCTTGGCAGCCTCGTTTAATTCTTTCTCTATATTCTCGTAATAAGCGAATACATTGTCCCCTGTAAGGGCTTCGATACGTCTTACTCCCGCAGCGATACCGCTTTCAGAGATAATCTTAAATGCTGCGATATCGGAAGTGTTCTTAACATGTGTACCGCCACACAGCTCCTTGGAGAAGTCACCCATGGTTACTACACGTACCTCATCACCGTACTTCTCGCCGAAGAGAGCCATAGCTCCGCTCTTTTTAGCCTCATCTATAGACATAATTGCGGTCTCAACTGGGATGCCCTCCATTATCTTGGCATTTACCATGTCTTCAACTTTTTTAAGTTCCTCAGCTGTCATAGCCTCGAAGTGTGAGAAGTCAAAACGTGTTCTCTCTCCGTCCTGGAAAGAACCGGCCTGCTCAACATGGCTTCCCAAGACCTCACGAAGAGCCTTCTGCATAAGGTGAGTTGCTGAGTGGTTCCTACAGGTCTTGGCCCTGTTAGTAGCATCTACCTTAAGAGTAACGTCATCTCCCACCTTGAAGATTCCCGACTCCACGTAACCTACGTGAGCGTATCTGTTACCCACAACCTTAACTGTATCTTCTACCACGAACTTACCGTCTGCAGTCTCAATTACTCCTTTATCACCCTGCTGTCCACCCATGGTGGCATAGAAGGGAGTCTCAGCCACAATGATGCTTCCTCTGTCTCCCTCAGCGATGATATCGCTTATAACGCCTGATACATCACCTTCAGACTCCTCCTCTTTTACAAGAGCAGTAATCTTACGGTCAGCTTCTAACTTGTCATATCCGATGAATTCCGTAGTTATACCGGAATCAAGTTCTTCATAGATAGTAGCATCTGCGCCCATGTAGTTAGTTGTCTTACGAGCACTTCTAGCCTTCACACGCTGTTCTTCCATGCAGACATCAAATGCCTTCTCATCCACCGAGAATCCCTTCTCGTCTAAGATCTCAAGAGTTAAATCAAGAGGGAATCCGTAGGTGTCATACAGTTTGAATGCATTCTCACCGGAGAGCACCTTAGTACCGGCCTTCTCCATCTCTTCCTGCATCTGAGCAAGGATTGAGAGACCCTGGTCAATTGTCTTATTGAACTTCTCTTCTTCCTGAGTAAGGACCTTTAGGATAAATGCCTTCTTCTCCTCAAGCTCCGGATATCCGTCTTTACTCTCTGCGATAACTGTCTCAGACAGCTTGGCAAGGAACAATCCGTCTATTCCAAGGAGTCTTCCGTGTCTTGCGGCACGTCTAATAAGACGTCTAAGGACATATCCTCTTCCCTCGTTGGAAGGCATGATTCCATCAGAAACCATAAATGTAGTAGATCTTATATGATCGGTGATAAGTCTGATGGATACGTCATCCATAGCATCAGCATTATACTTCTTACCGGCTATCTCGCAGATCTTATCTCTTATGGCCTTCATGGTATCGATGTCGAATACGGAATCCACGTCCTGAACTACAACGGCAAGACGCTCTAATCCCATACCTGTATCTATATTCTTATTGGCCAGCTCTTCGTAGCCGCCATGTCCGTCTCCGTTAAACTGGGTAAATACATTGTTCCATACTTCCATGAAGCGGTCGCAGTCACAGCCCACCTTACAATCCGGCGAACCGCAGCCGTACTTCTCACCACGATCGTAGTATACTTCAGAACAAGGTCCGCAGGGGCCTGCGCCGTGCTCCCAGAAGTTATCGCACTCACCGTTCTCGTCACGGTAGAATCTGGTAATTTTCTCTGCCGGAACTCCGATTTCCTTAGTCCATATGTCAAATGCCTCGTCGTCTTCACCGTATATGGAAGGGTAGAGTCTGTCAGGCTCCATTCCCACTACCTTGGTTAAAAACTCCCAGGTCCAGGCAATAGCCTCATGTTTGAAGTAATCACCAAAAGAGAAATTACCCAGCATCTCGAAGAAAGTAAGATGTCTTGCTGTCTTACCAACGTTTTCAATATCACCTGTTCTTATACACTTCTGGCAGGTAGCCACTCTTCTTCTCGGCGGTATCTCCTGACCTGTAAAGTAAGGCTTTAGGGGAGCCATACCCGCATTAATAAGCAGCAGACTCTTGTCATTGTGAGGTACAAGAGAGAAGCTGTTCATTACCAAATGGTCCTTGCTCTCGAAGAAATCCAAGAACATCTTTCTAAGTTCATTAACACCGTATGCTTTCAAAATAATTCCTCCATAATAAACGCAACACTACTCCGGCGTATCCGCCGGAGCAGTATAATAGTCAAAATAGTAAGTTGTGAAATAAGCCTTGCGCTTACTCTTTCTGCCCTTCAGTCGTAGTAGCAGCTGCTGCCTCAGCCTTGCCCTTCTTAGCCGCAGACAACTTCACTCCGATAAATCCGCCAACAATCATAATAGCAGCGAATATAACAACTAAAAGTCCGTATGATAAAAATGCATTAATAAATTCAACCATAACTTACCTCCCAAGTTAAGTCTTTTCCTATTTACTTAGAGTTATTTTATCACAGCGTATCTTCCATTTCAAGAAAATCAAGATGAATAGATATACTTTTTTTCGAATTCCCCAGCTTCCATGGGGGTATCGAATAAGAAGCCCTGGGCCTTCTTATAACCGCACTCTAACAGAAACTCTGCCTGCTCTTCATTCTCCACGCCCTCAAAGATGATATCCTTGTCGGCTGCATTAATAAGGCCCCCTACATGTTCTATATACTTCTTGCCACGACCATCCAAGGTATTGCTAAGGAAATCCTTATCCACCTTTACTATATCAATGGGGGCATTAAGAAGCATATTTAGGGATGATAAGCCTCTTCCGAAGTCGTCCATGTCCACTACGAAGCCGTAGGATCTAAGCTCTCCTAAGACATTTATCATCTCGTCATTACCGGTGGAGATAGCGCTTTCAGTAATCTCAACCTCAATCATGGAAGGTTCAATATCATAGTAGCTTGCCAGCTTATCTAATTCGTCTACGAAGTTCTCGTGGCACACGTTAAGCCTTGAGAAGTTGACAGAGATGGGGATTAAGTCTTTCCCGGACATCTTCCACTTCTTCATAAAGTTAAGGACCTGTTCGTAGATGAAGAAGTCCACCTGAACAATCTGACCCTTCTTCTCAAACATAGGGATAAATTCATCCGGGTAATGCACCACTCCGTCGGAAGTAATCCATCTTGACAAGGCTTCCGCACCGATAACCTCTTTGGTATCCATCCTGAATTTCGGCTGTAGGTAGAGTCTGAACTCCCCGTTTTGGATGGCATCCTGCAAGCCACCCACGAACTTCTGCTCATTCTCACGGATGCGGCGCATACTCTCATCATATACCACGCAACCTAAGTTTCCATCCTGCTTACAGGCCTTACGGGCCATGTTGGCATTGTCTATAGCGGTGTCTATATCGCATTCGCCGGGTCTGAAAGTAAAGAGTCCCGTAGATAACCTGATATTGCTTAAGGGGAACTTCTCCTTGGTAAGGCGTTCAAACTTCCTATTGGCCCTTATGACGGATGAATACTCCAGGTTTCCGGGACGCACGATACCTATGGTGATGAAGTAGTCCGAGTAAACCCTGCATGAGATGTTGTCTCGTTTTTTTAGATATTTGCCAAAGTCACGAAGCAGAGAGTCTCCTGCCACCTGACCGTAGGAGTCGTTAATGTATGCGAAGTTGTTGATATCCGTAAAGAGGAGCACCAACTTGTCATCCTCCCCCAGATTACCTGCCAGTTCAAGAGCCCTCTTTCTAAACTCGCTCATGTTGTATAAGCCTGTCAGCTTATCCCTGCTGGAGAGCTCCTTAATAGTGTTCTGGTCCCTCTGGCGATTGTTATCTATGGAGATAAATACCGTCATAATGCTGGCAATCTCTCGGAAAGTACTCACAATATAATCTGACCAGTCACGCTTATGATTCTCATCTATAAAGCCGATGAATCCCGCCAGTTCTTCACTAACGTAGTAGGGGCAACCAATCATGGACTTAATCTTGTAGCCACATTTTTTAAATGTCATAGCCCATTCTTCGTCCACGTCATCATTGAAGGTGAACATGCCTCGTTCATCAACACTGTAATTGTCTCCCCGAAGAAGTCTGTCTGCATCCTCCGGCAGTTCATAAGGTGGTCTGTGACCATGCTTTCTGGACCAGTGGTTCTTCACCGTCTGGCACTCGTTCATCCAGTCTATCTCCGTAACCACGATGTCATCTAAGTTGTATCTCTCGCCGATTCTCTCCAGCAAGAGATTGGAGGAGCTAATGAGGTCCCTGGAATTAACCAGAAGGCCGAAGGCAAAGGATAAGAGCTCCACGTCATGGTTCTTAATCCTGTAGTAGAGGTCATTCTCGAAGTTATCGGTCTTCATATCCACAAGGGGCATATTCTCACGATATAAAACGGTGCATTTATTCTCCTGCTTGGAGGCATACTTCATGGCACTGTATGCCTGAAGTAGCATATCCTCGAAGGATAGATGTCCGTCATTGTCGGATATACCGGCGCAGCTTAGGATATTAATGTCTCTCTCGCCGCTGTATACACTGGATATGGCGTTGCAAAGCTCCTTGGCCTTGGCGCTTACAATGTCCGGCTCGATATTCCTAAACCAGATGGCAAAGGTCTGCTTATCAAGCCTGCAGCAAAGGTCCGATTCACGTACAAGCTTGAACATCTTCACTGAGACATTCTGAATAACTGCATCTGTAAATGCAGTTCCAAACTCCGTACTAATGAGGTCAAAATTGTTGATGCTTAATACGATTATGTAACTTCTCTTAGTTACGTCATCCTCTAAGAGTTCCTTAACCTTGCCGGAAAATGTCTTGTAATTATAAAAACCTGTTACCGGGTCGTTACTTATGCCTCTGGATACCTTGTAATCCATCTCCCGGAGATCTGTGATATCAACCACACGTCCCATTACTTTTGTGGCTTTGCCATCCGGAGCGGCATCATTCTTATAATAAATCTTAAACCACTGGCTATGCTTATCAGAAGAAGTCCTGCTTTGTATTACGAACTCCCCTGTATTGGGCCATTCCATGGCATTCTTCATAGAGGCTTCAACTTTAAGTCTTTCCTTCTCAGGGATATACACCTCCCATTTGCGGTCAGTTATAAAGCCGGATAAAACCGTATCGTGCTGCTGACCAAGGAAACTTTCCATGGGTACAGTAAGAACATCCTCTCCCACGTCATATGTAAAAGAGAATTCCTCCGTTATATGGCCCGGTCGCCTCAGCCCGCTAAAACCGCCATCCTTTTCCAAGTCAAAGTTCCTGGTGATGTCGCTTATACTAACTTGGAAGAGTGCCGTCTCTGCTGTATGTTCCATGTATCTGTATCTAAGTAGTATGTGGATGCTCTCCCCTGTTATAGGCCTTCTCATCTTCAGCCTATAATCGTATGTTTCGAACCTGCCGGAGCTTTTACCAAAAGCTTTCTTTAGATATTCATAGTCAGATTCGGAGATAAGGGAATGGATATCTTCGCCATTGTTAATCATGAAATCCTGCTCATCCTTGTAACCTAAGATGTGGTAGAATTCATCATTGGCGTTCTTGATTGATATAGAAGTGTTGACGGCAAGTATAGCTATACCTGCCGGTATCTGCTTAATAATAGAATCCGCACGAAGAATAGAACCATCTTCGTGAGTCTTGTTGTTATAACCTTTCATTTCTAGTCCCCACTACGCCCGCAATATATTAGTATATCCGAATTATCAGCACAATCCACAAATTGTACTGATAATACAGGGAAATACAAGTAATATTATACTAAATTGCTTAATGAGGTGCAAGGGGGTGACAATTCCCTTATAGTCACCTATCCTTCAATTATATAGTACACTTGTATATGACATAATCTCCGACTTCACATAAAACACTATAATTCTTGGGATTAAGGTTAATTGAAGTTTTTCTATCCTTTGTAGCTATCCAATACTTGGCCTTTGTGCTCTTTAGGACCGCTCCGACCCATTTCATATCATATACATCCGCACCGAGTTTTATATAATAATTATTTAGGTAAGCATCTCTTCCATAGACCAACTTCATGTTAGCATCATACTGCCTGTAGTACTCCACATACTCAGGATTAGGAAGAATAAGGCCTTCATTGCCATCTTCCTCAATAGCTTGACATATCTCTATAACATCATTAGGCACCTTATATAGATTCTCTGATGCGGAGAAATTATCAGCTGAAAACATATATTTTCCAAAGAAAAGTATAGCTGCGACAGACATGGCTACTACAAACGTGCGATAGCGCCTGCTCTCCTTATAGAACAAAAGTTTTGTAAGAATAAAAGCAAAAACAACCACTACCGGAAAGAGCCAATATACTCTCACCAGTCGAAGTTCAGATCCTATTCCCTTTAATCCAATTGCCATAGTAATAGGATTAAGAACAATGACAGTAAGTATTACAGTTGGAACAAGATAATTCATAAGAACGGTCTTATCTGTCCGCATAAAGATTAAACCGACCGTCACGATAACAAATAACGCAAATATCGGTGTTCCCAAAGTAAAAAGCTCATATAAATTCTTTACAGTGTTAAAATCAAATAAATTCATATCTAATTAGTACTTAACCCCATTACTTAACAAAGCATACAGCCCGGCAATAATATACAGAGGAACTCCGCATAGCAAATATCCTCCCATTCTTTTTATGTTTCTCTTCTGTACTAAATCAATAACCATGTACACCACAAGCAGCGGAATCATAAGAATAGGTCCCATGCCTGATACAAGACACGCGGATGACATACATAAGAACAACAGGAGCCAATCCCAAATAGTCGCGCCTTCGTCTTTTAATCTTGTAAGCAACAAGACTGTCAACGGAATAAGGATTGAGCACAGTACCGCTTTGCCTTGCCATATTCTAAATAACAAAAAGGTAGATGTGGATCTTATGGACCAATTCCCGAATATGTTAATTAGTGCTACAAATAATAAAAAACACCATGTTTTATCCTTATCTTTTAAAAGCCTACGTCCAATCAAGAAATATACCATATAACTGAAGGGAATAAATATTATAGGCATCAATGTATGCATAACAATGGCCGGATGAATAGCAAAAAGCTTCGCTATCATTGCCCAGAATATTGAGAAAGGCGCCAAGATATAATCCTTGAACTGAGCCACATCAATCTGTGCTCCAGTCAGAGGATTGAACTGATTAATACTGTCGGAATATAGAGATGTAGTAGCAATCCCAACATAGGTGGCATCATCCGCATCCGAATGCCAATTAACAACTACAAAATAAACCTGGATTAGAATGAGTAGAAGAACTATCAAAATCAAAATAGTTATCTTATTCTTCTTTAAAGAGTCACGAAATAACAGAATCCGGTGTTTGCTCTCTTTTTTTAATCCAAAAGCACATATTACCAATGTAATGCCTATCCATATTACTGTAAGAATTGTCAATGACGCCCTGGCAAAAGTACATATCAAAGCAACTGGAAGAAATGTCGCCAGCATAATCATTAATCCGCATATGAAGGTAAATGCTAAACTGTCATGATCAATATTCAAATGTACAACAATATTTTTGCCAATTACCATTGACAGAATTGTCATAATAACTATGAATAATACCGACTTAATAATCAACAAATACGCCCTCCACAATCTAGTATTCTTTTTATAGCGCCACAGTATTCTACCATGAAATTTCATTCCAATATCCATTGCTGATATCAACTATACTCACCTTGGATAGTAAGCATAATGAATTAATCAATCCAGAACGAATCTTCTTCCATGGTCCAAGAGAGTTCAGAAGGAATTCCAAATCGGAACAAGAGAAAAATAATTTGGTCCAAACACTCTAATCATTAACTAGCCTGACAATACTCCAACATATCATATAACGAAAATAACTATTGTTTCTTAACAACTTCCTCCATTACTATATATTTCAGTACATTCATAAAATATCCTTGTTATCTCATTAATCTTCGGCAAGTCTTTCTTTTATATATTGGAGCTTTGAAATGGTTTCTTTAGTCTCCTCTAAATTTAGTCTTCGGGTATTATTACTGTTGAACTCTATAAGCGTATTCCTCTTGTCATCTCCATCCTTGAAGTACTTATCATAATTTAATCCTCTATTATCAGCCGGAACACGATAGAACCTACCGAGATCAATTGCCTTAGCACATTCTTCGTTAGTCAAAAGTGTCTCATACATCTTTTCACCGTGACGTATACCAATAATCTTTATATCATCCTTGCTAGCCCCAAATATTTCGCACACAGCCTCTGCCTGTGTTTTGATCGTACAAGCCGGAGCCTTCATAATTAACAGGTCACCGTTCTCTCCTTTTTCAAATGCAAATAAAACAAGTTCTACAGCCTCTTCAAGGCTCATAATGAATCGGGTCATGTTGGGCTCAGTTACTGTTATAGGATTACCAGCTTTTATCTGGTCAATCCATAGTGGAATAACTGATCCTCTGGAGCACATAACATTTCCGTATCTAGTACAACATATCTTTGTATTCCCTGACATCCTTGACTTTGCCACCGCAATCTTTTCTTCAATAGCCTTTGTAATTCCCATGGCATTAATAGGATATGCCGCCTTATCCGTTGACAGGCAGATAACTGACTTAACACCCTCTTCAATAGCTGCCGTTAAGACATTATCAGTTCCAATTACGTTGGTTCTTACTGCTTCCATAGGAAAGAACTCACATGATGGAACCTGTTTCAATGCCGCTGCATGGAAAATGTAGTCAACCCCGTGAATAGCGCCTCTAATTGACTGAATATCTCGAACATCCCCGATATAAAACTTAATCTTATCTGCTACTTCGGGCATCTTCATCTGGAATTCGTGCCGCATATCATCCTGTTTCTTCTCATCACGAGAGAAAATCCGAATTTCTCCAATATCAGTCTTAAGGAAACGATTAAGAACAGCGTTTCCAAATGATCCTGTACCGCCTGTAATCATAAGGGTTTTATTAGTAAATAAGCCCGTATTGCCTTTATCCATTATCTATGTCTCTCCTTAACTATATACAGAATTATTTTCTCCATACCATCCTATCAATAATGCCTACATAACTCTGAATAATCTTTATAACTTTGGTGCTTACATTGTCATCAATATAGGCGGGAACATCCACAGCATCATCCCCATTTGCATGCATTGATACAGCAAGATTAACCGCCTGAAGAACCTGCTCAGTAGTTATGGACCCAATAACAAAAACGCCCTTATCCATGGCCTCCGGCCTTTCCGTACTAGTTCTTATAGACACCGCAGGAAACTTGAAGTATGCTCCCTCCTCCGGAATAGTTCCACTATCAGAAACAACGCAGAAAGCATGCTGTTGTAATTTATTATAATCAAAAAATCCTAGAGGCTTATGCTGTATAACCCTCTTATCAAACACAAATTCTCTGGCTTCAATGTATTTCTTACTTCTCGGATGGCATGAGTAAAGAATGGGCATATCATAGTTCTCTGCCATTGCATTTACAGCATTCATTAAGCTAAAGAAATTTTCTTCTATATCAATGTTTTCTTCCCTGTGTGCAGAAAGAAGAATATACTTGCCTGCTTCAAGTCCCAAATCGGTAAGAACCTTGCTCTGTTCAATTTGTTCTTTGCACTTTCCTAAAACTTCCGCCATTGGGGATCCCACAACGTAGGTGTATTCAGGCTTAACACCGGAATCAAGAATATATCTTCTGGCATGCTCTGAATAACAAAGATTCACGTCGCTGGTTACATCAACAATTCTACGGATAACTTCCTCCGGAAGATTCTCATCCTTACAGCGATTTCCTGCTTCCATATGGAATATGGGAATCTTAAGTCTCTTGGCAGAAATAACACATAGACATGAGTTAGTATCACCAAGAACAATCAATGCGTCCGGTTTAACCTTTTCCATCAATTCGTAAGACTTGGAAATAACATTGCCCATGGTCTGGCCCAGATTATCCCCAACCACACCAAGATAGTAATCAGGTTCACGAAGACCTAAATCGTCAAAGAACACTTTGTTAAGCTCATAATCATAATTTTGACCTGTATGTACCAGAGTCTGGTCAAAGTATTGATCGGCCTTTTTGATTATTTCAGACATTTTGATAATCTCCGGCCTTGTTCCCACGATGGTCATCAATTTAAGTTTGTTTATTTCCATGGACTAGTTCTCCTCCTCTATCTATTACAACTCATAATGGGGGTATAGGCTTTTATGCTCTCTCATCCAGTCAGCTAATTCTGAAACCATCTGATCATAATCCGGAATCTTATAGCCAAAATCCCAGTTTGTACGCTTCAATGACTTATCTGCTGCCATCTTATCAACCGGGATTATTGTAACTTTGGTTTTTCTGATATGCTTATTAAATAAGCCAAGAAGGTCGCATTTGGAAATGCTTGTTTCTGGTACAGCATTATATAAACCGTGTGCTTTTTCTTTGGCAGCAGCCTCCATAGTCTTGGCTAGTTGAAGCGTAGTTTGTCCGGTCCACATAGCACCTATATACCCGTTTACTTCTCCTTCCTGTTGCATAAACCAGTTGAGAAGTCCGATGCCTTTCGGGTTGATATCAGGACCAACAATAGAGTTTCTTAGTGTTAGGTTCTTTTCATCATCCAACTCACCAAGAGCCTTTGAACGGTCATAAAATGTCTCTCCATCACGCAAATCATCCTCTGTATATTGTCCACGCTTACCGCTAAACACACAGTCCGTACTCATATGGATAACCTGTGTTTTTGTCCCTTCGGTAAGTTGAGCCAGCCGATGTGGAAAGTAACCATTTAAATATGCTGCACCTGCTTTATTGTCCTCAGCAAATTGGTTTAGGAGTCCAATACAATTGATAATTGTATCATACTTATTCACTCCTACTAGTTCTTTTATAAAATCATCATCAATTGCATCACCTATGGCACAATCAACTAGATTTGACTTTCTTCTGTCAAATCCAAACACATCATGTCCTTGTTCTTTTAAATATAGACTAATAGTATGACCAGCCATGCCATTACAACCTAATACCAAAAAATTCATATGTCCTCCTTTATAACAAGTAATCATTCGTTACTTCTAGTATAATATACCGAATTCTATTAACTAATTATCTAAATTACAAATAATCTACTATATGTAGCTTTCGAATTTTTACTATATAGTTTAGAGAATCTCAAAAATAATATATTGTTTTTGTTAATATTTAGGGCATCTATCTTCAGTACCTTACATTATACATACCATCGTCCTCTCTTTGTTCCCGAAAGGCTGTACCTTTTCTGCGACTGATATTTCAACAAAATCAAAGACCTTGTATGGGAAGGTGATGGGTTTTCTCCTCATTACCCAAAAAACTGAGTGTGTTCGCTATATGACCTGAGATAAAGGCCGATTTTTCCTGATAAATCCACATAATTCTATGTGCAAAACAGAGAACTACTTTACTTGATTTAAGTGTTCCTAATACGCCTGTTTAATGCCATGTTCGTGGCATGAAGAACTATGGCATTAATATCGGTAGCTACACCGTTTGTAAAGGGTAACCTAAAAGACTTAAGTAAATACGAAAGTTGAAACAACGTCGCCAAACCGTCAAACCTAAAGTTGACCACTTCTTTACGTGGGCACAAATAGGCTGTTCTTTAGTTTCCTTTTAAGACTGCAACGGCTAAAGCTTATTACCTTCACTTAAATGATTACTTCGAATCCATTCGTTCGGAACCGTGTAAGCAACAAAAGTGAAAAAATCCGTTATCATTGTTCATTATATAAATCTATGGGAGATCGCTTAGTTAAGCAGTTTCTTTCTTTATGTGGTACTCAAGTTTTATAACTTACTCTTGCTATGACCTTAATCCGAATCACCTTGATTCATTATTTCAATCTAATCATGTTATTCTCAAATAAACCCGTGTATATAATTAGCAGAATCACTATATTACTTTTAATTCCACTGTGAATAAATCTCCCTCTGTCGAGCTTTTTATTCGTTCTTTTATGATACTTAATTCATCATGTGGAATCCGTTTTTCAAGCTCGCGAATGGTATAGTGTCCAGTTGTTAATCCTAAACGATGTTGGATCCAATAACTCTTTAGATACCATTGCAAAATTGAAGTCCTAGATATATCTACTACCTTTAGCCCGCTTGCTTTTGCAACTTCATTTACCCCCTTTTCAGTGTATAAACAAACATGCTGAGGAGGTTGAATTATATATGAGTATTCACCATAGAGTTTCGTCATTGTCCCATAGCCCGGAAAAACCAAAACTATTGAGCCGTCATGTCTCAATCTTTCAGCTGCTGCCCTCAAATCATTAACCGGTGTTTCTAGATGCTCAAATACATTATCATAGAGAATGATGTCATACTTGTCATCCACCTCATCTATAAATAGTTTCTTAATTACCAGCCCGTTATCATATTCTATATCTTTATCCAAATAAGGTTCTATACCTGATACATTAGCTCCTACATCCTTTAACATGTAATCAACAATTCCATATCTGCATCCAACGTCCAGTAATTTTGCACCCTCAGATATCTTTTTCATAAATCTCGCTGGCAGCGGAATAAATGCTGGTTTCAAACGATTAATAACGCCTCCAACAACTCTATGCTTGTTCATATAGGCGTATGCATTTCGTAGATTTCTTATCTTTTTGCTAAATTTATTCCCATATACCGTTTTCTTTAATGTCTCTTCATAATTGCCGTACTCATCATTATATATAAGGTCATAATCAATATCATTATCAGCTCTGAATAAACTTCCGCAATTTGGGCACCTATAATAAGAATATGTACTTACACTAACAGATGCAAATCCCCAGTTTACAGCCTCTACCTTTGTCTCTGCCGGTTGATTACATGCTATACAATAATTACTCATCATGAGAACTACTCCTTATTTCTTCCAAATTATATGGATTAACTCCTTTAATACTTTTTTTTCAAATGGATATAGCGCCACAATATACATAATAAGAATAATACCTAAACTAAGCAATGCATAAAGAAATATTATCCAATAACTATCAAATACAATCTTCCTCATTATAGTATCCAAAATAATGCTTGATAACGCAAACAAGACACCACAAATACAATATCGTCGATATGTAGTAAATGATGATTTCTTAAGTATTCTTTTGTTGGAATACTCCACCAATGCTATAAGTCTGTACGTCGTAGCAACCATTGTGGCAATCAGTACCCCATATATTCCAAATGGAAATACTAATATAATCGAGAGAGTTACGTTTATACATGCTTCTATTATCGAATGATGTTGGGTTTTTTTAAAATATCCTGCAACAGATATAGTCTCCCACGGCACAGCTCTAATAACAATCATTAAATGAACAATAGTAAATAAATACGGTAAAAGATAATCTATATAGTTGATATCATTGACACCCATAGTATATAATTTCAAAAATGGAAGCATAAAGTATCTTGTAACAGATAGAAATGAAAAAGTCAGAATAATCACAACAACTTCCAGCAAATTATATAGCCTTTCATATTTATCTTGGTCAGAATAAAATGACTGCCCCATTGCAAAGTGGATTCCACTTACAATTCCACCAATTATTTTATCAATCGCATCAACAAACAACCTATACATAGAATAAATACTAACAATTTTTAGACCACAAACAAAAGTGAGTATAATTGTATCCGTATTGCTTGTAATCATCCAGGCTATTTGATGTACTAATGCATTTTTACTTTGTTTAACAGCCATTTTGTTGGGATTACATTTGATGCTAATCCATTTATACTTTGTATGAGTATAGGTCTCAATAAAAATGACTTGACCAAGTGCAACCAATATCCCCATGCACTGAAATATAACTATCCCAAATCCTAACTTCAAGATGATTATTTTCAGAATACTACCTAAAACAAATAACACAGTCCCTGTAACATTAGTTATATAATTCTTACCCTCAGCATTTAAAAATATTACGTATTTCCCTTGAAAGAAGAAACTGATAACTGATGGAATTCCACTAACCAACACAACACAGGAAATTGTCATTCGGGGAATCTCAGAATTAACAGTATATGGAAATACAATTGCTAGAAGAAATAAAACAACAGTATAAACAGCTCCTGTAATACTATAATAATAATGAGTAGCAGCAATTATCTGATTAATATCATTTCTTTTTCCTTTAGCGATTGGTGAGAAAAGTGCTTGTAACGAGGCGGCACCAATTCCAGCCTCTAAAAGCGTGACATACATTAACAATTGAGAAACTGATGAAATGAGTCCATTTGCCTCAGAACCGACAGTTACCAACACAATTCTCGGAATATATATTCCTAATAATACAGTTATGAATTGATAAAACAAACCACTGGCAACATTTTTTATACCATTATTCTTTAAATTCAAACCTTTTCCCTCTCATTTGACTTGAATTATGTTTAAAGATTATTGTACCTCAGTTTTATTCATACATTGACAACTTAAACGCTAAATCATCCTCAATGAATGCCCTTTTCCTGCAAATAATTCATCACATACCAAAATACATATACATATTGTGGAACAAAGTAGAAAACCCACATACCAAATACAAGTACGCTTGATTTTCTTGCATCAACGGCTATTGGTATCAGTACTAAAATAAAGATATAGAGAAGCCTTGCCAAAGCGTGTATTGGATAAGCTAAAATAAACACGAATAATCCAATAAAGACTATGGTTAATAATTTAGTTACCTTTACATCAATGTGCTTTATCTTCGTGCATAAAGCAATGATGAAACACGTCAGTATAATAATAAAACCTTCTCGCAATGGGAGACTAAAATCCAATCGTTTAATATAGCTTTGGAAGGCTTGAACATGAAATATTTGTAAAATTAACTCTAATACATATGTAAAACCCTTTACAAAATATGCCCCTACCCTCGAAAAATACAGTACCGGGATTACTGCGCATAATGTTAAGCTGGTTAATCTCGTAATCCTTTTATTACACAACTTTATTAATACTAAAATCAATATTAGCACAAAAGATGATGTATGTATAAATACTGAGGCTAATAGGAGAGCTACTGCTATTATTCTCCTCTTTTTTGTAAGAATACACGCAATCGAAAATATACCAAAGCTCAATGACAGCCCTGCTCTGATTGCAGAAGATGTATAAAGGACACCGCAGAATAACTGATACATACTAAAAATTAAAACAATATTATTACAAAAGAACTTATCCCTATCCTGTTCATTTTCAAGACAATATATATACTCACACATCAAAAAAAGCCCTTGAGTCATTAAAGCATTTGATATTATTGCTTGAACAAAATAAAAAAACATAGGTGTGGGGATAATCGCTCTAAAGCATGCCATAATAGCAATATATGGTAGTTCAATATAATTATATCTTTTTGCAATAATCGACAAAAAATCAGTCAAGCTGGAATTTTCAAGATAATATAAACTATTTTCGTAAACTATATTATAGGCATTTGTGTCTTGTGATTCTTCGGGTCGAAATGCCGCAATCAATGCTGAAATAATAATTAAAAATAGCAGAAAGTATTTAGTTTCTTTTTTCTTAAATTTTACCTTAAAGGAGAGAATTGAAACAATAATCAGTAGAACCGTATACAAACAATATGTTATTACATATGAATTAAACATCCTATTGGTTATCCTTTCTGCGTATCGTTACAGCCTAATGTATAGCTAGTACTCCAGTTCAACAATTGAATCCCACAAAAAGATGACTTTACGAGTCAATTATTATGACACAAGAATATGTCGTTACAATAATCAATGATTACTTTAAATAATAAATAATTGATTACTTGGTAAACAACAATATGTATAATCAGATTATATGAGTATTGTACTATTGTTGAATTATATGCTCGTGGCAATACAGAGCAACTCGTTGCTAGCAATTACAAAATTGCTACAGACCATATCACATTAAATCATAGCATCCATTAATGACAAATACTGGGCAAAGAGCACTATTTATCTTTGCTATCTACAAACAACGTGTCCTTTTAACATTTCTTCAAAGCTTCTCACAAATTGACAATCTAGCTCGTTAATTATTCTTCTACTGTCATATTCATCGTGAATATCGATTTCCATAATTGCCTTTGCGATATCTTCTGCGGAATCCGAGGCAGAAAAAAATAGAAAATCACCTATCTTACTAGTTCTAACAGCCTCAAGATCAACCGAAACTACCCTTAATCCATTGGCCATATAGGATAGTATCTTGGATGGAAAAGAGGAATTATTATACTTTGCATTTAAGTCCTGTGAGCATATACCCACATCACAACGTTGTAAATATCTGGAATAGTCCTCCCCTAGCAAAACGCCATCATAAACAATCTTGCATGAATTATTTTCATTGGAAGTAGCAATAGCTACTTTTAGAGCATCTATATCATCTTGCCTTCCATAACCTATAATATGAACTCTATAGCATTCTGGGAGATATGAAGCAATTTCAACTGCCATACTTGATCCCTTTGATGAATTAATTATGCCCGCATATAAAACATGAATTTTTCCGTCATGAGATTCTTCAGCAATTTTTTCATTCACTTTATATGTTCCATGAAGTACTAATGATTTTCTTTGGTTTTTGTTAATTTTCCTTTCCAAAAGACTTGTTGATACTAAAAACATGTCAGCCTTTTTAAACAGCTTCCACTCCATTCTTCGTTTCAGATAGTTTAAAGGAATTACTTCTTGATAAATCTCTGAAGCATAGTATAGCAATTTCGTTTTTTTTCTATCTAAAAGGCGAAAAATAAGCAACGGTTCATATAATACAGGTGAATCCCACGAAAGAATCAATTCATTATTGACGGTGTTTTTTTTCAAATACCGGACCAACCATAGTCTTGACCTAATCTTTGAGATGATTCGTAACAGCTTATTCCTATGCCCGTTTGACGCACATTGTGTTAAACGAACACCTTCACTAATCATCTCTGACCTCATTGGATACTTACCGGCAGATTTTCTTGTCTCCGCCGGAGATACTATCTCCACTGGAATATTTAATCGATTCAATGAATGTGCTATATAGTCAATAACAGTTGCTGTGGACGGTGCAAATACACGTTCCTCGTTTTTATACTTTTCAATGTCGTAGAAACATACTATCTTCATATGAAATAATCTCCTTGCCAAAAGAGTACTAACTAACTCTTTCTAGCCAATTTTAATTAGAATCATAGCAAGTGGTTGAAATAGTAAATCAAATTTCAAAAGACGATTTGCTTGGAAGAATACACTCAAAAGCCGAATTAATCATTTTAACGCACTCATTAAACCTTCCAGCACTCATCTCTGTATCATTTAAACACATCATTTTTACTTTCTGATTTTTAATACAATCAACTGCATCCTTAATATGATATGCCGGAATATTCTTCCCAATATGTAACGATCTTGGGGAAAAAAAGCCATTTGCAATCTGCCATTCTTTAAATACCCATTGGTTAACATCTGTCATTTCTCTAAACCTATGACAACATGTCTCTTCAAGAATTTCAGGATACTTCTTCCATACTTCCTTAAAGGTAGACTTGCAAAACGAAGTGGGTAAGTGTTGCTGAAGCATTCCCGGAAAACGAGGGCATGGAAGGAGCACTAAATTTCTCAAGTTATTAATGCCATACTTCCAATTAAACCAACCCGTAATGTTATTTTTAATTACATCTTTCATGTTGAATTCATGATTAATAACACCAATATTTCTAAATGGCGCCATAATAACCATGTCTTCCATATTATAGCAATGAACATTGAGTATTGCCGAGTCACACGGCTTTCCGTTTCGAAAGAAATCTTTCTCTTTCATGGGTTTAAGAATGAACATGTCATCATTAAAATAAACAAACCGCTCTGCAAGGCCCTCGATTCTATGGAGATTTAATTCTATGGTATGACTACTAAACGTTGGCAGAAATCTCTCAGGAATATAATCCGCATGCTTAACAATATTTAGTTTTGGGTTGTTCGTATTTAACCATTTAGGCAAATGTCCCCATGTCACAAAATGAACTGTTCTGACCCATGGACTAAACTTCTCTACTCCTCGAAACCAGTATCGTAAATTGTCCCAATCGCGATATCTGTGCTCACTGTCATCTTCACATCCATTGACAGTTCCTTTAAATTTGTTTTTTTCTCTTTTCCATTCAGGGTCATTACCATCCACCCAAATGATAACAAAATCAATCTTACTTCGCATTAATTCACCTTAATTCATCAGTACGATACCATATTTACAAAAGCCGGTATTCTTTCAGTGCAATAATCCACTCTAGGGTACTATTCTACTCCATTCTACATATACCATATACTATCTAAAACTACGACTTTATCTCTTATTATCAACTTGAGAGTGGTGAAATATAACAGACAATTTGCCATCAACCACGCTACCCGAGAACCACATAAATACCAACGTGATTAAAAAAGTTGCAAGCAATAAGATAATCAACTCTGTTATGGTGCCTACCTTATTTGTAACCATTTGAACAAAAAAGTTTATTACAACCATATGATAAAGATAAAAATGATAAGACCATTCTCTTTTTACTCTATGCTTACCAAAACTAAATCCAAATGATATTACACAAATCATTAACAGTAGCGTTGTAATAATATTATAACGTACTCCACCGGCAAAGGATTTGAAGTTCTCAGGCAAAAAGTTCCACACCAAATAAACCAGTAAGGCAGGAATTCTGATATATAAAAAAATCGGAATAAGTGTTTCTCTATGTTCATAACACATCATCCCAAACAAGAATATGTATAAAAACGGCACAACCGAAACCCGCATGCATTTATTAACTATTTCCGGAAACAGATTCTCATATTGTCCAAAAACCCAACTAACCATTGCAGTTAAAGCTATAATAGCTGTCCATACCTTTATGCTCCACTTTTTCATTGCAAAAGCAAAAATAATTAGAACAAGATAAAACTGAATCTCCGTACTAATAGTCCATAAAGCTCCATTCGGCGCACCCACACCATATCCTCTTAACCAGTCACCTGTATAAAACTGGAAAAACGTCAACTGAGTGACTCCATAAACAATCCCGTCTTTTATGGACGGACTTACTGAATATGTAAATACTATTATAATAGTATTAATAATTATACACACCCATAAGGCTGGATATAATCTAAAAAATCTTTTCTTCAGAAATTCTTTTCTGCCATATTTCTCTATTGATCTAGTGCAGAAAAACCCGCTAAGGCAAAAGAAAACCGGCACACCTCTTATGAAATAGGCAATATTATTCAATAAAACACTTTGATAATCAAAATGTGTAATAAAGTGCCCTAAAAAAATTGTTATAGCACATATAATACGCATGTAGTCAAAGCAATTGTCATCAACATTAATTTGCATAGAGTTGTATTTATTCATTACTCTCCCTTTAGAATTGTATCCATTCTATTTAGCAATACTTCTTTGTTGAAATGCTGTCGTGAATACACCAATGAATTATCTCCCAGCTTGTGCCGTTCTGACTCACCCATATTGAGTAATGCCTTAATATTATCCACCATCCCATCAACATCCTCCGCGGCACTTACAAGTCCACATTTTGCTGTTTGAATTATCCTCTGCACCTCACCATCAGCAGATACCAAAATTGGCTTCCCACATGCAAGACATGACTGGGTCTTTGCAGGAATTGTTATTGAGAACACTTCACTTTTAGATAGGGTAATCAAAAGGGCATCCGCAGCTGACAAATACTCAGGAATTTGCTCTGATGGCTTTCTATCAACAAAGTTGAAATATTCATTAACCTTCAGTTCCTCAATTAGCTGCTTTAGAACGGGCAAAAACCTTCCATCTCCTATAATTGTGAATCTTACAGCCAGCTTCTCATTCTTTAACTTTCTAGCAACTTTGGGTAGGATATCAAGCCCCTGAGCATAACCAATGTTCCCGGCAAAAACCAGATTTAGAATACCATCATCCGGAATCTCTGTAATAGTTAGTTCTTCCATAGGCTTGTAATAATCTTCCGCATATTGTGGCCAAAATTCTATTTTTTCTTCATCTATCCCTCTTTTTCTAATGGCACCAATAAAGCTGTTGGAACATGTAAGTATTCTATTACTCCTCTTATATATGTAATCAACCATCTTTTGGATGCATCCAATAAAAGCTTTATTATGTATTCCTGTTATAATTTCAACATTTTCCGGCCATAGATCTGTCACATACAATATATGCGGAATTGACATTTTTTGTGCATACCATACTCCTACTAATGCTTGAGTCATAGGAGACACCTCAAAGGTAAAAACAATGTCCGCCCTAAGATTTGTCTTTTGAACCCACCGTTTTCCCTTTGTCACAAAAGAAATGTAGTTTTCTATCAGATGTATAGAACCCGTTCTTCGTGGTTCAATTGGCAGGCGTATTATTTCTACGCCATTCCATATTTCATGTCTCTTTTTTGTTTTACTATACCCCTTATAGTAAGTCCCTTGCGGATAATTCGGTATTCCCGTTAGGACTGTAACCTTATATCCTCTTTTTACCCACTCTAATGCAATATCATTTATTCGAAAAGTTTCAGGATAAAAATACTGCGATATAACCAAAATATGCTTCATTTACCCCTCTGTCCTCTCAATACTGGTCTTTAAATCAACTACCTGATATTCAAAATCATACTTACTCATCTTTTTATCATAACTCATGTTTCCGAATGCTTTGTTCGCTAATTCAGATATCTTTCCCGGAATATGGGCTGCAATCCACACTCCCCAATTCAATGCCTTTGATACTCTCACCTTATGTCCACTCACCGTTCCAATAAGCTTAACGATCTCAGAGGTTCTTGAGTATTCAGCGTTCTGTGGCCAGAAGCTTCCTTCTTCACCGCGAATCATCACTTGACATAGAAATTCACAAAGATTCTCTATATATAGCATTGAACGCTCATTCCTAACATCCGGAAATAATGGTAGTTTCTTTGCCATCTTAGATAATGTAGGATAGTTTCCTTTACTTCCTTTTCCGTAAATCATAGGTGGCCTAAGAACAGTCACCTTGAACTCACCATCAGCTAATTTCCTTACTCCTTTATCAGCCTGCCACTTGCTATCCCCGTAGAAGTTTGCCGGATGCGGCTTCGTCTTTGTAGTAATACGCTTCTTCTTTCCGTAGGGCGCAGATTCACCATATATTATAGCGGATGACATGAAAACAAATTGCTTCACACCTTCAGCCTTGGCTTTCCTTGCAGTTTCTATTGCCAAGTCAGTATTTACAGCATAATACTTATCCTTTATTTCTTGACTTACTTTCCCCACGTCAGCATGTGCAATACCGGCGACATGAAAAACAATATCATACGATGAAAAATCTTTTTCTTTCCAATCATCATCCATCATGTCAAGCGTATCTATGGTAAAGTCTGAATTATAATGCTCTTTTACATATTCTTCAAACGATGTCCCAATGTAACTATCTGCTCCGGTTATAAAAACCTTTTTCACTGGTTAGTCTCCTCTTTATGAATGCTTCCGGTACCGCCCTCTACAACTCCATCACTCTTCGCAACCGAAAAGATGGTTCCAATGAAACACTTTATATCAAAACTTAAACTCATTCTCTTTACGTACTCCCCATCTAGCTTTGCTTTTACGGGGATTTCCAGTTCATCTCGTCCATTAATCTGAGCCCATCCGGTAAGTCCGGGAAGCACATCGTTGGCACCATACTTGTCACGCTCCGACACAAGGTCCTCTTGATTCCACAGAGCTGGCCTCGGGCCGATAATACTCATCTTACCCCTGAAAATGTCCCATATCTGTGGGAGTTCATCCAGGCTGGTCTTTCTTAAGAATTGACCCATCCTTGTAATATACTGATCGGGGTTAGATAATAAGTGTGTAGGAACATCATGAGGTGTACTCATCTTCATAGTTCTAAACTTGTGTAACATAAAGAATGTCTTGCCTATACCTACACGCTTTTGTGTAAAAAGAATGGGCCCCGGATCATCCACAAATATAAGTATGGCAATTATAAGAAAAACCGGTGATAGCAACACTAGCCCTAAAAAAGAAAGGGCTTTATCTATCACTGGCTTTACCACTGCAGTGTACGTACTGTGGCATTCTTTGTTGTCGCTATATTCCTCTGCAGATGTATCCATATATGGATTATCATCATTTATGTCATATTGCTCAGCTTTTTTCTTTGCCAAAGCGTTCAATAATATAAAAGCTCCCGAAGTCAAGAGCACAGCCGATAGCTTATTGTGCTTCATACATTTGCTCCCAAAAATATTTCTATCCTTTGACCTATAAATCTACAAAACTTCCCATTACAGCAACTTCAAACTTCTGATAATCAATTAAACGGTTTATTAACTCTGCTCTGGTTGCCTCGCCAATCTTAACAAGAAATAGGCATACATCATCCGAAGTGCCTGCCTCAATAAACTGAGCGCGGTTATCAAAATCTCCACTGTCTACTACATCTATTCCTGATGCAACTAACTGATTGACGATACCCGTAGAGCAGCCTTCAGTTTTTCTTGGGCCAAGTCTGTCAATAAGTATCCTTCCGCCTTTTGCATCAACTGTCTTCTTAATCTTCGCTATAGTAAGCTGTGAGTCTTCATTTCCAAAGTGCTTAATCTGATGCTGTTCTAGTAAGCCCTTTTTATCAGAGCCTTCTACACCCAGCACCTCTTTGCCTGAGATGTCTGCAACATCATATGCGCTCATTAGTTTCTTGTTCAAAAGAATTGCCCATGCAAAACCAATCACGCATGCAACAATTATTGCGATTATTACAGATAATGCTATATTCTTCTTACCAAGTTGTGATTGCCAAGAAACTGCAGATTTATTAGTAGCGGATGATGACTTCGCTTCTTCAGTTTGTCCCACCTCACTCTTATCTTCTACTGTTAGCGCCAGTTCCTCAAGCGCATCTAAATCTGTCTTAGACTTGCTAAGCGCCACATCATTATTATTCTTAGCATTAATCAAATCTTCATCAGCGCTTATAGAACCTGTAGTTTCTATAAGAGTATAGCTAAAATCACCGATAGCATTCTTGTATTCCCCAAATTTCTCAATAACAATAGGTTCTGCAATGCTCATAAGATTCTTGGTGGCATTTTCCTCCAGGTAAGATATCTGTACAGATACCGATGAACCATCTGGAGTAATACTCACCACGTCTGCAAGATAATCCAAATCAACAATATCCTTTGCATTGTCCATCTTGCTCTTAATTTCTTCAGATTGGACATACTGCGTTAAGGCAGATGCTATTGTATATGCCAATTGCTCGTTATCTTTTCCATCAGAGTTTGGTCTCGAAATATAGTATTTCTTTGCATAACTATAAAACTTACCGGCGTCCGCTATCATCTTGGGCGACTTGGCAAGTTTCTCAAAATAAGCAACCCTCTCTCGAAGGTTCTTGATTCGCATATTTAGTTGAGATACTGTGAGAACTTCTTTAGATGCAGTCGTAACGGTCTTCTCTGTTACGTTCTCTCCAGATGCAGCAGCTTGATTCTCCTGATTAATCTTATCTGCTGCCTGCTTAGCTCTGTATATATTGAATCCCAGCGCCACAGCAAGGACAACCAAGAAGGTTACCAGCATTAGCTTCCACTTCTTGAGCATGCCTATAATAATGGCCTGGATTGAGATCTCGTATTCCATAGATTATACCTTTTCCCCTGCAATAGTTGTGGGTGTGCGGAATTGCTTGCACACCCACTATGATAATTATTATATTAATTGGTTGGGTTGTCAATAAGGAGTTGAGATTTGACGTAATGAACTTACTGTCATGGATGCAGTGATAGTGTTACAGCAGTATAATTCTCTATTGAACAGGATTTATTAATCTAACAATAATATGAATACCAACAAAAAGATGATATAATTCTATTGCAACTTATTCTATATTCTCTATGATTGGAGATAATGTCATATGAATGAATATCAAATTAAATTTCTTAAACAGTGTATGTTAGGACAGCATGTTAACATGAACAACCCAGAAAGAAGTCATTAAACGCTGCATTGAGCTTGCTGATAGAGATATGATGGCTGGGGGACGGTTTATATGCCAAGAATTCGCAGTTAAGGCTCGTGCGGAAAGGGTAAAGTACATCCTTAAATTGTTAAAAGGAAATGCTTACTCCTATGCAGACATTTGCTTTAAGAAGATCTGTAAAGACTTGTTTTGGGACTGCGATACTGAGAAAAGAATAACTATTAATGGATACAATCGCATCTTCAAGCCATATGGATTTGCAAAGAAACTTATAAATATGACATATAAATACTTTTATATATTTAAAGACGAGACCAAACAAGAAATAGACTTTTCAATATGTGAATGCCCTCTCGATAGTATAATTATTGGTCATACAGACAATGATGCGAGGTGGACAAATATTACTGTCACTAAGTATAACGAAATACAAAATATTATCACCAAGCAATTACAGGGCGATAAGTATTCAGACCTAAAAAAAGAAATAGGCGGACTTGCTTTTGATTGTAACTGGTTAAATAACTAAAGCAAGACGGATATTGCCTGTTTCAATACAGATGATTTGCCAGATTGGGTTTTTTCCACAATAGTAATAATTTCATTTGTACTCCACCGTGTTATTCATTATAATGAATCAACTTGTTCTACTAACCCAATCCGCAACAGCGTTCACAAAATCTTCTTTATTTTTTCGCTCCGGATGACATGTCCTTAGAAAGAACATCTGCTGACCATCTACAATGGCCCTTCCCTCTCGCCATGGTGCATCATATTGTCCTATTATCTTCGTTGCGGCGACATTTCCACAGACCAACACCTCATCAAAAGCATACTCAATGTATGAGTCATAACTCCAACCTGTGTAAAACACTACATGTGTAGGTTTAATAATCCGTAGTTCTCTATTTAGAACACGTAATTCCTTTATACAATTGTTCTTCATGCTTGTTGATGTCTTATCAACACTCTCCGAGTTGTTACATTTAACTATATTTGTTATAGCTGCCAACTCAGGATCCCTACTACCATATACTTCTCTTATAATTTCGCCAGTATAATTCCAATATGGCCATCCTTTAGCTGTTAGCTCTCGTCCATAATTATAAGCATTATGATATCTAATGTTTTCATATTGTTGTTCGTTCATAAAGCCTCGAGCATTCTTCCCCACAAAAAGAATCCTGGTTTTTTGATTTGCGAACTCATTGCCAACAAACCACGCTGTTACAGGTCTAGATAGCGGAGACTGATTCTCCTTGACTTTGCTTCTACAAAGCCGACATTTATCACAATCTTCGGGTTTGAATAAAGAATCATACATTAAGTTAAGATTATGCTCAATCTGATTATGGTAAGTCATGTGTTTGTTCTCACTTTCCACTACAAGATGTAATTGCATTACACTGATAACATAAACCTAATTAATGATTCATCCAATACTCTATTCTTTTTTCGAAACAAAGTATGCCACTCACATTCTTTAACAAACAAGTTTTGGCACATGCTTTCTATATTATGTCCTTCCGCAAGATTATTAATTGAATACTCTAGAAATACATCCACATACGAATGAAGATTCTCTATCAATAAACCTAAATACGGCATACTATCCGCATTATGAATAATTAGATTTCTATTACGATATATTCTCATGACTTGCCATTTTACGCGTTCTGCATGCTTCTCAACAAAATCATAGACCTTCTTAGTCTCTGACAACTCTTGATTGTAATACTGAATTCTTTCTTTCAAAAGAGGAAAATCATTAATACTTGAAATCAAACGCTCTCTTTTATCATTATCTAGTATAACAAACTTGCATACTTTTGATATAATCCCATTTAAATCATCATCGTCCTCAACAATACTTTGAAACAAATCATTATCATAGTTTTTTATATCACTTGCTAGTTGTTCAAACAGAGAATAAATATAGCCTCTTTTTACTATCGGAACAATATACATGCATACTTGTGAAATTCTATCTGAAGTATGTGAACTACTAACGTTTAATACTGATTCAAAAATAGCCCATAAATCTAACAATTGATTTTCTCTTGAATTGCTTTCTAAAGAGTTTGAATGAAACTTCGCCGCATTAAGTATTGATATAAAATCGCCTGGAGACCTTCTATTTGCAACAGAATTTAGAACCCTTTCATATTGATTCATTCCTTCCATCAATTGCGTCCTTGATAGCTTTTTTGTGTGTTCAATTGGCTCCACCGTTTTTGTTACTCTATAAAATGTATTTTCGCTATATACGCCTATTTTAGCCGTAGAAATATCGAATCTGAAGCCATGGTCATATAACCTATATAATGCAAAATTATCAGACATAATGCTTTTGTAATTCTCTGCTGCAGCAAAAGGGTCTAGGGCTTTTATTCTTTGAATCAAAAAAGCCTCTCTATTTAAAATCTTAAGAAATTGTTTTTCTTGGTGTGTTCCAGTCCTCGCATCGATATTATTGACATAGTCTACGTCATCTACAACACTAAGAAAATCCTTAATTTTTGCCTTATTTACTATACAAACAACTTCGTACTCCTTATTTTCAAATGAAAACGCTTCGAAAAAGTCATTAATCACATTTGCCGAATCTATACATGTTCTAGAATTCCAAAACAATCTTTTCATCAATTCGAATATATATCTTAACGTATATCCCGCATTCATAAGCTCAGTTAAGAGCGACTTAACTAATCTATATAGGTCTTTCTGATCAGCTATTTCGTTTTTTACTATAATTTCAATTATCATGTCCTTAATATCATTATAATACTGATTATCTTGAAAAAACCTTGAGTGTATAGCCATTGCACATTTCTTTAAATCTTTATATCCCATTTCACTTGGCTTACTAATATTATATTTTTCTCCCTGGTACTTTAAAAAATAATCTGTCGGTTTAATATATACCTTCTCAAATACCGGATCCTTTTGCAAGGCCAAATAGAACTCTTCCATAATAGGTTTTAATGTTCCCTCTGGAACTCCGTGCACATCAATAGTCGTAATGGCATTTAAGGCATCAAAACATAGATAATGACTGTTTAATGTCGGAACACGATTCGATGGTATAGAATAATCAAATAATAGTTCGTTAACCAACTGCGAAAATAATAGAAGGTTTTGACATTCATTAATATTTTTCCACTTATCAAGATTCCCCTTTTTCATATATTATTCCCTCTCCGATTGATACTATTTTATTCAATACTCTCAAAAGCTTTATTGCAAGCCCTCTATCATAAACACATTACTATAATATTTCACTCATGAGATAATGTCTATAATATCACGTAGCATGTAGCGCGCTTTATTAGCGATTAAGATGTATTCACCGTAACGCTTCCGGCAACTCCCTCTTCTTCGCCTTCATTTCCTTAACATCCACACGCATGACCCCCACAATAGATACCAGTCTCTCATCAAAGGCACCTTCATCACTTCCTGTCTGTGTCTTCATGATGCGTCTGAGCCCATACGCTTTCTCTTCTGTTGTACCTAACACGCTAATCTTACCAGAACCCATGATGCTCTCGTAGACCATACCGTTTCGACAAGGTATGGGACCGAAGAAAGGCTCCACGTTGCATTCCATAGAAAAAGCACAGTTTTGATTCTTATCAATGATGCTTAGCAAATGGGCCTTCTTAGCAGTATGTAAGTACAGTACCAGATGCCCGTCAGATTTATCCCACTCGTAGCCGTAGTTTAGCGTCACTACATAGGGCATATCATCGATGGATGCTCCCAAGTGAAGATATTTACATGTGTCCAGAATACTTTCTATTGCCGTTTTATCTGTAATTTCAGTTTCTCTGCGTGTCATATCGTTCCCTCCTAAAACAAATCAGGCTCTAACAACCTCATAAAAGCATATAACGAATAATTTGTCATCAACACTTTTACGGACGTCTTTTTGTCACAAAAGAAAAAGCGTGCCGGCTTTTTCCTTATAATCATTCAAACATATGCTTCTAATGTTGAAATCCTCATATGTATTGTAATAATACGTATTCGTCCTGGTGGAGAACCCGCCTGTATATATGGTCTTTTCAAACTGTCCATCGTACATCGCCGCTGCGCCTTCTACAAAAGCCACTCCGGCCAATGTATGAAACATCCTTGATACATTCTCTTCCTCCGTATCCTTCATAGGATAGTGCGAGTTAAGATATGCTACTCTGACAAATCTTGACGTTGAGTAGCAATCTCCCGGGATGCCTCGCATCATAGCTCCGGCTCCGAAAGGTTTAATGTTCGTCTCACCCCATTCTACGGATTCCGGCATGTCGCTTTGTACATTCATGTAGTTTCTAAGGTTTTCGCGGTGCCACATAAAGCCAGGCTGATTGGTGAGAACATCAACATCGTTGTTGAATACTTCCATACCCTTGGCTGTGTATTCTACTACAATGCTCCTTTTTGCATCACCGATTATCCAGTGAAGCATTGACACCGGATACTTGTCATTAATTGGTTCTGCGACTATAACCACATCTTTGAGAGCCTCTTGAACTTCATCTACATTTGAAAAGTTCATTGTAATCCAAAGTGGGAACTCGTAGGCAGCGATGTTTGTTTTGCCGGAGACTTCAGACTCCTCATAGGATGCATATCCCGGAAAGTTTAAGCCTGCTACTGCAAGGCCGGCATCGTTGCCGCAGTCGAAGTATAAAGGGATATCTTCTTCTACTATTCCCATGCCTATAATTGAATGCTTCGAAGGCATTTTCCCGCAAAAGGCTGAATCAAGCTCGTACCCTTTGCCGGTTATCACGATTCTTTGTCCGTAACCTACAGACCAGTCTAAGTTCCTTCCGAAGTACATATTGCCTTTGTTGTCACTGAATCTAATTGCTGTGCACATACATTTACCCCACTATCTTCTCATAATCATCTTTTCAATTTTAATTCTCGCCTTTATATGACTGAAAGACCCAATACTATCCTTTTAGGGCTTGTCTTTTTCACATTTGATTACATAGTCAAAATATTTTTTCTTTTCATCCATCTTTTTCCAATAATCAATATATTTAAAAATTAAGGTTATTTCGCTTAAAACCATAAAAATAATAACGCTCAAAATGATTTCTTCTTTCTTATTTGTCCAATTATTAAACAATCTCAATGTTTCTTGAACCGTTATAAAGCACAGGTACCAATATAGGAGTCCAAAAACAACCATTAATACTTTGCCCATAGTGAATGGCCATGTTTTTTTCTTCCGTGCATTGAACCTTGTAAAAACTAATTCGTATATCATTTTGTATGTTGGTGCAGATAAAGCCCAATAAGGAATAAATAAAAAGAATACTAATATTACGCCTATCATCCATAATGCATCTGGTGACTCATTTTCAATCGCTCCGCATTCGAAAATAATAAAGAGAAATATTGCATATGATGCCACTAACGACAGCGCACTGATGATTTTGTGCCAGTCAATACTAACCTCTGCTTTAGCTCTCTCCCAATCAGTTTTTAATAATAATGTCAAGTATTTAACCAAAAGGTCTTTCTTGTCTATTATTTCTTGAACTGTATGCTCTTGTTCTTCTATATCTTTAATCAGTTGCCAAATATGTGCATCTACCTGTAACATATATTCATTGCCAAACATTCCATATGCGTTTAGTCTAACCTTTATAGCTTCTAATATTTCAACTAGTTCCTGATCTTCCGCACTCCGAATACGTTCTGTACAGTGTCTAATTTCCGCACGCCATTCTTTTCTTTCTGCTGTAATGTATTTGAGCTTGTCCTGCCTTCTCGTAGACATAACGGATAATAAACCTGCTATTACAGTAGCCACTACAGTCGAGCTTAATACTATATTCATATTTTCATTTTTCTCCTTCCAATTAATCTCTTTTAAATTAATGACCTTTGCCAAGCTAATAGAATAAATAGTAATATAACTGTATTGTTTATCTCGCAATAATATCGTCATTTCCGGTCTGCGCTTTCATGACGCGGAGGAGTCCTTGAGATTTCATTTCAGTTTTGTCTGGAATACTCTCAATAACCCTTCTGTCTGTAATCTCTGTTTATCTGCGTGTCATATCCTGTTCTCCCATCGTTTAATCATATCCCCGATTAACTGTCACCAACTATTTTAATTAGTTTTGACTAACCACTCCTAATTCAAATTCATACATCACACTGTTCTTTCCTTGAAGGAATGTCCATAAAACCATAACGCTCTATCAGCAAACTGATCATAAATAGGAAATTGACCTTTAGTTAGGAAGTAAAACAGTGCTATCATGTATGTTGTCCCAATACCTTTTCCCTTTCATCTAGTTATAATGTTGTCTTTATTATAATTTCAAACTCAGGTATTAGTTCATTATAATTGCTATTATGCGCCACATATTTATTTCTAATTTTTTTTTATACTTTTCGAAAGATGTAAAGTGTAAAATAAAAATGTCGGTCCTACATTTTTATATTGACGTTTACATATGTAACAACATCATCCATATTACATGTTTTGAGACTCACATTATTGACCATTCGATAATAGTTCCTGTATTTTCTTTGTTTTCTCATTATGTTGTCCGTAGCTTTCAAGTATGCATTTGTAAAAAATGCATACATCTTTATCATGCAAAATATACTTAACTTGCGAATTCTGTAATGCAATGTCAATCAGCATTTCACACTCATCTTTAGTCCACTCCTCTATATCTAACATATCCCCAATAATATTATGGGTAGTGGCAAAGCTACCACTTCCGTCCAATGCTATAATCAGATTAATCTTGTTACGCTTCGAAATGCTCTTCTTACTGTCATTTCGATTATCTATCCATTCTCCTTTACACTCATAGTGAATACTCTCTAATATCTCATTTGACGCCGTACGATTAATTATTGCCTTTACAAGAGTATCAAGTTCTGACCCTTTAGTATAATCGGCCGGCGCAAAATACTTTATACGATTATCATTAAACATCTTAAATACTTTTGATTTATCCAATGTATCATTGTTATATACTCCAATGGAATGCCCTCCATTCAGATTAACAAGCTTCATACATGGAATATCAGTATCGCTATCTCCAATATATACAATATTTCTGAAAGGAACCCTATATTCTTCCGGTGGAAAATAATCATTTACACCTGAATCATTCACATCCAACACACCTTTCTCGATACGAAAGAGAAATTGCGTTTTATTTGTATAATTTACAACTTGAGCAGGCCATATTGGAACACCCTTATCATCATACATAAAAGAACTGGCGTAAACTTTTTCAAAAGCGCCATTCTTTGCGACAGATGTTCCCTGAATCATTTCTTTAAGACCAGAGGAA
Source organism: Lachnospiraceae bacterium (assembly GCA_015058015.1). Taxonomy (GTDB): domain Bacteria; phylum Bacillota; class Clostridia; order Lachnospirales; family Lachnospiraceae; genus SIG280. The sequence continues at coordinate 31,676 of SVDM01000001.1, read as the reverse complement.
ATAATATAATGCTCAATTATAACCCCTTTCTGCTTGCCATATTGCCTTATTCGTTCAAACCAATCTTCGACTCCCGGAAAGAGTTTTACCCTAGAACCATATTCTTCTAAACTATCCTTTGTTAGTAAGATTCTCCCCCTTGCTTCATCCACCATCTTGTACATGTAAGCAAGGTTTGTGTCCATCTCAAACTTTTCTGCCATACCATTTGACTCTGTCCAAAATGAAGCAACATCTCCATCATATACTGATTGGATATAACCCTGTGCCTGCATATCATCTGGTGAAAGAGTTTTATCAAAATCATAACAGATTGCAAGAACTGGTTTGTCTTCTTTTTCCCTTCTTCTTGTTGCTGACATTTCTGTTTCCTCCCATAATAATCTAAAACAAGTATACCCTCTGTTGCTATAAACTAAAATGTAAAAAGTAGCAAGAGATTACTATACGGTATAAATATTCCACTCTTACTATTTCTTGTCCCCATTAGTTATTGAGCAAATAACCCTGTCGATTATGCATTGTCCATTTGCTTAAACATGATACAACATTTACCGTAACGCTTCCGGCAACTCTCTCTTCTTTGCCTTCATCTCCCTAACATCCACACGCATAACACCCACAATAGACACCAGTTTCTCATCAAATTTTCCTTCGTCACTTCCGGTTTGGGCCTTCATAATGCGTCTGAGCCCATAGGCTTTCTCTTCTGTTGTATCTAACACAGTAATCTTGCCGGAGCCCATGATGCTCTCGTAGACCATACCATTTCGACAAGGTATTGGCCCAAAGAAGGGCTTTACGTTGCACTCCATAGAAAAGGCACAGTTCGGATTCTTATCAATGATATTTAGCAAATGGGCCTTCTTGGCAGTGTGTAGGTACAATATGAGATGCCCATCAGACTCATCCCATTCGTAGCCATAGTTTAGAGTCACTACATAGGGCATATCGTCGGTCGATACACCTAAGTGAAGGTATCTGCATGTATCCAGAATAGTCTGGATAGCCGTTTTATCTGTTATCTCAGTTTCTCTGCGTGTCATATTATGTCCCCTCCATTTTATTATTCTTACAATTATATCTAAGGTTTCCATTCATGAGAGTTTCAAGCTTCCCCTCTAACAGTTCCTCCATAACTTTCTCACATGAAACCTTTTTCATTCGCCCTTCCTTTGAATTTTCATGAACTTTTATGGTTGTTTGATTATTCTTTTGACGTTCTTCAAGGAACGACTGAATATATGGTCTTATCTCTTCCTCAGACATCCCTCCGTCCTTTATAAGACGTGGGAATGCTGATACAACGCTTATGCATCTTACTCCGCCGAGACTTATGATTCCTTTGCGAGCATCTTTATCGTCAGAGCAGAATACATAAACTTGCTCTCCATATTTAACACTGAGCATTTGAAATAATACATAACTCTTTATCTCTCCCAGGTTATTGCCTTCTCCAATGTTAGCACAATCCTTACTCAAAACCTGTAAGAAGGTCTCCTTTGATGTGTTCGTAAAGTCTATATTTGTTAGCCCCGGAAAACTTGTCTCTAAGTAGTCTTTTCTGAATGCTTCACAACCATTTTTAAGCATATTAGTATACATAGCTTCTGCTGAGTCTGAGTAGATTCCATGCAGCTCGTCTAATATATCCTCATCCGAAAGACAGTGTATTCTTTCTTCTGCTATTTTCTTATTTAACCACTCATTCGACTCAACAGCATCATGCCTTGATATCTCTCTTTGTATCTGCTCATGACAGAAAAATTGATATCCGGGCAGATCCAGTATCCTGTCAATCATGGTGTTCTGATTATCCTTGCGAATCAAATGGGTCTTTGAGATAAAATCAGTATCTAAAAGAGCATACTTTTCCTTTAGCATATGCTCACCTTAACCTTCGCTCTGAAAGCCCTTTCTTATACTTTCCAACAATTCTGTGTCCGATGATTCGCGACCGGTTGTCAGCAAATCATTCTCTTTGTTGTATTCCATGTCATCCAGCAAGCTTCCAAAATACGACAAGTCCCTGCTGTCTTGTTGCCACACATTCGCTTTGCCTGTAAGCTCCATCCGTTCTTCAACGTAACACTTGTCTTCATTGAGCAAATTCCTTGCTCTAGTCACATCTATAATGCCATTTTCAACGAGGCGAAGAACTGTTGCCTTGTAGGGAAGTGCAAAAAGCTCCATCAGCGTCAAAACATCGTCTACAGTAATTTGTTCTCTGGCGATACCGTAAATTCTAATCTGCTCATCTAGCATAGCATCAGGCATCAATAAGAGCCCGGCGAAGGCATTTGCCTCAAGATCTTCTTGTGAATCGGCCCTGTCATCAACCGTCTTGGAATTAAGAAGTGAACCCTTTGTGATGGTATCTACGTTCAAATCCTCCGCATAACAGTATATATGATACAATTCATGGGCTGTGGCAAAGAACTGCTTACATAAAGAAAGCTCTGAATTTACACAGAGAAATACTGTTCCCTTCTTTACGAAGGTAAATGCCCACAACTCCTCGTCCTTAAATGGATATCGAAGAATCTCTAATGGCAATTCCTTAACTCTTGCATAATTTGTTACAACCTCAAAAATGGAACCACGTATTATTGTGCTTCCACAGAAATTTACTACAAAGGATTTCGCCTTTTGATTTGTTTCATCAAACCGTTTAGGTTGCTTACTAAACAGGCTTTCGTCCAGTATATCTCCCATCAATCATCCTCCCAAGTTTCCATCATATTATTGCCATTCTCTCTAACTCTTTTATGAAAAAGAATCATATCTGAGAGCTCATCTGCAACTTTAAGTGCCTGTTTTGCTTCATCCGACTGAACCTTGCCCATAAATGCCAGCGCAATATCTGTTTCCGCGTATTCCGGGGAAATTCTTGTCAAATCCTCCATTCGGACTCCCAGATACTCTGCAATCTGATTAAGCTCCACTGCGTTAATCATACGAGCTCCATTAAGCATCTTGTTAACTGTCTGCTTGTTAGTTCCTATTGCATTAGCAAGTTCCGTCTGTTTCTTATTCTGTTTCTTAAGAATAGCCGATATATTGGCTGCTATATTCATGTTCATATCAAGCATTAATTTATCCTCCCCAAGTACATACACTATTACACTTGTAGTATACACCTTGTCTAGACAAGAGGTCAATAATTTGGTTACTTTTTGAAATAATTATGTATTATTATCGCAATTTCAGTTACTATTTTTCAGTACTATCATACGATTACATGAAAGAGCGACTAATCTAAAATCGGACTTTAGATTAGTCGCTATAATTTAGGCTTATCAATATCTTACTCCTTCAAAAAAAGAGGCTCCCGTAGGAACCCCTTTTGGCTACGGGCCTCACAAGCTTCCGTAGCACGTTCACTACAATCATAGTACATTTTTTCTCATAAGATTGTCAACCTATATTTTCAATGGTTTGCACCAATCAAATTTCTAAATAAGCGTTCTGTGTTTTATTCACATAGTCGTCTAGACATATGCTTTTAATGCTGAAATCCTCATATGTATTGTAATAATACGTATTCGTCCTTGACGAGAACCCGCCTGTATATATGGTCTTTTCAAACTGTCCATCGTACATCGCCGCCGCACCTTCTACAAAAGCCACTCCGGCCAATGTATGAAACATCCTTGATACATTCTCTTCCTCGGTATCCTTGGTTGGATAATGAGAATTGAGATAAGCCACTCGAATAAATCTTGACGTTGAATAACAATCTCCCGGGATGCCTCGCATCATAGCTCCGGCTCCGAAAGGTTTAATGTTCGTCTCACCCCATTCTACAGCTTCAGGCATGTCGCTTTGTACATTCATGTAGTTTCTAAGGTTTTCGCGGTGCCACATAAAGCCGGGCTGATTGGTAAGGACGTCAATGTCGTTGTTGAAGACTTCCATTCCCTTGGCTGTGTACTCTACTACAATGCTCCTTTTTGCATCACCGATTATCCAATGAAGCATTGACACCGGATACTTGTCATTGATTGGTTTTGCAACTATGGCAACGTCTTTTAGAGCTGCCTCTGCTTCGTCTACACTTGCGAAGTTCATTGCAACCCACAGAGGGAACTCATAAGCAGCAATACAAGTCTTACCTGGCACCTCACTCTTTTCATATTCTGCATATCTTGGGAAGTTGAGGCCTGCTATTGCAAGACCCGCATCGTTGCCGCAATCGAAGTACAAGGGAATGTCCTCTTCCACTATTCCCATGCCGATTATTGCATGCTTGGATATTATCTTTCCGCAAAAGGCTGAATCAAGCTCGAAGCCTTTGCCGGCTATCACGATTCTTTGGCCGTAGCCTACGGACCAATCTAAGTTTCTTCCGAAATACATATTGCCTTTGTTGTCACTAAATCTAATTGCTGTGCACATACATTTACCCCACAATCTTCTTAAAATCCACTTTTTCAAATCTACTGATTAATCAACGCAGAATTATAATCTACTATATAAAACCCGCAAGTACTTAATACATATAGCAGCCTCTCTGATCGAATCTTCTCTGCCTGGACCTTAAATATTTCATTTGCCACAATATCATCGTCTGAAGTCATCCACTTTGCTTTTTCTATATTCTGAAGTATCACCCGGCTGCACTCTTCTTTCGGGGTCATTTTCTCTTTCCTTGAGTACCTGCAGCAGATCCAAGGCTTCAGAATCTCCACTTTCAAACAAAGCATTATACAATACATACAGATTAGTATTATATGAGACAATCTCATGCCTCTCACTAATTCCGTACATATCAAGCAGAAATTGCATAAGCCTCAAGTCCGTTTTTTGTCCTTCTACAAGGATTAGAATCTTAGCTTTGCGGTCTGTCATACGAATTCTCCGCCTTTATACAATTTTTCAAGATTATGCCCTTCTCTCAATTCCCTATCTGTCGCTTTGCACAGACTGGATATTTTATTATCAGTCATAACATAGCAGCAATCAGGACGAGTCAAAGTATTCGTCATTAAAGATGTATTATGAGTCGTTACTGCCGATTGAAAGCCATCCATCTTATTCAGTGTTTTGATTATTACTTCAGATGCCTCAAAATGGAAGAATGCATCAAATTCATCTATAAACAAGAAAGAAATTTGATTAAATGCCATTATTTTCCATGTAAAGAATAAAAACAATGCCCTAGTTCCTGTTGATGCTATTGACATAAAAGGCGTTTTATTCTCCTTTTCGCCATCCTTAAATACAGCAAACAACTCATGTATACCGTTTATTGATTCAAACTTTAGATTGTAATTTAGACCGTTTTCTTTTAAGAACTTCTGAAACTCTTTTAACTTTCCACTTTGATATAGCATCTCAATTAGATTCGTTGAACCGTTTGTAAACCCTGCATAAACATTTCCCTCAGACAAAGAACGATACCAAAGCATATTTTCACAGAATACCATCATATCCGTTAAAGCAGGAACCGTGTTTGTCGGAGTATTTCGATAAATATATTTTAAAACAGATAGTTTATTGTCTAACAGTTCAATATTTAGTCCGTTTTGCAGCTCATCATTAATATACTGATTATTTTCATCAAAATAATCATAATCCAGCATTAGTTTTCCATTAATCGTTAGCTTTTCCCATAAAAGATTATCCTGATCCTGTTTACGGTAATCGTATTCTATCTCATCATTTCCAAACTGAAATACATACTTGAAAGAAACATCGTTTTCTAAAGCCGTAAGGTTTTTATAATTCAAAAGGTAGTTCAATGCAATTCTATTCTTATCTGTCAAATGAAAGGTTATATCAAACAATGCTAATCCCAATGAGGATTTGCCAATTCCATTCTTTCCATAGATTATAGATTTATTGACGATACCATTTTTTACAATCATTCTATTATAGGAATAATCACGTGCGGACAAATCCCATACCACACGCTTAGAAAACCCTTTATAGTTCTCAACCTCAAGTCTTTTTAGCATATTGAATTCCTCCCTGGTTATAGATACTTTGATAATACCACGCAGCATCCCGAAAGTCAATTACGTATCCGTAATTGTTTTACGGATACGTAATTATTTATCGTTATATGATCACATGACTATCTTCTCAAAATCCGCCTTTGGGTGCTTGCACACCGGACAGATGAAATCATCAGGGAGTTCCTCCCCTACCCACTCATAGCCACAAATTCGGCAGCGCCAGATGGTCTGACCGGTGGGAGCTGTGCCCACCTTTTCAGGCTTTGGCTTAATGTTGTTCTGGTAGTATTCGTAGGTACAGGATGGTGCATCTGATAGCACTGTCATAAAGTCGGGTTGGCAGATAAAGAGGGTGTGTGAACCCAGATCTACCGTTCGGTCTACCTTTAATGAAAAGTATGCATTGGTGCCGGCTGTGATGTATGGAATGCCATTCTCAGCCATAGCATATTTCTCTGATGAGAAACTCGAATCAAACTTGTCTACGTCCTTACCGGACTGGAAACCGAAGTGTTTAAAGAGTTCAAAGTCCGCTTCCTGGCTTATTACCGAGACATTACACAGTCCCGTCTCTTTTATCATGTCATGGGTGAAGTTCGCCTTATTAATGGCTACGGACAACTGATTTGGCTCTGAAGCCACCTGTATTACCGTGTTGGTTATACAGCCGTTCTTCTTATCGCCCTGTACCGCTGTGCAAACAAACAAGCCATATGATAGCTTATACATTGCTTTCTTGTCATATTCGATATAACTCATTTTATACCCCCTAGTAGAAAACGGCCAGCCTAAGGACTGACCGTTTAATATGCTTGCTATTTACTTCTTCCACAATCCATGCAAGTTACAGTATGCGTAAACTGCTTCTACCTTCTCGCTTCCGTTAAGCTTGAATGTAACCGTTGGCTCTGCGCCGGGCTTGAGGCCCTTTCGCTGGTTGCCTTCGCTGGTCTGTACTGATACCCACTGGATGTAATGCTCCTCTGTCATAGGATGATCTGCACTTCCTATACGTACGATGAGGTTATCCCCTTCAATCTTGTATTCAGGTACATGCTTTTCAGCAGATGCATCCGTTGTATTCGGCTCTAATACTGTCATGGTCTGGCCACAACATTTTGGCTTAACCCCCGAATCATTCACCATACCGATGATATTGCCACAGATTTCACATTTCATAAACTTTTGTTGCATTAATAATCCCCCCTTGTCAAATAGTCTACATGGAGTATTATACCATCTATGTACGTTTTTGTTAAGACAATATTTTCCTAACGCTTGTTTTGTCAGAAAGTTGTGGCAAAACCCGAATTCATTTATAAATACTTTATCGGTTACATATGCCTGTAATATACGTCACAAAACATGCAAAATCCCCCAGGCACTTTCGCTCTTCGCCCAATTCATCTCTCCACGAACAATCAACACCTTCATTTGTCGCTATTCGTGAAAGAACATTCAACGATGTAATGAAACTGTCATGTTTTAATGTTCTTCCTTGATCAGCATCAATCTTTTCAGCGCGATTCATTTGCTCCCACATGTTTCGGACATGCGTATATTCGGCTGCTTTCTTAAGAAAATCTTTCCAAAACTCTTTCTTATCTTCCATGGTGCATTTCTCGATAGATTCCACCATCTCGGAATATATTCGCATTGCATCTTCAATTGTGAGAACATTTCCTGCCGGGTGTTTCAAGTACTGTTCATAAGTATTCATTCTATTCATTCTCCAACTTAGGCTTACTCAGCGTCAATTACAAAAGTAACAATGCAATGATATTCTTCACATCCCGGCATTAATCCATCCAGTTTATTTAATCCAACAAAAGTACCTTCTTTTGAAAGAAAACTTGATGGAATAATATTCCCGTTCGTCTCCCAATCATTATAGATCTTTGCTGATCCGGCAACATATTTCAGTTTAATTGCTTTATCTTTAGAGTATAACCGTACTGACGACCATACTTCTGCCGGTTTCGTATTTTCAGCCGAGATTTTCGCTATAATTTGTCCATCTTTATCTGATGAAATCTCATCAGGCATTTCAACAGATAACCGTGTGCCAACAGCAACACCAACGTGATTATGCGCAGAATCATTATATGTTGAAGATGCATTGTTATGTATATATACCTGAACCAGATACTGGCTTCCAGATTCAATAAAAATGTCTTCTGTACTTAAATCTGTCTTTTCTTTCGTAATCTTTCCAATTCTGACAAATGTTCTTTCATCACCTATAGTCGGGTTATTTGTAATTGCGTTAAATATTGGATAATCCGCCGGATTCTCCATAGTAAATGTACTACGCTCCGGGCCCCACTTTGCTGTCAGTTCTTCCTCTTTTTGCTCGTCTGACGAGGCAACTGTAGAACCCGCCTTGCTACTACCTGTTCCTGAACATCCAGCCATTAATCCACAAGCAACAACTGGAAGCATTGCCATGGTACGAATAAAATAATTAAAATATCTTCTTTTCATATTAATCTACCCCCGTTTATTTGTCTCTAAATAATAGTAATACATCATACGCCAATCCAAAAGTGCATACGATGCCACCTGAGATCGATGAAACACATACCCGATTTGCCCAAGTAATTCAACAAGATTCCTTGAAATTCCTTGGTTAAACAAAATCTGTTGTATTTCTTCCGTCATCCCTTTTCCACGAATGAAATGTAACATAATCTTATATGAAGTATCAATATCAAATCCCGCCTGAATCAGACAGTCCATGATGTCATCACGGCAAGTTATGCCATATTTATTCGCACTTTTGATATAACGCATTCTTTTTCCGTCATCATTCTCTGTTAATAAAGACATATGTGTCAAACCAAGCAACTTGACAATATCTACAAAGGAATGGGGTTTCACAACATCAAACGCTACACTTGCGAAATAGTCTTTCTCGTAGAAACAGTCTCCCACCCTCTCAACCACATTTGCAACAGTAGTATCATCCATAGGTATAGAATCTATAGAAATTCCTGTTCGCGCTTCTAAATCATGAAGATTACCCAATTCCGGCTTGGAGCAGAGATTATACTTAAACATGTACTTCTCAACGTCTTTGTAATGACGCTCCGTAACCATAAGACGAATACCGTCGTCACGTTCGTCCTCACGCAAATCGGTTATGGTTTGTATATCCACGTCCTCAGGAACTATAAATATCCCGCTGGAATGAACGCCTATTTTTACATTTCCACTGCTATCCACAACTGTAATCCCGGCACCGATTACATTTTTCTCACCAAAACGCTCTTTCAACATAGCAATAACATCCGGCAAAACCTCGGGAGCAAAATTAAGTACGATCTCAGGCTCGCGAGACAGATCGCTTCCCATAAAGACTTCCGGCATCATATCTATTCCACCGACAGAAGCGTCCGGACATATCTCCGTTAATCCCAACAAATATGAAGTAAACAAAGAACCCAGTCCGCTTCTTGCACTAACTCTGTATCCTTTTTCAAGGGAAGTCTTGACCATGTCATGGGCCAAAAGATAGTGTGTAGAATAATTGTTGATGGATATGGCAGATAGTTCTCTCTCTAGTCTCTCACTAAGGTTTTTCGGGAGACTATCGCCATACCGCTCCTTTATTGCCATATCGCACAAAGCTTTTATAGTTTCATCTGCTCCACTAATATGTAGTTGATATGAATTCTTGCTACTCATTCTGTGTCCTCTAAACATTCATAATACTAGATTGCATCATCAAGATTTCTTACATTATCTACTCTCAGATAATCTAAAGTCCTGCTGCCAGATTGCTTTGCTGTTCCAACTTTGTACAGTTTAAAATCTACCTCCGGATGATTTGGATCCTCAATCCGATATTCATCAGATTCTTTATAACCCTCAGGCCGTTCCAACCCTATAATATATCTTTCCGGAAATGACAGTTTTCCTTCTTCAGCCCTATTATGAACCGATGAAAAAGCACCACCAATAACTACAGGTGCATAGCTCAAGCTTTCTGACGCTTTGCCTTTCCATTTCATCTCATGAAGCAAGTCATTATTAAAAGACATTGCCAAGTCGACATCAATATCGCTTTGCAGAACCGCCCATGTATATCTTGCATTTTCTTGCCATTTTATAGATTCGAATTTAAATGGCATAACACATACAACCGCTACCATTTTGCCTAGCTTCTTTGCCTGTTCTGCAAAGTTGTAGACATACCAGCCGGTCTTTATTCTTCCCAATCCACACAGTAAGACAACTGTCTTTGTTTGAATATTCTCTTGTATCCAATTACAGATATCTTCTGCCGTAAGAAGCGTATTTCTGTCTGTTTTGCTTGCTCTATCATCATGGTCGCAAGATTCCATTATCTCAGAATCATCAAGGATATAATAGTTGTTGCTTTGACCCTCTGCAGGCATTTTCGTCAATAATCCATCTACTATATTGCAGCCGCATCCACCAATACCAATGTAAGATGTGTTCTCTGCTGTAAACGCAAGATTTGCACTATCGTTAAGCATATCAGCACCTCCGATTTCCTGTGTTAATTATGTGCTTCTATCTTGGATAGAAAGCCTTAAACCCTTTGCCATCTCTTTGATATAACTTTAAGCCGTTTTGTATCATCTTGTCGTAGCTATTCGGCATCCGTTCTTTGACTTCCTCGAGATTTGTAATCTTGTCTATTCTAAAATAAATGTCTTCAGGATAATCAACTCGTACCATTGCCCGTCCGTTATCAGGATCTTCAAATAGGGACGTAATCTTTTGACCATCTATATCATCAAGGCAATCATTCTTAATAATAGGGTATTGAATAGTATCGCAGAATAAATTATAATCTTTCAACAAATGTATTATCCACGCAAAGGCTTCCTCGCACTTTTGTTTTGATACAACAACGCTTATCGGTAAATCCTGGTCAGTATCCGGCTCTTCGTCTTTGATCTTTTGTTGCTGTATGTAACGAGCCTTAAATCCGGCGCCTTCTATACGATAAAGGGCTAATCCCTTGTCAGTCAGCATTCTGTAACTTGTCGGTGCATATTTCATAAATGCTTCCAAATTAGTTACATTACATAACTTAAAACCTTTATTGGCAAATTCAATTCGGTATATAGCCTTCCCTAATGTCTCATCCACAAATAACGCGGATCTGGCAGTTCCTCCATTATCAAATGCCGAACCATCTCTTAAAGATAAATCCATGGGATCGTCGCTATACCATCCATTGGTTCTCTGAAGATAACGAATCCATGCATATGCTTCTGCGCACAATTCCTTATACTCTGCATGCGTTTTTGTTTCATAATCCTTTAACGCTACAATGTTATTCTTACTTTCATAATTCTGAAAAGAATTTTCCTTATGGGGTATATTATAAAAATCCCTAATTACTCCATCAGTTTCCTTATTATCATCTGATTTTTCGGGCACCTTGGAAATAACAACATTTGCTTGATAAAAGTAATCCAAACCGTTCCCCAGGTACTTCTTGAAACTTTTGGGCGCCATTTCACGAACTTCACTGAGGTTGGTAATATAATTAAACGACTGACTTCGCTCATTTATCCATCTGCGTAAGATTATTGCCTCATCTTTTTTTCCATTCACAAATATGTACGAAAGGCAGTCTTCATCTTCCACAGACAAATCATCGTCGCTTAATATGAGTTTCTCTTCTCCGCAAACCCATCCATGGTTTTTCCTAATGCACTGAATATAGCAGTATGCATCCTCACATGATTCGATAAATGAGGATTTTTTATCCTCCCTTGGCTTGTCAAAGAGAACAACATTCTGTCTTGCTTTTATAGCCTGCTTATCCTCTGCCTCAACAATTACCATGATTTTATTAAGGATTGTGTCGAGAACTACTCTATTTATTTCGCCATTTCTCTGTTGAGCATCCATCGTGGCAGGACGTGATAGCAACTCCTCATACGTCGAGTCAATCTGTAACTCTTCAAGTAACTTGTTATAAAAAAGTCGCTCTACATCATTAGCTGCATGTTCACCATCTGCTTTGCTTTTATTCTTAAGGAGATATTCAAGAATGTCCCCTACTATCATGTTGGAAACATTAATGCGCATCTCCTCCTCGGTTGACAGACCTCTTCTGTAAGCAAAGTATAGGTCTTTGACTTTGTTCAGGATTGAATCCAGTAATTGGTTGATGTTTTCTTCAGATAAAAGCTTTGAGATTGTAGCGCCGTTTGATGAATTATTCATACAAGATCCTCCATGTTATAATAATGTGCTGTTTGTTTTACACTTACATTATATTTGACATCCTAGATGTTACTCTTAGGGGGTATAAAAATCATAAAGGCTATACATAAAATGTGTATTCTAGTATTTATTCTTTCGCGCCACAACAAAACTTGTACTTCTTTCCAGACCCGCAAGGGCACATATCATTCCTTCCAACCCCAATAAACATATTATGTGCAGCACTCTTTGCGGTAGCATTACCTGATGTGTCATTCTTTCCAAGGTTGATGAAACTATTCCTATATGGTCTGGCATCGTTCTGTTCCATCTCAGGGTCTGATGATAGTTTAGGCCCAATCACTTTTATTATCATATCCATAATATTGGGAACATGAATTTCGAACCAATGATCAATTTCTTCATAAGAGACATCCTCTTTAATAAAAGCATCAAGTTCTCTTAATTCATCTACTGATAAACTATTTAAAACACTTTCACAAATTTCATCCTCCGCATCATAAGCAAGTGCTGTATACCTATCTATTTCGTCCTTTGAATGACCCGTAACATTAAGGAGTTTTTTCATGAACACCCCAAACAAATCAATATCTTTCATTATTTCATCCGATGTTGTACTCACATTACTCTCATCCATATTTTCAGTCCCCATGCTCACTTTAACACTAGCCAAGAGTTTGTTCATAGCTTCTGACTCATCTATTCTTTTTACAGCAATTACCTGTGTTGAAGCCAGAAAGAATTCAAATGAATCATTCATAATTACATCTCCAAGCTGTAAAGGAATAATAGTTTTGTTATAATGAATTGCCCTCTCAACCTCTTTGCTCACCCATATGGAATTCTGAGATTGATCTGTTAAAAGAAGTATCATACATGAACAATTCTTCAATGCTTGACTAATTACTTCTGCATATTGACTACCTGCAGGTATGTCTCCTGGCGCCATCCATGTGTATACCCCATGATTACTTAAATAATTCTTTACCGCATTTGACTCTTCTTGATTTTTTGAACTATAACTAATAAATACGTACCCCATAACTATTGCTTCTCCTTTGTATTTGAATAATCTATAATAGGAACCATCATCCAAACAATTCCATTTTGTAACAAGGTGGTTTGGATTCTTGCAAGCTAAACCCATCAATTTGTTCAGTAATAACAAATCCACAACTCTTATATGATTTTATTGCCATTACATTTTCTTTTAAAACAAATAGCTCAAATGGGGAGGAATTCTGCTCCAAAAATGCACCTAACATCTTCGTTCCTATCCCACGTCCTCTATAGGTCTTTCTAACACATATATTCAAAATAGATGTTGTATCCTTAGGAGTAGTATAGTATGACGAAAGATAGCATTCTTTTACTTCTAATAAGTGTTGCGAGACTCTAGTCTTGCACATTTGGGCGCACCGTTCAAATATTTCTGCATTCCAATCAAGTGACCCCTTAATCCATAAAATGATTCCGCATATACTCCCATTTTCCTCAGCGATAAATAAGTTTTTGCATCTAAACATCTTGTCATCCAAACGAATCATCTCCGGAATAATTGCAACAGCATTCTCTAAAGATGAAAACATGGCAGGATAAATATAAGAATCTGTTTCATATATTAACTCTGCAATGGTTTTTAAATTAACACTATCTAAGCGCTCTTTCTCACCAAGCTGTCTAAACTGTATGCTCATCGTATCGCCTTACCAACTCTGAATTAGTTTTGAATGGTGATTTTTCAGGAAATGGAAAGCAATCTAATGCGAATAACTTTCCATACATTATATTATCAACAAAAAAACTAAAGCCCATTTTCTTATACATCGCTTCATGATCTCTTCGAAAAACATTAACAAACCACTTTTTAAAGAATATTCCATCCTCTGCATACTTCAATAATTGTGATGTGAATTCCTTAAAAAGTAACTGGATATTCTTAGCACTGTTATAACCCTCGTTTATTGAAAAATTAAGCAAATAACCAACATAATCTCCCGGAAACATAAGAAACTCTGTTTCATCTGTAGAAAAAGATGCTTCCACCAATTCTCCAGACATTAGTTTTTTCGCATGATACTCCTCTGAAACAGCCAGAAAGGACCAATTACCAACAATCTCATTTTTCTCATTAATTAAATATCTAAATGTCTCGGGATAAGAGGAAAGATATTCTGCCCACTGGTTCGCAGTCCCTTCATTTTCCTCCGGAATATCAGGATATAATTTCAAATCATTTTCCACTAAACGTTCTGCAACCCTGTATGCGTCATATCCAACAGATAGTAAATCTTTATAGTTAGCTATCTTTACATCGCTTGATGATTTAGTATTAAGTTCAAATCTTGTCTCTTCATTTGCGCGATTAATGCGCTCCTCCATTAAACATGCGTCAGAAAGACTATTAAGACTTGCCTGTTTGTCTTTCTTTAAATTAACCCATTGAAATCTATCCAAATAATAGTGATAATCGTCTGAGAACTCCATCGGTTCTATCAAAACCGGAAATATTTTTTTGTTCATGTCAAAAGCACTTGCCACCTCACTACTAACATGATTTGATTCATTAATACTATTTGAAGCGACAAGAACCACCCCATCACTCTCTCGAATAGCTGAAATAAGCTGCCCAGGATAAGTTTGTCCTGGAACTATATTTCTTGGAGCCATCCAGCACTTACATCCACTTTCCTCAAGATACTTGCACAACTCTTCTGCACATTCTAAATCATCCGACGAATAACTGATAAAGATCATAGCCGTATTTCCTCCATTTTTCGTCAATACTTAACTTAATAAAGAATACTCCTACATTTTCCACAATTTGAGCAGTGTGAGTGACTCAAAAGACTCTTTTGTCCGCTCTCCCAGAATCGACATTATTATTTTACACTTTACAGTCATGTGCATGATGCCCTTAAAATGTAGTTTTTTACAATTGATATTATATCATTCTTATGAGATTATTCTCAACTGTACTAAGAGTGTTCTATATATGTATTATAGTTTTTTTATAGTAATCTTTACCATATTAGAATTTGTAGCCTCTCCATGAGCCAAGAATAGTGGCATAGCTTCTAGCTTTTCGTAGTTTTCTCCATTAGGACTATTGGGTGTAAAATGTTCTGCATACGCTATCACAAATGGTACTGGTCCCCATTCATCAGAATTCATTTTAGCATTGATTACACATCCCATTGTATTTGTTTCATGCTCTTTCGCAAAATATGTCCTGGTAATTAGTTTTTTTTCATAATCCACTAATGAGTTCTTAACAAGCTGTACCTTTGGACATCCGATTCTATCAGAAGAGAAACTAAACCCCTTTGTGGTATTTGTTATTGATATAGTCCCAACTGCATAGTACATATCTTCCATCTTTGAATCAAAGGTCGTCATACCATATTCTGAATATGTATAAGAATTACCATTTTTCGTAAAACCCCACGAGTTGATAGTAGGCAATTCCCAGTTTTTTGCTATACTATTCCATGTAGCATTCAGGACTGATGAATTTGATTGAAGAATCCAAGGACTTACACGGCACTCAACATGAAAGGAGTACCCCTCATTATCTGTATAATTCAGCTCATATTCACTAAATGAAGCAGAATCATCTGCAATAGCATTATTCTCATTAGAATTAGTTGTATTTTGATCATTATCGGTAGTAGCGGACCTTACTGTTTTTCCACATCCACACATCAAAGTTGATATTATTAGTAAAACGACAAGCGCTTTTCTCATAACCGGTCTCCTTCTGCCCGTACAGCCGATAGCACAGCCAATAATTAATCATACGCACATAGTATTAACATTCCACTCTATGCTACACATCTCCTTTCCTCCATATACTCGTTTGCCACATTGATAACATGTTCCAATGAGTTTTCAAATTTCTTTGATCGATTTCTTTTGTTCTTTATTTTTCGTCTTGGCCCACTATTTTTTCCCGCTTGATTATATTGTGATGAGTCAGATATCAACTTCCGGGTAGACCTTTCAAATTCGACTAACTTTATTCCATCCTTCAGAATATTGTACAAATCCTTGTTGTATCTATGTGCCATCAAATACTCTCTGTTTCCCGAAAAGTCTAAATAAATATCAAATCCTGTTTTCTGTGAAGTTTCTGCTACCAGTCTTACATTACGATTCATTTTTTCTACCATATATATTTCCTCCGTGTGATAATTTTCATTTGCTACGATAATATTATACTTAGTATTTCTGGAGTAACTTTCAGGGGGTATAATTTCATTCATATCTAGTCTTATAGACTCAAGCCTTTCTCCTTTCCGGCACCGCATTTACATACGGTGCCACAATTTCGACACTTAAACACTTACTGTTACTTAATGATGTACGATAATGATTCCGCCTTCATCTTTATACTTCCTCACTAGCCTCACCCCCTTTTTCTACGAATTATGTATCTTCTCTGCATCAGAGCTTTGAGTATCGATAATACGTACCGTCCTGTTCTTGCAAGCATATTCTTCAATAAGATTCCCATTCCCGTCAGTATCCTTCACATGCCAATAATTAGAACATCCTAACCCCACAGCTATCATTCTTTCCTCCGGAACTCCAAACTTATTCAGCGTCCTCCTGACTGTGGCAGCACGACGCTCAGACAAATCTTTTGTAAAATCAGGCCGCCCTGTTGCTGTAGTTCCAACAAGATATACAGATCTGTCCGGACTGGATAACAGCTGCTCTGCCATTGCTTTAAGCGTATTCTCAGCAGCCGAAACATCAACATATTCAGCTGTATCACCAATGAATCTGACGGACATTTCATCTAACACAACAGTCTCAATTACTTCAGCGTCCGGGTTAATTGTCATCCTCTCAACAGGAACAGTTGATACTTCCGGAAGGCCTGAATAAGGAATCTCTGTAGCAAAGTCATTGGTAAACTTCACTTCAGAAGCGCCTGAAGAAATAAGCACTGTCTTCCATATATTCTTAAGTTTCTCTTTCTGCTTCTCACTTAGGGGTTCCTGAGGCTTAGCCGTAACACCACAATATGAGAAATATACCTGAACACTATCAAGTTTTGGCAACTCAGACGCCCCCTTCAGTTCTTCTACTATTGAATTTGGATTTGCAGACAACATATACTGTGGCTGACCATTCGAACCAGTTGTTAACATCTGTCGAAAGTCAAGTTTTGCCGTAGATAACCCTGAATCAAGAATTACTAATACACACTTACTATCTTTATCCGCGCTGGCAAAGGCCTGAGATGCAAGTTGCAGAGCACTAAGCAGGTCTGACTCAGGATACTTCGCAGTACCTTGTGAGAGCAACTGCTTAAGCTGCTGTGTATAGTCAGATGCCCTCTTCTTAAGTGCAGCAGAATCCATTCCGTCTACAGACGGCTTAGGGATATCAACAGATGCATAAACATGTGGCTGCCCATCGCAGTTTATAAATGTCACATTGCCATAAGAATAGCTTGCCTCATATAGCAACTCGTTAACAGACGCAATATCTGTGGAGAACTGGTTCATATTTGATCTCGGGCCACCGATAACCACAAGACTAACCTTCTGCGGGTTATCCTTTGACGAACAACCTGTTAACGCAAATATTCCAGTTAAAAGTGCTGCAACGATAATGATTCTCTTGATATGCTTCATTGTGTTCATACTTATTCCTCCATGCGATATTAATCGCTTAACTAATATTGTTATTAATTTTGTGATTATATAATATACCGATTTTTTAGTTCTCAATTAAGGGGGTATAAAAAACTCTTTTACGTTCAATTACTTGTAAGAAACCCGTATAGAAGCATTATCTTTGCCATCAACCTTTCCTCCTACTGTACTGTTAACCCATGTGATAAGTATATTGTCACCCTTTTCCAGATTCTCATTTCCGACTCTACAGATAAATCTGATATACGCATTTCCATTAATCATATAGCTTCCAATATTAATACCACTGGTTGTTACAGTATCATCTAGTAATCTTACACCTTCCTGGTAAACAGAATTGTAAAGAACTGTACTGCCGTCCATATACTCCAGATTATCCGGTAGAATGGCACGAATCATAATATTATCCGAACTAATCTGTAGGTCGTTACTGTCAGCTATCTTGCTTAAAAACGAGCTTAAATAGCCACGGCTGTTTCGGAATTCTACTTGAAATTCAACAATATCTCCATCCCGTGCATCTGATAATTCTTTTTCCCATTCTGTGTACCCTACATATCTTACGGACATACTTAGTTTGCCATGAAACCTTGTTGATACAGTAAAATGATAAGTGACTGCTATAATCGTAATCAATAAAGCCGTAACAAATACACGGATATACATCATTCTCCGGCGGCGGCGATGATCTTCATTTTCTAATTCGCTCACAGCGATTCCCTGCATCTGCGCTACTGTCTTAAGCAATGCAGCTCGGTAGTTTTGCTTTCCGTCATGTTCAAATATATTATGTCCAATAATGCTTTCGTCACCACAGATTTCTCTAAGCTTTGCCGGGAAACAATTCAATTCTGGCTTTTCATCTCTATCTACTATAAAGGGAATTATGTTTTCTGCTGGGTTCCCTGCAGCAAGGAAATCTGTTATCTCTTGATTTACCTCTTTATCATGCTCATGCAGGTTTCTTGAACAAACCACGATTAAATACTTTGACTCTCTGAGTGCAAGACGGTCCGCTTCTCTGTATACACCGTATAGTTCTCTTTGATCCCAGAATAAGGGGACAAGACGTTTCACACGTCCCTCCGTGTTCATTAACCTGTTAGGAAGTCTGTAATGCTGCAGTTTTCTATATAGCTTTTCTGCTGCTTTTTGATCAGCGTGCGCATAACAAATAAATGCAAAATATCTATATTTACCGTTTATTAATTCGTTCACTTTTGTTCTCATAGAATTCTCCTTTGCCCGTGTAGCCGTTAGCCCAGCTGCATTCTTTGAATAATGGTCACTGCCGAAGCCTACCACCAAGAACTATTTCCTTTCTTCCTTCTTGTGAGTTAAATAAAGTGCTTTAAAGTATTTGGCACCATCCTTATGATAAAGATTAAGCCCATTTTGGAGCATCTTCTTTGTGCCCACCGGCATTTTCTCTTCCAAATCTTTAAAATTCATCAGCTTTGAATACTTTAAGCACATATCCTCCGGCCAATCACGACGTAAGATTGCTCGATTACTCTTTCTATCAATGAAAAGAGATAAAATACATCCCTGTTCTTCTGTCTCTTCAACATCCCCTTCATCAAAAAGTAAATTTATAGGTTCGGAGTGCCAATTGTTAAGCCTTTGGAGATCTAACGCCCATGCAAAAGCTTCAGCGTATTCTTCCTCTGTCCATGCGATGTCATTATCAGCAATTCTACTACCTGTTTCTGTTTTCAATGTTTTCATGCTTTTGAAATCTAAAATTTTCGCAGTCTTATTTCTTTTCATAGTGCACTCCTCCATTACAGATGCTTCAATGATATGGTTTGTATTGTGTTTATATTATATCCCCATTTTCAAACTCTCTCTTTGGGGGGTATAAAATATCTATGCCCGTATAGCCGTTAGCTCAGCTTTTATAAATTTATCTTCTGTTAACTATCTGTTTTTTACCACCAAGAGCTGTTCTTTTTGCGCCCCCTGTTATCATAATGGTTCATACCTCCTCGACCGTTAGACTGACTAAATCCTGTCATATTTCTATTGTTGTCATAATGACGTGTTATACCATCCCCTCCCTTCTGACTGAAACCGGTCATTACACCATTACTGTTGTAGTGTCTTAAAATACCATCTGATCCACGTTGACTAAATCCTCTACTCATATTGAGTCCTCCTAAAACATAAAGTGATTGATTGATATTACAGTGTCTATTTTAACGTCTGACTCAAACGACCTTTTCAGGGGGGATAAAAAAACCGATGACGGTTAAAATGTCATCGGTTTTTGGGATACAATCATTTTGGGTAACTAATAAGATTATATACTTTTTATTGGGTCTCAGACCTTCTCAATTCTATAACCCAGCTTAATTATTAATTTTAATGTCTCCAGTGCAGTATTCCGATCGTATTCCTTTTCACTCTCGGGCAATTCACCATAAGGGACAAGTAGCGGTGTGGTTTTCTTGTCTGGATTCTTCTCACTACCATATGTCCATCCTTCAGATATACGTCCAACTGCCCATACGTCATGGACATTTTCAGCAATCTTTTCTGTTAAAGTTAATAGATCATCTGGAAGATTTACATCCGTCGTATCAATTGGTTTTGGTTTATACATGTTCTGTCTCCTTCATTTTTTGTCTTGTGTTAATTCCCAGCTGCTCAAGTTACTTAGTTATTAACATCCTCATTATTAATTCTTTCAAACACATACGAGCATTCACCGTTTCTTGATATTTCAGCATAATAAATATCTCCCAGCTTGTGATTATCCAATACTAATTCTCCTTCATTTGTTAATTGTTCCTTTATAAGCTCATTTTTACCATTTATTATTCCTGTAGTCCTCTTTCCCCAGTTGACTTCCATCTGGTCTCCGCTGCCGTGAAGTTGCAACTTTATACTTCCGTCAGCTAGACATTCTTTTTTAATTGTGAAATAATCAATTGGATTATCCATCCTCTTCTTCATTGTTTGATAGATTTTACTATCAATACTCTTAATTGAGTTTGGGTCTGTAATCATAACTATATTCTTGGGCAAATCATTATTATTTTGTTGGACTCCACTATCAACAACTAGTATTCCCTTCCCATTAATACCAAACTTATCTAGCTTAATCCCTAAATGATTGTTCCAGGTTTTTATATTTCCTTCAATATTTGTCTCTTTAAATGCCTTGCATTCAACTATCAAAGTTTGAAATCCTTTTGTAACGATACAGTCAAACTCGTTTTCATTTGCAGTATCACCTCTTCTTACCTTTGAGTTAATAGAAACATCAGAAAATAGGACTGATTTTTTCAATCGGTAGTATGTGTACATTTCTAGAAATCTGCCCTTATCTTCCAGCATTTTTTTTACATCATAAGAACCATAAATAATCTTAAAACTATTCTCATTCTGTTTAACGGTAATAAAGCCTTTTTCAACAAGGCTATTTACAATCGGAGATATGCTGTCCCAATCCAAAGATATCTTCGAAATATAATTTGTTTCAAGGGGTTCCGCATAGAAATTATACTCAGAAAATGAATCCTCATTTTTCTGTTTTCCATTCCAATACCGCAACAGATCGTGATTTGAAAACACACTCTTTAATTCATCTTTTCCCACATAATGCGAAACCCTTGTAACAAAAGATTCATTTGATAATCGTGTAAGACTATATTCCTTAACTACCTCCTCAGTCTTCAAATACTCTAATAATGCTTTCGCACTTTGAAAGCATAGAATTGGCATTATGAATTCTGATTTATAAATCTCATTATAAACCCTTTTTCTTACCTTTACTTCAAGCATTTCTTGAGATTCTCCAATACTATAATCTAGAATTGCTTTCTTTTCCTCAAGAATATTGAGCAATCCCTTGGCAGCTTCACAACAGTCAATCGGCAGTTTGTATTTTTCTATAATCATTCCTTTAGGTATCTTTCCAAGTAGTACTTTCCTATTGTCTTTCTTCGCCAATTCTCCGCATAAAGCTTTCCATTCTTCGCGATTAGCATTATATATGTCCCACAGATCAATCATCATGCTATCAGTGAAAGGGACTCTAGTATACTCGTTTTTTATTGAGCGACCCAATAGATTCCAAATGTCATTAACATATATTGAAACGTCCGTCGGAATATACTTCAGCCAAAAGACATTATCGTCTGTTTCAATGCTACCATTATAGTCTATAGATTTTATAACGCCCCGGTTTATCTGTACGATTGAGATATCATTCAAAATTTGTGCCACATCATGAATAATCATACATTCATCATTGCAACACTCTTTATTTAGCTCCACCTTTAATTCCGAGACAGTAGCCTTCTCCAAAAGAACTATCTCTTCATTATCGAAATCCAAAGTGATCCCTTTGCTTTTCAAGTATTTCTCAATACTTTTCTTCTTTGTTTTAATGGTTTCTATATGCTTTTCTGATAAACTACTTCCAGATAAATATGCTATTATAATTCTCTTAGGATGGATTACCGTTGCAGCTGACACATACGCAAACATGTTTGTTGGATTTGTAATATCCATACTACAAATCAAATCTTCCTGTTTTGCTGTTACAACTAATGTAATACCATCTGTATAAGTAAGGATAAAGGGTATCTTCTCAATTAAGTCTACATCGATTCCTTTATAATCTACATACTTTAAACTCTTCAGAATAATATCAATCTTTCCACGTCTAATCTGATTAATTATGTTTTCCAGCGGTTGTCCTAAAACAAAATTCTTACTCTTTATCCTTTCAATCGCACGATCCAGTCTTAAATCAAATGCTTTAAAAAGTGGAGCTTGATTTCGATCACCCTGAATGAGACGGTATACACACTCCCGCCACTCATAATAAATACTGCCGTCCTCACTATCTTCTAAAAACCATGTTTCAAGCATCCTATCTGACATTTCGTCAATTATTATTCCCTCTTTGAGTCTTGTAGACAGGCTGTTGTATTTTCTGTGAAGCATAACAGACATCCTATCAAGAGGGTCTAATTGCTTCAAATGTTCCAATGAATCCCTTTTCCACATTGATCCCCGTATCTTCGAGTTCTGATCAGATGGCAAAAGGCATACATGTTTTGGTCTCTCTCCTGATTTGTCACTTGTTCTACCACATGTGCAGCTTTCTTCAACACTCATCTGCTCCCAACCGGCACATACCTTTTCTGTTACCCATCGTTTGTGTTCCTGCCATGCCATAGTTCTTTTTTCGTCATCAGTCCATTTCTTTTTTTCGAACCTTTTTGCCGCTTTATATGGATCACTCAAAACATCAATTCCATAATTATGTAATCTATACTGAATAGCAAGAACGCTTGAGATACTTGATGTCATATTGTACTCATTCTCGAATTCTTTTTTCTTAACAGCAAAGTCAACATTTAGGTTATTATCCCACACCAAATGGGTATTAAATGCCATTCTTATAATTGTATTGTACTCTTTCCCATTCTTTTCCAAAGAATCCAATGGATTAATCGGGAAAACGCGTTCTAAATTGTCAGATCTAGCGGGTTTCTTTTTATCATCATCCAAGACGTAGGTAATAAACACTTTTGATTTCTTTTTTAATTCACCCAGTTCCTCTGCAAGCCTCTTATTACTATTTCCGTTTTTAACAGAGATAAAGACATAATTAGCATTAGCTAAACCTGTGTTACCTGAAAGATTCTCAATATCAATTTCTTCAGCATTATATGATGAGTAAATAAAATTAATATGACCATATGCATCAAATTCAAATGTATAGCCATCATCACCTGAATATATCTTCTTTCTGTTTTCACCTTTAATACAAAAGAATTTTTCAAACTCAGGTCTATCCTCTAAATAGGATGTAACATAACCGTACTCTTTCGGAAAAACAAATACATTAACATTAATTGTTCCATTCATGGATTGCGCCGTTTCAAGACATACATCCAAAAACTGCTGTGAATCAGTTCCAAAACCTATTATCGCAACGGTATACGGCATCAGTTTGTTGTTATTAGTATTTTTGCTTTCGGTGGAAAATAGGGGATGATTATATAGCATGTTTTGAAACACCGCGCGCATTTTATTCTTTCTCTGCTCCTGCCTATCTATTATTTCTAAGGCCAATCCATTAGTGTACTCCTTTTTCATTCCCTCCGGCATAAGTAACTTTTCAAGCTCGCGAAGGTTTATTGCCATTTCGTTGCACGAATCATATCGATTTGAAGATCTATCACAAATACTCTTCTCAAGAATATGTACTAATGATGTTAAAACCCGCTTATCTATTGGGTGAGCTTTCGTTTCAAATATTCTCGCCCTCTCTAATATTTCACTCTCTAAAATACCACCTCTACCTATTTTTTTTATTGTCTCACTATCCAACTTAAGGATGTGCGAAAGTGCGAGCCCAAGACCGATAATATCTCTTTTCTCAGGAACTACCTCATCATATTGCATTATTTCCTCATTTATGAACACCGGTTGAACATTTTCTAGATGAAATGAGTTTATATCAAATAATACAACGTCGGTTTTTAACACTTTATTATTACGTTTAACAAACCCAAAATTATCGATTTTTATATCCTCATGAATAAAACCATTATTATGAAGTATCTCCACGCATTCCGTCATTTCAGCCAGCGATGAAACCAATACTAATAGCATTTCCTCAATACCTATGCTATCATCTGATAATAATCTCTCCGAAAGCTGTCCATATGTAATTATTGGCATTTGATCCGTCCAAATATAGGGTACCCCTTTTTCATTATCTTCTGACCATAGGATACTAAAATTAGGAATAAAAGTACGAAGTGCCTCTTTTGATGATACCTCTCCCAATGATTCCTCCTCTATAAGTTCTAGCAGCATTTTATATGGAGTAATATATTGTTTGGCTTCTTCAAGAAAAAAGTCTGAATTAACTATTGTTTTTATGTTATTTTCTATTTCTTCAACATCAAAAGTATTTGTTTTTTTTATGTCCTCATTTCTATCCTCAAATTTTTTGGGGAAAAATTCTTTCAATAACCCATGATGACTTTGTCCCCTATCATCTTGATAAAATGCTTTGAATACGTAACTTAATCCCCCTCTACCAACAAAGTCTTCTTTTGTATATTTCCTCTTGCCATCTGGTGAGTACAATTCCACTTCTTGTTTCACCTGATATTTGCTTATATTCATGCTGCTTTCTCCCCTTTCCACACAAAAATACTGTAATCATCCTCATTATCACTATTATCAACAATTTCAAGCAAACCCTTATAATCACGTTGGGCGATGCAATAACTTGCCTTGGATCGGATGCGCCCATTGCAATAAAGAGATTCCCATGCACCATCCGAACAAACAATAAAATCATCTTCTGTTCCGTATTTTCCCTTTCCGCTTTTCATCATTCGTTCTGCGCCATCTGTTGTTATTGCACAACACTCATGGTCCTTAACCTGAGGTTCCGTGATTACATTACATACTCCTTTTGATATATGTGTGAGGACACTATCCCCTATAAGCATATAGAAGTATTGAGATTCTTCTTTATCTATAATAAGAACAAGGATTGTGGACGAATAGTCAGAATAATAATCCCCTCGTCTCTCTGCAATTTCCTTAATAGCCGTCTGCAGATACCTCAGCATACTGTTTTCCCACCCTTGTGACACAGTGTTACAGTCCACCATCATATGTTCTATTACATCCTTTGCAAGGCAGCATGCAATTCTTGCACCCTCCCCTCCCTTTTTCCTGGTGGATACTCCATCACATAGAATAATGCTATCAAACCGCACTCCATTCAAAACAATACCTGCATCTTCATTTTGTTCATTGCGATCTATGTGATACTTCCCCGCTTTACTTAATAAATACATTTTATAACCTCCTGGGTTTAGCTATTGTGAAACATATAGTGAAAAAATCATTATCATGTCGTACAGATTTCTTCCGTCAATTTCCTGAAACAACGCAGCCCGCAGATATCCGTTCGCTCCCTGACAAAAATCCTGATAAAGTTTTCCAAATCCCTCTGCA
Source organism: Lachnospiraceae bacterium (assembly GCA_015058015.1). Lineage (GTDB taxonomy): Bacteria > Bacillota > Clostridia > Lachnospirales > Lachnospiraceae > SIG280. The sequence continues at coordinate 5,827 of SVDM01000001.1, read as the reverse complement.
CGGTTAACCCTGTTTTCTTCCCGTTCATTAAGATATCTCCAATAATACATTTTTAGGATATCAGTCCTGCATACAGTCTTGTTCTTTTCTATTCTTTCAACGTTTAACCCTTTTGACAAATCCTTATCCAGCTCATTTAAAACTATATCCAGTTTTGTCTCATCCCCCAGCGTAGAAAAGTAATGCTCCTCCACTAGCCTTTTTTCTTCGACAGTGATATAGTCAACAAGTGCCTTTCTTATAGTTGTATCAATAGTTAGTCCATCATATCCTTCACTTACCTTAATTCCTTTTTTTTCGAGTTCTTTCTTAAGCTCAAGATAAATATCATATCCTGTATTCTGCTCACCCATATAACTCAATACTGATCGGTTTAGAATCCTTTCTCCCCTTAATTGGAGAAAAGGACTATGATTACAATCATAGTTTTCTATAAGATATTTTATAAATTCCTGTCTCGAGGAATCCAACCTGTCACGCAAAGACTCCAAATAATACATGGTATTATTGATAGCCTCGCTCATCTCTTTTGAACTACTATTAGAATAGCCCTCATAAACGCTCTGTGCCATGTCAAAAATACCGGATATCTTTTCTCTATAATTTCCATACTCCGGTTTCAAATGATACAGATATATTAATTCCATATAGTTTTTGGGGTTAATTCCCCTTCCCATCGGATTAATTATTTCACCACCCGAATTAATATGGCTGTGTCCATCAGTAATAAAACGAATAAGATTATTGGTGTAATAATCTCTAAACATTACTGCCTCTATATCGTTATATGCCTTCTTCCCGCTATCCGAAATACTATTAACCGGAAGAAATGTCATGTTGAATACTAGTGCAAATATATATATATATTCCCTAATTGTTTCCGAATTACTGAAACGTCCAATAGACAAATCATCTGCGATCTTTAATAATCCATATGTCCCTTCTTTTCCTTTTTGCTGCTTAGTTGCAGTTGTTAGCGAGGCAAAGATGTCATCATTAATACAAGATATGCTCTCCCTCATATCTTCAAAACTAATATCTTTTAATGCTTTGCTTATTTTTTTCTTCTCTTTTAAATACAGATGAACACACCGTTTTATCTCCTGATAATTGAAACCAAAATCCTTAAGACAATCCGCATAGCAGATAAAACTCTTAAGGATTTTTAGGCGCAAAGAATCATTCTTCCATGTTTTCGGAATAGCTTCATCAACAACTCTTTCTAAAAAAGCAGCTGGATCTTTATAAGAACTTACAAGTCCTAATAAATGTGTATGGACCGACTGTAACAACTCCTCTTTTGTCGGAAAAGGGTGAAGCTTTAATAAATCTCCATAATAATCTGCATCTCCATTGAAATCAACATTTATAACCCCATTATTCATAAAACACCGTGAAATAGTTTTCTTCAGAGCTTTCTTTTTATCTCCTTTTGATTCTCGAGTTGCTATACGCAAACTCTTTATCATCCTTTCAATATCTTCTTTGCAATATGTGTTTCTGAAACTGTCATTAATATCATCCTTTGCCTTTACCATATCAACTGTAAGTTGCCGCATATTTCTCCTCCATACTAATCTCTTCTTGTTTATATACTATACCAGGAAAAATTATACCATTTATTAACAAATAATTACAACAATCTTGCATTCTCTCCTTTCCTCTTAAAGAATGTGCATATCCTGCTACTATAGTTGCCTTAGTTCATTCATCCTGTCTCCTTATTCCCGGTATATGAAGTTTTTCCTCTTTAAATAGTTCTTCTCCAATCCAGGTCATCACGCCTACTACAAATCGCTCATCGAAATTATGATTGCATGATGCAATCTTTGCCTCAATTATTCCCCTTCCAAAGAGATATTCATCCGTTACAATATACATGGTTCCATGTGACTTTGCCTCTACCACATCAACCAATCTATACCAGTTCTCCGTCGAAAAAATAGCCTGATATTTTGCTGCAGAATACCTGATCTCAAGGCTCGTTGGTCGATTCACGCCTGAATTATCATAGACCGAGAATATAAACCTATTATGACTGCCATTCCATGCTTCAATAAATGACTTGATATTAACCTTTAATTCCATCTCAAATCCTCCTATGCGCATCTATCAACACATACTTTTTTATCCTATAAATTGTCTGACAAAAGTTACAGTGTTATTAAATGCATGTCCGCCAGTATCACTCAACTCTTTACTCATTTTGCTAAAGCACCTAACACAGTGTATTAGGCACTTATAGAATAAATATCATTATAATCGTTTTGAGCATTCTCCATTTGAACCTCCTTTCCCTCCGGTAGTGACTTCGTATCCTGACCGATCCCTTTCATCTCCCCACAAATGGTACTTATAGACGTGGGATCTCCCAGTTCCTCCGCCAGTACCTGCCTAGCTACCGCTTTTAATGTATCTTGCAATGAATATATCCGTTCTTTCATAATCTGACTCTTCTCCTGATCAATATCCATCATGCGTTCTATATCAACATCCATCTCTGCCAGGGCGGCCTCACAATATATCTTATCACTCTGCAACTCTATTATTCTCTCCTGAAGGGAATAGATTCTCTTCTTAATATCATTATCTCCCATAAGTCCTAAGAACAGATTCATAACGCTTGTTCCAAGGGGTTCCAGGGTGAGAAGCCAGAATACAGCCATTGCCTTTTCGTCATGAGTCTCTTCTTCCTGTGTGGATTCATTTGTCTCAACAGTGTTTACGATTTTCTCTACGCTTCCTTCTCCATACATTTCCTTGTACTGAAATCTAAGCCCTACGGTCGCCAGAAATACGACAGTAAAAGCAACCGCTAGTGCACTAAGGGCTATCACGGCATGTTGTCTAGTTTTATAAATGATATGATGAATGTATTTTGCCATAATGAGCGGTATAACATTTAATACAATAGAAACCACAAGGGCCATAAGCCACCCCATTATCGCACTTTGCTGCATAGATATGTTGGTAATACTATAAAGGACTATAGCATCGACACATGACAAGGCTATAGCCAACGGAATATAAACATAGCTTCTGGACAGTATTGATTTATCACTTGTCTTCTCCTTTTTGAGGTATCCTTTTGATTCCGTGCAAACATCACTCTTTACAATTTCCATACCATATTTGTTCTTCTTTTCTTTTCTCATAGCTTAGTCCTCCTGAAAACTTGTTCCTTTGTAGTAAAGTCTTTTGTATTTTGCCAATTCTTCAGTTTTGTTCTTTATTTCTTCAGTTAATATTTGAATTTCTTCCTGCTTCTCTATTCGAGAGCCCTTCTGAGAACCGGCTATACTCTGACTAATTACTACAATGTGCTCCAATCTCTGCTCGTCTATATCTCTGATAGCTTCATTACAGTATTTTTCTATTACGGCATCAAAATAGCTCTTGTTAAATCGATCCGGTGATGTCTCTTTAATAAATTGCCTACACATTGCCTCGAAATTCTGCTCAAAACTTCTTAACTTATCATAGAGCACATAATCCTTCGTTGTGAAAGAATATGGTGAATAATGCGGTAATGTGACAGTTGGGTGGTTATCATTTTCATTTTTTGAAACAGCATAATTGAGTTCTTTCTTCATAGTATTATTCCTCCACATGTTAGGCTGCAAGAATAGTGTCAACCATTGCTCCTATCTGACAGATATGGTTTTCATACTCTCTTATTCCTTTGCAATCAGTCTTCTTTATAACCGGATAAACAGGTAATTGTTCCTGGCTCTTTCTGATTACACCGCTCCAATAAACTGATAGATGCGAACGGAGTATATCCTCTGCTCGTTCCATATGATGCTTAACCATCTCGTTTGCTGAAGCAAGGCTTTCCTTAATGAACGCAGTTCTCTGTTTTATTTCATCTAAGCGCTTCATGTCTTCTTCTTTCTTCGCCTGAAGAGCCGCCAGCTGACGTTGTCCCTCCTCACCGGTTGCCATAACCTCTATTACTGCCTGGGATTTTATACGTTCCTGCTCTGTGAAAAGGCCTGACAATTCTTCATATACGCCTTTCATTCTTTCAACTGCAAATGAATACATTTTATTCATATATACATCAAGGCATCCATGCATTCTTACTACGTTTGGTGTAAGAATCTGCTCGTCATTCATACATAACTGATTTTGCAGCACATCAATTGAGCCCCTTCTCTTCTCAAGTATTCCGAGGTGAAGTATTCCTGATATTCCCCTGATATAAGGTCTTCGACTCATACGATTAATCATTTTGTTAAGTTGTTCCGGTCTAAATGATGAATTGTTCATGATAGTATCCTCCATACAATACGTTGTTTGATTTGTTGACTATATAATACGCTATTATTTTTTCTTTTATTTCAGGGGGTATAAAAATGATTTCTCCATTTCAGGTTAACCAACAAAACTACAAAAGTCTATAGCAATCTCCCCTTGAAAATGATAATGTTAGAGTATGACACTGGCAGTAATTACAAAGATGGGGGTATTATGAGTAATAATAAAGAAAAACGACTGGAATACAGTAACGGAAGATATTACATGGGAGAACTTCAAGACGGACAGCCCGAAGGTCACGGTGCCTTCTACTTCTCCGGTGGCCACTATGAAGGCGAATTTTCCCAAGGGACTTACAATGGTTTTGGTACCATGTGTTTCGATTCTGAGCAAAACTTTTCTTTTGATAACAGAGAGTATGACATTCGCGATATGTTTATGGGTAATTGGGTTGACGGTAAGAAAGACGGCCGCTTTATTCACATGTATGGCGGAGTTCCTTACGATGTGGAATTTCGAATGGGAGATTCTGTTACATCTAAGATTTATTATGACTTACCGGCAGGCGAAGAACTTCGAGGTGATAGAACCATTAAATGCTGGTATGGCGGTCAGAGTTGCTTTATTATTGAAACCGCAAATGAAACGCTTGTATTTGACTGGTACCGCTCAAGTATGCCACCACTTAATCCTAATAAACCGGTTTATATCTTTGTTACACACGTTCACGGTGACCACTTTGATAAAAGAATTTTTTCTCTTACTGAAAAATACAATGTTCCTGAGATATACATAGGCTATAAGCGAAGCCATCCTGAAACCCTGGGGTTTTTTGATGATCTGTCGCCTGAGATTGAGGATCTTGTGTCTTTCTTTAATGGGGAACAATTTCTCCTAACCGATTATGGTTCAATAAAGAGCTTGCGCTCCACGGATTTAGGCGTGGCTTTCCTTGTCACGGTTGGAGATTATGTATTTTTCCACGCAGGTGACTTGTTCTGCCGTTCAGCAGTAACATTTAATGATTACAAAAAGATACTGAAAGATCAACTTCCAAAAGATTATGATGGAAATCTTGACAAGGCTGCCAGAGCCAAATTCTCTTATATGGTTGATAACACAGAGGCAGTTTTTAAAGAATATGCTTCCCCCCTTAGAGGGCTTAAGATTGATTATGCCATGTTGCCCTTAGACCCGCGCTGGGATGACTTCGGCATGATTACGATAAATCACTACCTTAACATTTCAACCATTAAGCATTTCTCCCCCATGCATATGTGGGAGAAGTATGACTTTGTCTCGGATTATATTAATCGATTCCCCCAGCATAAAGATATTATGATATCTGTCAACCCGGACAAACTTGCAATTGAACAAAGCATTGAATTAAACAAGCCTTATTATGTAAGGTTGTAGCATTATATAAGCTCACTTATGAAACAGTTCCCATATTTTGCGACTAACCTAAAGTCAAACCTTAGATTAGTCGCTAAATCGAGTAGGAGGGAAAATTTAAATAAATTCTCCCGACCTCTCACACCACCGTGCGTACCGTTCGGTACACGGC
>SVDM01000006.1 GCA_015058015.1 Lachnospiraceae bacterium | reverse complement strand
GCACAGTAAAAACCCAAGAAAAATAGAAAAGCAGGAGGCGAAATGTCTGTTTCGCAACCTGCTTTGTCTACAGTCTGCGAATAGGGCAGTCTTTTAGACTGCCCTATTCTGACAAGATGAGAGGAGGATACTAATGAGAAAGTGTTTTAGGGGGATAAAAGCAGTTTTGTCTATTGCAGTTGCATTTGCCATGATTATGACAATGGTTCTTTGTACGGCAGTTGTTAAGGCTGGCAACGAGGAAACCAAGGTAACTGCAACTATTAAAAAAATAATGGATTTTTCCGAGAATGCCAAGTCGTGGCCATACTCGAACACTATTGCCGTTACCACTCCGGGAGTACTCTATTTTATTGAATCCAGTGGAACAATTAACGGGCGGAGTAACGAGTATGGTATTGATTGGATATCCTGTGGTAACCCGGAATACATTAACGGGGAGTTTTTGTACGGATATTCTTCTAACAAAGAAAACAAATATCACATGATTCTCAACCCTAATGGGGCTCCCTACGGAAATATTGATGGTTTCTGCTTGTGCGGTTTTGTCGGAAATGCAACGGATGGAAGCTACTGGAGGGTGGATGATTCCGGAACGGTTCATATTGAGAACAAAGACGGGAGTAGTCTATTCACTGTAGATGTGAGCACAGAACCTGAAATATCAGATATTTCACGCCTTGGCGACTATTACATTGTAAAGATGGCCGGGAATAAGGTGAAAGTTTATAATAGCTGGGGAATTGAACACACACCCAATCTGCAAGAAAGGGCTAATGCAGAATTATTAAACCTGAGGTGCTTGCTAAAGAAAAATACGGTATGTTTTAGCTTGGAATACAGCTATGGCATGAATCCTGATGCTGACAGGTATTATTTTGACAGGAATCTAAGTTCATCAACTGAAGCAGCTTATAATGCTGATTCCGAAACGGATATGAAGATTAAGGATTACAAGGGATATAAGCATAATTATGAAGGCGCTATAGCTAATAAGGCACCTACCGGCTTTAATTACTGCGCAGAGACATACATAAACGGTGACTGGTATGGTATTGCAACTCAAAGCAAGGATGGAATGCAAATAGGTGTCCTTTATGATACGGATGGCAACATTCTTGTGTCTGGAGAGGATTTTGGTAGTACTCCCCTTGCCGGACCGTTTTTTATCAAGAATACCAATGGACATATTTCACTCTGCGTGGTTAATATAATCAAACCAACAGAGCCCGAGAATGACAGCACGCCGGCGGTACAAGGGCCTTCAAAGGAAGCCGGTTCAATTGAGAGCATCTCCAATGATGCCAAAATTCTTGATGAAAAAGGTAATGAAGTGTCTGCAGACAGGGCGGTTATTGAAGCCGTTGAAGCAATTCAAGCCGTTGTGGAAAATGCCAAGAAGGTGTTAGAAGAAAAGGGTATTGTTATTCCTTCGAATGCTCATGTTGATTTCTTTGAAGTTGATTTGAAAGACGTTGAAGGAAATGTCCTGAAGCTGGCAGACGGTAGTGTGCGTTTCTTCGTACCGGTTAAGGACGAATATGACCCGGGTAAATATACCCTTAAGGCATACCACGTGCTTCCGGATAATACCTGTGAAGAAGTATCCGTAGAGTGGGTTGATGGAAAACCCTGCGTAACAGCCACATCATTTAGCCCCTACGTCATTGTTTATGAACCCATCCCGGTTAAATCGCCGGCAACAGGTGATAATGCAAATATGCTATTTATGGTGCTTATGCTTGCATCAGCAATTATTGCCGGAACAATTCTTATTCATTTTATTCATTTGAATAGACTTAAGCGCTAATGTGCAAACAGAAAACAGGTGTATTTAAGGGCGTCCACAGCGTCGGTTCTTAACGATTGGGACACTAAGTGTCACAGAGTTTAGAACCGCTACTGCGAGGACAGAGCGAGAGCGTCCCTTAAATATACCTGTTGTTCTGTTGCTATATGCTAAAACAAATCTAATGAAACAGCCTTTTGTTAGCACTCTCGCCAAAAGAGTGCTAATTTCTTCTTGACTTCTCAAATACCCGGGTTTAATATATTCCATGTGGGAGTATATCTCCACAGTGAAAAGAGTTACAAAAGGAGTGTTTATAATGGCAGCTAAGACAGGATCATTATCAATTAACAGTGAAAACATATTTCCTATAATTAAGAAGTGGTTGTATTCAGACCACGATATATTTATGAGAGAGCTTATCTCTAACGGATGCGATGCGGTTACCAAGTTAAAGAAACTTGATATGATGGGAGAGTACAGCCTTCCTGATGACTATAAAGAAGAGATTCAGGTAATCGTAAGTCCGGAAGATAAGACTATCCAGGTAATAGATACAGGACTTGGTATGACAGCTGAGGAAGTGGAAGAGTATATCACTCAGATTGCCTTCTCCGGAGCTACTGATTTCCTTGAGAAGTATAAAGATAAGACCAATGAAGACCAGATTATCGGACATTTCGGACTGGGATTCTACTCAGCATTTATGGTGGCTGATGAGGTACACATTGATACATTATCCTACAAGGAAGGCGCTAAGCCGGTACACTGGGAGTGCGACGGCGGTACCGAGTATTCTATTGAAGAAGGAGACAAGAAAGAGGTAGGAACCAAGATTACCCTTTTCCTTAGCGAAGAGTGCGTAGAGTTCTCCAATGAATACAGAGCAAGAGAAGTAATTGAGAAGTACTGCGGATTTATGCCTGTACCCATCTTCCTTACAAGAACCAACGCCGAGCCGGAGTATGAGACCATCCTGCCGGAGGAGAAGCTTGATACAGATACTGTTATCGAGACAATAGTGGAAGAAGCCAAGACAGAAGAAAAAGAAAACGAGAACGGCGAGAAGGAGATAGTGGAAATATCTCCGAAGACCGAGAAGTTGAAGATATTAAAGAGACCTGAGGCTCTCAATGATACACATCCTCTTTGGGCAAAGCATCCCAATGACTGTACGGATGAGGAGTACAAGGAGTTCTACCGCAAGGTATTTATGGACTTTAAAGAGCCTTTGTTCTGGATTCACCTTAACATGGACTACCCCTTCAACCTTAAGGGAATTCTCTACTTCCCCAAGATTAACATGGAGTATGAGTCCATAGAAGGAACCATCAAATTATTCAACAACCAGGTATTTATCGCAGATAACATCAAAGAAGTTATTCCGGAGTTCTTAATGCTCTTAAAAGGTGTAATTGATTGTCCGGACCTGCCCCTTAACGTATCAAGATCAGCCCTGCAAAACGACGGCTTTGTAAACAAGATTTCAGATTACATCACTAAGAAGGTGGCTGATAAATTATCCGGTATGTGTAAGACCGATAAGGAGAACTATGAGAAGTACTGGGATGACATTTCTCCCTTCATTAAGTTCGGCTGCTTAAAAGACGACAAGTTCTGCGACAAGATGAATGATTACATTCTCTTTAAGAATCTCGACGGCAAATACCTTACATTGCCGGAATTCTTAAAGCCTGTGGAGAAGCCTGAGGGCGAGGAGAATAAAGATGAGGCAAATGCCGACGCACCGGAGCAAAAGAAGGAAATCGTCTACTATGTAACTGACGCCAAACAGCAGAGCCAGTACATTAATATGTTCAAGGAGCAGGGAAAGGATGCGGTTATATTAGACCATGGTATCGACACATCCTTTATTACCCAGCTTGAGCACAGAAATTCAGACTACAAGTTCCAGAGAATCGATGCGGATGTAACAGACGATTTAAAGGGTGAAGAGCTTGATGCAGAAGAGTACAAGAAGTTAGAAGAAGGCCTTACCAAGACATTTAAAGAGGCAATAGGAAACGATAACTTAAAAGTTAGAGTTGAAAACTTGAAAAACTCAAGCATTTCCTCTATGATAGTCATGAATGAAGACTCAAGACGTATGGCGGATATGATGAAGATGTATCGTATGTCCGGAATGGACTTTGGCATGATGGGGGGTAATGATGCGACACTCGTGCTGAACGCTAACAATACGCTTGTTAAGTATATATTCGATAATGAAAAGGGAGACAATGTGGATCTTATGTGCAAGCAGTTATATGACCTTGCCAAGATTGCAAATGCCCCGTTGGAACCCAATGAGATGACTGAATTTGTTGCAAGAAGCAATAAGATAATGGAACTTCTGGCGGAAGTTTAAGAGCAACTGCCGGAGGACTTCCTGAGAGAGAGGACCTTAATGAGAAGGAGAGGCCACGTTTTCTTAACAGTCTTAATATGTGCGGTAATGTTGTCGGGGTGTGGACTCTTGTCCTCATCAGGAGGTAATTCTTCCAAGACTACTCAGGCGCCGGCTGCTTCAAAGGGCTTGTATGCATATGAATGCTTAGATGACAAAGAGAAGCTGGTGTACAATAATATGGAGTATTCTCTGACCAATCATCTTGAGAGCATTGAAGTGGAGACTATTCCGGATGAGAACATGAAGAAGGTATTCTACTTTGTGTTAAAGGATCACCCGGAGATCTTCTGGTGCACCAGTTTTAATCGCAATAGCACCAAGTATGTGGATGGCTCTGTAAAAACAGAGTTTATTCCCGTTTATACTCAGACCAAACAGGAACGGTATGATTATAAGGAGCAGATAGACAAGACTGCCGATTCATGGCTTGCCAAGATTCCTGCGGGAGCAGATGATTTTCAAAAGGTCAAGATAATCTTCGATACTATTGTGTCAGAAGTAGAGTATGTTGCGGGTTCGGAGGAGAACCAGAACATAATAAGCGTTTTCGTAAACAGGCAATCGGTTTGCCAGGGCTATGCCAAGGCCTTCCAGTATCTTTTGAGCAAGGTGGGGATTGAGTCCACACTGGTTAAGGGAACTGCCAAGAATGAGTCCCATGCATGGAACATTGTAAAGCTTGACGGCGAGTATTATTATTTCGACGTAACCTGGGGCGACCCGGCATTTGCATCCAACAAAGAGATAAGCAACTATATCAACTATGCTTATTTTGGAGTGACATCTGAAGAGATTGCCAAGAGTCATGTAATAGATGATGAGTTGACGCTTCCGGAATGTAACGCAACCAAAGATAATTATTATGTTCATGAGAAGCTGTTCTTTAATGTAAAGAATAAGAATATCGTCGGAGATGCCATTTATTCGGCGGATATCGACCGCAAGAACTTCGTATCCATGAAGTTCGATTCCGATGACACTTACAAGTGGGCAGTGGATTATTTTATAACAAATAATCATGTTTTTGATTTTTGTACTTTCACAAAACGAGTTTTCATGTATAATAATGAGGAACTGAAAGTTTTGAGTATAATATTTCAACAGCAGTAAAATAGAAAGGATATCGGAGTATATGAGTCAGGCTAAAGTAGACGCGTATAAAGAAGAAAAAGCTAATCGTAAGGATAACATCAAGAAAGATAAGAGAATGAAGATATATCGCACCGGTATTGCGGCTTGTCTTACAATTGCTCTTTTAGGTTGGGTAGGCTTCTCTCTTGCCAATAATATCACGGATCAGCAGAAGTCCGAGGCAATAGAAGTTAACTACGATGCTATCTCAGAATACATGAATACTCTTTCAAAGTAAAAAAATATAAAAATTATCAGATAATTGTTGCAAATTCGTTGATTATGCTATAAAATGTTCGTATAAGTTGGATTTTGCCTATCATAATATGTCGAACAAAAGGAAAATCGACGGATACCCAAGGCATGGGGCTTAAGTAGGAGGAATATATATATGGCTAATAGGATATTAATTGTAGACGACGCTGCTTTCATGAGAATGATGATTAAGGATGTCCTCGGTAAGAACGGTTATGAAGTAGTCGGAGAGGGCGTTAACGGATTAGACGCAGTGGACAAATACAATGAACTCAAACCGGACCTTGTTCTCATGGACATCACTATGCCTGAGATGGACGGTCTTCAAGCACTGAAGAAGATTAGAGAAGGAGATGCGGAAGCCAAGGTTATTATGTGTTCGGCTATGGGACAGCAGGCCATGGTTATTGAGGCTATCCAGTCGGGAGCTAAGGACTTTATCGTTAAGCCCTTCCAGCCGGACAGAGTTCTTGAAGCAGTTAAGAAAGTTTTAGGTTAATATGATTTATAAGCACAGGAGAGCTTTATTTCCTGTGCTTTTCTTTTTGAAACACTGACTTTGTCAATTATTTGTCAAGAGGAATTTTATAATAATATCAAGTTGCGACGGTTTGTACAAATACAAAGTATACATTTCCTATTGTTTGAGGGTACTTTTTTTTGTATAATATCTCTATAATGTCTATGGTTAATTATGCGTTCTTTGTGAAAGATGAGTATGATGGCCTGGAACAAGGACGTTATGAGAACGCGAAGTGTTTCTCAAAACATATATTTTATAGTATTGGTAAGGAGGAAAAAAATATGTTGACACCACGTCAGAACTTTATGGAAGTTATCAAAGGCGGTAATCCGGAGCGTTTTGTAAAACAGTACGAGTTTATTAAAATCTTAAGCCCCACACCGTTCCAGATGACAAACCCGAACCCGAAATACGGTGAGCATAACGTAGTTAATGCTTGGGGTATTACAAAATCTTGGCCGGAAGGAACACCGGGTGCATTCCCTGTACATACAGGAGATAAGATTGTTATTAAGGATATGGAGAACTGGAGAGACTATGTTAAGTTCCCGGAAGTTGTATTCCCGGAAGAGAAGTGGAAACCACTTCTTGATCAGTCTGAGGCAGTTAATAGAGAAGAGTACTTTGTATCACCTTTCGTAGTACCTGGTCTTTTCGAGCAGTGCCACTACCTTATGGAGATCCAGAACTGTCTTATTAACTTCTATGAGTATCCCGATGAGATGGAAGACCTTATTAAGTCTCTTGCTGAGTGGGAGATCAAGTACGCAGAAGAGATCTGCAAGTACATGAAGCCCGATGCATTATTCCATCATGATGACTGGGGTAGCCAGATTTCAACATTCCTTAAACCTGAGATGTTCGAAGAGTTCTATCTTCAGGCTTACAAGGATGTATACGGAACATACAAGGAGAACGGTGTTGAGATTATCGTTCACCATTCAGATTCATATGCAGCAACACTTGTACCATTCATGATCGAGATGGGTATCGATGTATGGCAGGGTGTTATGAAGTCCAACAACATTCCTGAGTTAATCAAGAAGTACGGCGGACAGATCAGCTTCATGGGTGGTATCGATTCAGCTGAGGTTGACTTCGAAGGATGGACAGAAGACATCGTTAAGCAGAAAGTTCGTGAGGCTTGTACAGAGCAGGGCGGAAAGCTTTACTTCATCCCCAATGCTTCACAGGGTCTTCCTGTTTCTACATTCCCTGGTGTATATGAGTGCATCGACAAGTACATCGACGAGATGAGCAAAGAGATGTTCTAATTCACAGTAAAGAATATAAAGAAACCCGGCTGCAAGTTCGCTTGCAAGCCGGGATTTTTTTATATTCGTGCTGCGAAGCAGAACTCGAAACGCATGAATAATCCGAGCAGAGTGAGGATTATGAATGAGGATTCGAGTTACTGTGAAAAAAGTGCGAACATTTGTTCTGAAAAATGTAGACAATTAATAATAAAAATGGTATGCTATCAAAAGCATACCATTTTTTTATTGGGAGAAAGATATGGACTTTAAGCTTCATTCGGAATACAAACCCACAGGAGACCAACCCCAAGCCATAGAGGCTTTGGTTAAGGGCTTTCGGGAGGGCAATCAATTTCAGACTTTGCTGGGTGTTACCGGTTCGGGTAAGACATTTACCATGGCCAATGTTATAGAGGCTCTTAACAAGCCTACCCTGGTTATAGCCCACAATAAGACTCTGGCGGCTCAGCTCTACGGAGAATTCAAGGAATTCTTCCCGGAGAATGCGGTGGAGTATTTCGTGTCTTATTATGATTATTATCAGCCTGAGGCTTATGTTCCTTCTACGGATACTTATATTGCCAAGGACTCGTCCATTAATGACGAGATAGATAAACTGAGGCTTTCTGCTACAGCTTCTCTTTCTGAGAGAAGGGATGTTGTGGTGGTATCCAGTGTATCTTGTATATACGGCTTGGGAAGTCCTACGGATTACATTAATCTTATGTTATCTCTACGTCCCGGAATGGAGATTGGAAGGGATGAGGTTATTCATAAACTGGTGGAGATCCAGTACACCAGAAGCGATATGGACTTCAGACGTGGAACTTTCAGGGCCAGAGGAGATGTTTTGGAGATATTCCCGGCCAACTACGGCGAGAGGGCTGTAAGAGTAGAGTTCTTCGGGGATGAGATAGACAGGATTACGGAGGTGGACGTGCTGACAGGGGAGATTCTTTGCCAGCTTATGTATGCGGCCATTACTCCGGCATCCCACTATGTTGTTCCTCCTGAGAGGATTAACCGGGCTGTGGCGTCTATTGAGGCGGAACTTGAAGAACGTATCAAGTATTTCAAGAGTAACGACAAATTGTTGGAGGCCCAAAGAATCGCTGAGCGAACCAACTTTGATATAGAGATGTTAAAAGAGACCGGATTCTGTTCCGGTATAGAGAATTACTCCAGGCACTTGGCGGGAACCGCTCCCGGGTCACCGCCATACACTCTGATGGATTATTTTACAGATGATTATCTTATTATTGTGGACGAGTCTCATATCACTATACCTCAGGTAAGGGGTATGTATAACGGGGACCGTTCCCGTAAGACTACTCTGGTGGATTACGGATTCAGACTGCCATCGGCTCTGGATAATAGACCTTTGAATTTTGAGGAGTTTGAAGGTAAGATAGACCAGATGATGTTTGTGTCTGCCACTCCCAATGAATATGAGAGCGAGCATGAACTTCTGCGAGCAGAACAGATAATAAGACCTACGGGACTTCTTGATCCACTTATTGATGTTCGACCTGTAGAAGGACAGATTGATGATCTTATCACGGAGATTAACAAGGAGACAAAGGACGGTAACAAAGTTCTCATTACTACCCTTACCAAGAAGATGGCTGAAGACTTGACAGTTTATCTTAGGGAGACGGGAATCAGGGTCAAGTACATGCATGCGGATATAGACGCGCTGGAGAGGGCGGAGATAATAAGAGACATGCGATTAGACGTCTTTGATGTTCTGGTGGGTATCAACCTTCTCAGAGAGGGCCTTGATATTCCTGAGATTACTCTGGTAGCTATTCTTGATGCGGACAAAGAGGGCTTCCTTCGTTCGGCTACGTCACTTATTCAGACTGTGGGACGTGCAGCTCGTAACAGTGAGGGCCATGTAATTATGTATGCTGATACTGTTACGGAGTCCATGAAGATCGCCATTGATGAGACTAACAGAAGACGCCGTATTCAGGATGAATACAATAAGGAACATGGCATTACTCCCGAGACCATTAAGAAGGCGGTTAGAGACCTTATCAGCATATCCAAGAAGATTGAGAAGGAGAACTTCGAGTTTAAGAAGGATCCCGAATCCATGGATAAGAAGGAACTGGAGAAACTGATTGATAAGGTAACCAAGAGAATGAAGAAAGCCGCAGCAGAACTAGACTTTGAGACGGCTGCAGAGCTTAGAGATAAATTGATAGAACTAAAAGGCAACCTGCTTCAGATTGAGGATAAATAATAATATGGCTAAGGCAATTGACTGGAAGAAAGAAAAAGAATTAATAAGAATAAGGGGTGCGGCTGAGCACAATTTGAAGAATATAAGCGTGGATATACCCCGTAATCAGCTGGTGGTTTTGACGGGCCTGTCAGGCTCCGGCAAGTCATCACTGGCATTTGATACAATATATGCTGAAGGACAGAGAAGATACATGGAATCTCTCTCTTCTTATGCGAGACAGTTCCTGGGACAGATGGAGAAACCTAATGTAGAAAAGATTGAAGGACTTTCTCCGGCCATATCCATTGACCAGAAGTCCACCAACAGGAACCCCAGATCTACTGTGGGAACAGTTACGGAAATCTACGATTACTTCAGACTGCTGTATGCCAGAATCGGCATACCCCATTGCCCTAACTGCGGCAAGGAGATAAAGAGGCAGACGGTAGATCAGATGGTAGATCAGCTGATGGAACTGCCGGAACGCACCAAGTTGCAGCTTTTGGCCCCGGTTGTAAGAGGACGTAAGGGCACCCACGCCAAGGTGTTGGAACAGGCCAAGAGAAGCGGCTATGTCAGAGTTATGGTGGATGGCAGTATGTACGAACTGTCGGAGAACATTGAACTGGACAAAAACATTAAGCATAACATAGAAATTGTGGTGGATAGAATCGCCATAAAAGAGGGTATAGAGAAGCGTCTTACGGATTCCATTGAGACTGTTATGGAACTTACCGACGGTCTTATGACGGTGGACATCATTGACGGTGATACCTTAAATTTCAGCATGAATTATGCATGTACTGATTGCGATATCAGTATGGAAGAACTTGAGCCCAGAAGCTTCTCCTTCAACAATCCCTTCGGAGCCTGTCCGGTGTGCTTCGGATTGGGATATAAGATGGAATTTGATGCGGAACTTATGATTCCCGATACAAGCTTGAGTATCAATCAGGGAGCCATTGTGGCTCCGGGCTGGGCATCCAGCTCCAATGACAGCAGCTTCAGTCATGCTTTGCTTGCTGCCATGGCCAAGGAGTATAAGTTTAGTCTGGATACACCCTTTGAGGAATACTCTGATGAAGTAAAAGACCTTATTATTAACGGAACAAGAGGTCATAAGGTTAGTGTTCATTATACGGGTCAGAGGGGAAGCGGTGTATACGGAGTAGCCTTTGAAGGCCTGGTAAGGAATGTTGAGAAGCGCTACAGAGAGACATCTTCCGAGACCATGAAGCAGGAGTATGAGGATTTTATGCGCATCTCTCCCTGTACGGAGTGTAAGGGCCAGAGACTTAAGAAGACTTCTCTGGGAGTTACCGTATCAGGTAAGAATATATATGAGATAACATCCATGTCAGTTAAGGATTTGAATGAATATCTGGCAGATATGGATCTAAACGACAGGCAGCAAAAGATAGGAGAGCAGGTTCTTAAGGAGATAAGGGCAAGAATCGCCTTCCTTATGGACGTGGGGTTAGATTATCTTACTCTTTCCAGAGCCACGGCCACTCTATCGGGAGGCGAAGCTCAAAGAATCAGGCTGGCCACCCAGATAGGTTCCGGCCTTGTGGGTGTGGCTTACATCCTTGATGAGCCAAGCATCGGACTTCATCAAAGAGATAATGACAAGTTGCTTAATACCTTGAAGTCGCTGCGCGACCTGGGTAATACCCTTATTGTAGTTGAGCATGATGAGGATACCATGTTTGCCGCAGACCATATTGTGGATATCGGTCCGGGAGCCGGAAGTCACGGTGGAGAAGTGGTGGCTCAGGGAACTGCTGAAGATATTATGGCCTGTCCGGAGTCCATTACGGGTCAATATCTAAGCCACAAGCTGACTATTCCTGTCCCTGACAAGAGACGTAAGCCTAAGGGATTTATCAAGGTGCTGGGGGCTGCAGAGAACAATCTGAAAGACATAGACGTGGAGTTTCCTGTGGGAGTATTTACCTGCGTTACGGGAGTGTCGGGTTCCGGCAAAAGCTCTCTTGTTAATGAGATACTCTACAAGAATCTGGCGAGAAAGCTTAACAGAGCAAGGATAATACCCGGTAAGCACAAGGGCATCGAAGGCATTGAACAATTAGACAAGGTTATTGATATAGACCAGTCGCCCATAGGACGTACTCCCAGGTCCAATCCTGCAACCTACACAGGCGTATTCGACCACATAAGAGACCTGTTCGCATCCACCAATGATGCAAAAGAAAGGGGTTACAAGAAGGGACGTTTCAGCTTTAATGTCAAAGGCGGACGCTGCGAGGCCTGTAGCGGCGACGGAATAATCAAGATTGAGATGCATTTTCTTCCTGATGTTTACGTGCCCTGTGAGGTTTGTGGTGGCAAGAGATATAATCGTGAGACTTTGGAAGTAAGATACAAGGGTAAGAATATCTATGATGTACTGGAGATGACCGTTGAGGAGGCGACAGAGTTCTTCAAGAACGTGCCCGCTATTCACAGAAAGATATCAACCCTTAATGACGTGGGTCTTTCTTATGTTAAACTGGGACAGCCCTCCACCACCCTTTCAGGTGGCGAGGCCCAGAGAATCAAGCTTGCCACTGAGCTTAGCAAGAGAAGTACCGGCAAGACCATTTATATCTTAGATGAGCCCACTACGGGTCTGCACTTTGCCGACGTTCATAAGCTGGTGGACATCCTTCAGAGATTTGCGGATGAAGGCAATACGGTGGTAGTAATAGAGCATAACCTGGACGTGATTAAAACTGCGGACTACATAATTGATATGGGGCCGGAAGGAGGAGACGGCGGCGGAACCGTGGTTGCCGTGGGCACTCCGGAGGAAGTGGCCCGCTGCAGCAAGTCATACACAGGAGCTTACGTCAAAAAATATCTTAAGAAATAATAGACAATTTCTTTTATGGGAAATTAGGACCGAGGGGTTAACAAACAGTTATTCCTTGCCGAAAAATAATACGGTAGGATATGCTTTCCCCTCGGTTTTTAATAATAAAAAAGCCTTAAAAAATGCTTTAAAAAACCGTAAGAATTGTATATAATAATAACGATAATGCGGAAGTATGCGGATTTACATCCGATTGAAAAATAAGATTATAGTTATTATGATACATGAAAGGGGATATTTATCCATGATGGCACCTGATATAGGAATTGATTTGGGAACAGCGAGTATACTCGTTTACATAAAGGGTCGAGGCGTAGTATTAAAAGAGCCCTCAGTAGTAGCATTTGACAGAGATACCAACAAGATTATGGCTATCGGAGAAGATGCAAGAGCAATGCTTGGTAGAACTCCGGGCAATATCGTAGCCGTTCGTCCTTTGAGACAGGGAGTTATCTCAGACTACACAGTAACTGAGAAGATGCTTAAGTACTTCATCCAGAAGGCACTTGGCAAGAAGAGCTTCAGAAAGCCCCGTGTAAGCGTTTGCGTACCCAGTGGTGTTACAGAAGTTGAGAAGAAAGCGGTAGAAGATGCTGCTTATCAGGCAGGAGCAAGAGAAGTTATGATTATCGAGGAGCCCATAGCAGCGGCTATCGGTGCAGGAATCGATATAGCAAGACCTTGCGGTAATATGATCGTTGATATAGGAGGAGGAACCTCCGATATAGCTGTTATCTCACTTGGAGGTACAGTAGTAAGTACATCAATCAAGATAGCGGGAGATGACTTCGATGAAGCAATCGTACGTTACATGCGTAAGAAGCACAACCTCTTGATTGGTGAGAGAACTGCAGAAGACATTAAAGTAAAGATTGGAACCTGTTTCCCGTTACCGGAGAATGATACATTGGAGGTTCGCGGAAGAAACCTTGTAACAGGACTTCCCAAGACCGTTACAGTCACATCTGAAGAGACCGAAGAGGCCTTAAGAGAGACTACATTACAGATTGTAGAAGCTGTACACAGTGTATTAGAGAAGACACCTCCCGAACTTGCAGCGGATGTTGCAGACCGTGGAATTGTATTGACCGGTGGCGGAGCATTACTCAGAGGCTTGGAAGATCTTATCTCATCCAAGACCGGTATCAATACAATGACAGCCGAAGAACCTATGACAGCCGTAGCTATAGGTACAGGTAAGTTCGTAGAGTTCATGGGCGGAAAGAGAGATGAATAATCTATGGTAAAGGGCTTATACACAGCTTACACTGGAATGATTAACCAGATGAACAGGATGGATACGTTGACCAATAATCTTGCCAACTCAGCCACCAACGGATTCAAGAAAGAGGGATGTACATCTCAGGCTTTTGATGAAGTGCTGGCGGTAAAGATTAAAGACACATCCGATTACAGCATTCCCAGAGCATTAGGCGGTATAAGCTTAGGCGTCAAAATTGGCGAGACATATACGGATTACAGTCAGGGACCATTCAGAGTAACTGATAATCAAAATGACATGGCACTTGATGGTGATGGATTTTTTGCTATATCCTTCACCAATAAGGCCGGCGTCAGCTCCATTAAGTATACCAGAGACGGTGCATTTACTTTAACCAGGGAGGGTTATCTTGTTACGAAGGATGGTGATTTTGTTTTAAACAAAGAAGCTGCCCTTGCATCCAATAACCAGATTGTTAACGGTGTACCTGTAGGAGCTATCAGACTTGATCCTATGCAGGAGTACAAAGTTGAAGAACAGGGATTCATATACCAGAACGATCAGCTTATTACACAACTTGGAGTAGTTGATGTTGCAGACTATAACTTTATTCGTCATTATGGTGAGAATATGTACGACCTTCAGGAAGGCGGAGTAATTGTTGATTCCAATGCCAGGGTCAGACAGGATACTTTGGAGATGTCCAATGTTAATGTTGTGTACGAAATGGTCGATATGATTACTGTAACAAGAGCTTACGAAACTAACCAGAAGGTTATTCAGACAATAGACGATACACTCCAGAAGGCTGTTAATTCAGTCGGACAGTTATAAGTCTCTAAGACAGTAGGTTTAAGGAGGTAGAAGCTTATGATGAGATCTCTTTGGTCAGCGGCATCCGGAATGGTTGCTCAGCAGACAAACGTTGATACTATAGCTAACAATCTTGCAAACGTTAATACAACGGGTTACAAGACTGAGAAGGCAGAATTTAAATCTTTGTTATACCAAACAGTACAGACCAGGACAACTACGGCCAACGGCGAGCAGAAGCCTATTCCCGCACAGGTTGGTCTGGGAACAAGAACTGCTTCTATAACATCTATGTTTAAACAGGGTGCATTCTTCGCATCTGAATCACCCACGGCATTTGCGATTGACGGAGACGGTTTCTTCGCAGTTCGTGGAACTGACGGAGAGACTTACTATACAAAGAACGGTGACCTTAGACTGGTTATCGGTGGTGAGGGAATCGTACTTACCAATAATGAAGGTTATCCGGTACTTGATACAGAGGGTAATCCCGTTACTTTCCCGGAGGATATTGTATCCTCAAGACTAGTTGCTACAGATGATGGAAAGTTCTCATTAAGAGAGGCTGACAATAGTCTTACGGATTTGAATGTACAGATAGGTCTGTGGCAGTTCAATAACCCATCGGGTCTTACCAAGATGGCCGGCGGTATATTTGCAGTGTCTGACGCATCAGGCCCGGCTATAAATGAAGCGACGGGTAATGTTCGACCAAGCGGTATTAAACAGGGATATCTGGAAGGCTCCAACGTTCAGGTTGCTGACGAGATGGTTAACCTTATCGTTGCCCAGAGAGCTTACGAGATGAACTCCAAGGCTATTCAGGCGTCGGACGAGATGCTTGGACAGGCTAACCAGCTTAAGAGATAATGACTTATAGGGGGAGATAGCCTATGGCAATTTCAATGGACGGTTTAACAAGTCAGTTGTACTCTCAGATTAGTAATCAGCAGGTTAATGATACGGCGTCCAAGATTCGCGAGGGTAGCGGGAAGGATTATTCCAAAGCCAGCGATGAAGAATTGATGGATGTGTGCAAGGAATTTGAGAGCTATTTCTTGGAGCAGTTATTTAAGAATATGGAGAAGATGGTTCCCAAGAGCCAGTTTGAATCAGGCTATGCTTCTGCCATGACTGATTATTACAAGGACGAACTGATAAGGAACTATAGCGCTGATGCAGTAAAAAACGGTCAGGGCCTTGGTCTTGCGCAGAAACTATATGAACAAATGAAACGAAACTATGACTTATGATAACGAAACAATAAAAGGCTATGTAGAGGACATAGTCTTTCGAAATGAAGATAATGGATACACGGTACTGAAATTGTCCGGTAATGAAGAAAAGTCGAGTGTTGTCGGCTTTTTTCATTATATCAATTTAGGGGAATATATTGAGGCTACCGGGCATTACAGCGAACATCCCATTTACGGCAGCCAGTTTAACGTGGAGCAATACGAAGTTAAGATGCCGGCAGACGTGGAGGGATACGAAAGATATCTGGGATCCGGTATCATCAAAGGTATCGGCCCTGCTCTAGCGGCAAGAATTATAGATATGTTTGGCGAAGACACCTTCCGAATCATGGAAGAAGAACCGGAGTGTCTGGCCAAAGTAAAGGGAATAAGCAGCAAGAAAGCCCTGGAAATAGGGGTCTTATTTGCTGAAAAGAAGGATATGCGAGATGCCATGGTATTTTTGCAGAAGTACGGAATCACCATTAATCTTGCGGTTAAGATCTATCAGAGATACAACAATCAATTATATGACATTATAAGGGACAATCCCTACCGTCTGGCAGAAGAGATTGACGGAGTGGGCTTTAAGACAGCTGACGACATAGCGGCCAAGGTGGGAATTGCCAAGGATTCGGATTACCGCATAAGGGGCGGTATTCTCTATGTGCTGTCCGACGCTCTTGCGGAAGGACATACATATCTTCCGGAAGAAAACCTCATAAGGGCTGCTTCCCGTCTTTTGGATGTGGAAGAATCGGCCATCTCCGGTAATATTACCGAACTGACCATTGACCGGAAAATCATGCGAAAAGAATATGAAGGGGTAACCTGCTGTTATGACATCAGGTACTACTACATGGAACTTGGCGTTGCTGCCAGGTTATTTGAGTTGGCTGATATATACGGTGTTAAAGAGGACGTTCTTGAGCGAAGGATTGAGAGAATATCAGGAAATGAGGGCATTGTTCTGGATGATAAGCAAAAGGAAGCAGTTCTTGAATCCTTTAGAAACGGTCTGACCATTATTACCGGAGGTCCCGGAACAGGTAAGACTACCACGATTAATACTATAATCAGGTGTTTTGAAGAAGAAAACTTCGACATCGTACTGGCGGCTCCCACAGGCCGTGCGGCAAAGAGGATGACAGAAGCCTGCGGCTATGCAGCCAAGACCATCCACAGACTCTTGGAGGCCGGTGGATTGGGAGAAGGCATGGGGGGCTTCGGCAAGAATGAAGACAACCCTATAGAAGCCGATCTTGTAATCATTGACGAGATGTCCATGGTTGATATTTCCCTTATGAATGCTCTTTTGAAGGCTATTGTTCCCGGCACAAGGCTTATTCTTGTGGGCGACGTTAATCAGCTGCCTTCCGTGGGACCCGGCAATGTGTTAAAGGACATAATAGATGCGGGCTGTTTTGGAGTGGTAAAGCTGGAGCATATCTTCAGGCAGGCTTCAAGGAGCAATATTGTTGTGAATGCCCATATGATAAATGCCGGTAAGGTCCCGGATTTGGAGAAGAAGGAAAAAGACTTTTTCCTGCTTAAAAGATACGACCCTCAAAGGATTATTGAGGTTATGCTGTATCTTATCAGCAAAAAGCTTCCGGAGGTTTTGGAGTGCAAGCCTACGGACATTCAGATTCTAACCCCCATGAGGAAAGGCAATTTGGGAGTTGAAAGACTCAATAAGGTTTTGCAAAACTATATGAATCCGGCAGAGCCCATGAAACGGGAGAAGGACTTCGGAGACAGGATATTCCGTGAGGGCGACAAGGTTATGCAGACTAAGAACAATTACCAGCTGGAATGGGAGATTTGCGGCAAGTATAATATTCCCTTAGATGCGGGGCTGGGAGTGTTCAACGGTGATATGGGTATAATCACTGCGGTTAATACCTTTTCGGAGATTATTACCGTGGAATTCGATGATGGAAGATGCGTGGATTATTCCTACAAGGATGCGGAAGAACTAGAGCATGCCTACGCGGTTACCATTCACAAGTCTCAGGGTAGTGAGTATCCCGGAATAATTGTGCCTGTACTGTCAGGGCCTGAGATGCTTATGACCAGGAATCTTTTGTATACAGCTGTAACCCGGGCCAAGAAATGTGTGGCTTTGGTGGGCGACGAGAGGATGTTTACGAATATGATATATAACGATATGGAAAAGGTCAGATATACGGGCTTAAATCACTGTATTATTGACGTTTTCCGTGAAAGAGGAGGAAAAACGGATTAGACTAAGGCAAATTGGAGAAAGGCTCATTGATGCCCTCTATCCTCCGGTTTGTCCCGTATGCATGAAGGTCATATGGGAAAGGAATGCGAGGATATGCACCAAGTGTCGCGAGAAACTTGTGGTAATAGAAGAACCCTTGTGTAAACGGTGCGGAAAACCGGTGGATGATGATAGGGCAGAGTATTGCAGTGACTGCAACAGGCATGAACACTACTTTGATGCCGGCAGAGGAGTATTTCTCTACAAAGGTGATATAAAAAAATCAATCTATAATTTCAAATATAATAACAAACGAGAATTTGTTAAGTTCTTTGGGGATGAGATTATCGAGAATCTGGGGAGATGGATTGCAGACATTTCTCCGGACGTTCTTATTCCCGTTCCCCTCTATCCGAAGAAGGAAAGGATGCGAGGTTATAATCAGGCGGAGCTTATTGCAAGATACCTGGGGGAGAAGCTGAATATACCGGTGGAACCCTACTTGATAGAGCGACGTATCAACACTCTACCACAAAAAGAATTGTCTGCGGACAGCCGAAAAAAGAATATGAAAAAGGCTTTCAATATAGCGGAAAATATAGTAAAATTAAATATAGCTATGGTCGTTGATGATATATATACCACAGGGGCTACGGCAGATGCCGTGAGTCGTCTTTTGAAAGAGGCGGGGGTTCGTGAGGTATATGTTTTGACCATATGCGCAGGAAACGGATTTTAGGAGGATTTCGCAATGGAAGTTATGAACTGCAAAACCTGCGGCCGTCTTTTTAACTATTACGGTGGCGGACAAAAGATTTGCCCTGCATGTAAGGACGAATTAGAGAAGAAGTTCCAGGAAGCCAAGACTTATATAAAAGAGAACAAGGTTGCCAGCATAAAGGATGTCGCTGACGCTTGCGAAGTATCCACTAATCAGGTAAAACAGTGGGTCAGAGAAGAGCGCCTTTGTTTCCAGGAAGGATCAGGAGTGGGTATCGAGTGCGAGAACTGTGGCGCAGAGATTCTTACAGGAAGATTTTGTGCTAAGTGTAAAGCAACCATGGTTAACCAACTTGGCAATGCCTTCGGTAAGCCCAAGCCTGTTGAGAAGAAGAAACCTGCCAGAGATAAAGACAGAATGAGATTCCTCGATAAGCAATAAGGGATTACTATGCTTAATGAAGATAAAGTGCGGCTTATGTCGCGGATGGCTATGTTTGAGACGTGCGAGGGAAAGGAAGCCATCAAGATTGAAAAGTACACAAAGAAGGATTATATCTTTATACAGGTGATTAAGACATGGGTATTATCAACAATCGGGTTTGCCCTGGTATTCTTGCTCGCCTTGTTGTTGTGTATAGATTTCATATCGGTTGTATTGTCGGCAGTCAATTTAAGCGTTATATTGATTGCTATTGTTGCTTTATATGCGGCATGTGTTATCCTTTCTGTCATGTATGCCAGAAAAGAAGCCGTATCCAGGTATGAGGAGGCCAAACGTCTCATTAAGAAATATAGAAAATACGTGGACGAATTGGACGTCATGTACAGCGATTTTTAAAAAAAATTAAGATTGTTGTACGCTCTTTTAAAGAGATAGAGTATAGAATGGACACTGCGGAGGAAAAACTGTGGCCGGACTGCTGGTTTTCAAAGAGAAATTCAAAGAGTTTTATCGTAAAAACGAGAAAATTGCCAAGCCCATCGGAAGATTTATAATAGCGCTTCTTGTATTGCTTATTATCAATATGAGGGTTCCCTTTTTCTCCATAATCAACAATATTTTTGTCATAGTTGCTATTTCCGCCGTATGTGCCTTTTTGGACATTAATTTTACTGTCTTGTTTGCGGGTATTGTGCTGATACTTAATATCTGCAAGATATCCGTGGAACTGGCGGTTGTTGTGGGACTTCTATACGTCATAATGTTTCTGTTTTATTTCAGATTCACCAAGAAAGAAGCTGTTGTTCTTATCTTGCTCCCTATAGCATTTGTACTTCGTATCCCATACTGTATCCCCATTATAATGGGACTTTTGGGTGGACTGGTATCCATTATTCCGGTTTCTTTCGGAGTGTTGCTGTGCTTTATCACAGACTTTGTGGGGGCCGATGCGGTGGCTCTTAGCAAGATTCATTCTCTGACATTTATGGAGAAGTTCCAGTTTATATCCCAGCGTATATTTGCCAAACCTGAGATGCTTATTACCATGGCGGCATTTGCGGTAACTATAGTTGTTGTATATCTGGTCAGACGTACAAGCATTAATTATGCATGGCTGGTATCGGTAATTGTGGGTTCTGTATCAAGCACTATAGTTATGTTGGGGGGATATTTCGTCATCAACAATTTTGACGGTATCCTTATGCTGATTGTGGGAGAGCTGATATCCTGCGGCATTGGGATTATTATTCAGTTGCTGTATTTTTCTGTGGATTATTCCAGGGTGGAGAATGTACAGTTCGAGGATGATGAATACTATTATTATGTTAAGGCGGTGCCGAAGATGTCGGTGGTTGCGCCGGTGGTAACCGTCAAGAGATTTACCAAGACGGAGCCCGTTAAGGAAGGTGTATCTCCGGAAGAGATTGTATCGGAGGGCATCAGCGAGATTAAAGATGAGAAGTTTCTTGATGAGTTTGAGGATGAATTCATCAAGGATTATGTAGATAAAAAGAGACCGATTAGGTAGGAAAGTGACTTAGATGGAATCAATCACGGCGTTTTTCAAAAGAGTACAACAATTACTTCAGATACCACATTTTTCATGGATTGACATTGTGGAAGTGATTATTATTGCCTTTTTGGTATATCACATCATTAAGTTTGTCAGAAGTACAAGAGCGTGGAATCTGTTCAAAGGTATTGCTGTTGTCTTGGTATTCGCCCTGTTTGCGGCAATCTTCCGTATGAATACTATCCTTTGGTTATTGGGCAAGGGATTCAACGTAGGTATAATTGCCCTTGTTATTGTATTCCAGCCGGAGCTTCGTAATGTTTTGGAACGCTTGGGAAGAAAGAATTTCCTCTCCCTCTTTACCAATATTGACTGGCAGAGAGGAACCACCAAGAGGTTTTCCGACAAGACTGTCAATGAGATGACAAGAGCCGTATTCGATATGGCCAAGGACAAGACAGGAGCTCTTATTGTAGTTGAGAAAGATACACAGCTGGTAGAGTACATAAGAACCGGTATTGATATCGATTCACTAATCTCCAGCCAGTTGTTGCTCAATATATTCGAACATAACACACCATTACATGATGGTGCGGTTATTGTGCGCGGAGACAGGATTGTGTCCGCTACTTGTTATCTGCCTTTGTCAGATAACCTTTATATTAACAAAGATCTTGGAACCAGACACAGAGCAGCCTTGGGCTTATCTGAAGTATCGGATGCGGTGGTTATTGTGGTATCCGAAGAAACAGGAGTCGTTTCCGTAGCAGAGAACGGACTCCTACAGAGAAATATGACGCCCGAGACACTTAAAGAACTACTTAAGACTCTCCAGAACAAAGGGCAGGAGGAGTCCAAGATTTCGTTCTTAAGGGGAAGGAGAAAGAATGCTGAAGAAGTTGACCAATAACATCGGCCTTAAGCTCCTTTCATTGGTGATTGCCGCCATTGTATGGCTTGTGGTTGTTAATATTGATGATCCCGTATCGTCCAGAACATATAATAATATTAAGGTTAGTGTTGTCAATCAGAACGTGGTAACGGATGAAGGCAAGGTGTTTAATATCTTAGACAACAGTGACAATATCTCTGTAGTAGTCAAAGCAAAACGGTCTATCTTAGACAGTCTTTCTGCAGATGATTTTGTGGCAACAGCTGATATGAAAGAGATGGATGTTACCCTTGGGTTAGTACCAATTGAAGTGGGGGCAACCAAGAATGCCAGCAAGATTGAGGAAATAAGCAGCAGGACTAAGAATTTGCGCATATCCATAGAGGACTACGGTAGCAAGCAGTTTGCTATCTCCGGCAGTGTTAGCGGAACTCCGGCAGAGGGATTTGCCGTAGGAGACATCTCAATTACACCTAATGTATTAAAGCTTTCGGGCCCGGCATCCTCCATTGAGCTTGTCAACAAAGTAGTGGTTAAGATTGACGTGGAGGGAATGGGAACAAAACTTAATCTGAGATTGGCACCTGTACTTCTTGATGAAACGGGAGCGGAGATTAAGCCAAGCGGTGTATCCGTTAACTATGAGGCTGTCGACGTGGAAGTAACCATGGTTCATACCAAGGAGATTCCCATAGAATTTAGTGTTACGGGCACACCGGCAGCGGGATACAGCAATACAGGAACGGAATGCTCACCTAAGAGCATACTGGTTAAGGGCAGCACGGATGCCCTGGCTAAGATAGATAAGATTAGTTTGCCATCTAATCTGTTTAATATCAATGGAGCGACCCAATCGGTTCAGAAAACCGTTGATATTTCCGAGTACCTGCCAAGAGGAGTAGAACCCGTTGATCCCAACCAGGATGCTGTTGTTATAAGTA
Organism: Lachnospiraceae bacterium; assembly: GCA_015058015.1. Classification (GTDB taxonomy): domain Bacteria; phylum Bacillota; class Clostridia; order Lachnospirales; family Lachnospiraceae; genus SIG280. The sequence continues at coordinate 142,635 of SVDM01000006.1, read as the reverse complement.
TCATGATTGAGAGTATTGAGCGTAAGACTGTTTCAATACCTACTTCAAGGATTAAGACCAGCAATCTTACACAGGGGCTTGCGGCCACATTCTCATCCACACCGGTGGAGATAGAGGTAAGCGGATGGTCTGATGTTATAGAAAAGCTTACTGAGGCAAGCTTTACATTGGAAGTTGATTTGAGTGATTATACTCACACGGGAACATTCCCCATACCCGTTAAGGTGACGGCACCTTCGGGGGTTACGATTTTGAATGAAGTAAAGGTTGAGACGGTTATATCCGGCGGACCATAATGATAGGAGTAATAAGCGGTAATGAGTAGATTGTTTGGAACAGACGGCGTCCGCGGAGTTGCCAATATAGAACTTACGGTTGATTTAGCCATGAAGTTGGGCAAAGCCGGCGCATATGTTCTTACCAAAGAGAATAAGCACAAACCCACCATTTTGGTAGGATGTGACACAAGAATATCCGGAGACATGTTGGCTAATGCCCTTATGGCAGGCATATGTTCAGTGGGTGCCAATGTTGTATTCGCAGGAGTTCTTCCCACCCCGGCGGTGGCTTATCTTACACGAACGGGGAATTATGATGCGGGGGTCGTTATTTCGGCATCCCACAATCCCATGGAATTCAACGGAATCAAGTTCTTTAACAGAGAGGGTTACAAACTTTCGGACGAGCTTGAGGACAGGATTCAGGACTATATTGAGAAGGATATGGCAGGGGTTCCCATGGTTTCGGGAGCCGAGGTAGGCAAGACCATATACAACTTTGATATGGGAACGGAGTATGTTGACTTTATCAAATCCACTGTACCCACTAATCTTAAAGGACTTAAGATTGTTTTGGACTGTGCGGAAGGGGCATCCTACAAGACGTCTGTTAAAGCCATTACAGAGCTTGGAGCAGAGGTTGTTGCCACTCATGTAGAGCCTACGGGAATCAATATTAATGCAGGCTGCGGCTCCACCCATCTGGAGGGATTATGCAAGGCTGTAGTGGATAATAAAGCTGACGTGGGACTGGCCTTTGATGGTGATGCGGACAGGCTTCTGGCTGTAGACGAAGAAGGTCAGGTTATTGACGGCGACAAGCTTATGGCTATATGCGGTTTGCACCTGAAGGAAAAGGGCCGTCTTAAGAAGAATACAATAGTCGCAACGGTAATGAGCAACTTAGGTTTCTTTATTATGGGCAAAGAGGAGGACATAGTAATTGAGCAGACCAAAGTCGGAGACAGATATGTCCTTGAGAGAATGAAGGAGATTGACGCCAGCATAGGTGGTGAACAGTCCGGCCACATTATCTTCCTGGAGGAGAATACTACGGGGGACGGACTTTTGAGTGCCCTGCATTTTCTGGAGGTTATGGTGGATACCGGCAAGAAGGCTTCTGAGCTTGCTTCTGTTATGACGGTGCTGCCTCAGGCTCTGGTTAATGCCAAGGTGCCTAACAGCAAGAAGAATAGTTATATGGATTATCCTGTCATCGCTGAGGCTATCCGTGAGGTGGAGGCCAAGTTTGACGGTGCGGGAAGGGTGCTTATAAGGCCTTCGGGTACTGAGCCTTTGGTCAGAGTAATGATTGAGGGCAAAGACCAGGAAGAGATTGAGAATGAAGCAAAAAAACTTGCCAGATTAATTGTGGAGACAATGAATTAGGTAATATGACGGAGGGATTATTACAATGGTCAGTCAAAAGATAACAATTACAAACCCTACAGGATTGCATCTTCGACCTGCGGGAATTCTTTGTAATAAGGCTATGGAGTTTAAGTCCATGGTTACCTTTCAATTTAATGACTATCATGCAAATGCCAAGAGCGTTTTAAGTGTGCTGGGAGCATGCGTTAAAAGCGGCGACGAGATAGAAATATCCTGTGACGGAGAGGATGAAGAAGTGGCATTAAAAGAAGTTGTTCTCGCCATTTCGTCCGGATTGGGAGAATAAAGGAGTTTTCTTAGAATGAAAAAGATTCTTGTAACAGGCTGCAACGGACAGCTGGGAAGAGCAATTAATAAGTATTATGCCGCATCTTCCGAAGTAGAGCTTATTAACACGGATGTTGCGGATCTGGATATAACAAATGTAGATAAAGTAATGGAATATGTAAGAGGGGCAAAGCCGGATGTAATAGTTAATTGTGCGGCGTATACGGCTGTAGACGCCAGCGAATCAGACATTGACAATGCCTACAGAATTAATGCCATAGGCCCCAGGAATTTAAGCCTAGCTGCTTCCGATACAGGCGCTAAGATGATGCATGTTTCTACGGATTATGTCTTTGATGGTACTGCAAGCAAGCCATATATTGAATTCGATGCGGTTAATCCTCAGGGAGCGTATGGAAAGACTAAGCTTGCAGGAGAGAATATGGTTCGTGAGTTTGCGGACAAGTACTATATAATTAGAACCGCATGGCTTTACGGAGATGGCAAGAATTTTGTTAAGACCATGCTTAGATTATCTGAGACCAATGATACTGTTCGGGTGGTGGCAGACCAGTTTGGTACCCCCACAAGTGCAGATGAGTTAGCAAGAGCAATCGGTTATCTGATTCCAACAGATAATTACGGAGTATTTCACGGTACATGTGAGGGCAGTTGCTCGTGGGCTGACTTTACAGAGGAAATATTCAAGCTAAAAGGTTTATCCACCAAAGTGGATCACATTACAACAGCTGAGTATCCTACACCCGCCAAAAGACCGGCATATTCCGTATTAGAAAACTATATGCTTAAGTTGACGGGGGATTATACATTTGCTGACTGGAAAGCAGCAATTAAAGAGTATTTGGACTAATATGAGCAATAGAAACTTAGTTAAAAAAGGATTAAATTATATATCCCATTATGGGGTAAAGGGTTTCGCCAGAAAAGTGCAGGAACAGTTGCGCTCGGAGCCTGTCCCTTACAAAGAATGGTATCCACATCATTTTGTATCACAGGATGAAAAGGAAGAACAGTACTCCAGGACATTTCCCTATAATCCTGTGATTAGTATTATTGTACCCACCTACGAGACACCCAAAGATTTTCTGTGTGCGCTTATTGAATCGGTGCAAGATCAGACCTATGGCAGATTCGAACTGTGTATAGCAGATGGTAGCAAGACCGGTGCAGTGAAATCTGTGGTAAACGGATATATGGTGACAGATACGAGAATCAAGTACAAGAGGCTTGAGAAGAACGAAGGAATCTCGGGTAATACCAACTCAGGAATAGACATGGCCACTGGCGAATACATTGCTTTGTTAGATCACGATGATATAATTGAGCCTAATGCCTTGTTTGAGGTTGTAAGAGTGATTAATGAGGATAAGGAAGCGGCTCTTATATATAGCGATGAAGATAAGACGGATTACGAAGGAAGGGAATTCTTTAAACCACATTTAAAACCTGACTTTGATTTGGGCCTCCTTCGCTCCAATAATTATATATGCCATTTTCTTGTTGTTAAGAAAGAACTGGTATCAAAAGTGGGCGGTTTAAACCCCGAGTTTGACGGAGCTCAGGATTATGATTTTATCTTACGTTGTATTGAGAATACAGATAAGATTTACCATATTCCCAAGGTCTTATACCACTGGAGAGTCAGTGAGAACTCCACTGCGGAGAACCCTTCGAGCAAGACTTACGCTTTTGAGGCGGGCAGAAGGGCTCTTGAAGCCCATCTTGATAGAGTCGGTCTTTCCGGAACAGTTACTAATGCATCAGACCTGGGTTACTATAGGGTAAGGCTTGAACTTCCCGAAGAGCCTTCGGTGTCAGTGATTATCACAACGAGAAATAAGAATACTTCCTTGGTGAAGTGCGTAGATTCCGTTAGAAAGAGCGACTACGGCAATTTTGATTTTTATCTGGTAGAAGAAGACTGCGAAGCTATTAATAGATGTGTGGAAGAGGAAGCTACCGGAGAATTTATATTGATATTAAATGAAGAATTAACTATACCGGCTTCCGGCTGGATGAGAGAGATGGTCTCTCAATGTGCGCCGAAAGATGTTGGCGCAGTAGGCTGCAAGATTCTCACCCCGGCAGGCAAACTCTTTAATAAGAACCTTCCGGTTAAAGCCGTATATCATGGAGGCATGATTATAGGCCTTGGCGGAATTGTGGGTAATGCGTTTAAGGGATTACAGAGTAATCTTACCGGTTATGCTCACAGAGCCTCAATTATAGGTGATTGCTCAGCGGTGTCTCCGTTGATGTTTATGATAAAAAGAGAAACATTCCTTGAATATGATGGCCTTGACAGGCTACCGGCACCCGGACTTGCGGGACCGGATTTATGCTTAAGGATGAGAGAGAATAATCTTCGCATTGTTTACGATCCTTATGTTGTGGCCACATATTACGGTCAGGGTGCAAAGATTAACCCCAGGGACAGAGAGTGGATGAGGAACAGATGGGCGCATTTGTTATCAAGGGGAGACAGGTATTACAATCCGGGATTTTCTTTGGAATCACCTGGCTTTATCTTAAAGGCGCCGAAGAAATAAAGAGGTATAATGTATGAGAGAAGTGTCAGTAATAGTACCAAACTATAACGGAGAGCAATTTCTTCCCATATGTCTTAATTCCCTCAGGAAACAGACTTTGAAAAACATTGAAATCATCGTGGTGGATAATGGTTCTACCGATGACAGTTTAAGGATTCTGTCGGAGAATTTCACCGATGTGATTCTTGTGAGCCTGGGAGAGAATAAGGGAATAAGCCATGCTCTCAATGTTGGTATTAGACGGGCTGAAGCACCTTATGTAATACTTCTCAGTGCTGATACAGAGGTTAAAGATAACTTTGCAGAAGAACTCCTAAAGGCTATTAAACGTAACAAGAGGGCATTTTCCTGTGGCGCAAAGATGTGTAGTTTCTTTAATCGAGACTTAATAGACAATGCCGGCTACTACTACAATGCCATGGGACAAAACTTTCCCAGAGGGAAGGGAAAGCCGGAGGAACACTTCTCAAAGAACAAGGATATGTTTGCGGTAAGCGGTGAGGCAGCCATATTCCGCAAGGATATATTTGAGAGAATCGGATATTTTGATGAGGCACACTTCTCATATATAGAAGATATTGATATATGTTACAGGGCAAGAATCTTCGGATATAAAAACAGATTTATTCCTTCTGCAGTGGCTTATCATGTCGGTAACGGAGCAGGTACCGAGATTGATAATCATTCAAAGATACGATTGATATCCAGAAACGGAATATATATCATATATAAGAATATGCCCCTCTTTCAGATACTGCTTAACCTTCCTTTCCTGGTTATCGGCTTCATATCAAAGCTGATTCATTACTCCAGAAGGAGACTGGGGCTTGACTACCTAAAAGGGGTCAAAGACGGAATACTTTCCGCAAGACGTAACTGCGTTAAGATCAGATACACCGGGTTCGGCAAGAAATGCTATTTGCGTATTCAGCTGGAACTGTGGATTAATATGTTCAAAAAAATAACCGGATAAAAGAGGCTTAAGAGTTTTGATTAGAGATAACCAGAAGTATTTCAACAGAATGCATGTGATAATTGACGGTCTGGTAATCGTCATATCTTATTTTTTCGCATGGTTTTTGAAGTTCCAAAGCGGGCTTATTCCTTTGGCAGAGGCCCGTCTTTCCGACGAATACTACTTCTTGCCGCTGATTGTTATTGTACCGGCTTTTCTGTTGTTATATTACGCATTTAACCTTTATACATCTAAGCGTGTTCAAGGACGCAGAGTGGAAGCAGGCAATGTATGGAAGGCCAATACATTGGGCACATTCCTCTTTATTGTTATCCTGTATATGATTAATCAGCCTGACTTCTCAAGACAGATGATTTTCATATTCTATGCCACCAACCTGATATTGGATGTTCTGGTAAGAAATATTATCAGAATGATTCTTCGCAAGATCAGGCAGATGGGCTACAATCAGAAGTACGTCCTTTTGGTGGGATACAGCCGCGCTGCAGAGCAATACATTGACAGAATCGTATCCAATCCTCAATGGGGTTATACCATAAGGGGTGTACTGGATGATGATATAGAAAGGGGAACTGTATATAAGGGAGTCAAGGTCATAGGCCGAATCGATAACCTGCCGGTTATTCTGCCTAATGCCCAGCTTGATGAGATAGCTATAACCCTTAGTATCAGCAAGTATGAAAGACTTGAAAAAATAGTTGGTTTGTGCGAGAAATCCGGTGTTCATACCAAGTTTATTCCGGATTATAACCACATTATCCCCACAAGACCATATACGGAGGACCTTTTGGGGCTTCCTGTGGTTAATATTCGACACGTACCCCTTACCAATACCTTTAATCAGGTAATAAAGAGAATAATGGATATTATAGGTTCAATAATAAGCATAATCCTATTCTCGCCGGTTATGCTGGTAACCGCCATTCTGGTCAAGACCACGTCAAAGGGACCGCTTATTTTCAAACAGGAACGTGTGGGCCGGCACAACAAGCATTTTATGATGTACAAGTTCAGGTCTATGGCTGAGCAAAAACCGGCTGATGAAGAAAAGGGTTGGACGGTTAAGAATGATCCAAGAACCACTGGAGTGGGGAAGGTTATAAGAAAGACAAGTATAGACGAACTGCCACAGTTGTTTAATGTATTAAAGGGCGATATGAGCCTGGTGGGACCTCGTCCTGAGAGACCTCAGTTTGTGGAGCGGTTCAAAGAAGAGATTCCGAGATACATGGTTAAACACCAGGTTCGCCCTGGCATGACGGGATGGGCTCAGGTTAACGGTTACAGAGGCAATACATCGATTCGCAAAAGAATAGATTGTGATTTGTATTATATAGAAAATTGGACAATCGGTTTAGATATAAAGATACTTATTATGACTGTATTCAAGGGCTTTGTTAATAAGAACGCATATTAGTCGGTTGTTATATGGAGGTTATTTATGAAAGAAAATGATGCGGCGGTAAAAAAACGTCCCACAAGTAAGAAAAAGAGAAGTGCCAAGAAGCAGAAGAAGACATTTATAATAGTCCTTTCTTTGTTCATACTGTTGGTACTGGGTGTAATACTTTTTATCGGAGGCAAGTTGGGACTTATAGGACGTCTTGCATTTAACAGGAATAATATCGAGGTTAACAGCGGATTGATAACAGGTGAAGGATACACCACCTGGGCCTTGTTCGGTGTGGATAGTCGTGATACGGGAGTGCTGGGCAAGGGTACCCACAGCGATACCATTATTATTGCCAGCGTTAACAACGAGACTAAAGAGATAAAGATGGCGTCGGTATTCAGAGACACCTATCTTGATTGCGCAAAGAAGAATGAAGATTATTATTTCAAAGCCAATCAGGCCTACTTCCTGGGAGGACCGGAGCAGGCGGTAAGTATGCTGAATAAGAATCTGGATCTTGATATAAAAGACTATGTAACAGTTGATTTTAAAGCTCTTTCAACAGCAATTGATATGCTGGGAGGTATAGATGTAGAGCTTACGGAGAAAGAGGCAGAATGGACTAACCTTTACGCGCTTGATACAGCAGAGAATACGGGTATGACCTATACGCCTATAGAAGTGAAGGCGGGCGTTGCACATCTTGACGGTGTCACAGCCACATCATATGCAAGACTCCGTAAATTTGACAGCGACTATAAGAGGGCGGAAAGACAGCGTACCGTAATCAATAAGTGTGTGGAGAAGGCCAAGAAGGCAGATATCATTACCCTTAACAATATTGTAGATAAGGTACTTCCCATGTGCGCCACAAGCTTCAGTAATACACAGCTTCTGGGACTGGCCAAAGACTTATCGTCCATCAATATTGGTGAGACGCTGGGATTCCCTATGGAAAAGACTACTAGACTGTTAAACGGTCCGGGAGACTGTGTTATCCCCATAGGACTTGAGGATAATGTCGTAGCTCTTCATGAGTTTTTATACGGAGAGAAAGATTTCCGGACATCTGAGACAGTTAAGAAAATATCACAAAAGATAATAAAAGACTCAGGAATAAAGCCTGAGCCCAAGAGCTCTGCTGCTTCATCAGAGAGCTCATCCAAGACCACGAAGAAATCTAATTAACACGTGAGGCTTGTGGGGTAATACTATGAAGATTGATGTAATCATTCCTGTAGAAAAATGCGGGAATCTGCTGGGAAATGTAGTGAAACGTCTCCTAAAGCAAACAGTGGATGTAAACCGCATTTACATGATAAAGCTGAACAAGAGAATTCTGAATGAAAAGCTGGAGTCCTTATCGGACAAGGTAAGGGTTATAGATACCCCTTCGAATCAGTATGAGGGGGTTTATAAGAATGCCGCTATGGCGGCTTCGGATGCAGATATAGTATGCTTCATATCTTCCGAAGCAAAAGCATATAATGAGTATATGCTGGCCAATCTGATTGCGCCACTGACAAAGAGCGCGGGTATCTGTTTTTCCTATGGCAGACATCTGGCAAAGGGCAACTGCCAGGAAGTGGAGCGAGTAGCATTAGTATACAATTATCCATCCAAATCCAGGGTTATATCACAGGAGAATCCCGATAATACAGGGCTTGGAGCATATATGTTCTCTGACGTATGTTCGGCCTATCTCAAATCTGAATTTGATAAACAGGGCGGATTCGACGAAGATATTCCCTATGGAACTGATAAGCTTTTTGCTGCAAAGGTAATATCATCCGGCGGTAAGATTGCATATTGTGCCTCATCTGTAGTATTATATTCCAATAATTATTCCTTTGCTGAGCAATTCAAGAGATTCTTTGATGCCGGTGCGTTGCAGAAGGACAGGCTAAAAGATTTGGGTTACTCTGATAGTATAAAGAGTGAAGCGAAGCTTGGAACCAAAAGTATATTGGGATTAATGGATTATCATGAGTATCTTTGGCTTGGGTATATCTTTTTGTATAACAGCGCCAAGTATGCGGGATACTTAGTAGGAACACAACATAAATTAATTCCGAATTATATAAAGAAGAAGATAAGCGCTCATCCTGAGCGTTATGACGCATAAGAGAGTGAGGATATGTTATGTGCGGTATAGTTGGCTATATAGGCCTTAGACAGGCAGCTCCGGTATTACTTGACGGGCTTGCCAAATTAGAATACAGAGGATATGATTCTGCGGGAATAGCCGTATACGACGGTAAGGATATAAACATTACCAAGTCAAAGGGCAGACTGCAGGTACTTTGTGAACTGACCCATGACGGGGAGAAGCTTCCCGGACATGTGGGCATAGGACATACTAGATGGGCCACCCATGGAGAGCCCAATGATGTAAACTCACATCCTCATTTTAACGAGAGCAGATCCATAGTTGTGGTACATAATGGTATCATAGAAAACTATGCGTCAATAAAAGCTAAGCTTATTGAAAAAGGATATAATTTTGTGTCAGAAACAGACACAGAAGTTATTGCTCATATGCTTGACTATTACTACAAGGGAGACCCCTTAGAAGCTATTCGTAAGGTAATGCACAGAGCAGAGGGAGCCTATGCGTTAGGTATTATCTTTAAAGAAAAGCCTGATATGCTTTATGCAGTAAGAAAGGATAGTCCTCTTATAGTAGGTAAGGCGGCAGACGGTAATATTATAGCCTCTGATGTCCCGGCGGTATTAAAGTACACTCGAGATGTATGTTTTATTCAAAACGGAGAGATTGCAGTATTATCCAAAGAGGATATTAAGTTCTGTACTATCGATGCGGAGGACATTCAAAAAGAGTTCACCAAAATCGAGTGGGATGTAAACGCTGCGGATAAATGCGGATACGAGCATTATATGCTTAAAGAGATGTTCGAGCAGCCGGAGGTCATTAAGGATACTTTGGGAAGTTTCTTTGAAGATGACAGGATTGTGATTCCCGGAGTAAGCATAACTGATGAAGAGATAAAGAAGATAAGCAAAATATACATAGTAGCTTGCGGCTCTGCATATCATACAGGTGTTACAGCTAAGTATGTATATGAGGGAATGGCAAGGATTCCGGTGGAAGTTGATCTGGCATCTGAATTCAGATACAGAGATCCTCTTCTTGATAAGGATTCCTTAGTCATTATAGTAAGTCAGTCCGGTGAAACGGCGGATTCCAAGGCGGCCTTGGAAGAAGCTAAGAGAAGGGGTGTAAGAACCCTTGGTATTGTCAATGCCATAGGCAGCTCCATTGCCCGTGACGCAGATGACGTTGTATACACTCTTGCGGGTCTTGAGATAGCTGTAGCGACCACCAAAGCATATAGTGCACAGCTTATAGCTCATTATATGATTGCCCTTAAATTTGGCCTTATCAGAGGCGAGATTTCGGAAGAAGAAGCTTCGGATTATATAAAGGATTTGAAGAAGCTTCCGGACCAGGTGGAGATGCTTCTTAATAACAGAGAAAAGATTCAGCATTTCGCCACCAGATATGCGGCTGCCAAGGATGTTTTCTTCATTGGAAGGGGTATAGATTACGCTATATCTTTGGAAGCATCCTTAAAGCTTAAAGAGATATCCTATATTCATTCCGAAGCATACGCGGCGGGAGAATTAAAGCATGGAACTATTTCTTTGATTGAGGATGGCACGCTGGTTGCAGCCGTTCTTACCCAAGAAGAGTTGTATAAGAAGACCATGAATAATATAGTAGAGGTTAAAACAAGAGGGGCATTTGTCCTGTCTGTTACCAATGAAGGCAATACGGAGATTGAGAAGATCTCGGATTACAATATCTATATTCCTCAGACTAACAAGTACTTTACCAATTCTCTGGCGATTATCCCTCTCCAGCTATTCGCTTATTATGTATCAGTTGGCAAGGGCTTTGATGTAGACAAACCAAGGAACCTGGCAAAATCAGTTACTGTAGAATAAATAAAATGGCTAAGCAATTAGCCATTTTTTATTTTGTGTATTTGTTCGCAATATAGACACAATTTCGACACAATTAATAATTATAATCATGTGTAAGTAGAAAAATACTAGTCGAAAGAGGGATGCATGTAATATGAATAATATAGGACAAGGTGGATATGGCGGAAGCGGAAGCACTTACGGCGGCGGATATGCCGGAGGCGGCAATACAACACAGACCGGCTATGGCACAGGTAATACGACACAGACCGGTTATGGAGCGGGCTACAGTACAGGCGGTACATACAAGGCTCAGGGTATGGGATATGGAACCGGAAGCCACAATACGCCTCAACCGCCCAAGAAAGATAAGAAACCTATGGGCGTAGGAAGATTAATTGCATTTGCATTGATATTCGGTCTGGTGGCAGGAGGAACCTTCACGGGAATAAGTTATGGCTCTAACTGGCTACTGGGCAAGAATAATACAAGTAATAACTCCAGCGTATCAAAAGTGGAGCTGCCCTCCTCGGCAGGCACCAACGTAGATACATCATCAGTTAATATTAATGCGGTTGATGTTTCTGCTGTAGTAGATGCGGCTATGCCGTCAATTGTATCAATTACAAATATCAGTGTAAAAGAATACTCCAACTGGTTTGGCCAGACAGGCTCACAGAAAAGCAAGAGTCTTGGAACCGGCTTTATTATTCACCAGAGTGAGTCTGAGCTTCTTATTGCTACTAACAACCATGTAATTAATAATGCCACTGAATTAACTGTTGGATTCTGCGATGGTAAGGCTGCAGAGGCAACGGTAAAGGATATAGATGATTCAACGGATATGGCTGTTATTGCAGTATCCTTAAGCAACATGGAGCAGTCCACCATTAGCACAATAAGAATTGCAAAGCTTGGTGATTCCACATCCCTTAAGGTGGGAGAGACGGCTATAGCAATTGGTAATGCTCTCGGATACGGACAGTCTGTAACAACCGGTGTAATCAGTGCGCTAGACAGAACCATTAATAATGATGGTGTATCATACAAGGTTATCCAGACTGATGCGGCAATCAATCCCGGTAACAGCGGTGGAGCCCTTCTTAACAAGAATGGTGAGGTAATAGGAATTAATAATGCCAAGGCAATAGTTAATTATGTTGAGGGTGTATGTTATGCGATTCCAATGGCAAGTGCGCTACCTCTCTTCCAGAGAGTAATTAACGGTCAGTCAAGCGGAGGCCAGGCTGCCGCACCTTCTAGCCAGGCACAGAAATCTAACGGTGATTCCATACTTTTGGGAATAAGCGGAGTAAATATCGGCGAATCCGAATCATCAAAGTATAATGTTCCTCAGGGTGTGTATATCTCTAAGGTAGAGGTTAATTCAGTTGCTGAAGCTGCAGGGCTTAAAGAACAGGATGTTATCTACGAGATGGATGGCAAGAGCATCAAGACACAAGATGATATAAGACAAATCCTTGCTTCTCATAAGGCAGGAGATAAGATAGAAATAAAACTGTATACCAAGGATGGAAGAGCATATGTCCAGACAACAGTAACAGCGCAGTTCTAGAGGATAAATAATAAGGGCCCGGCCAATTTTAATTGGCAACGGGCCCTTAATTTATGTTGTTAATGTCTTTGCGCTTACTCTGTCTCTAACTTATCGAAATAATAATCGTGTGCTTCCTGGTACTCTTTGTTGAAGGCTTCATCTTTACCCTGGTGGAGTCTTGATATATACTTATGAGCTTCATTAGCAAGCTCAGGCTTAACACGGGCGACAACCGCAATACCCACATTGGAGCATACATCGGATATTCTCTCAAGGTTATTAAGAATGTTTAAATAGTTGTTATCAACTTCAATGTTACATTTGCCATTACGGAGTCTCACTAGGTGACTTTCTTTCATGGCATATACCAAATCGTCCACAACCTCTTCAAGAGGCTCGATATGCTTGGCAGCTTCGGCGTCACGCTTCTCAAAGGCCAATTTGGAGTAGTCCATAATCTTGTCCAATATCTCAGCCGTAACATCTATCTGTGATAATGCAAACTCTGAAAGAACCGTGTTCTTGGAGTGGATCTCTTCGGCCTCTTCCGCCAGGTTCACTGCATGGTCACCTAAACGTTCAAACTCGGCAATAACTTTATGATACTCGTCCATAAGCTTAATGTGATTATCTTCACGAATCTTAGCTGAGAGCTGAACTAAGTAGTTGCTTATTCGGTCTGCGAACTTATCGATATTCTTCTCTTCTTCCTGAATATAATCAAAGGTCTTCTGATCAAATTTATGGAGCAGCTGCAGTCCCAGTCTGATATTGGCCATTGAGCTTTCCGCCATAGTAAGAAGGGCATCATAGCAGCTGTTAAATGCGATGGCCGGTGTACTGAAGAATACCGGATCCAGCGCTTTAAACTTGGCATCGTATTTGTTGGCTTTAACAGGTTCGTCTTTAACAATTTTATAGCTTAAACGTTCAAATGTTCCGATAAAGGGAAGAAGAATAATAGCACATATTAAGTTAAAGATTGTGTTGGCATTGGCGATACCTCCGGAACTGATGGGGGCATCCCATATACTGTTTAAAAGCCCAAGCTGATGAGCGATAAATACTCCTATGAATACGAGTACTGCTTTGCATAAGTTAAATATAATGTTAACTATTCCAACACGTCTGGCATTGGGTTTAGCTCCGATGGAGCATACAATTGCTGTAGTTACGCATACACCTAAGAATACACCGACGATGATTGAATATACACCGCCAAAGGTTAGCAATCCTGTCATAGAGAAGGACTGTAAGATACCGATGGTGGCTGAAGCGCTTTGCAGGATGAAGGCAACTACTGCACCTACAAGGCAGCCAAGGAAAGGATTGGAACCGAATCCCGTAAAGAGATTGTTGAATACACCGGTATCGCTCATACCGGTAACCGAATCCGTCATGGCCAAGAGACCGGTAAAGAGGATACCGAATCCCATAATGATATTACCTGCAAGTCTTGAATTATTAAACTTGCAAAACATAATTAAGATTATACCGATAATCAGTGCTATGGGAGCTAGGGTTGAAGGCTTAAAGAACTGAAGCCATGCCGTTGAGGAAGAATTAATATCCATAAGACGGATAATCTGTCCGGTAATGGTTGTACCTACGTTAGCACCGATAATAATACCGAGTGACTGTCTGAGGGTAATTATTTCAGCCGCCACAAGACCGGATGTTATAACAATGGTGGCATTGGATGACTGAATAAGAGCAGTTACAAAGCAACCAAGAAGGAAGGCCTTCAAGGGGCTGTTAGTCATACCGCTCATAATGTTCTTTAATGTTCCGGAAGAACTCTCCTTTAGGCTGTTGCCCATAAGCCGCATTCCATATAGGAACATGGCGAGTCCTCCAAATAGTGATAATACGCTGAAAATGTCCATAAATAAATCTCCTATCTCTCCCGTCTCTTCATGGCGGGCAAATTCTAAAACTCTATTCTACTTTCCAAATAAAGTTTAATAGGAAAACCAATAAAATACAAGCGAAATAAAAAAACAATTATGTGAAAACTTTGTGCATTATTCCTATTGAGCCCATTCCTCGCTTTACGATATGGAAGAAAAGAAGTATAATAAGGACCAAGATGTTTTATTAAGGAGTAATACAAATGAGCGTTGATGATAAAGATATTATAGAAGTAGAGGATACAACAGACGAGTACGAAGATATATGCTATATCTGTCGTCGCCCCGAAAGCGTTGCCGGATCCATGATTAAGATTCCCGGCAATATATGCATATGTAAAGACTGCATGCAGAAGACTATTGACACCATGCAAAATAGCGGATTCAGCTACGATGATCTTCTTGGAATGAATACCAATATTAATAAGGTAGTTGGCGGCAGCACAGCCGATGAGACGGAAGAAGCAGCAGAAGGCGATGGGGAGACTCAGGACGAAGAAAAGGCTAAGCCGAAGAGCCCGGGGATTAGTATGATTAACTTAGCGGACCTGCAGAGCCTTATGCCACCTCAGAGAGCCAAGATAAAAAAGAAGAAAAAAGATAAGGCCAAACCTCTTATTGATATAAAGGATATTCCGAAACCTCACGTAATCAAGGAGAAGCTTGATGAGTATGTGGTGGGTCAGGAGCAGGCCAAGAAGATAATGTCCGTTGCTGTATACAACCACTATAAAAGAGTGGCTACAGATACTATGGATGAGATAGAGATAGAGAAGTCCAACATGCTTATGATAGGACCAACGGGTTGCGGCAAGACTTATCTTGTAAAGACCTTAGCAGGGCTTCTTAATGTGCCATTAGCCATTGCAGATGCCACATCCCTTACTGAGGCGGGATATATCGGTGATGATATCGAAAGCGTATTATCCAAGCTTCTTGCGGCAGCTGATAATGATGTTGATAAGGCTGAGCAGGGAATAGTCTTCATAGATGAGATTGATAAGATTGCCAAGAAACGTAATACCAATCAAAGGGATGTTAGCGGTGAATCGGTTCAGCAGGGTATGTTAAAGCTTCTTGAAGGAAGTGAAGTGGAAGTTCCGGTGGGAGCCAACTCTAAGAATGCCATGGTGCCTTTGACCACAATTAATACAAGAAACATTCTATTTATCTGCGGAGGTGCATTCCCGGAATTAGACGAGATAATTAAGGAAAGACTTAACAAACAGTCATCAATAGGATTTAAGGCAGACCTTAAAGACAAGTACGATGAAGAGGAGAATATCTTGTCTAAAGTTACTGTGGAAGACATAAGAAAGTTCGGCATGATTCCTGAGTTTATCGGTCGTTTGCCGGTAATATGCACATTGGAAGGTCTGACCGAAGAGATGCTGGTTAAGATATTAAAAGAGCCCAAGAATGCCATCTTGAAACAGTACACCAAGCTCCTTGCCTTAGATGAAGTTAAGTTAGAGTTTGATGATGAAGCTCTTGAAGCTATCGCAAAAAGAGCTAAAGAAAAGAAGATGGGAGCCAGAGCTCTTCGAGCTATTATAGAAGAGTTCATGCTTGATATCATGTACGAGATTCCGAAAGATGATAACATTGGTCGGGTGACTATAACCAAAGATTACATAGAGAATACAGGCGGACCTGTAATCGTCATGAGAGGCATGGAAAGCTAATATTTATTCTAGACATAATAAAAGAGTGTTCATGATGAACACTCTTTTTTAAGTTTAATTATATAATCCTGCTTATTGTTCCTGATCCATATGTACAGGTGGATATGCAGCTGTAGCGGCTGACGTAGCTGAAGCCACAACGACTACAACGATAATAACCAGTAATACGATAAATACCATGAAGTAAATAAAGAAGTTCTGGTTAGCTTCGTCCGCAGTTGCCGTTGAAGTTGTAGTGGTCTGCTGTGCCACAACCTGAGGTTCCTCTGCTGCATGTGTAACAGTGCTTCCTGCAGTAAATCCGAAGAACAAACATGCCATAAGTACAAACGCAAAACGGGCAATTCCCTTAAGGGGGGTGGTCTTGCTTGTTACTAATCCTTCCATTGTCATACCTCCGTTAGAATATTGTGTTCCCACTTAATCTTTTCAATCTAACAATGATTATATCATAGGGAATATCAAAAATAAACAAAAAAACTGACAATAAGTAATAAATGCCTACAAGGAGGCAAGAAATTCTTTTAAATAATCAAATACCCGAGAAGCCGATGAAATACTCATTCTCTCTCCGGGAGTATGAATATCCACTATATCAGGGCCTATGGCCACTATATCAACATCTGCCTTGGACTTTATGATTCCGCATTCTAAGCCGCCGTGAATGGCCTTGATAGCCGGCATTCGGCCGTATTTCTTCTCCCAGAAAGCCGCCATGGCATCCCGTAAGGGTGATTGTTCGGCATATTCCCATCCGGGATAGGAATTGCCGGTTTTGGTCTCGCATCCTGCGGCATCCAGAATAAGCAGCATGCGTTCTTTTAACGACCTAAGTCTTCCGGCAACGGAGCTTCGAAGAAGATAAGTGGCTTTTATCTCAGATTCAGTGGTTGTTAATATACCAAGGTTGACAGATGTCTCTGTTAAACCGTGTATTGACTTGCTGGTAGCTATTACACCGTTTGGCATGGAATAAGCCATGAGAAGAAGACTTTTAAGGCTCCGATCGCTTATAACCATATGTGGCTTGTTGCCGGTCTTATCTGTCTCAAGATTGATATTAATGGTCTTTTCTGCCGGGTAATATTCTGAGGCAATCTCTTTTGCATAGGCATCTACAAGACTCCGAAGCTTGTCTTCCTCGCAATAAGAGCATATGGTGATACTTGCTGACCTTGGAATGGCATTGTCCTTGGCACCGCCATTAAAGGACACCAGTTCAAAGGGTACATCCATGTCTTTTAAGTGATAGAGTAACCTGGCGCCCAGGCGGATGGCATTGGCCCTTTTTTTGTTAATCTCATCTCCGGAGTGACCTCCAACAAGACCTGAGATATTAATATCGTATAGGGATCCGGTGCCGGTCATTCGGGTAAAGGAGAGGGTCGAGATAAGTCTTGTACCTCCTGCGCAACCGGTGATGAAGACCCCTTCTTCCTCAACATCAAGATTAATAAGGCGCTTGGCCTTGCATGAAGACAAATCAATGGCGTAAGCACCCTCCATTCCCGTTTCCTCATCGACAGTAAACACGCATTCAATGCGGGGGCCCTTGTAATCGGGAGCGGTCAAAAGCGTAAGCATGTAAGCAACAGCTATGCCGTCATCACCTCCCAAAGTGGTTCCCTTAGCAAAGAGAAAGTCTCCATCGATATCGAGGTCAAGACCGTCTTTTTCAAAATCGTGGGAAGAAGTATCGTCCTTCTCGCACACCATATCCATATGGCCTTGCAACATAACTGCAGGTACGTCTTCGTAACCTGCAGTTGCCTCTCTTATTATTATTACGTTGTTAACTGAATCGCTACAATGCCAAAGCCCTGCTGCTTTGGCGGTTTCCACCAGGTAATTGCTTATGGCTTTGGTATTGCCGGATCCTCTGGGAATACGGGAAATCTCGCCAAAATATTTGAACACCTGTGAGTTGGGTAAAATATTTGCATCAAACATCTAAACATCTCGATTCATAATTTAATTGGAAGTTACCACACCTGAAGATGCATCCATGGTAACCACGGCGCCGTCCTTTAATATCTGGGATGCATGGGAAGCGCCAATGATAACGGGGAGTCCTAAGGTTAAACCGACTATAGCGGCATGGGAATCCTCGTTCTTTTCTTCGGTAATAAGTCCTGAAGAATTCTTGATATATGGAAGAATTCTGTTAGAGGACTCAGGAATAACTATAATATCCCCTTCTCGGAAGTTACGCTTCAAGTCATCCTCGTTGGCACATACGCAAAGTGAAGCGGTCACCTTGTTGCCGGATACGCCGATTCCTTTAACCAGAACATGTCCTGCCACGTGAACCTTAATAAGGTTGGTGGTTCCGGAGATGCCAAGGGGAAGACCGGCGGTAATAACCGTCAATTCACCAACTTTGACTTTGCCTGCAATAAGGGTCTGTTCAATGGCATGCTCGAATAATTCATCTGTGTCAGTCTTTTCTTCGATTAGGACAGGGATTACACCCCACACCAGATTTAACCGGCGACACACTTCTTCATAGGTACTGCAACCCATAATAGGGCAACTTGGCCTGTATTTGGAAATCATCTTGGCTGTAAAGCCTGATTTGGTAACCGTTACAATGGCAGCGGCACCAAGGTCTTCGGCGGTGGTAACCGTTGCGTGGGAGATGGCATTGGTAATATTTTGGTTATCCAATACTCTGCTTCCCTTAAATCTTGTATGGTAATCGATGGAATCCTCGGTTCTCGTGGCGATGCGAACCATGGTTTTTAGAGCTTCAATGGGGTATTTGCCGGCAGCGGTCTCACCTGAAAGCATAATAGCACCTGTGCCGTCAAAGATGGCATTGGCAATGTCCGTAGCCTCGGCTCTTGTGGGACGAGGATTCTTAATCATAGATTCAAGCATCTGGGTGGCGGTTATAACCTGCTTGCCTGCAGAGTATACCTTCTTAATAATCATCTTCTGGATAACGGGAACTTCTTCAAGGGGAATCTCAACTCCCATATCTCCCCTGGCAACCATAACTCCGTCGGCTACCTTGACTATCTCGTCAATGTTACTAACACCCTGATTGTTCTCTATTTTGGCAATGATATCTATGGAATGACAATCATATTCTTTTAAAATGCCTCTGATTTCCTCAACATCCGATGCGGTCCTTACAAAGGATGCGGCGATGAAGTCGAAGCCATTATCAATTCCAAATTTAATATCATCGTGGTCTTTCTGGCTAATGAAGGGTATGGACAATTCCACATTGGGAAGGTTGATTCCCTTTCGGTCGGATACGGTTCCGCCGTTGCAGATATTACAGTAAATCTCTGTTCCTTCTATTGCTTCAACCTGAAGTTCAATAAGACCGTCGTCTAATAGAATTCTTGTTCCTACGGAAATATCAGCGGGAAGTGCCTTGTAAGATACGGATACCCTGGAGGCATCCCCCTCAATTTCTTCCGTGGTAAGAATAATCTTTTTGCCGTCTTCTAATACAGCGCTGTGTTCTTTGAAAACCCCCAGACGAACTTCCGGGCCCTTGGTATCAAGAAGAAGGGCAACGGGCTTATTAAGCTCTTTTCGTACTTTTTTTACAATATCAATAATCTTAAGCTTGTCTTCGTAATTACCATGAGAGAAATTGAGTCTTGCAACATCCATTCCTTCAATCATAAGGTTGCGGATAACTTCCTCGGTATTGGAGGAAGGACCTAAGGTGCATACGATTTTTGTTTTTCTGGTGTTCATGTAATACCCCCTCACCGTTTTTTGGATAAACCATCTAAGGCGATTTTATCACAAATTTTCAGAAAATAATATAGTAACATAAGCGGATTTTGGGGCGAAATAGAGCAAATGAGGAGATTCCACGGGGAATCTCCTCAAATTATTATTTAACATTATTACGATATTGGACCGGAGTCATCTTAAAGATCTTTTTAAATAGACGGTTAAAATGTTCTACATTTTGATAGCCTACAGCATATGCGATGTTCTCCACCGTCATGTTACCGTTTTTAAGTAAGGCGCGGGCCTTCTTCATACGAATACCCTGAACCGTTTCGATAAACGTCTTACCGGATTTTTCTTTAATGTACTTGGAGATATAGGGCTCTGATAAGTTAAACTGTCTTGCCATATCTTCAAGGGATACGGTCTGGTAGTTGGCCTGAATAAAGTTAACCATATTAACAAGACGCTCATCCCTGGCAACAGCACTGGTTGCAATCTCCGGTATCTGATTAACGGCAACTGTAAGGGCATTTATTGAAGAACGGATGATATCTTCGTCTATTCCTACGCCCCAATACATCTTGTTCTTGTATGTGATGCCAACATAAGACATAGCCTTTGAAGACGATCCCTTGGAAAGAGCGTGCTCTTCATATACGGAAAGCTCGTAGCTGATATTAAAGTACTGTTTTATGGTATTACTTACGGCATCCAAGCGACCGTTACCGTTGGCATCGATAACACGGCGCTGTCCCTGGTGTGAAATTGTAGTTTCAGCCATGATACCGTCGGCCTGCTTAAAGTGACACTCGGTAATCTCGAAATAGGTGTGGGCATTGATATATTTGTTGGCAAATATCTCGTATACCCACTGGGGTGAAAGCTCCTTGTGCTCCACATCGGATACGTGTTTAACGGTATATCCCACATCTTCTCGCATCTTCTCCGGTACGGAGATACCGAAGTTTTGCTTAAGAATGTAGCTTACGCCACCCTTACCGGACTGGCTGTTAATACGGATAACATCGGAATCATAGGTTCTGCCCACATCCATGGGATCCACGGGAAGATAGGGCACGCTCCACATCTCGCTTTTTCCTGCTTCGCGCCACGCCATACCCTTTGCGATGGCATCCTGATGGGAACCTGAGAAAGCGGTAAATACCAGGTCGCCGGCGTAGGGCTGACGTTCGCCTACACGCATACGGGTAAGTCGCTCATAAGTCTCTCTTATATGAGGCATATTGGAAAAATCAAGTCCCGGGTCCACGCCATGGGAGAACATGTTCATGGCCAGGGTGATAATATCTACGTTACCGGTACGCTCACCGTTTCCAAAGAGTGTACCCTCAATACGATCGGCACCGGCAAGAATTCCAAGCTCTGCATCACTTACGCCGCTACCTCTGTCATTGTGCGGATGCAGGCAGAGGATAACACTGTCACGGTTGTGGAGGTGCTTGTTAATGTATTCCACCTGGGTAGCAAAAACATGAGGCATGGCATTCTCCACGGTGGTGGGGATGTTGATGATAGCCTTATGATTAGGGGTTGGGGCCCACACATCAAGTACTGCATTGCAAACATCCACTGCATAATCGACTTCAGTTCCGGGGAAGCTTTCGGGACTGTACTGGAAAGAAAAGTTACCGTCTGTTTCTTCGGCTAAACGTTTTAACAGCTTCGCACCATCAATGGCAATCTGCTTAACCTCTTCCTTTGATTTTTTAAATACCTGCTCACGCTGTGCAACAGATGTGGAGTTATATAGATGAATAACGGCATGGGGGGCTCCCTTTACCGCTTCGAAGGTTTTCTTTATAATGTGTTCTCTTGCCTGGGTGAGAACCTGAACCGTTACATCATCGGGAATCATATTTCTCTCGATAAGGGTACGGAGGAACTTATACTCAGTCTCGGAAGCAGCGGGGAATCCTACTTCGATCTCCTTGAAACCGACTTCGATAAGAAGATTAAAGAAGTCCAGCTTTTCATCAAGGCTCATGGGCTCGATAAGAGCTTGGTTACCATCACGCAAATCAACGGAACACCAGATGGGTGGCTTGTCGATATAATCTTTCTTAACCCAGTCATAAGTACATTCCGGCGGCATAAAATATGCGCGTTCATACTTTTGATAGTTCTTCATATGTAAAATCTCCTTTTAATATAATAACTGATTTAATAATCGATCCTTTTTAGACTTTACACATAATAGCACAGTTAAGATAAAAATAATATGATTAAATTTAATCATATTAATTGATTTTTATTAATGAGAATTGGTTAAATTGATTAAATTTAATCTAAAAACCTTGATGTATTTTACATAATACTCCAAGGGCTTTGTGCACATAATCCTACTATTACTAAGGTTTTGGATGGATTACGGATTAAATTTAATGTGATAGGTTACTCTATACCCAGAGCCTTTTTGGCCAGGGAATCAGCCAGGTCATTATATTTGTCACCGGAATGGCCTTTGACCTTTACAAAACGGATATCAAGAATACCTTTGTGAGCATCGTAAAATGCCTTGTAGGATGCAGTTCCTTCTTTATTGGTTTTCCATTCTCCGGTAGGCCATTTGGCTATGCCTTCGTAGTCGTGGAAGATGGTAATTTTCTTTATATCGTTATCGGCTGCGTAACGTATGGCGGCTTCGGAACCCTTTATCTCGCCGGCCACATTTCTCATAGATGCAAGACTGTCATCTCCGGATTTGGCAGAAAGATTTATCTGCCTGCCGTTATGAAAGATTACGGCACCGTATGCAAACTCCCCGGTTTCTGCGTTAAAGCTTCCGTCTACGTAGGCCACGGCTTCGTCTTTTGGCAGGGAGAGGTAGTCGTCGGGCTGTTTTGCCGCTTCCACGTCCCCCAGATAGGCCATGGCTTCATCCATGGTTTTAAAGCTTTTATAGGTGGCCCCGGAGAATCCCTCTACCTGAGCCTTGCATTCTTCCCATGAATCATAGACCCCGGGAGTAAGACCTTTTTTAACCGCGTAATATTTATTTGCCATAAAAAATGTACTTCCTTATTGTGTTATAAAATGATATAGTATATTGTGATGTTATGGTGGGTTAGTATGTAAAAGTGTAACCTCACCTACGTATCGTTTCACAATAACATGTATTTTGTCAAGATTTTTAGATTAGAGGAAAGTCATGTCAGAAGAGAAGAAGACTTCGGGACCAAAGGGAACTGGAACCGGAGGCACGTCAGAAACAAGAATTAAGAATACTTCTTCCAAGAACGGTGTATTAAAAGCCAAGAAGAATGCTGCAAAAAGGGAACAAAGCGGATTCGTGTTCAAAACCGAAAGAAGCACAGAGCAGGTTGCCGTGAAACCATCGGTAGTAAAGATTCGTAATGTTTCCGAGGATATGGTAAAACAAGCGGCATCTTCTAACAAAACGATTGTTCCGGGGGATGCTGTGATGCCCGGAACACCTAGAAAGATAGAGACACCGGAGGCTGGACGATCGCCGAAGACGGCTATGGCTGATGAGGCGAGAGAGACCGAAAAAGCTGTAGCGGTCGAAGCAAATAACGAACCCAAAATTGAAAAAGAAGAAATAAATACGGAAGCAGACAAGAAAACTGCAAGTGCCGAACTCTTAAGAGAAAAGCGGCGTGGATTCACAGAAGAACGGGATGCCAAGCCGAAGACGGAAGCAGAAAGTACAGGTTTAGAGGCAGTAGCTGCCGTGGGAAGGAAGAATCGTGCCATTATTGTGGCGGTGGCTGCAATAACCACTCTTTTGGTGGCTTATGTCGTTATGGCTGTATTCTTCAGGTTCCATACAATGTTTAGAACCTCCATTGACGGAGTAGAGTGTTCATTTAAGAACTATGACGGAATCAAAGCGGCCATCTCTGATGCGGTGGATACCTATGAACTTACCATTACCACTGTTGATGGAGAGATGAAGATTATTAAAGGCACGGATATCAGTCTTAAGTGTGAATCCGGCGAGGATATTAAGACTATCTGTGAGAATCAGGAGATATTCCTGTGGCCGAAGAGCATATTTAATGACAGTGACATCTTAGCGGAGCTTAACCTGTCATATGATAAAGATAAACTCAGTGAGATTGTTAACTCCTGCAGTTTTATGAATAGGGAGACATGGGTTGCCCCCAAGACTGCAAGACTTGCGGATTATCATGAAGGCACCGGATTCGAGGTTATTCCATCGGTATTCGGCAATACGGTTAATGAGGAGGCTTTTGAGCAGCAGTTAAAGCGCTCTATACTTCTTCTTCGCAAAGACCTTGATATGAAGGAATCCCATTGTTACGTTGAGCCGGAGTATACGGAAGATTCGGAGAAGTTTGCTCTCCTTAAGAAGTACAGCGAGAACTGTATGTCTTCGAAACTGGTATACAGTTATGGCGGAATGAACGAGGAACTTGATAAGACCCAGTTTCTTAAATGGTTGTCGGTTAACAATGATAACGAGCTGTGCTTTGATGAAGAAGCGGTGGCGGAATTCGTCAATCTATTGGCTGACAAGTATGATTCCACAGGTAATTCAAGACAGTTTAAGACTACCTATGGAGAGGTTGTTACCATTCCAACCCGCCTCTATGGAATTAAGATAGACAGAGAAGCGGAGATAGAGCAACTTAAAAAAGATATAGTTGCGGGAGAGTCGGTTAAAAGAGCTCCCATTCTGGTATCCTTAGACGGCAATGCTGTTAAGGATTTCGGAAACTCTTATGTAGAGATTAATCTCGGAATGCAGCATCTGTTTTTGTATGTAAACGGACAGAAAGTATACGAATGTGATATTGTATCCGGTAATCCCAACACGGGACACGGAACTCCTCCGGGAATATTCACCGTTACATACTGTGAGCGTAATGCAATTCTCAGGGGACCGGGATATGCAACACCTGTTGCATACTGGATGCCCTTTAACGGAGATATAGGTATGCATGATGCCACATGGCAGGCAAGATACGGTTACGACAGATACCTGCGTAACGGATCCCACGGATGTATTAACATGTCTTTGGAGTCTGCTAAGACTATTTTCGGATATGTTGAGAAGGGATTCCCGGTAGTATGTTACTTCTACGGCAGTGCTGAGCACGAGCCGGGAGCGGGATACTGGGTACCGTCGCCGGAACCGGAGCCGGAAGAAGAGTCTTCTTCGGCAGCACCGGAGTCCACACCACAGACGCCTCAGAGACCGACCACGCAGCCGAGTACTAAACCGTCATCGTCAAGCGGCGGCAGTACAGGCGAGAATATAGGTGGTGGCACCGGTGGTAATACAGGCGGTGGCACAGGCGGTAACACCGGCGGTAACACCGGCGGTAATACAGGTGGTAACGCCGGCGGTAATACCGGAGGTAATACGGGTGGAAACACTGCACCCTAGTATATTCACATGGTTCCAACCTTACAGAGATTATGGGCGAATCTTTGTAAGTTAAATTTAAATACAATTATTATGTCCGGCCGAGCTTCTGAAAGGCGATTTTCTCAGAAGATAGGCCGGATGTTAATTGAAAGCCACAACTAAAAGAATATGAGGAGAACTACAAATGAGTCAGGATAACATTAGGAAGTTTAAAAAGGTTATGGTCGCCAACAGAGGCGAGATTGCCATTCGTGTATTTCGTGCATGTACCGAACTTGGCATTACAACCGTGAGTATTTACTCAAAAGAAGACAGATATGCTGCTTTCAGAGCCAAAGCAGACGAGTCTTATCCATTGAATCCGGAAAAAGGACCATTGGATGCTTATCTTGATATTGACACTATTATTAAAATCGCCAAGGCCAAGAAGGTAGATGCTATTCACCCGGGATACGGATTCTTATCCGAGAACCCAGAATTTGTAAAGGCATGTGAGGACAACGGAATCGTCTTTATCGGACCTTCAAAAGAGATTATGAACGCAATGGGTGATAAGATTTCTTCCAAGAAGATTGCCATCGAGGCTAATGTACCCATCATCCCCGGAGTGGATTATGCGCTTAAAGATCTTGATTCTGTTCTTAAGATTGCGGATGAAATCGGCTATCCCGTAATGCTTAAGGCAAGTAACGGCGGTGGC
The DNA here is from genome assembly GCA_015058015.1 of Lachnospiraceae bacterium. Classification (GTDB taxonomy): domain Bacteria; phylum Bacillota; class Clostridia; order Lachnospirales; family Lachnospiraceae; genus SIG280. Next base: position 116,879 of record SVDM01000006.1, on the reverse strand, counting down.
GGACGCGGAATGCGTATTGTTAACTGCAAAGAGGATATGCCCAGAGAGTTTAACGAGGCAAGAGAAGAGTCAAAGAAGGCGTTTGGTGACGATCTTATCTTCGTTGAAAAATACCTTAAAGGACCCAAACATATTGAGGTTCAGGTTCTGGGTGACAATTACGGTGATGTTGTACATCTCTTTGACCGTGACTGCTCAGTTCAGAGAAGACACCAGAAGGTAGTTGAGTACGCGCCGGCATTTTCAATCCCCGATAAGACAAGACAGATTATATTCGACAGTGCCATCAGACTTTGTAAGGCAGTAGGCTACAAGAATGCCGGAACATTAGAGTTCTTGGTTGATGCTGATTATAATCCGTATTTTATAGAGATGAACCCGAGAATCCAGGTTGAGCATACGGTTACAGAGGAGCTTGTAGGCATCGATATCGTTCGTGACCAGATTCTTATTGCCGAAGGATATAAGCTTCGTTCACCTGAGATTAATATCCAGGGACAGGAGGATATTCATGAGCACGGATTTGCAATCCAGACCCGTGTTACCACAGAAGACCCCAGGAACAACTTCCTTCCGGATACCGGAAAGATTACTGTATATCGTTCAGGAGCAGGTAACGGAATCCGTCTTGACGGTGGTAATGCTTATACCGGAGCGGAGATTCTTCCATACTATGACAGTCTTCTTGTTAAGCTTATCTCTCACGATCGTACATTCAGCGGGGCTATAGATAAGGCCACCAGAGCCTTAAAAGAGCTTCGTGTACGTGGAGTAAAGACTAATATTCCTTTCCTCATCAATCTTATTCAGAATGAGACATTCAAGAAGGGAATGTGCCATACAACCTTTATAGAGGAGACACCGAGTCTCTTCCAGTTTGATAAGATCGGTGACAGAGCCACCAAGGTAGCAGAGTTCATCGGTAACAGAATCGTAAATGACAACAAGGGTCCGAAACCTCCCTTTGAGAACCGTATTTTACCGAAGTACGATACCACCAAGAAGATTTACGGTGCCAAGGATGAGTTCCTTAAATTAGGAGCAAAAGATTTTACACAAAAGATTCTTAAAGAGGACAAATTATACGTTACAGATACTACAATGCGTGATGCTCACCAGTCACTTATGGCTACACGTATGCGTACCAAGGATTTGGCAGGTGCTGCAAGAGCAACCAACGCATTTATGGCCAATGCCTTCTCTGTTGAGGCATGGGGTGGTGCAACATATGATACGGCTTACAGATTCTTAAAGGAATCACCCTGGAGAAGATTACATCTCCTCTCCGAGAGAATGCCCAACACTCTTATTCAGATGCTCCTTCGTGCGTCCAATGCCGTAGGATACAGTAACTATCCGGATAACGTGGTAAAAGAGTTTATCAGACTTTCCGGTGAGCATGGAGTTGACGTGTTCAGAATCTTTGATTCCCTTAACTGGGTTGAGAACATGAAGATGCCCATTGAAGAAGCGCTAAAGACCGGCAAGATTGTAGAAGGAACCGTATGTTACACAGGTGATTTAACAAGTCCTGATGAGACAAAATATACATTGGATTATTACATCGCCAAGGCTAAGGAACTTGAAAGCCTGGGATGCCACACTTTTGCAATTAAGGATATGGCGGGATTGTTGAAGCCATATGCGGCCAAAGAGCTGGTATCTGCATTGAAGAAGGAGATTAACATCCCCATTCATCTTCATACCCATGATTCAACAGGTAACTCTGTTGCAACAGTTCTTATGGCAGCAGAGGCGGGACTTGATATTGCAGACCTTGCCATTGAGTCCATGAGTTCCCTTACAAGCCAGCCTTCAATGAACTCTGTTGTTGAGGCGCTTCGCGGAACCAAGAGAGATACAGGTCTTGATATGGATGAACTCAACGAACTCAGCCAGTACTATGCAAGAGTTCGTAAGGTATACAAGAACTTTGAGTCAGATATGGATTCACCTCGTGCGGAAATCTACAAATACGAGATTCCGGGAGGTCAGTATTCCAACCTTCTTGCCCAGGTTACAGCCATGGGTTCAGCTGACGAGTTTGATGAGATTAAAGAGTTATACAAGCAGGCCAATGATTTGCTTGGTAATATAGTTAAGGTTACTCCTTCTTCAAAGGCAGTGGGAGATTTTGCAATCTTTATGTACAAGAACGGCTTAAACAAGGACAATATTCTTGAAGCCGGTGCCAACCTTTCATATCCGGAGTCAGTTGTAGAGTACTTCAAAGGTATGATGGGGCAACCCGATGGAGGATTCCCCAAGAAGTTACAGGAGATTGTTCTTAAGGGACAGGAGCCTATTACAGTGCGTCCCGGATCATTATTGCCACCTGTTGACTTCAAGGAATTAGAGAAGAAACTTAAATCAGAATTTGATTTAAGTCACTCTACGGATGTTGATATGGAACAGAAGGTTGTAAGCTATGCCATGTATCCGAAGGTATATGAGGAGTATTGTGAGCATCTTGAAGTGTATGATGATGTATCACATCTTGAAAGTCATGTATACTTCTACGGACTTCGTGAGGGTGAAGAAACTGTTCTTAACATGGCTGAGGGTAAAGACCTTATTATCAAATACACGGGCAAAGGACCCATCACTCCTGACGGCATGAGAACTCTTCTCTTCGAAGTAAACGGTCAGATGAGAGAGATTCAGGTACTTGATAAGAATCAGGAAGTACAGACTGACAGAAAGCTTAAAGCCGACAAGAAGAATCCGGCTCATCTGGGATCTACCATCCCGGGTACTGTTGCCAAGGTATTCGTTAAGGAAGGCGATGAGGTTACGGTTAATATGCCGCTTATGAGCGTTGAGGCAATGAAGATGGAGACTACAGTTGTATCCCGTGTTGCAGGTAAGGTTGATAAGATTTACGTTGCAGAGGGAGACAGAGTAAGTCAGGACGATCTTCTTATCTCCTTTGAGATTGATGAAGAGAAATAGTTTTTTTGGGCAGTACGGGGGATTTTTATGAAAAGAGAGGTTAAGCTTCACGGGTATGTGTTTTTCATTACCCTCTTGGCTATTATTATCGCCTTTGCCATAGTTGTATATCAGACAGGCGATTTCAATTCCAGAAAGAACACTTCTGAAGTGGGTAATGGTTCCGGTAACAGGGATGATGTCAAGGTTACTTCCGAATGCAGAGGAGGCAATTCGGGTAAGTGGACTAAGAATATTTCCATTGATATACCCGGAGATAAAAACGGACAGCTTACGGGCGAGATCTATGACATCACTATAAATAACGATTCTTCCTACGCGGTTCATCCCTGGACTCTTCGGATTGACATCGGGTCCGATTGTTATATTAATTCGGCCTGGTGCGGCTCTGTTGAGATTCACCAGCATGTTGTGGGAATGGATAAGACGCAGATGTTAGACCTTCGGACCGTTAAGCCGGAGGAGATTAGCCTTGATTATTTTCAGGACGATTCAGACCTTCTGATTCCTCTGAAAAAAGGTGATTATATAATATATTACCCCAGCGAATCCGTAGAAGAGGATTATATTGAGACCAAATCCAAGAACAAGACAACAACGGTCATCATCGGCCTTATCCTATACTACAATGCCGACGAAGTGAAAGCGGAGACTAATCTTGATAACATGCTTATAACTTACAATTATAAGGCGGATATATTAAGTCTTCCCCAGTTTAATATTGCGGTGGCGGCTTTCATTGTATGGATTATAGCCTTGCTGATTGTGGTTGTAAGTGACTTTAAGACTTCGGAATTTCGCAAAAAGGAGCTTCATAACAGGCAGACTATAAGGGAATTATTATTTTCCATGGCTGATGCTGTTGATGGCTATAGCGGATGTCCGGGACATTCCATAAGAGTGGCCAATATCACTTATGAGATTGCCCGTAAGATGGGATATGGTGAAGATGAGTGCAGGGATTATTACTATGCAGCCTTGCTTCACGATATAGGAAAGATGCAGGTTCCTGAGTTTATACTTCTTAAGAACGGACACTTGTCGGAAGATGAGGAAGAGGTAATAAAGAAGCATACAAGATGGGGGTCCGAGAAAATCAAAAGGGTAACCACCATCAACAATCTGGATGCTGCAATCCTCTCTCATCATGAGAATTATGACGGAACGGGATACCCCTTTGGGGTAATGGGAGATGAAATCCCCATGGTAGCTCGAATAATTGCGGTGGCCAACGCCTGTGAGAAGTTAAGCGCTTCAAGGACATTTAGAGCAGGGCTTCCGATAGAGACAATCCTATCGGAGATTTATGAAGGTCGGGGAACGCTTTATGACCCGGATGTTGTGGACGCCATGGCCCGGATTCTGGAGAATGCTGATGAAGATACGGATTTTCTGGAGGAAAGAAACGTGTAAATCTCACATTAAATTGTGAGTAAATATCCCGATTATTCACAGTAATTGTGGGTAAAATTGTGGATTATATATGGATAAGTGTACAAAACAGCCACTTTTGGGGGCTGTTTTGTTTTCACTTCATTGTGGATTCTTACACTAGATATTGTGCTTTATAAAAATTAAATACAGATATATTGTATTTTTTATTGACTAGGACAAGTATATCTGCTACACTAATTTCAGTGACATATCGGCACGAAGATATTTTGAGGAAGAAAGGGCGGTATTGAATGTTTACAGTAGTTAAGCGTGACGGCAAAAAAGTTGATTTTAACCTCAATAAGATCAGCAAAGCCATAGAGCAGGCATTCGAAGCGACTGGAAATGAGTATACCAATGAGATAATTGATCTCTTATCTCTGCGTGTTACAGCTGATTTCCAGAAAAAAATTGATAACGGGGAGATTCATGTAGAGACAATACAGGACAGCGTGGAAACTGTATTGGAGCAGACCGGCTACACGGAAGTAGCGAAGGCTTATATCCTCTACCGTAAACAAAGAGAGAAGATTCGTAATATGAAGTCAACTATCCTTGACTACAAGGAATTGGTTGATTCATATGTTAAGATTGAGGACTGGAGAGTTAAAGAGAACTCTACAGTAACTTATTCAGTTGGGGGACTGATTTTAAGTAATTCAGGAGCTATTACAGCCAATTACTGGCTGTCTGAGATATATGACGACGAGATTGCAGAAGCACACAGAAATGCAGATATCCATCTGCATGACCTTGCTATGTTGACAGGTTATTGTGCAGGCTGGTCTCTGAAGCAGCTTATTCAGGAAGGCTTGGGAGGAATCAGTGGAAAGATTACATCCTCACCGGCTAAGCATCTGTCAGTTCTTTGTAACCAGATGGTTAACTTCCTGGGAATTATGCAGAACGAGTGGGCAGGAGCTCAGGCCTTCTCTTCATTTGATACATATTTAGCACCCTTCGTTAAGAAGGATAATCTTAACTATGAGGAAGTTAAGAAGTGTATAGAGTCATTTGTATATGGTGTTAATACTCCCAGCCGTTGGGGTACACAGGCACCATTCTCCAATATAACTCTTGATTGGGTTGTTCCCAACGATTTGGCTAATTTACCGGCTATCGTTGGCGGCAAGAATCAGGATTTCACATATAGCGAATGTCAGAAAGAGATGGATATGATTAACAAGGCCTTCCTTGAGATCATGATTGAGGGTGATTCCAACGGAAGAGGATTCCAGTATCCTATACCTACATATTCCATCACCAATGAGTTTGACTGGTCAGACACAGAGAATAACAGACTTCTCTTTGAGATGACAGCCAAATATGGTACACCGTACTTTTCTAACTACATTAACAGCGATATGGAACCCAGTGACGTGCGTTCAATGTGCTGTCGACTTCGTCTCGACCTTCGTGAACTTCGTAAGAAATCAGGCGGTTTCTTCGGAGCAGGAGAGAGCACAGGTTCAATCGGAGTTGTTACAATCAACCTTCCGAGAATTGCTTATCTTGCTGAAGATAAGGATGACTTCTATAAGAGACTCGGCAGAATGATGGATATCTCCGCGCGTTCACTTAAGATTAAGCGTGGTATCATTACCAGATTACTTGATGAGGGATTATATCCTTACACCAAGCATTATCTCGGCGGATTTGATAACCATTTCTCAACCATTGGTCTCGTTGGTATGAACGAGGTTGGCCTTAATGCCAAGTGGCTTGGCATGGACCTTAGTCATCCGGAGACACAGGAATTTGCAAAAGACGTATTGAACTTCATGCGTAACAGACTCTCTGATTACCAGGAGAAATACGGAGATTTATACAATCTCGAAGCTACACCGGCTGAGTCCACATCTTATCGTCTTGCTAAGCATGACAGAAGCAGATGGCCGGATATTAAGACTGCAGGTAAAGAGGGAGATACTCCTTACTACACCAACAGCTCTCATCTGCCGGTTGATTATACAGCTGATATCTTCGATGCACTTGATATTCAGGATGATTTGCAGACACTTTATACATCAGGAACAGTATTCCATGCCTTCATTGGCGAGAAGCTTCCTGATTGGGAGGCAGCAAGTAAGCTTGTAAGAGTTGTAGCCGAGAATTACAAGTTACCTTACTATACATTATCACCTACATATTCTATTTGCGCAGAGCACGGATATATCACAGGTGAGCAGTATGAATGCCCCATTTGCGGCAAGAAGACTGAAGTATATAGCCGTATAACAGGATACTATCGCCCGGTTCAGAACTGGAACGATGGTAAAGCTCAGGAATTCAGAAACAGAAAGCTCTACGATCTTAAGGGTATTGACTTTAAGAAGGACGTTAAGACAAGAGTTGTTACTATCTCCAAGGACGATGTAAAGTTTGAGGATTCCGAGGACGTAAGATACTTATTTACAACCAAGACCTGTCCTAACTGCAAGATTGTAAAAGAGATTCTTGCTAAAGAGAATATCAAATACGTAGTAATCGATGCTGAGGAGAATGAAGAACTTCGTGAGAAGTATTCAGTTATGCAGGCACCTACATTGGTTGTTATTGAGAACGGAAATGTTCAGAAGTATGTGAATGCTTCTAACATCCAGAGATATATCAATTCACTGAAAGTACAGGCTTAGCCCTTGCTTATAACAAAATAACAATTCACGAAAAAGAGATGTGGAGACACGTCTCTTTTTTGTACATGAAGAAGTTTTCTGACTATTGTAAAAATATACTGAAAATGGTATAGTAGTGAAAAGGAGGGGTAGCATGAAAATGACAAGGATTAGAAGACTTCTGGCAGTGGTTATGGTGGCATTGTTGGCCCTGCCGGCTCTTCCGGTTATGGGAGCCGATAGATCTACAATAACCATTAATGAAGATGCACTGACTGCGGCAAGAAGTCAGGCGGGTACCGAGGTTAATGGTATTAAGTATGTTGCCGGAGTAGAAACTCCCGATGACTCATATGCCGGATATGTGGGTAAGGGCGTTTATGAGCTAAACTCTAACTATGACTACAAGTTAGAGGAGAATATCATACTTGATCAAGAGGCATTTGTTGTGGAAGGGAATGACATCGAAGAGACTCTGAATCTTGATATGGCGGGAAAGACCTTGACTTACAAGGATTCTGTAGAATACAAAAATGGTGGAATAAGAAGAGAGTTAGCTCTTTTGAATGCTAAAAAGATTGAACTTGCTATTGTAGGCAATGGCTCTTTTAAAATAGGTGATCAATTAGATCCTGAAGGAACTAATATTATTGAATGTGATCGCACTGTTATATCCGGCGGTGATTTTGAAGGCGAGATTGTGGCAACAAATGGTGCTATTATAGATGCCGGAACATTTCATAATATGCTAAGCATCAATTATTTGGGTGTAATCCATAGCGGAACTTTTATGGATAAGGTCAAGGTTGAAGGCACCGGTGCAATACTTGAAGGAACCTTCAGGGATAGTTTAATTATTGAAGGCAGGACCGCAATCTCCGGCGGAACCTTTGAGGAAGTAAAAACTTCCGGTGACGTTATTATAGAAGGGGGAAAGATTAATTACCTTGGAGCTAATAACGGAGATGACGATAAAGCACACACATTGATTATTACCGGAGGTGAATTTATCTTTACCGGAGATGGCAATGATATTCCCCTTGAGACATGGGATATGAATGTGATAATAGAAGGCGGAACCTTTATAAATAAGAATAAGTCTGGAGATCCCCTCTGGACACCTGCGGTTGATATTAATGGCAATGAATTTCAACCAAAGGTTACCATAGAGGGGGGCCACTTTGAAAGCGGTCCGGCAGTTCAGTATGCTGTTATGATACAGAACTGTGGTGAGGCTCATATATCAGGAGGAACCTTTATGGGAACCTGTGGGGGACTAATGATTGGCATGGAAGGCGATGATTCTACGGATATAACCTTATCCGGAGGCGTGTTCCGCACTACAGGCACTACGGATGAGGATGGCCGTGGTGGAATCGGAGTTGCAATGAGTAAAGAAAAGACCAAGGACTATTATGATGAATCCTTCTTCAAAGGTTTCCTGGGAGAGGGTAAGGTGTTTTCTCCGGAGGTGGAGGTAACCTGGACAGGTAAAAAGGAAAGTTACAGAGATTGTGCAGTATATACCCAAAGGGATATTGCAGTTGTAAATGCCAATGCAGAGGAAGAATCAAGCGTTAATGAAGCGGCTCAGGCCATAATTGATGAGCTTGTTACTAACGGTAAGGCAGAGGGTGTAGATCCGGCCCTGGCCGAGGCTATCATTAAGGCTGTATCGGAAGGCAAGGAGGTTAGGATGCAGCTTGTTATAAATGAGGTTAAGGCAGAAGATGTGGGAGAGGATGCTAACCTGATTACGGAGAGCCTGGCTACAGGTAAGAATTTGGTTGGCTTTGTAACCATTGATTTTGAAGTAACCATTGAGGGAGAGCATGTGGGCAATATCGCCAATGCCGGCAAAACCATAAAGTTTAAGCTTCCCATTCCTAAGGGACTGCCTGCAGTACCCCCGGGCAAGGTCAGAATATTCGCCCTTTTAAGAGCACATGAGGGTAAAGTAGAAGAACTGTCTGCAACTGAAAACGGTGAATACTTAGAGTCGGAATCGGCGCTGTATTCCACCTTTGCCATAACATATGCAGATGTAGTAAAGAGCCCCAATACAGGGGACAATACTCCCTTATTATTCTTTATAATGCTTACCGGCCTTGCAGGTCTGGTGGGAGTATATGAATACAAACATAAGAGACCATAGAATGGGGAGACGTAATTAGCAAAAATAAGCCGTGCGCTTTTATAAGTGCACGGCTTTTCTAATTATTTTGGGTTTTTGACAAGAGCCTCGATATGCTTCAACAGTCCGTTACAGCAATACCAGACAGTTTCGTAATGCATGAAGGAAAGCATGTTGCTGTCCACAAAAATATTCAGCACCGGGGGAAACTCATCATCCGCCTCCCAAAAGGAGATGCCGGCATAGACATCTCTAAAAAGCGGAATACGCATGGCGACATCGCCCTTGCCATAGGGTGTACCGCCCATAGCCTCACAAGCGGCCATAAGTGCTTCGGCCTTGCCGGAATATTCCTTTCCGTACCGCTCATAGATACCCTCACCCGCATAAGAGTTGGCTGCTTGTACGCGGGATAGATTCTGAATCTGTACCAGCTCTCCGGAGGCTTTGGCACCTTCCTCGGAGTAAGCGAATACATCATACAAAGTAAGGGCATCCTCATAATCTGATAATACATAAGCTGAGGATTTATCGTCTAATACATAAAAATCCCCTGTTTGTTTATTAAGTCTGAATTTACTATTCAGGTATGTAAAATATATATAATTTTCGTCGTGATCAAGGCCCAACTTGTCTATCATGGGTTGAAGCTCATAGGTCATGAATAAATCTCTTGTATTATTTCGGAATATCTCGTAGTTAGAGGGGGCCTTTTCACCCTTAAGCTTTTCCGACGGGGTTTTATTACTCATAGGGCCTCCTTTTATCTGATAAAGTTGGTTGGAGTCATAGCTTCTTTCTCCGGCAGGCCATACTTTTCCTTGCCGAGAGCTATACTCTTCATAAGGAAGGTCATATTCTTAGCCAGGGTTCTCATGGTCTGTAAGCCTTCTATATCCTTAGCTGCTTCCCCGGGGGCTGCACCGTGAACGCTGTTCCAGTACTGGCTTGATGCCACAGGCATTCCGCTTATTGTAAAGTATTTATTTAATTCGTCAAATGTCGCCGAACAGCCGCCCCTTCTTGCTACTGCTATACTTGCACCCACCTTCATGGTCTTATCAAAGTGTGAGCTGTAGAACAACCTGTCAAGGCAGGCAATAAGCGTGGCATTAGCCGATGCATAATACACAGGAGTGGCAAGCACGAGACCGTCTGCTGCTTCAAACTTCCCGGCTATGGCATTTACCTCATCATCAAAGGCGCACTTACCGGTCTTATAACATGACCCGCAGGCTACACAACCTCTGATATTCTTCTTTCCGATTTGAACAACTTCTGTTTCCACACCTTCGGCTTCAAAGACTTTCAGCATTTCCTTAACAGCCGTGCTGGTGTTACCGTCCGCTTTCGGACTTCCGTTAATTATAAGTACTTTCATACATAACCTCCTTTTTCCTACATATCTATCCTTGATTATAGCCTCTGAAAAGAACTCATGCAAGGAGAGTATTATGTACAGATGCGGGATATCGGCTGCAGGGGGTGCATATAGGCGCTTGGTTACTGAATTGTTCGCCAAATGAAATAACGAAGCGAGTTTGGTAATATTCCCACCGTGATTAATGGTCGTCCATGACCTTAATCACTCTCGACGCCGTCCATGGCGTCTCGTGTGAATATTATTCCAAACTCGCTTCTATTTCACTAGGCTCACATTCACGTAACCAAGCGCCTATATGCACCACCCTGCAGCCGTTGCAGTATTTCCACATCTAACGAATACATTATGCATATTACCAAGGTTGCTTAGTGATTTCACTTGGAGAAGAATTCCGTAACTGAAGGGTTCTTGGTCCCCCTGTAGCGTTTGTAGATACTGTCCTCAAGTGAGTCGGTAGAATCGTACCTGTGACTCAATAAGAGTGTTCGTGAACTTGACTTTAGAGCCCTTAGACGTGTATATTATAAAGGATAGTATTTTGTGCTGATATTGAAGATTTACATATAGAAAGGATTGCCGGAAATGAGCAAGGAACTTGAGAAAACATACGACCCCAAACGAATCGAGGACAGACTTTATAAGAAATGGGAAGAGAAGAAATACTTCCACGCTGAAGTGGACAGGAGTAAGAAACCCTTCACCATAGTTATGCCGCCCCCAAATATCACGGGACAGCTGCATATGGGTCATGCCTTTGATAATACACTGCAGGATATACTTATAAGATTCAAGAGAATGCAGGGGTATAACGCGTTGTGGCAGCCCGGTACAGACCATGCAAGTATCGCAACAGAGGTAAAGATAACAGAAGCTCTGAAGAAGGAAGGAATCGACAAGGCAGACCTTGGCCGTGAGAAGTTCTTGGAGCGTGCATGGCAGTGGAAAGACGAGTATGGCACAAGAATCGTAAATCAGTTAAAGAAGATGGGAGTCTCTGCTGACTGGGATCGAGAGAGATTTACCATGGATAAAGGCTGTTCAGAGGCAGTGTTAGAGGTATTCGTAAAGCTCTATAATGAGGGATATATCTATAAGGGCTCCAGAATAATAAACTGGTGTCCGGTCTGCCAGACATCTATCTCCGATGCGGAAGTAGAGCATGTGGAGCAGGAAGGTCATTTCTGGCATATAAATTATCCCATCAAGGGGAGCGACAGGTTCGTAGAGATAGCAACCACAAGACCGGAGACAATGCTTGGTGATACAGCCCTTGCAGTTCATCCGGATGATGAGAGATATAAAGACCTTATCGGAAAGACTGCAATATTGCCTCTTGTAGGCCGTGAGATACCCATTGTTGCAGACGAGTACGTAGATAAGGAATTCGGAACAGGTGTTGTAAAGATTACACCGGCCCACGACCCCAACGACTTCGAAGTAGGAAAGCGTCATAATCTCCCTGAGATAAACGTCATGAACGATGACGCTACCATTAATGAGAACGGTGGCAAATACGCCGGAATGGAGCGCTATGAGGCTCGTAAGGCGGTAGTGGCAGATTTAGAGAAAGAAGGCCTTCTTGTAAAGATAGAAAGCCATGTACATAACGTAGGAACCCATGACCGCTGCAAGGCTACAGTAGAGCCCCTTATTAAGCCCCAGTGGTTTGTAGCCATGGAAGAACTGGCTAAGCCGGCTATAGCAGCTATAGAAAAGAAAGAGTTAAGATTTGTACCTGAGAGATTCGATAAGATTTATCTTCACTGGCTGGAGAACATCAGAGACTGGTGTATCTCAAGACAGCTTTGGTGGGGACACAGAATCCCGGCATATTACTGTCAGGAGTGCGGCGAAGTTGTAGTGGCAAAGGAAGCACCGGATAAATGTCCTAAGTGCGGCTGTACCAATATGAAGCAGGATGAGGATACACTTGATACCTGGTTCTCATCAGCTCTGTGGCCTTTTTCAACCCTGGGTTGGCCGGAGAAAACAGAGGAGCTTGATTACTTCTATCCGACTAACGTACTTGTAACAGGATATGATATCATCTTCTTCTGGGTAGTAAGAATGGTATTCTCAGGTTATGCCCACACAGGCAAGGCGCCTTTTGATACAGTATTCATTCACGGACTTATAAGAGACTCCGAGGGACGTAAGATGAGTAAGTCATTAGGTAACGGAATCGATCCCCTTGAAGTAATCGATAAGTACGGCGCAGATGCCCTCAGACTCACTATTATTACAGGTAATTCTCCGGGAAATGACATGCGTTTCTATTGGGAGAGAGTAGAGGCCAACAGAAACTTTGCCAATAAGATATGGAATGCTTCAAGATTTATTATGATGAATCTTGGGGACGAAGATATCAAAGAACCTGCGGGGGCTGAACTTGCTGCAGCAGATAAGTGGATAATCTCCAGATTCAATACCGTAACCAAAGAGGTAACGGAGAATATGGAGAAGTACGAGCTGGGTATCGCAGTCCAGAAGATATATGACTTTGCATGGGATGAGTTCTGCGACTGGTACATAGAAATTGTTAAACCCAGATTATACAACAAGGAAAATGACATCCAGGCTGCAAATGCGGCTTTATGGACCTTAAGAACCGTTCTTATCGGTGTATTAAAGCTCCTTCACCCTTATATGCCCTTCGTTACTGAAGAAATATTCTGCACACTGCAGTCAGAGGAAGAATCCATTATGGTATCCTCCTGGCCGGAGTATAAGGAAGCAGATGCTAATCCCGAGGCAGAAGAGGCATTTGCCCATATTCAGGATGCAGTCAGAGCAGTCAGAAATGCCAGAACAGAACTTAATGTTCCACCTTCAAAGAAGGCAACGGTATATGTTGTTACAGAGGATGAAAAAATAGCCCATACATTTGAAAGTATGAAGGCTGATTACTTAAATCTTATAATGTCCAACAATGTAATCGTACAAAAGGACAAGGCGGGAATAGATGACAATGCTGTATCATCGGTTATTCCCGGAGCAGTAATATACATGCCTCTTGAAGAACTTGTAGATCTTGACAAGGAAAGAGAGCGTCTCGAGAAAGAGAAGACCAAGCTGCAAGGAGAAATAAAGAGAGCAGAAGGAATGCTCTCTAACGAGAAATTTGTTAGCAAGGCTCCGGAAGCCAAGGTTAACGAAGAAAAAGAGAAGCTTGCCAAGTATAAGGCAATGTTAGAGCAGGTAGAAGAACGTCTGTCACAACTTTAAACAGAAATATTCATGAAATGAAGGCTGTCCTTTAATGGGCAGCCTGTTTTGCGTCCGGTTATAATTCTCAGATTATTTTATTGAATTTCTCGATATAGATTGATAACAATGACAATTCTGTGATAAAATAATTACTGCATAGTGAATTGGTGGGGGGATAGAATTGACCAAACACGAAAAGCTGATTAAGAATAATATCAATGAGACCGGCTTAAGCGCTGAAATAATCGCTGATTCGTTGGCTGCATCTTATGATTATGTGGCTTACTACGATTATGATAATCTTTCTGTAACACGCTACTCTTATGTAGAAGGGCTGGAGGAATTCTTTGATTCTTTGGAGGAAGCTTACTTAACCAGGGGAAAAGAGACGTACATTAGAGATAAGTACGTTCATCCTTTGGATAAGGAACGTTTTTTAGCGGATGCTGATCCCGAAAAAGTTCATGAAGAATTGCGTAAGGAAAGAGTATATACATACCGCGTTCGTATAATAGTAGACGGAAGCGTACGTTACCTCAGATTTAAGTATATGATTCCCACTATGATAAAGACCAAGGGAGCTGTACTGGTAATAAACGATGTAGGCATATACGAACAATCAGCTCGCCAATTGGGCTATGATACTGCAATGGAGGAGACAAAAGGTGAGATCTCCGAGAGAGACTCGGTTATTGCCAGACTTAGCAGTGACTGTGAAGGCATCGCCATTGTAAAGATAACTGAGAATGAACACTATGATACGGCAACATCCTTCCGGTTAAGCAAGAAAGTGGCAAGGGTGGTTCCGGGGTGGACTGAAGAGAAGTACTTTGGAAGACGGCTGGATCTTCTTATGGAGTATTTTGTTCATCCGGGAGATAGGGATTATTTCTACGAGCAGACCAGAAGAGATTATATGCTTAAGAGATTAGAGAGAAATCAGGCTTTTGATTTTAATTTCAGGGGTATATTAGACGGCGCTGTTCACAATTATATGTTGAAGTATACGGCTGATTTGGATTCCGGAGGGAAAACCATTGGCTTTATTGTTGGATTATATGACAATGACAGGAATATAAGGTCTGCCAGAGACTCTCAGGTATTCTTTCAAACCATACTTAGAAGTGCTGCCAGCTTCTATAAGGTGGTTTACACTGAAGACCGTATAATATATCCCATATATGAGAGAATTAACGGTGAGGTGGTGGATTGCTCCTACAGATTTGCAGACAGAGAACTGTCTTTTTCTGAGATGATTAAATGTACTGCGGATAAGGCGTTGGCACCGGAGGATCGGGATAAGTATATTGAATTCTTTTCAGCCGAGCATCTAAAAAAGTGCTATGAAGAGGGCGAAACCGATCCTGAAATAATATGTAAAGTATACGATGAAAGAATAAAAAAATGGGCATATAGGAAGTTCATGTGCTATCTGACCAGCGATGAATATACAGATGAAACATACGGCATGACCGTGGGATATGATGTTACAGAGGAAATGCAGGCAAGGATTCAGCTCCAGAAGGCTAAAGAAGAAGCAGAGGCTGCAAACAAGGCCAAATCGGCTTTTCTCTTTAACATGTCTCATGATATAAGGACGCCCATGAATGCTATTATAGGTTTTACGGAGAAAGCGAAAAAGAACCTGGATAATCCGGATGTATTGGAAGACTCCCTTATGAAGGTTCAAAAAGCCAACGCTTATTTGTTAAGCCTGATAAATGATTGCCTGGATATGGCCCGCATTGAGTCCGGAAAGCTTGAATTCGAGGAAGAAGTATGGAATGTCGGTTCCCTGGGACAACAACTGGTGGAACTTTTATCTACTTCTGTTGCTGAAAAAAATATAAAACTGATTGGAAAATTTGATGACATAGAGAACAAATTCGTCAGGTTGGATGCTCTTCGCATAAGACAGATTCTTATGAATATTCTGTCCAATTCCATAAAGTTTACTATGGAAGGCGGTCAAATCTACTTTGAAATCCGGCAACTTCCGTGTCCGAAACAGTTCTGTGGACGATACAGGTTTGAGATAACAGATACGGGCATCGGGATGTCTGAGGAGTTCCTTCAACACCTTTTCGAGCAATTCTCCAGAGAAAAGACATCCACTGAAAGCTCCTCCGGAGGCACGGGACTTGGAATGTCCATTGTAAAAAAACTGGTGGATATGCTGGGGGGAAGTATAGAGGTAGAGTCTGAGCCGGGTAAAGGTACAAAAACCGTTGTTATTCTTGATTTTAAGATATCCAATGGAGATGAATTATATAGGGTTGACGACAAGTCCGAGATGGAAAATGAGATACCTGAAGGCCTAAAGGTGCTTCTGGTGGAAGATAATGAACTTAACAGGGAAATCGCCATGGATGTGTTGACGGAACTGGGGGCAGTGGTATCCGCTGTCTGCGATGGAAAAGAAGCCGTAGATATACTGGAGAAGGCAGAACCCGGTTGCTACGATATAGTTCTGATGGATATTCAGATGCCTATTCTAAACGGTTATGAGGCATCCAAACGAATCAGGAAGATTACGGGCGATATAAGCAATATTCCCATAGTTGCTATGACAGCCAATGCCTTTGAAGAAGATAAAAGGAGAGCTGTGCAGGCAGGCATGAACGGCCATATAGCTAAACCTATAGATATAAAAGAGCTTGCCGGAGTAATTAAAAAATGTGTAAAAACCAAAGCATAAATCAAACCGGGTAGGGGTAAGAATGTCCCTACCCGGTTTTTGTAAATAGAAAACGCTCTATAGAAAATTGGAAAAATAATTTTAAAATAACGAACAATTGAATGAATTGCAGATATAATATTGAAAACTTAAACAGTTATGTTATAATATTTTTATAATTACGATAACTATGTTAAAGTGGAGTGGTATGACTATGGCAGACCAGAAAAATACCTACGTAAAAATATCCGGTGATCAGATGGAAGCAATGGTATACCTGACAGATCCCGGCGAGGGGAAGAGTTATTCAAAGAGGGAGATTGAGGCTCTCTTGAGTAACTATGGGGTTGTCATGGGCATCGACGAGAAGGCCATAGATTATGTAATAGAGAATGAAATCTATTACAGAGAGGTAAAGGTTGCGGAAGGAATAAAACCTATCGATGGTACCGACGGCTACTACAACTACAATTTCAACAGGGTGATAAATAAAAAACCGGATGCCAAGGCAGACGGAACTATAGATTATTGGAATATCAGTTCAATAGAACACGTAAAAAAAGACCAGGTAATAGCCACATATGTGCCTGCTGTTCAGGGTCTTAACGGGTTCACCGTAAAGGGCAAAAGCCTAATGCCCAAAAGGGCTAGAGAGGTTCCGCCTCTTAAAGGAAAAGGATTCATTAAATTAGATGACAATTTAACTTATGTGTCACAATTAGACGGCAAAATAGAAATCCAGGGAGACAAAATTGTTATCTCAGAGATATACGAGGTAACGGGAGACGCTGACATCTCCGTTGGAAATATTGACTTCCCGGGAGACGTGGTGATATACGGCAAGGTATGTTCCGGAATCACCATCAAAGCCGGAGGCAGTTTGACCGTAAACGGTAATGTGGAGTCTGCTATTATAGACGTGGGTAAAGACATAATCTTTCGAAGCGGTATGCAGGGCAGTTACAAGGCCAAGGTAAAATGCGGCGGCAA
Organism: Lachnospiraceae bacterium; assembly: GCA_015058015.1. GTDB lineage: Bacteria > Bacillota > Clostridia > Lachnospirales > Lachnospiraceae > SIG280. The sequence continues at coordinate 99,486 of SVDM01000006.1, read as the reverse complement.
TCTGACGGCCAAGTTCATTGAGAATGCCAAAGTAAAAGCCGAAGGTACCATACGGGCCGAGGTTCTCATGAACACGGAGATTATCTACTGCGAGAAGCTTATTGTTGACGGTAATAAGTCAGTGATACTGGGGGGCAAAGTAAGAGCTCTTCAAGGAGTCAGCGCCGGTAATATCGGTAACGAGGCGGAGATTGCCACCGAGCTTTCTGTAGGGGTATCCCCTGATGTATACGTAAGAAGGGAAATCCTCCTGAAAAAAATAGAGAAAAATGAGATAAATATAGAACGAATCAATGTGGGAATAAAACAGTTCGAAGAATTAATGGCCAAGGATTCCAGGATTCGAAAGGATGATCCCAGAAAGGCCCAGCTTATCAGGGCAAAGATTCAGGACAATGTTATCTTAAGTCAGGATAAGGCGGAACTTGGTAAGGTTGATGCCATGATTGAGAGAGGTAAAAATGCCTACGTGAGAGTATCCGGCTATATCTATCCGGGGGTAACCATTTCTACTGATGCCAGAATGGTTGTTACAAAAAGCAAAGAAATGGGGGTTGAATATGTCTATGTCGGGGATGATATAGTAAAAAGACCCTATACATTTAAATAATAGTTTCTTCAAACTCGACGGATATGAAGAAACTATTATTTTTTTTCTAATAAAAGCCATGAAATATTGATTTTTAGCCTGTTCTTGTTTATTATTTATTTGCAATCATTTTTTTGCATTTAATAGGTAGTCGGAGGTTAACCATGATTAATTTTGACGAAGAATTAAGTAAATTCAAGCCAAGCAAAGAGATAGATGAGGCCGAGGAGGCTATTTACAATAGAGAAGTTGCTGACGTTACGGATTTTGTTAAGGATATGCTTGAAGAGATCCAGAAGGACAATCAGAGACTTAACAATCAGCAGTAAGGGCGGGTTTAATTAAATGAGATGTTACAATTGCGGACGTCAGCTGGAGAATCTTGATAACTGCGCATATTGCGGAGCTAATGTGCGTATGTACAAGAAGGCTTACGCCCTATCCAATGCATTATACAACGAGGGGCTCTACCAGGCAGGCAATAGGGAACTTTCAGGTGCTATTGACAGCCTAAAGAAGAGTCTTCGTTATAACAAAGAGAATACAACTGCACGTAACCTTTTGGGGCTGGTATATTTCGAAATCGGAGAGGTTGTGGATGCGTTAAGTGAATGGGTTATAAGCAAGAACATTCAGCCGGAAGATAATCTTGCTGACTATTATCTTCGCGAACTTCAGAGCAATCCCAACAAATTCGAGGTTCTAAATCAGGCAATTAAGAAATACAACCAGGCCTTGTTGTATTGTAACCAGGGCAGCAACGATTTGGCTGTTATTCAGTTGCGAAAGGTTGTAAGTGACAATCCCAGGATGGTTAAGGCTTATCAGCTTTTGGCCCTGCTTTACTTTAAGACCAAAGAATACGAGAAGGCCAGAAAGGTCCTTAATAAAGCCTACAGAATCAATAAGACTGATAGCACAACCCTTCGTTACATGAACGAGCTTGATAAGGTTCTAAAGGGTGGCTCCAAGGAACGTCCGGCAATCATAGGGGATGAGGAAGAAGGCAAGAAGAAGAGCAGGTTCTTCGGCTCAGACAAAAAATATGCGGAATCAAGTGCCTTCAACGGAATGATTAATATTATATTCGGTGTGGTACTGGGGATTCTGGCCACGGCATTTCTCATTGTTCCCGCAGTAAAGCATAAGTCTGATTCCAATGTCAGCAACTCCCTAATTACGGCCAATGAGCAATTAGTGGACAAGTCCTCGGAGATTGCGGGACTGGAGAAGAAGATACAGGAGTTGGAAGCAGAGAAGGAGAGACTTACCCAGGAGGCTTCCCAGACTATTCAGGTACGTGAATCCTATATGGCACTTTACAAGGCCATGAACCTCAAAGGGGCCGATGCCATTACCATGGCAGAGACTATAGAAAAGGTCAATGCGGATCTTTTGGATGACGAGGCCAAGGCTTATTATCAGCAATTAAAGGCAGCTTCCGATTCTGCGGCCTTGTCTGCATTTAACAAGAAAGCAACGGAAAGCCTGGCCGCCGGTAATTTCGATGAGGCAATTACCTACTTTGAGAAAGTGGTGGCAATTGATGAGAAGTACCAAAACGGTAATGCTTTAATCAGCCTTGCCAAGGCCTATGCCGGCAAGGATGACAAAGAGAATGCCAAATCCAGATATAATAAAGTCATAGAACTATTCGGGGAGGAGAGCAGCGCGGGCAAGGCTGCCAAGACTGCTTTAGAGGGATTATAATGAAACTGAGCATGTGGATTTTAGCGGATTGGCTATGGAAGTACAATCCCATCATTTATATCAAGGACGGAGTACAGACCTTAAGAGGTGTAAGACTTTATACCGCTGATATGGTTATGGAACGTCAGAATGTTTATCTCGGCAGGGCCCAGGATTTTATCGGCAGCGGCGGAGACGGAGTTATCTGCGTCCATGAGCACGATATGATGCTCCTTGATACCAACGATATAGAGCATGTTTTTAACGAAGTCCTCTCAGCCTTTGATTTCTACAACAGATGGTATGACGATATGGTGGATTCCATTAATGCCGGTTGCAGCCTGCAAAAGCTGGTGGATGATACCCATACGATATTAGACGAACCGATTCTGGTCTATGATTCCTCTTACAAGGTATTGGCTTATTCCAATGCGTTTAAGACGGAGCTTCAGACCACATGGAAGGGGCTTTTGTCCGGCAGTAACAATCTTTTGAATAAGATGATTAGCCTAAAGCCGGGCTTACAAAAAAATGACAAGATAAAAAGCGCTTATATTGCCAACTTCCCGGAGATGTCCAACAGGTCTACCTGGGTTAATCTCTTTAGTTTTAAGAGATATCTGGGACAGATTGTGGTTGTGGAATACAAGCATAAGATAACAGATGGCAGGTTGCATATTTGTGCGACCCTGGCCCATTTGATAGAATACTGGATTAGGTTTAATGATGAGCAGACGGAACAGAAGGTGGAGTCCACCATCTTTACCAACCTCTTAGAGGACAAGCATCTGCTTAAGGAAGAGGTTAATCAGCAGATGGCCCTTCTTAACTGGCACGAGACGGACATGAAGGTTATAGCTAAGATATTTCTCTTTGATTCAAGTCCGGACGTTCACCAAAAGATTGTGGATGATGTAGAGAATCACCTGCATGATTGCTATACCATATTCCACGAATTCTCTGCTGCCATTATAGGCAATACAAGCCTCATCTCCATGGAGGAGATTGAGAAGGAATTAAAGCATATTCTTATGGAGAATTGCTGTTGTTGCGGAGTCAGCTTCCAGTTCACCAATATTATGAACTTAAAGCTATATTACGAGCAGGCGGATATTGCCTTAAAATACGGCAATCCCAATGCGGGAAGCATCAACTATTGCAGCGACTACATCATGAAGTATCTGCTGAATGTTATAAAGACCAACTCCAAGACGGCCATTATTCATCCGGCATTGTATATACTTAAGCGTTACGATGACTCCAACAAATCGGAACTTTACAACACTCTGTACCAATATCTGCTTCATGAGCGTAATCTGGTTAAGACGGCGGAGATTCTCTCCATACACAGGAACTCTCTGCTCTACCGTATTAAGAAGATCAGGGAACTGGTGGATGTGGATATAGACAACCCATTTTTACGCCAATATTTGCTTATATCATTCCAGCTTTTGGGACGTTATTATGAGCAAATGTAAGGCTTAGGAGATTATATGAGGCTAAAGCTTATAGGATGCAAGCTTCTCCAAAGAGAGATAGCAAGTATTATTGCTAAAACAGATAATATAGTGGATGTAACCCTTATCAGGCAGGACTATCATCAGACCCCGGAGATTCTGCGTAAGGTTTTGCAAGAGGAGATTGACGCCATTGAGTCAGGTAATGATCGTCATACCAATGACACTACTGTCAATGAGGTGGATGCCATTGCCATTGTGTACGGACTCTGCTCCAATGCAACCTTAGGAATTAAGAGCAGCAAATACAAGCTGGTTATTCCCAAAGCCCATGACTGCTCCACTCTGCTTATGGGTTCTAAGGAAGCCTACGCCTCCTTCTTTGAGGAAAACGGCGGTTCTTACGTGTATTCCAGGGGATGGCTGGAACTTGGCATTAACGAAGACGAGCAAAAGCTAGAGCGACTTCGCAAGGAGTTTATGGAGAAATTCGAAGACGAGGATACGGTGGAATATCTTTTGTCTATTGAAAAGGATATGTTGAAAAACTATGATACAGCAGTATTTCTTAACTGGCCGGGATTTACTCCCCCGGAGATGGAAGAAGAGGTTAAGAAGATTGCTGCAGATCATGAATGGAAATACAAAAGAGTTGATGGCAACAACTCCCTATTGAAGGATTTAATTGAAGGTAATTGGGACCCTGACAGATTCGTATGTTTAGAGCCGGGGCAGGAGCTGGCGGCAACATATGACGAACAGGTAATTAAGGTCAAATAACTGTCGGGTGGTAAGGATAAATGTATGGATAATAAAGAAAATAAGAGTATGGGGAAGGCAGTTTCGTATATTTTATGCGTAATTGCCTCGTTGTCTTTTATTGTGGCCATGGTAGTGGCTTCGGTGGAGATTAATATATCCAACGAATCATTTTTTATAACTGAATACGAGAAATGCCGGGTAGATATGGACTTAGGGATGGACATGGAGGACATTAAGGAAGTATCTTCCGAGATGATGAAGTATCTTTACGGGACAAGAGATGACTTGGTTGTATATACAACCTTAAGGGGAAGTTACAGGGAGTTTTTCAACGACCGGGAGAAAGCTCACATGGTTGATGTAAAGAACATGTTGCAGACAGCCATAGCGGTAAGACGAATAGCCTTGGTGCTTTGCGCTTTATGTATAGCGGCGGTGATAGCCATAAACCGTAAGAGGACGATTTACTACCTGTCCAGGGGCTATATATATACTACTGCGGCGGTGGCAGCGTTTTTCGGAGGAGTCTATGTCTTTATATTGATTAATGGTTTTACCGAGTTTTGGGAGCGCTTTCACGGTGTATTCTTTACAAATGACCTGTGGCTCCTTGACCCGAGGACAGATATGATGATATTACTGCTTCCGGAGCAGTTTTTCTCAGACCTGGTACTAAAAAGTGTCATGGTATTTGCCTTAATAATTGTTGTACTTTTGGCAGTCGCAACAGTAGGACTTATAACTACCAAGGGGAATAGAAAAGAATTGCCAAACCCCATGCAATGACTTACACTTATTGTGAATGGGGAAATATAGAGTTTTGTTGATATGGAGGATTATATGAGCGTCAGAAGATTGTATGTTGAAAAAAAGAAACCTTACGCTGTAGCAGCATCGGGACTTCGCAGTGAGATTGCGGGTTATCTCGGAATTGATTCCGTGACGGATGTCAGAGTTCTTATCAGATATGACATTGAGAATGTCTCGGATGAGACCTATGAAAGATCTAAGAGAACCGTCTTTTCGGAAGCTCCCATTGATGACCTTTACGAGGAAACATTTGATGCAGAAGAGGGAAAGGTCTTTACTATTGAGTATGTCCCGGGTCAGTATGACCAAAGAGCCGATTCGGCGGAGCAGTGCGTTAAGCTTCTTTCCGAAGATGAGGAGCCTATTATTAAGACTGCCACAACATATGTAATAAAGGGAGATATAACCGACGCTCAGCTTGAAGAGATAAAGAACCTGTGCCTTAATCCGGTGGATTCCCGTGTTGCGGCTGAAGAAAAGCCTGATACCCTTGTTACGGAATTCGATGAGCCGGAGGATGTTAAGATATTAGAAGGCTTTACATCAGATGACGACAAGGCATTTAAGGATTTATACGAATCCCTTGGCCTTGCCATGACCTATAAGGATTTTCTCTTTATCAGGGAACATTTTCGCGATGAAGAAAAGAGAGATCCGTCTATGGCAGAGATCCGTGTGCTTGATACCTATTGGTCAGATCACTGCCGTCACACCACATTTTCAACAGAGTTAAAAGACATTACCTTTGAGGAAGGTAAGTATAAAGAAGTTATAGAGAATACTTTCAAGCGCTACCTGTCTGACAGAGAGGAGCTTTACGCGGGAAGGGATGACAAGTATATCTGTCTTATGGACCTTGCCACTATGGGCGCAAGAAAGTTAAAGAGTATGGGACTTTTGGAAGATCAGGAAGAGACAGACGAGATAAATGCCTGCAGTATTGTATGTCCTGTAACCGTAGACGGAGAGACCTCCGAGTGGTTGATCAGCTTTAAGAACGAGACACATAATCATCCTACGGAGATAGAGCCCTTTGGTGGAGCTGCAACTTGTCTTGGCGGTGCCATCAGAGACCCCTTATCAGGTCGTTCATACGTATACCAGGCTATGCGTATTACGGGAGCTGCAGATCCTACTGTTCCCATGAGCGAGACCATAAAGGGTAAGCTTCCTCAGAAGAAAATCGTTAGGGATGCCGCTGCAGGATACAGTTCCTACGGTAATCAGATCGGTCTTGCCACAGGTTATGTAAAAGAGATTTATCACCCGGACTACGTCGCAAAACGTATGGAAGTTGGCGCTGTTATGGGTGCCGCACCTCGTGCAAATGTTATTCGAGAGACATCAGATCCCGGGGATATCATAATACTTCTTGGAGGAAGAACAGGCCGTGACGGATGCGGCGGTGCTACCGGTTCATCCAAAGTTCATACGGAGGAATCCATAGAAACCTGTGGAGCGGAAGTACAAAAGGGTAATCCTCCTACAGAAAGAAAGATTCAAAGATTGTTCAGACGACCGGAAGTAAGCCGTCTTATTAAGAAATGTAACGACTTTGGTGCCGGCGGTGTATCCGTTGCCATCGGAGAGTTAGCTGACGGACTTATTGTTAACCTTGATAAAGTGCCTAAAAAGTACGAAGGCCTTGATGGTACGGAAATAGCCATCTCCGAATCACAGGAGCGTATGGCTGTTGTGGTTGCGCCTGAAAGTGTGGAGCAGTTCTTGAAATACTCTGCAGAAGAAAACTTAGAGGCTACAATTGTAGCTGAAGTAACGAAGGAGCCAAGACTTGTATTACAGTGGAGAGGCAAGGATGTAGTTAATATTAAGAGAGCCTTCCTTGATACCAACGGAGCTCATCAGGAGACCGCAGTTACCGTAGAGATGCCTGATGAGAATGAAGATCCCTTCGGAAAAGAAAAACTTTATGATGAGTCCACAAGGGGTGCATTTGCAAGAGTCCTGGGAGATCTTAACGAGTGCTCACAAAAGGGCTTAGTGGAGATGTTCGACAGTTCCATCGGAGCAGGCAGCGTTATGATGCCCTACGGCGGTAAGTATCAGATGACCGAGACTCAGGTAATGGTGGCCAAGTTGCCCTTAGACAAAGGGGAATCAGATACTGTAACTATGATGAGTTATGGCTTTGACCCCTATCTGTCCAAATGGAGCCCATACCATGGAGCCCTTTATGCTGTTGTTGAATCTGTATCCAAGATAGTGGCAGCAGGCGGTGACTATAAGAAGATAAGATTTTCGTTCCAGGAATACTTCAGACGTATGACAGAAGATCCCAAGCGTTGGAGCCAGCCCTTTGCGGCTTTACTTGGTGCTTATGAGGCCCAGATGAAGTTAGGCCTTCCTTCCATCGGCGGTAAGGATTCCATGTCCGGAACCTTCAATGATATCGATGTTCCGCCTACACTTATATCCTTTGCGGTTGATGTGGCTTTGAAGGATGATGTGATTACACCGGAATTCAAGAATGAGAATAATAGAGTTGTTAAATTTGTAATTAATAAAGACCAGAACAATATTCCAGACTTTGACCAGCTCAAACGCAGCTATGAGCGTATTCATGAGCTGATTAAGGAGGGAAATATCATCTCGGCTTATACTCTGGGACGTCACGGAATGCTTCCTGCAATCTGTAAGATGGCCATGGGTAACAAAGTGGGATGCCATATCTTTGATTCCTTCGAGATTAATGATCTTACAAGAGCATCTTATGGTGAAATCATAGCTGAGGTTCCGGAAAGTGCCCTTGCCATTATTGACATTCCACATGTTGTGGTGGCTGAGCTTACTGAGACACCTGCTATATTCTACAAGAATATGCTCTATAACATGGATGAGATGATATCAGACTGGAAGAAGCCTCTTGAGAAGGTATTCCCCACTGTTTCTTCATCTGCCAAGGCAGAAGAAGTCAGACCCAGACTTTTCTACAAGAGCAATATTTATATTTGCAAGAACAAGGTGGCAAAGCCCAAGGTATTTATCCCCGTGTTCCCGGGAACCAACTGCGAGTATGACAGCAGGAGGGCTTTTGAGACAGCAGGCGCTGAGGTTGTTACCAAGGTATTCAAGAATCTGACTGCAGAAGATATAAGAGAGTCTGTGGATGAATATGCGGCAGCCATTAAAGATTCCCAGATAGTTATGTTCCCGGGTGGTTTCTCTGCGGGAGATGAGCCGGAAGGTTCGGCCAAGTTCTTCGCTACTGCTTTCCGTAATGCCAAGTTAAAAGATGCCTTAGAGGATCTCCTTGCCAACAGAGACGGTCTGGTTCTTGGTATATGTAACGGTTTCCAGGCTCTTATTAAGCTTGGACTGGTACCTTACGGCAAGATTATTGAGCAGGATGAGAATGCGCCTACTCTTACCTATAACACTATAGGACGCCATATCTCCAAAGTTGTTAATACCAGAGTGGTAAGTAACAAGTCCCCATGGCTCCAGGAGGCAAGACTGGGTTCGGTATATGTAAGCCCTGTTTCCCACGGAGAGGGAAGATTTGTTGCGCCGGTTGATGTAATTGAGAAACTGTTTGCCAACGGCCAGGTGGCAACCCAGTACGTAGACCATAAGGGACGTCCCACCATGGCAGAAGAGTTCAATGTAAACGGTTCATTCTGCTCCATCGAAGGTATCACCAGTGCTGACGGCCGTGTACTTGGTAAGATGGCACACTGTGAGAGAAAAGGTGACAAAGTAGCAATTAATATCTATGGAGAACAGGATATGAAACTGTTCGAATCAGGAGTTAAGTATTTCTTATAGCAGCTATTATCGGGAGTTGATGAAATGCGATATGTTTCCCTGAAGGATATTCAGGAATACTCGGTTTTAAGTTACGGAATATATGATGCTTACGACAAGTGCATTGCCGAAAAGGGTGCACTTGTTGATGCTCGTGTTCTTGCCTATCTTAGGGACAACGAATACAGAGGAATATATATTGATGACAACCTGTCTGCAGATATAAAGGTTAATCCTTTTATTACTCCCAAGAACAGGGCTGCTATAATGAGAGACATTCTCTTTTGCCATATTGGGGAGTGTCGAAAGCATGCGGAAAGCATAGTTAGAGAGGTGAGATCCGTTGGTGATACTCACCTGGATTATATAGATGCAAGGGCAGAGAAAGACTACATATATGCACATTCGGTAAATGTAGCCATTATCTGCGCAGTTATTGCCAATACCATGAAGATGTCTGCAAAAGAGATGGAAAAGCTGGTATTGGCAGCTCTTTTGCATGATGTGGGAAGGCAGAGACTTCCGGAGAGTATCAGTTCTAACAGGGGCAGGCTCTCCCAGGAAGAATATCTGGCCATGAAGCTTCATCCCTCAATGTCTGTTCAGATGATTAAGGAACATGGTGGAGTTTCTGATGAAATACAGGCTGCGATATTGAGCCATCACGAAAATGAGGATGGTAGCGGTTACCCCAACAGCCTTGTGGGAGATGACATTCCTCTCTTTGCCAAAATCATTCATGTAGCGGATGTATATGATGCTTTAACAGCCAATCGGCCGTATAAAGGAGCGTATCTGCCCATCGAAGCTTTAGAGTATCTTGAAGGCGGATGCGACATTCTTTTCTCGAGAAGAGTAGTCTATGGGTTAGAAGCCAATGTGCCCTTCTTTCCCAAAGGCACTGATATTATCACTGACACAGGCAAAAGAGCAGTGGTAATGAAGAATGTGGCAGATCAGTTAAGCAGACCCATTATTCTTACTGAAAACGGTGAGATTATCAATACGGGTAAGAGAAATGACATTTCTTTTTTGGCCAGTATGATAGAACATGCGGAATACAGTATAGAAGAAAACGAGGTCGGCCGCCAGGAAATGATAAGCGGGAAGAAGAGTTTCCGCATTATGATAGTGGATGACCAAAAGACTAATCTTATGCTCCTTAAGGATATTCTGGATGATTATTATGAGCTTACATTGTTGAAGTCCGGGGATCAGGCAATTAATTATCTGGAGAACAATGTGTGCCCTGATCTTATACTAATGGACATAAATATGCCCGGTATGGACGGTATTCAGACTGCCGCCATGATACAGGCCAAAACAAGCAACATGGTGCCTATAGTATTTGTGTCCTCCAACAATGACGTTGACACCGTAATGGCCTGTCGTAACTTAGGCTGTGCGGGATATATTGTGAGACCATACAACTCGGTTTACATCAAATCGGCCATTAAAGAGATTCTTACGGGGGAGAATGTTAATTATGCTGATCGCAATTGAAACCATATTTATTTGTATGACTTTGTTTGTCCTATGGATGTATATTTTGTCGGAAGCCTATTTCAGAGCTCACAGGCTTCTGCCGCTTATCATGGGACTTATTGCGGTTTTTCAGTTTAATGAACTGGTGCGTCTTCGATTCGGCTTCGAGAATATAATTATTCGTATTCATGACCTTGTTCTGATGCAGATATGTTATATCTGTGTCTGTTATTTCATAGATTATCTCTATATCAAACTCCCCAAAATTGTTCACGCTGTATTCTTTTGCGGATTAATATATGTTGATTATATAATTTTTGCCAATAGCATTGACAGCGATATGTATCAGGAAAGTGTAATTCGCTTCTTTGTAGCTTGTGTTGTTATGGCCATTGCCATTTTAATCTATGCTTTTTTCAATAAGACCTACAGCAAGCAGGAGAAGACCACGAATATTATTGTAACCACTGCCATTTCTTTACCGGGACTTGTATCTTTGTATAATCATCTGGTGGGAAATACTGATAATCTGATTCTGATTATCGCTTTGGAAATATCCATTATCACGGTTTTTGCTCTGGCAATGAGGGGATACATTATAGATACGAGAGGAATCCTCAATAACAATATATTCAAGGATTCCGAAATTGCCATCCTCTTTTTCGATATGGATTATTACCTGATTACCCTTAATGATAAAGCAAGGCAGGTCTTTGGGAAAACGGACTATAATCTGGAGGAAATACGAAGAAGCAGGCAGGAATATAAGCGATTTGCGGATTATGTTAGAACTCATAATGATGAGGATGAAGAAGAAATAGGCAGCAGGTTTTACTGCTGGAAGATTACGGATGTTCACTATCGTGGAAAACTCAGAGGGTTTATAGTCCAACTGGTGGATGTGACAGAACAGAGAGAAGAAGTAAAGCGTATGGAGGCTTTGAAAACTGCGGCTGAGGAGCAGTCCATGTTAAAAGCCAGGTTTTTGGCGGTTCAAAGTCATGAGCTTAGAAGCCCTTTACAGGCTATCATAGGTATAAGCCAGATTCTTTCAAGCAAGAAATCCTTATCTTCGCAGGATAGAAGACTGGCTTCCCATATTAATTCTTCGGGCAACTCACTTCTTACAATTGTTAATTCCATACTTGATTTTTCCAAACTGGAGTCCGGTAACTTTACCTTGTCCAACAGGCCTTATCAGGTGCTTGACACTTTAATGGAACTTGCCCAAATCTCCATTGTTAACCTGGAAAACAAGCCTATTATATTTTCCATAGATATAGAAAGCACCTATCCCAGTGTCTTAATCGGTGATGAGCTGTGCTTAAAAGAGATGATACAAAATCTCTTATCCAATGCCATTAAGTTTACCGGTGAGGGCGAGATACGATGCAAGATTTCTTTTGATGATGTTCCGGGAGGCACCATGATGACCGTTATTGTAAAAGATACGGGAATGGGAATGAGTAAGGAGGCTATTGATCACGTATTTGAGGATTATACTTCTTATGCATCGGAGAAATCAAAAGAAGGAACGGGACTGGGTCTTTCCATAGTTATGCAGCTTGCCAAGAGGATGCAGGGAGGAGCATGGGCAGAAAGCGATGGGGTATCAGGAAGTTCCGTAGGATTCTCCATTTTCCAGGAGATTGACGGAAGCGCCGTAACAAGTCCTCCAATGAGCATAGACCAGTTTGCTTTCAAAGGCCCCCAAAAGAGTACGACACTTGAAGTTCACCCCTCATATTGTTTTCCCACAGCCAGGGTACTGATTGTGGACGACATGAAGATAAACAGAAAGATACTAAGAGAGCTTACTGCTCCATGGAGATTCTTTGTTGATGAAGCAAAGGATGGAGAGGAAGCATTGCAGATGGTTAAGCAAAGAGAGTATGATCTTATTATTCTTGACCTTCGTATGCCCAAGATGGACGGAGAAGAAGCTGCCGGAGAGATAAGAAAATTGTGTAATACTCCCCTTGTTCTTATGAGTGCTAATTTATTCGATGCCACCAAAGACAAATATCTCCTTAAAGGTTTTGATGCCGTATTATCGAAGCCCCTTGATATGAAGGAGGTTAAGATGGTTCTTGAGGGCTTCCTTCCCGATGAAAAAGCGGTTATTTCTCAAGAATATGGAGAGAGTCTTTCGGAGACTAAGACATTTTCCAGTGATGAGGCCAGATACCAGACCATGGCCACCTTTATGGAAGAACTTAAGGATGCGGGTATAAATATTGAAAAGACTTATATGATGGATCCGGAATTGTTCCAGACTAAGGTTCACGGAATAAAAGGGGCAGCAAGGCAGCTGGGATACGACTATGTGGCTGACAAGTCGGAGGTTATGGAGATGGCCGCCAAGGCAGGACACAGGACCTATATTGAGCGCTTTATCAACGAATATGCAGATGAGCTTTTGGCAAATGTGGAAGATATTAAGGCTGAGTTAGAACTCCTTGAAAGACAGATTAATGCTGTAGAAGAAATTGAACCTTCTATTCAGAAGAAATACACCTTCCAGGAGGAAGTGGACGGTTATTTTGCGGAACTGAAAGAAGGTTTCGAAAAGTATGACTATGATATGATAGAAACTGCGGTAAGAAAGTTGAAGGGAATTACCCTTACGGAATCGGAGCAGGCCCTCTTTAATGCTGCTGTTAAGGCCATGAACGACTTCGAATATGAGAGGGGTGCTGCTCTGTTTAAAAAACCTTCCGTAAATACTTGACTTTTCTGACACACTGATAGTATAATAGCAAGGCAGGTCAGAAAAGACTGCTTTAACATGGGATCATAGCTCAGCTGGGAGAGCACCTGCCTTACAAGCAGGGGGTCACAGGTTCGAGCCCTGTTGGTCCCATGATTTATGTTAATTTGCATTGTTTCTGATTTGTATATTGAATATGGCGGAATAGCTCAGTTGGCTAGAGCACACGGTTCATACCCGTGGTGTCATGGGTTCAAATCCCTTTTCCGCTACTTTAAGGGAACCAGGATACAGTGTGTCTTGGTTTTCTTTGTTTAGAAAACAAACGGAGGATTTAGACTTGCGAATTGGAATGGGTTATGATGTTCATCGCTTGACGAAGGACAGACAGCTTATTGTAGGCGGAGTTACAATTCCATATGAGATGGGGCTTTTAGGGCATTCGGATGCGGATGTGCTGCTGCATGCTATTATGGATGCTCTCCTTGGCGCGGCTTCATTGGGGGATATCGGTAGGCATTTCCCCGATACAGATCCTCAATACGAAGGAATCTCCAGTTTGGAACTACTCAAGAAGGTAGGCATTATGCTTGAAAAAGATGACTACTGTATCGAGAACATAGATGCTACAATTATTGCACAGGCTCCTAAGATGGCTCCTCATATTGAAGATATGAGAGCTAATATTGCCAAGGCCCTTTGCATAGAATTAAATCAGATAAGTATTAAGGCCACTACAGAAGAAGGACTTGGGTTTACGGGAAGAGGCGAAGGTATCGCTGCCCAGGCAATATGTCTTCTTCAGACGGTGGATGATTTGAAGGCGGCTTCTACGCCGGTGTGCGGCTTCGATGGTTGCAACTCCGGGTGCGGATGTCCCCACAGAGGTTAAATAATTAGTGAGGTTTTCAACATGAGTGAAATCAAAGATGTAATAGATATGGACGTTATTGTCCCAAAACTGAAAAAAGAAGCGGACAATACCCGCAAACTGTTTAAAAAACTGGTTAACTTTTTTAAAGAAGAAATAGAGGTTATAAAAGAGCGTGACCCGGCCATAAAGTCTACCTGGGAGGTACTGTTATATCCCAGTTTCCGGGTTATAATTAGCTACAGGTTGGCACACAAGCTCTTTTTAGGAAAGCACTATTTCCTTGCCAGATGGATATCTCAGAAAGCTGCCCATAAGACGGGTATCGAGATTCATCCCGGCGCCACCATCGGTAAGGGACTCTTTATCGACCACGGAAGCGGAGTTATCATCGGTGAGACCGCTATAATAGGCGATAATGTAACTCTTTATCAGGGAGTAACCTTAGGCGGTACCGGTAAGGAAAAGGGTAAACGTCATCCTACCTTAAAGGATAATGTTATGGTCAGTGCCGGAGCTAAAATACTCGGCTCATTTACCGTAGGAGAGAATTCCAAGATAGGCGCAGGATCTGTTGTTCTCCACGAGATTCCCTCCAACAGCACTGTTGTAGGTGTTCCCGGTCGAGTAGTTCGTCGCAACAATATGAAGGTTCCCAGAAGTGATCTTAATCAGACAGATCTTCCGGATCCCGTACTTGACGATATTGAGAAGCTCTATGCGGCTAACAAGGCCATGAGTGCCAAGATTGAGGAATTAGAGAAGAAACTGGGAGGTTCCAAGTGAAGCTTTATAATACATTAACAAGAACCAAAGAAGACTTTGTTCCCATTGAGGAGGGCAAGGTAAGAATGTACGTGTGCGGGCCCACCGTATACAACTATATCCATATCGGGAATGCCAGACCCATGATTGTCTTTGATACAGTAAGAAGATATATGGAATACAAGGGATATGAGGTAAACTACGTATCCAATTTTACCGATGTTGATGACAAGATTATTAAAAAGGCCAACGAAGAAGGCGTTAGTACCGATGAGGTTACCAAGCGTTATATTGAAGAATGCATAAAAGATATGAAGGGCATGAATATCAAGGAGGCTACAACGCATCCCAAGGCTACGGAAGAGATTTCCGGCATGATTGATATGATAAAGACCCTTATCGACAAGGGTTATGCCTATGCCGCGGAAGACGGAACCGTATATTTCAGAACAAGAAAGTTCGATTCCTACGGTAAGCTATCCCACAAGAATTTGGATGACCTTGAAAGCGGACACCGCAAAGAAAAAGAAGCCATCAAGGTAACCGGTGAAGATATAAAAGAAGACCCCTTAGACTTCGTATTATGGAAGCCCAAGAAAGAAGGGGAAATCTCATGGGAGTCCCCTTGGTGTGAGGGACGTCCCGGCTGGCATATTGAGTGTTCTGTCATGTCCAAGAAATACCTTGGAGAATCCATTGACATCCATGCCGGAGGTGAGGACCTCATCTTCCCCCATCATGAGAATGAGATAGCACAGTCGGAAGCAGCCAACGGAGTACCTTTCTCCAAGTACTGGCTTCATAATGCTTTTCTTAACATTGATAACAAGAAGATGAGTAAGTCATTGGGTAACTTCTTTACGGTTCGTGAGATTAGCGAGAAATATGATCTTCAGGTCTTAAGATTCTTTATGTTGAGTGCTCACTACAGAAGCCCGCTTAATTTCAGTGCAGACCTTATGGAGGCGGCTAAGAACGGATTAGAGAGAATAAGAACTGCCGTTGACAAGCTTAACACCGTAGAAGGTAAGTGCAAGGAAGGCCCGGCAGATGGGGCTGTATCAGGTGCTGTGGCAGATTATGTTGCCAAGTTTGAAGCTGCAATGGATGATGACTTTAACACGGCGGATGCTATAGCGGCTGTATTTGAACTTGTAAGATATACCAATACCAATATAGATGAGTCACACACCAAGGGTGATGTGAAGTTGGCAAAGGATACCATCTTAAAGCTTTGCGATGTAATGGGTATCATTGCCGAGAAGGAAGAAGAGATGCTTGACGCGGATATCGAGAAGCTTATCGAGGAACGTCAGGCAGCAAGAAAGGCTAAGAACTTCGCCAGAGCAGATGAGATAAGAGATGAGCTTTTGGCTAAGGGAATTATCCTTGAAGACACTCGTGAAGGAGTAAAATGGAAAAAGGCTTAAGTGAGTTTATTAGGAAATCTTTAGATATTGATTTGGTGGATATTAACTCATATTCTCCGCTGACACTGGCATTTATCGGAGATGGAGTGTTCGATATTATCATTCGTACTGCCGTGGTGTCAAAGGGCAATACCAGAGCGGATAAGCTCCACCGAAGCACATCTGCTATTGTTAAGGCTTCATCCCAGTCCGATATGATTGAGGCAATCCTGCCGTATCTGACGCCGGAAGAAGAAGGAGTATATAAAAGAGGACGTAATGCAAAGTCCCATACCACCGCTAAGAATGCTTCAATAGCAGATTACAGAAGAGCTACGGGCTTCGAAGCTCTTATTGGTTATCTCTATCTTAAAGACGAGATGGACCGCATTATGGAACTTGTGAAAATCGGTCTTGGAGAAAGGGAGGTTCCATGGAATACCAAGAATTAACCATTGAGGGAAGGAATCCTGTATTGGAAGCCTTCAGGTCCGGGAAGACAATTGATCGCCTCTTTGTTCTTGACGGGTGTAAGGACGGTCCTATACAGTCTATCTTAAGAGAGGCAAAAAAGGGCGACACAATAGTATCTTTTGTGGATAAGGACAGATTGGATTCTCTATCGGAAACCGGCAAACATCAGGGAGTAATCGCCAAGGTGGCTGCTTATGAGTATGCAACTGTGGAGGATATCCTTAAGTCGGCTGAAGACAAAGGGGAACCACCCTTTATTATTATACTTGATCATATTGAGGACCCTCACAATCTGGGGGCCATTATAAGAACCGCTAATCTTGCGGGGTGCCATGGTGTTATCATCCCCAAAAGACGTGCGGTGGGACTTACGGCTACTGTTGCCAAGGCTTCGGCCGGGGCCATTAATTATACGCCTGTTGCCAAGGTGGGCAATATCAAAGCCTGTATAGAGGAATTAAAGAAGCATGGTATGTGGTTTGTCTGCGCCGATATGGACGGAGAGATTATGTACAAGCTTAATCTTACGGGGCCCATAGGAGTTGTTGTGGGCAATGAGGGAGAAGGAATAAGCAAGATTGTCAAAGAGGCATGTGATTTTGTGGCTGCAGTGCCTATGAAGGGAGATATTGATTCCTTGAATGCATCGGTGGCAGCAGCGGTTTTGACTTATGAGATAGTCAGACAGCGAATGGGTATTTAATAAGAATTGGGGATTTTATGGACAAATACAAGGATTTCAGCGATGATGAGCTGATTATGATGCTCCGTAACGGCGATGAGAGTGTTATGGACTACATAATGGACAAGTATAAAAAAGCTGTCCGTAATAAGGCAAAGGCCTTGTATCTTATGGGCGGAGATGAAGATGATTTGATTCAGGAAGGCATGATAGGCCTCTTTAAAGCGGTTGTTGATTATAAGCCGGAGAGGGACGCTTCATTCTATACCTTTGCCAATCTCTGCATCTCAAGGCAGATGTATACGGCCATAGAAAGTTCTCACCGCAAGAAGCACCAGCCTCTTAATTTTTACGTATCATTTTACGAAGGAGAAGCTGAGGGAGAGCACTCATCACTTGATGAAAGCGATCTTTCATCTGAGGAGGCTAATCCGGAGAGTCTTTTTATTGCAAAGGAAAACGATTTGCAGATTCGTGAGAATATTGCAAGAATTCTTTCGCCAATGGAAAATGAAGTGATGAATTATTTCATGGACGGATTGGACTATAAAGAGATTGCAGTTAAAATGGGACGGACTCCAAAGTCTGTAGACAACGCTATTCAACGAATCAAGAATAAGATTATTAAATCGAAGATTAAGATAGTATAGATGTAAAGAATGGGCGGTTTCTTAACCGCCCATTCTTTTTTATATTATATGACCACATTTATTTCTTAAGGGTTGATACTGTAGGTGACTCATAATACTTAACCACATCATCTACATGAACAAGCTCGCTTAACTCGCCGGCATCTTGTGTTATGGAGTTAAGAGTAGCTGTAATCTCTTCAACGGTAGCTGCCTGGCTTGTGGCAACTTCGTTGGAGTCTTGAACGAGAGCATTGATATTCTTGATAGCATCGAACATTCCTGACAGTGTCTCTTGAATATCTTTGGATGTATCACCACTCATGGTAGCAAGCTTACCCATCTCGTTAGCAACAACAGCGAATCCACGTCCTGCCTCACCTGCTCTTGCAGCCTCGATGGAAGCGTTAAGGGCTAAGATGTTGGAACGTGATGCGTTGGACTGAATATCCTTAATAAGTGTTGCGGCAGCACTGATGTTCTCACTTACTTCAGATGAGATATCGGTAATCTCTTTGATGGATGCAGCCAAATCCTGTGCGCCGTTGGCAATATCACTTACAGCCTTGTCGGTCTGTGAAAGGTTGGTATCAAGTGAAGATGTGGCATCATAAAGTCTTATCTTCTCACTCAGGATAAATGAGCATCCGAAGCCTGCAACTACTTCATGGTTTTCATTATAGATTGGTGAGAATGTTGTCTTAAGAGGCTCACCAAATACTTCCGGCGGATAGTAATTAACAACGGTTTCTCCTTTGTCAAATACTCTTCTAAAGGGCTCACCTTTGGGATCGTCAATACATCCTCGGTTTCCCTCCGAAAGGCTTATAGTGAATGATTTTGCCTGAATTACCTTGATTAATTCGCATTCTCTGTTGTCATTGAGAATCATTAATGTAAGCTGAGCATCTTCCGGCATAATTGCCTGAATGGCCGGTAACAGCTCTTTAACAGCGATAATGTCTTCTCTGGTCATGTTATTACCTCCCTGCGGTCTAATAGTCCATATACACTAATTTTAATCGAAAGTTCTGAATATTACAAGCATTTCTGACAAAAGTTGTAATATTATTTACCGTTATTTTACAGGGTTTAACGGACACTTTCAGGTGGGAGGGGCATATGATGTTTGCCCTTTCATAATTAAGGGAAATATGCTACAATAACTATGTATGTAATTTGGGCTGTAAGGAGGCTGCATTTAATGGAAAACGAGAATGTTTCCCGTAATTTTATAGAGATGATTATCGACAAAGATATTGAAGAAGGACATTGTAAAACCGTATGTACCAGATTCCCTCCGGAACCTAACGGTTACCTTCATATAGGACACGCCAAGTCAATACTTCTAAACTATGGTTTGGCTAAGGAGTACAACGGTGTATTCCATATGAGATTTGACGATACCAATCCTACCAAAGAAAAAGAGGAATTCGTTGATTCCATAAAAGAAGATATAAAGTGGCTGGGAGCTGATTGGAAGGAGCATCTTTATTATGCATCCGATTATTTTGATCAGATGTATGAGGCCGCAGTTACCCTTATCAAGAAGGGCAAGGCATATGTATCAACCCTCTCGGCAGAGGGCATCAGAGAAACCAGGGGTACTTTGACGGAGCCCGGAAGAGAAGATCCGGACAGGGAACGCCCCATTGAAGAAAGTCTGCAGATGTTTGCGGATATGAAGGACGGTAAGTATGAAGACGGAGCTGCAGTGCTTCGTGCCAAGATTGACATGTGGTCACCTAATATCAATATGCGTGACCCGGTTATTTATCGTGTGGCACACATGACCCATCATAATACGGGTGATAAGTGGTGCATCTATCCCATGTATGACTTCGCTCATCCCATAGAGGATGCCATCGAGGGCATTACCCATTCTATATGTACCCTGGAATTCGAGGATCACAGACCCTTATACGACTGGGTTGTGCGTGAGGTTGGATTCGAGAATCCTCCAAAACAGATTGAGTTTGCCAAGCTTTATCTTACCAATGTTATTACAGGTAAGAGATATATAAAGAAACTGGTGGAAGACGGAATAGTAGACGGCTGGGACGATCCCAGACTTGTAACTATTGCAGCTCTTAGAAGAAGGGGTTACACACCCGAGTCCATCAAGAAGTTTGTGGAGTTATGCGGTGTATCCAAGGCTAACAGTTCAGTGGATTATGCCATGCTTGAGTATTGTATAAGAGAGGATTTAAAGCTATCTTGTAAGAGAATGATGGCAATACTTGACCCCATAAAGCTGATTATAGATAATTATGAAGAGGGCAAGACGGAGTATCTGGAAGTGCCCAACAATTTGGAGAATGAATCTCTCGGAACCAGACAGGTTCCCTTCTCGAGAGAGTTATACATAGAAAGAGAAGACTTTATGGAGGAACCGCCTAAGAAATACTTCAGGCTTTTCCCGGGTAATGAAGTTCGCCTTATGAACGCATATTTTGTTCGTTGCACTGATTTTAAGAAGGATGCAGATGGCAACATTACGGAGATTCATTGCACATACGATCCTGCATCAAAAGGCGGCAACAGCCCTGACGGACGCAAGGTTAAAGGAACCATTCACTGGGTTAATGCCGCTACTGCCGTGGATGCAGAGGTAAGACTTTATGAGAATATCGTGGATGAGGAAAAGGGTAAGCTTAACGAAGACGGAAGCTTAAATCTTAACCCTAATTCTCTGGTTATCATGAAGGGCGCTAAGTTGGAACCGGAGCTGGGAAAAGGCAAAGCACCGGACAGATTCCAGTTTGTTAGAAACGGATTCTTCTGTGTAGATTCCAAGGATTCTACAACGGAACATCCGGTATTTAACAGAATAGTATCGTTGAAGAGTTCATTCAAGATAGAGAAAAAATAGAAAGGACAATAATATGAGCAATTTGTTTTCTGACATGAGCAAGTTTGGTATCAAGCTTGACGATGACATCAGTATATTTGAAGAGGAGAAAAAACCGGAGCCCGGTAAGGCGACAGCTGCAGCTGCGCCGGTAGCAAAAGAGGAGGATTATCTTCTTGAGAGAAGTATCAAATGCCCTTTATGCGACAGTATGACTAAGGTTAAAACCGTTAAAAACGGTCGTGTTAAGCAGCTTGAGACAGATAATGTGCTTCGTCCTATTTTCAAGGATATAGACGCCAATAAGTACGGAGTATCTGTATGTACAACCTGCGGATATGCGGCTTTGCACAGTTCATTTAAGCCTCTTCCTTCAGCTCAGGCCAAACTCATTAAAGAGAAGATTTCTGCCGGTTTTGACGGCTCAAGCTTTGAGACCACTGATCCGACATACAGCTATGATATGGCTATTGAAAGATACAAGTTAGCTCTTATTAACAGTGTTGTAAAAAAAGGTAAGGTCAGTGAACGTGCCAACATCTGTCTTCGCATTGGCTGGGTAATGAGAGGCAAGAAGGAAAATCTTGATAAGAATAATCCCAATTACAAGGTAATGTTTGAGGACTGCCAGAAGCAGGAAGATGAATTTTTAAAGAATGCCTTTGAAGGCTTCTTAAAGGCTACCATGTCTGAAGATTATCCTATGTGCGGAATGGATGAGTCAACGGTAGACTTCCTTATTACCAACCTGGCTATTCATTTCAAGAAATACGATATTGCATCCAAGACCCTGGCAAGAATTCTTGCATCACCCTCTGCTACACGTCGAATTAAGGACAAGGCTTATGACCTTAAGGAGCAGATAGTAGAAGAGATAAAGAAACAAAAAGCCAACGGTTAAATGGGTTTTGACATTTGATACCGAAAGGGTTAAAATAAGTTCATAATTGTGAAAGGAGAGATTCTAAGTGAAGAAATTATTAAAATTCTTGCTTTTCATTGTTGGGGTAGCAGCTGCTATAGCCGCAGGAGTAGCTATTTATAAGAAGTTCTTTGAGATTGATGATGATTATGATGATGATGACTTTGACGACTTCGATGACTACGATGATGAGGATTTTGAGCCCGTCAAGAGAGAATATGTACCCATCACACTTGACAAAGAAGCTAAAGAAGACAAGGCAGAAGCAGAAGCTGAGCCTGTTGCAGAATAATTAAAATTATCGAGCAAGGGATTACCCTTGCTCGTTTTTTATTTGTTATTTTTCTCAAGTATCTCGGAAGCCCGTGTAATCCTTGTTTTGAAGCGTTTCATCTCATCTGTTGATTGAACAAAGGAAAAGACGGGGTTATCAAGAACTTCTATTGCATTCTTGGCAATAAGATGAACGTCCCGTGGGACTTCAGAGTCATTCTTGGAATCCAGCCATTCAACAACCTTATCAAAATAGTCATTACCCCGTAAACCGAGCTCTCCCGTAAAGAGTTCGCTGACGGAATCCGCGTATTTATCCAGCATATTCAAAGTCTCCGTGGCATTGCTTACAGAGGCATAATAATTGGCGGCTACGTAGAAAAACTGAGCTGTCAGGTTGGGATTAAGACTTGAAACCTTGTATAAATCTATGAGGTTTATGGTTGTGGCAATTGTGCTTTTGGCAATTGTCGCATTGTCCATGTTATGGCCTATATATGTCATGGAATGGTATACCTGGGACATAATATTGGCGTACATGTAAACCTGGGTATAGGTGGTAGCCTTATCAGTTTTGCCTGCATCCCTGTAAGCTTGGATAAGAAGGGTTTGATTACCCATCAGGAGGTCTTCCGGCCCTGCAAGAGGCTCCAAAGCGTTAATAACGTACTCCGGGTGTCCTAAAGCAAGGTCTGCGTAGCACTTCATAGAAAGAGCCAACTGACGCTCAAGCGAAACGTTGGATTCGGACAATACTTTACTGCACATCTTCTTAATCTGCTCTAATATGGCATTCTGCTCTTCTTTAGTTTCAAGAAGCATATAGTGATTTAGAAAGAGTGTGGACATTTTATTTAAGAAAGGGTGACAGGAATAGTGATTGCGGATATAGGCATTGGCAATTACGAAGGTCTCCTTTACCTCTCCTGCTGCAAATCCCTTGCATAAATCATGATAAATCTTTTGAATCTGGTCTGATGTAAGGGCAGATTCGTAGCCCATAAGCTCATCTACCGATACCCCGAAAAATGCTGCAATCTGAGGAAGCAGAGTAACATCCGGGAAGCTTTGGGCGTTTTCCCACTTGGAAACAGAAGCCTTGGTTACCCCCAAATATCTGGCTACTTCCTCCTGGGTTATACGTTTGCCGTGACGATACTTTAAGATATTTTCTCCAATATGCAATGTATTCATTAAAAATCCTCCCCAATACGAATTTAGTCACAAGCTAATATTACGACGGGGAGGTGAACATTGTCAACTATTATGAAACTTATTAGTATTAAAGTATCGCTTTAAAACCTATTACTCCTTCGGCGGCTTTGTAAGCTTTCAGGCTTCCGCCGTGTTTTTCGACTATGGAATAAGCTATGGATAGTCCGATACCAAAGCCCGTGCCTGAGGTTCTGGCTTTGTTGCTTCTGTAGAATCTGTCAAAGAGTCTGTCGAGTTCGGTATTATCAACTTCTGAAAAAGAGTTGGTTACGGTAAGCTCTATGTGGCGTCCTGTGGTTAAATTGCAGCAAATGATACCGCTGTTATCGCAGTATTTCAAAGCATTATCCATAAGGATGGATACAAGGCGGCGAAGAGACTCTTCTTCACCTTCATACTCAATATCTGGTTTGATATTACATATAAGCGTTTTGCCTGCGTTCTCTACACCCCGCTTGAATTCTGAGGTTATGTCAAGAAGCATCTCCGATATATTAAATCGTACTTTATTAAGTGGCTGTTCATCTTCGTCCATTCTTGAGAGGGATACCAGTTGTGCTACAAGGGAATTCATCTGCTCTCCTTCGTATCTGATATCATCCAGCCACTCGTTCTTACCTAATTCTGCTTCTGCAATATCCAGGTTTGCAAGAATCAGTGTTAAGGGCGTCTTTAGCTCGTGGTTGGCATCTGTAACGAATTGTTTCTGCTTTGCATAGCTTTCCGCCACAGGTCTTACTGCTCGTGCAGAGAAGAAGATTATAAGTATCAGTACACAAGCTCCGCTGCCTGCAAGAACCAAAGCTACAGTAATAAGGAATGAGGCTGACATTTCCCTGTTCATGGAGCCGTCAACAAAATATACTGCTGTGCCGCCGGAGGTTTGTACTACTCTGTATCTGAAATTGGAACTCCATCCGGTCTCGGCCCTTGATGATAGGACGTTTGTTGCCATTGCTACGGCTTCATCAGTGGAAACTGTGGCTATCTTGTCTGTATTAGTCTCCGCAACTGCTCCGTCAGAATCAAATTTTACAAAAAAGAAACGGGTGGAAAACTTAGTCTCCTGGTTGAAAAAATTGAACCTTCGTCCCATATTATTTGCAAGATCTTTAGGCGGGATGGGGGATGCCGGAGTCGAGCCGGCATCAGGCGGAACCTGGTCATTGCCGGGTAAATCCTTAAAGTCGTTGGAAACCATAGATGTCAAAGAGTCCATGGTGGAATCAAGTTGGGCAGTATTGGCAAAAAAGATTGCCAGATAGATTATCACCAGTACGGCTATTAAAGATAAAGCGCTTATTCGAATAAACTTGTTACGAAGCTTATAGATCATTTCTTTTCCTCCAATACATAGCCTGTACCACGCTGAAATCTTATCTGGACAGGGGCATCCAAGGACTCAAGTTTCTTGCGGAGATTGGAGATGTGTACCCACACTGCTCCGGTATCTACGTCAGATTCCCAGCCCCATACGTGGGTCATGAACTGGTCTGTGGTTATTACTACCCCGGGGCGCTGCATAAGCATCTCCAACAGTTGAAATTCTTTGCCTGAAAGGGATGCGGTATTATCTTTATAACTGATTTGATATGTGGATTGGTTAAGGATTAAATCTCCCATTTTAAGAAGGTCGGGAGTGAAGTTGTCTTTGCGGCGGAGCATGGCACGAACTCTTGCCAGCAGTTCGGTGGTGGCAAAGGGTTTGGGAAGGTAGTCGTCAGCGCCGGCGTCTAAACCTTCAACACGCTGTTCTACCTCGGTTCTGGCAGTAAGAAATAGGGCGGGAGTGGATATTCCACGATTACGAAGGGTCTTTAAAACCTGCAGACCATCCATTCCCGGCATCATAATGTCGAATACAAAGCCGTCATATTCCTCGGTTTGGGCGTAGTCTAGGGCATCTTCGCCGTTAGATACGCCGTCTGCGAGAAAGTTGTTGCTCTGAAATATATGCAAAAGAGTCTTAAGTAATCTGGGATCATCTTCAGCTACAAGAATTCTCATGATTTGGTCCCTCCGCCGGATTCTTTGGTTGAAAACGGGTGCTTGGAATCGTCTGCATAGTAGTACAGCGATGATTCCTCTATTCCTCCTGTTGTTGTGCCATATTTACGAAGATAAAGGTTAAGCACATCGATGGAGTAGGTAAAATAAGTACGGGTGTATGAATCCTCCACATCATATTCCATCTCGGATATAACCTTCTTTAACCGATATATAAGGGTATTACGGTGTACGTATAAATCCTGGGACGTCTTGACGAGAGAGCGCTCATTCTTTATGTAAGAAGAAAGAGTAATCAGCTTATCGTGGGCATGAGTGTCCTTTGGATTACGCCAGATCCGCCTGATATCGGGATGAATGGCACTAAGTTGTAATCCAATGTCCGATTGTTCTATAAGGTAATCAACGGCATAATCGTAGAAATCGTAAAGCATTTGATCGCCGTCAAAAGCAGTTCCGTACTCTATTGCAGCAACGGCCTGAGAGTAATAATCACCTATCTTGGATATTTCGTTAAAGGGAAGACTGATTCCTACGTTGTTATTATTGCTTTCGGCAATTCCCTTGATAAATTCCAAAGATTCTTTAAAGTCTGTCTGATTCTCGTTAACAAGTACCACCAGGCCATTGTTAATTATATAGGTCTCGGAACCCAAAACATTTTGCTCTACCAGGTTATTTAAAAGGGGCAGAGTGGTATTGCTACCGTCTACATCCTTGCATAAGACAACTACCCGGTAAGTATCGTTGCGATTCCAACGTTTGTATTTAATCCAGCGTTCAATTTCCGCATCCTTCACCTTGGAACCCTTAATAAGGTTGGATATGGGGTTGTCGATGGAAGGAATAACGTTGTTGGCAACAAAATGGTACAAATAGGGTGCTATTAGGGAAGTAAGAATAGAGGTAAGCTGAATATCACCTACATTGAGCTTACGTTTTACCTCCAATATGGTAAGTCGTCCGCAGTTAAAATTGTCATAGAATATACTTGTAGAAAGACAATTGCTCTTATGAGCGTCTTTTGGAAATTTCATAATCTGTGGAGTCGAAGACTGACACTGCTTACGGGAAACGGGGTTGTCATAAAACATCTGTGCGGCATCGTAGGAGGTGAAACCGTATTTTTGAAGGTAGTTCCACTCATCGTCCTGCTCTTCGGAAATAGAGTAATTGCTCATAGCAATTACTTTGTGGTTGGGGCTTATGATAAGAAGAGGATTGTGGAATATCTGTTGGGATACGTTAAGAAGCATCTCATAGTCGCTTTGGGCAGCCACATTAATGACAGAAGTCTTCCAATCATCATAGTAGTCGAATATGGACTGCACAATCTCAAAAGCCACGTCCACATCCATGTCTTTTAGGATGATCTTGTCGCCTTCTCCGGAACATACCACGTCTTTACCCTGCTGAAAAACATGAACACAGTTGGTGGCATAAGCACGTCTTGCGCTCTTTAAAGATATGGGTGCATTATTCTGAATATGTAATTCCGGTTCGAAATTGTATAGCTGATTAGCCAGCATCCACATGCTGATTCTCATAACATTGCCTCCAAAGTTTACGGGTGTGAATTTTTCGTACTATTGTAACAAAGTATACCAAGGATTTTTGGAAAAGTAAAGGAAACTTCGTGCGCGTAGAACAAAAAACATATGTCAATTTGTACATAATTGTCCAAACAACAAAAAAGAATACCCTTCCCATTTTGGGAAGGGTATTAAATCTAAATCTAATTTATTTATTTTTGTTTGCTTCTGCCATCTTCATTGCGCGCACCTTTAAGGGTAATCCGAAGAGGTTAATGAATCCTTCGGCATCATGGTGGTCATATAATTCACCTGTAGTGAAGCTTGCTAAGGACTCACTGTACAATGAGTACGGAGATGTGGTTCCTGCTTTGATGATATTGCCCTTATAAAGCTTCATCTTAACTTCACCGGTTACATACTGTTGGGTGGACTCGATGAAGGCCTGGATGGCTTCACGAAGGGGAGTAAACCATTTTCCTTCATATACAACATCCGCAAATTTGTTGCCCATTTCCTTTTTTACTGTATATGTGGCACGGTCGAGAATGAGTTCTTCTAACTGTTGGTGAGCTTCCATAAGAATGGTTCCTCCGGGAGTCTCATATACACCACGGGATTTCATGCCTACTACACGGTTCTCAACGATATCAACGATGCCGATTCCGTGCTTTCCGCCAAGGGCATTAAGTTCGGTGATTATCTCTGAAACCTTCATCTTTTTACCGTTTAAAGATACGGGAATACCTTTTTCAAATGTCATTGTTATATATTCACCCTCATCCGGTGCCTTCTCAGGTGATACACCAAGCACAAGAAGGTGGTCGTAGTTGGGCTCTTTGGAGGGGTCTTCAAGTTCAAGGCCCTCATGGCTGATATGCCAAAGGTTACGATCACGGCTGTAGCTTGAATCTGCAGAGAAGGGAAGGTTAATTCCGTGCTTTTTGCAGTATTCAATCTCATCTTCACGGGACTGCATGTTCCATGTCTCGTTGCAACGCCATGGAGCAATTATCTTAATGTCCGGAGCCAGAGCCTTGATTCCAAGCTCAAAACGAACCTGATCGTTTCCTTTGCCTGTTGCACCGTGGCATATAGCTACAGCATTCTCTTTGCGGGCAATCTCCACAAGTTTCTTGGCGATAAGGGGTCTTGCCATGGAAGTACCAAGAAGGTACTTGTTCTCGTATATTGCATTGGCCTGTACGCAGGGAACGATATAATCGTCGCAGAATTCATCTACTACATCGAGTACGTAAAGCTTTTCTGCGCCGGATAGTTTGGAACGTTCCTCAAGCCCGTCTAATTCTTCTGCCTGTCCTACGTTAATGCAGCAGCAGATAACATCATAATCGTAATTCTCTTTAAGCCAGGGAATAATGGCTGTTGTGTCAAGCCCTCCCGAATAAGCTAAAACAACTTTTTCTTTCATATATAAAACCTCCTGTGTGTTTTCGTGTCGTCTGTATTTGATATCATAAACGATAATTTATATTAATGCAATAGTAATTTTATGCATAAAATGAATTAATATGCATGAGCATATGTTGAATATGCACAGATAACCCCGATAAATATTGAATAATTCATAAAAATACCTATTGCATATTATTCATTGACAATGTATAATTATGCAATACCGCGTGTGAAACAAGCAGTGGCATTTTATATATAGAAGTGAGATAATCATTTAGGAATAATACTTTTGGAGGTAATAATATGATAAAGGTAGGAATTATAGGAGCAACCGGTTACGCAGGTAACGAACTGGTGAGACTGCTCCTCGGACATAAAGAAGCAGAGATTGTTTGGCTCGGTTCAAAGAGTTATGTGGACAAGCCTTATTCATCGGTTTACGGCAATATGTTTAAACTGATTGATGATGTATGCAAGGGAGATTCCCTAAAGGAGCTGGCAGAGGAAGCAGACGTGGTGTTTACTGCTACGCCACAAGGTTTCCTGGGAGGAATCTTAGATGAGGATATTCTTTCTAAGACAAAGGTTATAGATTTAAGCGCAGACTTCCGTATTAAGGATCTCGCAACTTACGAAGCCTGGTATGGAATAAAGCACGGTTCACCTCAGTTTATAGAAGAGGCAGTGTATGGACTTTGCGAGATTAACAGAGACAAGGTTAAAGGGGCAAGGCTTATTGCCAATCCGGGATGTTATCCAACCTGCAGTTTCCTGTCAATCTATCCTTTAATAAAAGAAGGTATTATTGATCCGGACACTGTTATTATCGATGCCAAGTCAGGCACATCCGGTGCAGGAAGAGGAGCTAAGACAGATAATCTTTACTGTGAGGTAAATGAAAGCATTAAAGCTTACGGCGTAGCAAGTCACAGACATACCCCCGAGATTGAAGAACAGCTGGGTTATGCTGCAGGCAAGAAGATCACGTTAAACTTTACACCCCATCTTGTTCCTATGAATAGGGGAATTCTTGTGACTGCTTATGCCAATATGAGCAAGAAACTGGGTTATGACGAAGTTAAATCTGTATATGATAAGTACTATGATGATGAATACTTTGTAAGAGTACTTCCCATGGATGTTTTCCCCCAGACCAAATGGGTAGAAGGAAGCAATTTTGCAGACGTAAACTTTAAGATTGATGAGCGCACAGGAAGGATTATTATGATGGGGGCCATTGATAATGTGGTTAAGGGTGCAGCCGGACAGGCTATTCAGAATATGAATATAATGTTCGGATTAGATGAGAAAGAGGGACTGGCCTTAGCGCCTATGTTCCCATAGGTTTTATTTATGATTAGGAATATGACATTTGATGACTATGAAGAAGTAAATAAGCTTTGGCACAGAATTAAAGGCTTTGTGCTAAGAAGCATTGATGATTCCGCCGAAGGGGTGAAGCGTTTTATCGAGCGAAACCCCGGCACTTGCGTGGTGGCGGTGGAGGATGGTGCTATTGTGGGCAGCATCCTTTGCGGTCATGACGGCAGAAAAGGCTGTATGTATCATGTTTGTGTAGCGCCGGAGTATCGAAGACGGGGTATTGGAAAGAGCATGGTGGCATTTGCCTTGGAAAAGCTGAAGGAAGAGAAGATTAATGATGTATCAATTATCGCTTTTTCGAAAAACGATGTGGGTAATCTCTTCTGGAAGGAGCTTGGCTGGGAGATGCAAAGCAACATTAATTCTTATGAGATTCGAATTAACGATAGGAATGTGAGAACTGAAAATGGGGCATAAAGCCTTGACAAAGGAGCGATTTTTATGAAGATTATTGAAGGCGGCGTAACAGCGGCTACGGGTTTTTCGGCAGCTGTATGTGCGGCAGAGATAAAATATAAAGACAGGACGGATATGGCAGCAGTTATATCTGACGTCCCCTGTGTTTCGGCAGGGACATTTACAACCAACATTGTGAAAGCTGCTCCCGTAATATGGGACAGGGATTTGGTATACGGAAGCAATACCGCCAGAGCAGTAATTGTGAATTCAGGCATTGCCAATGCATGCACCGGTAAGCAGGGAATGGATTATTGTAAGGAAACTTGCGAGGCTGTGGAGAAAGAGCTGGGTATTCCTGCGAACCAGGTATTTGTGGCATCTACCGGAGTTATCGGCATGCAGCTTCCTATTGATCGTTTGACGGCGGGCATCGGGAAAATGAAGGGACATTTTTCGGATACCATAGAAGCAGGGACTGAGGCAGCAAAGGCTATTATGACAACAGATACCAAGCATAAGGAAGTGGCTGTTACCGTAGAAATTGGCGGTAAAACCGTTACGGTAGGCGGAATGTGCAAGGGCTCGGGGATGATTCATCCCAATATGTGTACCATGCTTGGTTTTGTAACAACTGACTGCAATATTTCAGGGGAGATGTTACAAAAGGCGTTATCGGCCAGCGTTAAAGATACTTACAACATGGTATCGGTAGACGGGGACACATCCACCAACGACACGGTTCTCCTTTTGGCTAACGGTCACGCGGGTAATCCCAAGATTACGGCTGAAGGGGAAGACTATGACGCTTTCCTGGAGGCTCTTAACTATGTTAATACCGAGATAGCCAAGAAAATTGCAGGAGACGGTGAGGGAGCAACTGCACTTTTTGAAGTAAAGGTTATTAACGCGGCTTCCAAAGAAGATGCGGTAACCCTTTCCAAATCAGTTATTACCTCAAGCCTTACCAAGGCAGCAATCTTCGGCCATGATGCCAACTGGGGAAGAATCATATGTGCCCTTGGCTATTCCGGGGCACAGTTTGATCCGGATAAGGTGGACCTTTTCTTTGAAAGTGCCGCAGGAAAGATTCAGATTGCCGCAGGTGGCGTTGGCTGTGATTACAGCGAAGAAGAGGCTACAAAGATACTGTCGGAAGAAGCGGTTACGGTTACGGCGGATATGCATGCCGGAAGTGCGGAAGCTACTGCATGGGGCTGCGATCTGACTTATGATTATGTAAAGATTAACGCGGACTACAGGTCTTAATATTATTTACGGGAGGACTTAAAGATGGAACGTGATATGCAGATTTTTCTTGATAAGGCGGAGGTGCTTATTGAAGCCCTGCCGTATATACGGAGATTTAACAGGAAGATTATTATTGTAAAGTACGGCGGAAGCGCTATGATAGATGAAAAGCTTAAGAAAAGTGTTATTCAGGATGTTACCCTTCTTAAACTGGTTGGTTTTAAGCCTATAATCGTTCACGGCGGCGGCAAGGAAATCAACAGATGGCTGGAACGAGTAAATATTAAATCAGAATTTATTAATGGTCTACGCGTTACTGATGAGGCGACCATGGAGATTGCTGAAATGGTGCTGGGTAAGGTCAATAAAGACTTGGTTCGAATGATTGAAGAACTGCAGATTAATGCCATAGGAATAAGCGGAAAAGACGGCGGCCTCCTTAAGGTTGATAAGAAATTCGCAGATGGCAGAGACATCGGATATGTAGGTGAGATTAAAGAGGTTAATCCCAAGATTCTATACGACATGCTTGAACAGGATTTTCTTCCCGTTGTATGCCCTATAGGAATGGACGATAACTATAATACTTACAATATCAATGCTGATGATGCGGCTTGTGCCATTGCCAAGGCTATGAAGGTTGAAAAGCTTGCCTTCTTAACGGATATCGAAGGTGTATACGCAGACCCCAAGGATCCGGATTCACTCTTTTCCGAGCTTCGTATCTCAACTGCAAGAAAGCTTATGAAAGATGGCAATATCGGAGGCGGTATGCTTCCTAAGATTCAAAATTGTATTGATGCCATTGAAACCGGAGTATCAAGGGTCCATATTCTTGACGGAAGAATTCCCCATTGTCTCTTATTGGAGTTCTTCACCAACAAAGGTATCGGTACGGCTATTCTTGACGATTCGGAGGCTACAATATCATGAAAGAAATAATGAATAAGGCAGAGGAACACCTCTTACATACATATAATCGTTTCCCGGTGGTATTTGACCGGGGAGAAGGAGTGTATCTTTATGATACCAATGGCAAGAAATATCTTGATTTTGCATCAGGTATAGGAGTTATGGCATTAGGATACGGAAATAAAAAGTATACAGATGCATTAAAAAGCCAGATAGATAAGGTTACCCATATATCAAACCTTTATTACAGCAAACCCTTGGCAGATGCAGCAGAAAAGATTACAAAGCTTTCCGGAATGGACCGTGTATTCTTTACCAACAGCGGAGCGGAAGGAATCGAGGGAGCTATTAAGTCTGCCCGTAAGTATGCTTATGAGAAGAAGGGTGGACATGACCATGAGATAATTGCCATGATCCATTCTTTTCACGGACGTACCATGGGAGCTTTGGCTGTAACCGGCAATGAAGGATACAGGGAACCTTTCCTACCCCTTATCGGAGGCATTAAGTTTGCAACATTTAATGATTTAGACAGCGTAAAAGCACAGATTACCCCTAAGACCTGCGCCATTATCACTGAAACCCTTCAGGGAGAAGGCGGAATCTATCCTGCTACGGATGAGTTTATGAAGGGACTTCGCGCTCTTTGCGACGAGAAGGATATTCTTCTTATCATTGACGAGGTACAATGTGGCATGGGACGTACAGGATACCCTTACGCATGGCAGGAATACGGCATAAAGCCGGATATTATGATTACTGCAAAGGGCCTGGGTGGCGGCGTACCCGTGGGAGCCTTTCTTATGACTGAGAAGGTGGCGGAAATGTCCCTTAAAGCCGGAGATCATGGAACAACCTATGGCGGCAATCCCTTTGTGTGCGCAGCTGTAAATGCGGTCTTGGATATTTTCGAAGAAGAAAAGATTATTGATAATGTAAAGACTGTGGGGGCCTACCTGGAAGAACAGCTTGATAAACTCTCGTCAGAGACGGCGAGTATTGTAACTCGCCGGGGTAAGGGACTTATGCAAGGCCTTGTGGTAACATGCCCTCCCAAAGATATCATTAATAAGGCACTGGAAAAGGGTCTGGTGGTCATCTCTGCAGGTTCTGATGTAATCCGTATGCTTCCACCCCTTGTGATTACTAAGGAAAATGTAGATGAGATGATAGGCATCTTAAGAGAATGTTTTTGACGGAAATATTTCATTTTTGTTAAATTTAGCGTTGTAATTATTACATTTTTTCGCTATTATAATAATGTCCTATTTTTATTGTTGCCGTGGAAAAGAGGTAACAATGAGAAACAAAATATTAAGAGTTTTAGTAGTGTTATGCGCTATCCTGCCCCTTGCGTCGGGCTGCAAGGATAAAAGCACCGAGTATTTCGAGGAGACAGCTTCCGAAGAGGTTGGTTCGTCTGCCGAGAAAGATACGGCTACATGCTTTGTCTTTGTATGCGGAGAGGTGAACAAACCGGGAGTCTATGACTTACCCGTAAAAAGTCGTTACAAAGATGCCATAGAGATGGCGGGAGGCTTGACGGGGAATGCGGATATCACTGCTGTGAACCAGGCTTCCGTGGTAAAGGATCAGGACAAAATAGTAGTTCCTTCCAAGACTGCGGCAGAGCATGGTTCCGGCACCGGACTTATTAGCCTGAATCAATGCTCCAAGGAGCAATTAATGACTCTTCCGGGAATCGGAGAAGCCAAGGCCACAAGCATTATTGCTTACAGGGATAAGAAGGGCGGTTTCAAATCAGTGGAAGAGTTGCTGAAGGTTGAGGGAATCAAAGCAGGCGTATTTAACAAAATCAAAGACAGTATATCTGTATAACCCAAAAGGTTTGTTTGCGAGGAGAGACATGGCGAAGAAAGTACTTGTTGTAGATGACGAAAAGCTTATAGTAAAGGGAATCAGATTCAGTCTTATGCAAGACGGTATGGAAGTTGACTGCGCATATGACGGTGAAGAGGCCCTTGAGATGGCCAAGGCCGGCAATTATGACATTATTCTTTTGGACCTTATGTTGCCCAAGATTGATGGCTTTGAAGTATGCCAGATGATTAGGGAGTTCTCCAACGTACCTATAGTTATGCTTACCGCAAGAAGCGATGATATGGACAAGATATTGGGATTGGAATACGGTGCAGACGACTATATTACCAAGCCCTTCAATATACTGGAAGTCAAGGCTCGTATTAAGGCTATTATGAGAAGAACCGAGCATCATGAACCTACTGCCGCTGAGAACAAGATTATTGAAAAGGGAGAGCTTAAGATTGACTGCGAAGCCAGACGTGTATATGTGTCCGGCAAAGAGGCTAATCTTACGGCCAAGGAATTCGACATGCTTGAACTTCTTGCCCTTAATCCCAATAAGGTTTACAGCAGAGAGAATCTTCTTAACATCGTATGGGGCTATGAATACCCGGGAGATGCAAGAACCGTTGATGTTCATATAAGAAGACTTCGTGAGAAGATAGAAGCCAACCCGAGTGAGCCGAGATTTGTACATACAAAATGGGGAGTGGGTTATTATTTCCGCGTTTAGTACAGCATTTAAGTCAAGATTTAATTTTGGAAACAGCCTTCGGGTTAAGATATTTATTATCACTATGCTAACCGGTATTATACCGGTTCTTTTGGTGTCTGAAATATTCAAGCAGGTTAACAAGTCAGACCTGATTGAAAATCGAATAGGCAATATTAAGACCCAATCTCAGATTCTTGCAACACAGCTTTCATCCAAGACCTTTTCGGCGGGAGACATGCCGGAATCCATAGATGAAGGAATCATGCAATTATCCAATACATTAGACGGAAGAATAATATTGGTGGATACCAATTTGAAGATTGTAAGGGATTCCTATAATCTTGATGACGGAAGAACCATTCTTGCGCCACAGATTGTAGCCTGTCTTAAGAATAAAGAAAGCGGGATGGCCCAGACTGACGAAGGCTATGTGCTGCTTGCAAGTCCCATTCTTGATGCCGGTCAAAAAAATGTTAAAGGCGTACTGGTTGTATTGGCTTCTGAACAGACAGAACTGCTTCGGGCCGGACAGGTATCAGGACGTATCTTAATAGTTGAATTAGTATCGAGCCTGATAATAATTATATTGGCCTTTGTATTTGCCAAATTCCTTGTAAAGCCTTTCTATCAGCTATCCGAATCGATTACGGATATGTCGGAAGGATATACGGGAGAGACCATTAATTTTAGCGGTTACAAGGAGATGCAGCAATTATCCGACGCTGTTAATACCATGGTAGGCAAGATGCAGACTCTGGACAATTCCAGACAGGAATTCGTATCCAATGTGTCTCACGAGCTTAAGACCCCCATTACTTCCATGAAGGTTTTGGCAGATTCTCTTTTGGTACAGGAAGATGTTCCGGTGGAACTTTACAAGGAGTTTATGCTGGATATAGCGGATGAGATTGAACGTGAGAACAAGATAATTAACGACCTTTTGGCTCTTGTAAAGATGGACAAATCTTCATCAGATGTAAACATCGCTCCGGTTACCATTAATGAGGTAATAGAGCTTATTCTAAAGAGGATTCGTCCCATTGCCGCAAAAAACAATATAGAACTGGTATTTGAAAGTTTCAGACCGGTTACGGCGGAAGTGGATGAAGTGAAACTGACTCTGGCATTTTCCAACCTGATTGAGAATGCTGTTAAATATAATGTGGAGAACGGCTGGGTTCATGTATCCTTAAATGCTGACCACAAGTTCTTCTATGTCAAGGTAGCAGATTCCGGAATCGGTATCCCGGAGGAAAGCCTGGAGAATATCTATGAGAGATTCTACCGCGTGGACAAGTCTCATTCCAGAGAAATCGGAGGAACGGGTCTTGGACTTGCCATTACCAGATCTGCCATCTTAAAACACAGAGGTTCCATTAAGGTATATTCCAAAGAAGGAGAAGGCACGACGTTTACGGTTCGTATTCCTCTGACCTATGTATTCTAAATGCTGGAATGGACAGGTATCAATATGAAGAAATTAAAATTTGTATTTAATTTAATGCTTTGTTTTGCCCTTTGCGTAGGGCTTACGGCCTGTGGCGGCACCGAGAAAAATGCAGACTTTTTTGTATACTATGTGGGGTCTGATGATATCTCGGTTGTTCCTGTGCCCTATAATCTAAAAAGCGGAGCGGATGATGCCAACGCCAAGGTGGATGAACTTATTAATAACCTGCAATCATCGGTGTCCGGTGCCAAGTCCTGTGTGCCCCCCATTAGCGGAGGAGTAGAATTAAAGGATTACAAGATAGAAGGAACAACGGTTACTCTTGATTTTAAACAGGGATACTTAAAGCTGGGTCAATATGAGGAGATTACAATTAGAGCTGCTATAGTAAAGACTCTGGTGCAGCTTAATGAGGTTGAAA
Organism: Lachnospiraceae bacterium; assembly: GCA_015058015.1. GTDB lineage: Bacteria > Bacillota > Clostridia > Lachnospirales > Lachnospiraceae > SIG280. The sequence continues at coordinate 62,821 of SVDM01000006.1, read as the reverse complement.
CAGTATTTTTTACGGTAGAAGACAAGCCTTTAACCGATGCCAACAACGTGGCTATGGGAGGGATGAAAGCGGAATCTTTTGCGGACATCTCCCCGGATACTTTGTCTGTTACCAAGGAAGCTAAAGTTAAGCTGTATTTTGCCTCTATAGCAGGTGACAAGTTAGAGACGGAGGATAGGAGCCTTCATTATAAAACTGCAGTTTCTCCTGAAAGAGTTGTTATAGAACAGCTCTTAGCGGGACCGAAGGATTCGGATAAACTGCCGGTGGTGGCCAATGGCACCAAGCTTCTTGGCATTACTGTTAAGGAAGGCATATGTTATGTTAATTTCGACGCTGGCTTTTTGCGGGGAGCTCCAATGGTAGATCCTCAAGTGACCATATATTCTATCGTCAATACTTTGTCGGAACTTCCATCGGTAAGTAAAGTACAGATATCAATTGATTCCAATTCGGATGTTAAATATATGGAGCAGATTCCACTTAATCAGCCTTTTATGCGTAATCTTGAGATATAAAAGGGGAGATTATTGATTGATTGAAAAGATTGTGGGGCGGCTTCGGGCACGTCCCATTTGCCTTATGGCTATATGCCTGATAGGCTTTTTGCTGATAAAAAGCGTTACGGTAGGCCTTTATAAGACCTATCCCATTGAAAAAAAGATACAACCCGGGTGCCTTGTTAGTCTGGTGGGTACCGTATCAAAGTCAAAATCCCTTAAGGGAAAGACAATTCTTACTTTAGACAATTCGTATATTCTAATGGATTCAAACCATTACCTTGCAGGTAGTATTCTGTTTTATTCCAAAGGAAATGAGCAAATTAATATGGGGGCTTTTGTTTATGCCACGGGAGAAGTGGCTGAATTTCCCGCTGCAACTAATCCGGGACAGTTCGATGAAAGAAAGTATTATAAGAGTCTGGGTTTTTCCTTTCAAGTGGAAGGAAGCGTAGAGAAAGTAAATAACGAGGGGAAGGGCGGAATACTATCCGCAATTTATAGTTTAAGAGGAGGAATATCTGAAGTAATAGACCGTTCTTTATTAAGCCCCGACGAGAAAGCCCTTGTAAAAGCCATGCTTTTGGGGGACAAAACAGAGCTGACACATGAGAGAAAGGACATATACAGGAATGCAGGCATAATTCACATTATTACGGTATCAGGTCTGCATATAACAATGATAGGGCTGGGGTTATTTAAACTCCTTAGAAAACTCCTTCTAACCAGAACTGAAGGGGCGGTTATATCAACCATGGTGGTTTTGGGATATGTGGTGATGTCGGGTTTGAGCGTATCTGCTATTCGCGCCTTTATTATGTTCATTATTTTAATGGGAGGAGAAGTCTTGGGCAGGTGTTCCGACGGTCTTACATCGCTTTCTGCCGCTGCGATACTGATTCTTCTGGGTGAAAATGCCATGCTCTTTAATCCCACATTTATACTCTCCTTCGGGACGACGCTGGGTGTAGTGGGGGTTATACCCCTTGTTCCGGAAATGGAGAATAAAATATATGGCAGGGTTCTATCGGGCTTTGTATTGTGGCTGTTTATTCTACCGATTCTAGCCATCTTTTATTATGAGATTCCTACCTATTCCGTAATAGCCAATCTTCTGGTGATTCCTATCGTGCCGCTTCTTGTTACGGCATCGGCGTTGGGTGGAATAGTAGGACTTACCCTGGGGTTTGACGGTGTATTTTGGATTTCGAAAGTATTGTTAATTATAGTTAATGGTATTACGGAAGCTTTAGCGAATCTTCCCGGATCGGAGATAATTGTAGGGAAACCCTGTATCGTATTTGTAATCCTCTACTATACAGGCCTTATAGGGGCGATACACCTCTCCGTATTAAGGAAAGATTTGATTTTCACGAGAAAGAAACCTGTAATTGCAGGATTTTATCTAATGACACTGTTGGCAATTTTGTCTATATTACTGATAAAACCCACTGGTGTAACCACTGTAACCTTTCTGGATGTGGGACAGGGAGATTCCATTGTAATACAATGTGCAAATGGCGCCGTGGTAATGATTGATGTAGGCTCGGGAAACGTATCGGGAGTGGGAGAGAAAAGAATTATTCCCTTTCTTAAGTATTCCGGGATAAAACAGATTGATAGGATGATACTGACCCACCCTGACGCTGACCATATTAATGCTTTGGATGAAATAATGGCGTCACGAATTATCGTAAAAGACATCACGATTGCAAAAGTACAAGCAAAAGATGAAAAGATGGTCGAAATACAGAAAAAGATTTCCGACATGAGGGAAAATTCAGACAAAAACGCTCAAATCACTTATGCTGAAACCGGAACCTGTTTTTCTGAAGGGGATACTGTCTTTAAAATACTGGCCCCAAGGGGGGACTCAAAGTTATCAGACAATGAAGCGTCCCTGGTTACGGAAATGAGTGAAAAAGGAAGAAAGCTATTGTTTACCGGGGATGTTGAAGGCGAGGGGGAAGAGCAGCTTTTGGAATCCGAATTGCTTGAAGATGTAGATGTTTTAAAAGTTGCACATCATGGTTCTCGCAATTCCACCCCCATAGAATTACTGAAGCGTATTAAACCGGAGGTGTCGGTGATATCCTGTGCCTTGCATAATTCTTATGGTCATCCCCACAAGGAAACTATTGACCGGTTAAGAAAGACAGGATGTAGGATTTATTCCACTTCAAAGGGTGGCGCTGTAACAGTCGGCTTATATAACGACATAAGAATTAGCACATATACATAATAAGACCCCGGAAGGTTATCCTTCCGGGGTTATCATAAACTTATTCTATTGCATGCTGTCATATAACTGTGCTACCACATCGGCGGTGTTAAGATTATAGCCCCCGTCTGCAGAATATCCGGTAGTTGCTTCGCTACTGTTTTGTGAGTAGTAGTTAAGAAGTCTGGCATCGGATTCTATAGTAGTTGCATATTTGCCAAGGGTTTCTTTAGCCTTAGACATATCAGCGGATCTAAAGGTATCCTCGTTAAGACTTAATCTGCCATCGCTACCAACTGTTATTCCCAGTTCGCTTAATTCGCCTGCACTTTTTGCGGTCTTTTGAACCATGGAAGAAAGATTTCCGGTTACACCTACAGTCCCTGTATTCCTTGCAGCGCCTAATGTCGCATTATAATACTTTATCATATCTTCCGTAGCCGACATAATCTTTTCTGTATCATATCGCTCATTGCCTTCCGCGTCTTTGGTGGTGGCAAAGAGTTCATCTGATTTGACGCTCTTTAATGTGTCCATAAGACTTCTGGAATTGGTTGCAGCTACTTCCTTGGAAGCATCCTCGGCAGCCGTATCCGCATTGGCCTCATTGATGTAGCCTGAGGCACGGTTGAGTCTGCTGGCTGCTTTTGAGCCATAACTCATGGCAGCTTCTCCGTCGAAGAGTTCCTGAATTTTGCCTGTGTCAGCAGTTGCAAGCGCTTCTTCGCTTAAAGTCAGGGTACCGTCACTGTTCATACTGATACCAAGATCTTTCAATGCGTCGGCGTTCTCCCTGGTGGCATCCATAATTCCTGCAATATTCTTGGAGATATTGGTGAGGCTGGTCTTTTTGGATGATTCTACAGCATCATTGTATGAAGATACGTATTCCTTCAAGGCCTTGGTAACAGAAGCCTTATCCTTGTATGTGTCCTTGCTCTGGAGGGCACTAAGAGAAGACATAAGGGTTCTGGTGGAATCAGACAACTTGCTGTTTGCCTGGGTTACTTCCTTTGAGAGAGTAGGATTCTTACGCTCCTTAATCATTTTATCTATTACATTGTCTTTGTTGGCTCTGTTAGATGATTTTGAAGCGGAAGTATTCTCTTTCTTGTAGTAGGACTTCATCAATTTGCCGTAACTACCGTTTTTGATTGAGTTATAGTCGCCTACCATTCCGGAGATGCCCGGTGTATTACCGAATAGTGAATTGTTGTTGCTCATTACACATCGCCTCCATAAATGACTCTATATATTTAGTCCGATGGGTTCTATCTTCTTTGCGCAAATATTATACTACAAATCATGTAAAAAATAAACAATTACTACCTAATCGGGCTTAAAATTCGTCTATTTAACACACGGGAAATACCCTCGAAAACTTCTGTCCGAGGGTATAGGTGTATTATCATTCTTTTCGTAATTGTTTACTATGGTTCGGCAGATTTGAGGGAGTGTCGGTCGCCCCAAGTATCCTACTTGTAGCGCCGACTTCCCATTATACAAATCACCTATTCTGAAGATGCCCAAAAGGGCTCCTATATGTGAACGGGTTACCCCGCATCCACCAAAAATGGCATTGATTTAGGCGCGTCCTTCAATGCCAATCCATTGAAAAACACGCCTTCCGTAGCTTTTTTTCTTTTGTTATCATTATTATCGTCATGAAGTGGAACATACTTAATACCAAAACTCAAAATCTGCTATTTTTTTTATTAAATAATACAGTATATTGTTGAATCCCTTTATTTTCGCCACAAGATGAAGAACAAAAGCATATTTGGTATGTTATTGTGCGAAATTGACGCTTAAATATAAAATTTGAGTGAAATTATCAAATTATTCCAAATTAGTATTTATTTTGTTCAGTAAATATGCTAAAATCACAATGATAGTTATTTGTATATTATTAATACTATATGAGCAAAAAGGAGACTTTGTATGAGCAAGAAAAGTACACAAAATAGTAAGGGTCTTTCCGGCGTAAAGGCTAAACTTATTACGGTTATGATTCTTATATGTATCGTTCCTCTGGGGATTTCGCTGATAATAAGTGCAATTACATCAGTGGGCAAGGCCCGTGAAGATGCGGAAGCAACCAATATTCAAAAAGCCAAGGTTGTTACCCAGTCTTATATGGATGTAATTAATCAGCAGTTAGAGGCGCTAAAAACTGCAGCGGCCAGTCCATACGTAATCCGTTATGTTCAGGACGAAAGTTCCAGAAACAATGATGACATGGTCAACTGGTTAAAGTATATTGAGAGCACCTTGCAGGGAGATAACTCCATAGTTCTTACAGGACCGGAAGGGGTACAGATTGTTCGTTCATCCGGTGAACTTCAGAATATAAGCGATCGTAGTTACTACCAGGCGGCTTGGAAGGGTGAAACCCTTGTTTCGGAGGTATTTGCCTCCAAGACAACGGGAACTGCTACTATATTCCCAATTGTTCCTGTAAAAGATTCAAGTGGTAAAGTAATAGCAACATTACAGAGAAGTTATCAGCTTACTTTCCTGCATGATTTCCTGGAAAGTGCTGTTGATAAGAATAAAAAAGAGCAGGCATTTATCCTGGATGCAAAGGGAACATTAATCGGTCATTCAGAATACGATATAGATGTTAATAATCTCGAGGATTACAGTATGCTTGAAGCCTACAAGCTGGCACAAAGCGGCGGAAGCGGTACTACCATGGGAGCCATGAACGGTAAGAGATATATTATGTCTTATCAGAAGGAAGAGTCCACAGGATGGACTGTTGTTGCCGTTGCTGATTACGACGTAGTTATGGAAAGCACCATGAGAACAGTTATTTTTGTAATTATCCTTGGTGTTGTAATGCTTATTGTTTGTATTATTATAGCTTTATCAATGGCCAACTCATTCACTCGTCCTCTTAAAGCTGTTAATGAATCAGTTACCAAGCTCTCAGAGGGTGAATTCCATCCCATTGATAAATACACTAACAGAAAAGATGAATTCGGAGATATTATCAATAATACCAATACCGTTATTGATAAGCTTTCGTCTATTGTACAAAGCATTAAGGAGTCCTCAGTATCCGTTAATAACTCATCAGAGGATTTGGCTGAGACTGCTAACCAGATTTCCCTTACTGCAGAAGATGTATCCAATGCAGTTATGGATATTGCAAACGGCGCAACTCAGCAGGCTGACGAGATTCAGAGCGTAACCTTAAGCGTAGGAGAGATTGATGTGGCTACCGGCAGTGTACAAAGCAGTACAGATGATTTGGCAAGCCTTACAGACCGTATGAAGAAAGCAAGCAACGATTCAGTTGAATCCCTTGCAAAACTTCAGGAGTCCAGTCAGAGCATGAATGACTCCATCATGGATATTACTGAAAAGATTCGTGCTACAGGTAGAGCGGTTGAAGTAATTAATGAGAAGGTTGAAGGAATCTCCTCAATCGCAACCCAGACCAATCTTCTATCCCTTAATGCTTCCATCGAGGCGGCAAGAGCAGGAGAGGCAGGACGTGGATTCTCAGTTGTTGCCGAAGAAATCGGTAAACTGGCAGAAGACTCAAGACAGATGGCAGACGATATCAGAGTTGAGATGGATGTTCTTCTCAATGAGTCGCAGGCTACGGTTTCAATGGCTTCTGAGGTTAAACGTGAGAACGAAGAACAGCAGGAAGTTATTGTTACAACTGTTGAAGCAATCAACACAATGCTTTCGGATATATCATCAACGGCCGATGGCGTAAAGAGTATCGAGCAGGATGCCGGAACTTGTGTATCCGCAAAGAACGTGGTATCAGACGCTATGTGCTCACTTTCAGCTATCAGTGAACAAAATGCAGCATCATCACAGGAGACAGGTGCTTCTATGGAAGAATTGTCAGCAACGGTTACAACCCTTGCTTCTTCCGCAGATTCCCTGAAGGTTGTTGCCGATCAGCTCAATAAAGAAATCTCATTCTTTAAATAAATTAAAGCAAGAAAAATGGCCTCCGGTATATGCCGGGGGCCATACTTTATGTCTGTAAGTGTTTCTACATACAAAAATATATTACAAATACCACTGACATTATTACAGTCATGGGATTTAGCTCTTTAATCTTGCCGGCAAATATCTTACAGATTGTCCATGAGATAAATCCGAATCCGATTCCTGTAGTAATTGAGTATGCAAAGGGCATCATGATGACCGTAAGGAAGACGGGTATCAATTCTTCTTTGTGGCTAAAGTCAATCTTATTAATACTCATTACCATATACATTCCCACAATAACAAGGGATGGCGCTGCCACTGTCTGGGTAAATAATGCTGCCAGAGGTGAAAAGAATACTGCCAGAAGGAAACCGATGGCTGTTACTATGGCGCTAAGCCCGGTCCTTCCACCGGCGGCAATACCTGCAGCTGATTCCGAATATGTGGTAACGTTAGATGTTCCCATCAGGGCGCCGATAATGGTTCCCAGGGCATCTGATATAAGAACTCTTCCGGAACCCTCCGGCAGGGCTGTTTCGCTGTCCATCTGTGCTCCGGCGCCGATTAAGAAGCCTATGGTATCAAACATATCCACCATGGTGGAAGAAAACAGTAAGGCTACCAGGGCAAGTATTCCCCCTAATCCGTCTCCTGTAATAAGGCCGTTAAAGTCCAGCTTTAGGAATACGTCTCCAAGATCATGGGGGAGGCTTACTATTTTTTCAGGCATGGTTTCAAGGCCGGTAATAAGGCTGATAATAATCATTACAATCATACCCATAAGAAGGGGAGCCCGTAGTTTTATCAACACAAATACTATAGTAATAATAAGTCCGAATAAGGCTAAAAGAACATGGGGCTCTTTTAGATTACCTAATGCGGGAAAGCCGGAACTAAGGTTAATAAGCCCTGAATTAAGCAATCCTATAAAGGCAATAAAAAGACCGATTCCCGTTGAGATAGCATATTGCAGGTTGTGGGGAATAGAATCCACAATCTTATCCTTTAATGGCGTTACGGTAATAATAAGAAACAGTACACCAACAATAAATACTATGGCTAAGGCTTGCTGCCATTTATATCCCTGAAGGTCAGCCGAGCAAAGGGTAAAGGCAAAAAAAGTATTAAGCCCCATTCCCGAAGCCATGGCAAAGGGCTGGTTGCTGTAGAGGGCGCAGATTATGGTTCCCACTGCAGCACTAAGGCAGGTGGCAATCATTACACCCGAAGAGCTCATTCCGCAAGTTGACAGAACGGCCGGATTAACAAAGATTATATATCCCATGGCAAAAAAGGTCGTTATTCCTGCCCTGAGTTCTGTGCGGACACTGGTGCCTCGCTCAGATAGTTTAAATAATTTCTCCATATTAATATCTCCCAAGCATTCTTTACAAGTTTTGTCACGCTTTGTTGATGATAGCATGATTGTAAAGGCATGTAAAGAATAAGAGTGGTAGGAGGTGGCAATTCTTGACCGTAGGAGATAAAAACATTACTATTAAAAGGCAAACAAAACTAAAGCCGGAAGGTATAGATTATGCCAACTAACAGACAATCAACCAAAAAGAGAATCTTTGATATTATACAGATTGGAAATGTAGGAGATGTCCCCAGCAGACTCTTTGATATTCTGATAGCCATAGTAATATTTGCCAGCCTGGCAGCAGCTATTATGTCTACTTACGAAGAACTTGGGGCATACAAAGAGATTATAGATGCAGTAGAGTTGGTGTGCGTAGCAATTTTTACTGTAGAATACATCCTTCGAATATGGACAGCAGAATTTCTTTATCCCGGCAAATCCCGAGGCAGGGCAATACTTACCTTTGTATTCTCCCTTACGGGTATAGTGGATTTCCTTACATTTTTTCCATATTACCTGCCCTTTTTCCTGCCGGTGGGAACTGTAGCCTTCAGAGTGTTTAGGGTATTTAGGATATTTGGACTTTTCCGGGTTAATTCCAGGTATGATGCATTTAATGTAATAATAGATGTCTTAAGAGACAAGAGAAAGCAGATTTTATCATCGGTTGTGATGGTGCTTATACTGATGATTGCATCATCTTTGTTTATGTATTCCATGGAGCACGAGGCTCAGCCGGAGGTCTTTAAGAATGCCTTCTCCGGCATCTGGTGGTCGGCATCTACCCTTCTTACCATAGGTTACGGCGATATTTATCCCATAACCGTTGGGGGACGCATTATGGCTATAGTAATATCGTTTCTGGGGGTTGGAATGGTGGCTATTCCAACAGGTATTATTTCTGCAGGATTTGTGGAACGCTATACAAGAGCAGGACGGGAAAGCGCCAAGGCGAGGGAAAAGAGCCTAAGCGTTATATCCTGTGTTATAGAGCCTGATCACCCCTGGCATAACAAGGAAGTAAGAGATATAGTTCTTCCTCCTCAGACAGTTATTATATCCTTGATGCGGGGCAGTAATGAGATTGTTCCGGAGGATGATACAGTGTTGCTTCCGGGAGACACTTTAATCCTGGGGGATGAACTTAAGGTGACCTAGAATAATAAAGAATATGCGCCATTCCCATAGGGAGTGACGCATTTTTTTAATCATCTTTAATCCACAACTTTGTCTGTGTATCCACCGTATAGGCGGTAGAGATCTAACATTTCATCAATGGATTTTTTCGGAAAATACTTAATAAAAGCCGGCTCCGAGAATGACATCTCATTGAGTCTTAAGCGAATTGCCCAGTCAGGAAGCTTGGTTTGAAAGGCAATATTCTCAATAAGAGCTTCATCAAAGGGCTTGGACTTATCAAGGGCACCTTCATCCGCATACATCTTGGTAAGAAGAAAGACCTTCTTAATAAGCTTGGTTGGCATAAGACAGTATCTGGTGGCAATTGATATAAGAATCCAATCTTCTTCAGTAAAGTATACCATGTTATCCTTGTAAGTCGGAGTGATGATACCGCCCTTAATGCCTGCAAAATAAGCCACAAGAGCCATACACCTTCTGTAATGAGTCACACCTTTTGCGGATTTCTTGGAATCTATAATAACCGTATATCTATCATTGTGATGCTCAAAAGCAACATATGGACCTGAGTTGGGACGATTGATAAGTCTCATCTCCAATACGTCGCAGTCCTCTTTCATCTTATTCTCAAAAGCTTTGAAGACTTTCTCGGGAAAAGCGGTAATCTTAACCCAGTTGGTCTGACTGGCTACAATCATGTGTTTTAGTTCCAGCTGTTCTTCTCTGCCGATAAGATAAGAGACATTGCCGCCTTTTTCGAGATATTTTTCTATCGTGCTTTTACGGATAACGTTGCTCATGGGCGCCTCCCTTTCTTCGAAATCAATTGAAACGTATACTTAATTATATAACGCAATCTGTCTGATGTCGACAAAAAATTTGCTAAATTTTCAAATAATTCAATAAAGACTTTTATGTAAAAAAAGCTTTTCATTTCGAATAATTAGAAGTGAAAAGTATGCATTAAGTGTTGTACGGTTTAATTATTTACACTATAATGGTATAAGAATTTCGACGCGCAAACCCAGTATTTTCGGGACTTGCAACCGCAGGTTTACAAATTTCAAAGCATACTTTATAGCCCGCAACCGGCATTTTTTGTATTGTTATATCAACAAATCGACATGTGGATTTAAAAATTTGTAATCTGTTTGAAATGAAAGGAAAGAACAAAATGATATTAGCAGACAAAATTATTAATGAAAGAAAAAAGAATGGTTGGTCCCAGGAAGAACTGGCTGAGATGTTGGACGTATCAAGACAGTCAGTTTCCAAATGGGAAGGTGCACAAAGCGTACCGGATCTTACACGTATTATAAAGATGGCTGAAATCTTCGGTGTAACTACCGATTACTTATTAAAGGACGAGTTGGAACCGGAAGATACAACTAATGTAAATTTTGAACATACATATGCAGAGACTCCGGAGTATACACCCAAGCATGTTGTTACCATGGAAGAAGCTATAGATTATATTGAAACCCGCAAAAGATGTCTTCCCAAGATTGGATTTGGAGTAGCTCTTTGCATTACCTGTCCTCTTGTTATGATGGTTTTACTTGGATTAAGCACTATCAATATTATAGCTTCAGAGGCGGCTGTAGCAGTTGGTTTACTGTTTATTTTCGCTCAGGTTGGAATCGCTATCAGCTTATTTATTCGTTACGGTATGAAGGTTGAGAAGTATGAGTTCCTTGAAAAAGAGCAGTTTGAAACTGCTTATGGTGTTGACGGTATGGTTAAGGAAAAGATGGCAGCAGCTGAAGCAAAGAACATTTCTGCCATCACCGTAGGAGTACTTCTTTGTGTTTGCTGTCCGGTACCCCTTGTTATGGCCAGCATTATGAATGCAGGAGAGGTTGCTATCCTTTGTCTTGTAGGTCTTCTTCTTTTAATAGTTGCCGTTGCAGTATATCTCTTTGTTTCAGTATGCGGAGTATATTCTTCATACAAGATTCTCTTACAGGACGGAGACTATACACCTGCCAAGAAGGATGAGTACAACAGAGATGAAGGCTGGATAGCAGCATATTGGCTTCTTGTTGTAGCAGCATACCTTGCAGTAAGCTTCCTTCTTAAAGCATGGGGAATCTCATGGCTTATCTGGCCAATAGCAGGAGTGGTTTTTGCAGCAATCAAAGCTATTGTAAACAGTGTATCTGCAGGAAGAAGAAATCGTTAATATATACAAGTACAGGGTGCCAAGAGGCACCCTGTTTTATGCTTTTTGGGATAAATCACAGATAAGAAGTTCTACACTTAACTTGTCGTTCATCTTACCTGTCTTAACGTCTGTTTCGGCCTCGGCGCATTTGGCCAGGGCATTTTGAAGATCATCTATGCTGTACCTGCTAGCCAGATTCAGAGACTTATCTACGATCCAGTCAGCCAGTTTCATCTTGGCGGAAATGTTGCTCGCGGGATAACCGGCTTCTCTCATAGACTTTGCTTTAAACAGTCTGTCAAACTGCATGGCTATAAGAAAGAGAATTCTCATAGGAGGCTCCTTTAAAGCCAGCAGGTCATAATACAAATCCAAAGCCTTCTTGGAATCCTTCTTAACGATATATTCAATCATATCGAATATTTTGTTCTCAGTCTGTACGGTGCAGATTGCGGAAACATCTTCAGGTTTTATTATGTCCTTACCGTAGGTGTAGTCCACCAGCTTGGATAACTCCTTATCAAGGGTTTCTAAGTCAGTGCCGACCCTGGAAATAAGGAGATTGTATGCATCGGTGGTCATGCCGGTATGGAATCTTGCCAGGTATTTGCCTACCCAGGCCTGAAGCTCCTTGCCTCCGGGGGATTCCACGGATACTGTCCGGCCTTTGGCTGCCACTGCTTTAAACATTCTGCCTCGCTTATCCACCTCATCTTCAACAAAGACCATTACGGTGGTATCAGGGATATTCTCCACATAGGAAATCAGTTGGTCCTTGGGACTTTTGAAAAAACCGGAGTTCTCCACCAGAATAAGGCGATGCTCAGCCAAAAAGGGCATGGTATCACTGATGCTGATTAACTCTCCGATGTCTATCTGATTGCCGTCAAAGTGGGCGTAGTTCATACTGTCATCAGGACGAATTACCTTGTTTCGAAGCTGGTTCTTATAGAAACGCTTGAGATAAGAGTCATCGCCGTATAGTAGATATATGCTTTTAAAATCACTGTTTTTTAAATCCTGTTTTAATTCCTTCATAGTTTTTCTCCATAAAGCCACAGGGATAGTTCCCGTGACTTACTTAATAATATACGATACAACTATCCCGCAGTCAACGAAACAAAAATGTTTTCAAATCCCCATCATTTATTTATAATTAAAAATGTCGGAGGTAATACAATGATTAAAAAGCTTTACGTTGTTCCCTTTGCGGGGGGCAGTTCATACTCATTTAAACATATGAAAGAACTTCTAAAAGGAGATGTTGACCTTATTGCCTGGGACGGCAAGGGAAAAGGGGTCAATGCAGATATACCCCCCAACACGGAATTCAAGGATGAGATAGATGATTTTGCGAACTTCTTGAAGGAGCAGTATGATGGGAATCCTTATGCTGTGTGGGGATATAGCTGCGGCGGACTGATATCCTATGAGGCCTGCCACGTGCTGCAAAAGGATGGCTTTCCCATGCCTGAAAGACTTTTTCTTGCGGCGGTAAAGCCGGCGGCGGAATTTATCTCCCCCTATAGGGAGCCTATTACAGATGAACTTGTAATGAAGCACATTATGGAGATGAATGATATCACTGACCCAACTCCAATTATGAAGAATATTGAGGAGATTAAGTCGGGTATGATGTTTGCTGCCAAGTACAGATACGAGGATAAGGGGCCTTTGCATATTCCTGCAAGTATCATGACGGCAGATGACGATTTTGTTACCAAAAGTGGAGTATCAAACTGGAGCAATTATTTCACAGAGGACGTGAATTACGAGACTTTCCACGGGCATCACTTCTTCTACAGGAAGCAGCCTGCCAAGGTGGCGGAGTTTATAAAAAGCCAGCTTTGCCGGCATTAAAATGAGGGTATAAAGGGGTAATAGAGTGAAACGGAGAGTGCTATCAACAATTCTGACATTATCAGCTATACTGCTGGTTATTGCTTGTATTATGCTGGCTGTAGGCGGCGGAAGAAAGAGGGCATCAGGGGAGAAGACTTCGGAGGAATCCACCGAGGCAATAACACCTACTTCTTCTGAGGAACCAAAGCCTGAGATTGACAGAAGCAAAGAATATGTCTATACAAATAACAAGAATTTAACACCGGTCAACTATGAATCCCCGGCTCTTCTTGGGATAACCGAGGATGCGGGTACGGAGTACCGCGACAAGCTGTATTTTATCTGTGATTCCCCCACCTACTGGATGGGGCCAAACGGCCTCTTGGGAGGAGGCAAGGACACCAAGCAGATTTGGACGGGGCCGGAGGGAACCCAGACTCTTGCATATCAAAGCACCTATAAGATATTAGATCCCTTTGATAAGAAGGAGAAGCTTATAGTTGATGTGGTAAAGGCGCATAAGCCTGAATATATAGTTATTGCCATGGGCATCAATGGCATCTCCTTTATGAATGAGGAGTCCTTTACCAAGGAATATACAGACCTTATTACCAAGATCCAAAGGGTAAGCCCGGACACCAATATTCTCTGCTCATCAATATACCCCATAACCAAAGCCTACAAGCATTGGGGCAGCATAACCAATGCCAGCATTACCAAGGCTAACAGCTGGATATTAAAGATTGCTGAGAATACGGGAACCCATTACATAGACACTTTTTCAGCCATAGTAGGTGATGATGGCAATGCCAAGGCGGAATACATGATGAATGACGGTCTCCATCCTAATAAGGCCGGTCTGACGGAGATTCTTGGCTACATCAGAACCCATGCATATATTCCGAAGAAAAAGTAAAAATATCACTTGACACCGGAAAACAATATGATATTATATATGTAGTTAGCGATGGCTAACTAACAGCAATTAAGGCCGCTTGATGTTAAGTGGCCATATATTTGAGGACATGGTTAGCAATAGCTAACTGTGTGAGGCGCCAATCTCTTATAATAAATAACAATTCAAAGGAGAAGTTAAAAGAGAATGTCAGAACAATTCGTTATAGCCCATTGCTCCCCAACCCTTGCCGGAATTAAGACGGGCAATCTTTTTCCGGTAAAGGTTAAAAAGGGAGCGGACATAAACGAAGAGATTCGCAGTTTAAACCGCGTATTGCGGGAAAAGGGGCTTCGCGTTGTACCGGTTAAGCGCAGGGCCGATTCGGTATTACTCTACATTTACCGCCCATCCTTTTTAGAAAAGGACCTGCAGGATCCGGAGGCCCTTAGAATACTAAAGAAAAAAGGATACAGCTGTAAAAGCACCGTGAACGCTCTTGCGGAACTTATGCGGCATATGGCGGCAGATGAAGAATTTCCACACGAAGTGGGATTGTTTTTGGGGTATCCCCCTTCAGACGTGCAGTCCTTTATGGACAGTTCCAGGAAGGGAGTGAAATGTACCGGTTGTTGGAAGGCATATTCCAACAAGGAAGGGGCTGAGGAAACCTTCAGGAAATACAAGAGGTGTACGGAAAAGTATAAGCTTCTCTATAAGAAGGGCAGTCCGTTAACAGAACTGGCAGTGGTAACTGATACGCCTGCTGTAATATTTTAAAATAACGTTTAATTTGAAAGGAAGGTATATTAATGAATAAAGTAGCAATAGTATATTGGAGTGGAACAGGCAATACAGAGGAGATGGCAAAAGCCGTAGAATCCGGAGCCAAGGACAAGGGAGCAGAAGTGTCTCTTATTGAAGCGGCTAATTTCAGTTCCGGCGAGGCAGAGGGTTTTGATACCATAGCCTTCGGATGCCCTGCAATGGGTGACGAGGAATTGGAAGATACCATTTTCGAGCCTATGTTTAACGATGTAAAAGAATCTCTGTCCGGTAAAGGTATAGCTCTTTTCGGTTCCTATGACTGGGGAGACGGTCAGTGGATGAGAGATTGGGAAGACAGATGTCGTGATGCGGGACTGAACCTCCTTACTGAAAGTGTAATTGCAAATAATACTCCGGATGATGAGGCCTTAGGCAAATGCAAGAGCCTGGGCCAGGCAATAGCAGTTTAGCTGACATCGGGATTTTCCTGCTCATACATATACATGTAGTTTCCATAAGAAGAGGCCAAAATTTGGCCTCTTTTTTGGCTTCTTTTGGGGTTAGGTATTGACAGAATGGGATTCCTGTACTAATATAGATTAGTACGTTTACATCAAGCCTGTCCTAAAAGGTGCGAAGCGTCTCATGGACATGTGTCTGGCTTGCGGTGTAAACATTATATCGTAAATCAGACTAAACATGATGGAGGTGTAAAGATGGCAAACATTAAATCAGCTAAGAAGAGAATTTTAGTTAATCAGACTAGAGCAGCAAGAAATAAGGCAATCAGATCTTCTGTTAAGACAGCAATTAAGAAGGTCGAGGCAGCTGTTGTAGCTAAAGATAAAGAAGCAGCTAATGCAGCTTTACTTAGTGCAATATCTACTATTGATAAGGCACAGTCAAAAGGCGTATACCACAAGAACAACGCTTCTAGAAAGGTAGCTCGTCTTACCAAAGCCGTTAATTCAATCGGCTAATCGTTATTTAAGCAGTATGAGCACTCGGAACCGTCATCCGGGTGCTTTTTTATTGTGTTGTTGTGGATAATGCCTTCCTATGATAAAATCATGGAAGTAAGTGTATTCATTTACATAGAATAAGCAATGAGGAAGATTTAATGTCAAATATAGATCAAAGCAAAATCAGAAACTTTTGTATAATAGCCCATATTGACCACGGTAAGTCCACTTTGGCTGACCGAATTATCGAGATGACAGGCCTTCTTACCAGTCGTGAGATGCAGGCCCAGGTGCTTGATAATATGGACTTAGAGCGCGAGCGTGGAATAACCATTAAGGCGCAGGCTGTTCGTATTATTTATAAGGCTAAGGATGGAGAGGAATACATCTTCAATCTTATTGATACTCCGGGTCATGTAGACTTTAATTATGAGGTGTCAAGAAGCCTTGCAGCCTGCGACGGTGCAGTGTTGGTGGTGGATGCGGCCCAGGGTATTGAAGCCCAGACTCTGGCCAATGTTTATTTGGCCTTAGACCATGACTTAGACATCCTGCCGGTTATCAACAAGATAGACCTGCCAAGCGCAGAGCCCCAGAGGGTTATTGACGAGATAGAAGATGTTATAGGAATAGAGGCTCAGGATGCCCCGCTAATTTCAGCTAAAAACGGTATTAATATCGAAGCGGTGCTTGAGCAGATAGTAGAGCGAATCCCTGCACCTACAGGGGATCCGTCGGCACCCTTAAAAGCCCTGATATTTGACTCCTTATATGATTCTTATAAGGGAGTTATAGTATTCTGTCGTATCAAAGAGGGTACCGTAAAGGTGGGAACAGCCATTAAGATGATGGCCACCGGTGCCACAGCTGAGGTTGTGGAAGTTGGAATCTTCGGGGCAGGACAGTTTATTCCCTGCGATGAGCTTAGCGCGGGAATGGTTGGTTATATAACGGCCAGCCTTAAGAACGTTAAGGACACCAGAGTGGGAGATACTATTACGGAGGCTAATCGCCCCTGCGCAGAGGCATTGCCGGGATATAAGAAGGTTAATCCCATGGTTTACTGCGGTATGTATCCGGCGGACGGAGCTAAGTATCCGGACCTTAGGGATGCTTTGGAAAAGCTTCAGTTAAATGATGCTTCACTGCAGTTTGAGCCGGAGACATCTATTGCCCTCGGATTCGGCTTTAGATGCGGCTTCTTAGGACTTCTCCACTTGGAGATTATCCAGGAGAGACTTGAAAGAGAGTACAATTTAGACCTTGTAACGACAGCACCCGGTGTTATATATAAGGTTCACAAGACTGACGGTGAGGTAATAGAGCTTACCAACCCCTCCAATCTTCCGGACCCGGCCACCATAGACTATATGGAAGAGCCCATGGTTAATGCCGAGATTATGGTTACATCGGAGTTTATCGGCTCCATTATGGACCTGTGTCAGGAACGCCGCGGAATCTACGTCAGCATGGAATATATGGAGGAGACCAGAGCTCTTATAAAATACGAGCTTCCTCTTAACGAGATAATATATGACTTTTTTGATGCCTTAAAGTCCCGTTCAAGAGGCTATGCTTCCTTTGACTACGAAATGAAGGGCTATGTCAGATCGGACCTTGTTAAGCTGGATATCCTTATTAACAAGGAAGAGGTGGATGCGCTGTCATTTATCGTGCATAAGGATACGGCTTATGAACGTGGAAGGAAGATGTGCGAGAAGCTGAAAGAAGAGATACCCAGACATCTCTTTGAGATACCTATTCAGGCAGCCATCGGAAGCAAGGTTATTGCAAGAGAAACTGTTAAGGCCATGAGAAAAGACGTACTTGCCAAGTGCTACGGCGGTGATATCACCCGTAAGCGTAAACTTCTTGAGAAACAGAAGGAAGGTAAGAAGCGTATGCGCCAGATTGGTAACGTTGAGATTCCCCAGAAGGCCTTCATGAGTGTTCTTAAACTTGATGACCAATAAAAGGCTATATAATAAGGATTGATTGTGAATGAACAAAGTCGGTTTATATATCCACATACCTTTTTGCGTACGAAAGTGTAATTACTGCGACTTTTTGTCAATGCCTGCAACGGATGATATTAAGAAAGCCTATGTGGAGGAACTGATTGAGGAAATTAAATACAAGGCCATGGTATTCCAGGAACTCGACTTTGGAGGCGACTCGGATATATCTGTGGATAGCGTATATATAGGCGGGGGAACCCCGTCTATTTTGCCTGTGGGCGAAATAGAGCGTATTATGAAGGCCCTAAGACGGGAATTCTATGTGGAAGACGATGCGGAAGTATCCATGGAAGTAAACCCGGGAACTCTTGGAGCAGGACCGGACTATTCTGTCAACAAACAGGATATTTCGTATCGTGATGAGAAAGTATCCGGATGGCGGGATGCTGGCATAAATCGCCTCAGTATAGGGCTTCAATCCGCTGATAACACTGAACTTCAGGCTCTTGGAAGGATACATACCTTCGAAGAATTCGAGGGAAATTATCGCTATCTTAGAGAAGCCGGATTTGGCAATATAAGTGTCGACCTTATATCCTCTTTGCCGGGACAGAAGTTGGATAGCTGGGAGCAGACCTTAAAAAAAGTGACCGAGTTAAAGCCAAACCATATCTCGGCCTATGGTCTTATCATAGAAGAGGGCACTCCCTTTTATGAAAAGTATCACGAGGATGATGAGGCCAGAGCCAAGGGAGAGACACCTGCATTTCTACCGGACGAAGAAACTGAGAATGCCATGTATGAATTGACGGGAGATTTTTTGGCAGGTCGCGGATACGAAAGATATGAAATATCCAACTATGCCCTGCCGGGATATGAGTGCAGACACAATATCAGATACTGGAAGCGGGGCAACTACTTAGGATTCGGCATAGGAGCTGCTTCCCTTTGGAATAATAAAAGGTACAGGAATATTACCGGTTTGGATGATTACCTTGGGCTTTTTACTAAGGAAGAGTATATGCATTACAAGAACCTTTATGAAGAGACCACTGATTTGGATAAGAAGGCGCAGATGGAAGAGTTTATGTTTCTGGGACTTCGCATGATGCAGGGAATTAGTGTCGCAGAGTTTGATAAAGCCTTTGACTGCGCCTTTGAAGAAACATACGGTCACATTTTTAGAGATGAGGACATGAAGGGTCTCCTTGAGGAGTATGAAGCCGGAAGATGGCGGCTGACACCACGGGGTGTGAATGTCAGCAATTATGTATTGGCTAAGATGCTTATTAGTGTCGATTAGACTATGGTTCACTTATTAATGTCTGTAAGATTAAACTTATTTATGCGTCTTAAGGCTATCTTAGAATTAATGAAGGCCAGAAGTGCCGCCATAACTACTCCGAAGAGAATGGATAACCAGTTGAGTCCGCTGTAGAAATGGGCCGGCAGATAGGAGAATACCTGAATATTCATATCACCTGCCAGTTGTCCCAGGACGGAGCCTAGGATTATACCTATAACAGTCAGGAATATGGTGTCCTTATATACGTATTTCTTGGCGTATTTCAAAGAATAGCCGTTTATCATAAGAATAATCAGCTCCCTCTTCTTTTCCTCCACATGCATTGCAAAGAGGTTAAGAAGAACCAGGAAGGCCATAATTGTTGCCAGAATAATAGCCAAAAGGGCTACGATGATGGTACAGGAGCTTACAGAGTTAAAGCCTGCCTTGTTGATGGAAACATAGTCATAAAGGGTTATAAAGCCCGGAATATCTTTAAGCTGCGAAAGCAAAGCTTCTTTATCCTTACCCCTTAAGTCTACCGTAAAGGAAGTGGGGTAGTAGTCTGTCTTTGAATACCTTGTATACGTTTCTGCAGATGTCACTGCAATAATCCTTGGCAGGTATGATTCAAATTCCCCTATGTATGGAATAAAGAAATGCTGTCCCGTATTATCAATAAACTCTATTTTGTCGCCGGAATCGATGTTGTAGCTTTGTCCGAATCCGTTTACCAAACGGGCACCATCTGTGATTTCCTTTAAGTTTCCCTTATCCGTTTTAAGCTTAAAGAATTTGGGGAAATTCTCATCATCGCTGGCGTAAACGTAGCAAATGTTTACCCTATCATCCGGGAGAACCATCCTGATGCAGTAGGAAGCAAAGGATGAGGACTCAATATTGTTTTCTTCTAAGACCTTCTGAATCTTGTCTTTTGCACCTTCCTGTTTACCATCAAACATAATAAGGGTATCGAAGGGATTCAACTCGTTAAACATTATATCCGATGACTTTATGGAGTTTAGATTAATAACCATACCGCATACCAACATGGCGGTACATCCCGTAATTCCTATTAAAGTACCTATAACCCTTCGTTTGTCCGTAAAGAAGTTGTTAAACATGGTCTTAGAGAAGAGGGATAGTCTTTTCCAAAGTTTTGACTTCTCATAGAACCTTGCCCTGCCGTCTGAGGGAGTGGGGCCTGCAAGAAGGGTAACAGGCTGCTCTCTTAAGATTCTTCTGCAGGCAACGTAGGTGGAGAGCAGAATAATAACCAGCTCAACAAGGAAGATTATAAGGAATTCCAAGAAATCTATATGAAAAATATCCTGTTTAAAGACATAGTTCCTTCTAAGGGCCATCATAATAGTGGGCTGAATTGCAAAGTAACCCAGAATACCGCCTAAGATACTGCCCACAATTGCGGTGGAAGCACCGTAGTAAAGGTAGGACCTTGTTATCTCACCTTTGCTCAGACCAAGAGCTTTCTTGGTTCCAAGGAGTTTCATATGTGAATATACTATTCTTGATAAAGCTGAATAGCATACCAGTATTCCCACTATAAAGAAGAGGGATGCAAGGGAGAGCTTGGTTCTGCTTAGAATCTCAGTAATGGTCAAGGTTGCCGCATTAGTGGGATTGTTGGCTATTGTAAGGATAGCGGAAGAGTAATCCTTAAGATCTGATACTGCAACCCTAAACTGCTGAACAATGGGTCCTTCAAGCATCAACTCTGCATTGGTAACCTGTTCTTCGTATTCGGCAATCTTTTCTTTACCGGTATTAATCTGTTGTTGACCCGAATCAAGGTCACTCTGGCCGTTTGTAAGCTGACGGATATAAGTGGCCACTTTGTTGCGGGCGTCCTGAACAAATTTTTCTCCGGCGGAAATAACCCGGTCTTTTTGCGAAAGAACTTCAAATAGCTTCTCTTTGAATTCCGGAATACGGGCAGCTAATGCCTCATAGTCAATATCGCTGATGGCGGCTTGCCATTGATCTATAAAGGAATTAACATATTCCTGAATTACTTCTATGGTTTCCGCATCATCCGAATGATACATCTGGGCCATCATAAAAAGCATATTCAGAAAGTTTTTTGTTTCTTCCAGCTTTTCGGGATGATCCTTATAAGATTTGAGGACTTCCACACCCTTTTCAATAATATCCCCGGCTTTATCAAGCTTCTCCTTCATTTCCTCAACGGTAGGAAGGGCAGCTTTAAATCGTTCGTATAATTCCCTGTACTGGGCAATTCTTGATTCCAATTCATTACGGGCCTGATTAAGAAGGGTAGAAGCATCGCCTATTCTTTTCTTTCCTTCGTTAACGAGACGCTCGTAGATACTTATTTCTCTCTGTCCTGATATAATCTGCTCCCTGTATTCTTTTACCAGGGTAGGTGCCTCTTCAAGCTTGGTCTTTAAATTGGTGGCAATATTTACTATCCGGGCATTTTTGGCGGAGCTTAACTCTTTAACCACCACATCAACCCGGTCTTTAAACTCTTCGTTTTGATCTCTGAATTTGCTATCTGAGTACAATCCGTCCAGATAAGTACTCTTTACGTGAATATCATTATATCCTGCAAATGACCTGGCATCAAAAGCTTCTTCCGGAAGGAACATTATACAGTTAATGGGTGTGTTAAGGGTTGCAGAAGTTCCATATGTCTCGGCAAAGTTACTGATATAATCAGGGGATTCAGCCAGGGCGGCAACTCTGAATGTATCATAGTTTAATGCCTGCATACCGCAAGCCTTGGGCTCTTCCTCATTGAATAGATTAATCATTGCCTGAACATCCCCGATTTTATCCTCATTCTCAAGGAGAATGGACAGGGCATGAGGCTCTGAGGTGGCATCATGTAAGAAGGTAATGGAATCTCCTACTTTCAGGCCATAGAGTTCGGCCCAGCTTCTTTCCACAACCACTTCATTTGCCAGGGTGGGCATTGAACCCTCCACGTAGAAGAGGGTGTTGAGTTTCTTAGGGATAGTACAGAGTTTTGCCTGGTATTTTGTGCCCCCCAGGCTGAAGTATCCGTAGTACGTGTAGGTTCCTTCTACGGTTTTCACTCCCTCTACTTTTCGAATTTTGTCCAGTTCGGAATCGGTAAATCCGTAGGGGGTAATAATCTCTAAGTCCCTGAAATTATTTTGATCTTGAGCATTTTTAACAGACTTTGACAAGGAGGTGGCAGACCATCCCATGCCAAGAAAGATTGAAACGCCCAAAGCTACAAACATTGTGATGGAACAGAAGGAAACCAGGGTATTTTTAATTGTGGTAATCAAATCAATGAATTGTGTCTTTTTCATATCACTTACCTACCATATAAGATCTGTTGCCGGTGCCGGGTTATGATTGACAGTTACTTCATAGAGCTTACCGTTACGGAAACGGAGAACTCTGTTGGCCATTCGGGTAATCTCTTCGTTATGGGTAACCATAATAAGGGTTGTTCCCTGGGCTACAACCTGCTCAAATGCCTGTAATACTTCTATACTGGTGGCATAATCCAAAGCCGCCGTTGGCTCGTCTGCAAGAATAAGTCGAGGTTTTTTAATAAGGGCTCTTGCTATGGAAATACGCTGCTGCTGTCCACCTGAAAGCTGAGAGGGATAGTTGTCCTTCTTGTCTCTCATGTGAACTAAGTCTAAAGCGTCAAGGGGATCCATGGGATTATCCACCAGCTCAGCGATAAGCTCTAAGTTTTGCTTAGCGTTTAAGTTTGGCATTAGGTTATAGCTTTGGAAGACAAAACCGATATTTTCCCTTCTGTACCGGGTAAGTTCATCTGTGTCGGCATCTGACATATCCCTTCCCATGTAGGAAAAATGTCCGCTGGTGGCCTTGTCCATACCGCCTATTATGTTAAGGACCGTTGATTTTCCGCATCCGGATTCCCCTAAGAGGGCTAAAAATTCTCCCTCGAATACGTCAAAGTTAACGCCCTTTAATACCTTGGTAATTATCTCGCCGTTTACAAATTCCTTCTTTATATCCCTTACAGATAGAATGGCTTTTTTGTCTTTCCATTCTGCAGGGGGAAGACCGGATTCATTAATGGCTAACTCTGTCATTACCGTTAAGAGTTGACACATATCCGCATCTTCTTCGGTGAAGTAGCCGCTTTCTACTGTTTTTATAAACTCTATACAACCTATCTGCATTGTGTCATTGGAGAAGGGAACACAACAAACAGAGGAAACGTTAATTCCCTCAAGATTATTAGCCGTAACCGGGTCCGGCGCGGTTTGAAAATTGATGATTGTTACAGGGGATTGCTCGGCAAATGCTCTTCCGGTAGCCCCCATACCCGGAGCATAGCTTATAGAAGACAAGTCCAAAGGACATATCCAGTAGTAGGGGTGGAGCAGTGATTTTGCCGTGTTGTCCTTATACCACATGATGGCATAATCTGCGGCAGAGCTTTCTAAGATAACCTGCAATCCGGCCTTTAAGGCCTCATCTAAGGTGGATACTTTGGTTATGGCCTGCTGCACCATTCCTATAGTTTTGTAGTACTTTAATGATTCTTTATCCATTTTGTTCTCCCCCAAATTAGAAATGCATTTAGAATTTTTTATCGAAATCTTAGAATAATTATATCATATTAGTCGGAATATTCAATCAATTCAAGGAGCTGAATTGGCAACAAAAAAAGCATGCCGATTGACATGCTTTTTCTTATATATTTAGTTCAAAGAATTACTCACCAAACTGCTTTAATCCTTCGGACATCTCGTATGTATAGTTGTCTCTGTTCTCGGTAATAATTGACTTGTACATTTCTGCACCTTCTTTAAAGCCGTTGGTGCTGTATGAGCTTTCTAATCTGGTATTACCTTTAATGTAGAGATTGCTGTTATACTTGTATTCATCCCCGTCACCCTTTAAAACGTTGGTGAACTGAACCGGGAAGAAAACCTTTGTGGTGGTAAATTTGCCTTCACTATGAGATAAGTCTCCTGAATAAACAATAAATAGTTGATTATTGTTTGCGCTTGAATTCTCCTTTTTTGTGAGGAAATAATATCCTACATATTCTAGGTTTGCTACAGAGTAATTAGAACGACCTGCAACCTGTGAAGCTATCTTATCCTCAGCCTCTTTCTTAAACTTGGCAAGAGCTGTTTCCGATACACCGGAAAAGCTTGTCATGCCTTCGGCAAGCCCGGATACTGTGTAAGTCTTGCTGGTCTCTGCCGGCAACTTGCCGTATTTTTTGGCAAATGATTCCGGATTTGAGATTGAAAGAGTAACAGTGATAGTATCGCCGTTCTTAAGGCCGGTTCTTTTATCAATCCTAAAGCTAATGGATTCACTTCCGTTATAGGTGTATTTTGCTCTTCCGTTAGGAGATGTTCCGGTGAATTCAACATTTAAATCTTTAAATACGTCAATTGTTTCTGCCTGCTGTAAGTTGTTAACAGTATATGTACCAGCTGAGAATTTGACTCTTCCGCCGATAAATTTGTAGAAGTCATCTCTAACGTCAAACTCATAATTAATTACATCTCCGTTTGAAAGCTCGGATGTACGCTCTGCTTTTACCTTGACATATCTCTTTGCTACTACAACCGGGTTGTCTGAAGAAATAGCATATTGAGCCTCGGGAGTAAAGGATAAATCCTTACCGTGTTCTCTTTCGAGAGTTTCCCAGTCGATTTTAACAGTAGCTTTTCCGTATCCGTTATATCCTGATGTTTCCACAACTACATACTTACTAAAATCCACAGTAGTAGCATTAATAAGCAGGACTACTATTGCAACAATAATTGCTACAAGAGCTACGCCTCCCCCAATCCAAATCTTTAAGGGGACAGACTTTAATGTATTAACAAAAGACTGACCACTTGTTACGCCGCTCCCCGAAGCAGACTTAGAAATAACACCTTCCGCATTAGGAACCGCCATCAAGGGTTCCCCGCATTTTTCGCAGAACTTGGCATCTGCCATGTTCTCTGCGCCGCATTTTGCACAAAACATTTGGTTTCCTCCTTAGATTACAATCGGTACTTATGATACACTATTTTCGAGAAAAAATCCACTAAAAAAGACCTGCGTTAAGCAGGCCTTTAATACACAATAAATCAAATTATGATAACAGCATTCGGTCATTGTCCAGTGTCTCACCGGATACCTGCTTAAACTTAAGCAGCAGGTCTTGAACCGTCAAAGCACTTCTTTCTTCTCCCGATACATCATATATAATCTTGCCGCCATTCATCATAATGGTTCGATTACCCATATCAAGGGCCTGACGCATATTATGTGTAACCATAAGACAGGTGAGATTATTCTCCTTAACAATACTGTCAGTAAGCTCAAGGACCTTGTCGGCTGTAGCGGGGTCAAGGGCTGCCGTATGCTCATCAAGAAGCAGCAGCTTAGGTGGGTTAAATGTAGCCATAAGAAGGGTAAGAGCCTGACGCTGACCACCGGATAGCAGTCCGACGGGCTGATTCATACGGTCTTCAAGGCCCATTCCAAGAACTGAGAGTCTTTCTTTAAAGCCTTCACGCTCAGCCTTTGTTACGTGGGAGAGCCATCCGCCATGACCTGCCGCAAGGGCAAGGTTCTCGCCGATAGTCATCCCCGGGGCGCTTCCCCTCATGGGATCCTGAAATAATACACCTATTTCTCTGGCTCTTACATGCTGTGACTCAAGGGTTACATCCCTTCCATCAAGGGTTATGGTTCCCGAGTCAGTAATGAAGGAACCTAAGATGGCATTAAACAGAGTAGACTTACCGGCTCCATTAGCGCCTATTATTGTAATGAAATCACCTTTTGCTACCTCTAGAGAAAGATCATCTATAGCCAGCTTTTCGCTGTTAGTTCCGGGGTTAAATGTCTTGGAGATATGAGAAATCTTAAGCATTGTCATTACCTCCTTTTCGCAGGGTCCGTTTATGGGCCAGTCTTCTTGCATACATTGGGTAGCGGCTCTTAAGGTAGGGACCTGCTATAGCAATAATTACTATAATAGAAGATACCGCCTTAAGCATAAATGCCGGCATGTTAAGTCTGAGGGCAATGGTATATACCAGTCTGAAAATGATAGAACCAAGAACCACACCAATTGCTCTTTTTGCGATTCTTCCCTTACCCATAAAAGCATTACCGATAAGAAGAGAAGCCAAGGCTACTGTTACCATTCCGCTTCCGATATCAATATTAACGGACTTCTGGGACTGGGCCAAAAGACAGCCTGAAAGAGCTGTAAAGGCATTGGATATACATAGTCCCACGATGGTTGTAAATACCGGATTAACGGAAGAAGAACGTACCATATCCGGGTTATCGCCGGTTGCACGAATAGCAAGACCAAGGCGTGTTCTTAAGAACAATGCCAATATTACTATAACAATAATTACTGCCACGGCTGCAATAATTGTCTTGTTCCAGCTTGCAAAGGGGGTTCCCTTTAAAGCGTCTTTTAACATGGTAAATACAGTGTCGGTGGTATTCATGTTAAGGAGGGATGAGTTACCCATAATAGCAATATTTACAGAGTAAAGACCCGTATTAACAATGATACCGGCCAGCAAACTGTTGATACCCATCTTGGTTTGCAAAAAGGCCGTTACAAAACCGGATATAAGTCCTGCGCACATGGCAACGGGAATAGATAATAAGGGGTGACCGCTCAGTGCCACAACGGCACCAACGGTTGCTCCAAGAGTGAAGCAACCGTCTGTTGATAGATCACATACATTTAACATTGAATAACTAAGGAACAGAGCGAGAACTGTAATACCTCCAATGAGGCCCAGTTCAAGGGCTGTCTGACCTAACATGATGTATGAAGATAATTCCATTTAAATCTACCGTCCTAAATATGTGTAATTAGCTAAAGCTCTTAGCTGTCTTGATTTCCTGAACCTTTGTGCATAAAGGCTTTAACTGCTCGGAAAGTTTAGCGAAATCAAGGCCTAATGCCTGGCAAATCTCAGTGTTGATTGTAGCTGTTCCGTTATCGAAGGTTTTAACTGCAAAGTCAGCAGGTTTCTTGCCATTGATAAGGATGTCTCCAACCATGTTGGCTGTTTCAACACCAAGGTTAGCATAGTCAACACCGTATCCGAGGAAAGCTCCGTTAAGTGCGAATGAGTCTGCTCCGGTGTAGTGAGGAATCTTAGCATCTTTAAATATCTCATAGATGGAAAGCTCTGCAGCCATGATGGTGTTGTCGGTTGGTGTGAATACTGCGTCAACCTTCTCGCTTACCAAAGCCTGCGCTGCAAGTTTTACTTCGTCTGCATTGGTTCCTGTCTTCTCAACGTAAGCAATCTTGTTGTCATCAAGATATTTCTTGGCATCTTTGATTGCCTGTGTGGATGCATCCTGTCCTGCATCATAGAGAAGACCTACCTTCTTCACATCTTTATTAACAGTTGTCATAAGCTTAAAGATATTGGCGGTATCAAGAGCATCAGATGTTCCTGTAACATTCTTACCCGGCTTTTCCATGGAAGCAACAAGCTTGGTTGAAATAGGATCTGATACTGCTGCAAATACTACGGGGATGTCGGTTTCTTCAGTTGCTGACTGCATCTCCATGGCAACAGGAGTAGCAACACCAATCATAAGGTCTACCTTATCAGCCTTGAAGTTGGATACGATCTGAGCAAGTACGTTGGCGTCTGCGTTACAGTTCTCAAGTTTAACATCAAATGTAACACCCTTCTCATCACCGATTTTCTTCAATTGAGTCTGGATGTTCTCACAGATCTGATTAAGTGATGCATCGTCTACATAGTTACAGATACCGATTTTGAAGGTCTTCTTTGAAGAAGCACCTGAAGCTGCGGATGATGCTCCACTTCCTGAGTTACCGCATGCTCCGAATGAGAGCACTGTTGCTGCTGCAAGTAATAATGCTAAAAGTTTCTTTTTCATGTTTTTTTCCTCCTAAAATATGTTTACATGGTTGGTTGGGAGGACAAATAAAAAATCCTGTCCCAACAATTTGCTGGGACAGGATGAATAATCTTCCTGCGGTGCCACCCGGCTTGACGCTTATGCGCCCTCTCATGCATACAACCATATGCTGACTTTGATAACGAAGTGTCTGCTCCGTCTCACATACTCCGGTTACCCGTTTCTGTTCGCCCTCAGAAGCCCATTCAAAACTATGTCATCTGCCGCAATCACACCACCTGCGACTCTCTGTGAGACGATTGATAGAATCTACTTACTCTTCATCAACGGTTTAACTCATTAAAGCACAGGATTTTTTCCGTGTCAACCCATTTTTAAAAAATAATTTGAAAATCAAATGCTTTTGGGGAGAATAACGTCTGTATTGAATTCATCTTCGGTATGGCTAAATCTCACGGATCCGCCGTATTTTGCCGCGGTCTCTTTTATGGAGCGAAGACCGATACCTGCTCCCTGTGCCTTGGTGGATCGGTATTCACCCTTATCCATAAGAACTTTTCCGTCAAATGAATTGGTTGTAACTATATAGATGGTTCCTTCTTCCTCGAAGCGAAGGGTCAGATCGATAAAACGCTCTTCGGTGGGAATAGTCTTGCAGGCTAAGATGGCATTCTCAATGATATTACCTAGGATATTACACAAATCAAGATCCGATATTCCCGTATCCTCGGGAAGGGATATCTCCCATGCCGTGTCTATGTCAGCGTCTTTGGCCATATGGTAGTAATAGTTTAATAGGGCATTGACGGGAGAATTATGGCAAAACATGATGGTTTCATTGGCCGGCAAAGATGCCAGATAATTTTTTATGTATTCTTTGGCAGACTCATAGTCTTCTCCCACAATCAGGGTGTTTAAAGTACCTATTACATGCTTAAAGTCATGGCGTACCTTGGCGGATTCATTCAGGTAACGCTGCTGTGAAAGATAGGCGCTTTCCTGCATCTCAAGGATGCGATTGCGCTCCCTGGCCTCCGATGCGCTCATCATATCAAGGATGATGAAGTAGAATGCAATGCAATATAAAGTTAGAAGTACCAGAAGTAAAATCAGGGACAACCAGTAGAATAAGAAAGCATCGTTTACGTGGATGGTTTCGTATTTTTTTGGCGCGATAATCAGATTATAGGCAAGGAATATGCTCATAACCGGAAGGGTCAGATACCAGATTCTGTCTATATCAAACCGGTCCACCAGAAAGCCTCCGAATCGGCGAAGGGGATAGTAGGCCGCAATAGAAAACAGTGTGGTGACTATTGCCTGGAATATAGCTCCTTCCAGGGAAAAATTATCAAGAAAAGAATTGGGATGTATAGTAGCATCGAATCCGTTGGCAAAATTGGACATAAAACTCATATAAGTAAAGACCACTAAGTAAACGGATAAGCTTTTGCATAAGGGCACAGTCAGACTTTTGTGATATACAACAAAAGTAATAAGAGCCACCAAAGGCAGCAAGGAATTATATCCGGGTAGAATAGTAGACTCCAGTATTACTGCCACGGGAATTAATACCAAAAGAAGAGAAAGCAGCCGTACAAGGGTGACTTTCAGTCCTTTCTTAAGCTTATTACGCATGGGAGCAATACAAAGTATGGCTGCCGGCAGTATGGCAAACCATGAAAGAACCGATATCAATACGCCATTAAGATTCATTTCTTGTTCTCCTTATCTTTCTTTCGGCACGAATGCCGTCAAGAACATAATTGTGCCACGTGGAGGCAAGATTCTTGGCATTCTTAACGCTTATGGGAAGAGTCATGCCGCTTGTAAGGTGGCATATTTCCCCGGCCATTTCCTTAATATAGTCCATATTAACCAGTACCCCCCGAAGAACAAGCAAAAACCTGCTGTCTTTGGAAAGAGAGTCGGCTACCTCCGAGAAGGTTGCTCTTGTAAGATAGGTATCCCCTTTGGAATCAGTTATTTCCAGGTAATTGTGCTTACCTGTTCTGACGCAGACAATCTCAGGAAAGGGAAGAGTAATATCTTTCTTATCACAGGAAAATGTCAAAGCGGGGGCAGAACTTATGGCGGTCTGACGCATCATGACATCATCCAAAACCTTAAAGACCCTCCCTTTGGCGGCGGGTTTGGGTATATAGTCATAGGCATGAATGGAGAAGGCATCCGGCATACGTCCGTCGCTTGAAGTAAGGAAGATAACTATGGCGCCCCGGTCTTTTGCAAGAACCTCTCTTGCGCAATCGATTCCGTCCATACCATCCATATAAATGTCCATAAAGATAGCGGTATATCTGTAAGGACGATATACCGAAAGAAACTCTTCGCCGCTGCCGAAAGGATGAAGAACCAGGTCAATTCCGGCCAGGCTGGCGTATTCATTTATAATTGATGAAAGTAAGTCTATCTCACTTTTGTCATCATCTACAATTGCTATATTAAATGTACGATTACTGTCCACTGTCCTACTCCAAAAGCCTTAAAATCATACATTAGAATACTATATTTTAAAGATGTCGTAAAGAATAAACCGTCCTTTTGTCCCAGTTTTTTTCCGTTTGGCACAGAAATATTGTGCCGAAAAAAATTTTTTATTAAAATAACCCCGATATAAAAAAGTATTAATACAGCCGTCGCTGAATTTGTCTCACCTAATAGGAAAAATAGTCCACTGCCAAAACCCAATTCAAATGTGAAACATAAGGCTTCGGCGGCTGAAATTAATATAGGAGATTGTAACTTGTTGTGGATAGTTCTTATTGCAGGGCTGCTTTTGTTGCAGTTTTGCATTTATGTTATATTTTACGGATCTGAATAATAGAAGGTGTTTTTTAAAATAAGGAGCAGGCTTATCTTGGTGGCCTGCTCTTTTTATGCAAATTCTATCATATCCCTTGGCGATAAGTAGTCTTTATCGCCGCGTATAAAGTATTCCGAATTGACATGATTGCTATTTACGGAGATAATTTTGAAAAAGAAAAGGGGTTGATTGGATATGAAAACTATAGGATTAATCGGTGGTATGAGTTGGGAGAGCACCATTCCTTACTACAAGATAATTAATGAATATATGGGAAGGGCGCTTGGAGGACTTCACAATGCCAGAATTATTCTCTACAGCGTAGAGTTTTCAGAGCTTGAGGATTATATGACAAAGGGAGAATGGGATAGAATTGAGGTAATACTGTCAGATGTAGCCGAAAAGCTTGAGGCAGCAGGAGCAGAGGTTATCCTTATCTGCACCAACACCATGCATAAACTGTATCCGAATATTAGCGAAAAAGTATCCGTACCCGTAATTCATATTGCGGATGCAACGGGGAAGGCCCTTAAGGAAGCAGAGATTAAGAAGGTTGCCCTTCTTGGAACCAAGTATACCATGACAGGGGATTTCTACAGAAGCAGATTAAATAATTTAGGCTTCGAGGTATTGATTCCTGAGGGAGAAGATATCAATACCGTAAACGATATAATATTTAAAGAACTATGCCGGGGAATCATAAAAGACGAATCAAGGAATGCATACTCCAAGATTATAGATAAGCTAAAGGATAGAGGGGCAGAAGGAGTAATACTTGGATGCACGGAAATCGGAAGTCTTATAGGAGCAAAGGATTCTTCCCTTCCCATATTTGATACAACTATTATTCATGCTGAAAGCGCGGCAAAATATGCCTTGGAATAAAAGATAACCCCTCCTTACCGAAATGGTAAGGAGGGGTTTATGTTATGTGCGCCTAGCGGCGCACGTTTCTAACTTAATGCATACTATCTGCACTCGTCAGCCTTGCCTGCACATCCCAGCACATCCTGAATCTTGTGGGCAACAACGGTTTTTACGTTGGCACGTCCCACTTTAAGATAATCTCTTGGGTCAAAGATGGAAGGATCACCTGCCATAACTTCTCTGATACCTGCAGTCATGCCCAGACGAAGGTCTGAATCGATGTTAATCTTACATACTGCGGAACGAGCAGCTTCACGAAGCTGGTCTTCCGGAACACCGATGGCGTCCTTTAAGGCACCGCCGTTAGAGTTAATAATCTTAACGAATTCCTGAGGAACTGACGATGCACCGTGTAGAACGATGGGGAAGTTAGGAATTCTCTTTTCAATCTCATGAAGTATATCAAAACGAAGCTGGGGCTTTGTACCCGGTTTAAACTTATAAGCACCGTGGCTGGTTCCGATTGCAATAGCAAGGGAGTCAACACCGGTTCTTGATACAAACTCTTCAACCTCATCAGGCTGTGTATAGGAAGAGTCTTCTTCGCTAACCTTTACGTCATCTTCGATACCTGCTAATTTACCAAGCTCTGCTTCTACAACTACTCCCTTGTCATGAGCGTACTCTACTACTCTCTTGGTAAGCTCTATATTCTCCTCAAAAGGATACTTGGAACCGTCAATCATTACGGAGGTGAATCCGCCGTCGATACAGGACTTGCAGATGTCGAAGTCTGCACCGTGGTCTAAGTGAAGGGCGATGGGAAGGTCGTTTACTTCCAAAGCTGCTTCCACAAGCTTAACAAGGTAATGATGGTTGGCATATTTCCTTGCACCTGCTGATACCTGAAGAATAAGGGGAGCATTAAGTTCTCCGGCTGCTTCAGTTATACCCTGGATGATTTCCATGTTGTTAACATTGAAGGCACCTATTGCATACCCGCCTTCGTAGGCTTTCTTAAACATCTTAGTCGTTGTTACAAGTGACATAATACCCTTTCCTTTCTGCTATATATATTTGTTTGTGACATGCTCGCCACCATGTCCATTTTAACACATTGAGGGGAGTGTGAACAACAAAATACTCCATTCGGATGTCACAATCCTGCAAAAAAATAATCTATAATTATTCCTAAGACAGTTATTACACTTTTATGGAGGAGGCATATATGGCAACTATAAATGCATGCGTAGAGCTCTACGACCTAATGGCAAAACGCTTTGCCGCTACAGGCAGAACACCCAATCAGGCCAGGGTTTATGCAGAGACGAGAGATTTAATTGCAGATTGTGCAACGGTAGACGAGAGCATGAAGCGTATTAAGAATTCCAAGTATTATACGGCTCCCGCCCAGGCTCTTATGCTTGATAAAATGGCGGCTTACAGAGATGCTGCAAGGGCAAACAAACTGCCGGAATTGGAACAAATCTACGACGAGAAGTACAAAGAGATTGAACAGGACTGGATGAAGGCCTATGAGATGGGTTATGAGAAGAAGGTGGCCGGGGTGGAGCTTAAGATTAATAACCTGATTGACGCCTTCAACAAAGCATATACCGCATATATAGAGCTTTTGTGCTGCGGTTTTGACAAGAGCGAGATAAAACGACATCAGGATAACCTGATAAAGGCCTTTACTGATATGAATAATTACGGAGAACCCTTCGGCAATCTGGCGGCAAAGGAAGCTTTCAGAAATCTGGTTCCCGCCAATGATATGGGCTTTAAAAAATTTGTGGAGGAAGCCCCCAAACTGGTTAATGTTGCCCCTGACAGATCGGCGGAAGAAGCAGAGTTTAAGGAGGAGTTTAACAGACTTTGGTCTGTTCTTTCAGCCAAGAAAGCGCAGGTTATGGAGGTTGGAAAAGGGGAGATGGCAAGAGTGCGTTACTCTGCATGCATAGCAATTCCTCCCAAGGATAAGACGGGAAAATATGAATTTGACTTGCGAGAGGAGGAAATGCCATGAATGATATGATATTAAACTCTCTTTATACCCCTACCGTATCCGCCTTTGATGCATATCCAAACTTAAGTCCAGAGCTTTCCGCTCAGATAGAAGATTTTAAGAAGAGATTCTACGATTATTGCGATAAGCAGACGGATTTCGCGGCATTTATGCAATCCTTCTACGGAAGCGAGATGCAGGTGGAGTCTGCAAATCTTATGGGAAAAGCTGCTATGGAAGCCATGGGAGGAGCGAGTAAGCAAAACAGTGCCGAGACAGAGGCAGACGTCATCTCCGTTAAAGACTTTTTAGAGCAATACCGTCCGGCTTACGATGAAGTAAAGAAAGCGGGTTACAGAAAACGTGGTGAGGCTGCCTATGAGAAGCTTTTTGACGTGGCAAATCGTACAAGCGATATGGTGGAAGCCCAGCTTATTATGGAGAAGGAACGCCTTCTGTGGAAGATAGTTTCAGAGGATTCCTTAGATATCTACGAGACTATTCTAGAGGCCATGGATCCCTTATATGAGGCAGTTACCTATCCCATCAGTCAATTCGTGGAGATTTATAAGAAGGCAAATGGCGAAGAGGAACTTATCTATGAACTGGAACTGGCAAAACAGCGTATTCCCGCAGGAGTTCAAAAGGGTGTAACAAGGATTTTTTTAGCAGCTCTTTTAGGCTCTAACATACTTTTCTATGCCAAGGGTAAATACAAGCTTAGAGAATGGGCATCGGATACAAGCGCCCAGGAGGGCCTTAGCTCAATGATTGCCTGTCGCAGCAATATTCGTGCCTTTATAAAAATGATTAAAGAACAGTTCGACTGGACTTTTGAGGACATGATAAGTGATGAATTCACTAAACTGTGGCTTCTTAACCCCAGAGGATTAGATGCCTTAAACAGAATAAAGCGTATCTTAGACCCGAGAAACTTAGATGCCTACAAAGAAATCGTAGCAGAGTGTCTCTCGGATAAGACAATAGAGGATATCCTTATGACGGAGTCTACTTACGTGGTGTATTTCGATCTTATGAAAAAGGATGAGGAATTCGAGCAGAAGGCAGCAGCAAAAACCGCCGAGCTCAACGCAAATCTTACCTATTACAGATACGAATCCATATTAAAGCAAACAGTAGAAAGCATGTGCAAAATATAGAATCTTCTGCTATAATTTCATTAGAGCAACGAGTTTTGGAGGCAACTTTAATGAAACGTATAGTTTTGACAGGCGGAGGAACGGCAGGTCATGTAACACCCAACCTTGCCCTAATCCCCAAGTTAAAAGAATTGGGCTATGAGATTTATTACATAGGTTCCATAGAAGGAATTGAGCGCAAGCTTATTGAGGGAGCGGGTATTCCCTATTATCCCATACAGACCGGTAAGTTTCGAAGATATTTTGACTTAAAGAATTTTACAGACCCCTTCAGAGTAATAAAGGGAGGCGCGGAAGCACGCAATATTCTTAGGGAGCTCCGCCCCAATATTATCTTCTCTAAAGGAGGATTTGTATCGGTGCCGGTGGTTAAGGCGGCGCAGAAGGAGCATATCCCCGTGATTATCCACGAATCGGATATTACTCCCGGTCTCGCCAACAAGGTATCCTTTAAGACCGCAGACAAGATATGCTGTAACTTCCCTGAGACCTTAGAATATCTCCCGGCAGCCAAGGCGGTTCTTACAGGCTCACCTATAAGAGAAGAACTCTTTAAGGGCAGCAGACAGGCGGGCCTTTCCTTCTGTGGCTTTAATGAAGATAAGCCTGTAATAATGGTTATTGGCGGAAGCATGGGAGCTGCGGCAATTAACAACACCATAAGAGGAGTATTACCGGAACTTCTAAAGAGGTATCAGGTGGTTCACTTATGCGGAAAGGGAAAGCTGGATAAGAACGCAGGCAAATACGAAGGGTACAAGCAGTTTGAGTATATTGATGAGGAACTGCCGGATATTATGGCTATGGCGGATATAGTAATATCAAGAGCGGGAGCCAACTCCATATGCGAGCTTTTGGCTCTTAACAAGCCGAACATCTTAATACCTCTTTCGGCCAAGGCCAGCAGGGGAGACCAGATACTTAATGCGTCATCCTTTGAGAGTCAAGGATTTAGCTTTGTACTTGAAGAAGAGAATCTGACTAACCTTAACCTCTTAGAGACTATAGAATATGTCTTATCCAACAAGGACAGATATATTAAGAATATGTCCGGTGCAAGTCAGCTTGACGCGGTTAACAAGATACTGCGACTCATTGAAGAAACAGAAAAATAGGTAAATAGATAACGAGAGTGCCGATGCACTCTCGCTTATTTTCTAATCCTCATCAATTACGTGAATCTCCAAGTAATCAAAATCAATACTGTCGATGAAATTGTCCTGATAAAATCTGGTCTTGGAGAAACGTTTAAATTCATTGATATTTTTATCAAGCCATACAGGCTTGCTTAAGTCGAAGTCATTGCAGATTCTTTCAATGGCGGCGAATACCTTGTGGGTTCTGGTGTCTGTTCCATCATCATCCACCACCATATCCCTTATCATTCTGGTATCTTTAAATGTCTTAGCCCATAAGCGAAACATGCGTATTACTCCTTTTACTCTTTTCTGATATGATATTGTATAATTTTTGATGATATTATACAATGATTTTAATGACGAAAATCACGGATTAGTAATTCTAATTTTGGAGGAAACATGAAAGTTAATATCTATTATGGCGGACGTGGAGTAATTGACGATCCGACTATTTATGTTATCAATAAGATGCAGGAGGTTCTCGAGGAATTACGGGTTGAGGTAACAAGATACAACCTGTATGAGCAGAAGAATGCCATTGCAACCCTTACCCAGACCTTGAAGGAGGCAGACGGTATCATTCTTGCTTCCACCGTTGAATGGTACGGAGTGGGAGGCTATATGTTCCAGTTCTTGGATGCTTGCTGGCAGTATGCAGACAAAGAGAAGATTTCTACTATGTACATGCAGCCGGTGGTTATGTCAACTACCTACGGTGAGAGGGAAGGAAAGCTTACCTTGGAAGCGGCATGGGACCTTTTAGGCGGTCTTCCCTGTGAAGGTGTCTGCGGATATGTTGAGGATTTGGTATCCTTTGAGATTAACAAGGAATACACTGCCATCATAGAGAAGAAGGCAGAAAACCTTTATCGTTCCATCTCCCAGAAGATTAAGTGTATGCCGGGAAGTAACCAGGCAGTAAGACAAAGCGTATTAAAGTCTAACAGAATAGACCTTACTCCCCAGGAGAGTGAGCAGCTATCCAACTATGCTTCCGATGACAGTTTTATCAAGAAGCAGAAGGAGGATATCGAGGAACTTGCTCTTATGTTTAAGAGTAAATTGGGACAGGAAGTTGCGGATGATGACACTAAGTTTCTTAATGCGCTACGTAAATCCTTCCATCCGGTTCCTGATTTTGTGGCAGCTTATATGTTTATCATCGATGATAAGAATAAGAACCTGATAGTTAAGGTTAATGAGAATGATATGGAATGCTATTTCGGTCCTGCCGAAGAAGATATTGATGTAATAAGCAAGCTTAATGTCACCGCCTTTGATAAGATTATCTCCGGTAACCAGACTTTCCAGGGAGCCTTTATGGGTGGCGTTATGACGGCAAAGGGTAACTTCCGTATTCTAAAGACCCTTGATAAATTGTTTGTATTCTAAATAACAGAAAGAAGGAACAGATATGACAAAGGACGATTGCATATTTTGTAGGATAGCGAAGGGTGATATCCCTTCCGGAACCATATATGAAGATGATGATTTCAGAGTAATATTCGACAGAGGACCGGCAACAAAGGGCCATGCCCTTATTCTTCCTAAGAATCATGTTGCCAATATATATGAGATAGATGAGGCAACCCTCTCTAAGGCATTTACCTTAGCCAAGAAGATGGCTACCCGGATGACGGAGGTCCTTGGCTGTGACGGATTCAATATAGTCCAGAACAATAACGAGGCTGCGGGACAGACCGTATTCCACTTCCACATTCACCTCATCCCCAGATACAAGGATGACGATGCAAAGGTGGGCTGGAAGGTTCACGATATCACCGACGAAGAAATAGAGAAGCTTGTAGCCCTTTTTAAATAAGGCTTTATACATCCGTGCACTAAAATCCTCCATGGGGGATAGAGATATTTTGTGCGGCATAAGCAATGAATTATGGATACCCTCAAGGTAGAATTACGGTATAAGGTAAGTAATACAGTAATGGTATTGCAAACGGAGTAATTCTTATAGGAGGGTATTTTTATGTCTAAATTAGCTTTTGATGAAAAGGAATTAAACGTGGCTTTTGAGTTACCGAATTTCGCCAATCCCGGTGGCCCAGGAATCCCTGTTTACTCATTTCCCATTAAGCCTATGGATGCCATGAAACAGGCATTTAACCATAATGCGCAGTGGATGTCAGCAGGAACCGACGTTGGATTCTTCTGCCCTAAGGTAATTCCCGATCACATCGCCAGGGGATTTGTATTTGAGGCAGAGATGATTCCCCCGGAACAGTACGGTGGAAAGGATATGTTCGGAATTGAGTGGGAGTATGTACCGGTAGTAGGCGGTTCCATGGTTCGTCCCGGTAAGCCTTTCTTAGATGATGCCAATGAATGGTACGAAAAGCTTGTATGGCCGGATATTGATTCCTGGGATTGGGATGCCAGCGGTCGTGCAAACTACGACTATTTGCATAACGGAAATGCTAACTTCTGTTGGCTTCTTAACGGTGCATGGTATGAAAGACTGGTTTCCTTTATGGAATTTGAAAATGCAGTTGTTGCCCTTATTGATGAGGATCAGCAGGATGCAGTTAAGGATCTGTTTGACAGAACAACAGACCTTTATATCAAGATTGTTGACAGATGTATTGAAGCTTACGGTGACGGTATCATCGGCTTTACTGTTCATGATGACTGGGGTTCACAGAGAGCACCTTTCTTCTCTGAGGCAACAGGAGAAGAGATGATTGTTCCTTACATGAGAAGACTTACAGATCACATTAAAGAAAAAGGATATGTGGCAGAGCTTCACAGCTGCGGTTCCTTAGAGCAGCAGGTTCCCAACTTTATCAAGGCAGGTTGGCAGGCATGGACACCCATGGCAATGAACGACACCGAGATGCTTTATGAGAAATACGGAGATCAGATTATGATAGCTGTTATTGACAAGTCACCCCTTCCCGATACACCGGAGGGACAGCGTGCGGCTGCAGAAGCCTTCGTAAAGAAGAACTTCAGCCCCAAGAAACCATCAACTTACAGCTATATGTACGGCGCAGACCATTTGACAGATGCATATCGCGAAGGCTTATACAAAGCCTCAAGACTTGCTGTTTAAGCATAATTCTTAAAACCAACGAAAAAGAGAAGGAATCCAAAAATAAGGATTCCTTCTCTTTTTTATGAGAAAACGCCTTACAATCGTTTGAGCAATTCTTCTCTTTCCTTCTCGTAACCCTTCTTGCCAAGAAGTGCAAACATATTCTTCTTATAGCTTTCAACTCCCGGCTGGTTAAAGGGATTAACTCCTAAGATATAACCGCTTATGCCGCAGGCAAATTCCAGGAAGTAGAAGAGCTCTCCTAAGGATTCCTCGTCTTTGCCGGCTACGTCTATGCGAATGTTTGGTACATTGCCGTCAGTGTGGGCTAGGATAGTACCGTTCATGGCATTCTTATTTACAAAGTCAAGGGTCTTGCCGGCAAGATAGTTTAATCCGTCAAGGTCCTTCTCATCAGGCTCAATCTTGATTTCGCAGCCTGCATCTTCAATGTTTACAACGGTTTCGAACATGATTCTTGCACCGTCTTGTACGAACTGTCCCATGGAGTGTAAGTCTGTGGTAAGGTCTAAGGATGCCGGGAAGATTCCCTTTTGATCCTTGCCCTCGCTTTCGCCGTAAAGCTGCTTCCACCACTCGGCGATATAATGAACCGCGGGTTCGTAGTTGGCCATAATCTCCACATTTTTACCCTTACGAAGAAGTATATTTCTAAGGACAGCATACTGCAATGAAGGATTGTCATTGTAAGAATTATGAATGGCAATCTCTCTTGCAACCGCTGCACCCTCCATAAGCTTACCTATATCCGCACCGCTTACGGCTATGGGAAGAAGGCCTACTGCAGTAAGAACAGAGTACCTTCCGCCGATATCATCCGGTACCACGAAGGTCTCATAACCGGAGGCATCGGATAAGCTCTTTAAGGCTCCCTTTGCTTTGTCAGTGGTTGCATATATCCTTTTTGAAGCTTTTGCCACACCGTATTTTTCTTCAAGCATTTTCTTGAAGATTCTAAAGGCGATGGCAGGCTCAGTGGTGGTACCCGACTTGGAGATGACATTTACTGAAAAATCCCTGTCGCCTATAGCATCGATTATGCCCTGTAAGTAAGAGCTGCTTATATTGTTTCCTGCATAGTAGATTTCAGGAGTTTTGCGAATCTCTTTGCTTATGCTGTTATAGAAGGGATGGCGAAGGAACTCGATGGCGGCCCTTGCCCCCAGATAAGAACCTCCTATTCCTATTACTACAAGAACATCGGAATCAGCCTTAATCTTATCCGCCGCTTTCTTAATTCTCGCAAATTCTTCTTTATCGTAGTTTACGGGGAGATCTATCCATCCCAGGAAATCGGAACCGGCTCCTTCCTTGCCCAGAAGCTCGGATTTGGCGGCTTCGGCAATCTTTGTCATGGATGTTATCTCATCCTCTCTTATAAACAAATTAAGCTTTGAAGCATCAATTTTAATTCTACTCATTCTTAATACCCGACTGCAGGCATGGTGCACATCGATGTCGTGCCTGCGGCAACACCGATTATAAGTCAACTTGAAACAAAAAAATTATACACTTTTTAATGAATAGTGTCAAATATTCAGACACTTTTGCTCTTGACCAATATAGAACAAAAAAATATAATAACGTATCGAAGGGAAGGAAACAAGTTTTAACTTTGGCGGTGAATTATGAGCGGAGAGAGCAGAAGAGAAAAAATACTGACCATATTAAAGGATACTACGGAACCCATTAGCGGCAGTGCTCTGGCTAAAGAGTTTGGGGTAAGCAGGCAGGTTATTGTTCAGGACATCGCGCTTATTAGGGCGATAAACAAGAATATCATGGCTACCAACAAGGGATATATCCTTTATACCCCCCAGGATAAAGATACCGGAGTAAGACGGGTTGTTCATGTTAAACATGACAATTCCCAGATGGAAGATGAACTTACCAATATAGTGGATTTTGGCGGAAGAGTATTGGATGTCTTTGTGGATCATCCCATCTACGGCCAGATTATGGTAGATTTATTGATTAACAATCGCCAGGACGTGGCGGATTTTATAGAGAAGATAAAGAGCAATAGAACAACCCCTCTTATGGGCCTTACTGACGGAGTTCATTACCATACCATTACAGCGGCCTCGGAAGAGGTGTTAGATGTAATTGAGAATGCCCTAAAGAAGAGAGGATACCTGATTTAGAAAAAGACTGTGAAAAATTAAATAATTGTTGCCCGTAAGGGTTTGCTGTGATAGAATACATGTCAAGACAGGTGACAAGACAGCCACCAACCTTTGTAAATTCGAACATTAGGAGGAAACTATGGGTAACACAAACGAAGGCGGAATCAAAGCTTTTCTTAAGAGAAAAGATGTGGAATTCTCCGCAAAGAGATACGGAATCGATGCACTGGGCGCTATGGCTCAGGGACTATTTGCATCTCTTCTTATCGGAACAATAATAAGCACACTGGGAGAACAGTTGGGCATTGAGGTTCTCGTTCAGATTGGTACATATGCCAAGGCTGCGACAGGACCTGCCATGGCAGTATCAATAGGATACGCCTTAAAATGTCCCCCATTGGTGCTTTTTTCTTTGCTTGCAGTAGGCGGAGCGGCCAACACTTTAGGTGGCGCCGGCGGCCCCTTGGCAGTACTTGTTGTAACTATTATTGCAGCTGAACTCGGAAAGATTGTTTCCAAAGAAACAAAGATCGATATTATTGTTACACCGGCAGTAACTATTTGCGTGGGTGTACTGGTGTCAATGGGATGTGCTCCCGCCATTGGTCAGGCAGCCAGCGCAGTAGGAACTGCAATTATGTGGGCTACAGAACTACAGCCCTTCTTCATGGGAATCATAGTATCGGTTATTGTAGGTGTGGCACTTACCCTTCCCATCAGCAGTGCGGCTATATGCGCGGCTCTTAGTCTTACAGGACTTGCGGGAGGTGCTGCCGTTGCAGGATGCTGCGCCCAGATGGTGGGATTTGCGGTAATGAGCTTCAGAGAGAATAAATGGGGCGGTTTACTTGCCCAGGGTATAGGAACATCCATGCTTCAGATGGGTAATATCGTAAAGAATCCGAGAATCTGGCTTCCCCCCACAATTGCTTCTGCAATTACAGGACCCATTGCAACTTGCCTTTTTAACTTTAAGATGAACGGTGCTGCAGTGGCATCCGGAATGGGAACCTGCGGATTCGTGGGACAAATTGGTGTATATACCGGCTGGGTTAAGGATGTGGCAGAAGGCACCAAGGCTGCCATTACTCCATTAGACTGGATTGCTATGCTTCTTATCTGTTTTGTTCTTCCGGCGGTTCTTACATGGCTTATTGCCATACCTTTCAGGAAGAAAGGCTGGATTAAGGAGAACGATTTGAAACTTGACTTGTAAATTGCAAATGTCAAACCCCCGATTCCTTGCGAAACGGGGGTTTTGTTATGTAAAAAATATGGTGATAAGTTGAAGTTAGTATGATATAATAATTCAGTGAGGTAAATCGACAAATTCTTCAATGGATGGGGGAGAAGATTGTGGGAACGCCAATTAAGTTATACGACGATGCGGACGGATGGAAGACGGTAATGTTCTTATACAATTCCGCATTGAAAGAGGTTAATACCAAATTAGAGATATTGAATGATGAATTTCAACATGTTCATCAATATAATCCTATAGAACACATTAAATCAAGAATCAAATCGCCTGAGAGTATCGTTAAGAAGCTTAAGCGCTACGGATACGAGACCAGCATTCAGAACATGGTGGAATATGTGAATGATATAGC
The DNA here is from genome assembly GCA_015058015.1 of Lachnospiraceae bacterium. Classification (GTDB taxonomy): domain Bacteria; phylum Bacillota; class Clostridia; order Lachnospirales; family Lachnospiraceae; genus SIG280. Next base: position 20,064 of record SVDM01000006.1, on the reverse strand, counting down.
CGGAATAAGGGTAATCTGTTCCTTCACCTCTGATATTTACAGGCTGGCTGATATCCTTTCCCGACAGAGTGACTTAAAGGTTATCTCGATTAAGGACTATATTGAGAATCCTAAGGAAAGCGGCTACAAGAGTTATCATATGTTGGTATCGGTACCCATATTCCTGTCAGACAGCGTATTTGATACTAAGGTGGAGATTCAGATAAGAACCATAGCTATGGACTTCTGGGCAAGCCTTGAGCATAAGATCTATTATAAGTTCGAAGGCAATGCGCCGGATTACTTCAGTCAGGAGCTTAGAGAGTGCGCCAAGATTGTATCCAATCTTGACGTTAAGATGCTGTCACTCAATGAGGCAATCAAGAAATACAGTGACAAATAATCCTTTGAGGGAAGGATAAAAGATTTGGAGGAGAAGTGATGGGAAGTATGTTTAATAACATCTCTAGAATGTTTGATTCCAATAAGGATCGAAGCGACCGTCGCGGTCGGAGAAGGTCCTACGACGACGAACGAAGATATTACTCTTCGGAAGACCACAGGCCGGAACGGGAAGCTTATGTTGACCCGGGATATGCCGACATCAGAGAGATGGGAAGAGAGAAAGAGGAGCTTAAGGCTCAGGTTGCAGAGCTTAAGCATCAGGTGGCTCTTCTTAACAATCTAATCGATGTGAAAGAGAATCAGGTAAAGGAATTAGAAACAGCAATGGAGAAAAAAGATACAGAAACCATGGATATCATTAACGAGAGCATTAAGGATAACAACAGACAGATTCAGGAGATGACAGAAGATTTGGCCGAGAGAATCTCCCAACTGTCAGACAAGATAGATACAAGATTTGACGATGTATTAGGGAAGGTCTCCGGTTCGGGAACCGGCAACAGTGATGAGATTATTAATACCATCTCTGATAATGTTCATAACGAAAGCGTCAAATGTTATCGTAACATCCAGACCATTCTTGAAGAGATAGAAGACAAGTTGGATGTTATTGAAAGTAAGAAGGTTTCCATTACGGGAACTACTGCATGCGTGGTTATTACCATGCTTGTATCAATGGGTAATCTTGCACTTATTGTGCTTAAAATATTGGGTATCGTATAGGACGATGCAAGAATTTTTAGGAGGTATATTGTGGAAACGCAGAACAATGAGAATCAGGCTGAAATGATGGAACCCAAGTGGGAAAAGCTTAAGGAGTATATGGAGAACAAGACAGTTCTTGATGTAACCGTTGACGGAGTTGTTAACGGAGGACTTGTCTCCAATATTGAGGGAGTAAGAGGATTCATTCCCGCTTCTCTTGTGGCTTTGAAATATGTTGAGGATTTGAATGATTATCTTTTAAAAGATATTAAAGTTCAGGTTGTAGAGGCAGATGAGGCTAACAACCGTCTTGTCCTTTCTGCCAAGGAAGTCCTGCTTCAGGAATCCAGAGCAGCCAAGAAGGATAAGATTGCATCCATTAAAGTGGGCACAGTATTTGACGGTAAGGTAGAGTCCTTAACAGATTACGGCGCTTTTGTAAATGTAGGCGATGGAATCACAGGACTGGTTCATGTATCCCAGATCAGCACCAAGAGAGTAAAGGCTCCGTCAGATGTGCTTAAGGTGGGAGACGAAGTTAAAGTTAAAGCCATTGCCATTAAAGACGGCAAGTTAAGCCTTAGCATGAAGGCTTTGGAAGAGGCTCCGGAGGAGAAAGAAGAAGTATTCAAGCTTCCCAAGGCTGAAGCTGCAACAACCACTCTTGGAGATTTATTCAAGAATATCAAATTAGATTAATAAAGATAATAAAAGCGGGCAACAGCTGTTACTCGCTTTTACTCTTTTAGGAGTTATATATGAAGAAGAATATTGTTCTTATCGGAATGCCCGGAGTAGGAAAGAGTACATCCGGTGTAATCCTTGCCAAGGTCATGGGCCAAAAGTTCGTAGATGTTGACCTGGTAATTCAGGAGAAAGAAGGCCGCCTCTTAAGTACCATTATTAAAGAAGAGGGAGTACAGGGCTTTCTTGATGTTGAGAATAAGATTAATGCCGGCCTTTTCGTGGAGAACTCGGTAATCTCCACAGGAGGAAGCGTAATATACGGTAAGGAGGCTATGGAGCATCTATCAAAGATAGGCATCATAGTTTATTTAAAGCTTTCTTATCAAAGTATCAGCAGAAGACTTCGTAATATTAAGGAGCGTGGAGTTGTTCTTAAAGAGGGACAGACCTTAAGGGACCTTTATTACGAGAGGGCACCTCTTTATGAGAAGTACGCTGATATTATAATTGACGAAAAAGGAATGAATATTGAGCAAACTGTCCTTAAGATAATTGAGGAAGTTAACAAGTATAACAAGCGGGTTTAATCAGAAGGAATAAGCAACAGAATGAATAATGCGGGGAAAAAGAGTTGGAAGAAGCCGGCTGCGGGGGCATTTGCCCTGGTCCTTATTGTGGGGGCGTGTCTGTTCTTCGGTGGAAGCGGCGAAGCTCTTCGGGCTCAGGATTTAAAAAGAGAAGGTAAGACAGAGGCCATAGAATTTGTCACCGGTAATTACAAGACATATCTTTCCTCTTTGGAAGATGTGGAAAACATTTTAAAAGGAGCCATCGCCAAATATGATACAGATGGTCTGTTTCGAGTAGATATTGACGAAGAGGAATTAAAGAAAAAGGGCTCAACAAGTCCGATTATCGTAAAGAATGACGGCTCGGCCAACATGATAAAATACGTATCCATGTATGGCGAAGGTGTGGGAACCGGATTCTATCCCTCAAAGGGTATTCCGTCAGGACTTGTGGGCATGGCCTTTGAGAAAGAGATAACTATAAAAAAGAGAGTGGTAGCTGAGGACAAATTAAAGGATTGGGAGAGCGTCTTAAGTGATATCACCAAAGATAAAGAAAAGAATCAGGTATATACCGTTGTGGCGGGAGACTGTCTTGGAGTAGTAGCTGAAAAACTGGACATGAAGTTGGACAGACTACTGGAATTAAACAATTTTGAAGATGAAGGCGAGATACTTCACGTAGGAGACGAACTGGTAGTAAGTGTACCGGAACCCGACCTTTCCATTCTCTCCAATGTGGTATCAACATCAGAAGAAGAGTATAAGGCGGATACTGAATATAAGCTTAATGATTCCTGGTATACTACTCAGTCTGTGACTTTGTCAGAAGGAACCATTGGCAGAAGAGTTGCAACTACATCAACTGTAAGCCGTAACGGAAGAGAGAGCACTAAGTCTCTTATTGCGTCAGTGATTTTGGAGGAGTCTGTTCCCGATGTGGTAGAGAAGGGAACCCAGGAGCCCCCTACATATATTAAGCCCATAAGGGGAGGAAGATTTTCCTCCGGTTTTGCCATGAGATGGGGTAAGATGCATAAGGGAGTTGACTGGGCATGTGGTACGGGTACTCCCGTGTTTGCTTCCTGCGGAGGAACTGTGGTAAGAGCGGATTACTCCGGCAGTTACGGATATGTGGTATATATTAACCACCCGGACGGGCGCCAGACCAGATATGCCCACAACAGTAAGCTTGCATGCCATGTGGGGCAGCAGGTAAAACAGGGCGAGGTAATAGCATACAGTGGCAGTACCGGTAACAGTACCGGACCCCATGTTCACTTTGAGATTCTTATCGGAGGAACCCAGGTTAATCCTTTGAAATACCTGCAGTAGGAGTAATTATATGAATTCCCTTTCCATTGCATACGAAGATGAATATATGATAATTTGCCACAAGCCGGCCGGTATGGCAGTTCAGACAAGAAGCCTGACTGCCACAGACTTAGAAAGTGAGGTTTGCAACTACTTGTATAAGAAGGGCAAGGGAAAGAATCCTTATGTTGGCATAATTAACAGATTAGACCAGCCGGTGGAGGGTTTGGTTCTCTTTGCCAAGGATTCGGATACGGCCGGTCGATTGTCAAAGATTATGCAGTCGGAGGAATCCTCTAAGTACTACATGGCGGTAGTAGAGGGTAAACCCGGTGAAGCAGAGACCCTTATTAATTACCTGGTTAAGGATGGTAAGTCAGGTAGCGCCAGGGTATGCCTTGAGAGTGATTTGGGTGCCAAAAAGGCTGTTTTGGAATACGAAAAGCTGGAGGAGATTTGTTTGGAGAAAAGGACACTTTCCCTTTTAAAGATTCATCTTATAACGGGACGTTTTCATCAGATTCGCATCCAGCTTTCCAATGCGGGATATCCTATAGTAGGTGATAAGAAGTACAATGCAAAAAGTTTATTCGGGGGAGAACTTTATAAGTATCCGGCGCTTGTGTCATGCGAGCTTGACTTTTTTCACCCATATTCGGGGGAGAACCTTGACATCTGTATAAGGCCTTGGAACAAAATATTTGATAATTTCCATATTTCTTTTGATGAATGTTGACAGTTATATTGAGAATTATTACACTTATGTTAAGAGGGTTTTTTATTTTTAAATCGTGAGATTTATGTATGAGGGAGAAAGAGTATGAAGCAAGTTAAGACTTCTGAATTAAAAGAGGGGCTTCTCGTTGCGGTGGATGTCTATACACCCCTAAAGCAGCTTATTATTAAGGCGGGAACTAAGATTACCGCCCTTGATATAGCGCATCTGGAGTTCTACAAGATTCCCAGTGTTACTATTGTTGAGGATAATGAAAAATGGGAAGATGATTGGAGAATAGATCCAACCATCTCTACAACTATACCCGTAAAAAACGGACGGAAGATTTTCTCTGAGGCAATTCTTAGTATGGTGAATAAGCCCCATGATATCAATGGAGAAGTAACATCTGAGATTATGAAGAGCGCTCCTTCAACGGTTAATACAAGGGCTTTTCAGGAATATCAGGTTAATTACATACTTAATTCCGAGATTAATAAAGTCAAGTTCAACAAGATTATCAGAGAAGAGGAAGAGATTAACGCTGAGGAATACTTAGATCAGATTAAGGCGCTTGTACCGGATGATTCCACTCCCCTCGGTGTTCTTGATATGTTAAATCACATGAGGAATTCTGATGATGCCACTTTTATTCATTCTCAGAATGTTGCTCTTATGTGTAACTCCATGGGTAACTGGCTTAAGATGAGTCAGGAAGATATTAATGTTCTTACTTTGGCAGGCCTTTTTCATGATATCGGTAAGCTTTTTGTACCGGAGACATTGCTTAACAAGACCGGCAAGTTGACTGACAAGGAACTTGAGGTTTGCAGAGGACATGCGGTATTCGGATATAACTTTATGAAGGATAAGGACATCGATCCCAGAATTAAGAAGGTAATTCTTAATCATCATGAGAGATGTGACGGAAGCGGATATCCCAATAAGCTTACAGGCAAAGATATAGATGAGTTTTCCAAGATTGTAGCAATGGTGGATGTATATGATGCCATGACCAGTCAGCGTAAGTATCGTAATCCCAAGTGCCCCTTCGAGGTTCTTGAAGACTTTGAAAAAGACGGTATTAAGAAGTTTGATCCTAAGTATCTGTTCTTATTCTTAGAAAAGATTTCGGGGTCATTTGTGAATAGATGGGTTATTCTTAACAACGGACAGAGGGGATCCATTATTATGATTAATAAGAATGCGATTTCCAGACCGGTGGTGAAGATTGATGATACTTTCCTTGATTTGTCCACCACACCATCTCTTAAAATATCAGGCGTGTTATAAAATGAGCATAATAAAGCGGACAGAGTTTCTCTGCCCGCTTTTCATATCATTATGATACACGTAATCTGAATTTCTGAATCTCTTTTTCTGAGTTTACTTTTTCAATCATGGCTCCAAGGTTACGGAGCTTGTTCTCGATTTCTTCATAACCACGTTCAACGTAGGTGATGTCATCTACAACTGTGATGCCCTCAGCGGCAAGACCTGCGATAACCAAGGCGGCACCTGCACGAAGGTCAGGAGCGGCAACTCTGGCACCTGTGTAGCCTGATACACCGTCGATGATGGCTGTGTTGCCTTCTACTTTTATGTTGGCACCCATCTTGGTAAGTTCGTCTACGTATTTGAAGCGGTTCTCAAATATGCTTTCCGTTACGATACTCGTTCCCTCGGAGATTCCAATGGTAACAACCATCTGAGGCTGCATATCCGTAGGAAATCCTGGGTAGGGAAGAGTCTTAACGTGGGTGTGGGAGAGTCTGTTCTTTGCAACAACTCTGACACTGTCATCGAATTCGCTTACCTCGCAACCAATCTCTATAAGCTTGGCTGATATGGATTCCAAATGCTTGGGAATAACATTCTTAATTGTAACATCACCCTTGGTAGCAGCCGCAGCGAACATGAATGTTCCTGCCTCTATCTGGTCAGGGATGATGGAATAATCTGTTTTGTGAAGTCTCTCAACTCCCTTTATTCTTATTACATCGGTTCCGGCACCTTTGATGTCGGCTCCCATACTGTTAAGGAAGTTGGCTGTATCAACAACATGGGGCTCCTTGGCAGCATTCTCAATTACTGTATTGCCTTTTGCCATAGAAGCAGCCATCATAATATTGATGGTAGCACCTACGGATACATTGTCCAGGTAAATATGTGATCCTATAAGCTCTGTGGAATCGGCATTAATCATACCGTGAGAGATGTCAATGTTGACACCTAAACTACGAAAGCCCTTCAGATGGAGGTCGATGGGGCGATTCCCAATATTGCATCCTCCGGGAAGGGGTACTGTCGCTTTTTTGAATCTGCCAAGTAAAGCTCCCAGCAGATAGTAAGAAGCTCTTATTTTACGAATACATTCACAATCAATATTGAAACTGTCGATATGAGCGCAATTAAGCTTAATGCTGTGAGCACCGGTACGCTCTATATGTCCGCCTATGCGTTCTATTGCCTCTAAAAGGGCATTAATATCAGTTACATTGGGTAAATTATCTATCTCAACAGTCTCTTCGGTCATAAGGGATGCCGCAAGAATAGCAAGTGCTGCATTCTTGGCACCACCAATCTCGACTTCACCAACAAGTGGCTTGCCGCCTTTAATAACATACTGTTCCATTACACACCTCAAAATCTATATACAAAGTAAAAACTAATAATCAATATTATACGGATAGAATTATACTACAACACAAAGTTATATTCAACTTTTATTTTAGATGCCCAAATAAAACAGTGCATACATGAATTGGCTTCATAATATGCACTGTTATAATCCTTGGGTTTTAACGAAAAAATTATATTGAAATTAAAACTCTTTTATTGCCTTAACGGTATTGTCAAGTACCTCAACTTCAGCAAGCTCAATCATACCACGGTCACAAGCTGCTGCAAGCTTGGGATTGATGGGGATGCGGTCAAGTACTGTAAGTTTGTGCTCTGCAGCTACATCATCAATATGGCTCTCACCGAAGATCTCAATCTTCTTGCCGCAGTCCGGACACTCAAGGTAGCTCATATTCTCAACGATTCCGATAATGGGAATGTTCATCTTCTCGGCCATATTAACAGCCTTGGCAACTACCATTGATACCAGCTCCTGGGGAGATGTTACCACGATGATTCCGTCAACGGGAATGCTCTGGAATACTGTAAGGGGTACGTCTCCTGTTCCAGGAGGCATATCTACAAACATGTAATCTACGTCGCTCCAGATTACATCTGTCCAGAACTGCTGAACGGCACCGGCGATAACCGGGCCTCTCCAGATAACCGGCTGGTCATCTCTGTCAAGAAGAAGATTAACGCTCATTACATCGATTCCTGTTGAAGATGTAACGGGAAGAAGTCCTGATTCTGTTCCTTCAGCTCTGTTCTTAAGACCGAAAGCCTTGGGGATTGAAGGACCTGTAATATCTGCATCAAGTATGGCTGTTCTGTCTCCGCCTCTTCTGAAGTTAACAGCCAACATGGATGTTACGATGGATTTACCTACACCACCCTTACCGCTTACAACTCCGATAACCTTCTTTACAGACGATTCGGGGTGAAGGGGCTTGAGTAAGCTTTCTGCTGTTCTGTCACCGCAGTCCTCGCCACATGTACTGCAGTTATGTGTACAATTTTCGCTCATATAAAAACCTCCTAGTATTCTCTATATGTCAACATGTTTCGTTTGAAGTCAGCACTTTGATTATAGGGGCTTAGTAGGGCATTGTCAAGTTGACGGGAGGATACTTGTTTATTGCATGAAAAGGGGATATTTGCTATCCTTTTAATTAAGAAAATAAAGGCGGTTTTAGTATGCTTGATATTATAATTGTAGAAGACAATAAAGAGATAGGAGCCCTGCTTTGCGACTTCCTTCGCAAGGAGAATTTTACCGTAAGTGTGGTAACTTCCGCTGAAGCGGCAGTAGATCTTTTTGAAAGATACGGAGCGAAGCTTCTTATACTTGATATCATGTTGCCGGGTATGGACGGATTCGCCGTATGCTCTAAGATACGGGAGAGCTCCAATGCCCATATCATGATTGCCAGTGCCAAGAACACCAAGGATGACAAGCTAAAGGGACTTGGACTTGGCGCGGATGATTATATAGAAAAGCCCTATGATATTGACATCCTGATAGCAAAGGTTCGAGGTATCTTCAAAAGAAAGTACGCCCAAGAAGAGATCGTGGAAGGGAATATTAAGCTTAACACCGTAACAAGTAAAGTGTACGTGGGAGATAAGCAGCTTGATACCACCATCAAGGAGTTCGAACTTCTTAAACTTATGATTGAGAACAAGGGTGTTACTTTAAAGAAGGAATACCTCTTTAATACTGTCTGGGGAAGTGATTCGGAATCGGAGTTGCAGACTCTGACCGTTCATATAAAATGGCTTAGGGAGAAGATAGAGGAAGACCCCAAACACCCGAAGCACATTATTACCGAGTGGGGAGTGGGATATCGTTTTGAGTAAATACCGTCGAATAGCCTTAATTATTCTCGTATTAGAGATCCTCTTTATAGTCTTTGCCAATCTATATATGGCTGGGACTAAAAGGGAAGCCCACGGGGGAGAATACAAGGTTGATATATACAGAATAAAGGGCCGGATGGAAAAGGGCGAAAGTCTTGAAACAATCGACCTATCGGATTATAAGAATGTGGTATCGGTAAAGCCCTATGTTTCCGGAGAAGAATCAGCTTATGAATATGTGGTGGAAACAGTAGGTGATAAGCTTTACAGATTTGAGTATAAGGGGGAGGAGAATTTCGGACCTCTTATAATAATGAATATAGGTCTTGGGCTTATGTTGGTTATTACCGTGGCTATGCTTATTTATTTTGGCAGGAAGGTTCTAACCCCCTTTAACGGTATCTCTAACATGCCCATGGAATTGGCCAAAGGAAATCTTACCAAACCATTGGAAGAAGAAAAAAGCAGGTACTTTGGCAAGTTCTTGTGGGGGATGGATATGCTCCGGGAAAAGTTAGAGGATGACCGTATCAGGGAGCTGGAACTCCTTAAGGAGCGGGAGACCTTGATTCTTTCTCTTTCCCACGATATTAAAACTCCTCTTTCAGCCATTGACCTTTACACCAAGGCCCTTGAGACAGACCTGTATGAAACAAAAGAAAAAAGAGAAGAGGCATTAGCGGGAATTGATAAGAACGTGGCGGAGATTAAGCGCTATGTCTCAGAAATCGCAGACGTATCAAGGAAGGACTTCCTGACCCTGACGGTGAATAACGGCGAGGTCTACCTGGGCAAGGTAATGGACAAGATCTGTGAGTATTACGGAAAGAAGATAAGACTGCTCCATACCGAATTTGAAGTAGAAGATGTGCCCAACTGCCTGTTATACGGAGATGAGGATCGGATGGTGGAGGTATTGCAGAATGCCTTGGAGAATGCCATTAAATACGGGGACGGCAAGGAAATATCCATATCCTTTGATGAGGAAGAGGATTGTAAGCTTATTACTGTTACCAACACGGGCTGCGTGCTTGGAGAAGAAGAATTGCCTAACCTTTTCGATTCATTTTACAGAGGAAGCAACAGTAAAGATGTAGGGGGCAGTGGCTTAGGACTCTACATTTGCAAGGAATTAATGCACAAGATGGACGGAGAGGTCTATGCAAAAGTATCATCAGGGACATTTTCCTTAACATTTGTATTTAAGAAACTATAGAAGAATACTTGTTTCGGGTAGGGGAAGCCCTACTCGATTTTGCGTTTAAGGATTGTTTAATAATTAGTCGGGTATAGTAAGCATTAGAAAGAATACTTAGGAGGAACATCATGTATAGGAATGTTTTGAAGAAAGACATAAAACGTAAAAAAACCATGAATATAATTCTGCTTATTTTTACTATCCTGGCTTCAATGTTTGTATCCAGCGGATTATCAAATATTGTGACGGTTATGAACGGAACAGACTATTTTTTTGATAAGGCGGGGATAGGAGACTATGTCGTTATAACCCAGGGGGTAGATAACGATGCAGAGAATGCATTAAGAGGATCAAAATACACTGAATCATTAAAAAGGGAAGAGTGCTTCTGGTTAACCAAGGACGAGATCACCTCAGGGGACAAAGCTCTGGAGGCCAAGAATAATACGGTCATTGTCCAACCTATACAGGAGACGGGAATCAAGTACTTTAATATGGATAACAGTGAGATCGAAACCGTGAACAAGGGCGAGATATACCTGTCTGCAGGTACTTTGGAAAGAAGCAATCTTAAGGTGGGAGATACCCTTAATATTAAAAGCCACGGAGTGGATGAAACATACACGATTGCAGGAGAAATGAAGGATGCACTCCTTGGTTCTGACATGATGGGTAACACAAGACTTCTTATTTCAAAAGAAGATTGCGCGGCCTTTAAGGATGCAGAGGAGATGAAGCCCTATACGGGTCATATCTACTATGTCAAGACCGATAATGCGTCAGAGTTAAAAGCGGAAGTTTCCGAATCAAGGGGAACTCTCTTTCAAGGAGAACGAGCCACAATTAAGCTTAGTTACGTTATGGAGATGATTATCGCCATGATAGTACTGGTCCTTAGTGTGTGCCTGGTACTGGTGTCCTTTGTACTCTTAAAGTTTGTTATTACATTTTCCATACAAGAAGAATTCAGAGAGATTGGCGTTATGAAGGCCATCGGAATTAAGAATGGAAAGATTAGAAGATTGTATATTATAAAATACTTAGGGCTGGCTGTAATAGGAGGATTTGTGGGCTTTATAGCAGGTATTCCCTTTGGACGGATGCTTATGGCATCGGTGTCAACTAAGATGGTGCTGGGTAATGACTCGGGACTAATGCTTAATATCGCGGGTTCCCTGGTGGTAATTCTTATAATGATAGGATTTGCCTATCTTTGTACCGGCAAGGTTAAAAAGGCTACCCCGGTGGATGCCATAAGGAGCGGTCAGACGGGAGAGCGTTTCAAGAAGAAGACAAGATACTCAAGAAGAAAATCTCATCTTCCCAATGCCTTATTTATGGCGGTAAATGATGTGTTATCAGCACCCAGGAGATTTATCATAATTGTCTTCTCCTTCTTCTTATGCTCCATCTTCGTCTTCGGAGTGGTGGAAGTGGCTGATACCATGACCAGCGACAGACTTATAACAACCTTTGGTAAAAAGTCGGATATCTTTATTACAGATACAAAGTTAATGGGTATTGACTTTTTGTCAGAGACGGGAGATGAAAACCAAAAAAAGACCTTGGATGCGATAGATGCTGATTTAAAGAAAATGGGCATTCCCGGTAAGGCCAGCATGGAAGTGTGGTATACATATCCCATTACTGCAGGGGGAAGAACTACCTCCATGCTATTTCAGCAGAATAAACGGACTCATGCAGATGAGTATGAATATATTGAAGGTTCTGCACCCCAGAGCAAAAACGAGATTGCCATTACACCTTATATTGCAGAGGACCTGGGTGTTAAGGTGGGAGACAAGGTTACTATAGATTTCGGGGAGGAAAAGATGGAGTGCATCATCTCCGGATCCTTCCAGACCATGAATCAACTTGGAAAGGTATTACGTCTTCATGAGGATGCTCCCACTAAGATGAGTTTTGCAAGTACTCTCATGTCTATCCAGATTGACTTTGATGATCATCCGGATGCGAAAGAGGTAGATAACAGAATTAGGAAGCTAAAGGACCACTATGATATAAAGGATGTGTTCGATGCAGCAGGTTTTTGCAATGACTGTATGGGCGTAGCAGATACCATGAATATGGTGGCAAAACTCTTGCTTCTTATTACGGGAATCGTGGTTATTCTGGTAACCATACTTATGGAGAGATCCTTCATTCAGGATGAGACCAATCAGATAGCCCTCCTTAAGGCGGTGGGATTCAAATCAAGCTTTATATTAAAATGGCATGTGGCGAGATTTATGCTGGTGTCTCTTATTGCAGAGGTATTGGCCATTGCCCTAACCTATCCCGTAACAAAACTTTGGTGTGATCCCATATGGCGCATGATGGGAGCCACCAGCGTGGAATACTTCTTTAATCCCGTGTCATTGCTTTTGGTATACCCGGGGATAATTCTTCTCATATGCCTGGCGGCATCATTTTTAACAGGATTATATACATATAGAATTAAGAGCAACAGCATAACAAACATCGAATAGGAGGACTACTATGGCAGCAATACTTGAAGTAAAGGATCTTTGCAAGACCTATATTATAGAAAAAAGACAGAATAACGTGTTAAAGAATGTGAACTTCTCTGTAGAAGAGGGAGATATGGTGGCTATTATGGGGCCTTCCGGCTCCGGCAAGTCCACCCTGCTTTATTCCGTATCAGGCATGGATACACCCACCAGCGGCAAGGTGAAATTTGACGGCAAGGATATAACCGATATGACTGCAAATGAACTGGCTGAGGTAAGACTGGATAAAATGGGCTTCATCTTCCAGCAGATGTACATGATGAAGAACCTTACTATCCTTGATAACATCGTATTACCGGCAATTGAAAGCAAGGCAGATAAGAAGACCAAGGCAGAGAAGATTGAACGTGCCGAGGAGCTTATGCGTAAGCTGTCTATTATTGACGTGGCAGACAACGATATTAACGAAGTATCCGGGGGACAGTTGCAGCGTGCTTGCATCTGCAGAAGCATGGTAAACAGTCCCAAGATTCTTTTTGCTGACGAGCCTACCGGAGCCCTCAACAGAACCGCTTCCACAGAAGTTATGGACGAACTGGTTAAGCTAAACGGTGAAGGAACAACCGTTATGATGGTTACCCATGATTCAAAAGTGGCGGCCAGATGCAAGCGTGTGTTATACATAGTAGACGGTAACATTAAAGGGGAATATGTGCCGGAGGTTCATGACGGAGACACACCCCTTGATAACGAGAGACGGCTTAACAACTGGCTTATGGATCTTGGATGGTAACAGTTTGAATCTGTCTCATTATTTTCCTTGCTAATACATTTGGCAGAATTTATAATTAACTGGAATTGTTGTATTAGATTCGGGAGAAGAAGATTATGAACAGACAAACAATAGGCATCTTAGCCCACGTGGATGCGGGCAAGACAACTTTATCCGAGGCCCTGTTATATCTTAGCGGAAGCATCAAGAACGCAGGCAGGGTGGATAAAGGAGATGCTTTCCTTGATAATTTTTATCTTGAGAGACAAAGAGGTATTACCATCTTTTCAAAAGAAGCGAGGCTTAACTTCGGAGATATGGAAGTAACCCTCCTTGATACCCCGGGACATGTGGATTTTTCCGGAGAGATGGAAAGGGTATTGTCTGTTCTTGATACTGCAATACTTGTAATAAGCGGGGCTGACGGAGTTCAGTCCCATACTGTTACTTTAATGAAGCTCTTAGAGTCTTATAATATTCCCACCTTTGTCTTTGTAAACAAGATGGACAGAGAAGCCTACCCGGATGTAGTTACGGGTTCTACCCCTGAAGAAATCAGGGGGTCTTTTATTGCCCACATTACAGACAAATTAGGGGGGAATTTCGTTGATTTTACAGACACTTCGTCTGATGATTTCCATGAAAATATAGCCCTGTCGGAAGAGGACCTTATGGAGGCCTACCTTGAAGGAAGTATTCCCACAGCAGATGATATTAGAAACCTTGTATCGGAGAGAAAGCTCTTTCCGGTTTACTTCGGTACGGCTCTAAAGCTTTCCGGAGTACAGGAACTGATGGATGGAATAAGTTGCTATGCCAAGGTCAAAGTCTATCCTTCGGAGTTCGGAGCCAGAGTATATAAGATATCAAGAGACGATAACGGTAATCGCCTTACCCATATAAAGGTTACCGGTGGCAGCCTTAAAAACCGGGATGTAATATGCGGAAGTCACACAGTGATTGAAGAAACGGAGGAGGGAGAAGAGCCGGTCGTCAAAGAATGGCAGCAAAAGATAACGGGAATTCGCCTCTATTCCGGTGATGGTTTTGAAGCGGTATCAGAGGTCAAAGCCGGTACAATCTGCGCTGTAACAGGCCTTTTGGAAACAAGGGTTGGGGAAGGCCTTGGAATAGATGAAGGAATAGTGGTACCAAGCCTTGAGCCGGTTCTTACCTATAAGATAATACTGCCGAAGGGCATTTCCGAAAACGAAGTAATGCCCTACTTTAAAGAGTTGGAGGAAGAAGATCCTCTTTTAAATGTAATATGGAACAGAGAACATGAGGAACTATCCCTTAGGGTAATGGGAGACGTTCAGGTTGAAGTATTAAAGGAAGTGGTAAAGAACCGTTTTGACCTTGATATTGAACTTGGAAATGGAGCAATCCTTTACCGCGAAACCATTGGTGATACTGTAGAGGGAGTAGGTCACTTCGAGCCCCTAAGGCATTATGCCGAGGTGCATCTTCTTATGGAACCCTTACCTGCGGGTTCGGGACTGGTCTTTGAGACAAATGTCAGCGAAGATATCTTATCAAAAAACTGGCAAAGACTCATACTTACCCACCTAAAGGAGCGTACCCATAAAGGCGTTCTTACGGGGTCTCCCATTACGGATATGAAGATTACCGTAATCTCCGGAAAAGCCCATATTAAGCATACCGAGGGTGGAGACTTCAGACAGGCCACCTACCGTGCAGTAAGACAAGGTCTTATGGAGGCGGAAAGTATACTCCTTGAGCCTTACTATGAATTCGAGATACGGCTTCCGGCAGAGAACCTGGGCCGGGCAATGACGGATATAGACGGAATGCGGGGTGTAATCGAGCCACCGGAGACGGAAGGGGAAGAAGCTATACTTCGTGGAAAGGCCCCGGTATCCTTAATGATGGATTATCAAAAGGATATAATGGCATATACCAAGGGCCTTGGACAGATATCCCTGTCCCTTTGGGGCTATCTGCCTTGCCACAATCCTGAAGAGGTTATAGAAAGACGGGGATACGATCCCGAAAGAGATAGAAGGAATCCCTGCGGATCGGTGTTCTGCGAGGGCGGTTCCGGTGTGTATGTGCCCTGGAATGAGGTAAAGAATCGATGTGATATGCCTCTTATAACAGAGAAGATCTCATATGCGGAATTCGAAGGGGCGGATGTGGATAAAGAATACACTTCCGTGGAAGATATGTGGATTGACGTTGAAGAAGTAGATGCTATTCTTCGCAGTGCGGGCAGTGCCAATAAGAAGCCGGACTTTATACCCCATAAGGGAATAAACCGGGGTAATAAAGGCAAGAAGGCAGCAGCACCCACAGGTCTTTCCAAGCCGGTTAAAACAGTTCGCAAGGAGAAGTATCTCCTGGTGGACGGGTATAATATAATCTATGCCTGGGATGAGCTTAAAGCCTTGTCAGAGGATAATATTGACGGTGCAAGAGGAAGGCTTATTGATATACTTATTAACTACCGTAGCATAACGGGAGTTAATCTTATCCTGGTATTTGATGCCTATAGAATTCAGGGCCATAGGACGGAAGTGCTGGAGGTAGGCGGAATACAAGTGGTCTACACCAAGGAGGCGGAGACTGCAGACCAGTATATAGAAAAGTTTGCCCATAAGAATGCTTCCAACTATGATATTACCGTGGCCACATCCGACGGATTAGAACAGATTATAATAAGGGGAGCCGGATGCGGTCTTATATCATCAAGGGAGTTTGAAAAAGAAGTAAAAAGGGCGAATGATACATTAAGAGAGGATTATTCCATAGAATAACAACAAGGTGACCATTTGACGGTCACCTTGTTTAAGATATTAAAGAATTTAGTTGGTCTTAAATACACCTACAATCTGATTTAATTCATCAGCGGCTGATGCAACACCCTTACCCTGAACATCCAGGTCTTCCACATTGGAGTTGACGGTTTCGGTGGTGGCATTAAGCTCTTCGGCTGTAGCGGCATTCTCTTCGGATATGGCAGAGAGATTGCTGATGGAATCGGAGATGGAGGCAACTCCTTCGGCCAGGTGCTTGTTAGCTTCGTCAAGGCCGCCGATGGCATCATTTACGCTGCCGATTTGGTTTGCGATACCGGAGAAGCTTTCCGCGGTTTCTTCAACGGATGCCTGCTGACGATTAACATAGTCTTTAACCAGTTCACTTTGCTTAACTGCATTGTCGGTATTCTGTTGCAATTCCGCAAGCATCTGATTAATGGTCTCAACGCTTTCGGAAGACTGATCCGAAAGATTACGAATCTCGTCGGCAACAACCGCGAAGCCTTTTCCAGCCTCGCCGGCACGGGCTGCTTCGATTGAAGCGTTAAGGGATAGCAGGTTGGTCTGCTCGGCTATGGACTTAATCATATCGCTGGCCTCGCTAATCTTGGCGGAACTGGTTGAAATATGGTCGATTCCGTCGAATATCTTGTTAAAGGCATCCAGTGACTGGGCTGAGATATCCTTCAACTGTTCCACATTATTCATTCCGGTGTTAACAGTGGATCTTATGGATTCACTGGCTTGTGACAATGCTGCCGTATTGCGGATACTCTGATCCATAACCTGCTCCACATCACTCATCTTCATGGAAATGTCGGTGATGTTCTCAGCCGTGGAGGTTGCAGCCCTGGCAAGTTCCGAAGCTGCCATATTGATATTGCCTATGGACGAAGCGGTCATATTGGTGTTGGTCTGCATGGTATCGGAGGACTCAGATAGAACTCCCGCCTTTTGCATCAGGTTAACCACCGCATTCTTAACGGCAGCGGTAAGATTACCGGTAGCTGTTGCAATCTTTCCTATCTCATCCTTTCTTCCGGTGTACTTATTCAGCCGTTCTGTGTCTGTAAGGTCTAATGTTCCCACTACTTCAATAGCTCCGGCAATATCCTGAAGTTGCTTTGATATAACTCTTGTGGTGATTATAACAACCAGTAAACTTACAACTAAAACCGCAGCACAAAGAATAGTTATAACCAATGAAAGGTGGTTGGCATTGGCGTAAATCTCATCTTCTGTATCACAAACATAGAGAACCATTCCTATATCAGGCATATACTCGTATGCCAGCATTGACATTTTACCGGTGTAGTCGTCTTTGTAGCTCATGACATCTTTTTCTTTTACCTTGATGGCATCCATAATATCCTGGTCGTCGGAAGTAACAGGTTGGCCTATTTCTTCTTCATCAGGAGACATTACGTAGTTACCGGCATTAGCATTAATCATGTATACTTCTGCTTCTTCATAACCGTTTAAGTCCATCTCATAGACCTTGTCCGTAATGCTTTGAAGGAAGTTACCGCCTCCGGCATATCCCAAAAGATTTCCGTTTTCGTCGTATACACCCGCGTAAACGTTACCAACCATTACACCTGTGGAGGTACTTACAACAGCACCTCTAAACCATACATTGTTAGGGGCTGCACCGACACCCTTTTCTCTGTCTGCCCAAGCTGTAGGGTCGTTGGAAATCTGTGAGCCTACAGCTTTTTTAACGGTATGGCATATAATATTCAGTTCCTTATCCGCCAGGAATAATCCCTCCAAATCGGTTCTTGATTTGGCATATTCCTCGAGAGCGGTTTGAGCAGCTTCCACCTTGGAAGCATTCTTAGTATCCTTAAGAGCAGCAACTGATGTGGGCATATTGGTAGCACCGTCAAAGAATTCGCAAAGCTGATCCAAGTATTCCTTAACGTATAAGGCTCTGGCGTTACATAGCTCGCCCAAACGGTTCTTGGCATCTGTCTGTGTTGTGGACCTGACATTAATTATTGTGGTCCCCATAACGGTACCCAAACCGATTATAAGTACCAAGGATACTATAAGAGTAATCTTGGCCCCGATTTTCATGTTTCGAAATAGTTTCATAAGTATATGTCCCCCTTCTTTGTCCCCGTGGTTGTACCTTTCTTTCGGGCTATTTATATTGCATAAAAAATAAGAGCAATTGTTGAAATTATTATATCACTTTCAAACAATAGTGACAATTTAAATCAGTTATCAATTTTGTTTAATATATTACACCAATATTAAGTCAAATATTAACAAATACGGGCTGTTTGCGAAGGCATTTCTTCTATGATAATATAAGGTATAATTTTAAGTGAAAGCGAAGGGAGACCGAATAAATGAAGACTAAGATAGTAGGCGGAACACTGTTACTTCATGATAAAGACGGTTTTAAAACAGTCAAAGATACACTTTTTGTGGATGGAGATCATATTGCGGGAATCGGAAGTGTCTCCGATGATAAAGAATATGAGACATTTGATGCTTCGGATAAGCTGGTTATGCCGGGGCTTATTAACATGCATACCCATGCGTATATGACTTTCCTGCGTAATTATGCAGATGATGTGGAGTTTGACGAATGGCTCTTTAAACGGGTTATGCCGGTGGAGGATAATATGCCTCTTGAGGCGGCTTACTGGTCATCACTTCTTGGATATATGGAGATGATAAGCACCGGTACCACTTCTTTTGTAGATATGCATATGTATCTGCGCCAGGCACCTAAAGCTGCAAATGAAATCGGCATAAGAGGGTTTATCGGTCGAGGCCTTGTGGGAGAAGACTTATATAAGGATGAGGGGTCTATCAGACGATTTAATGATTCCCTGATTGAACTTGAAGAGTTCGGAAGCGATATGATAAGTATTGTTCTTTCGCCCCATGCAATATACAGTGCTTCACCAAAGCTCTATGAGCAGATTGCGGATGAGGCTGCAAAGCGAGGACTCTTAAAACAGACCCACCTTTCAGAAACTGTGGGAGAGGTGGAGAACTGTATAAAGGAGCACGGCAAGACACCGGTAGAATTACTTCGTGACGTGGGATTCTTAGATGAGAAAACTATTCTTGCCCATTGTGTTCAGATGCGAGACGGAGACCTTGATATAATTAAAGAATCAGGGGCTACCATTGTAACCAACCCGGCTAGCAATGCAAAGCTTGGTAACGGTTTTGCCCCGGTGACGGATATGAGAAAAGCCGGTATTAATGTAGCTCTCGGAACAGACGGTACGGCCAGCAACAATACGCTGAATATGTTTAGGGAGATGGGACTTCTTACCATGATTCATAAGGGATTGCAGAAAAGTCCTACTGCAGCACCTTCGGATTTTGTGCTTTCTACTGCAACCCTTAACGGAGCAAAGGCTCTTGGAATGGAAGGTAAGCTTGGGGTTATCGCTGAAGGGGCTAAGGCGGACCTGGCATTTGTTGATTTGAATGAATTGTCCATGTTCCCCAACAATAATGTTATCTCAGCTCTTAGCTACTCTGCTAACGGTTCTGAGGTTAAGGACGTTATGATTAACGGTAAGTTTGTAATGAAGAACAGAGAGTTTACCACTATTGACAAGGAAAAAGTATTTGCCGAGATGCGCCGAATCGTAAAAGAGAATTTGTAATAGAAATTATAAGGAGGTAGATCTATGCCACATGTAGTAGTTAAATGCTATCCGGGACGCAGCGAAGAGCAAAAGAGTAAATGCGCCGAAGAAATTGCTGACGTTGTTGCAAAGACACTAGGCTGTGGAATATCGGATGTATCAGTTGCCATAAAGGATATCCAAAAGGAAAACTGGAAGGCAGAAGTAGTAGATAAGGAAATCCTTCCGGATGAGAAGTTTTTGTACAAGAAAGCGGAATAATAAGAGCAGGTCCTTGCGACCTGCTCTTTTCTGTTTGCGCGCCATGGGCGCGCTCTAACGGGTGAAAGTCCCGAACACGCCCAGATAGTGGGAAGTGTATAGC
>SVDM01000026.1 GCA_015058015.1 Lachnospiraceae bacterium | reverse complement strand
CGCCGTGTACCGAACGGTACGCACGGTGGTGTGAGAGGTCGGGAGAATTTATTTAAATTTTCCCTCCTACTCGATTTGGTTAGCTATCGATTTAAAGTTAGCGATAACTAACCCATATACACAATAGAAAGGAGAAAGAATAGTGAATAAGTTTGGAAAAGGTGACCATATGAAGGTCATTATGCAGTTTGCAGGAGGATATAAAAACCTCATACTGCTGGGAAGAGTGCTGGCCGGCATAAGCGCTATCATAGCACTGGTTCCTTATTATCTTCTTTGGAAGATTATTAAAATAGCAACGGAAGGGGGACCTGCAGAGGATATAGTGCCTATTGCGTGGCAGACGGTAGGTCTTGTACTTCTATCCCTTCTGGTATATATAGTAGCCTTGCTTTGTACCCATTTGGCGGCATTTCGTGTTCAGGCAAATATGCGTAGCAGCCTTATGAATAAGATTATTAAGCTTCCTCTGGGAGTATTTGATGATGAGGGAAGCGGACGTATACGTCGAATCGTAAATGATTCCACAGCGGCAACAGAGACCTATATTGCCCATAATTTGGCGGATAAAACCGTGGCGGCGGTAACACCTATCGGCCTCTTGGTGTTGATCTTTGCCTTCGATTGGAGAATCGGATTATTCTGCCTCATCCCGGCCTTGCTTGGCTTCTTATGCCTGATGGGAATGATGGGAAAGAAGATGCAGGAAAAGATGACAGAATACCAGACAGCCCTTGGGGTTATGACCAGTGAAGCCACAGAGTATATTAGAGGTATTCCTGTTGTTAAAACCTTCGGGCAGACAGTTCATTCCTTTAAGAGATTCAAGAAAACAATTGATGATTATGGCAAATGGACAATCGAATATACCATTTCCCTTAGAAAGACTATGGTAGCTTATATGACCTGCATTAACTCGGTATTTCTATTCCTGGTTATTGCAGCCTACATATTCATTGGGCCGGATGTAATGCCCCAGGCAAAAGATATCCTTAACTTCATGTATTACATCATTGTGGCGCCGCTCGTTACCATTACTTTGACAAAGATTGCATACTCGGGAGAGGCCGAGATGACTCTTATTGATGCGGTAAACAGGGTTCAGGGAATCCTGGATATGGAACCACTTGATGAATGTCTTACAGGTAAGGAGCCTGCTGATAACAGTGTTGAGCTGATTAATGTCTCCTATAGATACACGGGGGCATCCAATGATGCAGTAAAGAATGTATCCGCGAAGATCGCCCAGGGAGAACATGTTGCCTTCGTTGGACCTTCAGGCTCAGGTAAAACTACCATTTGCCAGTTGATAGCCAGATTCTTTGATGTAAGAGAAGGCGAGATTAAAATAGGTGGGGTAAATGTAAAGGATATTAGAGGTGACAAGCTTATGGAGCAAATATCCTTTGTCTTCCAGGACAGCAGGCTTCTTAAAACATCCATTCTTGAAAATGTAAGACTTTCAAAACCGGAAGCATCAAGAGATGAAGTTATGGAAGCCTTGAAAAAAGCCCAATGTATGGACATAATTGAAAAACTTCCCAAGGGAGTGGATACCATAATCGGTGAAAAGGGAACCTATCTTTCAGGAGGAGAACAGCAGCGTATAACCATAGCAAGAGCAGTGCTAAAGGATGCTCCAATCCTTATATTAGACGAAGCCACGGCATTTGCTGACCCGGATAATGAAGCCAAGGTTCAGGCAGCCTTTAATGAAATGTCAAAGGGTAAGACCATGATTATGATTGCCCATAGATTAAGCACGGTAGTTAATGCTGATAGAATCTTTGTAACAGATAAGGGCGAGATTGTGGAAGAAGGCAATCACAATGACCTTTGTGCAAAGGGCGGATTATATAAGAGAATGTTTGATGAATATTCAAGGTCAATTGAATGGAAGGTAGGTGCATAAGGATGATTAAGAAATTACAACATAAATATGCCCTGTCCCATCAGGGTGCCGTGGATATGATTAAGGCATTTATCAGTGTGACGGTAAGTAGCATCGGTTTTATGATGTCTGCAGGAATCCTTTATATCCTGATAGATGATCTTCTTAGTGGAGGAGTAAAGACAGAAAAAATCCCGGTATATGCGGGAGGTAGTGTGGCAATACTTGTGATAATTGCTGTTACTAACTATATACAGTACAATGCAACCTTTTTCTCAACCTACAGGGAAAGCGGGGTTCGAAGAACCACCCTTGCAGAGACACTGCGTAAGCTTCCCCTTTCCTTCTTCGGGAAGAAGAATCTTGCAGATCTTACCACCAATATTATGGGGGACTGTGCCCAGATTGAGACAGCGTCCAGTCACTGGATTCCCCAACTTATAGGTTCTATCTTATCAACCACCATTGTGGGTATAAGTTTATTCTTTTTCTTTGACTGGAGAATGGTGCTTGCCAGCTTTTGGGTTATTCCGGTGGCATTTATCCTGATATCATCCTGTGCAGGGATTGAGAGAAGAACTGTAAGAAAGCTTACAGGCGTTAAGCTTGACTTATCAGACGGAATCCAGGAATGCCTTGAATCCATAAGGGACTTAAGGTCTAACAATGCCCAGGATAGGTATATGCAGGGACTTGAAGATAAGATCAGACGTGTTGAGAAGCAGTCTATGATGTCTGAACTTAATATGGCGGTATATGTTAATCTTTCTGCGGTAGTATTAAAACTCGGTATAGGAACAACGGCTCTTGTGGGAGGATATCTCTTTGCAAATGGTGAGATTTCAGTTCTTACTTTCTTTATGTTCCTTATGCTGGTGGCAAGACTATATGATCCCATGCAGATATCAATTCAGAATCTTGCAGCAATAATTGCTTGCGGAATTAACTGTGAGAGACTTGATGAAGTATTATCTCATGATATTCAAACAGGAGAGGATAAGTTGACCAATGTGGGATACGATATTGAATTTGACCATGTTGGTTTTGCTTATGAAGACGGAGAGCAGGTCTTAAAAGATGTAAGTTTTACGGCTAAGCAAAACTGTGTTACAGCCCTTATAGGACCTTCCGGTGGTGGTAAAACCACGGTTTCCCGTCTTGCAGCCAGATTCTGGGATGTAAATAGCGGAACAATTACCCTTGGGGGAATGGATATAAGCAAGATTGAGCCGGAGACCCTACTTTCCAATTACTCTATAGTTTTTCAGGATGTAACTCTCTTTAATAACACTATAATGGAGAATATCAGAATCGGTAAGGTTGGTGCTACGGATGAAGAGGTAATAAGGGCTGCTCGTATGGCCAATTGTCAGGAATTCGTTGATCTCTTGCCGGATGGATATAATACCAATATAGGTGAGAACGGTAGTGAGTTATCCGGTGGTGAAAGACAGAGAATATCCATAGCCAGGGCTTTCCTTAAGGATGCTCCGGTTATCCTTCTTGATGAGGCGACAGCATCCCTGGATGCGGAAAATGAAACCGCTATTCAGGAAGCCCTCTCTAAGTTAATAAAGGACAAGACGGTTCTTATTATTGCCCACAGAATGAGAACCATTGCCAATGCAGACACCATTGTTGTACTTAAGGACGGAGTGGTGGCAGAAAGCGGAAGTCCTGCTGATCTTATGGCAAAGGACGGACTATATGCCCATATGGTAAGTCAACAAAAAGTAACTCAAAATTGGAAGATGTAGTTTACATACAGTGCAATATAACCCACAGGAGGATATCATTTACAGATATGTTCTTGTGGGTTTTTTGTTTTGTGATAGAATAATTATGATACTGAACAATGTTGAAAGGAACGGATATGGACATAAAGCAAGGGCTGGAAAAATACGAGGAATTAAAAGAAACTTTGAAAGGCTACGGAAGTGTAGCAGTTGCGTTTTCAGGAGGGGTGGATTCTGCCTTTCTTTTGTATGCGGCCAAAGAGGCTCTGGGAGAAAAAGCAATTGCCGTTACGGCAAAGTCATGCTCATTCCCGGAAAGAGAACTGGATGAGGCAAGGAACTTCTGCAAATCTCACGGAATCCGCCAGGTTATCTTTGAATCGGAGGAACTGGATATAGAGGGCTTTGCAGAAAATCCCAAGAATCGATGCTACATCTGTAAGCATGAATTGTTCGAAAAGATGATTAAGATAGCAAAAAAAGAAGGTATAGACGTCATTGTTGAAGGCTCTAACTTAGATGACAATGGAGATTACCGTCCCGGACTTTTGGCTATTAAAGAACTTGGAATTGAAAGCCCCCTTAGAAAAGTGGGCTTTACGAAAGAAGATATAAGAGCAGTATCAAAGCATTTGGGTCTTCCTACATGGAACAAACAGTCCTTTGCCTGCTTGGCCTCCAGATTCGTCTACGGGGAGACCATTTCCAAAGAAAAACTTGGAATGGTTGAAAAGGCTGAACAGCTCCTGCTTGATTTAGGCTTTCATCAAGTGCGTGTACGTATCCACGGCTTGATGGCAAGAATCGAGGTTCTCCCGGAGGAATTTGAAAAGCTTGTAAGCAGAGATATTCGTGACAAGATTACTTCGTCTTTTAAATCCTACGGTTTTACATATGTAACCATGGATTTGACCGGCTATCGAACCGGTAGTATGAACGAAGTCTTATCTAAGTAGTTTAGACTTTGATAGTTACGCAGTTAGGCTCACTTGATTTTTCGTTATACGCGTAGGAGATTTCTCTTGCCATATTATTAATAATACTAAAGGAGAGCTCGTTGTCCGCATTCCTTATGTCGAACTTATGTCCACCGTAGGATATGCGGATAATGCTTTGCTCTTCCCTGGCAGAGTATTCTACCAAAACCCGAATGGGAAGATAAATATCTATTGGAAGGAGCATTTGTAATACTACTTCCTCTACTACCAGCCTGATTTTATATTTAACTGAAGCAGGGACATCATTCTTAAGGAGATATCCATCCAGATTGGCACCGAAACCTATATAATCAAATTCTTTATCTTCGATTAAGGATTCGAAGATTCCAAGTTGCTTAATGAACCGTCTGGTCAGTTCCTTCTTTGGCGCGTCAAATATTTCATCAGGGCTTCCCTCTTCATATATTCCGCCTTCATCCATATAAAAAACCCTGTTTGATATGGCACGGGCAAAGTCCATTTCATGGGTTACGATAATCATGGTTTTTCCGCTTTTTGCAAGGTCTCTTATGACGGATTGAACTTCGGATATCATAGTAGGATCAAGAGCGCTTGTGGGCTCATCAAGAAGGATTATTTCCGGGTTCATGCAAAGGGCTCTGGCAATGGCCACACGCTGTTTTTGCCCCCCTGATAGTTCGTCAGGATAACTTAAGGCTTTGTTGGACATTCCCACTTTACGCAGATAATCCATGGCAAGGTCACAAGCCTCCTGTCTGTCAACGCCAAGAAGCTCCATAGGTGCGATTATAAGATTTTCAATGACAGTCAGGTGACCAAAGAGATTGAAGGATTGGAACACCATCCCCATTTTCCGACGAGCCATTTTCAAATCATATCCTTTGGCCGTGATCTCCTCACCATCAAGGAATATTTGACCGGAAGTCGGTTTTTCAAGAAGGTTCAGGCAACGAATAAAGGTAGATTTTCCTGTTCCCGAAGGTCCGATAAGGGATATTACGTCACCTTGATTGATATTTATGGACACGTCTTCTAAGGGAGTGACGGTGTCATATTCTTTTCTTAAGTGTTTTATCTCAATCATGTAGGCGTGCCCCCTTTAAGATTTGCTCTCTATTTCGATTCTTTGGATTAACCTTTTTTTCAATGAATCCGATTATAGTTCGAAGTATTCCCCCCAGAAGAAAATAAATAGCCGCAACGGATATAAGGGGGAAGAAGGCTTCGTAAGTCCGTCCTCTAACTATATCCCCCATTCTGGTAAGGTCTTGTACCGCGATATATCCCACAATAGCAGTGGCTTTAACCAGGGATACCACCTCGCTTTTAAATGAAGGCAGACAATGGGGTAGGGCCTGGGGAAGAATTATCTTGAAGAAGGCATGATAATCCCCAAATCCAAGGGCATATGCCGCTTCGGTTTGACCGTAGTCAACAGCACCTACACCTGTAGTTAGCATTCCGTATACGCCGGAGCCGAATACAAGGGAAAATGCTATGACAGCCACCAACGTTCCGCCTATTTCCACTCTCGCAAAGACAATATAGTAAAGAATCATAAGCAGAACAATAGCAGGCATTCCCTGAACGAACCAGACGTAGGCTTTGGCGAACCATTTAGCTATCCTTTTACCTGTTCTGCATCCCATATAGATTAAAAGTCCTAAGATGGTTCCCAGAATTATAGAAGATAGTGTAATAAGGACAGTGGTAAGAACACCGGACAAGAAGAGATTGTAACGTCCCTCTTTAATAAATGTTCGATGAAAACTGGCCCCTAATTCATCAAAAAATGAAGGAGTAGATGTGGCTTGCGAGTCTTCTTCAAGATCTTTTGACAGAACTGCAAGAACAATGCCACCGGCGTAGGTTGGCTCAGAAAACAGGACTTGTTCCTTTCGCTCTTTAGTAACGTTCATATCTGTTGAAAAGTCGAATTTACCTGACTGTATGGCCGGAATTCGACCTGACATATCCATATCCGTAAGCTCTAACCCGTAGTTCTTCTCACGGCAGAAGCGTACTATAAGGTCTATGTCATATCCTACGTTCTTGCCGTCCTTGATGTAAGACCAGGGCATATCTGAAGAAGTGGTAACCACCTTAAGTGTGCCACGACTGCCCACGAGACCTGACATATCAACTACTTTCAAATCCTCATCCTTGCCCATCCAGATATTTTCTATTGTCTGCATAGTGCCATCAGCCTTAAGACGCTTTATGAATTCACTAAACTCTTTACATAGCGCGGCACTTTTCTCATCGTTTTTTCTAAAGGCAAAGGCACAATCCTGGCTGGTAATTTTATCGGGAATATAGTTTATGGAAGGCTGTTCCATGTGAAGCATCTTCATATTGGCTTCGTCCGCTAAGAATGCATCAATTTTTCCCGCAAGAATAGCAGCATTGCAGTCTCCATTACTGTTAAAATACAGATGTTCACTGTCAGGGAAATACTCCTTGGCAATACCCTCCATCAGCGTTCCTGTAAGAACACCGATTCTTTTTCCGTTATAACTTTGCCATGTTACCTTACTTTCCTCCGCAATAACCATAGTGGAAAAAAGGAGTGAGGTAAAGATTGTTAATACGACCATACGCATAAAAATTTTTTTCATGGTCTGCCAGCTCCTTTGCCAAAAAACTTAAACTTATTTTACCTTATTCTCTGACAAATTAACAGATAATATTTTGTTCTTGACAACCGATAGAGAACAGTGTACTCTATAAAACGGATAGAGAACGCTGTTCTCTTTTTGGGGTGAAAGAATGCCAAGGAATAAGACACAGACACATGAAAGAATAATAGAAGCAGCCAGGGAAGAGTTTTTAGAATATGGTTTTGCTGATGCTTCCCTTAGAAGGATAGCAGCCAAAGCCGGTATACAGGTAAGCGGCCTGTATAAGCATTTTTCCAATAAGGAAGAAATGTTTGCAGCTCTTGTAGATCCGACTATTGAAGGTTTTATGAAGCTGTATAGCACAATAGAAGAAGAGTTCAACGATGAATTAAAGGAATTATCAGGCAGTCCCGATTGGGGGTCAATGAGTGAAACGGTAAGGGCTATGACTTACATTTACAGCCACCTGGATGCTTTTAAGCTTATTGTATCTAAGTCAAAGGGATCCAAATATGAAGAGTTCATTCATAATTTGGCAATCCTTGAAGAGAAAGCTACTCTTGCATATATGGAGGAACTAAAGAAAAAGGGATTTAAGGTAAAAGATATTAATGATAAAGAGTTTCACCTTCTTGTTACAGCCAATGCAGAGGCTATATTTCAAGCTGTGATACATGATTTCACAAAAGAAGAGGCTATGCATTATGCGAAAACTCTTGAGGAATTCTATTACACCGCCTGGAAGGCAGTGTTTGGAATATAAAGCTATATTGAATAAAATGCCCCGTGTATGCGGGGCATATAAAAGCAACATTAGTTAGCCATGGCTAACACAATACCTTTTATATCTACAGCAAAAATTTAAGGAGGAAAGAAAGCATGAAGAAAAAAGGTACACTGTCCCGGGTTCTTAACTTTGCGGGACGTAAATCCGGCTTTTTCGCAGGAAGCGTAATACTTGCGCTGTGTGGAGTAGCCTTGTCGTTTGTGCCGTACCTGATAACGGCTGATATGGTAGGTCAACTGCTTTTGGGCAACAGTAGCGCAGACTATTACATTACACGAATCATATGGATGGGGGTTTGTTGGATTGCAAGGATTGTATTGCATTCAGTTTCAACGTCTCTATCCCATGTGGCTACATTTAATGTTCTTGGAGGAATGAGAAGGGAACTTTGCGAGAAGCTATCAAAGATTCCCCTTGGTGCTGTATTGGATGACAATAGCGGAAGCTATAAGAATGTTATCGTTGAAAGAGTGGATTCCATGGAAACCACCATGGCCCATATTGTGCCGGAATTCACGGCCAATATAATCCTTCCCATAGTTATGTTTATATACATAATGAATATTGACTGGAGAATGGGACTGGCCAATCTTATTGCAGCTGTATTTGGCCTGGTATTCGTCTCGGGGATGATGGTTCGAAGCAAGGGAGAGTTTGAATTAACCCTCCAAAAGACCAAGCATCTTAATGATACAGCGGTTGAATATATAAACGGTATTGAAGTAATTAAGGCCTTCGGTAAAACCGGTAGTTCTTATGAAAAGTTTGTAATCGCAGCAAGAGAGGGTGCGGACTGCTTCATTAACTGGATGAGAAAGTGTATATGGTTCCAGTCCGGTGCCATGTCCTTTATGCCGGCCACTTTCTTAGGCGTCTTACCTGTAGGACTTTTGCTGGTTAGTAACGGTAGTCTTACAGCTTCAAATTTTATTACAAGCATTATCCTCTCAGCAGGACTAATCTCTCCCCTTGTGGTGGCATTTTCCTATACAGATGATATAGCCAAGATGGGTGCAATCTTCGGAGAGGTATGGGAGATTCTTGATAGAAAAGATATGGTAAGACCCACGACTCTTACTAAAAAGCCGGAAGGCTCTGACATCAGCCTTAAGGACGTAAAGTTTACTTACAAAGAAAAGGAAGTACTTCACGGAGTGGATATGGATATTAAGGCCGGTACGGTAAATGCCATCGTGGGACCTTCAGGATCTGGTAAGTCTACTATAGCAAGACTTATCGATTCTCTGTGGGATGTGGACTCCGGTACCGTAACCTATGGCGGAGTGGATATCAGAGAACTTCCCTTAGACTACTATGCAAATCAGATATCTTATGTTGCCCAGGATAATTACCTCTTTGATATGACGGTAATGGAGAATATAAGACTGGGTAGACAGGATGCAACAGATGATGAGGTTATAGGAGCCGCTAAAATGTGCGGCTGTCATGATTTTATTATGGGACTTGAGAATGGCTACGACACGGTTGTTGGTGGAGCCGGAGGACATTTATCCGGAGGAGAAAGACAGAGAATCTGCATTGCCAGAGCGATGCTAAAGGATGCTCCGGTGGTTATACTTGACGAAGCTACAGCTTATACGGATCCGGAGAATGAAGCCGTGGTTCAGGAGAGCGTTGCCAAGCTTGTACAGGGCAAAACCCTTATTGTTATAGCTCACAGGCTTTCAACCATTGTTGACGCAGACAAGATTTTTGTAATTAACCAAGGCATTCTTGAAGCTTCAGGAACTCATGATAGTCTCCTGAAAGACTGCGAATTATACGCTAATATGTGGGAAGCTCATACGCAGTCTAAGGACAGTGACGAAGCAGATATGGTTCACATTCATGATGGAGGAAAGGAGACTAAGTATGCTTAAGATGATGAGGAAGTTTTTCTTGTTCTGTAATGAGAAAAACAGAAAGAAGTTATATTTATCAGCCATGCTGGGAGTTTTGGATGCAATATTTTCAGCAATGAAGATACCGGCGGCATTCTTCGCAATAACTGCGGTTCTTGACGGAAATATAACCGGCAGCACTTACATAATCGTAATTGGGTTAATGCTTGTAAGTACTGTGGGTAAGATGACGGTTTCCAGATTCTCATCCATGATGCAGACAGAAGCCGGTTATGATACCTGTGCAGGCAAGAGAATAGAGATTGCTGAACACCTGCGATATCTTCCCATGGGATATTTCAACGACACAAGCCTTGGACATATCACATCTGTTACCACCAATACCATGGAGCAGGTGGGAGATATAGCTACAAGGGCAATAATGATTGTAATTCAGGGAAGTATAACAACCATAATTGTCGGAATATGCATGTTCGGATTTGATTATCGAATCGGTATTATTGCTCTTATAAGCATTGTAGTATTCATGCTTGTAAATATGATAACCAACAGAAATGTTAACAGAGTTGCTGCAGATAAACTGCAATCTGACAGAGATATAGTCGGGGCTATCTTAGAGTACATTCAAGGTATCGCCGAGATAAGAAACTATAATCTGATATCGAGGAACAATGCCCGCTTGGAAGAAGCCATTGAAAGAAAGAAAAAGAATGACATAAGAGCTGAACTTGCAGCTATTCCATTAGTAGGTGTTCAGATGATAGTCTGCAAGTTAGCGGGAGTTGTAATTGCCGGCGCATCCCTCTATTTCTACTTTCAGGGAACCATGGCACTTAATTACACGATAGTAATGATGATGTGCTCATTTATGCTTTTTGAAGCTCTCGATTCTGCAGGAATATTCGCAGCTCTCATGAGAGTTATAGGAAGAGGAGTAGACCTTGCCAATGAGATAATGGATATTCCCCAGATGGATATTGAAGGAGAGCAAATCACACCTGATAACAGGGATATTCATTTAGAACATGTAAGCTTTGCTTATGAGAACAAGAAGATAATAGATGATATGACTCTTGATATAAAAGAAAATACCACCACAGCTATAGTGGGTCCGTCAGGTGGCGGCAAGACCACAGTTACATCACTTATCGCAAGATTCTGGGACGTAGGGGAAGGAAGCGTTACCCTGGGAGGAAGAAATGTCAAAGACTACAGTTTCGATTCCCTTATGGAGAACTTCAGCTTTGTATTCCAAAGGGTATATCTCTTCGAGGATACCATAGCCAATAATATTCGCTTCGGCAGACCGGAAGCGTCCATGGATGAGGTAATTGAAGCCGCCAAGAAGGCATCATGCCACGACTTTATCATGTCTCTTCCGAATGGATACGATACTGTTATAGGTGAAGGAGGAGCATCCCTATCCGGTGGTGAGAAGCAGAGAATCTCTATTGCCAGAGCTATTATGAAGAATGCACCTATAATTATCCTTGATGAGGCAACAGCCAATGTGGATCCTGAAAACGAGAAGGAACTGACACAGGCTATTGAGAACCTTACCAGAGAAAAGACCATTATCATGATAGCCCACAGGTTAAAGACAGTAAGGAATGCTGACCAAATAGTGGTAATTGACAAGGGCAGGATTGTGCAAAAGGGCAAACATGAGCAGCTTATGAAGGAAGATGGAATCTATAAGAACTTCGTAAGCGGCAGAAGGAAAGCCGTTAGCTGGAAGATAGCATAATCTATTCATTTTTTCTGAATGCTTTTCTGTAGGCTAAGGGAAGGAGGCCCTTGGCACTTGAGAAAAGCTCAGCAAAGTGTCCGGGAGATACATATCCCACGGCATTAGCTACCTCTGATACCGGTAGAGAGGTATAAGCCAGAAGATGCTCGGCGTGATCTATTCGTACCTTTTGGATATAGTCCGCAATGGTCATACCGTAATAATCTTTAAAAGTATTCTTCAACTTGGTTGTACCCATACAGGCGATTTTAGCTAATGATTCAATTGACAGATGGTCGGCATAATGATCGTTAATATAAAGACCGAGACTATTGAGCAACTCCGTATCTTTGGGAGACAGAGCAGTCTTGGTCTTTTTATTTATTGTCTTATGTCTCTCGAATACCAATGCTAAGGCTTCTCTTATCTTGGCATCATAATACAATGGGGCGGAAGAAGCAGAACCCTCATACTTCCATATATCCCAGAGAAGTTTTTTCATCTCGGGAAAATCAGCCGTTTCATCTATTGCATTAAAAGCAGTTTTGGGGTCTTCATAAGAATCTCCAAAGCTTTCTTTGAGAACCTGATGGAAAAAGTCAGGTCTGTACTCGATTCCAATGGAACGAACGGGAATATTGCGGTGAATAAGGGCTCTGTAGGGTTCATATCCTCCCAGAAAGCTTCTTATTACTTTACAATTCAGATTTCGATAAGGATTAAATTCCTCTCCGGAGATAGAGTCGTACCATGTAACGGAGAGACACTCCGGAAGGTCCATATTAAGCATGGTGTCTTCGTTAAAGTAGAAGTCATGAATCTTGATATTGTATTGTTCGGATTTATCATAATACCAGTAATATCCGTTGCCATATTCCGGAGCAAATTCATAACAATCTCCACCGGGAGGGAATCCTTTGGGTGCTTTGCAGGGACGGAAGTTGGATCTTTCAAACAGTTTTCTGTAATAATTCTTGTTATTCTTATTCATAATTATTCCAATCAGACGTAAAAGTATAAATTATAGACGTATGGTTACGCAGGCTATTGTATCACTAACAACTTATCATTACAATATGCAATTGAAGAAAAATACAAGGAGTAAGAGATAAGTATGAAAAAGAAAAAAGAAAAGAAAGGCTTTGCACTTTTAATGCAATGGGCCGAAAAAAACAGGTACTATATCTTTCTATCCGTCTTTTTGTCACTTTTATCCAGTTTATGTAGCATTATACCCTATTACGTATTCTATCGTTTGATTGATACGTCGGTGGCAGGCACATTAAATGTGGACTATGGACTGAAACTGGCGGTATTTTTAGTTGCCTTTACACTAATCAGAGTTGTATGTAATGTGGGAGCCTCCCTGGCTTCTCACCGAGGTGCTTATAACACCCTTTACAAAGTCAGATGTATGGTAACGGAACATATGGCGAAGATGCCCATGGGCGCTCTTAACGAAAGAAGCTTAGGGGAGATTAAATGCGTAATGAATGAGAATATTGAAAAGCTGGAACTTTTCCTGGCACATAATCTGCCGGAGCTTGTTTTGTATTTGACAGGGCCGATTGTGATGTTTGTATGGCTTTTTTGTATTAATCACAGTCTTGATTTGATAAGCATTATTCCACTTCTGTTTGTGGTGATTGTAATGTTTTTTATGTTCAAAAAGTTCTCAAAATTTATGGACCGGATTAACCAATCGGGTAGTGACCTCTCCGGCACCGTGTCGGAATATGTTACGGGAATGCGACTTATTAAAGCATATAACTTAGGGGTTAGATCCTTTGATAAGTATTCGAAAGCTATTGAAGGACAGTTCTCCATGTGGAAGGATATTTCCAAGGCGACAGGTCCATTGTATGCGGCTTATGTGGTATTGCTTGAATGCGGAATTCTGTTTCTCGTTCCTGCAGCAGGTTGGCTTTTTATAAACGGTCATATCACTGCAGGTGTAATGCTTTTGTTTGCTTTTGTTGGAACCCAGTATTTAACGGATATAAGACCCTTGCAGGAATTATCCAACAATCTTTCCTTTGCATTAAACGGAGTTAATCAGGTAAAGGATATATTGGCTGTTCCTGTATTTGAGGGAGGAGAGGACTTCCCCAAAAGCCATGATATTTCCATAGAAGATGTAAGCTTTTCTTACGATGGAAAAGTAGATGTCCTTCAAAATGTTAATCTTACGATTAAAGAGGGAGAGCAGGTGGCAGTTGTGGGAGCTTCCGGAGAAGGAAAGTCTACCCTTATTCAACTGATTGCAAGATTCTACGATGTGACGAAAGGCCGCATTACCATAGGGGGTGTGGATGTACGTAACATCAGGTATGATGACTTGCTATCCAACATATCCGTCATCTTCCAGAATGCTTTTCTTACAAGGGGAAGTGTATATGAGAATATTGCCATGGGTAAGAAAACAGATATTGAAGAGGTTAGATGCGCAGCAAAAGCTGCACAGATAGATGACTTTATTATGTCATTACCGGAAGGTTATGATACAAAGGTTGGCAACTTTGGAGGAAGATTTTCCGGCGGCCAAAAGCAGAGAATCTGCATAGCCAGAGCTATCTTAAAGAACTCTCCAATACTTATTCTGGATGAGGCCACCTCTGCTGCGGATCCTGAGAATCAGGTGGAGATTGACAAGGCTATTGCCAATCTGTGCAAAGGAAAAACTGTTATTATCGTTGCCCACAGACTTGGCATTACGGCACTTTGCAATCGTATTGCGGTGGTGGAGAAGAAAACCGTTACGGATGTATTGCCCCTTGATGAGTTGATTGTTAAGAATGAATATTTTAAAAAGAGTTGGGATATGTATTCATCGGCCCGTAATATCAGATATGAAAAAGGGGGTAATTCTTATGACCGAGAAGCTGTTTAAGCCCGGGAAAAAATTGAAGTTTGCAATTGCCGGAGTTGTTCTGGAGGGACTTATCTCAGGATGCAATTTTATTGTCTTGTTTCAGGTACTGGAGCTGATAGCGGCCAGGGCACTGTCTTTTGAATATATAGGAAGAGCAACCCTTGTTCTTGGCGTGCTGTATATCTTAAGGCTTGTATTGTATTCTGTATCCTATACGGAAAGTCAGATTGGAGGCGCCGAAGTCAGTAAAACCTTGAGAGTATCTTTGGGAGATAAGCTAAGACGCATTCCCTTAGGGGCATTTTCAAAGCAGAGAATCGGATATTACATCAATGCGGCCACAAGTGAAGTGGCGGATTTTGAGACAATTTTAACCCACAAGCTTGCAGATATTATTAAATATTGCGTCCTTGTATTTATGTTAGCTGTATATGCAACAAGTCTTAATGTTTATGTAGGATTAGCTATGATTGTAACATTGGTCTTGTTATATCCCTCCTTAAAGTTGTCCATAAGACAGGTTAACAAATACGGTAAGGCTAAGAATCTGGCCAGGGAGGAAAATGTCAGCGCCATAACAGAATACCTGACAGGCAGCCAGACCCTTAGGTCATATGGCTTGGCCGGCAAGAAGAATGTGGCACTTCGAACATCCATGAAGTACTTTTCCGATGTAAGCTACAACTACGAAAGGGCAGTACTACCTATAGGATTTGCTTTTATATTTATAGCATATGTTGGATCGGCCTTATCTATTATTGCTGCGGTAAACGCATTAAATGCAGGAAGGCAAACAGTTCCGGAGCTGATAGTTCTTGTTATGTTGTCCCTTTTTTCTTGCAAAGTGGTTTCTACTTTGTATGTAAGCCTTGTTTCATACAAAAACTTACTTATTTCCAAGGGAAAGATTAAAGGAATCCTGGATGAAGAAGAGGTAGCAAAAGTATCCGGAAAGTACAATCCGAAAAGGTATGACATATCCTTTGAAAATGTTGATTTCTCCTATGATGAAGGAGATAAGGTTCTAAAGGATATGAGTTTTACCATTCCTGAAAACAGGATAACGGCTATTGTGGGAGAGTCCGGTTCCGGCAAGTCAACAATATTAAACCTTCTTTCCAAGTATTATGAGCCGGATTCGGGAAATATTCTTATTGGAGGGGAGAAGATTGCCGAGGCCACAGCAGAGCAAGTGCTCTCTGACATAAGTATGGTGGACCAGGATGTATTTCTTTTCAATGATTCCGTAAAGAATAATCTTTTGTTTGCAGCACCCGGTTCTTCAGAAGAAGAGATTCGCCTTGCCTGTAGGATGGCCAATTGCGATTATATAGAAGACATGAAGGATGGCTTAGATACTGTGGTAGGAGATAATGGCAACAAGCTTTCGGGAGGAGAAAGACAGAGATTATCTGTTGCAAGAGCAATTCTTCGCAACAGTCCCATTGTTCTATTAGATGAGGCAACGTCTTCTCTTGATATTGAGAATGAGCTATTAGTTAAGCAGGCAGTGTTAAACCTTCTTAAAGCCAACAAAACCGTGGTTATGGTGGCCCATACTCTTCCCATTATCAGGTCTGCAGATCAGATTCTTGTTGTTGCAGATGGAAAGATAGCTGAATCCGGAACTCATGATGAACTTATAGCATTAAAGGGTAGATATGCCTCAATGTGGCAGGCATCCTTGCAAGTAAAATAAACATATTCCGATAGGACGCAAAAATGTTAAAGTCAGACGTATGTTAGCTTTATCTGTTGTTTTAATCCTTAAAACATGATATCAAGTTATCGTATGCTAACCCTATAGGGGCAGGCGAGAAAACGTTAAGAGGAAAGGAAAGGATTATCACATGAATGAAGAAAAGAAAGGCTTAACGGCCAAGGATTTAATTGTAACAGGAATATTTTCAGTGTTGTTTCTTGTGGCTGTAATGATTGGAGGGGGCCCTTTTGCTACGGTTCCCACATTGACATTTTATTTCCCCATTGGAGCGGCCGTTTTGGCAGGACCTATATTTATGCTGTTTATAGCTAAGGTTCCGAAGCACGGGGCCCTGGCTATTGTGGGAGCTGTGTTATGTCTACTGGGCACATTAACAGGTATGCACTGGGGCATGAATTTCGGATTCTTGGTTTGTTCAATTATTGCTTCTTTTATTGCCGGAGCGAGAGAATTTCGAAGTAAGGCTCTTAATCTTATAGCTTATATCGTATATTGTATAGGACCTATGGGAACATACTTTGTATTCTTCTTTAACAGAGAATCATGGGTTTCATTTATGCTGGGTAAGGGCACAGAACAGGAGTATATTACCAAGATGAGCGAAGTCGCCTCCGGAGGAATAATGGTGATAATGGTGCTTGGTACTTTTGCTGTTGCGGCATTAAGCGGATTATTGGGACTTAGGCTTATGCGTAAGCAGTTTGTAAAGGCCGGTATTGCAGTATGATTCATTTAGATCCGAGAACAAAGATTATTCTTTTGATAATAACCGTAATATTTAGTGTATATGTTCCAAACGGAATATTTACATCTTTGTGGATTGCCATGATAACGGTTTTGGGAGTAATGCTTGGAAGGATTAAAAAGACCGTAAGGGCCGCAATAATATTTGCGGCTCTTATGTATATAGCAGTATTCCTGCTTCCATGCCTTGATGGTACAATTCATACTTCTCTTTTAGTTTGGCTTGCACTTATGTTTAAATGCTATCCCGGTTTTATGTTGGCATCTGTGGTGGTGGGAACCACTCAGATAAGTGAGTTTATGGCCGCGCTGGCCAAATGGAATATACCAAAAGCCTTGGTTATTCCTTTAGCCATCATGTTTCGATATTTTCCCACAGTAAAGGAAGACTGGGGATTTATAAAGGATGCCATGGCTATAAGAGGAATCAGCGCATCTCCCATTTGCTTTCTGAAGAATCCCGGAGCAGTGGTGGATGCTTTATATACACCCATTCTTGTTACTGCGTCCAGGGCGGCGGATGAGCTTTCTGCATCAGCTATTTCAAGAGGAATAGAGAACCCGGGAAGAAGAACCAGCAGGCTTGATATCAGATTTCGCCCGGCGGATATAGCGTGGCTGTTTATATTTATCAATGCTTTGGTAAGCGCCATTATACTTAATTCCGGAGGAGTATTATGAAAGTAGAATTAAAAGATGTAAGTTTTAAATATCCCAATACTGAAAAGGGCGCAATAAAAGGAATTAATCTGTCTATCAAGCAGGGAGAATTTGTGTTGTTGGCGGGAGCCTCCGGCTGCGGTAAGACGACTATAACAAGACTGATTAACGGCCTTATTCCCGGTTTCTACGGTGGAAAACAGGAAGGAAAGGCCTTTATTAATGAAAAAGAGATAAAAGACTATAAAAGCTTTGAATTGTCTTCCATGGTAGGATGTGTATTTCAGAATCCCAGGACCCAGTTTTTCAATGTTGATACTGACTCGGAATTGGCTTTCGGACTTGAGAATGCCGGTAAAGACCGAGAAACAATCAACAATGTGCTGGATAAAGTAACAGATGATCTAGGCATATGGAATCTGCGAAACAGGGATATCTTTAAATTGTCCGGAGGAGAGAAGCAAAAAATTGCTTTTGCAAGTGTTTATGCCACTGACCCTGACATTTACGTATTGGATGAACCTTCGGCAAATCTGGACGCGAAGGGAGTCGAAAGTATTAAGCATAATTTGGAGAAGATTAAGGATAAAGGGAAAACAGTTATTGTGGCAGAACATCGCCTGTATTATCTAAAAGACCTTGTTGACAGGGTTATTATTATGTGTGACGGTCATATTGACAAAGATATAAGCGGAGAAGTCTTTCGGAAGATGCAGCCAAAAGAGCTGAATCAACTGGGACTTCGAACCAATAGGGCAGAGAAAGTGGAGAATAGAAGAGAAAAGGTTGATTCGAAGGAAGAAAGCATTAACCTGACTCTGAAGAATATTTGTGTTGAGCTTGGAGGAAAGACAATACTTGATGATTTAAATCTGAACTTTCCTGCCGGAACTATTACCTGTATTACAGGACATAACGGTGTCGGGAAAAGTACCCTGCTTCGTACTCTTTGCGGTCTTATAAAGGCAAAGAGAGGAGAGATAATCGTAAAGGGCAAAAAATGTGGGGCTAAAAAGTTGAAAGAGAAGGCTTTCCTTGTTATGCAAGATGTAAACTATCAGTTATTTGCCGACTCTGTATATAATGAATGCTCTTTAGGCTTAAAAGAAGGGAAGGGTGAGAAAACCGACAGAGCATTGGAAAGTATGGGGCTATGTGAGTACAAAGACAGGCATCCCAATACTTTATCGGGGGGAGAAAAGCAAAGACTTGCCATTGCTGTAAGTCTGATGATGGATAAAGACATATTGTTGTTCGATGAACCTACCAGTGGCCTTGATTATAAGAATATGATATTATGTGCAGACATTATGAAAAAAATGGCAGCCATGGGTAAGACGGTTATTGTGGTAACCCATGATGAGGAGTTTATGAAATGTTGCTGCGAAAGGGTCATTTCTTTCTCTTGACAGCGAAGGAATCACTTTGAAATAATCTGACAATTCTTTGACCGATAAACAATTTTATGTTAAAATGAATTCAATTATTACTTGAAATCTAAGACATATTTTAATTGCTTGAGGGTTGATATGAAGAAAGGCTTTTGTGAAAAGAAGTTTAATTCAATGCTATTATCAGGTACATTTACCAAGGCGGTTATGTATCTGATGTTGCTTAGTGACAGCATTATTGCCGGATTTTTTATTGGCCCGTCAGGTGTCGCCGGTATCAATGCCATAACACCGGTGACAGCCATTGTTACCTTCTTTGGCGATTTGTGCTCCACAGGAGTGGGAATTGTATTCTCAAGAGAAGTGGGGGCAATGAAGAAGGAGAGGGCAGATGAGATCTATGGACAGGGCCTTATTATAAGTATTGGCATAGGACTCATATCCGCTATACTAATATTCTCCTTCCGGGATCTATACTTTAGCGTGAGCGGTATCACAGGGGATATCCTGGAACATGCCCTGACATATTATAGATTTATTCCCATCAACGCCTTTCTTACCATTGTTGTATTCTATCTGGAACAGATGGTTTTTTCTGACGGGGATGAACTTTGTAATACTATCTGCTACGGATTTCAGATTCTGGGCAACATAATTTGTTCTGTTATACTGGCAGGAATAATGGGTATGACCGGTATTATCCTTGGATCTATCATAGGTAACAGCTTGGGAATCCTGACCTGTTTTACTCATTATTTTCGAAAGACCAACACCCTGCATTTCGTATGGCATCTATCATTTAAGGACTTCCTGTTGACCTCGAGATACAGTATAGTGGATTCCTCCGTATATGTGTGCTGGGGCTTAATGGACTACGTAATGATAGGATTTGTATCCGCCCATTTCGGTCAGACCGCTCTTATCACCCTGGCTGTGGTAGTAAGCCTAATCGAGTTCGGTGTGGTTATGGATGGGGTAGGAATGGCAATGCAGCCCCTGATAGGGACATATTTCGGAGAGAAGAATCATAAACTGATAAAGAGAGTCATGAAATCCGGAATCAGGGCGGCTATTATAGAAGGTCTGGTGGCAACAGTGCTTATATGGCTCTTTGCAGGGCAGTTTTGTGCCCTCTTTGGCATAACCGGAGGAGAGGCTTTATCACCCTCCATAACAGCCTTAAGGATTGTATCCCTTGGGT
The DNA here is from genome assembly GCA_015058015.1 of Lachnospiraceae bacterium. Lineage (GTDB taxonomy): Bacteria > Bacillota > Clostridia > Lachnospirales > Lachnospiraceae > SIG280. The sequence goes on along the minus strand of SVDM01000026.1, from coordinate 2,502 downwards.
TTACTTTCTGCAGTGTAGTGTCCCTGACTACGTCTTATTACATGCTAATAGACCACATTGGTATGGCTACTTGTATCGCCTGCCTGCAAAACGGTCTCTTATACATCCTTCTTCCCATATGCGCATCCTTTGCCTTTGGCTCTATGGGAATGTGGGCAGGATTTGTGGCGGCTCCCATACTTACTATCCTTGTGGCATTGGGCTTTGTGTATCTGCGATTTGGTAAAGATAACTTCCCCTTTATACTAAATAACATGAAAAGCGAGATAATTGTAATAGATGATACCTTGAGGGCGGAGAGAGTTTCGTCCCTTACTGAAAAATTGGCATCTGTTATGGGCTCCCGCGGATATGGGGTGAGTGAGGTTAATCGCGTGGCACTTTTTATAGAGGAGATTGCTCTAACTATCATTGAGAAAAACAAGGAGGCAAAAAAGCCCCTTTTAGTTGAGATATCACTATTCTTTGAAGAAGATTCCCTTCTTATTATTGTTCGAGACTCAGGGAAACTCGTTGACCTGACCGATCCTGATACCAAGATTGAAGGACTAAGCAGTTTTGTCCTAAGCGGTCTCATGGAAGCTCATAAGGAGAAGGCTTATCTTGTAACAACGGGTTATAACAGAAATATGATACGCTTTACGAAGTAATGATGTAGGGCTGGTTATATACAAATCATCATAAAAAGGAGACATGAAAATGAAACAAAGGAAGAGCATTGCCGGGAGATTAAGGGAAGAATTTCTTCAGACTACAGAGACTCTTTGGGAAAACGAGGTAAATGCCAATCTGTTTGTAGCCGGGATACTCTTGTATACAGCTGCAATCGCCTTGATAATAATTATTCTTTCTGTGCTTAATGTTTTTACTATCAATAATACAGTGATGATTAAGTATCTGACTATTGCAATAGTGGAGATGCTTATACCGGCTATCTTGTGTTTTTATCTAAAGGGTGAGAAACCCTGGCTTAAAGTCCTTTTAATGATTGTGTATGTCTTTGTTATGGGGTGCCTTCATTTGGCGCTTGGCCATAATGTAGTGCTTTGTCTCACATTTCCGGTGGTACTCTCTGTCAGATATTACTCAAGGCCGCTTACGGCTCTGGTGTCCGGACTTACGGTGATGAGTTACCTACTGGCCAGTTATGTGGGAATAACGCAGCAGATAACAAGAATTGATCTAAATATGGTGGAAGTACCTGCCGGGACGGTATTAAATTATACCAATGCAGGCGTGCTTAGAGATGCAATTGACGCTTCAATGTTAGATCACAATAGGCTTTTCCTGCATTTTCTGCAGCATGGATTTCTACCGAGGTTTATACTGTTTACCATGGTGGCCATTATATGTGTCCTTATTGCGGAACGGGGCCGCATGGCTATATATGCACAGAAGGCAGAGACCGAGAAGACCCAGAGAATTGCCACGGAGCTTGATATGGCAAGCAGCATTCAGTCCAATGTCCTGCCCAATATATTCCCTGTTTTTCCGGAGCGAAAAGAATTCACACTTCATGCGAGTATGACTGCGGCAAAAGAGGTTGGTGGAGATTTCTACGACTTCTTCTTTGTGGATGATGACCATATAGCTATCGTTATGGCAGATGTATCCGGAAAGGGTGTACCGGCTGCCCTATTCATGATGGTAGCCAGAACCCTCATAAAGAACAGATGCCTGTTGGGAGGAGGCCCATCAGAGATACTTTATGATGTAAACAAGCAGCTTTGCGAAGGCAATGTAGCTGAGCTTTTTGTTACGGTATGGCTTGGAATTCTTGAGATATCCACCGGCAAGGGATTGGCGGCAAATGCCGGTCACGAACATCCTGCTCTTCGCAGAAAAAATGGGGAATTTGCTCTTATTGAATACAGACATTCACCTGCTGTGGCAGCCATGGAGGATATGATTTTTAAAGAGCATGAATTTGTGTTAAACCCGGGAGATACCTTGTTTTTGTATACTGACGGTGTGGCTGAGGCTACCGATAGTAGAAACGAACTCTTTGGAACAGACCGCATGCTTGATGCGCTTAATAAAGACCCTGACGCTATGCCGGAACAGATACTTGCCAATGTCCTTGAGGGAATTAATGAGTTCGTACAGGGGGCAGAACAATTTGATGATATAACTATGCTGGCAATTAAATATTATGGACCTAAAGAAGAGGACTCGTAATGATTTAAGATCCGGAATGCAGGAACTGTTGGCAAAAGAAGCGTAAACGTGAGACTCTGAGGTGTTTACTTCAGAGTCTTTTTTAGAAGGATGTGTGATATGTCTAATAATAAAACACAGGAAGAACGTCTTGATTATCTTGTAGAAGGATTCAAGGCAGATTCTGATGAATTTAAGGAATTACAGACTCCAAATAGTACGGAAGATAAAAGACGAATCTTAAGGTCGCTTATGAACATCCGTATGCAAAAAGAATTGTCCTCTGAAGTAATGAAAGTACAGGATGAATATCTGACAGAAAGAGCGGCTGAAAAGGGTGTGGTG
>SVDM01000005.1 GCA_015058015.1 Lachnospiraceae bacterium | reverse complement strand
CTTCGTTCGACTTGCATGTGTTAGGCACGCCGCCAGCGTTCATCCTGAGCCAGGATCGAACTCTCATAAAAAATGTTTATGTATTGGTCATAATTCATGGGCGAATCGAGTTCACTCGAATTCGGTTATGAATTCATGACCTAGCAATCATGAGGAAGTAGCCATATTTGGCGGATTCCGAATGATTGTAGAATTGCGAAAGTTACGAAGTAACGTAGCAATTCGTGATACATAAGTTCTTATAATTACTGGCAATTTACTTAAATGAGTTAAACTGCTCAAAACTCGTTAATGAATTTCAAGGTTTTCAAGGTTTAAATTCATTGTTCAATTATCAATGTTCAATATATATAGCCTGTCTTGCAAAAAGACAGCTTATATAATTTAGCACAGAGAATGGAGCTTGTCAACTCTTTTTCTCTATATATTTAGAATAATTTGATAGGTCTTTCAACCTATCAAACTTTCTAACGGAGAAGGAGGGATTTGAACCCTCGCGCCGCGTTAACGACCTATACCCTTAGCAGGGGCACCTCTTCGGCCACTTGAGTACTTCTCCATATGTCCTAAGGAGGGACCCGCTTGCGGGAGGATTCCTTACGACAGCATCTTGCGAAGCAAGTGCGTTATATATCATAAGCTGTCACGCAGTGACTGATTGCTTATGATGCAGCGACGTTTCGCGTAGCGAAATGTTGTCAAATGTCTTATGCCTCCGAAGGAGGGGTAAAACAGCATCTTGCGATCATACTCTTGTCCGTAGTTATTCAACCACTTTATTTAATTATGCGCTTGCGTCAAGCGCAAAAATTATTATACTTTAATCTCAACCCTTTGTCAATCAATATTCACACGGGAATATAGGTTTTCTCCGCTTTTATCTATCACTACAATAAGGGGTAGATCCTCAACATATAGTTTTCTTATTGCTTCAGTTCCCAAATCATCATAGGCTATTACTTCTGCCTTTTTTATGCACTTTGAAAGCAAGGCTCCTGCCCCTCCTACTGCAGCAAAATATACTGCGCCGTTTCTTACAATGGCTTCTATTACTTCCGGGCTTCGGCGACCTTTTCCTATCATACCTTTAAGACCCTTGTCCAAAAGAGCCGGTGTATATTTATCCATTCTTGTTGATGTGGTAGGACCGGCAGAACCTATAACCTGGCCGGGTCTGGCAGGGGAGGGTCCCAGATAGTAAATAGTGCTTCCTTCTATATCAAAGGGAAGCTCTTCGTTATTAATTAGTGCTTCATACATTCTGGCATGGGCTGCATCCCTTGCTGTATATAACGTTCCCGTGAGATATACATAATCTCCGGCCTGCAGATTTTCTATGTCTTCTTTTTTAATAGGAAGGCTTATTTTTATCTCTTTCATTAAACTTCTTCCTCGATTCTTTAAAAATTGAGTATCTTTTAGATGGTTCTGCTTGCATGTCTGTTGACATGGCAACACATATTGATGGCTACGGGCAGTCCCGCTATATGGGTAGGATAGGTCTCTATGTTTACCTTTAGTGCTGTTATCTTACCGCCTAATCCTCCGGGTCCTATTCCCAGTCCGTTTATTTCTGCTAATAGTTCTTCTTCCATCTTGCGATAACGCTCTTCTTTTGCAGGAACATCCGCCGGTCTGGTAAGGGCTTTTTTTGCCATCAACGCTGCTTTTTCAAAGGTTCCCCCAATTCCTACTCCCACAAATACCGGAGGGCAGGCATTGGGTCCTGCTTCTTTCACCGCATCTACGATTGCTTTCTTTACTCCGGCCTCTCCATCTGCAGGTTTAAGCATGCAGACCTTGCTCATGTTCTCACTTCCGAAGCCCTTTGGGGCTATTGTAAGATGAATCTCATCTCCCGGAACTATGGTGTAATGAATCACAGCCGGTGTATTATCCTTTGTATTCTCACGGTCTAGTGGGTCTTTTACAACTGATTTTCTAAGATATCCTTCGGTGTAGCCCTCTCGCACGCCCTCATTAATAGCTTCCTCTAAGTTGCCGTTTATATGAACGTCCTGTCCTATTTCGGCAAATACCACCGCCATTCCTGTATCCTGGCATATGGGTATATCTTCTGCCTCGGCAATCTTTAAATTTTCCTTCAGCTGACCCATTATTCTTTTGCCAAGGGTTGATTCTTCCGTATCTGCTGCTTTCGTGATTAGTTCTTTCATGTCATCAGACAGATATAGATTTGCCTCAATACACATTTCCTTTATATTCTCTGTTATTGTCTTCGCATCAATTTCTCTCATTTACCTTTACCTCGTATTATAAGTATATACGCAAAAAAACGAGTAGCTGTATGCTACTCGTTTTTCCACATTACTTCCGATTGTGAAGTTGGTTTTCCACGTAAAACCTTACTTTTCTACATCTGTTTCTTAAGGTCAATCGACAAATAATTAATCTGATCGTATAGATTATTAATCTTATTCTCAACGTTCTCCGCTGTCACATAGAACTTGGTCTCCAGCGGATTGCGGGAGAATTTGAGAATGTTAGCATGGAGATTGGGGTCATTGGAAAGGGCTTCTCTTGCTTCTTTACTGACGTAGAGTTCTGCCGATTCCTGCTGCTTTTTGTGCTGCTCTTCTCTCGCCGCTAACTCTTTCTTCTCCGTTTCATCATAGCTGAGGCTTGAAAAGTTAGGTTTTATGGTTTTAACAATCTTCCGTGATGCGTCTTTTGGTTTTTCCGATCTGAATTTCAGATCCGATATGCCTTCGAGATAAAACATATTTCAAACCTCCTCTCTATATGAAATTAAAAGATATCTCCTTGTATAGTATTAATCGTCATTTTCTTCAGATTCTTTAGTGTTTTCGCCGATTTCCTCACTTTCTTCACTATCTTCATCGGGTGTTTCACGAACTTTTGCTATACTTGCTATGGTAATGTCATCCGACATGTTAATCAGCTTAACTCCGGATGTGATTCTACCCAGTACTGATACGTCTTTAACAGGAAGTCTTATAATGATTCCCTCTGTTGTGATAATCATAAGTTCGTTGTCTTCATCAACTGACTTAACTCCCACAACTTCGCCGGTTTTTTCTGTTATCTTATAACACTTGACTCCCTTTCCACCACGGTTTTGTGCAGTAAACTCGTCTATTCTGGTTCGTTTACCAAGACCGTTAGCAGATGCAATAAGTAGCGTATCGCCCTGAATATCAAGCTGCATTCCCACAACTTCGTCTCTGTCAATCAGGTTGATTCCTCTTACACCCATAGATGCTCTTCCTGTAGGTCGTACATCTTTTTCGTTAAATCTGATGCACTGTCCAAACCTGGTTACCAGGAAGATATCCCTGTCGCTATCCGTAAACTTAACCTCAATTAAGTCATCGTCATCTCTTAAATTAATTGCTGTAAGTCCGTTTTTGCGGACATTTGAATACTCTATTACCGGGGTCTTTTTAACTATACCCTTCTTTGTAACCATAAACAGATACTCATTCTCTGAGTATTCCTTAATTGGGATCACTGCGGTAACTTTTTCTCCTGCATTAAGCTGGATAAGGTTAATAAGGGCTGTACCCCTGGCGGTTCTTCCGGCTTCCGGAATCTCATATGCCTTAAGCCTGTAGACCCTTCCCATGTTGGTAAAGAACATAATATAGTGGTGAGTTGTTGTCATAAACAGCTCTTCTATATAGTCTTCCTCCAGGGTGGTCATTCCCTTGATTCCCTTGCCGCCTCTCTTCTGGCTCTTGAAGTTGTCTGTTGTCATACGTTTTACATAACCTAAATTGGTCATGGTAATAACAACGTCTTCCTCCGGAATAAGTTCCTCGTCAGTAAAGTCTTCTTCATCGAATCCGATGGCGGTTCTTCTATCATCACCGTATTTGTCGGCGATTACTGTTATCTCATCCTTGATTACCTTAAGAAGAAGCTTTTCATCAACAAGAATAGCCTTTAATTCTGCAATTCTTGCCATGAGTTCTTTAAACTCTGCTTCTAATTTTTCTCTTTCCAAACCGGTGAGAGCTTTAAGTCTCATCTCCGTAATGGCCCCGGCCTGAGCTTCGGAAAGACCGAATCTTTGCATTAACTTTTCTTTGGCTTCCGCTGTTGTACGGGAACCTCTGATTAATGCAATAATCTCATCGATATTATCAAGAGCGATAAGCAGACCCTCTAAAATATGGGCTCTTTCTTCGCATTTGTTAAGGTCGTATTTGGTTCTTCTTGTTACTACATCCTTCTGATGCTCTAAGTAGAGCTTCAACATATCAAGAAGATTCAAAATCTTAGGCTCATTATTTACAAGAGCAAGCATTATAACACCAAATGTATCCTGCATCTGGGTATGCTTAAACAGATGCTTTAATACGATATTGGTATTAACATCCTTACGAAGCTCTATACATATTCTCATTCCCTGTCTGTCAGACTCATCTCGAAGATCAGTTATACCGTCTATCTTCTTGTCTTTTACCAGTTCTGCAATCTTCTCTATTAATCTTGCCTTATTTACCATGTAGGGCAACTCTGTAACAACGATTCTGTTCTTACCGTTAGCCATTGGTTCAATATTTGTAACGGCACGTACCTTTATCTTACCTCTACCTGTTCTAAAGGCTTCCTTAATTCCTCTGGTTCCGAGGATAGTTGCTCCTGTGGGGAAGTCAGGTCCCTTAACTATCTGAAGTATCTCTTCTATGTCAGTCTCCCTGTCTTCTTCTATCTGATTGTCAATGATCTTAACTACAGCACCTATTACTTCTCTTAAGTTATGAGGAGGAATATTGGTTGCCATACCAACTGCTATACCCGTTGTTCCGTTAACAAGAAGATTGGGATATCTTGCGGGAAGAACCATGGGTTCCTTCTCTGTCTCGTCGAAGTTGGGTACGAAATCAACTGTATCTTTGTTGATGTCATTAAGCATCTCCATAGATATCTTGCTAAGCCTTGCTTCTGTATAACGCATAGCAGCGGCTCCATCACCATCCACAGAACCAAAGTTTCCGTGTCCGTCAACCAATGGATACCTTGTGGACCACTCCTGAGCCATATTAACTAATGCTCCGTATATGGAACTGTCTCCGTGGGGGTGATATTTACCCATGGTATCACCGACGATACGGGCACATTTTCTATGGGGCTTGTCCGGACCGTTGTTGAGCTCTATCATTGAATATAAAACTCTTCGCTGAACCGGTTTAAGACCATCCCTTACATCCGGCAAAGCTCGACTGGCAATAACACTCATAGAATAATCTATGTAGAAATTTTTCATGGTGTTATTTAAGTCTACTTCGTCTATTCTGTCAAATATCTTGTCATCCATTACTCTTCCTCCAAGTTTAAGATTAAACTTGCTTACTTTCTTAACTTACGCCTAGATATCTAAGTTCTTAACAAACTTGGCGTTTGCTTCTATAAATTCACGTCTCGGTTCTACCTTATCTCCCATAAGTGTAGTAAATGTCAGGTCTAACTCTGATGTGGTGTCTTCATCCATGGTTACCTTGAGAAGTATTCTATTCTCCGGATCCATGGTTGTCTCCCATAACTGTTCGGCATCCATCTCACCAAGACCTTTGTAACGCTGAATCTTATTATTGGTATCTCTTCCGATTTCATTGATTATTTTGTTTAATTCTTCATCGCTGTATGCATACCAAACCTTTTTGTTCTTCTCAATCTTATAAAGAGGCGGTTTTGCCAGATATACATGGCCTCCTCTAATAAGCTCCGGCATGAATCTATACAGGAATGTTAGAAGGAGTGTACTGATATGAGCACCATCCACATCAGCATCAGTCATAAGAATAATCTTATGATATCTGAGCTTTTCTATATCGAAATCATCATGGATTCCTGTTCCGAAGGCGGTTATCATAGCCTTTATTTCCGCGTTTGAATATATCTTATCAAGTCTTGCTTTTTCTACATTAAGAATCTTACCTCTAAGGGGAAGAATAGCCTGAGTTGCACGGCTTCTTGCCGTCTTTGCAGAACCTCCCGCAGAATCTCCCTCTACTATAAATATCTCGCAGTTTTTCGGATCCTTATCAGAACAATCAGCAAGTTTTCCGGGAAGAGCTGTTCCATCAAGAGCAGTCTTTCTTCTTGTAAGGTCTCTTGCTTTACGGGCAGCTTCTCTTGCTCTTTGTGCAAGAACACTTTTCTCACAAATAATCTTGGCAACTGCCGGATTCTGTTCTAAGAAGTATGTCAGATTCTCGCTTAATATACTGTCTACAGCACCTCTTGCTTCACTGTTTCCAAGCTTTTGCTTTGTCTGGCCTTCAAACTGAGGTTCACTTATCTTAATACTAACAATTGCTGTAAGACCTTCCCTAATATCCTCACCTGAAAGGTTGGGCTCAGAGTCTTTAAGCAGCTTATTGCTTCTTGCATAATCATTAAATGTCTTGGTTAAGGCATTTCTAAATCCGGAAAGATGTGTACCTCCTTCCGGTGTTGTAATATTATTTACAAAACTATATACACTTTCGTTATATGAATCATTGTGCTGAATTGCTACTTCAACATATATATCATCCTTCATTCCTTCACAGTAAATTATATTCTCGTAAAGGGGAGTAGCACTTCTGTTTAAGTATGATACATATTCCTTTATTCCACCTTCATAGTGGAATGTTTCCGTAACGGGCTCTTCTTCTCTCTTGTCAGTAATAACAATTTTGAGATTCTTGGTAAGAAAGGCCATCTCACGAAGACGCTGTTTTAAAACATTATAATCAAATACCGTATCTTCAAATATGGTATCATCAGGCATAAATGTAACCGTTGTTCCTGTATATTCAGGGTCACATTCTCCAACTACTTCAAGCTGTGTTATTACTTTACCTCTTTCATAACGCTGCTCATGAATCTTGCCTTCCCTGTATACGTCTACCACAAGCCAGTTGGAAAGAGCATTAACAACAGACGCACCAACTCCGTGAAGTCCTCCTGATACTTTGTATCCTCCACCGCCGAACTTTCCGCCGGCATGAAGAACCGTGAATACAACTTCAACTGCAGGAAGTCCTGTCTTTTTATTAATTCCCGTGGGAATACCTCTTCCGTTATCAACAATGGTAGCAGATCCATCCGGATTCAGAATTACATTAATTTCACTGCAATATCCTGCCAATGCTTCATCTACTGCATTATCAACTATTTCGTATACAAGATGATGTAGACCCCTGGTTGAGGTACTTCCTATATACATTCCCGGTCTCTTTCTTACTGCTTCAAGACCTTCTAATATTTGGATTTGATCTGCTTCATATCCGGCTGTCATCTAATTCCTCCTTGTATTACTGTACCCGGCTTTCTTCGTATACATTTCCTGATTCTACTCTGAAAATCTTATCTGACGTGAATCTGTTCTTTACAAATTCATCTAATCCCGTACAGGTAATAATCGTTTGAATTCCTTTAATACTCTCTAACAGATAAGTCTGTCTTTTACTGTCTAATTCCGATAACACATCATCCAGTAACAAAACAGGCATTGTATTAATCTTTCTTTTTGTAAGCTCAATCTCAGATAATTTCAAAGAAAGAGCTGCCGTTCTTTGCTGGCCTTGCGACCCGTATTTTCTAATATCTATATCATTAACAGAAAGCAAAATATCATCCCTGTGGGGACCTACAGAAGTATTCTTCTGATATAAATCTCTATCTCTGTTTCTTAATAATAACTCTTTGATATTTCCACAATCAGCATTATATTCATACTTAATTGTTAACAATTCTTCCCCTGCCGTAAGTTTATTGTGGATATCTTTTGCTATTATTATCAGGTCATCAATAAATTTCTTTCTGACCTCTATTATTCTCTTTCCATATCCAACAAGCTGTTCATCCCATACATCCAGTGTTTCTTCCAGACTTTTATTAAAAGGAATATCTTTTAAAAGCTTGTTTCTGTTATCAACGATTTTGTTGTATTTTATAAGATTATCAAGATATACTTTGTCTAATTGGCTTATAAGTATATCTATAAATCTTCTTCTCTCATCCGGGCCGTTTTTTATAATGTTTAAGTCTTCCGGCGAAAAGAATATACAGTTTGCTATTCCGTATAAATCACTTGCCTTCTTTAGAGGAACTCCGTTTACTGCAATACCCTTTGATTTGTTCTTTTTAAGATGAATATCAATTTTATAGTTCAAATCATTCTTATAAACAAGGGTTTTAATATGTGATTCATCACTGTCAAATCTTATTAATTCTTTATCTTTTTTTGTTCGATGAGACTTTGAAGTACTACACAAATATATGGCTTCTAACACATTAGTCTTTCCCTGAGCATTATCACCGTAAAGAATATTGGTATTCTCATCAAATTCAATATCCAATTCTTTATAATTTCTATAATTACTAAGCTCTAATGACTTAATGTACATAAAACACCCAAATTACTTTTTTATAAATATCTTTTCTCCGTCGTATTCAACGACGTCGCCATCATATAATTTCTTACCTCTTTGAGTCTCAACTTCTCCATTCACAAAAACCAGGCCATCGTTTATAACAAATTTAGCATCAACACCTGATCCTACTAAACCTGCTGCCTTTAACGCCTGGCCTAATTTTATGTACTCATCTCTTAATACTATTTCCATAAGATAATCCTTAACTTACAACATTAAAATTAACCGGAAGAACAAGATATGTATATGTTTCTTTATCATTCTTAATAAAACATGGAGCTTTTGGATTAACAAAATAAATATCAACCTGTTCATCCTCAATTGCTCTTAATGCATCCATTAAAAACTTAGGATTAAATCCTATAGCTATATCTTTTCCTTCTTTTGCAATATCTATATCTTCATTCATAGAACCCATTACCGAATTAATCTTAAGATTAAGGATTCCATCAGAAATAGTTACTATTATAGGTTTTTTATCTCCTTCTTTACAAAGAAGAGTAGATCTGTCTATACAACTGATAAATTCTTTTTTATTAATAGTAATCTTAGTATCATAGGAAGGAGAAATCATTTGATTAATACTAAAATACTCTCCTTCTATTAATCTGGATACAACAGTAGTATTGTCAAAATCAAATACTACATGATTATCTGTAATATACATCTTAACCAGCTTATCTGCTTCACCGGATAAAATCTTACTTATCTCATTAAGAGTTTTACCGGGAATAATTATTTTTTTATTTTCATATACTTTATCAAGTTCAACTTTTCTTATTGATATTCTATGTCCGTCAAGAGATGCAACTTTTAACTGATTTTCAATAATCTCAAATAATTCACCTGTCATTATTTTATTGGTATCATTATCTGATATTGAAAAAATGGTTTTTGTAATGATTTCTTTTAACATAAACTGAGATAATGAAATATATTCATTCTTCTCAATTGAAGGAAGATAAGAAAAATCTTCTCCTGACTTACCGATAAGATTAAATTTAGCTTTTTCACAAGTGATAGTAGTTATATACTTATCATCTGTTTCAATAATAACTTCATTATCAGGAAGTTTTCTTACTACATCCGAAAACAGTTTTGCATCAATAGCAACTATACCTTTCTCAGCAATATTACCTTTAACTATTGTTTCAATACCAAGCTCCATATCATTTGATGTAAATTTAATTACATCTGTGGATGCATCAATAAGAATACATTCCAAAATAGTCATAGTGGTTTTGGAAGGTACAGCTTTTGATACGATATTTACTCCGTTTAATAAATCTGTTTTAGAACAAATGATTTTCACTTTTAATACTCCCTCCGTTACATTATATAAATATGTATTTATATATATTTTTTATAAGTAATATAAATAATTATTTAGTAGTATTCTTATTAGGGATTGTTTAAATGTTGAAAACTTACTTAAACCCTTGATAATACTTAACTTCGCAGTTTAATAACATTGTTACTTACGTGTTAAAAATGTATGGATTATTATGTTGATAAAATAATGGATTTGTAAGTTTGATATTTTCCACATTTTATTAACATATGAATACACATAGTTATTAACACTAATTGGGTATAATCTTCTTCTTTATTGTATTAATTAATTCTTCTGTTTCCTTATTAGAAGCAATTGATTTATTAATCTTTTCTACTCCATGCATTATAGTTGTATGATCACGGTTACCCAGATATTTACCTATATCCTGTAAAGGAGTATTGGTCATATTTCTGCATAAGTACATTATAATTTGTCTTGGAAATGCTATATCACTTTGTCTTTTCTGTGAGAATATATCATTAAGCTCAATATGAAAATGATCTGCTACTGTATTGGTTATTATCTGGATAGTAACTTCTTTTGGTTTTTCCGGGAAGATAATGTTTTGCAGCTCTTTTTCAGCTATCTCCAATGTAATCTCTTGTTTAACCAGAGTAGAATATGCATTAAGTTTATTAAGTGCACCTTCCAATTCTCTGATACTTGATTTAATGTTGGTTGCAATATATTCAATAACTTCATCGGGATAGAATTTTCCATCCATTTCTTCCTTATTACGAAGAATAGCCATCCTGGTTTCGTAATCGGGAGCTTGAATATCTGCTATAAGTCCCTGCTCAAATCGTGTTTTTAATCTGTCTTCTAAATTATCAAAATCCTTAGGTGGTTTATCACTGGATATAATAATCTGACTGTTGTTCTCTTTTAATGCGTTAAATGTATGGAAGAATTCTTCCTGTGTTGCGTCTTTACCTATTATGAATTGAATATCGTCTATAAGAAGAACATCTATGTTACGGTACTTATCTCTGAAATTAATGATGGCATTATCTTTACCATAACGAAGAGCTTCAATAAGTTCATTGGTAAATACCTCAGATGTGGTATAAATAACTTTTTTATCCGGATAATTATCAAGTATAAATCTTTCTACGGATTTCATAAGATGGGTCTTACCCAGTCCTACTCCTCCATATAAGAATAAAGGATTGTATGTTTCTCCGGGAGATTCGGCAACTGCCAGACATGCTGAATGAGCAAATCTGTTGTTGTTACCTACAACAAATGTATCAAATGTATATTTTGCTTTATTTTTATTATTGTTATCATTTTTGCTTACAACATTGTTATCATTATTATCAGGTGTATCCGGACTGATAACAAATTTGATTTCGCAAGATAATCCGGTAACGCTGTATACCGCATCAACTATAAAAGGTTCGAATTTCTTTTTAACGTAATTGAGAAAATCTGCTGCATGATCGTCAGAATTGGAAATTTGAAGAGTGCTTCCGTCAAAACTAACTATTTCAAGAGGAAGAAGCCATGTTTTGAACTGAATATCACTGATTTGAGCTTCTTTTTGAACTAACCTTAATATTTCATTCCATTTTTCTTCTACAACACTCATATTTTACCTCATACTTTTCCACTTTCACTTCTATATATTAAACTACTTCAGCTAAATTTACAATGTAAAAAGTAGCAAAAAAACTGGCACAAAAGCCTTAATTTATGTACTGTGTATTAAATGTTGATAACCCAAAATTACGATGTCTTGAAATTATTGACGTTAAAAAACATAGTAAGGCTTTATCCACACTGTGTTAATAAAATGTGGATAAGTTTTTAGTCAAAATGTTAATTCTTGTTATTATAAAGAATTTATAAAAGGCTTATTTTTCTTGACTTCTTAGGATTTTTTGTTATAATGGGTGTGATGTTTTTTAACATATTGATTGTTTAATCAATAAGCAGGAATATACATTATCATTTACATAAGATGATTTTATTCGAAGGAGGTGTTGTATCATGAAGATGACATTTCAGCCTAAAAAAAGACAGAGATCCAAAGTTCATGGATTTAGAAAAAGAATGAGTTCTGCAGGCGGACGTAAAGTTTTAGCAGCAAGAAGATTAAAAGGAAGAAAAAGATTATCAGCGTAGGCCGCAGTTTTGTGGCCTTTTTCTTCCTTTATTTATAGGAAGGAATCAGTATGAAGAATCCTTATTCTTTAAGAAAAAACGCAGACTTTAAAAAGGTTTATGATTTAGGTAAATCCAGGGCGGATAAGTATTTGGTAATGTATATATTTAAGAATGGATTAGAAATTAATCGCCTTGGAATTTCAGTTAGTAAAAAAGTTGGAAACAGTGTTATAAGACATCATGTTACAAGGCTTGTAAGAGAAGCCTACAGAGTTAATGAGAATCTGTATAAAAAAGGGTATGATATAGTTGTTATCGGAAGAGTTTCTTCCTCTGATGCCTCTTTTCATAATATAGAACATTCAATGAGAAAACTGGCAGATTCTCACCATATATTACAGAAGATGGAATAAGATGAAAAAACTATTGATTGCATTAATCAAATTTTATCGTAAATATTTATCACCCCTTAAAAGAACCAAATGTCCTTATATACCTACTTGTTCTACATATGGACTTGAAGCAGTAGAAAAATACGGTGCTCTTAAGGGTGGGTTACTTGCGGCTTGGAGAATTCTTAGATGCAATCCTTTTTCTAAAGGGGGATATGATCCTGTTCCATAAAAGGGAGGTTATTTAGTTGTCAATTTTTTTGGCGCAGAGTAACGTTTTTATTATAGGACCAATTGCTAAAGCATTTGGTTTTATTATGAACGGACTCTTTATCTTTTTGGAGAATTTCGGAATACAAAACATCGGTGTTTGTATTATTCTTTTCACAATTATTGTTAATATTATTATGCTGCCCCTTACTGTTAAGCAGCAGAAGTTTTCAAAATTATCGGCACGCATGAACCCTGAGATTCAGGCTGTTCAGAAGAAATACAAAGGCAAAAGAGATACAGTCTCAATGCAGAAGATGAACGATGAGACACAGGCCATCTATGATAAGTACGGTACATCTGCAACAGGAAGTTGTTTGCCGCTTTTTATTCAGTTACCGGTTATTTGGGGTCTTTATAATGTAGTACTTAACGTTCCTTCATATGTAGAGTCTGTTAGAACTGTTTTTGATCCGCTTGTTAATTCTGTTATGAATATTTCCGGTTACCAGGATATTCTTACTGAGTTTAAGACTACAGCCGGTTTGGCTAGAGTAGCTTTAAACTGGGAAGATCCTGCTACTACTCTTGTTGATATTTTCTATAACTGCGGTACTAACGGTTGGAATCTTTTAAGACAGACATTTGGTGATTTAACAGGTCAGATTAATACTGTTCAGGAATCTATGGACAGAATGAACAATTTCCTTGGAATGAATATTGCCAACTCACCTGTTGATATTATTAAGGATGCACTTGCAGATGGTAGAGTTATTCTTATAGTAATGGCTCTTCTTATTCCGATTTTGGCTATCCTTACTAACTATATTAATACAAAGCTTATGCCTCAGGCAGCTAATGATAACAGCACAATGGGCAGCAGCCTTAAGACAATGAATATTGTTATGCCTATCTTCTCCGGTGTACTTTGTCTTACATTTGCAACAGGTATCGGTTTATACTGGATTGCCAATGCTGTTGTAAGAGGTATTATTCAGTTTATTACCAATAAGCATCTTGATAAGGTTGACTTCGATGCCGAGATTGCCAAGAATCTTGAAAAGGCGGAGAAGAAGAGGGAGAAAAAACAAGGGTATACAGCTCAACAGATGATTGAGAACTCTCGAATTAATACCAAAAATATTAAGATGGAATCTACTGCGGATTTATCAGATAACGCTTCTTATAATGTGGAAGCGAAGCCCGGTTCTTTGAGGGAGAAGGCTAATTTGGTTAAAAAGTATAACGAAAAGAATAATAAATAGTTGGGAGGCATTAACATGGAATTTATTGAAGTTACGGCTAAAACCCTGGATGATGCCATTACAGAAGCATCTATTCAGTTAGGAACTACAAGTGATAATATTCAGTATGAAGTTATAGATAAAGGAAGTTCTGGATTCTTAGGACTTGGAAGTAAAGAGGCTAAAATAAAAGTTTGGCTTAAGTCTACACCGGTTGAAGAAGTTAAAGATTTTCTTTCAAAGGTATTTAAAGCGATGAATCTTGATGTTGAAATTCTTGTTGATACTGATGAGAATTACTCTTACCTTGATGTAGACTTACGTGGTGAAGATATGGGAGTTCTTATTGGTAAGAGAGGTCAGACGCTGGATTCTTTACAGTCCCTTGCATCTCTTGTTGTTAACAAGAACGCTGAGAACTTTATAAGAGTTAAGCTTGATACAGAGAATTATAGAAAGAGAAGAAAAGATACTTTAGAGAATCTTGCTAAGAATATTGCTTTCAAAGTTAAGAAGACCAGAAAGGTTGTATCTCTTGAGCCGATGAATCCTTATGAAAGAAGAATTATTCATTCAGCTCTTCAGAATGACAAATTTGTTACAACTCACAGCGAGGGTGAGGAACCTTTCAGACATGTGGTTGTTACTCTAAAGAAGAACAATAGAGAATATAACAGATAATAATGTTGGGGGCTTTCGTAAGTTTACGAGAGCTCCTTTATTATGTTACTATTACAAAGGAGGTGCAAGTATGACTAATTCAACAATTGCTGCTATTTCAACAGGTCTTTCTCCTTCCGGTATCGGAATCGTAAGGGTTACAGGAGATGATGCTTTTGGCGTTATTGAAAAGATTTTTAAGACAAAATCCGGTAAAAATGTGTCTGATGGTGAATCCCACAAGGCATATTACGGTCATATTGTTGATGGGGATAAGATTGTTGATGAAGTTCTGGTTCTTGTTATGAGAGCACCTCACACTTACACTAAAGAAGATACTGTTGAGATTAACTGTCATGGCGGATTAACAGTTATGAAAAAAGTGTTGGAACTTGTACTAAGGAATGGTGCAAGACCCGCAGAACCCGGTGAATTTACTAAAAGAGCTTTTCTTAACGGACGAATAGATCTTTCCAGAGCCGAAGCTGTAATGGATCTCATTAATTCAAAAAATGATTATGCTTTATCTAATTCGATATCTCAGTTAGAGGGCAATCTCTATAATGAAATCTGTGAAATAAGGGAAGTAATTATCAACAATACCGCCTTTATTGAATCCGCTATAGATGATCCGGAACATTATTCATTGGATAACTATGGGGACAAGTTGTTAATTGATGTTGATAACCTTATTTTAAGGGTGGATAAGCTTCTAACAACTTTTGATAATGGTCGGCTGATTACCGAGGGTATTAAAACTGTTATTGTGGGTAAACCCAATGTGGGTAAGTCTACCCTTTTAAATAACATTCTTGGCACGGATAAAGCTATTGTTACAGATGTTCCGGGAACCACCAGAGATATTATTGAAGAAAATGTTAATTTAGATGGGATATCTCTTAATATTATAGATACTGCCGGAATTCGCGATACCAGTGATATTGTTGAAAAAATCGGTGTGGAAAAATCAAGAGAGAATATAGAATCTGCTGATTTGGTTTTATATGTTGTGGATTCTTCAAGACCTCTTGATAGTGATGACGAAAGTATAATTAATCTGGTTAAGGACAAGAAATGTATTGTTCTTCTTAACAAGAGTGATTTGCCATCTGTTGCTGAGATTAACCATATCAAAGATATTTTTGAAAATGTTCTTTATATTTCAGCAAAAGAGAATATAGGTATAGATTCCTTTAAGGATTTAATAGTTAAGATGTTTTTTGAGGGAAGTTTACAATATAATGATGAGATATGTATCACTAATGCAAGGCATAAGGCCTTATTAGATGAATGTATTGATAGTCTGCGGCTTGTTAAGGCTTCAGTTCTTGATGGTATGCCGGAGGATTTTTACACTGTTGATCTTATGAATGCATATTCTTCTTTAGGAAGTATTATAGGGGAATCGGTTGAAGATGACCTTGTAAATACGATTTTTAGTAGATTTTGCATGGGAAAATAGTAATTCTTGTTTTATTTTCCTTAACGTTGTAGTAAAATGGTATGGGAATTATCAGACGATGAAACCCTTTTTATTAAATATTAGGAAATGAGGAGTAATTTTGTCACCTGTCACTGAAACAGTAGACGTTTGTGTTGTTGGCGCAGGGCATGCCGGATGTGAGGCTGCACTTGCCTGTGCCAGAATGGGTCTTAATACAGTTGTTTTTACCATTAGTGTAGACAGTATTGCATTAATGCCCTGTAATCCCAATATCGGAGGTTCTTCAAAAGGACATCTTGTTAGAGAAATAGATGCACTTGGCGGGGAAATGGGTATTAATATTGATAAGACTTTTATTCAATCCAAGATGCTTAATAAGTCAAAAGGCCCAGCTGTTCATTCTCTTAGAGCCCAGGCAGATAAGGCTGATTATTCCCGTTCTATGAGAAAGGTCCTGGAGAATCAGGATAATCTTACAATTAAACAAGCGGAAGTTACCAAGCTTTTGATTGAAGAAGGTGTGGTTAAAGGCCTTGTTATTCATTCGGGCATCACCTATTATTCGAAAGCTGTGGTTTTATGTACAGGAACTTATCTAAAGGCACGTTGTTTATGTGGTGAGGCAATTACCTACACCGGACCTAACGGTCTTTTGGCTGCCAATTATTTATCACAATCTTTGCTGGATGCGGGTATTGAATTGCAGAGATTTAAAACCGGTACTCCTGCGAGACTTGACAAGAGGTCCATTGATTTTTCCAAGATGGAGCCTCAATATGGTGATGAAAGAGTAGTTCCCTTTTCTTTTACTACCAATCCCGATGATATTCAGAAAGAACAAGATCTTTGTTGGCTTACTTATACCAACGAAGAGACTCATAAGATTATAAAGAGTAATTTGGACAGATCTCCGATTTATGCCGGCATAATTGAAGGCACCGGGCCAAGATACTGTCCTTCAATAGAAGATAAGGTCGTTAAGTTTAGCGATAAGAACAGACATCAGGTTTTTATTGAACCGGAAGGTCGCCATACTAATGAGATGTATGTAGGTGGTATGTCTTCTTCTCTTCCTGAGGATGTTCAATATGCTATGTACCATTCTGTTCCCGGTTTAGAGAACGCCAAGATTGTGCGTAATGCTTATGCTATCGAGTACGATTGCATTAATCCCGGACAGCTCTATCCTACTTTGCAGTTTAAGAAGGTTAAGGGACTTTTTAGCGGCGGTCAGTTTAATGGAAGCTCCGGTTATGAAGAAGCGGCTGCCCAGGGAATTTTAGCAGGTATTAATGCTGCTTTGTTCTGTAAGGGTGAGGAGCAAATTGTATTAGACAGATCCAACTCCTATATTGGTGTTTTGGTTGATGATCTTGTTACTAAAGATAACAAGGAGCCTTATCGTATGATGACCTCCAGGTCAGAATACAGATTACTTCTTCGTCAGGATAATGCAGATATTCGTCTTACTCCTATAGGCTATAAGGTTGGTCTTATTAGTAAGGAGCGTTACGAAGATCTTTTGATGAAGCAGGAAGCTATTGAGAAGGAGATATCCAGGGTTTGCGAAGTAAATGTAGGTGCAAGTAAAACCGTTAACGCTTTTTTGGAGAAGTATAATAGTACTCCTCTTCGTTCCGGTTCTTCTCTTGCCGAGCTAATAAAGCGTCCGGAGTTAACCTATGACCTTCTTGCAGAGATTGATACCAACCGTCCGAATTTGCGGGAAGATATACGAGAGCAAGTCAATATTAATATTAAATACGAGGGTTATATAAAAAGACAGATTAAGCAGGTTGAGCAATATAAGAAACTGGAGAACAAGATAATTCCTGAAAGTATTGATTATTCTGCAGTTCCCAGTCTTCGTATTGAGGCTGTAATGAAATTGCAACAGATTCGTCCTGTTTCTATCGGGCAGGCATCCCGTATATCCGGTGTTTCACCTGCTGATATCTCGGTTTTATTGGTTTATTTAGAGCATTATAGTAGAGAAAAGGTTTAATATTTTGGATTATAACAGGGATATTTTTGTTAATGATTTAAAAGAACTAGGTATATCCATAACAGATAAACAACTGCAGCAGTTTATTGATTATTATGAATTGCTTGTTGATTGGAACAGTAGAATGAATCTTACCTCCATTACAGAGTATGGTGAGGTTATAAAGAAGCATTTTGTTGATAGTGTTTCATTAATTTCATTTTATGATTTTTCCAAGGTTGAAAGTATTATTGATGTTGGAACCGGTGCCGGTTTTCCCGGTATTCCCTTAAAGATAATGCTACCTGATATTAGTGTTTTGTTATTGGATTCTCTCAATAAAAGAGTCAATTTTCTAAATCATGTTATAGAAAATATTTCACTTGAAAATATTAATGCTATTCATTCCAGGGCTGAAGATGCAGGTCTTGATCCTACTTATCGTGAAAGGTATGACTTATGTGTTTCTCGTGCGGTTGCTAATCTTTCAACTCTTAGTGAGTATTGTCTTCCTTTTGTAAAAGTAGGAGGAAATTTTGTATCTTACAAGTCTGCTGATATAAAAGATGAACTTGATAGTGCTTCTAAGGCATTATCAGTTCTTGGTGGAAATCTTGATAAAGTAGAGGAATTTACTATTCCCGGCACTGATATTAGTCGGTCATTTGTTTTTGTGAACAAGTGTAAGAAAACGGGTAGCAAGTACCCACGAAAAGGAGCATTGCCTAAGAAGCATCCGTTATGATTAAAGAGTATTTGGTTAGAGAAATGAGCGATACGCTAGATCGCAAATTGAATATGGAATCACGGATTCGTGAGAATTCAGCATCCATTAATAATCTGGATAAACACATCAGTATTATTCGTAAAGATATTAATGAATCTGACTCTGTTCTTTGTCCCGGTGCTGCTGAAACTATGGACCAAAAGAAGATTAAGGAGCTTACGGAGGAGAGGAAGAAGCTTCTCCTTGATAACGAATCCTTAAAAAGTCTATGTTCTGATTTAGAGACTAGACTTGCTGAGTTGCAGCAGATATATGATTATAGTAATAAGGCTGAGCAATACTCAAACATGGAAAAATATGGAATTAATTTTTCTGAAGATGAAACTGAGACTTCTCATCTTCAGATGTTAGAGATTCAGGAAGAAGAACGAGGTCGTATAGCCAGAGATCTTCATGATTCCGTTGTTCAGAATCTTACGAATATTGTTCATAAAGTTGAGTTTGTATCCAAGGTTATGGATAAGGACGAGATTAAGGCTAAGCTTGAGCTTAAGACTATAGAAAAAAATGTCCGGGACGTTATATCTGATATGCGTGATGTAATATATAATCTTCGTCCCATGTCATTTGATGATATAGGAATTCAGACAACCATTGAACGAGAGTTGTCCAGACTACAGAATATTTCCGGAATCAAGTTTAACTATAAAACAACCGGTAAGCCTTATAAGGTTGATTCTGTTATTGAGATTACTTTATTTAGAATTATTCAGGAGGCATGTAATAATTCTATAAGACATTCAGGTGCTACAGAGATATCTGTTGTTATCCATTTTAAAAAGAAAATGATCTCATTAGAGATTCATGATAATGGTTGTGGTTTTGACTTTAAAAAGGTTTCCGCAACTAAAAAACACGAAAAAACGGGTTTTGGTATTTCAATGATGAAGGAACGAGTATTTCTTCTCTCCGGTACTATAAAATGTGAGTCTAAACCGGGTGAAGGAACTGCTATTTTTGTTGACGTTCCTATATAATAAGGAGGGGAAAAATGAGTATTAAAATTATGATTGCTGACGACCATAATATGATTAGGGAGGGACTTAAGCAGTTGCTTGAGCTTGATGGTGATATTAAGGTTATCAGTGAAGCTGCTGATGGTGAAGAATGTTTGGATCTTTTAAATCATATTCGCCCGGATGTTTTACTTCTGGATATTAATATGCCTAAGAAGAATGGTTTGGATGTTCTCGAAGTAATTCGTAAGAAGAAGATGGATGTAAAGGTTTTAGTTCTTACTATTCATAATGAAGTGGAGTATCTTCTTCGTGCAGTTGAGATTGGAATTGAGGGATATATTCTTAAAGATTCAGAGTCAGCTGTTTTGAAGAAAGCTATTTTTGCTATTCATAACGGGGAGAATTTTATTCAGCCTAGTCTCACACCACTTCTTAATGCTAAGATGTTAGAAAGAGATTCTGATAAGGCTAAGATTGATGAGCTTACTAGAAGAGAGCTGGATGTTCTTAAACTTCTTGCTGAAGGAATGTTTAATAAGGAGATTGCATCTGAGCTTCATATCAGTGAGAGAACTGTTAAGAATCATGTTTCTAATATTTTTAAGAAGATTGATGTTGCCGATAGAACTCAGGCCGCAGTTTTTGCTATAAGAAACAATCTTATTGGTTTATATTAAGATTAATATAAAATGTAATCCGGAGACTTCTCCGGATTATTTTATTTGCTGTTTTAAATTGTTTCTTTTGTACTTTTACATCTTATCTTCTATATATATGTTTCACGTGAAACATTATATCTAGATATGGTGGTTATTCTTAATTTATAACTATAATTATAATTTCGAGGGCATTTTATTTGAGTAGTTTTTTAAATTATAAGATAATTAGTAAAACTTATAATTTTATAGGAATGAAACTACGCAGAAAATGTTTCACGTGAAACATAATCACAATATATGGTGTATAGCAACAGAAAACAGACCATATATGGAGACAGTAATTGTCTAAACATAATGCTCAAAAAAAGTTTATGATTTATGGAATTATTGAGGTCAAAGTGCTATAATATAGAAACGACAGTGAGTATTGAGGAGAACCCATCTATCTGTCTAAACACAGTAAACGAAAGGGATTATCATGGGTAGAACTATAGCAATTGCTAATCAAAAAGGCGGTGTTGGTAAGACCACGACCGCAATTAATCTTTCTGCCAGTCTGGCAGAAATGGGTAAAAAGGTATTAACAATAGACATGGATCCGCAGGGTAATACAACCAGCGGACTGGGTCTTGAAAAAGAAGAGATGGAATACACTATATATGAGTTAATATTGGGAGAAGCACCGGTGAAGAAATGTATGGCCGAGACTTCTATTAAGAACTTATATGTTATTCCAAGTAATGTTGATTTAGCAGGAGCTGAGATTGAACTTCTGGGAATCAACAATAAAGAGTACATCTTAAAGAACGAAGTAGACTATGTTAAAGACGACTTTGATTATATAATCATTGATTGCCCACCATCATTAAATATGTTGACCATTAATGCCATGACCACAGCTGATACGGTACTTGTACCAATTCAGTGTGAGTACTATGCATTAGAAGGACTTAGCCAGTTAATGCACACCATCTCGCTTGTGCAGTCAAGACTTAATCCTAACCTTCAGATGGAGGGTGTGGTATTTACAATGTATGATGCCAGAACAAATCTTTCTCTTGAGGTAGTGGAGAATGTTAAGAGCAATCTTAATCAGACTATTTACAAAACCATTATTCCAAGAAATATCAGACTTGCAGAGGCACCCAGCCACGGAATCCCCATTAATGTATACGATCCCAAGTCAGCCGGTGCGGAAAGCTACAGACAACTTGCAAAAGAAGTAATTGAGAGGGGACAATAATATGGCAGCTAGAAGAAGCGGACTGGGAAAAGGACTTGATGCCTTAATCGGTGACCAGGTAGAAAAGAAAACCGGTAAAGAGACCAAGACTTCCGAAGAGGGAGTTATGATTAATATTAATGAGATTGAACCGAATAAGGATCAGCCTCGTAAACATTTTGAAGAGGATGCTCTTTTGGAGCTCTCCGAGAATATTAAACAGTTTGGCATTATTCAGCCAATAGTAGTAGTAAAAAGCGACAACGGATATTATAAGATTGTAGCCGGAGAAAGAAGATGGCGTGCTGCCAAGATGGCAGGACTTAAGAAGGTTCCGGTTATTATCAAGGACTATACAGACTTAGAGATACTTGCCATCTCTCTTATTGAGAATCTTCAGAGAGAAAATCTTAATCCTATAGAAGAAGCACTTACATATAAGAAGTTTATGGATGAATTTAATCTTAAACAGGATGAAGTAGCTGAGAAAGTATCTAAGAGCAGAACCACGGTTACTAATGCTCTTCGTCTTCTTAATCTGGACAGCCGTGTTCAGGAGATGCTTATTCAGGATATGATTTCAATGGGTCATGCACGTGCTCTTTTAGCTCTTAGTGACGGAGACAAGCAGTATAGCCTGGCAAATAAAGTCTTTGATGAGAAACTAAGTGTTCGTGAAGTTGAAAAAATGGTCAAGAACTATGATAAAGAACAACCGGCTAAGAAAGAGACTCCGGTACGTGATTTTATATTCAATGATCTAGAGAACAACCTAAAGGATATTATTGGAAGCAAAGTAAATATCTGCGACAAGAACGGAAAAGGAAAGATCGAAATCGAGTACTACTCCAGAGAAGACTTAGATAGAATATATGATTTGCTATATTCAATTAATAAATAGAATAAGAGAAACTAAGGAGAAGGAAAATGAACAGCGAAATTCTTAATTCAATCGGAATCGATCCGGGAATTATAATGATTGTAATGGCGGCGTTGATATTTATCTTATTGATTTTGTATATTGCCAATCTGGTTAAGTCGTCGAAGCTGAAAAAGAAGTACAATCAGTTCATGGAAGGCAGAGAAGGTAAGTCTCTAGAGGAGATAATTAATAAGACTTACGAAAAATACGACGAAGTATCCCAAAAAGTCGATGAGAATGCCGAGAACATTATTAAAATAAACTCCAGAATGAAAAAGACATACCAGAAGATGGGTATGGTTAAATACGATGCTTTTAACGAGATGGGAGGCAAACTCAGTTTTTCCCTTGCTTTGCTTGATGAAGTTAACGATGGTTTCATAATTAACTCAATGCACAGCAGAGAGGGCTGCTATACTTATATAAAAGAGATAGTAAAAGGTGAGTCCTATATTGTTTTGGCAGACGAAGAAAGAGAAGCATTAGACGAGGCTTTATCATAATGATTGCAAAAGCAGTAGAACAAATTGCAGAAGGCGATGTGCTTGCAAGGGACGTAATTCTTGATGGTACGATTTTAATACCTACAGGCACAGCCGTCAAAACAGACTACATACAGAATCTAAAAGAATTAAATATAGAATTAATTTATGTGGAAGAGCAAAATGGGCCGGATTCTTGGGATATTTTACCACATCATCTAATGGTAAATATTTATCCGAAGGTCACGGACATGTTACAGAATTTGAGACATGACAATATTGACTCTTTAAAAGAATTTATTCCTATAGCGGATTCCATATTAGATGAGGTATATAAGAGCTTTGACACTAATTGCAAAACCCACGTAAGCGAGAGGAATCCTGATATTGCGCTACATACAATATACGGATGTGCTCTCGTTTGTATGGTAGGGAAATGTATGGGGAAAAAGAAGGCAGAGATGCGTGAGAGTGCCAGAGGCATGATTTTTCATGATATCGGTTACAGGTATGTGGCCACTCCCTACGAGAATATTAATCCCGAAAAGCTTTCCCCGGGAGAAGTCTTCGATTTAAAGAAGCATACAATCTATGGTTTCAGCGCACTTGAAGGGGTGTCTTGGCTTAGTGATGAAGCCAAGAGAATAGTCCTCTCCCACCATGAAAGGCTTGATGGAACCGGCTATCCATTAAAACAGAAGAAATTAAATGATGATATAAGAATTGCATGCGTGTGCGACAGATTTGACACAATTATATGCGGAATCGGTTGCAAAATAAGCGTTCCAAAGATTGCAATTGAGACTCTCCGATCGCGGGATAGCGGATTGGATAACAGAATTATTGATATTTTGGAAGATCACATCACTTTTGATTAAAAAGACTGTTTTGTGAACTTTTATGCTAATTGCAAATAAGAATAAAATATACTATAATAGAGAAGCTTGTGCTTTGGGAGGTCAGAAATGTTAGATATAAAGTTACTTAGAAATAATTTTGAAGAAGTAGAAAAGGCATTATCAACTCGTAACGAGGATTTTGATTTAAGCTTATTTAAGGATTTAGACAATAAAAGAAGAGAACTTTTAGGACAGGTAGAGGCCATGAAGGCTGAGCAGAACGTGGTTTCAAAGAAGATTCCCCAGATGAAGAAGGAAGGACTCGATACCACAGGTGTTCTTGAAGAGATGAAGAATCTTTCCGAGAAGGTTAAAGCATTAGATGTTCAATTAGCAGAGGTTGAGACAGAGCTTAACAACTATATGCTTACAATTCCCAACATCCCTAATCCCACAGTACCTCAGGGTATGACAGATGAGGATAATGTTGAGATTAGAAAGTTTATGGAACCCACAAAGTTTGACTTTGAGCCGAAGGCACATTGGGATATCGGAGTTGATCTTGATATTACAGATGCTGAGATGGCAGCAAAAGTATCCGGATCAAGATTTACTTTCTACAAAGGAATGGGTGCTAAGCTTGAAAGAGCCATCACCAATTTCTTCTTGGATACACATACAGAAAAACATGGATATACAGAGGTATTTCCTCCCTTTATGGTAAGCAGAGAAAGTATGACAGGAACAGGTCAGTTACCTAAGTTTGAAGAAGATGCTTATCATGTAACAGGTGATGGTAAGGAATATTTCCTTGTACCTACAGCAGAGGTTCCGGTTACCAACATGTACAGAGAGCAGATTTTGGACGGATCAAAGCTTCCCATCAAGCACTGTGCTTACACGGCTTGTTTTAGAGCCGAGGCAGGATCAGCCGGAAGAGATACCAGAGGTTTAATCAGACAGCATCAGTTTAACAAGGTTGAGCTGGTTAAGTTCTGTAAGCCGGAGCAATCTTATGACGAGCTTGAAAAGCTTACACATGACGCTGAAGAAGTTCTTCAGTTGCTCAAACTTCCCTACAGAGTAGTTAAAATCTGTATCGGAGACCTTGGATTTACTGCAGCTATGAAATATGATATAGAGGTATGGATGCCAAGTTATAACAGATATGTTGAAATATCAAGCTGTTCTAACTTTGAAGAATTCCAGGCAAGAAGAGCTAATATCAAATACAAAGACAATGTAAAAGATAAGGCACAGTACATTCACACCCTTAACGGAAGCGGTGTTGCCGTAGGACGTACAACAGCTGCAATCTTAGAGAACTATCAGCAGGCAGACGGAACAGTTAAGATACCTGACGTTCTTGTACCATACATGGGTGGAAAGACAGTTTTAGGAGACGCTTAATGCACAGATATTTACGGGCAATAGGCTTTAGCGATGTTAAACGCAAAGAAGATGCCAGGGAATTGATAGAAGATACAATTCTACGCCCTAATTATTTTAACCAATACAAAATTTCAGATGATTGCTCACTTCATCAATGTGAAAAGTTTATAAATGACGACATCGGAATATCAATTATCGGAGAGTGGGATGACAACGAGACTCCGGAGGTGGATTATTTATCACCATTTCTTATTAATGGAGAAGTAACAACCAAAGCAGCTGTCGAGGTAGAGCCTCTCTCTGATAGGGATGGATATCTTGGTGTATGTGAAGATATGCATGTTGAGATTTCCTTGATATTTAACGTTCATAATGTCATTGAAGTAAAAAAGGAGCTGGAAAAAGAGGAAAAAGAGAAGTCAGAGACAAGCCTGACCCTCTTTGGTCTTTCCCTTGGGGGAAAGATTCTCTTCCCGGTTACCAAGAGCAAGGAACAATTGGAAAACAGTAAGAAATACAATGCTAATCGTAACAGATTGGTGGCACAGGCAAGAAAAGGCGATGAAAGAGCCATGGAAAGCCTGACCTTAAGCGATATTGACACTTATACAGATATCGCCAGACGTATTGTAAATGAGGATGTATTCTCTCTTGTTGATTCCTATTTCATGCCCTATGGAATAGAAACTGACAAGTACTCTATTATGGGAGAGATCCTCGGATGGAACAAGTCAGTTAATCCTTTTACAGAGGAAGAACTATATATTATGCATATTAATTGCAGTGATTTGGAATTTGATGTATGCATAAACAAAGAAGATCTCTTAGGAGAGCCGGCAGTAGGCCGACGATTCAAGGGAGAAATATGGCTTCAGGGAATTATTAATTTCTAGCCGCAAGTCTCTGTAGCTCAGCAGGATAGAGCGTTCGCCTCCTAAGCGAAAGGCCGCTGGTTCGACTCCAGTCAGGGACGTAGGACCCGTTTGAAGTGGTTTATTTATAACCAACTCAAACGGGTTTTATAATTTTTAAAAACAAAACAAAAGAATATTGCGTGAAAATATAAGAAAACGTGTCAAAAATAACAAAAATAGTGTAAACTATATTATATCAATTGTCGATAAATAATACGGGTATGTGGATTACTCACACCATTAAAAAACAAATGGGGGGTACGTCAGCATGGAAGACGGAAAGAAAAGTACGGAAACTAACAAAAAGATTAATTATAAGATATGTTGTATTATAATTGCTGATTTGCTAATTTTAGCAGTAATATGCGATTTATATCTTATGCTAAGCGATATCACCAATGTAATACCAATTATTATTGCATCGGTGGTTTGCCTTGCAATGACAACAATATTGATTTTGTGCATACTGGGTATTATTGGTGACAACAAAAAAATCAGTAATGCATATTACAACAATGAGATGAAGGCACAAAGAGCCATATATCTTATGATGAAGAAGAATCATGGAGAAGTGAAGACTTCACGTAAAGAAACAGAGAACACTTTAGATCAGTTAATGAGGGAAATTGTTCTCAATCAAAAAGCTTCATCAAAGATAGTTGTAAGTAGAAATAAAGAGAATACAGATGCTCTAATGAACTCTAATGACATTATCTTAGAAAAGGTCATTGACCTGGTGGGACAGATGAAGGAAAGCCAGGATGCGACGGAAGTTCAAAAAGAAAAGGTTATGGAACTGGCATCTGCAATGGAAAGTGGTAATGAATATGCCAGTAAAGATGATATTGCAGAGATTCTTAACGCCCTTAATGAGGTTAAGTCTTCAATTGC
Organism: Lachnospiraceae bacterium; assembly: GCA_015058015.1. Taxonomy (GTDB): domain Bacteria; phylum Bacillota; class Clostridia; order Lachnospirales; family Lachnospiraceae; genus SIG280. The sequence continues at coordinate 147,003 of SVDM01000005.1, read as the reverse complement.
AGCCGGCGTGCCTGTAGCAGCACCCACGATACCACAACCCGAACCAATTACTCCCCCACCGGCACCGGAGCCTGTAATTGAGGAGGCGCCTGTTGTAGAAGAGGAGCCTGTTATGGAAGAGGTTCCAATAATGGAAGAGGCGCCGATAATGGAAGAGGCTCCAATAATGGAAGAGCCATTGCCTGATTTGGGAGACCTGGCAGACTTAGAGATGCCGGATTTAGCGATGCCTGAAGAGGCACCGCTGATGGAGGAACCCATAGCAGATATAGGGGATTTGGCAGATTTAGAAATGCCGGACCTCGATCTATCAGATCTTGATTTGTCAGGATTTGAGGAATTATCAGGTGAAGAAATGACTGCTGAGGCACCGGCTGAAGCAGAAGATTACAATATAGACGATTTAACTGAACTATTAGGAGGACTTGAAACCTTAGATGAGGCGGTGGAGGCAGCACCGGAGCCTGAACCGGAGCCGGAGCCCGTAGTGGAGGCAGCACCGGAGCCTGAACCGGAGCCGGAGCCCGTAGTGGAAGTAGCACCCGAACCGGAACCGGCAGCAGAGGAAAAACCACCTATGCCGGACCTATCAGATCCCAATAAGCAGTTGAGTCCCGATGAGATAGCAGCGATGTTTGCCAATGCGGCACCTGAAGAGCCGGCACCTGAGCCAGAGCCGGTAGTTGAAGCAGCACCCGAGCCCGAACCGGAGCCTGAACCGGAACCTGAACCGGCAGCAGAGGAAAAACCGCCTATGCCGGATTTGTCAGACCCGAACAAGCAGTTGAGTCCTGATGAGATAGCAGCGATGTTTGCCAATGCAGCACCGGAAGAGCCTGCACCGGAACCGGAGCCCGAGCCTGTAGTTGAAGTAGCACCAGAACCGGAACCTGAACCGGCAGCAGAGGAAAAACCGCCTATGCCGGACTTATCAGACCCCAATAAGCAGCTAAGTCCCGATGAAATAGCAGCTATGTTTGCTAACATGGGAAGTTAATAATGTCATAAAGAAAAGAGGTTATCCCGCGGGGTAACCTCTTTTATAAACCATTAAAATATGCAATTATCTGTCATTGTGATTTCTATTGCGGCCTCTTCTCTTCTTACGTCTCCGTACAGCATAGATATACAGGCAGATGTAACCAACAAGTAATACACCAAGAATAATCAAAACAACACGGATTATATTAAATAATATGGGGTGTTCTTCAGCAAATCCTGCTACAGTAGCCAGTGGGGTCTCCTCTTTTTTAATTGTAAGTGGCAGAGAGCCCATATAATCCTCACCGTAGTAGTATTCCAGCATAGCGTTAAGGGTTGTGCCATCCACATTAACCCCGGTAAGCTTCTGCGTAAGATCTGCAAAGGAGCCTGTAGTGGGGAATATCAGTCTTGCTCCGGTATCATATGTCATCTCATAAGACTTCGCACCATTGATAAAGTCACCGAGTTCCGAATACTTGTTAATATAATAATCTCCCTTAAGATTCTCGTCGGAGTCGCCAATTATCAGGTTTTTATAATTGGCAAAGCCATAGTTTAAAAGAGTGGCTGTGTCAGGATAATGAGTCTGGTTACCATGTAGTGTAACACATATAAGCTCCACATCTCCACGTTTTGCCACGGTAACTAAGGTATTGAGGGCTTGATCTGTAAAACCTGTTTTTCCACATTCAAAACCATCATACTCAAAGGTCTTTCCGGGAAACATCTTATGGGAGTTGTTGAGATAACGGGTCTCCTCATAATTGTTGGTGGGAGGTATCTGGTAGGACTTAGTTCCGGCAATTTTGCGAAATTCTTCGTGCTTTAAACATTCCTTCATAATAAGTGCCATATCGTAAGCACAGGTGTAATGGTCATTATCATGAAGACCGTTGGCATTCATGAAATGGGTATGCTTACAACCAAGCTCCTCTGCCCGCTTAGTCATAAGTTGGGCAAAGGCTTCCTGGGATCCGGAAATAAGCTCTCCCACACCGTTACACACTTCATTTGCGGATTCCAGCAGGATACCGTACAAAGCCTGTTCAACAGTAATCTGCTCACCAACAGTCATACCAATATGGTTACTGCCCGGCTCAATATTGTATACAGCTTCCCTTGAAAATGTCACCGTTTGGTCCAGTTTACAGTTTTCCAGCACCAAAAGCACCGTCATAAGCTTAGTAATACTCGCAGGATAAAGCTGTGTCTCCATATTCTTGGAAAAAAGGACGGTTCCGGTCTCTGCGTTCATAAGAATACCTGCATCCGAGGCAATACCGGGGGCAGCAGGCCATGCGACCTTAGCCTCGGCAACCGAGAAGCAGGAAAAACAAAGGGTGAAAGCCAGTCCCAAAGATAGTACTTTCTTCTTTAATCGCATATAAAACTCCGTATAAAAAGGCGCGAGGCTAAACAAAAATCTAACCGGCACCCTAAATGGCAATAATTTTTCCCAAAAAGGTTGAAAAATTAATAAAAAGGTATAGAATGAACGTTATATTTGAGTAAATTAAACGCTCATAATTGTAAAAAAAACGATATGTTCATGATATTATATATGACCAAATAAATCAAGAAGCAGAGGGAAGAAAATGCGACTAAGAAACATTCCGGGAGCAAAAGAAGAAGTTTTCAAGAGTCCTTACTCGATTACCGAACCACAGACCCATAAGGGAAGCTGGAGAGAGGTATTTGGCAACAATAATCCCATATACATTGAAATCGGTATGGGTAAAGGGCGTTTTATCATAGAGAACGCAATAAAGCACCCGGAGAATAACTACATAGGAATAGAGAAATACCCCAGCGTACAGATAAGAGCTGTGCAAAAACTAGAGAAGATGGAGGAGATTCCGAATTTAAAGCTCCTTAGTCTTAATGCGGAGATACTGCCGGAGGTATTTGAAAAGGGAGAAGTAAAGGGAATTTATCTGAATTTCTCCGATCCCTGGCCAAAGGATAGACACTCAAAGAGGCGACTGACTTCCAAGGAGTTTCTGGCCAGATATGAAGAGGTATTGCCGGATAAGGGAATACTTGAGTTTAAAACGGATAATAAAGGCCTGTTTGAGTTCTCCTTACAGGAGATAGACGAAAAGGGTTGGGCGCTGGATGCTCAAACAGACAATCTACATAAGGATGAAGCAATGAATGAAGGCAATATTATGACGGAATACGAATCTAAGTTTTCCAAGCTTGATAAGCCCATTTATAAGCTGATATGCCATGTAGAAACAGTAAAGGAAACTGATTAAATCATAACTTAACTTCGGAGAAAAGAGGAGAGAACTATGAACACAGAACAAACATTACTATGTTTGGCTATCGCGTTGCTGGCAGGTCTGTTAATGTCAAGACTTGCAAAACTGGTTAATCTACCGGCCGTTACATCTTATTTGATTGCCGGTCTGCTGCTGGGGCCCTTCGCCATCGGGGCTTTGGGATTTACGGGACTGGGCTTTGTATCACTGGAAATAGTGGATTCCCTAAAGATTATATCTCAGGTAGCTCTTGGCTTTATTGCCTTTGCCATAGGTAATGAATTTAGAGTATCCCAGCTTAAAACTATGGGAAAACAGGCTATAACCGTAGGTATATTTCAGGCTGTCATCACCACGGTGGTGGTAGATATAGTATTAATAGTAACACATATTATTAACCCCGATATTATTTCCATACCATCAGCAATTACGCTGGGTGCCATAGCTGCAGCTACAGCACCGGCGGCAACATTGATGGTTGTTAAGCAATATAAGGCCCAGGGTCCCTTAACAAGTTTACTTCTTATGGTAGTTGCTATTGATGATGCGGTGGGACTTGTATTATTCTCGGCATCCTTTGGTATAGCCAATGCCTTGGAAGTAGGTGCTATAAGTGTAATTAGTGTAGTGGTGGAACCTATATTAGAGATTGTTCTTTCCATAATACTTGGCATTATTGCAGGATATTTGCTTAATTGGTTGGAGATATATTTCCATTCAAGAAGCAAGAGAATGTCCCTTTCCATCTCATTTGTTCTTCTTACGGTAGGAGTATCCATGATGGAGTTCGACATAGGAGGAGTACACATCAGCTTTTCTCTTCTCCTTGTATGTATGATGATGGGCACAGTATTCTGCAACATATGCGAGACATCGGAAGAATTGATGGGTAGGGTCGATAGGTGGACAACCCCTGTAAGCATACTTTTCTTCGTATTATCAGGAGCTGAGCTGGATCTTAGAATACTTGCAAATCCCCTGGTGCTTCTGATAGGTATAATATACATAATATCCAGATCTGCTGGTAAGTATTACGGTGCGTTTATAAGCTGTAAAGCAACTCATTGCAGCGATGAGATAGTTAATCACCTGGGAATAACCCTTTTTCCACAGGCAGGAGTTGCACTGGGAATGGCTCTTACAGCAGCAAACTTAGGAGACGGTGCTGTAATAAGAAACGTTGTATTATTCTCAGTATTGGTCTACGAGTTAATTGGTCCTACTTTAACCAAGAGATCTCTTACCTTGGCAGGAGAAATCATACCGGGATCTAAGAGTGCAAGAACAATCAACGAAGATGTGGATGCCAGAAGGTAGTACAATCGTAATTTAATAAATGCAAGAGGGGCGAAATACTCGCCTCTCTTATTATTTATTATAGAAGAAAGACACCGGCAAATGATAAACACAAACACTGTAAACCCTTGAAAATCAAAGAAATGCAGAAAATATCATGTTTTTAAAAATAGTACTTGAAAAAGTGAAAGGAATGTCATATAATATCATTTGTTCGACATAAGCGCCTTTAGCTCAGCTGGCAGAGCACCTGACTCTTAATCAGGGTGTCCAGGGTTCGAACCCCTGAAGGCGCATACAAAGGGTGTAGCACTTACCACAAGGCTTGTAGGTGTTATGCCTTTTATTTTATGGCTTTGAGCCACTTTAAAAAGTATTAAAAAGTATTCAAAAGTATTAAAAAGTAAAAGTCCTACCAGCGTCCTACAAGCACTGTAAAAAACTAACAGTCCTACTTGTGTCCTACTAAATTGTCCTACAAAAAAATAGGACACCCGATCAAGGTGCCCTATTATAATTTATCTTATATCGCTATTATTTCATTTACGACGGATTGCACGTCTTCTTTTTCTTCTATAATGTGACTATACACATTCATAACCATTTTTTCAGTGTCCCCCAATAGGTAAGCTACCTTCTTTATACTGATAGTGGGTACCTTATAACATAATTCGCTACAGTAGTTATGCCGGAAGATATGAGCAGTAAGACCGGTTATGACCGGGAACGCGTCAGATCCCCCTGCAGCTACATTCATTTTCTTTACAATGCTTTTCCACATCTTATTATATCCGGTTTTCGTCATAAGGTCCCCGCCCTGGATATTTGTCATCAGGTAAGGTTTGCTTAACCCTTGCACGTACTCTTTCAAGAAACCAGCAACCGCATCAGGGATAGGTATTGTGCGAAAACCATTATCTGATTTCGGATTGTTCTTTACTTCCGGGGTGTTTTCGTCAAAGATAATTGTCTTATTTATAGTGACCGTGGATTCGCCGGGAGCAAATTTGAAGTCAAAAGGCGTAAGTGCTAAAGCTTCGCCCCGCCGCAGACCGCAGGCATAAAGCAGGTACACATAAGCCCTTTCGCGATCCGTAAAGGCAGCAGTCTTTATGGCTTCTTTTTCAATGTCCGTAAGTGCACGTCTTTCAGCAGCTTTATATTTTGGTATCGCAAGATCTGTCGTTATCTTTAAAAATGCGTCCTGGGTGATATAGGAATCCGAAACAGCCATACGAAGGACCTGCTTTGCAGTCATGGCTATTTGTTGACAGCTTCGGGGAGAATCAAGGCGGGAATTAATAAGGCCCTGCAGGTCGCTATGTTTAAAATCTGCCAGCCGTAGACCTTCCAGCGGGGCAAAATACGAATTAATAACGCGCCTATACATACGCTGCGTATTCTTTTCGCGCATACCCTTTTTAACCTTAAGCCAGTGCCGGGAATAGTCCAAAAACGATATATCAGAGGGAAGCGCTACATTGCCTTCTCGGATATTTTGTGCGATAGCAGCAACCTTCAATTCAAGATCCCTTGATGATTTAGAGCTATAAACGCTTTTCCGGTGCTTTGTGCCGTCGGCGTTATATGTGCCGTCCCATACACGGGCCTGCCATAATCCCTTACTATTCTGTTTATATTTTGTAGCCATACCCACACCCCCTTACTTTATCCTGCGCAGCTCTCCTCGGATTCTTTTTTCCTTTCGATGCCCAGGGAACGAAGGAGCATATCTTTAGCATCATCTGACAAGGCACGGTATTTACAGATGATTTCTTTTTCCACAGGGGAAATATCGAAAGATACTTTATCATCCCACCCCATGAGCCATGAAGGAGAGCACCGAAGAACTGAAGATAAGGGTATTAATATTTGCGTGGGTAGTTTCTCGATGTCAGCGCTTTCATATCTGTAAATAGTAGCTCTGGAAACGCCTAGAGCAGTAGCTACATCGTCAGCTGATAGATTTAGTTCTTTTCTTCTAGCCTTGATTCTTTCGTAAACCTCCATTTTAAGCACCTCCGTACTTTTATAATATATGTATAATTGCACTTTTGCAACATATAAAAGCAAAATAATTGCAAAAATGCGAAAAAAGTTATTGACACAGAATTAGCAAGATGATATTTTAATAATGTGATTAGTCGCAATTATGCGACAGGAAGGAGTAAAATATGTGCGACGTAATGAAATTAAAAGGCAAAATGGTCGAACGAGGATATACCCAGGAGAGGCTTTCCGAAGCTGTTGGAATAGATAAAAGTACAATGTGCCGGAGGCTTAAGACCGGGGAAGACTTCACCGTGGGAGAAGCTAATAAAATAGTAAGCATCCTTAATCTTTCGTCGGAAGAGGCCACTCAAATTTTTTTACCCGTTGTGTCGCATTAATGCGACCAAAGGTGTATCCTACGGCTACACCAAAATATATTCCTCTTGACAGAGGAATATATAAAAGGAACTTGATTATCTTTTCTACTTACAAGGAGATACCCCATGACAGATAAAGAAAAAGAAGAATATCTCAAAGCACTACCGGCAGGAAATGAGCAGATAATCGCCTCCAGCGGATTCCGGGGCGAGGATATTTTAAAAACGATGATGGGAATATATCAGATTTTAGAAAAGATTATTCCATTCGTTATATCCGGCCAGGAGTTCCGCATTGAGATAAAGAAAAGCGATGGAATCAACCCACTTTCCGGCAAAAAGGAAGACAGGGTCAAGATCTACGCTTATGTCATTAACGAATCTGACGAAGACGGCACTGTTCAGGAAAATCAATTCCCTTAAGCAACTCCTCCGATTGAATGCTATCCAAGAAAAACTCAAATTCGGTATTATTTCTGTTTTGCGGGGAAGGTTCCATGAAAGCAACGGCAGATATACGTTTTAAAAGCGCATCGATTTCTGCGGATGATAAGTCGGAGCAGTCAACGTGATAAAGATTATAGGACATAAGCAATACCTCCTTTGAGGATTTAATCATACATTAAACATCAAGCAAAGGCAAGAACCCATGACATATGAAGAATTTCTAAACACCAAAATAGACATATCCCAGGAGAGCGGCTTCGACATCGATGATGCCGAGATCAACCCAAACCTTAAAGACCACCAAAAAGCCATAGTTAAATGGGCAGTTCGGGGGGGGTGCCGTGCAATATTCGCATCCTACGGACTGGGAAAAACAGTTATTCAGCAGGAGATATTACACATCATCCTCAGCCATGAACCGGACAGTAAGGCCCTTATCGTATGCCCCCTGGGAGTGCGCCAGGAGTTTACAAGGGACGCCGAGAAGATTCTCGGATATCAGGCGCCGACCTACGTCCGCAACATGGCTGAGATTGAAGTCTGCGACAACAATATCATGATTACGAATTATGAGCGTGTAAGAGACGGCGATATTGACCCTGAGTATTTCACGGCTACGTCCCTTGATGAAGCATCGGTCCTGCGAGATTTCGGAAGTAAGACATACCAGACGTTCCTACCGAAGTTTAAAGGCGTCAAATATAAGTTCGTAGCCACCGCTACCCCGGCGCCAAACAGAAAAAAAGAGCTTATCCATTACAGCGGATATCTGGGAGTAATGGACACCGGCGCAGCGCTTACGAAGTATTTCAAGCGTGACAGCACCAAAGCGAACAACCTTTCACTTTATCCCATGCGAGAAGAGGAGTTCTGGTTGTGGATGAGCTCATGGGCATTATTCGTATCTAAGCCCTCAGATCTCGACCCCACCTATTCAGATGAAGGCTACGACCTGCCGGAACTGGATGTAAGATGGCACGAACTGCCCGGGGATTATATGAACGCCGAAGAGTCAAACGGCCAGCTGTGCTTATTCACTAATGCGGCAGCAGGATTAAAGGAAGCTGCCCAGGTCAAACGGGATAACTTAGGCAAGCGCATCGATGAGATGAAAAGAATCATCGAGGAAGATCCGGAAGCTCACTTCCTTATCTGGCACGATACGGATTATGAACGAGATGCCATAAGAAAAGCTATTCCGGAGGTTGAGTATATCACAGGATCCATGGACATGGACCAGCGGGAAAAGAAGGTTATTGATTTTTCGGAAGGCAATATAAAGCTATTTGCCACGAAGAAATCCCTTTCAGGCTCAGGATGCAATTTTCAGCATCATTGCCACAGGGCCATCTTTTTAGGGATTGACTACGAAGCAAATAATTTCATGCAGGCTCTACACAGAATCTACAGGTTCCTGCAAAAGGAAAAGGTCATTATAGACATCATTTTCACGGAAGAAGAGAAAAACATCCGGGATGAACTGCTCAGGAAGTGGAAAGATCATGATGCCATGGTGGCAAAAATGACTGATATTGTTAAGCAATACGGTCTAAACGATATCAGGCGGTTTGAAAAGCTGCAAAGAAAGATGGGAGTTGATGAAACGGTGAAAGTAAACGGGGAGCTGTACACATCCGTTAACGATGATTGCGTACAGGAAACAAAGCGAATGGAAGAAAACAGCATCGATATGATCTGTACATCCATTCCCTTCGGAAATCATTATGAATACTCACTGAACTACGCAGATATGGGCCATAACCAGAACGATGATGATTTCTTTAAACAGATGGATTACCTGACGCCGGAGCTTCTCAGGGTATTAAAGCCCGGAAGAGTCGCAGCCATTCACGTTAAAGACCGTGTTGAGTTCGGCAATGCCACCGGTACCGGATTCCCCACAATCGAGCCCTTCCATGATTATGCAACCCTTCATTTTATGCAGCATGGATTTAAGTACATGGGGATGATCACCATCATAACGGACGTGGTAAGGGAAAACAATCAGACTTACCGCCTGGGTTGGAGCGAGCAGTGCAAGGACGGTACCAAGATGGGAGTAGGATGCCCGGAATATGTTCTGCTGTTTAGGAAGCCCCAGAGCAATAAGTCAAAGGCTTATGCGGACGTCCCGGTGGAGAAGTCCAAAGAAGAATATACCAGGGCGAGGTGGCAGATAGACGCACACGCATTCTGGAGATCTTCGGGAGATCGGCTTGTTACCAAAGAAGAATTAAAGGAAGTACCCACCGACCGGATGCAAAAGGTATATACCACCTATTCCAAAGAGACCGTATATGACTATCACGAACACGTAGCCCTGGCGGAAAAGATGGATAAAGAAAACAGGCTCCCGGCGACCTTCATGGTAGTAGCACCTGCCTCATGGGATATCGGGGAGGTATGGGACGACATAATCCGGATGCGGACGCTCAACCTTAACCAGGTCAACGCAAAGAAGCAGATGCACGTATGCCCCTTACAGCTCGACACCATCGAACGACTGGTAAACCGGTACACCAATAAAGGTGACACAGTATATGATCCCTTCTCCGGGATAGCATCGACGGGATATCAGTCAATCCTTATGGGGCGCAAATACTACGGCTGTGAGCTTAACCCGGATTATTTCAGGGACGGCCTGGGATATTTAGAGACTGCCGAACGTGAAGAACTAAGCCCGACATTGTTTGATTTTTTCGATTTTGAGGGCAATGCGAAGCTTAACAAATGCATTTAAAGGAGGAGATGGCCGTGCAATATCCAAAGAAGATCATGAAGTTATCAGAGCTGGTAGCGATGGGATATTCCGCTACAGACCTCCGGGCACTATACCGAAAGCCCGGGCAAAAAATAGCGTATAAGATGGATCCTCACAAGAAAAATTCGCACCTGGTATTTGATACCGAGGAGCTGGAAAAATACCGGCTGTCCAGAGCGAGAGCATCACAGAGACAAGCCCAAATATAAAAACATAAAGAGAGGGATAAGAAAAGAGATGGAGAATTTAAGAGAAAACACAGGACCGTACAAAGGATTTTTAATCATCAAGTGTGAAAAGTGCGGTGAGATCAAAGGATTTTGCACGAAGCAAGAGACATATGCCTTTCGATGCGAAGAATGCGGACATGAAACAGCTCTGGAAGAGCTAAAACCGCTCTATGTGGAGTGCGGCTGCGGAGCACACTTCCGGTACATGACCAATATCGATATGGAAGAGCTCAAGTGGGAGTGCTTAACCTGTCATACCCCGTTAGATATCCATATCAACAAGAGACGTACAGCGTATGTGACCGCCGGTGCCGGAGATCGGAGGCGCAGGTAATGAAGAAAGCATTGTTTTATATCGTCCCCTTTATTTTGATAGTTCTGTTTTGCGTATCCTTGGCAGGGGGGGAGGTTAGAGCTTTAGAAGGGCAGCCGGGACCAGCCGAACAGACTCAGCCGGAACTCGTGCCCGTGGAAGTAACCGCCTACTACGACTATATGCATCATTTAGGAATTGGAAGAGATGGACGGCCGTTAGTAGAAGGGCTAACCATAGCAGGCCCGGAAGCGTGGTTAGGATACACCATAGCCTTATATGACTTAGATTACACCCTTATAGGGTTGTATGAAGTCAGAGACATCGGATACGGCAAGAGCCTGGGATGGAAATACGGAGCTTCAAAGCTTCGAAGAGGATCCCCTATAGGAGACATCGAAGCAGGCAAGACGTTAGATCTCTATTTTGAGAGTAAACAGGATTGTCTCAACTGGGGCAGAAGAAAATGCTATATGCAGCTTATAAGATCGGAGGGATAAGAATGAGTGATTATATGGAGCGCCTTCCGGGGCAGAATGTCACACATGATACCAGGGCGATGTCACATGAAAGCACAGATAAGCAGAAAAGGTACCAGCAGATCACAGAGACCTTGCAGTTTTATAACTGCCCTATGACGGCCAAAGAAATAGCCGTGCATATGCGCAACATGGGATATATCCCGACAGATGAGCGTAATTTCACGGCGCCACGCTTAACAGAGCTGTCAAAAGCAGGTGTTGTGGAGCCCTGCGGGACAAAGATGTGCCGCTATTCCGGGAAGAAGGTAACAGCCTACAGACTTCTCAATAGTGGAACATAACAAAGCATTATTCAAGGAAGGAGAAGGTACATTGGAAGAAAACAAGATTATAGGAAGTATTAAAGTCACAGATACCACGGAAGAGCTCAAAGCGAAAATGTGTAAAGACTATTGCAGATATCTAAATGATCCGGATATGACTCAGGAGGTTTTAGATACCATCTGCGAGGAATGCCCGTTAACGAGACTGTAAGGAGGGAAAAGGATGGAACATAAGGTTAAAGTCAGCGATGTTTTACTAGGAATATTAGTTGTAGGAGTTGGTGCTATATGGGCAGCGGCCGCAATTCTCGGACCAATAGCATTGATAAAGTTCTGCTGGGGGTATCTGGTATGAGATCGGTCTTATGGACAGCTATTGCATTTTAGGTTTTTAGGAGGGGTAAGTTGCATGATTAAGATCATAGTTTTTTTAGCGGAAGCGCTGGCAAAATCATTTTCAAAGATGATCAAGCGGTTAGATATAAGATACGAGCCAAAAGAAAGAATTTTTATAGGAGATCTGTATTTGTCTGATCAGGATAAACCGGATTTTGAAATCCGTGAGGACGGAACAGTTGTGAAGTATTTTAGAGATGCAGTCATACCGACCGGGATTGTATTTGATACAGACGATCCGTCCCCGGACACAGAGCAGACAGCGGCTAATGCCATGGAAAATATGAAGGCAGCAGTTGACGATCTGAAAATACCGTTTAAGCCCAAAGAAGGACCCGAACCCGAGGTAGGGGGGGCGCTTGATCCGGTTCAGGAAAAGGAACGGAAAAACAAGTCAAAGATCGATACCGGCAAGATAAAAGCTTTAAAAAATGCCGGATGGAGCGTAGAAAAGATAGCCGACGAAATGAAGCTGGGTGTATCTACAGTCTATGCCCAGATAAGAAAGCTAAAAGAAGCGGGGTTAGTCAAGTAAATACATGAAAGGGGGAGCATATGAAGGTTACAGAGTTACTGGAAGTCCTTAAAGGTGGAGTTCCGACAGTCAGGATCATCGACAACATACGATTCTTAGAGCTGAACAAACAGGCAAAGGCGCATTGGCAGCGACCGGATGAAGCGGTATTGCAATGTGTGTATCTGGACAATGGCATCCTTAGTGACCTTGAGCTGGCGAAATTCTACAACTACGAAGTAAAGCATTTGGCAGTTGTCCATGAAGTATCGCATAAGCAATACAAAGAGCGGGGGCTTATACCTCCCTTCAGGCCGGATCTGACAGCAGAATATGATCTTAAAGACCTGAATCAAAAAACTTATTACGACATTTATATCGATTATCTTCCCGGAAAGGAGAACACTTCTGATGAATGAGACAAAAGACTTTATTTCTTACGCCGTAGATTTCGACGGCACATTATCCATAAACAAACAATTCCCGGAGATCGGGGACGCAAATGTATTTCTTTTTGATTTTCTTATTGATGAGAGGAAAAAGGGAAACAAGGTTATTTTATATACCTGCAGGTCAGGCCAGCTCCTGGATAACGCCATAGCCTTCTGTATGGAAAGGGGCTTACACTTCGATGCGGTCAACGCAAACCTGCCGGAAAACATTGCGAAGTACGGCGGCGATACAAGAAAGATCCACGCAGATTATTACATCGATGATCGGATGCTTTATTTTCCGTCCGTGGGATTTCACTGTATAGATCTTCGCCCACTGGTAAATAAGGAAACGGCAACGGCTTAGAGGAGGATTTGATATGGAAGGTGTATTTGACAGAAAAGAATATATGAGGACGGATGCCGCCAAGGTCTTAAAAAACGCAGCGGAAACAATTCAGGAGCTTAGTGATATTAACGCCCGGATATTAGATATAAACACTTTACTCCATAAAAGATTAAAGGAGAATATGAAGTCTTGCAATAGAATTACACAAGCGGCTATTTATTTCAGCGAAACATACGACCGTATGACACCTTCGCAGAAAAAGGAATTTGACCGGATAGGTTTGCAGGTAATAAATGACTGTGATTTGTATTTAATGAAGTAGGGATTGAAAGAAGGGGAAGTTATGTTTGATAAGTTTGGAAATATGACAACAGAGGAATTAAATCTTGCGGCAGCAGGCCTAAAGGAAGAGGGAGATATATCATCCCTAAAGGCCCTTGCCCTTGAGAACGGCCTCGACGAGATGGACGCTGAGGATTACGCAGACGGACTTATAGAAGAACTTGCATCACCGCTCATGGCAGCCTTAGGAAAGCTGAAAGTGGAAGAGGAGGCTCTAAGACCCCAGGGGATCCTTAATGACTGGATAGGATATGTCCGCTTCCAGGTATCACAGAATCCCGATATGCAGGTTAAGGTCAGAAAAAAGAACAAGACCCTTGTGGGGTGCATCGGCAAGATCCTTTCCTGGGCTTTTAAAAATCAATGGACAGTGCCGGCAGAAATCGTAAAGGCAGCAGGCGTAAACGCATCAAAAGTCACACTTGGCGAACCTGATATGAGACAGGCCAAGCAGATTATAAGTGAATATTACGGAGGGTAGCCATGGACAATATTGATTTAAAGCCCGTTAAAGGGATTGAAGCCTGGGCTAGGAAACAGTTCAAGGACAATCATTTTGTGTACTACACCCGTAAAGGAGCTTACGCTGAGTGCCACTGTGCAGAATGCGGAGCGAGATATGTTCTGCGAGCCCTGCCAACTGAAGATCCTTTTCAGGATGCAGCGATGGATATTGAAAAACCGGAAAGGGATGCAAAGACCTTCTGCAGGAAGTGCAAGACCAAGGCTATCTATAAACCGGCCGGACACACAAGGAGCGAATATGCCTTATGCAGGATAGTTTTTGGTCAGAAGATAGATGATGAGCATTTTGTTTTCAGGGCTTTTTATGCAGATCAGCATACACGGCAAGCCTGCGATACGGTCTATAGATGCCAAGAAGATGAACGGATATTCCTCGAAAAAGGCAAAAAGCCTTCAAGGTATGATCACTATGCGTATTATTCAAATGACGCATGGTATGATACGAAGACATGGTATCCAAGAACAACTGGTGAGAACTGGCGTTATCTTGTACACCCAAGGACATACAAGGAAATCGCAAAGACCGGCATGTTTAAGTATGTTCCTGTAGAGAAGTCGATAATGAATCACTATTACGATGAATGCGGACTAATCGATTACTACATAGCAGCTGCACGATATCCGGATTTTGAGATGATACTTAAGGCAGGGCTTATTGAATACGCCGACAATCTGGTCAGAAAGATTCCCGTCAATCCGAATCCGAGAGGAAAGAACATAGAAGACCGTCTCAGGATTAACAAGAACAGGATAAAGAGTCTGATTGCATATAAAGGCACAAAGCAAGTCCTTGAAATGTATCAGCTCGAAAGAAGACTCGGAAAACACTGGAACGACGAAGAACTTGAAATAATCAAAGAACTCCGGGATAACACATACTCTACAGACTGGGAGAAAGCATCAAAAGTCCTTAAACACATATCCCCGATCCGCTTAAGGAACTACATGAAAAAACAAAAGATGTGGATGCCGGGAAAAATAGCTGATTGGAGAGAAAGAAATCGTCGCCAGGATCTAAGAAGAGAGTATTACGACTACATCTCCATGAGAATAAACGAAGGTTACGACATGACAAACGATGTTATTCTCTTCCCCACAGACTTCAGAAGACGCAGAGACGAGATGCTCTTAATGGTCGAGAAGGCCAAGATGGACAAGAGAAAGACAGAAGTGCTTGAGAAATTCCCAAAGATTAAGTCGAAGTACAAGAAACTCTCTGAAAAGTACTCTGCAGCAGCAGGTGGATACATCATCCGACCGGCGAAAGATGCAGCTGAGATTGTAGAAGAAGGCAGAATATTACATCACTGTGTCGGAGGAGACGGATATTTACGCAGCCACAACGACGGAAGAAGCTTCATCCTCTTCCTGAGAAAGGCAGACAAGAAAGATATTCCGCTTATAACAATCGAGATCAGAGGTGAAGAAATAATCCAGTGGTACGGAGCCTATGACAAAAAGCCAAACAAAAGCATTATAGACGCCTGGCTGAAGACCTACACCAAGGAACTAAAACAGAGAAAAGCCGGCAAGAAAGCAGTCAAAGAAGCGGTTAAAGCCGTGAAAACAGCATAGAGGGAGGGAAAATACATGTATGAAATAACGGGACAGCCCTTTGAGAGCTATCAGCAGTTCAAGGCGACCATGGACCAGACGGTCAATTCCACCGTCCAGAACATCGTCAAGATCGGGTACCTCTTAAAGGTCGCAAGAGACACCGGCATCCTTCAGGAGTCCGGATACACAACAATGAGAGACTTTGCACAGGCGGAATACAATATTGACGCCTCCACGGCTTCAAGGTTTATCGGCATAAATGATAAGTATTCCATGGGTGGTAATTCCATGGAACTTGATGATAAATATAAAGGATTTGAGGCCAGCAAGCTTGTAGAAATGCTTACTCTTCCGGATTCCATCATCGAGGAGATCCCACCGGAAATGAAAAGGGACGAGATTAGGGAGATAAAGAACCAGCTGAAGGAGGAGCAAAAGACCTCTGATTTGGAAATGTATATAGAGAGTACCGCCACCATAGAAGCCACCTGTTCAGACCTTACCGAAGTATTAAAACAGTCGTTAGAAGAGAGTTTCGAACTGTTTAAAGAGGCTGACCGCCGCATATGTGACACCGAAAACCTCAATAATTCTGCTGAAAGCCTGTATTCTGCACTGGCGCCGGCCGGTTATGCAACTCTGATCGGGCGGATCCCCGGAAAAGGGAGAGTGATGTTATCCATCGCAAGCCAGAGCGAGGATCCTGCACTTATAAATGCCCGCACAGGCGAAAAAGAAAGGATCACGTGGAGGCAGATCTTTGACGAGCTGGACCAATTAATCAAGCACCCAAATGACAAATCAGATCCTGAAGTAGATTACGCAGCGACATTTGGCCACGAGCCAAAGAAGGAGGAAGAGAAGGAAGAAAAGAAGCCTTCCGCAGTGACCGTATCGAAAGAAGCAAAGCCCAAAACAGATAAAAAAGCCGAAAAAAAGCCCAAGAAGCCTGAAAAAACAAAGCAGGCGTCTCCGGAACCGAAAGAGGAGAAAGAAGAGTCAGAAAAGACAGAAGAGGCAGCAGGAGAAGAGGAGCCCAAAGAACCCACCACGGCAGCAGGCACAGAAGAGAAAATTGCGCCGGCGCAATCTGAAGAGGAAACAATAGAAGTTCCCAAGGAGTTAACCTCATTCCAGAAGCAGATCATCGATAAGCTTGAGACAATCAAGATTGTAGTTAGAAGCATGGAACCGGATAAAGATAACTGGGACCATATTTGTGACATGCTCAGAGAAACGCAGATACTCATAAACAAAACAATCTTCTAGGAGATGTGGACATGGTAGGCCTAAGAGGACTTGAAGGCATAAGATGGGCGGGTGATATATTAAACGGCCGCCGGGAATTTTCCACATACAACAAGACCACAGAGGAAGGGGACGGCTTTAAAGAGATTTTTGAAAAAGAGCTGTCCCGGATGGGGGAGAAGCCGGATACGGAGGAAAAACAATGCAAGTAATGAAAGGTATAGGCAGGTTAACTAACGCAAAACTTCAAGAACATGTTGGAGAATTTGTTATAGTCACATTTTTTAATGGAAAAGTTTTAAGCGGGCGCCTTGGTTATACCAAGGAATTTTCCGCCAAATACCAATATAAGAAGCCCGGTTATTTCACCATTGGAAACTGCAGCTTCAAGGTGAGCCACATCAAGAAAATACAAGTGGAGGCGGACTAGATGGACGATTTTAAAATGAACTTCACAGAAATAATGGAGAACAACGAGGATATATGCCAGCATTTTAAGAATGGCGATTGTTGTCTTGACTGTGATAACTACCAGATGTGTTTACGCAGAGCCACAGGCCAGAAGGAGGAAAAAGATAATGGGAAAAAACAAAGTAGCACTAATTATAGCGGGAATAGCAGTGGCAGCAGTTGTTTTGATTGCAGTCGTGTTTATCACGACAAATAACAGGGCGATTTCCTTAGAGGAGCAAATTCTATCAGCGGATTCCGATATCCAAGTTCAGGAGAAAAGAAGAACAGACCTCATTTACAATCTTGTGGATTGCGTAAAAAAGTATGACAAATACGAAGCAGGGGAAACGAGAATGTATAAAAGATAGGAGGTAGAGCATGAGAATATCAAAGTACACGGCACTTATCAAGAAAAAGGGTTATGGAGTTTGGATTAATTCAGAAAACAAGCAGGACTGCTATTTAGCTACTCCTGCAAGCATATATAAGGCCCATGGCCTGCCTTATGTAGACGAATTAGAGGTTGCAAAGGCAATTTTAGATATTGACAAGAAGGCAGAAGAGAAAACCTTGTTAAAGCTGGAATATCAAGCGAGGGTAACCGATGTTTTGGGCTTTGACTTATCAGATGGCGCGATACCGGGCGAAAAGAGGGCAGAGCATAACAGAGCGGCAGCAGTTATAGACGATATTTATTATTCAGCCTTACGTTGCCGGGGAGGGGAACTTATTTTCTATGATCGCGCGTTACTTGCGCCCCTAAAGGATAGATTCAAAGATAAAGAGGCAGCAGAATACATTAATTACGCGATAAGGTACCACATGAGAAGCGGGGATCCTTACGTAGTAGTAAAAGACGGTTTTGAGACTTTAGCAGCCATTTTACCGGTGCGCATACTGTCAGAAGACTATATAAGCGAGCTACAAGACTTTCAGCTTATGTGCATGGACCAGTTACACCGCGAGAGAGCCAGGGAAAAGGCAAAAGAGAACATGAACGGTGTACAGGAAGTATTACCGGGTATAGATCCCAAAAAGGACCTTTCGGACGACGAATTGCAAGACCTGGCAGATAGAGCCTGCGAGCTTGACAGGGAAATAGCGGAGGACGAGGAAGATGCGGACGATTTAGAGTAGTTTCTTCTTATGTAATAGTGAAATCTTAAAACCCAACCGCGGAAAGCGGTATTGGGCTTGTATATGGATATTATCTTAAGGACTAAGCAAAACAATGTGTCTTTTGTTTTAAAGATACATTGTAGCGTAAAACTCAAATAACAAAGCATAGATCTCAAAGAGATGCTTTTAAAATAAATTATGTTATGAGGTGTAAGGATGGGGAATATATATTACAGAGAGCAAAAGACTATTTGTGGTAAAGATTATGATTCAGCCCGTTATATGGAGGTTGATCTCTATCCGGTGACAGCTTCACAACATAAGCAGGGCAGCAGGGCAAAGAAAACCGAAGCAACCTGCCTTGCACAGCAAATATATAACGAGAAGCGTGCGAAAAGGTATCACGTCCAATTAGTGAATACGAATTTTAGCGCAAATGACTTTTCGTGGACAGGAACATATGACGACGAGCATTTACCGGCACCCATGGACCGGGAACAAGCGGATCGTGACTACAAAAATTTTATGAAGCGTGTATATAGATGGTGCGACAAGAACGGGGTAAAAAGGCCCCGTTGGATCATGGCGACGGAGTACACAACCCTGCAGGACGATTTAGAAATTGTCGGCCGGCACCATCATCACGCAATCATTGAGCATACACCCGGATTAACCCGCGAAGTGTTAGAAGACTTGTGGAAGGACAGAAGAGGTAAAAATATAGGCTTTTGTCGCTGCGAAAACCTTCACGTTGAACATGGCAGCGTGGAAAGCCTTGTGCAATACATTTCAAAGAATGTCAGATGCGATAGATCCTGGAGGCAAAGCAGGGGGCTTGAAAAGCCTAAGACCCCAAGACCAAATGACAGCAAGTGGAACGCTAAGAGACTACATGAAGCGTCAACCCTTTACATAGACGATAAACAATTTTGGCAGAGACAATATCCCGGCTATATCCTTGAACGCGTTGAAACACGTGTAACGGATGCCGGATTAAGACATACAACGGTAATCATGTATAAAGAGCCTGGCAAGAAGATTATTTTTGCGCCAGGGCAGCAGGATAATAAGCGGAGGCGATACGGTTAATGCACATGGAATTAAAGGACCTGCCGCCACAGATGCGAAAGCAGGCGTTAAAGAAAATTGCCCAGGAAGATGCACGCCGGGCAGAGGCTTTAAAAGCCGTGGAAAGAGCTGTCGAGAAAAGCAAACAAAGGGCAGCAGTGTCCGGATTCGACTCCCGGGGAGAATTTGAATTTTTTGTGGGGACAGTGCGCCCAAAATTAAAGAGCGGAGAATTGTTAAGCTGTGAACGACAGCCGGCTTTTTTGTTATTCCCTCCGGGCGAGTTTAACGGGGAGAAGCTGAGCTCCATTCGGTACACGGCAGACTTTAGGCTGAACTATTCGGACGGATCCGTGGAGATCGTAGAAGTGAAGAGTAAATTTGTTAAGCGGATGCAAAGGGATTACCACATCCGGCGCAGGATCTTCATTGAGCAGTACGCCCGGCCGAACGGTTGGAAGTTCACAGAGATTATAACCGGTGATAGCCGGGAAGATATAAAAGCCTGGAAGGGGAGGGAGAAGACATGAGAAAAAACTATCCACAATTCTACTACAAGAACATAGCACAGCATAAGCAGCGCGAATACCTGAAGCGCAGAGCCGAAGAGAAGAAAGCTGCGGGAGAGAAAACAAAGGATGGAGATAACAACAAGGGTATGGAGGTGTAGAGTTTGACCAGAACGGGAGCAGAGAACGTAATTATTTATTATTCAAACATCCCGGAGATGCTCAAATATGAGCACCAGGAAGTTGACCAGATCGAGGCGACATACTACAGCGGATTAAAAGCTGTGTCAGCTGATGGGATGCCGCATGGATCATCCGTGGGAAGACCGACAGAGAGGGACGGCCTTAAAGCTGCGGAAAATGATGCGCACGCACGCCTTGAAAAGGCGAAGATCCGTATTAAAACTTTAGAGGGAGACTGGGAGATAATTGACCGTGCGATCAACTCCATGAATGGTAGGTACAAAACTATTCTTGTGGGAAAGTATTTACGTGGGTACAGCTATGTTAAAATATCGACCGATCTGAACGCCGGAGAAAGTACCATTCGCTGGTGGCTTAAAAAGGCCCTGGAACGCTTCGGTGAAATCCTCGAAAATGATGTTGTTATGATCGAGGAAATGGAAGAACGAGCTTCGCGCGCGCGTTAATGGAAGAAAGCGGTAATAAAATGCCGGGAGCTGCTGCCGGATTCGGTGTAAAAATATGTGTCCCAGCAGGGTAAAATTAGGCTTCTGAAAGGGGCAGGATTTTTGCTAAAAATTTTTGTTAAATAAGCCCTCTTTTCTATACACACATGAAACCATTTCCGAAACCTACCTGACCGCCTCAGAAAAACAATTTACGAATGTCAGGGAGCAGATCATTTTTGTAAAAGATTTTTGTGTAGGACTATTCACATACAATGCAGCACAAAGCCCCGGAAGGAAAGAGACCCTCCGGGGCTTTGCAATACACACAAGTTTATTTGCTATAAGCAAAGCTATTATATCACAGAAATAGATTATTGTTAAATTATTTTGTTATGCCGGAGCTGATCAATTCTGACCGGCACGGCTTGCCGATGATCCTGGCAACAGATGCCGGACCGGTAATAATGCGCCCCCGGTTGTCGCCGGAATGTCGCAGAATCTTTTTGTTGTTTTTAAGCTCAACAGTATAAACGGATTCCCAGCTGCCGAAAGCGTAGTGAAACCTAAAGGACGTTCCCGGAGCTGCGTGAGCGACAATGGAAGCGACCTCGTGCCAGTCGGAGATCCCGAGCGTGCTAAGTCTTTTTGTTATATCATCTATGGAGCATTGCATTTTCGCCATGCTCCAAGCCTCCTTTTTTGCTAAAAGTTTTTGTTATACAAAAAAGCTAATACGGTCTAACCACCTACCGTAAGGGATTATCAACTAAGCGTTAAGGATATATTCGCAAGCCTTTTCCGCCTGGATCGAAGCGTAAACAATCATCTTAGGATCATCTTTCAGAACGCTCAGCCAGCTCTGCAAATAAGCCACATTATTGCGAAGCGTTGTTTCGGATGATAAACCACAAGTGGATGATAAGAAACAGGATCCGATCTCGGCGACAAGCTCCTCTTTGGAATACTCTTCGTTGCCGAAAGCAGCCTTTTTGTCGCTCTTGCGATTGCACCTTGTCTCTTTTCCGGTGCTGTGTGTCAGCTCGTGGAATAAGGTGCCGTAATACTCGTTGATCCCGATAAACTGCTCGGGCTTCGGAACTACAACCAAGTCCCTGGCTAGCATATAGTAAGCCTCATTACTGGGCTTTATTTCGAGCTTAGGAGCGTCAGCGGATTCGATGTATTTTTTTACGATAGCTTCAGCACTCTCGATAAGCTCTACTTCGTTTTGTATCTCTTCAGGCTTAACCTCAACGGGCTGTGTCCAGTCGTGCTTCGGCTTTAATCCTGTAACCTGTGTAAGGATATTGAACACCCTGTAATATCTCAAAGCGAAAGTCTTTTTGTAAATCTCTTCGCCATCATCGTCAAGAACTGCCTTGCCGTTTTTATCAAGAACTTTTTTGTCCTCTACTATCCAGCCACAAACAACATGAGACTTTTCGCCCTTGATAACCTGTCCGCCATCCTTTTTGATTTGTGCGAAAGTGGCATACTCGCCAGCCTCGAAGTCAAGGAGCATTTGATTTATAAGGTCATAACGCTTCCCAGTTGAGTAGGAAAAGCAAGGAAACATTTGTGCATACCGCTGAAAGAAGCGGAAGCGTTATTCCAAGGCTTAACCCAAGGGATTCTACCCTCATTCATTTTGTTAATAATTTGTTCTGTGATAATCTCGTAGCTTGTCATAATTGAAACCCTCCTAAGAATTTTGTTTCACCTTTAGCCTGTCTCATCAGTACGGGTAGGCCATCTCCCGTAGACACTCCCCGAAGTGGGGAGTGTTTCGACCTATACGATTGTTAATTCCGTACCGTTGTAGCGGTAAACTGAATTGCTTAAGAAGTCCTGTTCAGCTACTTCGGTCTCGTTAATCTCACGAACCATCGGAGCGAAAGCGGAAGCCTCGGGAGTGTCAGCGATAACGATTACCTCATGAACACTACTCGGGAAAACTATGAAAGTTTCAAGCCCCAACTTCTCGGATACTTCAGCGAGTAAAGCCTTATCTGTTACAATCGAAGCACCGTACAAGCCAGTCTTATTAGAGATAATCCACATCGGCACTACATCCGCACTTTTCTCGAAGTTCTCATCGAATAAGCAGTAAATCTGATTAAGATAATCAAAGATGCTTCTTACTGTCATTCCCTTGCGGTCAGCCTTTGCATTTTCCCTCAACTCTTCGAGAGTGATTCCGAGATAATCAAGGTGGTTATTGTTCAACTTAATCGTTGCATTTTCCAAGTTGCCACCCAGCTCGGTAAGGTCCAGCTCATAGATGATTGCAAGGTCAAGAAAATCAGTGTGCGGTGAGCTTTCAAGTAACTTAGTGTTACGCTCTTTACTGATAAGGACTGGTATTACATTGTCGAGAACGAAGCTCTTAGTTAATACCTTTGAGAAGTCAATGTCTAACTTCTCGGAAGTCCTAAAGAGTGATACCATCATCTCGATGTTTTCCTCTTCGCTCCTATCGTCCTGATAGTAAACGGTAGGTGATAAGTTGCTACCGTCATGGAGTACGAAAGCTCTCTTTACTACTCCGTTGTTCTTGGTAACCGTTGTCTCTTCAACTGTTACTCCATTGCCGATAAGTTCCTCAATTCTTTTTGCGATAACTCTTTCCATTTGGTTATCCTCCTTGTGTGTATTGTCAACGGGTTGCCCCCCGTTGCAAGAACAATATACAACGACGGGTAACACCCTGTCAAGTACTTTTCTAAAATTTTTTTCAAAAAGTTTTTTGAGACAATCCGAAAAGCCATATTTATCAAGGCTTTGATGTGTGAAAAAATTCTGTAGAAAATCTGTATCAGACACAAAACACCGAGACAGGACACCTTAACAACTTATCACATACATTATTAAGAAAATAAATCCGCATAAGTGTGCTTTGATAAGA
Organism: Lachnospiraceae bacterium; assembly: GCA_015058015.1. GTDB lineage: Bacteria > Bacillota > Clostridia > Lachnospirales > Lachnospiraceae > SIG280. Next base: position 123,486 of record SVDM01000005.1, on the reverse strand, counting down.
ACAAAGCAGACAGATAAAAGCCCATAGCCTGGCAATAGAAATAATTATTCTAATAGACTGACAAAGACAGCCTTATTTATCCCCATACATTTAGCGAGATAATCTTTATAGAATAATCAATTATCATTTCCTATGAGTATTCTTTATTCAATCATCCAATAGATAGAAAATAAATCAGCCCTACTTATTCCCATACATTCTACATAAAAAATCCTATAGAAAAGACCTATACAAAAACAAAGCCAGGGCAGGACAGGGGGCAGGAACTACCGCCTACACCCACCCACACCCACACCCACACCCCACACCCACACCCCACACCCACACCCCACAACAACACAAAAACAAAAGCCCCACAAGCCCACAAATAAGCAAGATCAGCAGCCACCGGACCGGCGGCAAGGTACTGCCGGGACAGCTCTCTGGGATGCGGGTTCGGAAGCGCAATTTTTGGCTAGGTATATAGTAAAATTTCCATTTCCGGCTGGCCCGGGCAGAAAAAAGAAGGGGGGTCAAAAAAAGAGGTTGCACCCCGTAAAGGGATGGTGTATAATCATGGCAACCAGAAAGAGGATCACCGGAAGGAGTAAACCACAATGGCAATGACAGAGAAGAAGCGCAAGACAGATTATGCCTGGCAGAAGAAGAACTATAAGCGTGTAGGAACGAAGCTTTATAGAGGAGATGCGGAAGCCTTCGAGGAATGGTGCCGGGAGCATAACACAAGTGTGAACGCCGCCCTGAAGGAGTATGTATCTCAATGTTTAGGACGTCCGCTGGAAAAGCGGAGTGAGAACAAGGAGGCAAAGGACAATGAAGAGTAGAATAATGGCAGCGGGCATGAGCCTCATGATCATCCTGGAATTAACCGGGTGCGGATCCGGCGCCGGGCAGCAGGCAACGAATGCAAAAGAGAAAATTGCGCCGGCGCAATCCTCAATATAAAGCCATTTTTGACAGCGTAGTGAAGTAAAAATAAAAAATTTTTTAAAAAAATTTTTAGCATTAGCAGTTTCTGCGGATTTTTTGTGTTATTTTGATATTGTGAGTAAATGCCCGTGAAGATGATTCGCGGGCTTTGTTATACACAAAAGGAGGGCTTATATGCCTAAGCGAGATCCGCAGAGAGATAATGCTAAAGCTGAATATATAGCCCGAAGAACAAAGGGCAAGGTCAACTTAAAGGACCTGGCGGAGCAGCTGGGAGTATCCTATCAGACCTTGCGGAACTGGAAAACCAAAGATAAATGGGAAGACGCACTTCCGAAGAGAAAGCGCGGAGGCCAGCCGGGCAATAAGAACTGTAAGGGAAAGAAGAATGCCAAAGGGCACCATGAGGGAGCACCCAAGGGGAATAAGAACGCAGAGAAGGACGGAGCATACAGCACCATCTTTTTTGATATGTTAACGGATGCCGAGAAGGAGCTGGCAGAGAAGACCCCGATTGGGAGCAAGGAAGCACTTACCCATGAATTGCAGATACTAAAGCTCCGGGAGCACAAGATCTTAGAGAAGATCGCAATGTACGAAGCTGCCGAAGAAGATACCCTTTACATAAACAGCCTTACCGATATGAGGGTACCGGGAGGCAAAGGGAATGCCAGGAAAGACGGAGCGATCCAGACAATGGGTATGTACAACAAAGATTCTGCATTTGCCAGGATAGATAAATTGCAGGAAGCTTTGTACAAGGTTCAAGGCAGGATCGCCACCATCATTAATGGACTTAGGGCCATTGAAGAGAGCGAGCAGAGGATCAAGCTGGATAAGAAGCGGTTAGAGATCCTCGAAATGAAAGCGACCGGTGCTATCGAGGTACCGGATCCTGACGGCGGCGTAGATGTGGATGATATAGACGATGAAGATGATATGGGTGATGTATAGATGAAGCTATATACGAGCAAAACCGTATCTCAATGGCTGGGACTGACAGAGAGAAGAATTAGACAGCTCCGGGACGAGGGAATCATAGACGAAGCCCGCCCGGGACTTTACGACTTAAAGCCTACGGTGCTGCGATACATCAAGTATTTAGGCGGCGCCGGAAGAGAGAGCCTGCAAACGGAACGAATGAAGCTGACAGCTGAGAAGCGCAAAGCCGCCGAGATGGATAACGAGGTCCGGCGAGGGGAGCTTCACAGCACGGAGGACATCGAAACAGGAATAAAGACCATGTGCTTAAATATCCGGGGAAGGTTCCTTGCGATGCCGGCCAAGCTATCACCGGCGCTGGCGGCAGCAGGCGGCAATCAGGCTGAGATATTCGATATATTAAAAGCCGCGATCAATGAGGCACTGGAAGAGATCAGCGATTACCGTGTCGCATTAGCCTTAAACGGTGATGATGAGGATGAAGAAAAACAGGACAGTTAAGTTAGATGAATCGACAGTTGATATGTTGGCAAGGTGCATATCGGTTTTAAAGCCGCCCCCGGAAATGACATTATCACAGTGGGCGGATGCTTACCGGGTGTTATCTGCGGAGAGCAGTGCGGAACCGGGAAGATGGCACACCGACAAAGCCCCGTATCAGCGGGAGATCATGGACGCTATAGGAGATGCCAGGACAAGGCGAGTAGTTATCATGTGCGCAGCGCAGCTGGGTAAAACGGAACTATTGCTGAATATCCTGGCTTACTTTATGGCATATAATCCGGCCCCGATCCTTGTAATGCAACCTACCCTTGACATGGGGCAGACATTCAGTAAGGACCGGCTGGCGCCGATGATAAGAGATACTCCGGCGCTCCGGGGCCTAGTTGATGTTAAAAGCCGGTATTCCGGGAACACGATAATGAAAAAGAACTTCCCCGGCGGCCACGTTACCATAGTTGGAGCAAACAGCGCAGCGGGATTAGCCAGCAGACCCATAAAGGTATTACTTGCCGACGAGGTAGACCGTTACCCGGAGAGCGCAGGATCAGAGGGCGACCCCCTATCACTGGCACAGAAAAGGCAGACTACCTTCTGGGATAAAAAAACGGTTATGGTATCAACCCCGGTACTAAAGGGATATAGCCGTATAGAGACAGAGTTTAACCAAAGCACCAGGGAAGAGTGGAATGTGCCATGTCCCATATGCGGACACTTACAGCCCCTTGCATGGGCGAATGTGGTATTTGATTCATCAGATCCTACGATAGACCCGACATACCGCTGCGAGAGATGCGGAAAGGAATCCGGAGAATACGCATGGAAAGCCCAGGGCATAAACGGTAAATTTGTAGCCGAAAACCCGGATGCAGAAACAAGGGGATTTCACTTAAATACATTAGCTTCCACCTTTTGCGGGTGGAAGGAAATAGTACAGAAGTTTTTAGTAGCCAAAGAACAGATGGACCAGGGCAACCCGGAAGGTATGAAGGTTTGGGTAAATACAGAACTGGGTGAGACTTGGGAAGAACGCGGCGACACCGTAGAAGACGTAGAGCTTTTCAATCGGCGCGAGATCTACGATGCAGAAGTGCCGGATGGCGTAATAGCGCTTACGGCCGGTGTAGACGTACAGGATGATAGATTTGAAGTAGAAGTAGTCGGATGGGGAATAGGAAAAGAAAACTGGGGCATACGGTACCAGAAGATATATGGCGACCTGCTTAAAGAACAAGTATGGCAGGATCTTGACAATTTCCTGCTCACCGGATTTCAGAAGAAAGACGGGACCACGCTACACATACTATCAACCTGTATTGATTCCGGCGGACACTTCACGGATGCCGTATATAGGTTTACTAAGGACAGAATAGACCGCAGGGTATGGGCGGTCAAAGGCAAGGGCGGTCAGGACGTGCCATTCATCCGAAATCCGAGTACGAACAACAGGACTAAGACACCGTTATTCATCCTCGGAGTAGATGCAGGCAAGGCTTTGCTGTATCAGAGGTTGCGGCATAGTACAAAAGGACCCAACTACTGTCACTTCCCGGAGAACGAAGAAGCCGGATATGACGCAGCTTATTTTAAAGGGCTGACATCAGAAAAGATGGTAGTGCGCTTTAAGAAGGGCCGAAGCGTTATCGTATGGGAACTCAAAGACAGCTCATTTAAGAGAAACGAGCCGCTTGATCTTAGAAATTATGCAATGGCGGCATTAGAGATAGCAAACCCGGTACTTACCAATGCGGAACCGGGAGTACAGAAGGTACACAGAGGTCGTAGAGTAGTAAGCGGAGGTATTTAATAATGGCAATATTCGACAAGGAAACGTGCAAAAGAAAATTAAAAGTATGGATGGATGCCGAAGAAGCTATAGCGACCGGACAAAGGTACCAGATAGGGACCAGGATGCTTACCAGAGCGGACTTAGAGGCGGTAAGAAAAGAGATGGAATACTGGGCGGCGAGATTAGCTGAAGCTGAAGCCGAAGAGAAAAGCGGCGGAAGGAACAGACTGTACCGGTTTGTAGCACGAGATGTGTAGGAGGATATCATGGCAAATATCATTGATAAAGTAATAAGAGCCGTGGCACCGATCCATGCGGCTAAAAGGGAATATGCAAGAGCAACCCTTTCTTTCGTGGACTCCGGTTACGGAAATTACGGCGCAAACCAGACTAAAAAGAGTATGCGTGGCTGGATGTATGGCGGCGGAAGCGCAAAAGAAGATATTGAAGATAATGTAGACGTATTAAGACAAAGAAGCCGTGACGCCTACATGGGTATACCGGTAGCGACAGCAGCGCTTAAGACACTGCGAACAAACGTAGTCGCCGGAGGACTTATGCCGGCCCCACAGATAGATGCGGAGTTTTTAGGTATTACAGACGATGAAGCGGAGAAATTACAGAAACAGATCATCAGGGAGTTTGCTTTATGGGCTGACACGCCGGTATGTGATGCTGAAAGAATAGACAATTTCTATATGCTCCAGCAACTCGCATTCTTCTCTTATCTGATGAACGGAGATGCGATTGTGCTACTTCCGGTAAAAGAGACCATCGGACAGCCGTACAGTTTAAGAATACGGCTTATAGAAGCAGACAGGATATCCAGCCCGGATGGTTACGACAGGTTAGCGCCCTGCGATGTTGACGGACACCATGTAGAACAGATAGTCCAGGGAGTAGAAACCGACAAAGATGGTATGGTGATAGCATACTGGATATGTAACCGACACCCGCTCTCAAGTACATTTAATATAACCGCACCTGCAAAGTGGGTGAGAGTAGAAGCTTACGGTTCCATGACGGGACGAAGAAACGTATTGCACGTTATGAACAGAGAACGAGTTGGGCAGAAGCGAGGAGTACCAATCCTCGCCCCGGTACTTGAATCTTTGAAACAACTGGGACGTTATACGGATGCAGAGATAACGGCAGCAGTGCTAAGTGCAATGTTTACCGTGTTTGTTCAATCGCAGACAGCTGATGACGGACGGCCATTCGGCGAGATGTTACCGCCGCAGGAGTTAATAGATCAGGCAGACCAGAGCAGCATCGAGCTGGGACCGGGTGCCATAGTATCTCTTAACCCGGGCGAAGAGGTGCAGTTCGCAGATCCTAAACACCCGAGCACAGGGTTTGATAATTTCACAGATGCGATGATCAAGCAGATCGGGGCAGCCTTAGAAATCCCGCCGGAAGTATTATTTAAGCAGTTCGTATCATCCTATTCAGCTGCACGAGGCGCACTGAATGAGTTCTGGAGAAGCTGCCAGATGCAAAGAGATTGGTTCACAGATGACTTCTGCGCACCTATTTATGAAGAATGGTTTACGGAAGCAGTAGCCAGAGGCAGAATCAATGCGCCAGGGTTCTTTGCAGACCCGGCGATTAAAAAAGCATATACGACTTGCAGCTGGAATGGACCGGCACGTACGAACCTTAATCCGGTGCATGAAGTAGAAGCGGCGACTAAGAGAGTCGAGGCAGGATTCAGTACCGCTCAGGAAGAGACAGCATCGATGACGGGTGGAGATTACAACAGAAATATCCGTCAGAGAGTTATCGAAGCTAAGCTGAAAAAGGAAGTTGACGACATTATCAATCCGCCGGAAAAGGCCCAGTCAGCACCGCAGCCACAACCGATACAAAGACCACCGGCACCGGATCCGGAAGAGCCGGAGAGACAAAGGAGGATGTAAAATGCCAAAACCAAAAGCAAAGAAGTTCTGGCAGTTCCGCAATCAGACAGCTGACAGTGCGGAACTGCTTTTATATGGCGACATATCAGATACAAGCTGGTGGGGAGATGAAGTAACCCCTAAACAGTTTGCAGATGAGCTGAACGCCCTGGGAGATGTACAGGAGATAACGGTACGTATTAATTCCGGGGGCGGAGATGTGTTCGCCGCAACAGCAATAGGTAATATGTTAGAGCAGTGCAAGGCTAACGTAATAGCTAAGATAGACGGACTGTGCGCCAGTGCCGCCACCATAATAGCTTGTCACTGCTCTAAAGTTATAGCAGCAAATGACAGTACATATATGATCCATCCCGTAAAGATGGGATTGTTTGGTTATGCAGACGCAACAACGATTCAGCAGTACCTTGACGCATTATCAGCAATCAGGGAGAACATTATCACCCTGTATGCAAAGAAAACAGGACGCGATAAAGAAGAGGTTGCGGAGCAGATGGACAACACAAGCTGGTTTACCGGAGCAGAGGCAAAGGCTAACGGCTATGTGGATGAACTTATTGACGACGAAGAGGACGAAGCAGTTATTGAAAACCGTGGCGGTTTACTCTTCGTAAACAGCATCGAGACAAGCATACCGTTTGACGATGCGCCCAAATTCGTACAGGACAATGCGGCAGCAGCCCCCGCCGCCGATTGTGTTGTAAATACAAACCCGGACAATGAGCCGGTAGACACTACAAACAGACAGGAGGACAAGAGCATGGACAACATTAAAACCGTGGACGACCTGCGACAGTCATACCCGGAACTGGTTGGACAGATCGAGGCGGCGGCAGCAGAAAAGGCAGCTAACATCGAACGCCAGAGAATCAAGGACATTGAAGAAATGTGCGTAGCCGGTTCAGAAGACTTCGCTAATAAGGCAAAGTACGAGAAGCCAATTAATGCGTCAGAGTTTGCTATGGAGCTTATTAAAAACGCCAAGGCAGCAGAAAACAACGCTAAGAACGCATTTATCAGTGGCATAGCGCAGGACATTTCAGACAGCGGCATGGAAGAAGTAGCGCAGGAAGCTACAGATAGCCAGCAGCAGGATGAATTTATGGATGCACTGCATACAGTAGCACAGAACAAGTAAAGGAGGAACATAACCATGAGTATGGACTTAGCAAGACAGGATTTTGCAATGACACCTGATTATTTGCTTGCCGGTACAACTATCCCGGTAATTACAGCAGTAAAGACCGCAGCATCAGCACTTGCAGCAGGCGCACCCGTTAAGCTGAATAGCTCAGGCAAAGCTGCAAAGGTAACAGAATCAAGTGGAACCGTATCAGTCGAAGGATTATACGGAATCGCAGCAGACAGCGCAAAGCAGAATGAGGACGTTACAATATATCTTACAGGCGAGTTTTTTGCAGATAAATTAGCCTACGAAGAGAACGTAACCGCAGCAGATGTAGAGGTTGCTTTCCGCAACATCGGAATCTTTTTAAAGTAATCAAAGGAGGGAATTAGACAATGCCAAACGAAGTAAACATTTACACACCAAGGTATTTAGCCGAGGTAGTAAGAATAGCCCCGCCGGTACACACTTTTTTCCGCGATAAGTTCTTCACCAATGTTAAGCCTTTCGCGACAGAGAGAGTAGACATTGATATCAAGAAGGGTGATCGCCGCATGGCAGCTTTCGTACATCCCAGAAGCGGCGGCAAGGTACTTAGAGATGCAGGATTCACAACAGAGAGCTATAAGCCGCCCCTGGTAAATCCTTATGACGTTACTACAGCAGATCAGCTCATGAGCAGACTTCCTGGAGAAGAGTTATACAGCGGAATGACACCTGCACAGAGGGCAGCACAGAAACTTACAGACGAGTACAACAGACTTAACGATGCTACCACACGTCGCGAAGAGTGGATGGCAGTACAGGCTATCGTAACAGGACAGATCCCCGTAGTAGGCGAGGGAGTTAATGAAGTAATCGACTTTAACTTCACAAATACAGTTACCCTTACAGGTAATAATAAGTGGGGCGGCACTTCCGCAAAGATCCTCGATAACCTTGAAGACTGGGTAGACACTACACTCCGGAACGGATTTACAAACGTAGATATGGCGATCATGGGTAAGAGCGCGCTCCGTGCCTTCTTAGCAGATGCCGACGTTCAGAAGGTACTTGACAACAGACGTATTGACATGGGACTTATTCAGCCTAAAGACCTTCCCAATGGAGTGCGTTATATCGGGCACCTTAACAAGCCTAACATCGACATTTACGAGTATGCAGAAGTATATTATGACGACTGGACAGATCCTTCAAATCCGGCCACATTACCTCTTATCCCGGATAACAAAGTCGTTCTTATTTCTTCACAGCCTAACTTTATGATGGCTTATGGAGCTTGCACATATATTGACGACGAATCAAAGAACTGGGTGACTGCACAGACAGCAAGATTGCTTAGATCATATATCGAGCATCACCCCGACAGAAGGATGATCGAGGTTCAGGCACATCCGCTTCCGGTACCCGACAAGGCGGATTCCTGGTTAGTAGCAACAGTATTATAGGATCCTTTCCTTATTTTTTTTCAAAGCCCTGCCCGGTAAACCTGGGCGGGGCAATTTTGACGGAGGCACTTATGGCACTGATCGAATACAATCAGATCTACGGAGAAGAAAGAGAGTTAGAAGACTTTCCTCTGCCGACATTCAAAGAGTATGCGGCAGCAGACATCGACCTCACTTTTTTCGACGGCGACGAACACGCAGAATTGCATAAAGTAGACGGCACAGAGTACCTTGTCATTATTGAAGAGGATGATGTTAGGCAACACGCAGCGCATTGGGAAGCCGGAGCAAAGCAAAACTTTGACATGGGCTTATACAATGCGCACACGATACTGTATATCAAAGCAAAGGACTACGGCCCGAAGCCGAAAGTAGGTAAATACCTTGTACTGGACGAGGGAACAGACCACAAGCGCACCTACAAGATACTTCACTGCGAAGACGATGCGGGAGTATACCGCATGACTATGGAGAGGGTAAGACAGTAATGGCAGGTAATGTAACTTACAATGGCGAAAATCTTACGATCACCGTAGACGGAGCAGAAGAAGTATCACAGGCTTTAGGGGACCTTAAGAATAAAACCCCAGCGGCGATCAAGGTTGCTATCAACGCCACGGCGAGAGAAGCAAGGAAGCTAATGATTGCCAAGGCAAAAGCCCGGTATGCTGTTAATGCAGCAGGGCAAAAGCACCTTAAGGAGCTTGTTCAGAAAAAGAAAGCCAGCAATACAAGTTTATGGGCGACATTACACATAGCAAGCATGAGAAATGACCTTGCATATTTTAAGTATTCGCCCAAGGGAGTTTACACCGGACCGGCGGCAATAGCCAGGGCCGGGAAGGTAACAAAGGGTAAAGTTCTTAAAGCTAACCCCATGAAGCCTTTAACCGGGTCCGTAAGGCTTAGTAAAGGCTTTGTGCTTGAATTTAAGTCTGGACACGTCGGCATGGTACAAAGAATCGAAGGATCAGACATAGGGGAGAAAAGAACCGTAAAGAGCGGTAAGCCGAGATGGAAGACCAACGGCAGAGTTGAAAAGCTAATGACAATGGGTAGTCCGTCGGCATCAGCTATGCACAGTACCATATGGCCGGATGTAGAGCCGAAAGTTGAAGAGTTTTTAGCAAAGAGGCTTGACGAACAGGTAGATAAAGTGCTTGCAAGGGCAGGAAGGATATAAGACATGAGAGATTATCTTACTTCGGTTGAACAGGCAAACATAGGCAGAACGCCGGAGCTGTGTCAGGACGCACTCATCGAAATGCTTAAAGAGCTATTTAAAGATAGAAAGTTCATAGGGCAGCAGGGTAAGAAACCATTGACGTTTTACAAGCAAGACCTTCCGGTCCCGGAAGATAACGACGTTGACGCAGATACCAACGACGCACCAGCACCGTATATCGTAGTTCAAATGACAGGCGGCCAGATCAAGGACGACGACAGCCCACAGATAGTAGATTTCAGTATTATCATATGTTGCTATGACACCGGAAAAGCCCGCGAGGGCTATTTCGATGTAGTGAACATTAAAGAGACTATCATACAGCAAATATGCACACATCCGTATTTTGGGGGTGCATTTACTATATTAAAACCCGTCACATGGGCTATGCAGGTAGACGACACGGCGCCGTATTATTTCGGAGCGGTAACACTTATCTGCACGGCACCGGCTATGACACAGGACACAGCACTATCAGAGCTACTATAAGGAGCGAAGACATGAGTAAAAAGACCACGAGTAAAGATACGCCGGCAGTTAAGACAGAGGCAAAGGTTGAGGAAAAGCCTGTGTCAAAAGTAGGACAGGCGGCAGCAGGGCCGGTAGTTTATTGCGGCCCAAGTGTACGCGGCGTAGTTCGTCAGTACACCGTATTCACGGGTGATCTTCCTGATATGCTTAAGGACTTTGTAAAAGATCATCCATTGGCAGCTTCCCTTATCGTATCGACAGAGAAATTTGCGGAGATGCGCAAGAAGTTAGAAACCGCTGGTACAGCGGAGGCGATATTATACAGACAGCTTAAGTCTGAATTTCAATAACAGGAGGTAAATAAGCATGAGCAGCACTTACAAGCATGGCGTGTACACCAGTGAAGTACCAACAAGTATGATCGCGCCCATCTTAGGCACGGCAGGATTGCAGGTTATCGTAGGTACAGCACCGGTTAATATGCTGGGAGAAAATTTTGCCGACGCAGTTAATAAGCCTATTCTGGCTAATAATTACGCAGAAGCAGTACAGGCGGTAGGGTTTAGTAATGATTTTGCAAAATACACACTTTGCGAAGCTATTGCGGCCACATTCCAGGTAGTAGGTACCGGCCCTGTAGTACTTATCAACGTACTTGACCCGTCAAAGACAGGACACAAGACAGCGTTAACAGGAGGAACAATCCAGGTTAACAGCAATGTAGCTGTATTAGAGGAAGTAGGCTTAATCATTGATTCAGCCCTTACAGTAACAATCCCCGGAGAAACACCCGAAACCCTCGTAAGAGGCGAAGATTACATTGTACAGTTTAACAATGACGGCACAGCAAACTTTATCATGGTATCAGCAGCAGCACAGGCAGCTACAAACATTACTGTAGCAGGTAATAAGGTTAACCCGGCAGCAGTTACCGCAGTCGATATCGTAGGCGGTGTAGATACCACAACAGGCGCAGAGAGCGGACTTGAAGTAATCCGCCAGATCTTCCCGAAGTTCAACATGACACCGGGAATCCTTATTGCACCTAGATTTTCAAAGAACGCTACAGTTTCCGCGGCATTACAGGCTAAGACAAAGGAAATCAACGGCGTATTCAAGTGCGTAACGATCATAGACATTGATTCAAGCGCAACAGGAGCAAAGAAGTATACAGACGTTAAGACCAAGAAGGAAGCACAGGCAGTTTCCGACGCAAACGCTTACGCAGTATGGCCCTTTGCAGCAGTAGGCGAGACTGTATATTCCGGTTCTTCCATGGCAGCAGCATTAACAGCCTATACTGATGCTGTCAACGACGATACACCGAACGTATCACCTTCCAACAAGACTGTTCCTATTTCAAAGGCAGTGCTTGAAGATGGTACAGAGGTTATTTTAGATCAGGACCAGGCAAATACGATCAACAGCTTCGGAGTAGCTACATGGCTTAATATGAACGGCTTTAGACTTTGGGGCAACAATACAGCAGCTTATCCGGGAACAACTGATCCCAAGGATAGATGGTTTAGTGTTCGCAGATTCCTTTCCTGGGCCGCAAATACATTTATCCTTACCTACTTCCAGAAGGTAGACAGCCCGGCTAATAAGCGCCTTATTGAATCAATCGTAGATTCAGAGAATGTTCGCGGCAACGGCTTCGTAGCGCGTGACATTTGTGCAAGATACGAGATCGTATTCAATGAAGATGAGAACCCGACAACTGACTTGCTTAACGGCAAGCTGACATTCCACCAGTACATCACACCGTACACACCGGCAGAATATATCGAGGATGTCATTGAGTTTGACCCGAACGCACTGCCAAACGCTTTAAGTTAAGGGAAGGAGGAAATAGGCAATGATTAGTAATAACTATGTACCGGAGAAGATCAACGATGCCAACATTTACCTTAACGGTAATAAGATGATCGGTACCGCAAGTTCTATCGACCTGCCCGAAGCAGCGCAGAAGACAAGCACCATTTCGGCTATGGGTATTGCCGGAGAAATCGACAGCCCCACAATCGGACTGTTTGAGAGCATGGAACAGGAGATTCAGTTTAATACACTGTATTCCTCATTCCAGGATATGCTTTCTCCCTTAGAGACTATCAACATTACCATCAGAGCTGCACAGCAGGTTTATGATAAGACCGGCGGATATGCTTTCAAAGGTTTAAGAGTAGTCGAGATGGGACGTGTTAAGAAGTTTAAGCCCGGAAAGGTAGAGAAGGGCGAGACCATGGAAGCATCTATCACCATCGAGCTTACATACTTACTTGTCGAGAATGACGGCGTAAAGCTGGTAGAGATCGACAAGCTCAACAGCGTATACGTAGCCAACGATCAGGACATCTTAGCTGGTTACAGGGATTTAATTTAATCCCGGCCACACGTAAGCATTGCCCCTCGCTCATAGCGGCGGGGGGCGGTGCTTTTTATTGTTTTCATTCACACATTCACACAAAACAGAAGGAGTTTAATTATGGAAGAAGAGAAGAAAAACATTGAAGCAGTCGAAGAGACAGCAGAGAAGATCGAGCCGGCAGCAGTTGATAAACCTGCCGAGAAAAAGGAAGACAGAGAAGGAATAGTAGAATTTACAAGGCCTTACACATTTGAAGGGCAGACATACACAGAGGTAGATTTGTCAGGGGTAGAAAACCTTACGATAGGTGATGCTATTGAAGCGCAGTCGAAGTTAGACCAGATTACACAGGTTACGGCAGCGACAACGACAGAGTTTGCCACGATTATAGCACAGAAAGCAACAGGACTTCCAATAGAGTTTTTCAAGTTTTCGCCCATCCCGGTAGCGCGTAAGATCAGGACTACGATCCTGGGGATGCTTGCGGATAAAGACGGAAGCGATAAACACGTAATTAAGTTTGATAAACCGTATACATTTGACGGACAGACATACACAGAGCTGGACCTTAACGGACTTGCAGATCTTACTTGCATGAATATGAGCGAAGCAGAAAACAGACTTGTCAGAGAGGGATATGGAATCATTGACCCTACAAAGAATTATCTGTACGTATGCATCATGGCAAGCGCGGCTACAGGAAAATCAGAAGACTTCATCAAGGGACTTCCGATAGGAGAGCTTTTCAAGTTGGTTAACGAGGTTGGAAGCGACGATTTTTTAGAATAAAAGGCGGAGCCAAGGAATTAAGGCGAGCCGCAATCAGATTATCACAAGCCACCATGACGGGGCTTGATTTTTATTTAAAGATGCCGGTTAGGGATTTCGTAGAACTTTATGACGAGGTAGCGGACGAATGGCAAAAGATAAAACATTAGAGCTTACAATTAAAATTGCAGGGAAGATGGACAAAAGCCTCACATCTGCCATCAACTCCACACAGAGCAGTATAAGCGGGCTTGCAAAAGGGCTTAGCAAGATAGGTACTGTAGGGCTTGCTGCTATGGGCGCTTTAGGAGTAGGCACGGTTAAGGTGCTTAAAGATGCGACAAAGCAGGCGCAGGACTTTGAGCAGCAGATGTCCGACGTTGTAAAGTACGTTGACGGCCTGGCAGATGCGCAGGGCAAGATCAGCAATGCCATAGACAGTAGTACGGGCCGTACATATGCGGAAAACTACGACATTATGAAAAAAGGCATCATGGATCTTGCAGCACAGATTCCTTATACCAGGGAAGAGCTGACGCAGTTAGCAGCGGCGGCCGGACAGTCAGGAAAATCAATGCAGGATTTGATGGAAGGTGGATTCCTTAAGGACGTTGCTATGTGGGGTACCGCAATGGATATCGACGCAGAGCAGGCCGGTAACTGGGCGGCTAAATGGGAAAAAGCTTTCAACATGACCCATGCGGATGTTATGGACCTTGCCGATGTAATCAACTATTTAGGAGCAAACACAGCAACCACGGCAGCAGAGATAGCAAACGCTGTAAATGCAGCCGGTTCAATGGGTGAGCTTGCCGGAGTTGACACCAAAGCAACGGCAGCACTGGCAGACGCTATGCTTGCCACAGGTGTATCAAGCAACCGTGTCGGTACTTCATTAAAGAGAATTTACACCAATGTTTCAAAGGGCACCAGCGCAACAAAAGCGCAAAAGGCAGCATGGGAAGAGTTAGGATTTACGGCAGAAGAGATAGCGAAATCTATGCAGTCAGACGGTGCCGGAACGATGCTAAAGGTATTCCAGGCTATCAAAGAGATGCCGAAGGAAAGGCAGGTAGCCACACTAAGCCAGCTATTCGGTAACTGGGCCATAGAGGGTGCCGGCAAGATCGTAGGTAATCTCGACACATATACCGACGCTTTGAGAATGGCAACAGACCCAAGTCTTTATAAGGGCAGTATGCTACGAGAATTTGCTATTAAGGCAGATACAACGGAAGCGGTACAGACAATGTCAAAGAGTGCCGTCGAAAACCTGCAGATAGAGATAGGAGAGGCTTTCTTGCCGGTTAAGAAGCAATTCCTCAAGACCATCATTGACGTGACCGAGGGACTTCGGGAGAACGCCCCGGAACTTAAAGAATGTATGGAATCACTGGCGAGCTTCGTGGGAAAGGGTGTTGAAAAGATAGGCAACGCCCTTAAAAATGGATTGCCAAAGATAAGAGAGATTCTTGACTATCTAAATAAAAACGGTGACACCGTGTTAAGAGTTATCACAGGACTTGCAGCGGCATTTACCGGGATGAAGTTCACCCCCCTTATAAGTAGTTTAGGAAGCGGAGTAGGCGGGTTATTCAGCGCTGGAGGCAGTGCAGGAAAGACGGGAGCCGGATTATTTGCAAGACTATTTGGCGCCGGCAAAGCGGCCTATGGCAATATGGGCAACATTATAAAGAATGGAGCTGCTTTAGGACAACAGATCAATCCGGGAGCCAAGAATAATAAAGCAATGGGAATACTTGCGGTATTAAGAAATGCCGGCAGTATATTCGGCGGAAAAGGAGCGGCGGCACAGGCAGGAAATACAGCCGCAATTAACACACTGATAAACAGTAACGGTTTAGGCAATATGCTTAAGAACATGATAACCGGTTCAAAAGTAGGCCAGGGCGTATCAGGCGCCATCGCCGGAGGTAAATCATGGTTAAGCGGAATAGGTGCAGCGAGCGGGATTTTCGGGAAGCTGGGCGCTATGGTATCACCATTAGCCGGTCCGCTTTCCGGTTTGGCAGCGGGATTCGGCGGAATCGTAACCGGAGCGCTACCTATAGTTGGTATCTTTTCCGCAATAGTAGCTTCGGGAAGCCTGTTATATGACAACCTCGACGGTATAAGAGGGATCATTGGCAACACGTTCGGAGAATCGGGATTAGCAGTATTTGATGCGTTCAAGGAAAAACTGGACGGTATCATAGGATTTGTAGACAGTATTACCCACGGTGGCCTTGCAGAAGCACTAAGCGGAATACGGGAAGGTTTTGTAGGCTTATTCAGCGGTGACGCAGCGACAATGGCCGGGCAGACTTTTGATAGTGTGGTAGGGATTTTTCAATCCATCTTAAATGTTGTCGGACAGGTGGTAGACTTTGCTAACACATATGTTAAGCCTATTATCCAGAGCATATTTGATTTTATCGTCAATAATGTCTTACCGACGATACTTAACACGTTCAACGCAGTAGCGCCGGCGATCATGTCAATTATAGAAAGCATAGGTGGAGCAATAACGACTGTAGCTTCCGTAATAGGTTCAGCTTTACAGGCGGTATTGCCGATATTTGAAGGAATTATTGACGTAATAATGCACATTGCGCAGGTAGCGATCCCGTTCCTGGGTAATGTCATTGCAACGGTATTCGGAGCCATTTCAACAGTGGTACAGGCTATCGGTACCGTATTCCAGGGAGTGTTTGATGCCATCAGAGGAATAATAGACGGTATTTGTACGGCATTTCAGGGAATGGCAGATATTATAGGCGGCATATTCGGCGGACTGGTAGAGATTGTAAAAGCCCCGATCAATGCGGTTATTGGACTTGTGAATATGGCTATCAGGGCGATTAACGGTATCGGCGTAACAATACCAGGTTGGGTACCGGGTATCGGCGGAAAGCGTTTAGGCTTTTCAATTCCGGAGATCCCGATGCTTGCCAAGGGTGGTTTTACAGACGGACCATCAATAGCAGGAGAAGCGGGACGAGAGGCCGTTATCTCATTTGACCGCAGTGTAAGGGATCAGAACCTTAATACATGGGCGGCAGCAGGAGAATTGTTAGGAGCGCGAGAGCTTAAGCCGTTTGGCGGAGATTTCAGCGGCGGAGCCGGCAACATGACATTTGCACCGAACATAACCATCAATGGCAATGCGGATGCAGGTGTAGTTGACAACATGGTTAGCCAGATGCAGACCATGTTTGAGAGCTGGTACGAGCAAAAGCAGAGGATGCAGGGAAGAACGGCATATTAAGGAGGCACTATGGCACGGTATACATATAAGACTAAGAGCGGCGATACGTGGGACACTATCGCAAAAAGCATATACGGTAATGAATACTTTGCCGGCGACTTAATGGCTGTCAACCCGCAGCACCTCGACACTTTCATATTTAGTGAGGGTGTCGAGATTACTGCTTATGATGTAAAGGACGTACCGGATGGAGATCTGCCGCCGTGGAAGTACGAAGCCGAAGCTAAAGAAGACGAAGAGGACGAGGATAATGATTAATACCCGACGTGTTACGGTCGAAGTTCAATATAACAAGCATAAATGGCCGGAGCCGCAACAGGCAGGCGAATACATTGAGAGCCTTACGTATGTTGATTCCTCCTCGGATAATTCGGACAGCATAGATATTACGTTTAATGCGACGGAAGATAAATGGCTGGGAAGCTGGATGCCGGACAAGGGAGCAAAAATTAAAGCTACCATTATAGGAAGCTACTGGGATTCCACCACAGGTACCGGGACACATAAGATCAAGTGCGGACAGTTTATTCTGGATGATATTTCTTATGCAGACGGCCCTTCCAAGATGTCAATAGGCGGAGTAAGCAAACCGGCAGACGAAAATTTTTCAGAATTAAAGCGGGAAAAAGTATGGAAGTATACCAGCATAAAAAGGATAGGAAGCACTATTGCGAAGCGATACGGTTTGAAATTTACCTATGATGCAGAAGATTATAGCATTGAAACGGAAGAGCAGGACGCTACAGATTCCAGCTTCCTGAATACGCTTTGCAAAAATTATGGCCTGATCCTCAAAGTGTATTCGGCGCATATGTGGATATATGACCGGGAGGCATATAAGAAGAAAAAGCCAATTAAGACATTTGGCAAGTCTGATATGGTGCAGGGATCGTTGAAGTATTCAACTACCCTGTATGGCACCTACACAGGAGGATATTTTGAATACACTGACAGCGACAAAGACATTGATATCATAGCGGAGATAGGCGGAGGAACACATACTAAGAATGTAAGCCGCCGGGCAACAAGCGTTTTAGACGCGAGTATTCAGCTTTGCGCAGATATCAATAATGCTAATCACGGCAAAACCAAGGTAAGCTTCACCGTTCCAGGAGAATGGAAGGTATCATCAGGAAGCGTAATAAGGCTTACTGATTACGGAGATCTTAACGGGAAATACTTCGTGGATAAAGTAACCCACAAATACGATACATCAAGCGGATTTAGTTCAGACATTGCCGCTTCAAAAGTGGATAAGTCCTTTAATTACTGGGATGTCGGTGGACATATCGAAGTACACGAGAAGGACGACGAAGAAGAAGAAAAGTACACAAGCACTTATGAGAAGATGAAGAGCGAAGCGGCAGGAGCGCAGCCCGGACAGGCAGTTACGCTCACCAATGCACCGTTCTACGTGTCCAGTACGGCCCCGGAGCCGGCGAGTTATAAGAGCGGTACTTTTTATTTTTATGACGGAGTATTGCAGGGCGGCAGGTACCGTATGACAATATCGGCCGATAGATGTGGAAAGCTGCCGGTAGGCGAGAATGTAACCGGCTGGGTACCGGCCGCATATTGCGGAGTGGGCGCAGCAACGGAGAACACCCAGGCAGGGGGGGCGTCAGGCGGAATTAATTATTCAGCCAGCACTAATAGCCCGGCCATCACATCGAGCGGCGGCGGAGCTGTTAACCTGCAGAATGCTACGAGCTTTAGCCTTAACGGTATAGGCGGTACAACACCACCGGCAAACCAGACGGCCAAGGGCAACAGTGGAAGCCTTCACGCAGGCATAGCTTTTCCGCTTAATTAATAGGAGCAGAATATGAGCAGTAGTTCTACAAACCGTACAGGGCGTGTCAGTTCTGTAAACCATGAGCGTGGGACATATGAAGTTACATATAGGGACAGGGGAAAGAGCGTAACCCAAGAAATAAATATGATCTCCAATGGCGAATACAAGATGCCTAAAGTCGGGCAGGTAGTTAGCGTCCAGCACAACTCCAACGGTACGGAAGCCGGCGTTACGTTTGGCACCGTATGGAATAGTTCTAATACCCCGGCGGAAGGTTATGAGGGGTTATTCCGCAAGGAGTACGGAGAGCGAAAAGGCGAGTGCTACGAGCGGTATGATTCCAACACCGGAGTATATGAAATGAATGCCCCGAAGAGAATACATCGAAATAGCAAAGACGAGATATACGACGAGGCGAAAGGGAGTATAAGCCTTGTCGCCGGAGGGCAGGTTCAGATCACGTCAACAGGATCAAGCGTAAGTATCAGCGGAGCAACAAGCGCAGGAGTGTCGGCCGGTACCGTAATGGTGATTAATGCCGGCACAGATATGACGATGGAAGCTGCCGGTAAAATGGGTATTGTATCGGGCGGTACTTTGCAACAGCAGCACGGCGGAGATGCAGACATTAAATATAAGGGCAAACTGACAGAAGAGATTACGAAGGACGCCAAAATCGAGTATAAGGCAAAGCTGGAAGAAAAGGTAACAGGCGAAGCTAAGCTAGATTTCCCTGGTGGGCTTAAGATCACCGTAGGCGGATGCACTATTGAAATCGACACATCGGGGAATGTTAAGATTGACGCACCAAAGATAGAGCTTAAGGCGGCAGACGGTGAAGCAGATATTAAACAGATCAAGCTGACAAAGCATAAACACGCAGGCGGACCGGAGCCGGATCCCGGCTAAACAGGAGGTGTGAATTGTGGCGATAGGAAGCTACATGGGAAAGACATTTACAGTAAGCGATAAGAAAATTTTCGCGCCGGCCAGTTTTACCGGCAGCATAGGGACTGAATACGCAGAGCATAAAAGACCGTTAAAGAAGCCCACTTCGCAGTATCTATCACCAAAAGCAGATACTTACAGCGAAGAGCTGTTACTACGGGCACAGGACGGAGTTAACCCTAGGGCAATGCGGGATTTCTTTAAGAAAGCGTGCGAACAAGGTAAAGCAGACTATTTCATAATAGGGAGTAAGCCTATATGCAATAACCAGCTTGTTATCACGGACATATCGGAAGACTGGCAAAGCGTAGTAGTTAACGGCGCACTTATAGAGTGCAAACTAACGCTATCGCTTAAAGAGTATGTATAGGAGGGCGCTATGGCAAATATAGTATATGATGCCACTATTGAGATAGCGGCCGGAAATGTTACTGATCCGGTAGCGCAGGAAGTATACCGAAATCTGCAAGTGCTATATAACACCCTGGCAGGGCAGCAGGCACTTGACAGGGACTTTGGTATAGAGACAGCCGCGCCCGATATCCCGTCAGAAATGGCGAAATCATTTATAACCGCAGAGTATGTAAGAAAAACACAAATGTATGAGCCGAGGGCAAGGGTTGACCGCGTAGAGTGGGAAGGCGACCGCGCCAGCGGAAATATTAGTCCAAAGGTGGTGATTGAGCTTGTCTAGTATAAATCAATTAAACAATGTGCCGGATATATCCTTTATTGAAAACATGACCCTGCAGGAAACGGAAGAGCAGACAAGGGCAGAATACTTAAGGCTGTATAAGGAGCTGACAGGTAAAGAGGGAGAGCTTACACCGGCAGATGCAAAAACACTTCTTATTAAAGCATTTTCCTTGATAATGTATCAGACTATGCAATATATCGACGCAAAGGGCCGGGCAGAAATGCTTAAGACCTCAACCGGAGATGCGCTGGATGCACTGGCGGCATTATTCGGTATATTCCGGCTTGCTGCGACAAAAGCGATAGCGACAGAACGATTTACCCTGGCAGATGCCAGGCCAGATGTAGTAGCTATTCCTGCAGGTACCAGAGTGAAGACACAGAACGGGAGATATTTTAACACATTATCTTACGCAGAAATCCCCGCCGGGGAGCTTTTTGTTGACGTGATGATACAGGCAGAAGAAGCCGGCACGGAGCCAAACGACATACCCGTAGGGGATATCAATATTTTAGTAGACCCTATAGCATATGTGGCGAAGGTAGAAAATACCGTAGTAAGTACCGGCGGTATTGACGTTGAAAAGGACGACGATCTGACAGAGCGTGTATACCTTGCACCGAAAAGATTTTCAGTGGCAGGGCCTAAAGGAGCATATGAATACTATGTAAGAGAATGGAGAGCGGATGTAGCAGATGTTATGGTAACAAGCCCCACGGCTTGCCACGTAGTTATATATGCGATGCTGGAGGACGGATCATTACTCACAGAAGAAGAGCGGGAAAGCCTGCTTGAGTATTTATCAGACGAGAATATAAGACCTTTAACGGACCTGGTATCAATCCAGAATCCGTCAGAGATAGATTATTCCATTAATGTTACCTACTATATTGCTACCAGCGACAGGGCGACAGCAGGCGACATACAGAATAAGGTTAACAAAGCAGTAACCGATTACAAAGCATGGCAGCGGCACTTAGGACGGGATATTAACCCGTCAGAGCTTATTCACCAGATAAGGGCAGCAGGCGCAAAGCGAGTAATCATTAACGACGATAAACCGGACTACGCAGTTATTCTTAACACACAGTTACCCAAGTGTATTGAAACTACGGTGACATATGGAGGGCTTGAAGATGATTAAAAGCTTGAAAGAAGCCCGCATCACGGACGGTTTACCCGACATTGTAGCTAATCAGGATTGGGTGCTTGCCTTATCGGGGGCGTTAGGCGAGATCCATGAGAAGGTTATAGAGTACGCAGACCAAAGCCAGATATACACGGCCATTGATACCCTTTCGGAAGAATTGGTAGATGCCCTGGCAGTCCAGCTTTCAGCACCGTATTACGATCAAGAGAATATGACCCTTGATGTAAAACGGGGAATCGTGAAAAACACTATTTCATGGTATATGAAAGCAGGAACCCCGGCAGCAGTCAAAGAGATGATACAAGTCATTTTCGGAGAAGGCGATATTGTAGAGTGGTTTAACTTCACAGAAGGGGAGCAGACACCGGGATATTTCGATATCATTACATCGGCAAAACTTACCCCGGAAATCATAGACCAGTTTACAAGAATCATAGACCGGGTTAAGAATGTTCGGTCCCATATCCGCCGGATTTTAATAGACAGGCAGATATTACAACCGGAGTACGTAGCCACGGCAGCAGTATCAAGCCCGCACGAGAAGATTGTCAACAGTCCACAGAGAGAAAGCGAGACAGGATCCATCGTAGGTATCGGGGCTTGTGTATTCTCTAACCCGCGATTAGCAATTTCCAACAGCAAAAGAAATATTGATGCGGACACGAACGGACAAACGCACATAGGCATGATGGTCCGTTCAAGTCCGCATTATGTATTTTAATCATTCACAAAAGAAGGAGGAAGAGACATGGCCGGAGTTTTTAACGAGGCTGTCCTTACCGAAAAAGGTATAGCGTTACTTGCCAAGGCGCAGGCGGGGTTAACCACGATTACCCTTACAAAAGCCGCATCAGGTGACGGAAGCTATACAGAGGGAGAGGACATTAGCAAGCAGACGGCGCTTAAGAGCCAGAAGCAGGAATTTAGCATCAACACTGTAATGGTCCAAAATGTCAGCAACGTATTTGTGAAGTTTATTATCACAAATTATAAGAGCGAGACAGAATACCTTACACACGGCTATTACGTAAAAGAGATCGGATTATTCGCTACCGACCCGGACGAAGGAGAGATCCTTTATGCTATCGCCACAGCGGTAACAGATCAGTGGGATTACTTACCCGCTTACAACGACTTACTACCATCAACCATCACTATTGAAATGCTTACCGAAGTGGCAAATGCCGACACGGTAACAATCGAAGCACCCAATAAGATGTACCTGTACGACGATACAACCGGCGACAAGTACGTACTGGGCGTTGAGAACGGATTACTTTACTACGAGGAGGTAGAAGAATAAATGAGCGATAAAATATATGTTGCGGATAAGCCTACGCTGGATTCCGTTAACGAGAAAGTATCAGCTATCCTTGCTATCGAGAAGGACGAGGATGTATACGGTTTCGTGGAGCATATGGACATACTTGATCCTGACGAGAGGATTGAATATATCGGGCTTAACAAGAACTTTAACCCCATTACTATTACCATGGGCGGCGGCTATTCCCTGGGTGACTGGGCGACATTCCCGCTGCTGGTTAACAACAAGCCCTACATGGTTAAGAGCAGCGGTATTGTAGATTACCAGCTTTCCGAGACGAACTATTCAAAGAAAGCCGACGGAGAGACAGCATCAGATGTGGCAAATACTTCTTACGACGGCGGTGCTTTCTCATGGTTGCAGAAGATCTACAAGAAGGAATACATTGTTGGATCAGACAGATATGTTAAGTTTTCGCTGGAGCCGAGAGATGGTTACGAGGCAGCAGGATTCATTGACGATACCAACAACGAACTTGAAGGAGTATGGATTCCGATGTTCTATGGAGCTTCCAACGGAGCTTCACAGAATCCGAAGATGCTGACTGTCTCCGGGACACAGCCGGTACATAGCCAGACGACGGCCCAGGAGAAAACCTTAATTGATAATTTCGCCGCCCGGGGTAAATTCTTTGGCGGAGCAATAATCAATACCATCCACGACCTGCTTCTTCTTTGGGGCAAGACATCTAATATCCAGGACAAATATGGCTATGGCAACTGCAACGGCTATGACAGCACGTTATCTCCTACATATGGAGTGCTTGCTAATGCTATAGTGGGCGGCGGACAGTTTTACGGTACCGGCGCAGACGATAAGAAGCACTTAAATAAGATTTTGCACTCTATCGTATTAGGTAGCTATCAGCAGTGGATGCGCGATCCTTATACAGCCTGCGTAAGCGGAAAGGTATATGTAAGCAAGAATTACAAATATGATATCTCAACACCGGCCAATACATACAAAAACACCGGTGTAGTATTTGCAGAGACATTAAGCGGCGTATATCCGCATAAATACGCAGTAGAACCCGGATTCGGAAAGATCCCCGTTGTACCATGTGAAGGAACATCAGCAACCGGCGGTTGTGACGGTTTTTGGGTAAATCCCGGTATAACGGCCGTGGCCGGTCGGTTCGGTTCTTGCTCCCTTGACCTCTTTTGCGGCACGGGCGCGTTGACTTTGAACGGCACTGCCACGGACGCGACCTGGAGCATCGGCGCCGCCGTTCTTCTCTTACCACCTGCCGGCACAACGCCTAGCGTTGCGGCGTAGGGGGTGTGGGGGTCTTCCCCCACGGTGACTTTATGTAGCGGGAAATTAACAGGGGATGAGACTGCGACACCTCCGGGGCCGTGGCCATTCGGTTCGGTAATTGCAACAATGACCTCATTTGCGGCACGGGCGCGTTGAATTTGAACAACACTGCCACGAACGCGAACTGGAACATCGGCGCCGCCGTTATTCTATCAATAATAGATTACAGACCAAAATGCAGATTTCATTCATATACACCGCTGGACGTTGAAATACGTCTTATCCGCCGTCTATCGGTTAGGGGAGTGGTAATTATACCGATACAGGACACACGGTAAAGCGGTCGCACCTGCCGTGTGTAGGAGATAGAAGAAAAAAATATCTTATAGGAGTAATACGATGCGCAACCAAATGATGTGGGGCCTGTATAAAGCCCACCGTGGCGCAAAGCAGTACAAATATCTGTATCAGCGTATGCTGGACCGGGATGTTATCCGCCGGGCATACAAGAAGTTACGTAAAGGCAAGACCAAAAGAAGAGAGATCATAGCCATAGACGCTAACTTCGACGCAGAAGTTGAAGCTATGCGGGAGATGATACTTAACACAAAGCCTCCGGGTGTGGAAGTAGAACACCCGGAGTTAGCTTATAAGCCACATAAGAGAAAACCCAAGATTATATTTGAGCATAACAAGGCAAGAAAGATATATATGCCGGAGATACATGAGCAGTGGCTACATCATATAATCGTGCTGGTTTTAGAGCCTATTATAGTCCGCACTTCCTATCAGTTTTCTTGCGGCAGCTTCCCGAACCGGGGAGCGCACAAAGCAAAACGACAGCTTGAACGCTGGATAAGGGCGGGTAAGGGTATAAGATACTTCGCCAAGATCGACATAAGGCACTTTTATGACAGCATCCGCCTTCGGGTCCTGATAAAAGAACTCTCTATCAGGATAAAGGACGAATGGTTTTTATATATCATAGAGCTATGCCTTAAGGGATTTAAGAAGGGAATACCATTAGGATTCTATATAAGCCAGTGGTTAGCGAACTACCTGCTTGAACCGCTCGATTATTTTATTACGGAAACACTGGGCTTTAAGAAAATGATCCGGTACATGGACGACATTGCGTTTATGGGAGACAACAAAAAGAAACTCCATGCGGCCATTATCGAGATAAAGAAGTTTATAGGCCGGCGATTCCGATTGAAACTTAAGAGAACGTTCATAGTTGCTAAATTTATATATCACACAAAAACCGGGCGGACGATTGGCAGGAAAATAAACTACATGGGTTTTCTCTTTGACAGGGATAATACCACGGTTCGTAAATGTATAATGCTTCAAGCTACACGGCTTGCGGCAAGGTTATCCAGGAAGAAACAGAAGAACAAGCGCATTTATCATAAGCACGTATGTGCAATGGTAAGCTACATGGGCTGGTTTAACTGGACAGATTCATATAACTGTTATCTGAAATGGATAAAGCCGTATGTGAATGTAGGGAAGCTTAAACGGATTATATCTAAATTAGACAGGAGGAAAGCAGAATATGAAAGCATGGAAAGAGGAACACTGTGCGCAGCGGCCTAATGAATTACAGCTTATAGCCCCGGACACCTATATCCAGAGGCGCAACATTGCGGAAGTACAGCACGAGGCTAACGAAGAGGCCGGCATTGAAGCTTATACCGACTTCAAGTGCGAAAGCAGGACTATAAGCGTATCAGAGTATGAGATGATAAAAAGTATTAATGACTATGATGCGCAGGCGGCTATTGACGAGTACACAGAGCAGTTAGTGGAGGAGGGAGTATTATAATGGCGGTAAGAACATTAGTGGCAAGCCTTAAAAGGCTTTACGAAAAAGGCAAGAAAAATCCCGGCAGCACGGCTGTTACTATCGAAAAATTAAGATCAATGGTCGAAGAGGGTAAAATAACCCCGGCAGAATACGAATATATTACGGGGGAGCCTTATGATGGAAAAAAGAAGAACTGATTTAGCACAGGTTTTTGATAGCCAAAGCGAGATCATTAAGCTGCAATCAGAAATAATAGACGAGCTATTCTGCGTAGTATGTCAGTACATTACAGCGGAAGAGCTCGTCTCTTTATCTGCGATTGAAAAGATAGACCGGGCGGCTAGAATTAAAGCGCATACGGAGAGGGAGGGATAAAAAACATGGAAGCAGCAGCAATGACTATTACATTTGCAGATCTTAGCCGGCTTGCAGGAGTTATCGTAGCTCTCTGGGCGCTATATAAGGTCATCATCGAGATAATAAGAGCTATCAACAATCGCCACGATAAAGAGCAGAAATGGGACCAGACGGAAGAGAATCTTCGGAAAGAGCGCCAGGACGATGTATGTCGGTATAATGAGCAGCTTCAGGCGATACACAAACGTCAGGACGATATTCGGACAGATTTCGAAGCAAAGATACAGGAAGTCAAAGCAGAACAATATGTGATTATCGACTGCATTAGGGCTGTACTCGACGGGCTACATCAACAGGGATGTAATGGGGCGGTCACAGAAGCTATCAGAGACCTCGACAAATACCTAAACGAAAGAGCACATGAGTAGGAGGAGAACAGATGATTATTAAAGAAAGAATTGCCAAGTTGTTATCTGTTAAAAGTATCGTAACCATCGCATTGACCGGAGTGTTTTGCTATCTGGCCATTACAGGAAAGATAGACGGAGCACAGTTTTTAGGAATATTTACGGTAGTAGTTGGTTTTTATTTTGGTACCCAGGCGACCAAGGAAACAAAAGAAAAGATATAAGATGAGGGAGGGAGATTGTTCCCTCCCCTATTTTAAGGAGAACACAATGAAATTTGATTATAGCATACGGGCTAAATACTACGGTGGAGTATCACATAAAAGAGATGGAATTGCCGTTCACTATGCCGGAGACGAAGAGCGATGCGGTTCAGCAAAGGATACCGCTGAGATGTTTGCAAATCCGGATAGACAGGCTTCAGCACATATCGTTGTTGATGAGGGAGATACAGCGTATGTATGCGTTCCGCTTGATCACATCGCATTTGCGGTAGGTGGTTTACTGTATAAAGACTCCAAAGGCGGCAGATATTATGGAGAATATGGAAATGTGAACACCATATCAGTCGAGATGGTAAGCCGAAAAGATGCCAATGGAAGATGGTATATCCCGGAAAAGACTATTCAGAACGCAATAGAGGTAATAAAGATTTTGCAGGCCGAATACGGGATAGATGATGATAACGTATTCCGCCATTATGACGTTAATGGCAAGCCCTGTCCGTGGCCCTGGACCGACGAACCTCCGTACAACGGAGAATATTTGTGGCAGGAATTTAAAGCACGTTTAAGGGCAGCCGGATCCGAGACAGGAGGAGATAAGGCTATGAGATTTATTGATATATCACATTGGAACGGCAATATTGATTTCGAAGCGGTAAGGAACGAAGTAGACGGTGTTATCATGAAGATATCCCAGGGAAATAATTACCGTGACGATAAGTTTGAAGAATATTATAAAAAAGCGACAGCCGCCGGATTAAAGGTAGGCTGTTATGTTTTTATGGCGGCAACTTCACAGGCGGAAGCAAAGGCGGAAGCAAACTTCGCTCTCGGCTGCTTAAAAAACAAGAAAATGCCATTAGGAATCTGGCTTGACGTAGAAACCGATAGCATTCACACAACTTCATTTGCCGAAAACTGTATAACAGAGCTGTCCATATGGAAGACGGCCGGATTTAACGTGGGCATCTACGCAAATCTGAACTGGTACCGCAACTACCTCACCAATGATCTTAAATTATATCCACTGTGGATAGCCAGGTACGGAGTTAATAATGGACAACCGAATCCGGAAAGCAAGCCAGAGATTGAGGATATGTATATGTGGCAATATACATCAAAAGGCACAGTGAGAGGTGTATCGGGTAATGTAGATATTTCAGAAGTATATCAAACCTTCAGCAATGACACACCGAACGATATACCTTCCGACAATCCGGCACCGGTTGAAAGCTTCGATCCACACATAAAGTACAAAGTATATGCAAAAGGCAAAGGCTGGCTTCCGGAAGTTCTCGACGAAACGGATTATGCAGGAATCAGAGGAATCGCAATAACAGCTTTTGCTGCAATGGTAACGGAAGGAAGCTTAAAATACCGTTGCCACACTATGGGAGGTAAATGGTACCCATATGTTACGGGATATAATACCGGTGATTATAACAACGGATATGCTGGGGACAAAAATACAGAAATCGACGCAATAGAAGTCTATTATTATACCCCTGCCGGCAAGCCAATTAAGAAAGCGAAATATCGAGTATCACCGGTAGGCGGAAACTATTATCCGCCACAGTACGATAATGAAAAGACGAATGGACAGGACGGATTCGCCGGAACCTTTGGACGATCCATAGATAGGATCCAGATCAGTATCTCAGATTAGAGGTTATTTATTCGTTTTAACTTATGCTAAGAGGCCCCTGCGTACCTTCTATGTGTGAATGGTACGTCGGGGCTTTCTTTATTTTATGGAGTGTGTTATCATATAAAAGCACTGTAAAAAACTAACAGTCCTAATTGCGTCCTACTTCAAAGAATAAAAACCCTTAAAAATCAAGGGTTAGAGGGGATAAGACAGGGTTACTCTTAATCAGGGTGTCCAGGGTTCGAACCCCTGAAGGCGCACTTACTAAGGACTTAGCACTTGATAATACGGACAGGTGTTAGGTCTTTTTCTTTTCTCAAAAATCCCCTTACATTACACAATACTATATGGAAAGCCTTGAAAATAAAGGGTTTTACCAAGTCAGAAAAAATAATTTAAAAACCTATTGACATGGTAGGAATTAGCTGATATATTAATACCTATCAGATAGGTAGGAATTACCGAAGGAGGTTCAAATGAAGATTTACGCAGATAATGCAGCAACTACAAAAATGAGCAAAGAAGCAATCGAGGCAATGCTTCCCTTTATGGAAAACATATATGGCAACCCGTCAAGTCTATACAGCATCGGACAGGAAGCCAAAGAGCATCTTGAGGATGCCAGAGCCAGAGTGGCCAAAGTCTTAAATTGCGAGGCCAGGGAAGTGTATTTTACTTCCGGCGGCAGCGAGGCAGATAATCAGGCAATTATTTCTGCGGCATATGCAGGCAGGAAAAAAGGAAAGAAACACATCATCTCAACAGCCTTCGAGCACCATGCAGTATTACATACACTGAATAAACTCGAAGCTGAAGGATTTGAAATAGAACTTTTAGACGTTCATAACAGCGGACTTGTTAGTGCAAAGCAGGTCGAAGACGCAATTAGAGAGGACACAGCCCTTGTAACCATAATGTTTGCCAACAACGAGATTGGAACTGTCCAGCCAATCAGAGAAATCGGAGAGGTATGCAGAAACAAGGGAGTTATTTTCCATACAGACGCAGTACAGGCCCTTGGGCACGTATCGGTAGATGTTCAAAGAGACAATATCGATATGCTCTCACTCTCATCCCATAAGTTTCACGGCCCTAAGGGCGTTGGTGTACTGTACGCTAAAAAAGGAATTCGCTTAGTTAACATTATAGAAGGTGGAGCACAGGAAAGAGGCAAAAGAGGCGGTACAGAGAATGTTCCGGCAATAATGGGAATGGCAAAAGCCATTGAAAATGCCACCGCTGACATAGAAGGCTACGCTAAGAGGCTCATTCCTTTAAGAGACAAGCTTATAGCGGGACTTAAAGAGATCCCCTACAGCGCTCTTAACGGAGATGAGACCCATCGACTTCCGGCGACAGTCAATTTCTGTTTTGAAGGCATCGAGGGAGAATCGCTTCTTCTCCTCTTAGATGACAAAGGAATATCAGCTTCTTCCGGCTCTGCCTGCACCTCCGGATCACTTGATCCAAGTCATGTTCTGCTGGCAATAGGAAGACCTCACGAAGTGGCACACGGCTCACTCAGATTGTCACTGGGAGAGGATGTAACAGAAGAAGAAGTAGACTATTTAATAAAATCAGTTAAAGAAGTTGTTAGTTACTTAAGAAGCATTTCTCCTTTCTGGAGAGATCTCACAGAAGGAAAAAGAACGCATATATTTGCAGCATAATATAGAAAACAGGAGGATGAAATCATGGCATTATATAGCGATAAGGTAATGGATCATTTTAAAAACCCGAGAAATGTAGGAGTATTAGAGGATGCCAACGGCATCGGCGAAGCCGGCAATCCGGTGTGTGGAGACATCATGAAAATATACCTCAAAATAAATGAGGAGAAAGTAATAGAAGACGTTAAATTTGAAACCTTCGGATGCGGAAGCGCTATAGCTTCAAGCTCCATGGCTACAGAGCTTATAAAGGGCAAATCGGTACAGGATGCAACTGAACTTACCAACAAGGCAGTGGCAGAAGCGCTAGACGGACTTCCACCACACAAAATGCATTGTTCGGTGCTTGCAGAAGAGGCTATAAAACTTGCCTTAGAGGATTACGAGAACCGATGTAGCAATGCATAGGTAAACCTATTGAAGCAATAGGTAAGGAGTGGTATAGTATAACTGCTATTCTCTAATAAGGAGGAAAGATATGATATCAACAAGAGGAAGATATGCCTTAAGAGTTATGGTTGATATAAGCCTTCATCAGGGAGATGGATACGTACCTATGAAAGATGTGGCATTAAGGCAGGATTTATCCCTCAAATATCTGGAACAGATTCTTCCTGCATTGACGAAGAACCATTTTGTAGAAGGTCTACAGGGTAAAGGCGGGGGATACAGGCTTACAAGAAAGCCTGAAGAATATGTAATCGGCGACATTTTGAGAGTAACGGAAAAAGACTTGGCTCCGGTATCATGTCTTGCCCATGACGCGGCGGAATGTACCAGAAAGCCAACATGTAAGACTATTAAGTTCTGGGAAGGATTAAATGACGCCATTAACAATTATTTAGACAGCGCTACATTAGCGGATATAATGTAGCTTTAAAAGAGAAAAACTATTAAGCGAGGTAGAAAAAATGAGTGTTAAACCGTATAACGAGAGGAATGTAAAATTTGAAACAAAGCAGTTACATGTAGGACAGGAGAAGCCGGATCCGGTTACAGATGCCAGAGCGGTTCCCATTTATCTTACATCATCTTATGTGTTCCATAACAGCAAGCACGCAGCAGACAGATTCGCACTTAAAGATGCTGGTAATATCTATGGAAGACTGACAAACCCTACACAGGGCGTTTTTGAAGAAAGAATTGCAGCCTTAGAAGGCGGAGTTGCAGCACTTGCTGTAGGATCCGGAGCTGCAGCAGTAACATACGCAATCCAGGCACTGGCACACAATGGTGACCATGTTGTTGCAGCAAAGAACATCTATGGCGGAACATACAACCTTTTCGCCCATACATTACCGGATTACGGAATCGAGACAACATTTGTAGATCCCTTTAATTTTGACGAGATTAAGAATGCAATTCGTCCCAACACAAAAGCAATTCATATTGAGACATTGGGTAATCCCAATTCGGAAGTAGTAGATATAGAAGCAATCGCTAAGATCGCTCATGCAGCAGGAGTACCACTTGTGGTTGATAATACTTTTGCAACACCTTTCCTTGTAAGACCTATTGAATACGGTGCTGACGTTGTAGTTCATTCTGCAACCAAGTTCATCGGAGGACATGGAACAACCTTAGGTGGTGTAATTATCGATGGCGGTAAATTCGACTGGGCACAGAACGATAAGTGGCCATGGCTTACAGAGCCCAACGTATCATATCACGGCGTGAGCTTTGCAAAGGATTGCGCACCGGCGGCATTTGCAACATACATTAGAGCAATTCTTCTTCGTGATATGGGAGCATCTATTTCACCGGTACACGCATTCATCTTCTTACAGGGACTTGAAACATTATCTTTAAGAGTTGAGCGTCATGTTGAGAATGCCCTTAAGGTAGTTGATTTCCTTAACAAGCATCCGGAAGTAGAGAAAGTTAACCATCCGGCAGTTACAGACGATGCAAGTCAGAAAGAGCTTTACAATAAGTACTTCCCCAATGGTGGCGGATCAATCTTTACATTTGAAATAAAAGGTGATGCAGCAAGAGCTCAGAAGTTCATTGATAATCTTGAATTATTCTCACTTCTTGCAAATGTAGCCGATGTTAAGTCACTTGCTATCCATCCGGCATCAACCACTCATTCAGAGTGCAACGAGGCAGAGCTGTTGGATCAGGGAATTAAGCCCAACACCATCAGACTTTCCATCGGAACAGAGCATGTTGACGATATCATCGAAGACTTAGATGAGGCATTTAAGGGATTATAAGAAGGAGGAGAATTCCATGGGAAAGATTTATAATAACGCAACAGAGCTTATTGGTAAGACACCACTTGTTAAGTTTGACAATATAAGAAAAGAGCACAATGTAGATGCTAATATTGTTGCAAAATTAGAGTACCTCAATCCCGGCGGATCCGTAAAGGACCGTATCGCACTGGGAATGATTGAGCAGGCGGAAAAAGACGGAAAGCTGAAACCCGACTATACAATTATTGAGCCCACATCAGGTAACACAGGTATCGGACTTGCAGCAATTGCAGCTGCTCGCGGTATTAAGATTAAAATTGTTATGCCTGAAACCATGAGTGTTGAGCGTCGTAATATTATTAAGGCATACGGAGCTGAACTGGTTCTTACAGAGGGAGCAAAGGGCATGAAGGGTGCTATTGCCAAGGCAGAAGAGCTCCATGCAGAAGATCCTAAGACATTTATCCCGCAGCAGTTCGAGAATCCTGCTAACCCGGCAACCCATAAGAATACTACCGGCCCGGAAATCTGGGAAGATACAGACGGAAAAGTAGATGTATTTATCTCAGGAGTTGGTACCGGCGGAACCATCACAGGTGTAGGTGAGTATCTTAAGGAGAAGAATCCTAACGTAAAGATTATCGCAGTTGAGCCTGAAGGATCACCGGTTCTTACAAAAGGAACCCCTGGAACTCACAAGATTCAGGGAATCGGCGCTGGATTTGTACCTAACACTCTTAATACCAAGGTATACGACGAGATTATTACAGTTAAGGATGAGGATGCATTTGCAACCGCTAAGGAAATAGCAAGAACAGAAGGTGTTCTTGTAGGTATCTCTTCGGGTGCAGCACTTTGGACTGCTTTAGAGCTTGGAAAGAGACCGGAATATAAGGGCAAGACTATCGTAGCGCTTCTTCCCGACAGCGGAGACAGATACTATTCTTTACTTGCAGAATAAATAGAAAAAGCCATAATAATGAAAAGGATTCCATGAATACATGGGGTCCTTTCTTTTTGCGGGGTTCCCAATCAAGACAAGAAATTAGGATACACATTTTAGAAAAACGTGGTACAATAATAAGCGTGTTTGACACGGTAAAAGAGTAGAATAACAGGTGATAAGAGATGAATACCTTAACTAAGTTAATAATTATAGAAGCAGTTATCCTGGGACTTCAGATAATTATGTATTTCGGATGCGAAATCTTCCAGCATAATTTTCATAACGTAGAAAGACCTATAGATAAAAAGGTTCCGTTGGTACCATGGACTGTATCAATTTATTCACTATGGTTTCCAATGATAGCCCTTTTTCCTATAACACTGTACTTTTTCTCAAGAGAAGTGTACTTAATGTACCAGATTGCCATAGTAATAAGTAATGTGGTTAGTACCATTATCTATATAGTATATCCCACCACTTTTGAGCGTCAGGCCCCGCCGGATACCTTCTGGGGCAGGGTTTTGAAGTTCATATACGCTGCAAGTTACAAGGGTATAAACTGTGCCCCCAGTCTTCACTGTGTGCATTGTTATATTACTATAGTAGCGGCTTTAATGAGTGTATCCATGATTATTGGACTAAAGGTACTCTTTATAGCTATTGCGGCAGGTATCATTATATCCACCCAGCTTACTAAGCAGCATGTCCTTATAGATGCAATAACAGCCTTGCCATTTGCGGCAATTAATGTTATAATATCTGTGGTAATAGTGTACTTTTATAACGGAATTTCCCTTCTGGAAGGGCTAAAGTTATAGTACTAACTTACCGATATATAACTAAAGAGGCACAATAATGGTACCAAGGTACTATTGAATCATAATAGTTCACCACTTATAATAGAATTAACTTAAGAGTGGGCAAACTCATCGAAAGGTGAGGACGCAAAACCAAGGGTCTAAAGCACATAGTGCTAGGATAGCCGGTTGCCATACTGGATTATAGAAGCCAGATGTAATCGATATCCTGAAAGATTAGTTTCAGGGTATTTTTAGTTGTAAGACAAATTCATAGTAGGCAAACTCATTGAAAGATGAGGACGCAAAGCCAAGGGTCTAAAGCAGTAATGCAATGACAGCCGGTTGCCGTACATGTTTCTTATGTATGTAAAAGGAGTTCCGCAACCGAGTAAGGCTGGGGGATTTTTTTACACACGTCAGGCTCCAAACAAAGGAAAGTTGGAGGAAGAAACATTTATGAAGAAAGCAGCAGCAATCAAGGTAATCAGTTCAATAGTTACAACAGTATGCTTAGGTGTAGGAGTTATCGCAGTAGGCGCATCCGTTAATAATCAGGCAACGGAGACAACCATCGTTAACGTAGAAGAAGTAGCAGCTAAATCAGGCAACAGTGTTCTTCAGATCGAAGCAACCTTCGGTACAAAACAGATCGAAGCAGTGCAGGCTAGCGCTCAGGCAATTAAAACCGAGAAGGAAGAGGCTAAGGCAGCAGAAGAAGCAAAAGCAAAAGAAGAAGCAGCTAAGACTTCAAACAATACAACAGTAACAGCTAAGAAGAATACAGCTACAGCAACCAATGCAGCAGCACCTGCCACAGAGAACAGTTTAGTAGCAAAGGCAGAGGCACAGGTTGCAGCATCCGGCGGCGGAATCGGAAGAGTAGTAGCTTTAACAAATCTTGAAAGAGCTAAGGCTGGTCTTGGTTCATTAAGATTAGATGGTACATTATCAGCAATGGCTCAGGTAAGAGCACAGGAAATTGTATCTACATGGTCACACACAAGACCGGATGGAACTAACGTTACAGCACTTGCTAAGCAGTATGGTCTCAGCTACGCAGTAATCGGCGAGAACCTGGGTAAGGGCCAGAAATCAGCAGATGCAGTAGTAAATGCATGGATGAATTCATCATCACACAGAGCTCAGATTATGGGTGGTTACTCAAGAATAGGTGTTGCTATCTATTCTGCAGGCGGAAAAACATATTGGGTACAGTTATTCGCAAACTAAAAGTAAATATAGTCTCAGATAACAACCGGTTCTAATTGCAAGTTGCAATCAGAACCGGTATTTTTGTATAATGGGTGAAAAGAAGAGGGGTTGAACAATGAAGATTTGGTTAACAAGACATGGACAGACGAATCTAAATAAAGGCAAAGTAATGCAGGGTCATATTGATGAACCTCTTAATGACATAGGAAGGCAGCAGGCAAGGGATGCCAGAAGCGCCATAGGAGATATGAAGTTTGATGCAGTAATATCAAGTCCTCTTATTAGGGCGGTGGAGACAGCGTCAATCATTGGAAATGTCCCCGAGGAGGAAATAATAAAGGACGAACGTATTATAGAATTCAATTTTGGAAAATTTGAAAATGTAGAGTATTCGAAAATGGGTTTGCCTATGATTTTGTTTTGGCTCTTTCCTGAGATATTTCCCTGTCCGAAAGAGATGGAGCAGTTAAAGGATGCTATAGCCAGGGTACAGTCCTTCTTAAATGAACTTAAAACCAAGGATTATGACAATGTACTGGTGGTATGCCACGGTGGCATAATCAGAGTATTAAACGGAGTGCTGGAAGGCAGAAAAAATAACATAAAGTGGCGTCCACGCCCGGAAAACTGTGAAATAAGAATATTTGAAGTATAGATAATGCAAAAATCCCGTAGGATTATGGCTAGCATATTCCTACGGGGTTTTTGCATTTTATAGTATAGGTTTAAAAGGTTAGCTATAGAATTTGTGACCGTATGTGTTCACTTCATCAGCAATAACCATGTTGGCTTTCATTATGGCCGGGTCGGAGAAGTTACCTACTACACCACCGCAGAAGGCATATCCGCCGCCGGGAGCCAAAGTATCAATGGTATGGCGAACGTGAGCACGGAGCTCTTCTTCATCGAATTCAGGCCATGTAATGGGTACCTGGAAGTCGAATCCTCCGCATATACAAAGGTCATTTCCGAATTTAGCTTTTACTGCTGCTAAGTCGTTAACTTCCTGAGCCGGATCCCAACAGCAAACACCGATATCAACAAGGTCTTGCAGATAATCTTCACAACGACCGCAGTTGTGGAATTCAAAGGGAATTCCTGCATCAAGTGCGGGCTGTGCAACCTTCTTGTAGAAGGGAACCAGCATCTCCTGAAACATTTGATGTGAAACAAACGGATCTTTTTTGGTAGCTGAATCATCACCGATATTAAAGATATCCGGCTTGTAATATTCAATACATTTCTTGGTTACTTCAACGTAGAAGTCAGAGATGAATTCGAAAAGTTCCATTACTTCATCAGGCTCCTCGTACATTGCACATAAGCCTTCGGTAAAGCCCATAAATGCCATAAGCTGCTGGAATATTCCGTCGCAGGGAAGAATAACAACTGCGGTTTCTTCACGGTTAATTCCGGCTTTGGCGATATCGTCTCTTGCAGCCTTTTCCCAGTCAAAATCTGAGATGTCCGGCATCTTCAAGATGTCTCTCCATTTAGTAATGTCATCAATAAGGAACTGGCCGGGCTTTGGCAAAGCACCGAATCCGGTTTCTTCTGTAGTTACATATTCAACACCCCAGCGGTCAAAACCGCCTTGAGGGCTTCTGTGGGTACCTAAAACGCTTGGTGTAACCCAACAAGTAGCAGGATCCTCCGGGCCCATCTTACCAAAAGAGTATGTGGGAACCCATTCGGGCTGCTCTCCTCTTAGCATCATCATAAAGTTTTCTTTCTCTGATATCCTTGACAAATAAATCCCTCCTCAAAATTAAAACTTGTTCCCTTTAGATTTCTCTATATTTTCATTATACGGATGGGGGATTTAAATACAGCGTACAAAAAATACAAAAAAATAGCCCTTTAAAAAGTCAATTTTTGTACACGCCATTCCATTACAATGAATCGCTAGAGTAATACAATAAAATAGAAAAGTAGGAAAAATTTATGGGAAAAGGAGTTGAGGTAATGAAGATAGTAGTATTAGGAGGATTCTTAGGAGCAGGAAAAACCACGGTATTAATGCAATTTGCCGCATACCTGGTGAGGACGGATACTTCGGGCAAAGAGACACCGGTAGTAATACTTGAAAATGAGATCAGTTCTGCAGGAGTGGATAACCAGCTGCTTTCTAAGGCTAATTTCACAGTTGAAAATATTTTTGACGGTTGTGTATGCTGTAGTAGTAGCGGGTTATTATGTAATAATGTAAGGGACATAAAAAAACAATACGATCCGGAATGGCTGATTTTAGAAGCTACAGGTATGGCATATCCTGATAATATCAGAGAGTCTTTGAAAGAAGACGCCGGAATGGATGCGTCAATTTTAGCTTTGGCGGATGCAAAGAGGTGGAGCAGGACCCTTAGAGCCATGGCGCCCTTTGTAAAGAGCCAGTTAAAGGATGCGGCGGTAATTCTCCTTAACAAGGTGGACTTGGTCAAAGAGGAAGACGTGCCGGCGATTAAGAAGGAGATAGAAGGCTTCAATAGTACCGCCACCATCTATCCCATAATAGCCATTGACCCCATTGAAGACAGGTTCTGGGAGGAGATTATAGAGATTCTGAAGAAAGAATGCTAAAGTGCTGAAAAATATAGTATATGAGGAGAAGAAAAATGGGAGAGATTAAGGAATTTCACGAACATCATCATCACGAGCACGAGGAAGAGTGTACATGCGGTTGTCATGACCATGAGCATCATCATGAACACGACCATGAGCATCATCACGGACATGAACACGAGCATCACCACCACGATCATGAGCATAATGAGGCACCTAAACAAGGGGTTACCATGTCAAGACATGATGACGCAATAATCGGAACTGTGGTTATAAATATCAAGGGAGATTACGAAACCGGCGTAAACACGTTAAAAAGATGCATGAACGAAGTGGCCAGGTGGGTTGAAGATGAAGGTGGCCTGGTAGGCCATATCAAGGCATTTGTAAGAGAAGAGGTAAGGAGCTGTATGATATCCGTTCCCGAAGCCGGAGATGTACAGATTAAAGAAGGCGGTTGCAGGCAGATATGTGTTGAGAATGCCAATATTGTCTTTGGGGTGGATATAGAAGAATTTGAAGAGAAACTGAAGGCTCTATATAAAGAGTATCTGTAGGCCTACAAGACCACACTTTTGCGGGTCCTATGGTATTTTTCATTAAAATGTGGTATAAATATTGGGGTTGTATAACCTCAATATTTTTTTGGAGGAAAAGAAATGAAACAGTATCAGAATGCCGCAGACGGCTTAAGATTAAACTTTAT
Organism: Lachnospiraceae bacterium; assembly: GCA_015058015.1. GTDB lineage: Bacteria > Bacillota > Clostridia > Lachnospirales > Lachnospiraceae > SIG280. The sequence continues at coordinate 85,020 of SVDM01000005.1, read as the reverse complement.
TGCGCGTCTTGTATCCATCGGATGCTCCATTATTATGTTTATTCCCATTATAGGAACATTACTTGGTTTATACGGACAGATTGCCTGTGTAGTGGTAATGATTGTGGGACTTTATCTTCTTAGTAAAGATGTAAGTGATGTAAAAATCGCCTTTGTATTATCTATTGTAAGCGTGGTAATTGCTACTGCAAAAGCAGCATCCGGAGGGTTCTTCCTTCTTGCGATTGCCAATACGGTTATTGATTTCTTCGTAATATACTTTGTATGTAAATCGGTAGCTGATTCCTTGAAGAGTCACGGAATGCTGGAGATTGCAGACAAAGGAGATCTGGTATGGAAGATTAATCTGATTTGTTCTGCAATCAGTATTGTGGTGGAACTTGTCAGCTGGATCCCTGTATTAAACATATTGGGAGCCATGGTTGGAGCATTAAATTCCATAGCATCCATCGTTGGAGATGTAATATTCTTCATATTCCTGTATAAGAGTTACAGGTTTTACGATACTTATTAAAACTATGATTTGATGGTTTTAACATCTATGCCGTTAACCTGGATGTGATCATCCACAGCGATGACCAAACATTGGCGGCCATCAATAATACGGGTTTCTACAAGGTCAGTCCGGGCAGGATTGACCTTTATTACTACGTCGGGAGTAGTAATGGAGAACTTGGTCTCCGTGATATTAGAGGCCTGAAGCTCCGCTTTTTCACCGGCTGTATTGGAAAAGGCGGTCTCAAAGGATTCGATATTCTCCTCCGCTACTTCCGCTTCTTCGAATACGTGGCGTATGTCTTCCTTGGAAAGCTTTACGGGATCGGGATTCTCTTTATTCTCTTCAATGATGTCATTAATAGTCTCATGTATGCTGCGAATGGTTTCGTAGTCGCAGCTTTCTGTAAAGGTCTCAGAAATAAGGGTGTTAAAGATGGTCTTTTGGTCCGGGCAGGAAAGGGGAGTGCCGCTTCCTACGACGGAATCAATAAGGGTGTCACCTAAATTGGCAGCATCTTTGGAATAGTATAAAATGCTGTGGATATCTGTGGAGCGATCGTTAAAGGCCGGGAATAGGAAGCCCTTAATGGGGGATTCCACAATCCAGTCACGGTCACGCTCAATAAAAGCATTGGCGGTGGAATCATAGCTAAGGCCCGGCTTGGAGAGCTTAACAGGACAGATACAGCACAGTATATGATTGTACACGTCTTCGGAAGAATCAAAGTTTACAAAACCGTCGCTGGTCTTCCCGGGAATATCATACGAGGAATAAATGAGAATGATATAGTAATTCTCCGGATAGTCGAAGTTATCTATTATAGTCTTGTAGAATCTTTTTAAGAGTTCGTCATCAGCAAGCTCGGAATTGCGAAGCTTTAAGAGAAAGTCTTGTGTACCGCCTTCCGACTCCTGATTTAAAGGAAATTCGATGTCTAAAAGGTTCTTACCTACGGTTCCCGACAGACCATGCTTAAATATATCTCTGTATTTAAAAATCTCTTCTTCAGAAAGGGATAAAAAGGCCTGCTTTAACTCACAGACAATCTCCTTTTCGTGATTAACGTAGCAGCCGCAGATTCTTCCTACGGCTCCATCCTGCTTTGTTAAATGCTTTCGTATTTCAAGTATCTCTTTTTTGTTCATAATTCTCCTACTATCTATGGATTCCGTCTAATACGTCATTAATCCATTCATCAATATTAAAAGAGCTGTCTTCAAAGAGTTTAATAATAACTCCGAAGGTCTCTTCGTCACTGGCAAAGGAATTGGCTTCGTCGGTGTCAACGTGCATAGCCAGTTTAAAGTTCCTATCCACTCTGACAACCACGTCAGCAAATATTACTCCGCGGCCGTAGCTTTTGGTAAGAATAAACACCTCGTCATTATCCTTAACATCAAGGCGGATGGCATCGCTGGGAGTCATATGTATATGACGCTTGGCAACTATTACACCGTGGTCTAACTCCAATTCACCTGCAGGTCCTGTAAGGGTACATCCCGGGGTACCTAAAGTGTGTCCGGACTGGCGAATTACAGCTTCAACGCCCAAAGTTCTACAGTCCGTCATGGATATCTCAACCTGGGATTCCTTTCGGAAAGGGCCTAAAATAGCCATATTCTCGAAGGAACCATGGGGTCCTATAACCGTTACTCTTTCTTTGGCAAGGAATTGACCCGGCTGGCTTAAGGCCTTCTCGAAGGTAAGCTCGGCTCCCTGCCCGTATAATTTTTCAAAGTCTTCCTTCGACAGATGCACGTGTCTTGCCGAAGTCTCTATGGGAATCTTATGACTATTCATAATATGTCTCCTGTTTAGAACATTTAAGTATCATAAATTATAATAGAAAAATGCCTGAAATGGAAGGGAAAGAAATTGCCAAAAAAAGTGACAAGAAGTGGGATTAGTTGTATAATACTGAACAAAGCCGAGAGCTTAAAAAGCAAGAAAAATAAAGGCTTTTACTCAGGGGGAATGATATGTTCGGTCGCAAAAAACGGGCGGAATTAGAGAGCCGCTTCGAAGAATACAGAGGAAAATCAAGAGTTGCATGTACTGAGATGGATACGAATCTTAGGGATATGACAACCCGGAACAAAGAAGTTACGGATAAAGCAACGGGAATAGGCGGCAGGAACGAGAATATTAAGCGAAATTTGACCTACATGTCCGCACTTACCAATGATTTGATAGAAGATATCAGGGAGAAAGCCGACATCGTTAAATCAAGGGAAAAGTACCTTGTAAGGATGAAGGATTCCCTTAGGGATAAACAAACCTTCGATACAGACAAGATAACCAAGACATCAGGCAAGATAATTGACGAGGTCCGCACTAACGAAAGAATCTTAAACAGTATCCAGGAAGAAGTAAGGGGAATAGAAGCCTTGGCAGCAAGGTTCAAGGATATTTCCAGCCAGACAAGTGCACTGTCTTTAAACGCGGCAATTATCGGTGCCAAGATAGATACAACAGATGAAAGCTTCGTACAGACAGCGACGGAGATTAAAGAACTGGCAGCAGATTGCTCCAAAGCCGCATCAGAACTGAATCGCAAGGCTGATGCCATCATAAGGCTTTTGGAGGACGCAGGGAAGAATAACTCAGATATTCGTGCGGAAGCAGGATTGGGAAGCGAAGCGGCCAACACATTTGCAAGTAAATACGAAGAGTTATATAAGGAATTTGCGCCAAAGCCCTGGGAGAAAGAAGACAAGGGAGTTAATCTGGATACCAGTGTGGATTCTTTGTTGAATATCAGAAAGAGCCTTAACGAGGCTACTTCCACTACGGACGATGCCCTTAATGACATTGACGGATTAAAAGGGAAGATGGAAGATACAGCAGAGGTAATTAAGAAGGCGGAGGATACAAACCGCAGGCTTAAAGAGATTAACTATTAAGGGGGATTTTTATTATGTCAACGAGAAGGGACTTAAAAGTAGCGTCGAACGACGGAGTTACATCGCTTAAAGTGGTGGTATGGCAACCGGAGGGCGATATTCGGGCTATATTACAGCTTTCTCACGGAATGGTGGAACATATAGAAAGATATACTGAATTCGGAGAGTTCTTAGCGGACAAGGGAATTCTGGTGGTGGGTAACGACCACTTGGGACATGGTGAGTCTATAGTATCCAAGGATAAGCTGGGATATTTCTGTGATAACAACCCGTCAGAGGTATTGGTGGACGATTTACATAAGATAGGGGAAGAGATTCGAAAGGAATACCCGGGCATACCCTATTTCATCTTCGGTCACAGTATGGGTTCCTTCATCGTACGTAATTACATAGCCAAATACGGAGAGGGTCTTAAAGGAGCAGTTATTTGCGGTACCGGTGATTTGCCCAACAGCAAGATAAAGCCAGGCTTAGCCCTTATTAAGACCATTAAATGTTTTAAAGGCAAGATGTATCTGTCCAAGTTTGTCGATAGCCTGGTAATCGGAGACAACGATAAATACTTTAAGGATTCTGAATACAAGTCCTGGTTATCCAAGGATGAAGAGAAAGTAAAGAAATACTATGCAGATCCCTTATGCGGATATATGTTTACCCTTAACGGATATCAAACCTTAGTGGAATTAATAATAAAGAATAATGATGCGGCAAGAAGAGCAAGGGTTCCTAAGGATTTGCCCCTTCTTATTGTCTCCGGAGACGAATGTTGCCTTGGAGAGTTCGGAAAGGGTGTAAAAAGGGTATATGAGAAATACAAAGCCGCAGGAATTAAGGATGTTACATGCCGGTTGTATCAGCACGACAGGCATGAAATATTAAATGAGACAGACAGAGATGTTGTATTTGCTGACATCTATGACTGGATCAATAGCAAATTATAGAGGTGACTAAAATGAAGAAAATCACAGCGCTAGCACTGGCTTTTGTATTATGCCTTTCTGCATTAAGCGGATGCGGCACAAGCAGCAACGGTCAGTCAAGCCAGGCTACTTCATCACAGGCAGAGCAAAAGACTACTATTAAGATTGCCGGTCTTAAGGGACCCACATCCATGGGACTTGTTAAGCTTATGAGTGATAGTGAAGCCAAACAAGCGGGTAATAACTATGAGTTCACAATGGCAGGAGCAGCAGACGAGATTACCCCCAAGCTTATCAAGGGAGAACTTGATATGGCAGCAGTTCCTGCAAACCTTGCATCTGTACTCTATTCCAAGACAGAGGGTAAGGTAGAAGTTCTTTCTGTCAACACTCTTGGTGTTACATATATCGTAGAGAACGGAACAGCCATTAATTCAGTGGCAGACCTAAAGGGTAAGACCATCTACGGAACAGGAAAGGGCTCAATTCCGGAATATGCATTAAGATTCGTATTAAAGAAGAACGGTATTGACCCGGACAAGGACGTAAAGCTTGAGTGGAAATCAGAGCCTACAGAGGTAGTTTCATTAATGAAACAGCAGAAAGATGTAGTTGCTATGCTTCCTCAGCCCTTCGTAACTGTGGCAGCAGGCCAGGTTGAGAATTTCCGCGAGGCATTAAGCGTAACAGAAGAGTGGAGCAAAATCGATAAGGAAAGTCAGTTTATAACCGGCGTAATGGTAGCACGTAAGGACTTCGTAGAGAAGAATAAAGACGCGGTTGCTACATTCCTTAAAGAGTACGAAGCATCCATTAAGTATGCTAACGAGAATACAGACGAGACAGCAAAGCTTGTTGAGAAATACGACATAGTTAAGGAAGCAGTTGCCAAGAAGGCATTACCGAAATGCAATATCAAGTTTATTGCAGGTGATGATATGAAGACTGCGCTTTCAGGATTCTATAAGGCATTATTTGACCTTGATCCGAAAAGCGTTGGTGGAGCACTTCCAAAGGACGATATTTACTACAAATAAGCATCGGACAATAATAGCCGGTATCGTATGCTGAAACGATACCGGCTTATTTTTATTCTGTCTTGATGGATTCTAAGTATTTTTGAACCTTCTTGGTGGAATCGAAAGAAAGAATTGTTTCCAAATCGCAGGTGCTGGAACTTGTATGCCTGATTTGCTCTTTTATAGCGGGAATTGAGGAGCTGGTCATACTTAGCTCGTCAATGTCCAGGGCCATAAAGAAGGGCAAAAGCAGGGGATTTGAAGCAATCTCGCCGCATATTCCGGCCCATTTACCTGCATTGTGGGCAGCAGTAACAACATTGTGAATACACCGTATAATTGCCGGCTCATAACAATCAAAGAAGTGAGAAACCTTGGGATTGTTTCTGTCTGCCGCAAAGGTGTACTGAATCAGGTCGTTAGAACCGATACTGAAAAAGTCCACATGGCGGGCAAAGACGTCTGCCATAAGGCAGGCCGCAGGGGTCTCTATCATAATACCGAACTGAATCTTGGGGTCATACAGAATGCCTTTGGCTCCCAGTTCTTTTTTGCATTCGCTAATAAGACGCTTACATCTGTTAATCTCATAAAGGGTGGTAATCATGGGAACCATAATAGCTACTTTACCAAAATGAGAAGCCCTTAAGATGGCCCGAAGCTGGGTCTTAAAGATTGCCTTATTATCAAGAGAAAACCTTATTCCACGGTATCCCAGATAAGGATTCTCCTCCTCAGGGAGAGTGATGCAGGCACTTTTCTTATCACCACCGATATCTAAAGTACGAATAATGCACAAGGAATCAGCAGTTTTAGTCACCACGTTTTTATAAGCATGAAATTGTTCGTCCTCTGAAGGGAGTTTTTTGGACTCCATAAAGAGAAACTCTGATCTGAACAGTCCTACGCCGTTACAGCCGTATGTAACGGCCTTTTCGATGGCGGCAGGGGTGCTGATATTGGCGGAAATGGTGTATTCCTTACCGTCAAGGGATTTGGCGGGAAGATAAGCGCTGTCAAGGAGAGCGGCTCTCTTGGAATTCCATTTCTTAAGCTTTTTGTTGTAATCAATTATATCTGCATTGGATGGATCTACTATAATACTGTTTTCAAAGGTGTCTACTATAATAGTATCGTTTTCAAGGAAGTTGTATCTGGCTGCATCAAAGCCCGTAATGGTAACGAAATCTTTGGCCTTGGCAATAATTGCAGTATGGCTTGTCTCGCTGGGATTAGACAAGAGCACGGCCTTAACCCGCTCTTCTGAAAAGCCTGCCATAACAGAGGGCTCAATATTATCGGCGTAGATTATAATGTCTTCATCAGGAAATGCAGGTTCTTCCATAGCAAGAAGCTTACGAAGGATTCGTTTCCCTGAGTCTGCAATGTCTGCGGCACGCTCGCGAATCATTTCATCTGATAACAAAAGAATGGGTTGTGACAAGTCATCAATGGCGGAAAGAAGCGCTTTAGGGGCACTTAATCCGCTGTCAATACAGGAAAAAACCATATTTTCCAAAGATGGATCAATAACGATAGCCAAATGAGATTTAAGGATTTCCTGTCCTTCTTTGTCAGTTCGGCCCGACAAAATAAGTTCATTCAAATCCTGCTTGGCTTGAGAAACGGCATTGGTATACCTGATTTTTTCAATGTCGGCCCTGGCCGGTCTGTATGCAGCCAGGAAACGGTCGTAATCTGTATGCTGGAAGCATACCTTGCCCATAGCGATTCCGCCGGCAATGATCTTACCGTTAATCTGCATGAGATATCATACCCCCCATATAAAATTTGAAAACCTCGAGAATATGCAAGCGATATATCGGCTTGCACCTAAGGTCATTATATATTAAAACCGGCTCATATAAAAGCGCGGTAGGGGGGATATAAGATTAAACTTTTATAAAATAAGGATTGACAATAACAGTAAACAGAATATATTTATATAGTTATATGACATTAGAAAAAAGGATGAAAACTGATGAAAGAAAGTAGCAAACGAAGTATAAAAGGTAACATTATCCTTCTCATCACTGCAACCATATGGGGAATTGCCTTTGTGGCCCAGAGTGTGGGAATGGACTATGTAGGACCATTTACCTTTAACGGGGTAAGATTTTTAATAGGAGGAATTATTCTGATTCCCTGCAGTGTCCTGCTTAAAAGATTTGACCCGCCAAAGGATGAACCGAAAGACAATAAGACATTGATAAAAGCAGGAATAATCTGCGGAATACTAATGTTTACAGCAACTACTTTCCAACAGTTCGGAATCATGCATACATCCGTTGGAAAGACGGGTTTTATAACTGCTTTGTATGTAATCTTAGTACCCATTTTGGGCCTCGTAATAGGCAAAAAACCTGGGATTAGAATATGGGTCGGCGCAGTGATTGCCATAGTGGGATTCTACTTCCTGTGCATAAAAGAAGGCTTTTCCATTGAAATCGGGGATATGCTGGTGTTCGTATGCGCGTTTGTTTTTGCAATGCATATTATGGTGGTAGACAGATATATTCCTTTTGTAAACGGTGTAAAGCTTTCCTGTATACAGTTCTTGGTGGCGGGAACAATATCAAGCGTTTTGATGTTTATCTTCGAAACACCGAACGTAAATGCTGTATTCTCCGCATGGCAGCCCATATTATATGCGGGAATTATGTCTTGCGGTGTAGCCTACACCTTGCAGATAATAGGACAAAAATATACCAACCCCTTCTTAGCATCACTGATACTGAGTTTGGAGTCGGTAATATCTGTTCTCGCGGGATGGCTCTTCTTAGGTGAAGTGCTATCGGTTCGCGAACTTATCGGATGTGCTTTGGTATTTGGAGCAATCGTGATTGCTCAGTTGCCCAGCAAGTCGGAATAGGTCTCGGGACGACGGTCTCTAAACATGCCCCAACTTTGGCGAAGGGTACGAATACCTACAATATCTAGTTCGGAATAAATAATTTCTTCATTGTCTCGACCGGAGGAAACGACAATTTCTCCGGTCTCATTTGTAATAAAGGACGAGCCGTAAAATGTCAAAGAAGAAGTCTGATTGGAATTAGCTTCACTTGGAATCACTGATTCTGTGCCAATCCTGTTGGCGGCAGCAACAGGAATAACATTGCATGCGGAATGTCCACACATGGCTCTTTGCCAATGTCCGGAGCTATCTACATCTAGGATAGGCTCACTTCCTATTGCTGTGGGGTAAAGAAGCATATCAGCCCCCATCAAAGTCATAATTCTGGCAGTTTCGGGAAACCACTGATCCCAGCAAATTCCCACTCCTATGTTACCGAATTCGGTATTCCATACCTTGTGACCCAGGTTACCCGGAGTGAAATAGAATTTCTCCTGATAGAAGTGGTCGTCAGGTATATGGATTTTTCGGTATATGCCAAGGCATTCTCCGTGATTATCCAGTACTGCAACAGAGTTAAAGAAGGTATTGCCGTCTTTTTCAAAAAAGCTTACGGGAACCACAATTCCCAGCTCCTTACAAAGGGGCAAAAAGGCTTTGACTGCAGGGTTGTTCTCTAGGGTAGTGGCCAGATTATAATAGTCGTAATTTCTCTCCTGACAGAAGTATTTGGTCTCGAAAAGCTCGGGAAGAAGCACAACGTTTGCACCCCTTGAGGCGGCTGTGCGGGTTAGCGCTATGGCTTTTTCTATATTTTCATTTCGATCGTCGCTGCAGGCAAACTGCAAAGCGGCTAGCTTGGTTACAGACATGTTATCACCTATTCGTATAATATTTTTGCAGGATTATTCTGCTTTTGGTATCTGTTGAGTCAGGCAATGGAAGTTGCCACCGCCGATTAGGACTTCTCTCGATTGCAAAGTAACCACTCGCCTATCGGGGAAAAGTTCAGCAATTATGCGCCGTGCCACCTCATCATTATCGTCGTCGAATCCCGGAACGATGACGGTCTTATTGGCAATGTAGAAGTTGGCATAAGAAGCAGCTAAACGCTCACCTACCGTGCGAACCGGTTCTCCGTTTAGGAGATCTAAGCCGTCTAATTCGTGTTTTGTTACTAGACAGGGCTTAGGCATAGGAAGGAGATGCACCTCTATCGGATTGCCTGCTGCATCGGTGGAAGCCCTTAATACATCCAGCGCTTTCTTAGAAGGCTCATATTGAGCATCGGTTTTATCCTCGGGAAAGGCTAATACCACATGTCCCGGTGAAGTAAAGGCGCATATATTGTCTACATGACCATTGGTTTCGTCATTAACGATGCCCTCCGGGAGCCAGATAACCTTTGATGCCCCAAGGTAATTGCACAGAGTTTCCTCAATGGCCTCCTTGGTCATATGAGGATTGCGGCCGGGACTTAAGAGGCAGCTTTCAGTGGTAATAAGGGTGCCCTGTCCGTCGGAATGAACGGCTCCGCCCTCCATTACAAAATGGTGGGCATCATACATGTCAACATTCTCGTGTGTGCATAGTGACGGACACAGATTATCGTCGTTAGCCCAGTAATCATACAGTCCGTCGTAATCTCCGCCCCAGGCATTGAAGCACCAGTTGATACCTCGAGTTATATTCCCTTTTTTTACAAAGGTTGGAGCATAATCTCTGGCCCAGGAATCGTCGGTTTCAACTTGTATTAATTCGGTGTCGTCGGGTAGAAAGTCCCTTGCTTTATCGTATTCGGATGGTGGAACGCAAACGGTGACCTGTTCGGACTCGGATATAAGGCGGACAAGTTCTCTAAACACCTTTTTCGCTGCATCTCCTCCGTAGGGCCAGGAATCTCCTCTGTGGGGCCATATAAGAATACAGCCTTCATGGGGTTCAAATTCACCGGGCATCCTGAAACCATCTTCTTTAGGTAGTGTATTTAGTATCATTTCTATCTCCTGATTTTTTTCATTCTATCATAGGGCGGGGGAAATTCAAAGTAATTGTTAAAAGTGGCGGGGTGTGGTATCATTTATGTCATTATATAGAAAAAGGAAATCGGGATGAAAGAAGATAAAAAGTACAAACTAAAAGGTTTTCTATTGGTGCTTATTGGAGGCCTCTTTTGGGGAACATCGGGAGCCTGCGGGCAGTTTCTTTTTGAGCACAAAGGAATAGTAAGTACGTGGCTGGTACCTTACAGACTGCTCTTTGCCGGAGTAAGCCTCCTTTTGGTTCAGGGATTTCGAGAAAAAAAGAAAATATTTAACGTATGGAAAAGTAAAAGAGATATAATAGAGGTAATAATATTCGGACTCATTGGAATGGCGGGATGCCAGTTTACATACTTTTTTGCCATTCAGTATTCCAACGCCGGCACGGGAACGGTCTTGCAATGTCTTGCAACGGTTATGATTACAGCCGTAACCTGTATTACGGCAAAGAGAAGGCCCTACCTTTTGGAGATTGTAGCAGTTATCTTTGCCTTTGTCGGGGCAGTGCTTTTGGCAACCAAGGGAAACTTAGGCACCCTGCAGTTATCGAAAGAAGCTCTTATTTCGGGCCTTGTATCCGCAGGATGCGTTGTGGTATACAGTATGGAGCCTAGGAAGCTGGTGGAAAAGCATGGGACCCTTACAACAGTTGGCTGGGGGATGTATATCGGAGGAATCGTCTTGTTTTTCCTCTTTAGGCCTTACGAGATTCCCGTCTCCTTTGATTCGGTAACAGTGTTATGTGTGGCGGTTATCTTTGTACTTGGAACAACAGTGGCATTTTCCATGTATCTGAAAGGTGTTCAATACATAGGGGCAAAAAAAGCCAGCCTGGTGGGAATGGTGGAGCCGGTATCCGCAGCCCTTTGGGCAGGAATTGCTTTTGGAACGGAGTACACCATAGCCGATATTTTGGGATTTATTTTGATCCTTTCCACGGTATTTTTGTGTGTTATTGATAAAAAGAAAGACTAGAGAAAAAACGTAAGATTATATTACTTGACATACGCGCGTTAATTCATTTAAATGGTAGTAAGAAGAAATACAGTTTAAGAGCTTATACATTTTCAAGGTGACAGTATGGAGCGAATTAAATACTTTTTATTAAGTCAGGATGAAGAATTAAACAAGTTATTTCAGCAGGTATTTGAGAATAATCTCAAGATATTCAGTAATTTGAAGGACATGCAGGCTTATGCCGAGAGTACGGATGTAACCGACGGAGCGGTGTTCTTTGAATATGCAGCAACAAAAGACGAGATTATAAAAACGGGCTTTGAGAAGAGTGAGCTGACAGAGCTTAGCAAGAATCACTTTTTCAAGGCTGTATGTTTGTGTCACGGAACCAGGGAAGAGCTCTCCGATGAGACAATAGACTATGTATTTGATGTCATTAACCTAGACGAGAGACCGGAGATAGTAAAGAAGAAGTTGTCTAACATGAGAAAGATTATTCTCATGGAGACCATAATGAACGAAGTGTTTGATATGTCTTCTTTCGACAGGCGTAACAAGATTACCCAGGAGCGCTTTAATCTCTTTAAGATGCTGTCTTACATCGCATCGGTTACATATCAAAAATGTCTGGACAAGGGAATAACCTACGAGTTAAATATCGGCAGTGACGTGCCGGAATTCCTGGTGGGAGACAGAATCCGCTTAAATCAGATATTCCTAAACCTTATGACCGGCGCCGTACAAAGCAGTACGGAAGGTGGCAGCGTTACTTTTAATGTTGACAGTGAGAAGATAAGCGATAAGCGGGTTAAGCTTAAGTTTGTAATAGAGGGCAACGGATTCCAGTTCGGTGCTACATCAAGAATGATAGAAGTATCCCATGGTCTGGTTGAAATCGAGGCTATAGGGGAAGGCAGGATGCGTATTACCATTGCCTTTGAGGCAGAATGTGACGATGCGGTTGAGGTATCAACCAAGAACGCGTCAGAGCACTTTGTAAATATGCGAGTTGCCGCAATAGGTAAAGACTCCAAGGTAAGAGAGCATACCAAGTACATCTTTGATGAGCTGGGCTTTACCACAGATTGTTTCGATAATATGGATGCTTTCAGATCCAGCTTTATTGGCAAGGTATTAACAGGCAACCTGTACAGTGTTTGCTTTATTGACGGTGATAATGAGCAGAATCCCCAGGTTGTAAAGCAGCTTCGAGCTATGTCCGGAATGTCATCGGCTATAGTAATAATCAACACCTACAATACAGACAGGGTTCGTATGGATTATCTACGGGCAGGAGCCAATGCGGTAGTAGGAAAGCCTATCTCCAAGACAGTAATCTTTAATACCATAATGCAGATTGTGGGTCGTAAGATAAGTGTTGCCAGAAAGCCCATAAAAAGCGGCTTTACCTTCGTGGGAAAGAGAGTTTTGGTAGTTGACGACAATGAGCTTAGCTTAGAGATTGCCAAGAATATCATAAGACAATCCGGTGCAATTTGCGAAGTAGCCCGTGACGGAGCGGAGGCAATGTTTAAATTCACCACATCCGGCGTGGGTAGCTATGACCTTATTCTTATGGATATTATGATGCCGGGTAAGGATGGTTGTGAAGCAACAAAAGAGATCAGGGCCATGGACAGAGCAGATGCCAAGATACCCATTATTGCCCTTACCTCTGTTAAGGACGATGAGACACACAAGAAGGCCCTTGAAGCCGGAGTCAATGATGTGGTTCTTAAACCCATTGATATAAAAGAGCTTACAGGAGTATTAAACGGAATATATAACTGAGGTGGCATATGAAGATATTATTGGTGGCCATTAACGCCAAGTATGTGCACTCCTCTCTGGCAGTGGGCAGTATAGCAGCATATAACAAAGCCTACAGCGATTCGGTAGAGGTGGCAGAGTATACCATCAATAACACAAAAAGTTTCATAACGGCAGATATTTATAAAAAGAATCCAGATGTGGTGGGAGTGTCCTGCTACATCTGGAATTATTCTTATGTAAGGGAGATAATAGGGACCCTTAGAAAGATAATGCCCGATGTCCCCATATGGCTGGGAGGGCCGGAAGTCTCCTATTGTTCACATACAATTCTTGAGGAAAATGCATCTGTTACCGGAATTATCCGTGGGGAGGGCGAAGAAACCTGGAGAGAATTACTGGAATTCTATGTGGATAAAAAAGGCCAACCGGCAAACATTGCGGGGATAACCTTCCGGGATGGAGATAAGATAATTTCAACTCCCGACAGAGAGTATCTTGACCCCAACAAACTGGTATTTTGCTATGACAGAATAGAGGAGTTTGACAATCGTATAATCTACTATGAGGGTAGCAGGGGATGTCCCTATTCATGTAGTTATTGCCTGTCTTGTATAGACAAGAGAGTGCGTTTTAAGGATCTGGATAAGATAAAAGAGGAATTAGACTTTTTCATAGAAAAAGAAGTACCCCAGGTTAAGTTTACCGACAGGACATTCAATTGTAATCATGAATACGTAAAAGGGATATGGAAGCACCTGATAGAAAAAGATAAGGGAATAACCAATTTTCACTTCGAAGTATCCGCAGACCTCTTTGACAAAGAGGAATTAGACCTGATATCGAAGATGAGACCGGGACTTATCCAGTTAGAAATAGGGGTTCAATCCACCAATCCGAAGACCCTCTCGGCAATAAACAGAAAGACACCCTGGGATAAGCTTTCTGCCAATGTAAGAAAGATAAAGAGTTTCGGTAATACACACCAACATCTTGACTTAATTGCGGGACTGCCCTTTGAGGGATATGAAAGCTTTGCCAGGTCATTTGACGATGTCTACGACCTAAGACCCGATCAGCTGCAGCTGGGGTTCTTAAAGATTCTAAAGGGAGCGGATATCTGCAAGGGCGTGGAGGAAAACGAGATAGTCTACATGAGCGAACCTCCCTACGAAGTGCTGTCCAATAAATATCTTTCATACAGTGATATATTAAAGATAAAGCTGGTGGAGGAAATGTGCGAGGTCTACTACAACTCCAGCCAGTTTAAGGCAAGCCTTATAATGCTTGAGGAAATGTATGAGTCCCCCTTTAACATGTTTCTCGAATTAGGGGAGTATTATGATAACAAAGGGTTACTGGGGATTAATCATTCCCGCATGGCAAGATACGATATACTAAGGGAATTCGTGTCGCATAAAGGGTTTGACGTGTCAGCCTTTGAGGATGTAATGCTCTATGATTTGTATGCCAGAGAGAACTTAAAGAGTCGCCCTGCCTGGGCAAAGGAAAGGGAGGATTACTCCGAGTTTTACAGGGATGAAGAGCATATAAGAATGTACCTGGGGGATTACGAGGCATACCGGTTTAAGCAGGTTATTCGTATGACCCATATGGAAAAGTTTCGTTATGACTACAGCACCTGGCAGGAAAAGAGCGATTATTCCACCGGGGAAGCCATACTGCTCTTCGACTACAGAACGAGGAGTCATATAGATAATTCGGCGAGAATAGTAAAGGTTAATTAAACGAAGAAAGGATATCCATGACCAAAAGAACAGGGGAAATACTTGATTTATTTGATGAGAAATACGGTACGGAATATATTTGTTACTTAGACCACAATTCGGCATGGGAACTGCTGGTGGCCACAATCCTAAGTGCACAGTGTACGGACAAGCGGGTTAATATGGTCACAAAAGACCTGTTTCGCAAATATCCTACGCCGGAGAGCTTTGCTGCGGCAGATTTGAAGGAATTGGAGCAGGATATACATTCAACAGGCTTTTATCACAATAAGGCCAAGAACATAATATTGTGCGCAAACCAGATAATAGACCGGTTTGGGGGAGAGGTTCCCACGGAGTTGGAAGACCTTACATCCCTTGCGGGAGTAGGTCGAAAAACTGCCAATGTAATAAGAGGGAACGTATATCATGACCCCAGCGTAGTGGTGGATACCCACGTAAAGAGAGTTTCAAGACGGCTGGGATTTACGAAGAATGAGGACCCTGTTAAGATAGAATATGACCTTATGAAGGCCATCCCGAAGGACCATTGGATTCTCATAAATATCCAGTTTATTGCCTTTGGGCGGGAGATTTGCACAGCCCGCAATCCCAAGTGTGAAGAATGTTTTTTAAAGAGGTATTGCAAAGAAAATGGTAAATAGCTATGTGGCGCTGGATTTTGAGACTACAGGTCTATCCGCCAAGGAAGACAAGGTTATAGAAATCGGCGCTTTGAAAGTAATAGACGGGGAGATAACAGACACCATATCCACCTTTGTGGATCCATGTGTCAAAATCCCCGGAAGAATAACGGAATTAACGGGAATTACCGACGCCCATGTGGCGGGAGCCCCTAAGGATAAAGAGGCCATGAAGAATCTGTTAGACTTTTGCGAGGACTTGGTAATACTGGGTCATAACATACGTTTTGACTACTCCTTCTTAAAGGTGTGGGCCACCAATAACAAGATAGTATTTGACAGGGAGTGTATTGATACCCTTCGTATAGCAAGAAAAGTTCTACCGGACCTTCCCAGCAGGAGTCTGGATTTTTTGACATCGCATTTTGACCTGCTGCATGAGGAAAAACATAGGGCTTTGTCGGATGCCAAGGCAGCAGCAATCCTTTACGAGGATGTTCTAAAGAAAAAGTATGACGGGAATGAAGCGGCATTTGAACCCGTAAGGTTCGATATGAAGTTTAAGAAACAAAGTGATATTACCCCTAAGCAGATAAAATACTTAAAAGATTTGATTGCCAGATATGGCATAGATCCCGAATGTGAGATAGAAAGCCTCACAAAAAATGCGGCCTCTCGTATGATAGACCGCATAAGATTCGAGTATGGTGGTCGTTAAGATTCACCGATTTCCTGGAGACCGTTAATAATGGCATTCTTGGACAGGGAATTAAGGGATTCGGCACATTCCATAAGCCGAATAATACTTCCCGTGCCGGTTTCCTTGTAGATTTTAGCCAGGGTAAAATAGATGGCGCTGACATCGGACTTACAGCTGATACCGAATTCCAGGACCTTTCTGGCATCTTCAATGTTACCCTCGTCATATAAAGCGCAGCCCCAGGAAGCTAAAGTTCTGGCCAGAGTGGTAAAGCGCCCGTCCGCAAGGCTTAGGAATTCAAGATTGGCAGGGCCGTATTGAAGCTTTAGCTCTGTGTTGGAGATACCTGTAAGGTTTAGAATCTTTTGCTCAGACAGGCTTCGAATGGTGTCCTGGTACTGAGTGATTTTTGTATCATTTGATTCATTCATGGGCAACTCCGACAGAGGAATTGTTATATATTCCAATTGAGAAATATCCTGTTTTCTGATAGAATTAGCTTGCTCTTCGCGATCCCAGAATTCTCTCATTCCGGCTTCTTCCTTACGGATGGCTCTGGAACGAAGGACTCCTATGGCTCCGAAGACAATTAAAACAAGAGGTAACCAAAACATACGATAATACCTTTCCAAAAGAGGTGATTTAAATGGCTAATAATAAAAAGAGTAAGAATACAAAAAGAATATTCGCCATAATTATTGCAGTATTACTGGTAGGAGCGATGGTATTGCCCCTGGTGTTATCCGCAATAAGATAACCACACAAATTAACTATATCTAAACCTGTAAACAGTGTCAATGAAACTATAGAATAAGTTGCCTAAAGGGGGAGTAATCCAAAAGGTTGATATTTCCTTATGAATCCCTTAAGATGGCAACTTAATTATTGAAAAATGAATACAATGTGATACAATATCACAGTAAGAATTTCAATATGGAGAACTATGCGAGTTTGCAGGCAAACTCGCTTTGAGGAATTATAAAGAAAGGGTAATGTGAATGGCTCAGAAGAAAACCAAGAGTTTGGATAAGAAGAAGATTCTTATTGCAGTTGCTGCCATTTTGGTGCTGGCGCTGGGAATCAGCGTTGCAATATTGGCAGGACCGCTTAGTACATTAAAAGAAGGCAGAATTCATGCGGGAATATTCCTGGGACCTGTTGATGTGTCTGATTTGACAGAGACAGAGGCAGAGCAGAAAGTTCTTGACTATATCACAGAATACGAGAAAGGAACCATCGGATTCAAGATAAGCCAGAACGAGAAGGATTATTCAGCTAATGAGTTGAAGATTGAATGGACAGATAAAGAGGCTATCAAAGAGGCCATGGATGTTGGCCGCGCCGGCAGCATCTTCGAAAGATATGGGGCAATTAAGGACCTTGAGAAGGAAACCAAGACCATTCCTTTGAAACTGTCATATGACAAGGACGCTATTGATACCATGTTAAAAGATATGGCAGAGAAGTACAACGAAGAAGCTGTAGATGCAACAATTAAGAGAGTTGACGGCAAGTTCCAGATTCACGAAGGACAGGAAGGAATCGTTCTTGATGAAGAGAAGTCAAGAGAAGAGATAGACAAGTACTTCACCGAAAGATGGAATATAGAAGATCGTAAGGTTGAACTGGTGGCAATGATTCAACAGCCAAAGGGTTCAGTAGAAGAACTTGCCAAGGTTAAGGATTTACTGGGTTCATTTAGTACCGTATGCGGTAGTGGAGAACGTGTAATCAATATTAAAAACGGAGCAAGCAGAATTAACGGTTCTGTAGTTTATCCGGGAGAAGTATTCTCAGCCAATGCGCCTATGGAGCCTTATACTGCAGCCGCAGGATATGTTCTCGGAGGTACTTATGAGAACGGACAGTCCGTACAGAGTTACGGCGGAGGAATATGTCAGGTATCCACAACCCTTTACAATGCGGCATTGTTTGCAGAACTTGAGATTGTTCAAAGAGATAATCACTCCATGATGGTAGGATATGTTCAACCGTCAATGGATGCAGCTATAGCAGGAACTTGGAAAGACTTGAAGTTTAGGAACAACACCAATGCTCCTATCTACATTGAGGGAGGCACATCAGGTGGTAAAATATTCTTCAATATCTACGGACAGGAAACAAGAGATCCGGGAAGAAAGCTTTCCTTTGTAAGCGAGACATTATCAGTTACAGAGCCGGAGGTTCAGATAAGAGAAAATGCTAACCAGCCGGTAGGATACTTCACTAATGTGGGAGAAGCCCATACGGGAATGAAGGCAAAACTGTGGAAGATTGTAACCGAGAACGGTAAAGAAACAAGCCGTACAGAGGTTAACAGCAGTAGTTATCAGATGACACCTTCCGTATATGAGGTTGGAACCGGAGGAGCCAGCGAATCACAGCTTGCAGCCATAAGAGCAGGTATAGAGGCAAAGAGTCCTGAGCAGGTTCAGGCTGCAGCATCGGCGGCAGCAGCCCCGGCGGAGCCGCCGAAGGAACCTGAAAAACCTTCCACAACACCATCATCACAGGCACAGCCATAGAATAAATAATAATTGTGAATACAGAGCAGAGGAATCATTTTGGTGACTCTGCTCTTTTGATTAATTAAAAGAAAATGGGTTAAACCATTGTAATTGTGGTATAATCGTAAGAAATAAGCGTAAATGAGGACCGGGAGCAATGAAAACAGGCAAGATATCGGAATCCGTGTTAAAACGGTCGGTATTAAAAAGAATAAAGACGAAACGCCCCGAAGTAGTGGCAGGGCCTGCCATAGGAGGGGATTTTGCGGCCTTTGATATAGAGCCTGAAGAAAGAATTGTAATATCCACCAACGGGTTGCCGGACATCCCGGATCTTCCTCCTTGGTATGGCATAATGAGCGCTGTGGGAAGCCTTGTTACATCCGGAGCAAGACCTATTGGCGTAATGGTTGGGGGATATCTTCCGGAGGATATGGAGGAAGCCACCCTTAAAGCCCTTACAGACGACATAGAAAAGGCTTGTAGCGTCTTGGGGATACAAGCTTTGGGTGGACACACTCAGGTAAGCGCTGCGGTAAGTAAACCTGTACTTACCGTTACTGCGGCGGGCGCGGTAGAAAAGAAGAAAATGCTTACATCTGCTGGGGCAAGACCGGGACAGGATATCCTGGTTACGAAGTGGATAGCCATGGGAGGAACGGCAATCTTAGCAAATGCAAAGGAAATGGAGATTGCCAAGAAATACAAACAAGACTTAATTAACGATGCTAAGTATATGAAAGAGTTAATGTCTGTGATTCCGGAGGCTGCAGTCGCCGTGAAGTCCGGTGCTACGGCTATTCACGACATCTCACAGGGAGGAATATATAATGCCCTTTGGGAGATGGCAGGGGCCTCAGGTGTCGGACTGACAATAGATATAAAAAAGATACCTTTGAGACAGGAGACGGTGGAGATATGTGAAATCTTCGAGATAAACCCGTATCGCCTGTTTTCAGGAGGAAGTCTTCTTATAGCGTGCAACGATGGCGAAAAAATGGCAGAAGAACTAATAGACAAAAACATTAATGCCGTCGTTATAGGTCGTTTTACGGACAGCAATGACCGTATTATTACCAACGAAGAAGAAATAACCTATCTCGATTCCCCAAAACCGGACGAGATACTTCGAATATAAAGAACGGAGTGTGACTTATGAGAGAAAAGATACTAACATTTATTGAGAAGAACAGCAGAATAGATCTAAAAGATCTGGCAATAATGCTTGGAGTTGACGAGATTACAGTGGCTAATGAGGTGGCGGCCATGGAGGCAGAGCGTATTATCTGCGGCTATCATACCCTTATTGATTGGGATAAGACATCCTTAGAGAAGGTGTCCGCCCTTATTGAGGTTAGGGTTACACCTCAAAGAGGACAGGGATTCGAGAGTGTTGCAGAGCGAATCTATAATTATGCAGAGGTTGAATCAGTATATCTTATCTCCGGCGGATACGATTTGCTTGTTACCTTGGAGGGAAAGAGCCTTCGGGAAGTAGCTCAGTTCGTATCAGATAAGCTATCAACCTTGGATTCAGTGTTAAGTACGGCTACCCATTTCATTTTAAAGAGATACAAAGATCACGGAACTATATTCGGCGAAAAAAAAGAAGATAAAAGGGAATGGATATCATAATGAGAGATCCTTTATCGAAAACAGTCGTTGGATTAAAGCCGTCGGGAATTCGTAAATTCTTTGATATAGTAAGTGAAATGGACGATGCCATATCTCTGGGAGTTGGTGAGCCGGATTTTGATACTCCCTGGCATATAAGAGATGAGGGCATATATACACTGGAAAAGGGAAAGACCTTCTATACCTCTAACTCCGGACTAAAAGAGCTTAGAGTTGAGATCTGTAACTACTTAAAGAGAAAATATAACGTTGAATATGAGGCCAATGGAGAGGTGTTGGTAACCGTAGGAGGTAGTGAGGCCATTGATTTGGGTCTTAGGGCAATGATTAACCCCGGGGACGAAGTGCTTATCCCTCAGCCAAGCTACGTATCCTATGAGCCCTGTGCAATCTTGGCAGGGGCAAAGCCGGTTATTATCAATCTGAAGGCAGAGAATGAATTCCGCCTTACTGCAGAAGAGCTGATTGAGGCTATAACACCCAAGACAAAGGTGCTGGTACTTCCCTTCCCCAATAACCCCACAGGGGCCATAATGGAGAAGAAAGACTTAGAAGCCATAGCTAAAGTTATAATTGAGAAGGACATATTTGTTCTCTCTGACGAGATATACTCCGAGCTTACATACGGAAGAAAGCATGTAAGTATAGCATCACTTCCGGGTATGAAGGAGAGAACAATCCTGATAAACGGCTTCTCCAAAGCCTTTGCCATGACCGGATGGAGGCTGGGATATGCTTGCGGACCCGCCAAGATTATGGAGCAGATGATAAAGATTCATCAGTTTGCCATTATGTGTGCTCCTACCAACAGCCAGTATGCGGGAATAGATGCCCTTAGGAACAGTGACGAAGATGTGGAAATGATGAGAGACACTTATAACGGAAGACGTAGGTATCTTTTACATACCTTTAAAGAGTTGGGACTGGATTGCTTCGAACCCTATGGTGCATTCTATGTATTCCCCTGTATTAAAGAGTTTGGCATGTCTTCGGAAGAATTTGCCACAAAACTCTTAGAAGAGGAAAAAGTAGCAGTTGTACCCGGTACAGCCTTCGGTGAGTGCGGGGAAGGATTCTTACGTATATCATACGCGTATTCCTTGGAAGACCTGAAGATAGCCTTAGAACACATAAAGAGTTTTATAGAGAGACTACGGGCAAGAAAGTAAAGGATGATTTAATAAAAGGCGCGTTAATCGGACGCGCCTTAAATTTTGCCTGTGAAAAATCAGGTCTAATCAGGTATAATATTAATATGGAAGGCAAAAGCGCGTAAATACAGCAATACACTAAAAATCATACCAAAGAAAGAAAAATATACCACAAGATGGGTTAGGAAAGAAGAAAGGATTAGTAGCAATGTCGTTAAATATTGTCTTATTGGAGCCGGAAATGCCTGCAAATACAGGCAATATCGGAAGAACCTGCGTAGCAACGGGAACTGTTCTTCATTTAATAGAGCCCCTAGGCTTTCATCTGGACGATCGAAGCATAAAAAGAGCAGGAATGGATTACTGGGAGAAGCTTGACGTCAGAAGATATATTAATTTTGAAGACTTCAAGGAGAAGAATCCGGGAGCCGTAATCTATATGGCTACTACAAAAGCCCGAAAAGTCTATACGGAAGTGCAATATGAGAAGGATTGCTACATTATGTTTGGAAAAGAAAGCGCAGGTATTCCGGAGGAAATCCTAAAGGATAATGCAAAAAGGTGTGTTCGAATTCCAATGAATGATGAGATTCGCTCTCTTAACCTCTCTAACTCAGTAGCAATTATGTTGTATGAAGCCTTAAGACAGCAGGAATTTGCAAGTATGAAACTTGAAGGGGACCTGCATAGACTAAGCTGGGACTGATATAGAGCAATTGAGTATTAAGTATGGAATATATATTGACTTCGTAATCAATACAGTATATTCTGTAGCTAAGAAGCATAGAATATAGGGATGAAGGGAGAACTATATGGGGAGAATAATGAACAAACCTGCGGATCTAATTATGTGTCCGTGCGAGGATGAATGCCCGATTGGCAATGCTTTGGCTGTTATAGGGGGAAAGTGGAAGCTTAGAATTATATGTACGCTGTATATGGATGGAACACAAAGATATAATGATTTGGTTCGTAAGACTACAGGTATTACCAATGCCATGTTATCCTCTTCTCTAAAGGATTTGGAGGCAGATGGAATAATTATTCGTAATCAGTATTCGGAGATACCTCCGAGAGTTGAATATTCTCTTACAGAGCATGGAAGAGAGTTGTGGCCTATACTTCACAGATTCATACATTGGGCTAAGAATGAAGAGTTTGATGATGATATAGAGATTATTCAGGCAGGAGAGGCTGCATTTGATACTGATATAGAAACAGAAATAGAACAAGCGCAATAATAATAAGAGTCGATTAAGAAAGTATCTTAATCGACTCTTTCTTCTATCTAATTACCCAAGGCCTACGGCCAGACCGATTAAGCGAACAATTAAGGCCACTATCCAGGCCACAAAGCATTGCCATACTACCACGAAAAGAGCCCATTTTCGGCCAAGCTCTCTTCGCACAGAGGCAACAGCCGCCACACAGGGTGTATAAAGAAGGCTGAAGGCTAAAAGAGAGGCAGCTGCTAAAGTACTCATAAAGGCTGTAATACCGCCTTCTGCTCCGAACAGTACCTGCAACACTGAAACAACACTTTCCTTAGCCATAAAACCGCTGATAAGGGAGGAAACAATCCGCCAGTCTCCCAGACCAACCGGTGCAAATATGGGTGCAAATACTCCTGCTAAAGTAGCCAAAATACTATCCGCAGATTCGGTATCGGCCAACAGGTTAAATCGGAAGTCAAAACTCTTTAAGAACCATACCACAATAGTTGCGATTAATATAACAGTAAAGGCTCGTTGGAGAAAGTCTTTCGACTTTTCCCACAGGAGTTGCAAGGTATTTCTTGCACTTGGCATACGATAGTTGGGAAGTTCCATAACAAATGGAACAGCCTCACCTTTAAACAAGACCTTCTTGTAGACGAAAGCAACAAGTATTGCCATGAGTATTCCCAGAACATATAAGCCTACCATGATAAGAGCCTTGTGATCGGGGAAAAATGCATTCACAAAGAAGGCATAAATGGGAAGCTTGGCTGTACAGCTCATAAAGGGCGTAAGAAGAATAGTCATCTTACGATCACGTTCGCTGGGAAGTGTCCTGGTAGACATTACCGCAGGAACAGTACAACCAAAGCCTATAAGCATAGGAACAATACTTCGGCCGGAGAGACCGAGTTTACGAAGCAATTTATCCATTACAAAGGCCACACGGGCTATATATCCGCTATCCTCTAACAAGGACAGGAAGAAAAACATTGTAACGATAATGGGCAGAAAACTAAGGACACTGCCCACACCTTCAAATATACCGCTTATTACCAGGCTGTGAAGAACCTCATTAACATCTCCGGCAGTCATTGCGTTATCAACCAGAGTAGTAAGAGACTCAACTCCCATGGCCAGAATATCCTGCATCCAGGCACCTATAACATTAAAGGTTAGGAAGAATACCAGACCCATAATAAGGATAAACACAGGGATAGCGGTATATTTTCCCGTAAGAATATGATCAATCCTGCGGCTTCTTATATGTTCCTTACTCTCTGCAGGCTTAGTAACACAGGCGTCACAGACCTTCATAATAAAGGAAAACCGCATATCGGCAATGGCGGCGCTACGGTCAAGACCGCTTTCTTTTTCCATCTGGAGAGCAATATGCTCTAAGGTTTCTCTTTCATTGTCATCTAGAGCCAAGCGGTCAATAATTAAATCATCACCTTCAATAGCTTTGCTTGCAGCAAAGCGAACCGGCAATCCGGCAGCTATGGCATGCTCCTCAATAAGGTGAATAACCGCATGAATACAACGATGCACAGCGCCTCCCCTGTTATTACCATCACAAAAATCCTGTCTTGCAGGCTTCTCCTGGTATCGGGCAATATGGACAGCATGTTCCACCAGCTCACCGACGCCCTGATTCTTGGCGGCGGAAATGGGAACAACGGGAACACCCAGCATGGCCTCCATGGCATTTACATCTATGGAACCACCGTTGCCTATGACCTCATCCATCATGTTAAGAGCAACAACAACGGGAATGCCCATCTCCAGAAGTTGCATGGTCAGGTACATGTTACGCTCGATGTTGGTGGCATCCACGATATTAATAATACCTTTCGGTTTTTCATCCAGGACAAAATTACGGGATACAATCTCCTCCTTGGAATAAGGAGACATGGAGTAAATGCCCGGAAGGTCGGTAATTAAAGTATCAGGGTGATTGATGATGGAGCCATCTTTTCTATCAACAGTAACTCCCGGGAAATTACCAACGTGTTGCTTAGAGCCCGTAAGCTGGTTAAAGAGGGTAGTCTTGCCGCTGTTTTGGTTGCCCACCAAGGCAAATGTCAGAGTGGTGCCGTCCGGAAGGGGATTGCCACTACCCTTGGGGTGAAACTTACCTCCTTCACCAAGGCCGGGATGTTCATTGACAGCGGCCTTCTTTTGCGGGATGTGAGAATCGGAATCCTTTATGGGTTCTACTTCGATTTTATCAGCATCAGCCAGGCGAAGGGTCAGCTCATAACCGTGAAGACGAATCTCCACGGGGTCTCCCATAGGAGCATACTTAACGATTGAAACCTTTGTACCCGGGATAATACCCATATCTAAAAAATGCTGACGTAAGGCGCCGGAACCTCCAACAGAAGTCACGGATGCTGACTCGCCTATTCGCATTTCCTTAAGTGTCATAATAGTTCCCCTTTTCTATTTGAATTCAACGACTGTTACGCCGGTATCACCTTCACCGAACTCGCCCAGTCGGAAGCTTTTTACGTACTTGCATCTCTTTAGAGCTTTGTGAACTGCGTCACGAAGGGCACCGGTGCCACGACCGTGAACAATTCTGACAGAGGGAAGATGGGCAAGGTAAGCGTCATCTAAGTATTTATCCAATATGGATATACCCTCGTCGGTAGTTTTACCAATGATGTTAAGCTCAGTAGAAACGGCAGCAGATTTAGACATCTTAATCTTGCCGGAGCCGGTTCTTGTAAGACCGGGAGCTGTAACCGTGGGTTCGTCAATAAGCTCCAAATCACTTATATTAACCTGGGAACGAAGAATTCCCATCTGTACAAACAAATCACCCTTGGCATTGGGCCTGGTGGAAACCGTACCTTTGAGGTTCATACTAAGGACTTTTACGGAATCTCCGGGTTTAAAGTCTTCCGGCTTGTTATGCATATTCTTCTTTGGGCGGTTATCTTTTGATAGCTTCTTGTTGGTGTCAGAGACTTTAGCGCCTGCGCCGGAGCGGAGTCTTTCAAGTTCTTTCATATCCACTTTACCGGCAGATATTTTATTAATATCCTTAATGGTTTTATCCGCAAATTCCTTGGCTTCTCTAAGGATAGAGGCAGCTTCCTCATTGGCTTTCCGAATGATAGCCTCGCGCCTTCCCTGTAGGTTTTCTTCTTTGGATTCAAGCTTTGCCCGAAGAGCTTTGATTTCAGCCTTATGTTGCTCAATCTCCAGGCGGTCGTTCTCAATGGTTATGCGGTCTTCTTCCAAGTCGGATATAAGATCTTCAAAGCTTTTTGAGGCCTCACCTATATGGCCTTTAGCGGCCTCAATAATATCACTTGACAGTCCCAGCTTTCCGGATATGGCAAAGGCATTACTCTTACCAGGAACGCCAATAAGCAGGCGATATGTGGGGCTTAAGGTCTCTACATTAAACTCGCAGCTGGCGTTTTGTACGCCGGGAGTGGATAGGGCGTAGACTTTAAGCTCGCTGTAGTGAGTTGTAGCCATGGTACAAATCCCCCGCTCATGAAGGAAGGAAAGAATAGCCATAGCAAGGGCCGCTCCTTCAGTGGGATCTGTGCCGGCTCCCAGCTCATCAAAGAGAACCAGGGAGTTATAAGTTACTTTATCAAGAATAGAGACTATGTTGGTCATATGAGCAGAGAAAGTAGAAAGGCTTTGCTCAATACTCTGCTCGTCGCCTATATCTGCAAATACATTGTCGAATACATTAAGTTCGGACTTGTCTCCCGCAGGAATGTGAAGTCCGGCCTGTCCCATAAGAGACAGGAGACCTACGGTTTTAAGGGAAACAGTCTTTCCGCCTGTGTTAGGACCGGTAATAATAAGCTGTTTGTACTCATCCCCAAGAGGAACACTGATGGGGATAACCTTTTTCGGATCAAGAAGGGGATGACGACCCTTGCGAATGTTAATGCGACCTTCGGTATTAAACTCCGGCTTAGAGGCGTTCATGGTCTTGGCAAGAGATGCCCTTGCAAAGATGAAATCCAGCTGAATTAGGATATTGTAGTTACTCTCAAGTTCAGCAGTGTGTTCGCCTACATCCGAGCTTAGGTTGGCGAGGATAATCTCAATCTCCTTCTCCTCCTTGATAAATTGCTCCTTCAAGTCATTGTTAAGCTTTACAATAGCCATGGGTTCAATAAAAACCGTGGAGCCGCTGCCGGATTGGTCATGGATCATGCCGGGGACCTGTGACTTGTACTCGGCTTTAACGGGAATACAATATCTGTCATTACGAAGGGTGATGACATTATCCTGAAGATAGGTTCGCATGGTAGAACTGTTGAGGATAGAGGTCATCTGAGTATGTATCTTATCGTTGATATTCTTAATGGTGCGGCGAACTGTTTTAAGGCCGCTGCTGGCATCATCAGCTATCTCATCCTCTGCAATAATGCACCGCCTAATGTCCTTAGACAAAACCGTAAGGGGCTCAAGGGCAGAAAACAAAGGGGATAGGCTATCCTGATAGTCCTCCTCACGCGCTCCTCTGGAATAGGTCTTGGCTCGTCCCGCAGCCTCCAAAAGAGAAGCCACCCGAAGAAGCTCTCCGGCAGAAAGAGTGCCGCCTATTTCTAAGTGCTTGATGCCGGAACGTACATCAGCTACCCCTGAGAGGTTAATGTTTCCCTGTTTAAAGATACGGGTAAGAGCATCCGATGTTTCTGTCTGCAGGGTGTTAATCTCATCAATATCCGTAGAAGGAACCAGCTTACGGCAAAGCTCACGTCCTCCTTCACAGCAGGCTGCGTCTGTTAGCATATCTATAATCTTATTAAATTCAAGAGTCTTTAAAACCTTGGAATCCATAATATCTCTCCAAACAATTAATATGTGAAACTGACTTCTATTAGTATACCATGATTCCAAGGTTTGTTGTATAATACAAACTAGAGTAAATCTATATTAGAAAGGCGGCGGCTAAAAGCCGCAGGTAACATTAGTGAAATACATTGAAGAATTCAGAGAAGGCGAACAGGTAAGAGGAATCTATTTTTGCAAAACAAGAGTAGTGGCAACAGCCAAGAACGGCAAGCCTTACGAGAGCCTGACTTTGCAGGACAAGACCGGAACCATAGACGGTAAGATATGGGATCCCAATTCCGGGGGAATAGAAGACTACGACAAGATGGACTATGTAGACGTTATGGGAGAGATAACATCCTTTAACGGTTCTCTGCAGTTTAACATAAAGAGGCTTAGGAAGGCAGGACCGGAGGAGTATGAGGAGAAGGAGTATTTCCCCATTTCCGACAAGGACATAGAAGAAATGTACGGAGAACTGCTAGCCCTTATTGACAGTGTTAAGGAGCCCCACTTACACAGACTTCTTGATATACTCTTTAGAGAAAGCGAAGGTTTCATTACGGAATTCAAGAAGCACTCTGCAGCCAAAAGCGTACACCATGGCTTTATAGGAGGCCTGTTAGAGCATACATTAACGGTGACAAAGATATGTGATTTTTATTCCACCACTTATCCCCTTCTTAACAGGGACTTGCTTATAACAGCAGCTATTTGTCACGATATCGGCAAGATTAACGAGCTCTCATCATTCCCGGAGAACGACTACACTGATGAGGGACAGCTCCTTGGTCACATAGTAATGGGAATAGAGGCAGTTGGACGCCTGGTTCGGTCAATAGAGGGCTTTCCACCGAGACTGGCTAACGAACTTAAGCACTGTATTGCAGCTCACCACGGAGAGTTAGAGTACGGCTCACCTAAAAAACCCGCAATCATTGAGGCTGTAGCTTTGAACTTTGCAGA
The DNA here is from genome assembly GCA_015058015.1 of Lachnospiraceae bacterium. Lineage (GTDB taxonomy): Bacteria > Bacillota > Clostridia > Lachnospirales > Lachnospiraceae > SIG280. The sequence continues at coordinate 56,691 of SVDM01000005.1, read as the reverse complement.
TAACACAGATGCCAAGATGGAGACAATGAAAGAGGCATTTGCCAATATCCCTGAAGGCAGCACAGAGTGGCTGGGATATAATCGCCTGATAGAATCCAATATAAGAAGAACCGGTAAAACTGACTAAGAATATGAACAAGAACGATTACGTAACAGTAACAATTGAAGATATGAGTACAACAGGGGAAGGCATCGGCAAGGCTGATGGCTTCACTCTGTTTATTAAGGACGCTTATGTGGGGGATACCGTAGAAGCCAAGGTTATGAAGGCAAAGAAGACCTACGGCTTTGCCAAGCTTACAAAGATTATCACCCCTTCTCCGGACAGGGTTACGCCAAGATGCCCTATCCACAAGGCCTGCGGCGGATGCCAGATACAGGCCTTATCATATAATAAGCAATTGGAATTAAAGGACAAAATCATTAAAAATGACTTGGTTCGAATCGGAGGATTTGAGGAAGAGTATATAAACAGTATTACAGAACCCATAATCGGCATGGAGGAGCCCTATCATTACCGCAACAAGGCCCAATACCCCATAGGCCTTGATAAAGAGGGAAATGTAGTGGCAGGCTTCTATGCAGGCCGAACCCATTCCATTATTCCCGGGACCGATTGTGCCATAGGTGTGCCTGAAAACAAAGAAATACTGGAAATGATTCTTGCCTATATGAAGACTTGTAAGGTGGCACCCTATGACGAGAAAAGCGGCAAGGGCCTGGTAAGACATGTCCTGATACGAAAGGGATTTAAGACCGGGGAGATTATGGTATGTGTGATAATTAACGGGAAAACTCTCCCCAAAAGCGAGATTCTTGTGGATAAGTTAACCGGCATTCCCGGTATGGCAAGCATTTCCCTTAATATAAATGAGAAGAATACCAACGTCATCATGGGGGACACCTTAAAGACCCTATGGGGACGGGATTACATAGAAGACTACATTGATGATATCAAGTTTCGGATTTCGCCCTTATCATTTTTCCAGGTAAATCCGCAGCAGACCGAAAAGCTTTACAACAAGGCCTTAGAATATGCGGGTATTCAGCCCGGGGAGACTGTGTGGGACCTCTATTGCGGCATCGGAACCATATCTCTTTTTATGGCGAAGAAGGCAGAGCGGGTCTATGGCGTGGAGATAGTGCCGGAGGCCATAGAAGATGCTAGGGACAATGCCCGTATCAACGGGTTGGATAATGCCACATTTTATGTAGGGAAGGCGGAAGAAGTTCTGCCGGAAAAGTATGAGAAAGAGGGCATCTTCGCCGACGTCATCGTAGTAGACCCTCCAAGAAAGGGCTGCGATAAGGATTGCCTTGATACCATCTTAAAGATGCAGCCAAAGCGGGTTGTTTATGTAAGCTGTGACCCTGCCACATTATCAAGAGACTTGAAAATCCTGGCAGCAGGAGGTTACGAATTAAAGAAGGTCTGTGGGGTGGACCAGTTTGGACACACAATGCACGTGGAAAGTATCGCACTTTTGGAGCGGGTGAGCAACCGAAAAGCGGATGCAAAGGTGCATATTGATGTGGATTTGGAGGATTATTACAGAATTAAGGATGCACAGGGGAAAGACGGAAAATAACAGAAAATGTATTTTAGTAGAGAAGAGCTGCTGATGCATAAAATTATCAGTAGCTCATTTTATATCATTAATCTTACTATCGGACTTTGATGGCTTTTGATTTAATTCGGCTAATAAAAATAACTGCCGAATTTAGTTGAAATATTTCTTCGAATCGTGTATAGTATAAGCGGAGGTGATTCATGTGAACGTATTCGCTGAAAACAAGAAGTTTATCACAACTAGCGAGCTGAAGGATCTGGGCTATTCATATTACAAGATTGGTAAGCTTGAAGAACAAGGTATACTGTCACGGGTAAACCGGAGCACTTATGAAAACCTCACATATACGGGTGATGAGAACGACTTTTTCAGCGCGGAAGCTTTTGTACCGAATGGTGTTATATGTCTGATGAGTGCAGCAAGGTATTACGAACTTACCAATTTCCTTCCTGATGCCGTGGATGTTGCTATTGAAAGAAAGAAAAAGGTTAATACGCTACCGGAATGGCCGGTGATCAGGCTCTTTTATTTTGATCCATCTCGGATGGATCTCGGAGTAACTGAAGTCAGGTATGGCGATAACTGCTTCCACATCTTCGATATCGAGAAAACCGTGGTCGATATCATTTACTACAGGAACAAAATCGGTATTGAGGAGACAGCTGAGGTACTCAGGAATTACCTGAAACGCAGGGACAGGCAGATTGACAGGCTTTATGCTTATGCAAAACGTCTGCGCTGCGAGAAGATCGTAAGAACGTATCTGGAGGTGCTTGTGTAATGAATGCTGATTCAGTAAAGGCGAGACTTAAGAACTTCGCAGTAAAAAACGGCTGTACTTTTCAGGAAGCCCTTACTTATTACGGGTTGGAGAGAACAATTTACCGCATTTCCGTGTCCAAATATGCGGATCAATTTGTTTTAAAAGGCGGCATCTTCTTGTATGCGATATTTAACCGCAAATATGAACGGGCAACGACGGATGTGGATTTACTTGCAAGGCGTATTTCCAATAGTGGTGAAGAGATGAAGAGTGTATTCCGAGATATTCTCTCTCAGGATATCGATGATGCGCTTGTATTTGATACAGATTCTATAGCTGTGGAGGACATAACGGAGTTTAAGGAATATCACGGTCTTCACATCTCAGCTGTTGGATATCTTGATCGAACAAAGATTCCGGTTGGCATTGATATCGGTTTTGGGGATGTGATCTATCCTGATGCAGTGAAAATGGACTTCCCCGTTATACTCGATATGGATCCGCCGCGAGTAAACGCCTACTCGCTGGAATCATCTATTGCGGAGAAGTTGGAAGCTATTATACATAATGGTTATCTGAACAGCAGATATAAGGATTTTTATGACATCTATGTTCTATCCCAAAAGTACGAATTCTCATATGAGGAACTTCGGAATGCTGTTGTTGAGACCTTTAAGAACAGAAAAACAAAGATGACGATGGATTCTGCTGCATTCGGAGATGAGTTCCTGAATGATCCGATGCATCAGACAAGATGGAATTCATTCCTGAAAAAGAAAAAGGCGCTTATCCAGGTATCCATGACAGATATGATGGTTAGGGTCAAAGAATTTGTCTGTCCGTTGCTTGAAGGAGCAGTAAAAGCAAAATGGAATCCTGAAAATGGAATATGGGAATAACGCAATTTGAAATGTAAGATTGTAGTGGGGTGTGTGAAAACTGTGAAAAACTAAAACAATGCGAATAAAAAGAGATACAAGTTGTCTTCTGATGATGAAATAATATGAAGAATGCTCACAAGGTTCGGGAATTCAATAGGTTTATGTTACAGTTTTCTTACTTATTTGGATATATAAGAGAGGGGAAACATAAGGTTATATGCAGGAAATGACTTTAAAGACAACAAGGGAACTTGATATTTTTTATAATGAGCACAGGAGTAATTGTTCAAATTGTGGTAAGCCATTTATAGAAGGAGATACGGCACATTTAGGCTATTTGAAAGGAAGAAACCCTGCTGTTTTGTGTGATAAGTGTGCACCTTTGCTTAAAGAAACAGTTATACGATACTATTGGCAAAATCTGGAGTATGAGGAACCTTCTCCAGATAGTATACTGTGGCGATATATGGATTTGGCAAAGTTTATTTCATTGATTAGTCGGGAAGAATTATTCTTTGCAGCTGCGAGCTCTTTTGAAGATATATTTGAAGGTGCAAAGGGACTTGAAAGGGATAAGTATAAATGGGACAGTTTTTACAAGGGATTTTTTAAACAAGCTGTAGCCACAGCTCCAGGAAGAAATCCTATCAATAATACAGAAGAGAAGTTGACGGAAGAAGCGAATCGATTATTAGATGAAATTGAAAATAACGGACAGAAATCGAGAGAATATACATATATAAGTTGTTGGCATTTAAATTGTTATGAATCAGAAGCAATGTGGAAACTTTATTCTAAAGATTGTGCCAACGCTGTTGCAATTCAAACAACAGCCAAAAGAATATATGAGGCGATAGATAAAGATCCCAATATAAGTATTGGTAAAGTTAAATATATAGATTTTACCAATAGGTTCGCATCCATTAATGGACCCTTTTGGTATAAACGTAAATCATTTGAGTATGAGAATGAAGTAAGATTGATTACAACTAAAATACACTCAAATGACAAAGGTGTTTATATTCCGGTAAATATTGATACATTGATAGAAAAAATATATGTATCACCATATGCATCTGAATGGTTTTTTGATGTTGTGAAAAATGTGGTTGAAAAATATAGCATAAAGGCAGAAGTAACCTACTCTATGATGAAGGCGAAGCCATTTTATTGAGCAATGATATATGCGAAAAATTATAGTAGTAGAAAATAAAGACTATAGAAAAGAAAAAACTTCGTGCGATAACAATGGAATAAATATTCCAGATTATTTTGCTGACGTCAGCAAAATGATAAAAATTGGTAAGGCAGGGATTCGAAAGGTTGAGGATTACAGACTTACCAGGTACGCATGTTATCTCGTTGTTGAGAACGGTGATCCACGCTAAGAACAAATTGCATTTGCTTCGGGTTATTTTGAGGTGCAAACCAGAAAACAAGAACTAAATCGAGGAAAGGATATCCTATATAGAAAGCCTAAATGGAATCATTTTTTTAACGGATTATAATGTTGAAAATGCATCTTAATGCGTCTGCAGTTGGGAGTTCTGGTGTTTTATGAAGGCTCTGATGACTATTCAATTCGGTTGCTCGAACAAAACACAGTCGAGACGGTATGTTTATTGTCCAAATTAGCAGACAACCGGGATGCCCGGAGGAAAAAGTAAAAGCAATAGAAGATGCTTTGAAACACTTTCAAATGATATAAATATAGGCTCGTGACTATCAGTGTTGGGTAGTCACGAGCTTTTTATATAAGGCTCACTTATATACTATAAAAATAAAATTATTATAATAGACATGACATACAGATGTCGTGTTTTGGATGATATGATAATGATGGAGTGAAAGGAAAATGACTCAGGGGGTGAGGCATATGGCATTTGATTTCAAGAAGGAATATAGAGAGTTTTATATTCCGAAAACTAAACCTGATATTGTGACAGTACCGAGTATGAATTATATCGCCGTGCGCGGGACCGGAGATCCGAACCTGGAAGATGGTGAGTATAAGCAGGCTATCAGATTGCTATATGGAATTGCCTTTACAATTAAGATGAGCAAGAAAGGTGACCATAGGATTGAGGGATACTTCGATTATGTTGTTCCGCCGTTGGAAGGATTCTGGTGGCAAGACGGTGTGGTCGGAGTAGATTATGCCAATAAGGATTCTTTTCGGTGGATCTCCGTCATCCGCCTGCCTGATTTTGTGACGAAAGAAGATTTTGATTGGGCTGTCAGTGAAGCTTCGGCGAAGAAGAAGCAGGATTTTTCAAAAGTCGAGTTTTTCACTTATGATGAAGGACTGTGCGTGCAATGCATGCATATCGGTTCATATGACGATGAGCCTGCTACAGTAGAGGCAATGCACAGGTTTATGGAAGAGCAGGGATATGTTCTTGATATTACGGATCAGAGAATGCATCACGAGATTTATTTGAGCGATGCCAGAAGAGTAGCGCCGGAGAAGTTGAAGACTGTGGTCAGGCATCCGATAAGGAGGGCTTAAGGTATCATAGGGGAGACCGGTTTTGTAACACCGCACATGTACCCGGAACGATATGTGAAAGAACTACCGGAACATAGGGTATAAAAGAAAGGAAAAAAGATGAGACTGAAAAATGTATTGATTGTTGTTAAAGATATTGAGAGATCCAAACAGTTCTATCATGATCTGTTTGGCCTTGAGATGATACTTGACAATGACGGAAATATGATTTTGACAGAAGGCCTGGTTCTTCAGGAGGAGAAATACTGGAAGGAGTTCCTCGGGAAAGAGATCATTTCGGAGAATAACTCCTGCGAGCTTTATTTTGAGGAAGATGACATAGAGGGTTTTGCGGAAAGACTTGAGAACTATTATCCGGAAGTGAAATATGTCAATAAACTCATGACGCATAGCTGGGGGCAGAAAGTAATACGTTTTTATGATCCGGACGGTAATCTGATTGAAGTGGGAACACCGGTATAACATAGGAGAAGATCTGGCATGACACGAAGCGTATCGCTCATGTGACGGTAAGATTCTTTCTGTTTTTCATATCCTTTGATACTTTGAAATCAGCCGGAAGGAAATTTTTCAAAGGAAAGGAATTAGAAAAATGAGAAACAGAAAAACTTGCTTTTTGACAGGGGGCACTTTTATAGCATTGTTTGCATTATTAACATTGCTTATTATGACAATTGATGTTCAGCCGGTCGGTCAAAATGGAACAGATATCGGATTTGCTGGATTTAACGTGGGCTTCCATGAGATGACGGGAGTTAACATGACACTTTATACCATCACAGACTGGCTTGGGCTGGTACCAATATTTATCTGCATGATATTTGGAGGCGTTGGCTTTACACAGCTGATTAAGAGAAAGAGCCTGTTTAAGGGGGATAAGGATATTATCATTCTCGGAATCTACTACATTATTGTCATCATGGCTTACCTTATTTTTGAAATGATACCAATCAACTATAGGCCTATTCCTATAGAAGGGGTTATGGAGGCATCGTATCCATCTTCTACAACGCTGCTGGTACTTAGTGTGATGCCGACACTGGTGGAACAGGCTGGCAGAAGGCTAAGCGATGATCTGATAAAGAAACTGATTACTATTATTGCAGTATTGTTTTCACTATTTATGGTAATAGGAAGACTTATTTCAGGAGTCCACTGGTTTACGGATATCATTGGTTCGGTACTATTAAGCATCGGCTTATACTATCTGTATAAGGGGTGTGTTTTATCCTGCAGCAAAGAGGCTTAAGAGAGGATGGCAGATATGGAGTTTGGCGAAAAACTATTGGAGCTTAGAAATAGCAAAGGGATGACCCAGGAGGAGCTGGCAGAAGCTTTGTTCGTTTCAAGGACAGCGATTTCGAAATGGGAGTCGGGCAGAGGTTATCCAAGCATCGATTCGTTAAAAGAGATTTCAAAGTTCTTTTCAGTATCCATAGATGAGCTTCTTTCCAGTGAAAAACTGGTGATTATTGCTGAAAAAGAAAATAGGGCAAATATTAGCAAGGTACTGGATTATCTTCTTGGGCTAAATGACCTATTGGCATGTGGGCTGATATTCCTTCCGCTTTTCCCACACCCGGTAGAAAAGATGGTTTACGCAGTGAGTCTTATTGAATACAGTGATGTTTCAGCTACCATAAGGCTGATTTACTGGATATTGTTTGCATCCCTTGTGGCAACCGGAGTTGTAATAGTGGTTTTAAATCATTTTAAGTGTGAAAAGGCAAAGAGGGTAATGATCATCTTGTCCTTGGGAATCAGTATAGTCACTGTACTTGTCCTGGCCATTACCAGGGCAGCGTATGCTACATCTGTAGCTTTTATTTTGATGACCATAAAAGGATTATTGCTACTTAAACGAGAGAAAACATGAATTATATGAGGAGATACATGATAAAAATAGAGACGGAAAGGCTACTCCTGCATCCGATATCGGATGAGGAAATGCAGAAGATTATAGATGACGAGAAAAATCCGGAAATGCAGAAGGCATATACAGAGATGCTTCAAGGATGCCTTGATAACCCGGAAGACAGAGTATGGTTTGCAACCTGGAACATGGAACTTAAGGAACAGCCTAAAACTATCGTGGGAGACCTCTGCTTCAAAGGAATCACAGATGACGGAATGGTAGAAATAGGCTATGGCCTTAAGGAAGGCTACTGTGGGAATGGATATATGACTGAGGCAGTAAGGGCTATATCTGAATGGGCATTATCCCAGAACAAAGTATCACGAGTCGAGGCGGAAACTGATCCGGACAATCTGCCATCAAAGAGGATACTGGCTAATGTTGGATTTGTTCCAACCGGTGAAGTGGGGGAGGAAGGACCAAGATTCGTCTTAGGTGTATGTCGTCGAGGATTTTCTGGACATGAGCAGCATGCTCGAAGCGATGAAGGATTTTAAGAATTAAAAGAAACAATGCTGAATTAAAAACAATCTTGGCCGGGCTATTTGTCCGGCTATTTTTATAGTAGAATGTAATGGAGGAACAATCATCTCTTATAGAAGCCGTGGCGAAAGAAATCGGGAGAGAAGGTGCCGGAATGAATAAACAAAGCGGGAAACTATCGGATCGAGAGATAGATGAGTTTGGCCGGCAGTTTAGTAAACGTTATATAGTGAAGAAAAGAGTAAATGCCATACTCTGCTTTGTTATTGCGCTTTGCGGAACGTCTGCGGTACTATACTCCAGGTTCATATTCAATAATCCCCTGATTGACAGGCTGCGTTATATGACTTTCTGGGGTACTATTTTTACCTCAGTCATATCCCTCATAAGCGGGATTGTGTGTCTCATGGAAGCGGCCAAAGAAACTGAGGTAACATACAGACACGTATATTTTCTCAGGTTGTCCGCAGCGACGGCAGAGCTGGTAATATTTTCTGTGGTAATGTTTGGGCTTACACCCTTAGTGCCTGATAGGCCGGATGTCAGTTCATATCCGGGAATTATGATGCACCTTGTTATACCCATTGCTACAGTCTTTAGCTTTCTTCTTAACGATGCTCCCCTTGGGAAACCCAGGGTGGAAGAGCCCTTGAAAGGAACCTTATTACTTGCTGTCTATGCGGTAGTAATGATAACGGTTTTCCGTTCGGGAATTCTTCCCGATGAGAAAGCACCCTATTCATTTCTTGACTTTGAAAATACATCGCTGTTATACAGGGCTGCATGTTTTGCAGGCGTATTCGGAGTGGGATACCTTGTATCCTGGCTACTGATGAGGCTAAACATGAAACTGTCCTGGATATGGTTTTTCGATATAGACAGGTTGAAAAAGAAGGGATAAGTTATCGCTTATGAGAAGGAGAAATAAATGAAAAACATAATTCTGATTCTTGTAGCCGTAATTCTATGCATAGCACTAAGCATAGTAATAACAAGGCTTATCAGCAAAAAGAAAAATATAAGGAAAAGCATACGGATAGTTATAGCAACACTTCTAACGGTAGTGCTGCTTCTATCGGCGTCTCTTTCCTACTTAATGATATATTATCATTCAGATTCCGAGGCGCTTGACGCTTTGAAAACCGATGAAAATGTTACGGTTTCCGAAACGAATACCGCCTGGTTTTTTGACGGGGCGGGTACGGATAAGGCTTTGATTTTCTATCCCGGCGGTAAAGTTGAAGAAACGGCCTATGCACCCATTTTAAGAAAACTGGCAGAAAAGGGCATAGACTGTTTCCTGGTTAAGATGCCTTTTAGAATGGCAGTGTTTGGGGTAAACAAAGCAGATGAAATAATGAGTACGTATTCCTACGGTAAGTGGTATATGGGAGGACACTCTTTAGGCGGGGCCATGGCTGCAAATTATGCGGCATCCCATTCGCAGGATATTGCAGGATTAATTATGCTTGCCGCGTATCCCACGGCCAAGATTGATGATGGTATGCTCTACCTTTCAATCTATGGTAGTTGTGACCGGGTAATGGCCAAGGATTCTTATGAAAAATACAAGACAAACTGGCCAAAGAATGCTGTGGAAAGCGTAATTGACGGTGGCAATCATTCTCAATTTGGAAGCTATGGTTTTCAAGAGGGGGATGGAGAAGCCACCATAAGCCGCAAGGAGCAGGAGGAAAAAACCGTCAGAGAGATTCTGATACACCTATGAGTCCAAATCTCCGCCGAAGTTCTTTAGAGAATCTAACATAATATGGGAAACAAGTGTAAAGAAGGGTAAAATCAGTGTTATTATGGCTCGCGTGGATTTAAATGGTATTTTATAATTAGAATAAGAAACGAAGGGAAGTAGTAATAATGAATAAGCGACTGATAAATTGGATGGGACTTTTGGGAGTTGCTGCTCTTATTTCATATGCCGTGGCAGTAATCTTTTCACCACTGGCATATCCGGGATATAACTGGATGGAGCAGGCGGTCAGCGATTTATCCGCTCTTTCGGCCCCATCTATTGAATTGTGGAACCGGCTCTCGGCAGTATATGGAGTGGGAAGTGTAGTATCTGCGACCTGCGTAGCCATATATATATCAGAGAGCAAGAAGGGTAGCAGGCTCTTCCGTCTTGGAATCTATCTGTTTACAATTATGAACTGGATTTCTGCAGTAGGATATAAGATGTTTGCATTATCCGATGCGGGCAAAGATATCGCCGGAATTCAGGAAGTAATGCATATGATAGTTACCGCCGGGGTTGTATTATTGTCCATAGTATCCCTTGTTCTTTTAATTATTGCGGGATTTAAGGATAAGAGTATGAGAGGAGTAGGAATCTGGGCATTGGTGGCCCTTTTAATGATGTTTGCCGGTCCCATTGGAATGGCAGCATTTCCGCCGGAAGTCTTTGGAGTATTTGAAAGGTTTTCTACATTTGCGGCTGTAGGCTATAATGCAGTCCTGGGAGTGTATCTGTTTAACGGATTCAAGAAGGTACAGGAGAATAAATAATATGGATATCACGCATAATTACATTGAAAAGGGGCAAGGGGAACCCTTTATCCTCCTTCACGGTAATGGTGAAGATTGCAGCTATTTTAAAGGCCAGATTGATGAGTTCTCAAAATTCTATCATGTATATGCCATAGATACCCGGGGTCACGGCAAGACCCCAAGAGGGGAAGAGCCTTTTACCATACGGCAGTTTGCCAAAGACCTGCTTTGCTTTATGGATGAGCAAGGAATTAAAAAGGCACATTTGTTTGGTTTTTCAGATGGGGGAAATATCGCCATGGTATTTGCCATCATGTATCCGGACCGAGTATGTCGCTTGATTCTAAACGGAGCTAACTTAGATGCCGGGGGAGTGAAGAGGTTTACTCAGCTTCCCATTGAGATTGGCTATAGGATTGCTAAGAAATCAGCCGCAAAAAGTGATTCCGCCAGACAAAAAGCTGAGCTACTGGGGCTTATGGTAAACGACCCCAATGTGAAGGAAGAAGAACTATCCGGGATAAGGGCGAAGACTCTGGTAATTGCCGGCACAAACGATATGATTAAGGAAGAACATACGAAGAAGATTGCCTGGGGGATTCCGGATTCCACACTGGTATTTATCAAAGGCAATCACTTTATTGCCAATAAGAACCCTGAAGAATTCAATCGGGCAGTGCTTGATTTTATGAGGATATAAGGACATTGAAGGAGAAAACTATGAAAAAAATAGGATTGGTTGGCGGAACGGGTCCGGAATCCACACTTATGTATTACAAGGAGCTTAACTCAAGAATCGATCGTATGACAAATGAAGCTCAGATGCCGGACGTGACCATTGAAAGTGTTGATTTCAGAAGGGCATGGAAATACGTTACATCAGAAGCCTATGGTGATTTGTCGGATTACCTTGCCCAAAAAGTAAAAGCTCTAAGCCTTGGGGGAGCAGAGGTTATTTCCCTGACAGCTGCCACCATGCACATGGTTTTTTCCGAGGTTGAAGAAAAGACGGGCGTATCTCTTGTGAGTATCCCCAAAGCAGTATGCGAGGAAGTTGTGGCCGGGGGGTACCAAACCGTAGGCCTGCTTGGAACTATATTTACCATGGAAAGAGATTTCATGAAGAGAGATCTCCTTGATGCCGGGATAAAAGTGGTAACCCCGGATAAAGAAGACAGAGAGCTGGTGGCTAAGCGTATATATGAGGAACTTGAGGTGGGTAACGTTAAAGAGTCTACTTTATGTGAGTTTCAGGAAATTATAAAGAAGATGCAGGATAAGGATGGGATTGAGGCGGTCATTCTGGGATGCACGGAATTACCTTTGCTTCTTAATAGCAATAATTGCCCCTTGCCATGCCTGGACAGCGTGGATATCCATCTTGAGAAAATTATCCGATTGGCGATGGAGTAAAGGGAGCGAGTAACAGTGTAAAACAGGTCATAATCAGTGTGATTTTGGCCTGTTGTTTTATTTATGATATTGTAGGTAAAACAGCAAAAAGGAGATTTTGATTATGAATGATTATATTGCATATTGCGGGCTTGACTGTGAGACATGCGAAGCGCGGATAGCAACCGTAAATGATGATAACGACCTGCGTGCAAAGGTGGCAAAGGAATGGAGCGAGCTAAACAAAGCGGATATTACACCGGAAATGAATGAATAATATTCATTGACATCCTTGGCTTTCTGTGCTAATATACAGAAAGTAAACTTGGTAAGGAAGGATGTATATGAGGACAGTAAAGGACCCGGACACCAGAAAACAGGAGATTCTATCGGGAGCTCTTTTGGTATTTGCCAGAAAAGGATATGATAAGACTACGATTTCCGATATAGCCAGGGAACTGGGGATTTCACAAGGGCTATGCTACAGATACTACGCATCAAAAGAAGAGATATATGACGCAGCAGTTGAAGAGTATGCAGACATAATTGTGAGAGCCAACCTGAAGAGATTTGAGAGTAAGGGCAAGACCTTGAAGGAGAAGATCCGGTCATTTTCGGGAAGTTTGAAAGAGTACCGGGAGCCTGAGAAGGACAACGAACTGTTATATAGTCTCTTTCATAGCGAGGGAAGCCAGAAGATGCATGATCAGCTTATGATAAAGACTGCAGCCAAGCTGGTACCTCATATCAGGAAGGAACTTGAGAAGGCCCGGGATGCCGGTGAAATAAGCATATCGGATATAGATGCCCTAGCCTACTTCTTTGTTTACGGCCAGCTGGGAATTTTGCTTGAGCATGGCAGTGAAAAAGACTGCGGCAAAAGAATACAGGATACATTAATTGAGATACTAAATTTGTAGGACAAACCCCTGTTACAAATGTTTCAGGGGTAAAAATAAACAATATAAATGAATGAAATTCATTTAGAGAAAGGAGAACAATTATGAAGACAATAATTATCTATGAATCAAAGCACCATGGAAACACAAAGAAGGTCTGTGACCGCGTGGCAGCAGAATGTCAGGTGGAACTAATAGAGGCCGGGAGCGTGGGAGCGGATTTCAACTGGGAGGATTATGACCTGGTGGGCTTTGCATCGGGGATTGCATATTCCAAGTTTTACGATTCAGTAAACCGTGTGGCAGAACATATTCCGGCAGGAAAAGGGGCATTCTTTATCTATACCTGCGCAAAGAACGACAAGGATTTTGCGGCAAAAATAAAGAAGGTCGTGGAAGAGCGAGGAGCCAGATGCCTTGGAACATACGGATGTCGTGGCTATAACACATACGGTCCCTTAAAACTGGTGGGAGGAATGAACAAATCTAATCCCAGTGAGGACGAGCTTGGGGCAGCAGTAGAATTTGTTAAGAAGGTGGAAGAGACTTATGAAAAGTAAAGTAGATTTTATAAATGAAAAAACAACAAGAGCCTTAATGAAGCTCTTTATACCCCTTATGCTTGCCATGACTCTTACCATGGCATACAGTATGGTTGACAGCCTGTGGGTTGGCAATCTCTTAGGCGAGGCAGGTATGTCTGCACTTACCGCCAGTACAGCCATTGTACTGATTATGAATTCCTTATCAATGGGTGTGGGTAACGGAGTATCGGTTATGATTGCCCAGCGTGTCGGGGCAAAGGACATGGCAGGAGTAAAAAGGGCTGCCGCTGTTATCATGACGGTTTCCCTAGTATTTTCGGGAGCCATTTGCCTTGTGGGAGAGTTTGCGTCAGAGTTTCTTCTGGCAGCAATGGGGACACCCACAGCAGTCCTTGCCGATGCGGTTTCTTATCTGAGACTGTATCTTGTGGGAAATGTTGCCCTCTTTGTGTACATGCAGTTTACTTCCATATTCAGAGCCTTTGGAGATTCTGTGTTCCAGATGAAAGGAATGCTTTTGACAGTTATAGTTAATGCCATCTTAGATCCCATAATGATTAAATGGTGGGGATTTAACGGGGTTGCCATAGCAACAGTAATCTCAGAGGTGCTGTGTCTTGCCTACGCCCTTCTTTACCATAACCGTAAGAAGTGGTTTTCATTTGATTTTAAGGCAATGACCTGGGAGGATGTTAAAACCATGAGCCGCCTTTGTGTCCCCACATCCATACAGTCTATTATGCCGGCACTTAGTTCTGCGGTTATGATTACCTTTGTAAATCCCTTCGGACTGACAGCCCTTGCAGGATATGGGGTGGTAAGGAATCTTGAACTTATAATGTTTATGCCCACCAATGCCATGTCAATGGCTGTTACTTCCATAGTCGGTCAATGTAAGGGCGCAGGTCGTATGGACCGGGCCCGCGATTACTGTAAAACCGCAATGCTTACCGGGGGAATTCTGATTGGATTATCAAGTACCCTTGTCATCTTCACAAGCCCCATTCTTAGCGGATGCTTCGGCCAGGGAGCAGAGGTTGGTGCTATAGTTGCAGAGTTCTTCCATATTGTCAGCATAGGATATGTATTGTATATGCTCACAAGTTGTGTTCAAGGATATATTACGGGAATTGGCAGGCCGGAGAAGGCTATGTTACTCCTTATTGCCTATTACATTATATTCAGGGTGCCGGCAGCTGTGATTCTAAAGGCTATATTCGGACTACCCGGCATATGGCTTGCTTTTCTTGTAAGCCACATTTTAGCGTGTGTACTGGCATTTATAATGTTGCAGATTAGCTATAACCGACAAAAGATTTGCTCATCAGTGGAAATAAGTGCATAGTCGGTTAGAATCCGTGTGAAGTGGACATGATGTTTTATTGATGATATTGTAAGAAAAGCAGAAAGACCGGAAGTGAGTGACAATGGAGAAGGAAAGAGATAGTCTGATAGTATATTTTGAAGACCCCTTTTGGGTAGGGGTCTTTGAGAGAGTCAGTAAGAAAGAGCTGTCAGCGGCGAAGGTGACATTCGGTACAGAACCTAAGGATTATGAGATTCTAGATTTTATCAACAGGAATTATTATAATCTGCCCTTTAGTCCCGGGATTGAGACGACGGTAAAGGATACGAAGATTAATCCCAAAAGGGCCCAGCGTGAGGCAAAGAAACAGACACTAGAGATGGGAATAGGGACCAAATCCCAGCAGGCACTCAAACTTCTCCAGGAGCAGAACAAACAGGAACGAAAGGTCAGAAGCCGGGAGCAGAAAGTGGCTGAGGAGCAGAGGCTGTTTGAGCTGAAACAGATGAAGAAAAAAGAAAAACATAAAGGACATTGAGGAAAAACTGATACGATTGGCGATGAAGGAAAAATGAGAGATATACCGGAATTAACAATAGAAACAATAAAGAGAATGGGAGATATGTCATGGTTTAATCATGCGCAGATCTTTGATGATCTGATAATAGTTGCGCAAAAGGAAACAGCATGCTACATATTGAAAACAGAAGCAGGGCTTGTGGTGATTGATGGTATCTGGCCTGATAAAAAGGTGTATGATGAGATAATATGCTCAATTGATGAAGCAGGCTGGGGAGAAAAAGGAATCAGCATGTTTTTAATGACCCATGGGCATATCGATCATGTGGGATGTGGGAAGTGGCTTAAGGAACAATCCGGAGCAAAAACTTTTCTTTCAGAAGAGGATGATAGATTAAGGCTATCCACTCCGCATGAGGATGGACGGAGCGACAACTGGAAAGAGTTTGAGATTGATGAGTATATTTCTGACGGAGATATGATCGACTGCGGTGATAGAAAAATATATGTGATATCAACTCCCGGACACACAAAGGGGTCTTCGAGTTTTATTTTCCCTGTACATGAGAACGGAGAAAAACATATGGCCTGTCTTTTTGGAGGGGCCACGCCTCCCTGGGGAGATGAAAACGGCAGGGAACTTCAAAGACAGTCAATTAATAAATTTACGAGAATTGCCGGAGAAAGGGACTGTGATGTTGCCCTGACAAATCATACAGCCTTTGATTGCGGACTTGAACGTATTGCATACAGCAGGGCAAGAATATCCCATCTTCCCAATATTTATATTCTTGGAAAAGATGGAGTGCAGGAGTTCTGCAGAGTTTTTGAAAGAATACTTCAGTAAGGGGTTAAAGATTGAGTTAATGAGCATAGCCCACACAATAGAGTTTTAAATGCTTTTGGGAAAAAAGGAATTGACAAAAAGTGAACGGTCGTTTACAGTGCAGGTAAACGACCGTTCACTTTTATGTTTAACAAGAGGAGAATTTATGAAGACAACAAAGGAAGATATATTGCTTACATCATTACATTTGTTTGCGGAGAGTGGCTTTGATGCGGTTTCTACAGGCATGATAGCTGAGCAGCTGGGCATTACAAAGGGTGCACTCTACAGACACTACAAGAACAAACAAGAGATATTCGACAGCATAGTTCAACGGATGTTTGAGAAGGATGCGGAAAGAGCCGAGGAAGATTCCGTTCCCGAAGAGAAATATGAAAAGAATCCGGGTAAATATGAGGAAGTAAGCTTCAAGGATTTCTGTGATTATGTGGTCAACCAGTTTGAGTATTGGACAAAAGATGAATTCGCTTCAAGCTTTAGAAGAATGATTACTATAGAACAGTTCAAGAGTCCCGAGAAGATGAAGTTGTACCAGGATGTGATAGGACGTGGGCCAATAGACTATTCGGAGGACATTTTCAGGGAAATGATAAAGCGGGGAGCTCTTAATAAAGATGCCGAGAAGACAGGCCCTAGGAAGCTTGCGGTGGAATTCTATGCGCCCCTTAAACTCTCCATCGACCTTTTCGATGGGGGTGGAGATTATAACAAGCTAAAGAAGAACCTAAAGGAGATTACAGATGGTTTCAAAGAAAGATACATCCGAAAATGAAAGGATAAAGAAATGAATACAAAAGAATTCACAATACGATTAGAAAGAAAAGAAGAACAAAGAGAGGTTGAAAACCTGGTAAGGGAAGCATTCTGGAACGTTTATCGCCCGGGATGCAGCGAGCATTATGTAATCCATGTTCTACGGGATGATCCGGCATTTGTAAAGGAGCTGGATTTCGTAATGGAGAAATGTGGTAAGCTGATTGGTCAGAATATGTTTATGAAGACAATTATAGAGGCGGATGATGGCAGAACCATTCCTGTACTCACTATGGGACCAATAGGCATTACACCTGAATTGAAACGAAAAGGATACGGCAAGGCCTTACTTGACTACTCCTTAGAGCAGGCTAAGGAGATGGGCTTTGGAGCTGTTCTTTTTGAAGGAAACATAGACTTCTATGGCAAAAGCGGCTTTGACGTGGCAAGCAATTTCGGGATTCGATACCATGACCTGCCGGAGGATGCGGATTCATCCTTCTTTCTTTGCAAGGAGCTGATTCCCGGATATCTGGATGATGTAACCGGAGTCTATCAGACTCCGCAAGGCTACTATGTGGGAGATGCTGATGTGGAAGAGTTCGACAAGGAGTTTCCGTCAAAGGAGAAACTAAAGTTGCCGGGACAGTTGTTTGAGTAGAGAAAAAAGTACTTGACATTTCATCTTAACTCCAATATTATATCAAATAGATATATCAAAACGATATAATTTAGGAGGCATGAAATAATGAAAAAATTAATTGTATATTATTCTCTTGAAGGAAATACAGAATATATTGCAGATATACTTTCAGAGGCCTTGGGAGCCGACAAGTTAAGACTTACACCCCAAAAGGCTTATGCCAACAAAGGGTTTGCCAAATTCTTCTGGGGAGGCAAAAGCGCTGTTATGGCAGAAAAGCCTAAGCTCATGCCCTATGAGCTGGATAATGATTTTGAGGAAATCATTATTGGTTTTCCGGTATGGGCAGGGAATATGGCCCCACCAATAAGAACATTTGTATCTGAAAACAAAGAACTCTTAAAGGGCAAGAAAGTATCAGCTTTTGCCTGCCAGAGCGGTTCCGGTGCAGAGAAAGCTTTCGGTAAATTAAGAAGTCTTCTTGAGATAAATGATTTTCACAGCACGGCAATATTTATCGATCCGAAGGACAAGCCTGCGGAAGAGAATGAACTAAGATTAGACACATTTGTTCAGGAATTATTATGATTAAGTTTCCAGCATTAACAACTATGTGATTTACTATGGCGTCCTGCTCATTCTTGTGCTACCGGCACTGATTCATGGACGAAGGGCAGCCTGTCATTACATCTGCTGGATGGCACCCTTTATGACAATCGGAAGCACTCTGGGAAGATGGCTTCATCTGCCGGGACTCCATATTGAGGCAGACACAGCTCAATGTATCTCATGCGGAAAATGCAACAAGGCCTGTCCTATGGGACTTGATGTGAAACAGATGGTATCGGATGGAGCAATTTCAAAAAGCGCGGAATGTATCCGGTGCGGAGCCTGTGTGGATGAATGCGGCAAAAAGGTGCTGAAGTATAGTATGAAATGGAGATAAAGGCATGGCAAAAGACAGAAAAATAGACCTGGTGATTTTGGGACTTTTGTTTCATGAAGACCTGACGGGATATGATATCAAGAAGCGGATAGACGGAGCAATCAGTTTCTTTTGGAAGGGAAGCTTTGGAAGCATCTATCCGGCACTTGCTGATATGGAAAAGACCGGACAGGTGGAAAAACTAGAGGTGGAAACAAAAGGCAAGCGTGAAAAGATCCTGTATCACATTACCGATAAGGGGATTGATGTACTAAAAGAATGGCTGAATGTAGACCAGGCCACAAATGACTTGAAGTATGAAACCCTATTGAAGCTGTATTTTGGCGGAGTGGAGGGCAAGGAGGTCACGTTGAAGAACATAAGCCTGTTTGAAGAGCAGGTGAAAAGAGATCTGGCTGTTTTGCAAATGTTTCAGAAAAACCTGGAAATGGTGCTTGATCAGAAGGATCATGTTTATTACTATCTTACGGTTACTTTCGGGATAGATACATACGAGGCATATCTGAAGTGGTGCGAGAGAGCGAAAAAGATACTTTGTAAAAAAAAATATAAATGATAAAATAAACATGACATATAGTTGTCATGTTTATTTTGTTATGATGAATTCGTAGTGAGGAGGCGCAACCTGAGAATGAAGATAGATCGGCTGATTGGGATATTGTCAATCTTACTGCAGGAAGAGAAGACTACGGCACCTGAGCTTGCAGAACGTTTTGAAGTCTCAAAAAGAACTATAAACCGGGATATTGAAGATCTGTGCAATGCCGGAATTCCTATCTGCACGACCCAGGGTGTGGGTGGTGGCATCCGTATTATGGACGGATACAAGATGGATAGGACAATCCTGACGTCAAAGGATATGCAGATGATCCTTGCCGGCCTGCGAAGTCTGGACAGTGTGAGCGGAAGCAGCTACTGCGGCCAGCTCATGGAAAAGATACAGGCAGGTTCCTCTGAGTTTATAAGCGGAAGGGATTCCATCTTGATTGACTTATCATCCTGGTACCGGGAAACCCTGGCACCTAAAATAGAGTTTATTCAGGATGCCATCGAGTTTGGTCGGAGAATCAGATTCCACTACTACTCTCCCAAGGGAGAAAGCGAGAGGGAGATTGAGCCCTATTATCTTATCTTTAAGTGGTCAAGCTGGTATGTATACGGATTTTGCCTGGATCGCAAGGAATTCAGAACCTTCAAGTTAAACCGCATGGATAAAATAGTACAAAGTAAGTCCTTTGAGCGGAAAAGAGATGTTCCTATGCCCGGATTATCTACAGATGAAATATTCCCCATGAGGGGAAGAGTGAAGGCGGTCTTTGAGAAGACTCAGAAGTGGAGACTTATAGAAGATTTTGGGATTAACTCTTTTTCAGAGCTTCCTGAAGGAGAGCTTCTCTTTGAGAAGGAGTACGCTGATGATGAAGGACTTCTCTCCTGGCTTTTAACCTTCGCAGACAAGGTAAGGGTAGTAGAGCCGGAGCATATCCGGGAGAAACTTGTAGAAATCACCTCCAAAATAACAGATAAATATAGGAAGGATAAGAATAATGAGTAACAAAGCCCTGGTCGTAATAGACCTTCAGAACGACATTACCAAGAATTACAAAGGAATCATAGAACAGGTAAACAAAGCAATTAAGTGGGCGGAGGAAAAGGAGATGCATATCGTTTATATAAAGCACTTCAATCTGTCCGAAAAAACAAGAACATTTAAGCCGGATACCAAAGGTGCTGAACTGGTTCCGGAGCTTTCGGTTGTATCGGAGAACATATTTGAAAAGTCCAAGGCCAACTCCCTTACCAGTGAAGCCTTTGCAGGCTTTATCGAGGAAAATGGCATAGAGGAGTTTTACATCACCGGGGCTGATGCAACGGGATGCGTAAAGTCAACAACCTACAATATGGCGAAGGCCGGATTTAAGGTCCGTGTCATATCTGATTGTGTGACCAGCTATAATCTTAAAAAAGTTGATGAGATGCTTAAGTACTATGAGGATAAGGGCTGCGAAGTGTTACCGCTAGCAGAATACATGAACAGGGGGGAGTAGATTCATGGAATACATCAGAGTCACAAAAGAGAATCTGGACAAGGAGCACATTTGCTGTGCGATATCCAACAATAAGGATGTTCAGGTTTCTTCAAAGAAGGCCTGGCTATCAGATCGGTTTGATGAAGGTCTTGTTTTTCTAAAGAGCGCAGAAAGAGGCAAGTGCTTTATTGAATATATCCCCGGGGAAAATGCCTGGGTGCCCATTGAAGCGGAGGGTTATATGTACATCGACTGCCTGTGGGTGTCCGGGTCTTTTAAAGGGCACGGCTATTCCTCGGACCTACTTTCTGCCTGCATAGAGGATAGTAAAGAAAAGGGTAAAAAGGGGCTATGCATTCTGTGTGCCGCAAAGAAGAAGCCCTTCTTAGCTGACCCCAAGTTCTTAAAGTACAAGGGCTTTTTGGTTGGTGATGAAGCCGATAATGGTATTCAGCTTTGGTATTTACCCTTTGATGATAAGGCTGTGGCCCCTACCTTCAAGGAATGTGCCAAGCATCCTCATATAGATGAGAAGGGGTATGTATTGTACTACACAAGCCAGTGTCCTTTTAATGCCAAGTATGTGCCCATCTTAGAGCAGACGGCTAAAGAAAACGACATTCCATTTAAGGCAATCCATATAGAGAGCAAGGATGCGGCACAGAATGCACCTACGCCTGTTACGAATTATGCCCTCTTCTATGACGGAGAATATATTACGAATGAGCAGATGAATGATAAGAAGTTCCTGAAATTGGTGAAGGGATAAGAACTCTACGCAGCGTAGGTAGACTCCTCCAAATACGGGTGTTACATTGATATTAATCATAAGGAGGAGATACAGATGAAGAAAGTAGTTGTTTTTAATGGAAGTCCCAAAGGGGAAATGAGTGATGTTATGCACATCACAAAGGCTTTTCTTGAAGGGATGAGCCGCGCGGGAGAGTATGATATTCATATAATTAATGTAATAGATAAGCATATTGAATATTGCAAAGGTTGCTTTTCATGTATGAGAAATGGAGGAGTATGTCTTTGTGAGGATGATATGAGAGAAATCCTTGGTGAGATAAAAGAAAGTGATTTCTTAATTTTTAGTTATCCACTGTATGCATACGGTATGCCGGCTTCTATAAAAGTTCTGGTAGACAGATTACTTCCGCTTACATCAATGGAAATGAGAGAAGAGGATGGAAGATACCATCATATTGGACAAAGTGATTATTCCAAGATTAGGTTTGTAATGATATGCGGATGTGGGTTCCCAAACAGCAAAAAGAATTTTGAACCGGCCATAGCACAGTTTAGATTATTATTCCCGGGTGATAATACGATCCTAACCATACCTGAAAGTCCCATGTTTAACGCACCGGAGGCAGCGTCGGTTACAATTCCCCGCCTTGAGCTTGTAAAGAAAGCAGGTGTTGAATATGCGGAAAAAGAAGCAATATCAAATACTCTTCGGGAAAGGATAAAATCGCCTATGATTCCGGAGGAAGATTATGCCAAGATAGTTAACGGGGGTTGAAATATATGAATCAATATGTTACAGGCGCAGTAATTAAGGAACTGCGCGAAAAAAACAAGATGACACAATTGCAGTTATCACAGAAGCTTGGAGTAAGTGACAAGACGGTGTCTAAATGGGAGACAGGCAAAGGATATCCGGACATTACTCTTCTTGAGCCTATAGCGGGTGCCTTTAGAATATCCGTAACGGAACTCATATCCGGGAATACAATTCATAATGAAAATGTATCCTCAAATATGCAAAGGTCCAAGTTTTATGTCTGTCCTATCTGTGGGAACGTAATACATTCAATGGGGGAGGCGGCTATTCATTGCCATGGCATAGCCCTTTTGCCCTTGGAAGCCGAAAACCCGGATGAGAGCCATAGGATTTCAGTAGAGCGTATAGAGGATGAATACTATGTCCGTATTGACCACAGTATGACCAAAGACCATTACATTTCCTTCATGGCAGCAGTCTCATCAAACAATATACAGATGGTAAAGCTCTATCCGGAAGGAAATGCCGAAGCCCGCTTTAAAATACGGGGAGTTAAAAAGATCTACTTCTACTGCAACCGTGATGGATTGTTCTCCATCAGTCCAGCGAGTCTTTAGTTCTGATAGAACTGATTGCAGTAGGTATCAGAAGAAAGCTTCTTTTGAACTTCGGTCCATTTCTCCTTATCAAGAAGGTTAGATAGGGGGGCGCCAAACTTTTCTTCCAGCTGTTTTCTGTCGAAGGAGAAGTTATCTCCGGAGAATTCATAAGTAATCTTTGTCAGGTTGTCAATGGAAGCCATAGCTACCAGAGAATTATAGATTAAATCTCTATGGACCTTCTCTTCACCGATATTCCAAACTGTATCCAAATAGTTAACTGTTAAAGAACAGGAATTGGGGTCAATCTGGAACTTCATTGAGATATTGCTTAAGGGCAGTGCATAAAAGAGGTGGGATACATTGGAGGCGTCTCCTATGTAGGGGCTTTTATAGTCCTTGATGGTAGATATATCATGTGTTAAGGAATCGGTCTGCTTAAGGGCAGACTCGTTTTTTTTGGCTTGTTCTGAAGGCAGCACAGCAAATTCAATGACACAAAAAACAATGACCAAAGTGGCAAGGGCACCGATTAAAGCCTTAAGACCTGTTGATAAGCCTTTGGGTTCGGATAAAGGTATCTTGCCGGAATCTACCAAATCATCTATAGAAGGCAGACTTGCCTTCGCTTTTTCAATGGCTTGGGCTTCGGGCATCCCCTGGCTCGTAAGGTCATCAATTTTAGCCAGCATATTACTAAGGATTTCTTCTTTCAAATCAATAATCTCGGGGGTATCCTCGTAGGAAGAGAATAAGTCTTCAATATATTTTTCTAAATCAGTCATCAGCCGGTCCTCCTTGAAGCAGTTTGTTTATAATTCTTTGCGCATGTAGCCACTCAGATAGGGCATTCTCGTAAGATAGGATTCCACTATCCGTTATATGATAATATTTTCGTCGGCCTCCTTGGGACTCATCTCCCCAGTAGCTGGTGATAAGCCCCTGTTTCTCGAGCCTTTTAAGGCTGGTATATAGGGAAGGTTCTTTTAGTTCATATTCATTATTACTATTTTGTGAAACAGCTTTCATTATCTCATAGCCGTAATTATCTCCACTTTTAAGAATACGTAGGATAATGGTGTCAATATGGCCGCGAATGAGATCGCTGTTAATGTTAGATTCGGGCATGCAATTTTACCTCCAAGTATAGATTTAGTATACACACAAAGTACTATGTGTGTCAATGTACTTTGTTTTACAGAGGAATATAGAGATAGTATTTGAAATGGCAGAACGAAAGGAAATATAAAGATTAAAAAGTGTCAAGGAAAACAAAAACTTGACACTTTTTAATATGCATAATACAATTCAAATACTGTTAAAATTTTTAAGGAGTGAAAAGAGATGGAAAAACAAAGGGCTCAATGGGGGAGTAAGATTGGCTTTATTCTTGCTGCTGCCGGTTCGGCAGTAGGTCTGGGAAACATATGGAAATTCCCCGGCCGAGCTTTTGAAGGTGGCGGGGGAACATTCGTAATAATATACATAATAATGGTTGTTCTTTTGGGTGCGCCCATGATGCTCACAGAGTTATCTATAGGTCGTGCCAGCCAGACCAATATTGTAGGTTCATTTCAGAAGCTGGGACACAAGCGTTCCGCCTGGATTGGATGGGTCGGCGTCATCGGAGCCTTTATTATTACATCTTATTATAGTCATGTAGGAGGCTGGGTGCTTCGTTATGTTGCGGGATATGCTACGGAAGCACCGAAGATATATGACAATCCCATGGGATACTTTACCGGTATGCTTGGATTAAACAGCGACGGTTCCACAAGCTTTCCCTGGGTAGCTATACTTTTTGCGGCAGTTTTCCTACTTATTAATGCCATTGTTATAATCCGGGGTGTAGAAAGCGGAATCGAGAAATTCAACAAGATTGGAATGCCGGCACTTTTTATCCTATTACTTATTCTTTTGGTGCGTGCTGTAACTTTAGACGGCTCAGCAGAAGGTGTAAGCTATATGCTTACTCCGGACTGGAGCAAGCTGACATTCGATACCTTCCTAGCTGCGCTGGGACAAGCATTTTACTCTCTGTCCATTGGAATGGCAATAATGATTACATACGGATCTTACCTTTCCAGAAAAGAAAACCTGCCGAAGAACACGGCTCTTATCTGTGGAATGGATACCATGGTTGCCATAATGGCAGGATTTATTATAGTTCCCGCAGTATTTGCCACCTTAGGCGGAGGAGAAGTTGGTAAGGGCGGTGGATTCGCTTTTGTATCCTTAGCAGGCGTGTTCCAACAGATGCCCGGAGGCACCATATTCGGGGTTATATTCTACTTACTGCTACTGTTTGCAGCACTGACATCCTGTATGTCTCTGATAGAGGGAATTGTTGCTTTCCTTACAGAGCATTTTTCCTGGGGACGTAAAAATGCTACAATCGGAGTATGCATAGCCTTATTCTTACTGGGATGCCTCTATACCTGCTCACAGGTGGCCTTCCCAATAAAGGGAGTATGGTTTGATTTTGCCAACGGATTAAGTTTCCCGGCCTTCGGGGATTGTATGGAGTATCTGACAGACAGAGCATTAATCCCCATATGCGCATTGGGCTGCAGTATATTCGTAGGCTGGATCTGGAAACAGGAGAATGCCCTTGCGGAAATTGAGCAAGAGGGTATACGTTTCCGTCTTGCCAAGGTTTATACCATAATTATTAAATATGTTGCACCTATTGCAATACTTACCATTATTGCAATGGGACTTATATCAGGAATGACACTTAGCTAATTTAACAAAAAGTTAGACGATAACAAAGCCGTTCTCTAATCACCTCATTTTTATATGAGGTGATTCTTTTTTCGTATTTACTGCAGGCATCTGTTA
Organism: Lachnospiraceae bacterium; assembly: GCA_015058015.1. Classification (GTDB taxonomy): domain Bacteria; phylum Bacillota; class Clostridia; order Lachnospirales; family Lachnospiraceae; genus SIG280. Next base: position 31,234 of record SVDM01000005.1, on the reverse strand, counting down.
TAATAAGCAAAAGGAGACAATAATGGATATTACGACGCTGTTATTAGATAATTGCATATTGATAGCAGAACTGCTGGGATTATGGGTTATGCTGGGGTCAAATGTTCACTTAAAAAAGACAACCATAGTTGCGACCCGGGTAGTGATTCTTCTTATTGCTTTGGAGGCAATACTCTGGCATGTTGAGAGATGGACACGGGAACTGGATTATCTTACAGGGGCAAGGGTATTCTTAACCCCCACCATATATTTACTTCATCCTATCATCCTGATAGGAATCATCGATATGATGGGCTTTATCAAGAAGGGAAGGCTGATATTCTACCTGCCTGTGCTTATAAGCATCCCTCTTTTGTATACATCCCAGTGGACCCATCTGGTATTCTGGTTTACTGACGAGAATTTGTACATATCTGCAGAAGGAATCATTAAGTATTACCCCTACCTGCTGTTTTTGTTCTATGTTTTTGTATTCCTGGGCAATTTCATCTTCAATTATGCTAAGCGAGGGACGGCAGAAAGCAGAGGAATACTGGTAAGTGTTGTTGCGGCAACTGTGGGTGTTGCCCTTCATATATTCTACGACATTGAAGTGGATTACAGCACTTTATTTGCATCTCTCCTGGTCTTATACTACTTGTCTTTATATATCATGACAGCCAAGGAGGACACCCTTACCCATCTTTTGAATCGTCAGTGCTATTTCTACGACTCCAAGAGATTAAAAGGGCATATCTCCGCGGTAGCATCCGTAGATATGAATGATTTAAAGAAGACAAATGATACCAAAGGTCATCAAGCAGGAGATACAGCCATAATAACGGTATCAGATTGCCTTACAAAGAATAGGATGAAGGGCAAAAAGGTATACCGTATCGGCGGGGATGAGTTTGCTATCTTCTACCTTGATAAGACAGAACAGGAAGTAAAAAATGATATAGCATATATGAAGATGGAAATGTCCTCAACCATATATAACTGTGCCTTCGGATACCAGATGGTAGTGGATGGAAATGTCAAAGAGGCTATGGAGGCAGCTGATAAGCGGATGTATAAAAACAAAGCGATGTATAAAGGTACAGATGCAAGAAGAATTGCTGCCCATAAAGAAGCAACTATTCGAGTAATGCATGAAGCCTTAGGTTCGGGAATGTGGGGAATGGAATTCGATGAAAACGGCAAAATGATCTCTGTAGAGTGGAGCCCGGAGTTTAGACGGATGTTAGGATATTCGGAGGAAGAAGAATTTCCGAATTTATTAGAGTCCTGGTCTGACCTTTTGCATCCTGATGATAAGGAGCGGGTGTTAAAAGAGTACCATGAGACCATTTCTGACTACACCGGGCAAAAGACCTATAACGTGGAGTATCGCCTCATGACAAAATCAGGAGAGTACAGGTTGTTCCATGCCATCGGCAGGCTTCTCAGACGGGATAACGGAGTTCCCTTATCATATGTGGGAATGTTTGTAGATATTACCAATCAAAAATTATAACTTGCAATATTTGTACCAGCTAGAACTTAATTAAGAAATAATAAAGGTGAAAGGAAGGTTTGCAAATGGATAAGTATATAGACCTCCATCTTCATTTGGATGGTGCCGTAACACCGGACATAGCAAGAAAGCTTGCAAAAATGCAGAATATTGCCCTTCCTGAAGATGAGGAAGAGCTTAAGAAGCTGCTTACGGTGCAGGAGGACTGTCAAAGCCTTACGGAATTCTTAAAGTGTTTCGACCTACCTTTAAGTCTTATGCAGACGGCAGAAGGTCTTAGGGAAGCTGTGCGTCTTGTGGCAGATAATATCAGATCTCAGGGTGTTATATATGCTGAAATCCGGTTTGCGCCCCAGCTACACACCCAAAAGGGAATGACTCAGGAGGACGCTGTAAATGCAGCTCTTGAGGGTTTAAGAAAGACTGAGCTTAAAGCCAACTTAATCCTCTGTCTTATGAGAGGTGAGGGAAATGAAGAACAGAACGAAGAAACCTTCCGTCTGGCAAAGAAGTATCTGGTTGAAGACGGCGGAGTAGTGGCCTTAGACTTAGCAGGTGCCGAAGCCCTGTTTCCAACAGCCGGCTATAAAGATATATTTAAACGGGTAAAGGAAGCGGGAATACCCTTTACCATGCACGCAGGAGAGGCAGCAGGCCCGGAAAGCATAAAGGCGGCCTTAGAGAGCGGTGCAACCCGTATCGGACACGGGGTTAGGGCCTATGAAGATCCGGAGGTTGTAAAGCTTATAAAGGACAAGGGTATTGTTTTGGAGATGTGCCCCACCAGTAACAGGCAGACTCATGCCATACCGGATATGAGCAAGTATCCCCTGGTGGAGTATTTAAACCAGGGAATTAAAGTGACGTTAAACACTGATGACATGGGAATAGAAGGCACTACTTTAGCAGAGGAATACCGCTATATGGAAAAGGGGTTTGGCCTTACTATAGAGCAGAAAAAAATTCTTCTGGGCAATGCCATCGACGCAGCATTTACAACCCAAGAGGTAAAGGAGCAACTGCGAAAAACAATTGTTTAAGTTTATGGTATTTTTTATTGACATTGTTTATATTGTACAGCTATAATTTATAAGGTTTTAAAGTTTTTGTAAAAATTATCAGAACAAAGGAGAAGACAAAATGAAAAGAAAGTTATCAGTTGTAGCTTTAGTAGCTGCAGTAGCAACAAGTTTAGTAGTATTGGCAGGATGTGGCGGAAGCTCAAACTCAGCATCCAGTGCAGCACCTGCATCAAGCGCAGCACAGTCAAGTGCAGCAACCGACACCGTAATCAAGGTACCGATGGAAGTAAAGAATGAGACCAACGTAACTCTTCATAAACTCTATGTATCAGGCGCAGGCCTTGATGAGTGGGGTGATGAGCTTCTTTCAGGACAGGTTCTTAAAAACGGAGAGTCTGTTAAGCTAACGCTTACTGTTGACAAGAACAACCTTAAGTGGGATATCAGAGCTGAGGATTCAGACGGAACAGCCGTAGAGTTTAAGGGACTTGATATCAGCGAAGTAAGCACAGACGGCGGTGTTATCACACTTCAGGAGACATCTGACGGATATGTTGCAACAGCAAAATAAGAATCATTTTAGGGCAGGCAAGTACCTGCCCTTTATTTTTTATGGGAAACTCGTCTCTTTGTTGTATTCCCAATTTGAGAAAGAAGTACTATAATAGTAGCCATGAAGATACTAGTAACAACAGATCAATATATTTATACCATCGGAGGCGTGGCAACATCGGCTCTTGCTTTATGTACCGGCCTTCGAGAATTAGGTCACGAGGTTAAGACCTTGTCACCATCCAATAACACCACATCATTTCGTAACGGAGACGACTACTTTATTAAGTCGGTACCGGCATTTTTCTATCCGGGGGTAAGACTCGGGTATTCCTTTACAGACCCATTACTTAAAGAATTGGAAGAGTGGAAGCCGGACATTGTTCATGTTCAATCGGAAGGGCCTATGTATATCATGGCCAGAAGAATCCAAAAAAGGTCCGGGGCAACCCTTGTTATGACCTGTCATACGGATTATGCCCACTTTGCTTTCGGACGATACAAGTCTACAAAGCCGGTCCGGGCAACCATGAGAGTGCTGGGCAAAGCCTTCTATGGCAAAACAGTGGCAATGGTGGCACCATCAAAAAAAGCAGCTAATTTTGACTGCCTAAGCCCCATAAAGGACAGGGTAACAGTAATCCCCAACGGAATTGATCTGGACAAATATCGCAAGGTTTTGTCGAAAGAAGAGAGAGATTCCATCAGGAAGTCCTATGGAATAGACAGTGATAATAAGCTTCTGGTGTGCGTTTCAAGAATAAGTAAAGAAAAAAATATTCAGGAAATCGTTAAGTGTTTTCCTGCAATCCACCGCCATGTGCCGGAAGCAAAGCTTATGATAGTAGGAGATGGACCGGACAAGGAGCATATTGAGCATCTTGTAAGGGAAACCGGGCTTATGGATGATATAATAATGACGGGCAAGATCCCTCATGATGAAGTCTGGAAGTATTACGCTTTGGGAGAAGTGTTTGTATCCGCTTCCACCTTCGAGGTTCACAGTATGTGCTATCTTGAAGCTATAGCCCAGGGGCGCCCCCTTCTTTGCAGGGAGGATGATTCCTTAGATGGCGTCTTAGAGCATGGGGAAAACGGACTTATATACAGCAATCGTAAAGAGATGGTACATTATGCCTGCAGACTTTTAAGAGATGATGAACTAAGAGAAAAAATGGGACATCGATCTGCAGAGATAATAGAAAGGTTCTCCAATGAAGTCTTTGCAGAATCTACAGAGAAATTATATAAAAAAGCACTATTAAAAAAGAGATAAAAAAGGGGCCTCGCACTTATTCTTAGTGCGACAGCCCCTTTAAGCTTTATTTAGTTTCCTGAAGCTTTTTTAGCTGCTCGCACAACATGGTCAGCCATAACCACTGATGTAACACCACCAACACCACCGGGAACCGGGGTAATCTGAGCAACCAATGGCTCAACCTGATCAAATGCTACGTCACCGCACATCTTGCCGTCAACAAAGTTGATTCCTACGTCAATAACAACGCAGTCTTTGCCGGCTTTTTGTACATGATCGGCTTTGATAAGTCCCGGAACACCTGCTGCTGATACTAAGATATCAACATCTTCACAATGCTTAATTGTATCCTTTGTGAAAACATGACACCATGTTACTGTAGCGTCCCTTGCAATCATAAGGTAACCCAGAGGTCTTCCTACAACCTTACTGTGTCCTACGATTACAACGTTCTTGCCCTGATAGTCAACACCCATGAAATCACAGATTTTGATAACTGCCTCAGGTGTACAAGGTGCATAACCTGTGGGGTCACCCATGGCAAGCTTAGCCCAGTTAATGGGGCTCATGCAGTCCATGTCTTTCTCCGGATTAATCATGTTAACGATGGGCTCGTCACTTAAGTGATCCGGCAAAGGACGGAACATAAGAATTCCATGTACAGCCGGGTCATCATTAACTTTAGCAAATTCCTTTTCAAAAGAAGCCTGGTCGATTTTCTCATCAAGAACTACACTTTTAACGGTAATTCCAACAGACTCGGCCTGCTTGATTACACCTTTTTCATAAGAGAGGTCACTTGGTTTTTCTCCAACTCTTACAATAGCCAGACAAGGCTTTAAGTTGTACTTTTCAATATCAGCTATCATAGCTTCTTTCATTTTGGCAGCAACGTCTGCGCCCTTCACGATCTTACCCATAAAATTTTCTCCTCCTTAAATTGTGTACGAGTATGTTTCGGTATCTCCGAACAAGGGCATTATAGCATTCAATTTTAGGCCTTTCAACCAAGGCCCCTTTGAGAGGAGGGCCATTTTGTTGTGCTAATAGCACAATTGACCTCTTGTTAATTTCATAACAAAATTTATGTGAATTTATTAACAAAGCCCCAAAATAAGGGGTTTTTGCTTGTATATCGTAAGTCACGTTTTTGTTCAACATTACTAAAAAGCAATTTTTTCTCAGAAATTTTCTTTCACATTTGCAAATTCATTGTTAATTTATAGACAAAATTTGGCAATGTTTATTATTTAACAATCGTAAATATCTAATAAATAAAAATTTTATTAAGCAAAATCATTACTGTAATTCCAATATTAGTAAAATTTGAGCTGAGGACTAATTAGACAAGTCAAAAGTATTGTGCTTTAATGTAGGCGTGATGGAGTGCAATCCATTACGAAAAAAATCGACAGGAGGAAACATAGAATGGAAATCAAATCGGATATTCAAATCGCTCAGGAAACAGTTATGGAGCCTATCACAACTATTGCTGACAAATTGGGGATTGACAGTAAATACGTTGAGCTTTACGGAAACTACAAAGCAAAGATTGACTATAACCTGTTAAAAGAGAGAACTAATCCGGACGGTAAATTGATTTTGGTTACCGCTATTACACCGACTCCTGCAGGAGAAGGTAAAACAACAACAACAGTAGGACTGGCAGACGGTCTTACCAAAATTGGAAAGAAAGTAGTAGTTGCTCTTCGTGAGCCATCACTCGGCCCTGTATTTGGAGTTAAGGGAGGAGCTGCCGGAGGCGGATATGCACAGGTTGTTCCTATGGAAGATATCAATCTTCATTTTACAGGTGATATGCATGCCATCGGAGCCGCTAATAACCTCATAGCCGCTATGGTGGACAACCATATTTATCAGGGCAACAAGTTGGGTATTGACCCCAGAAGAATTACATGGCGCAGATGCGTTGACATGAATGATCGTCAGCTCCGCTTTGTAACAGATGGTTTGGGAGGTAAAGCTAACGGTACTCCCAGAGAAGACGGCTATGATATTACAGTTGCTTCTGAGATAATGGCTATTCTTTGTTTGTCAAAGGATATCACAGATCTTAAAGAGAGACTGGGTAATATAACAGTTGGATATTCTTATCAAAATGAACCAATTAAAGTTAAACAGTTAAACGGCCAGGGTGCAGCTGCTGCTTTACTTAAGGATGCATTAAAGCCCAACCTGGTACAGACATTAGAGCATACACCGGCATTTGTTCATGGTGGACCATTCGCAAATATTGCTCACGGATGTAACTCAATCATGGCAACAAGAATGGCTCTTAAGCTTGGTGATTATGTTGTTACCGAGGCCGGATTCGGTGGAGACTTAGGTGCTGAGAAGTTCCTTGATATTAAGTGTCGTATGGCAGGACTTAAGCCGGCAGCAGTAGTAGTAGTTGCTACAGTTCGTGCATTAAAGCATCATGGCGGCGTTGCAAAATGTGAGCTTAACAATGAGAACCTTGCAGCCCTTGAAAAAGGACTTCCAAACCTCTTACAGCACGTTGAGAACATGACTCAGGTTTACAAGCTTCCCTGCGTAGTTGCTATTAACGCATTCCCGACAGATACCAAGGCTGAACTTGATCTTGTTGAGAGAAAATGTAATGAGCTTGGTGTAAATGTTGCTCTTTCAGAAGTATGGGGCAAAGGCGGAAATGGAGGAATCGCTCTTGCTAACGAGGTTGTAAGACTCTGTGACCAGCCTAATGAATTCAAATTCTGTTATGACGAGAATGATACTATAGCTAATAAGCTTAATACCATAGCTAAGAAAATCTATCATGCTGATTCAGTTGTATTTACAAGCAACGCTTTGAAGCAGAAGAATGAGATTGAAAAAATGGGTCTTGATAAGCTGCCTATTTGTGTGGCTAAGACACAGTACAGTTTCTCTGATGATGCGACTCTTCTTGGAGCACCTAAGGACTTCAAGGTAACGGTTCGTAATCTTAAAGTATCATCCGGAGCAGGATTTATTGTTGCTCTCACAGGTGATATAATGACTATGCCGGGTCTTCCTCCTGTACCTGCAGCTGAGAAGATTGACGTCGACGATAAAGGCGTTATAACCGGTTTATTCTAAAATCGAGGAGAATATAGAAAACTATGAGTTTATATGAGTTGGAATGTGACAAATTCACTGAGGTTTTAGCATCAGGCGATCCGGTTCCGGGCGGAGGCGGTGCCTCCGCCATGGTAGGCGCCTTAGGTGTTGCGCTAGGAAGTATGGTGGCGAACCTTACTGTGGGCAAGAAGAAATACGCTGACGTAGAAGAGGAAATCAAAGGCCTAAGGACAAAGGCCGGCGACCTTCAAAGACAGCTCTTAGTCCTTATTCAAAAGGACGCGGATAACTTCGAGCCCCTGGCCAAGGCCTATGGAATGCCCAAAGAGACTGAGGAGCAGAAACAGGCAAAAGCCCAAGTGATGGAGAAAGCCTTAAAAGATGCTTGCAGTGTTCCCTTGGAGATAATGAAGCTTTGCTGTCAGGCAATAGATCTTCATGAAGATTTTGCTCACAAGGGTTCTTCACTGGCAGTTAGTGATGCCGGTGTAGGTGTGGAATTCTGCAAGGCAGCCTTAAGAGGCGCTAGCCTGAACGTATTCATTAATACAAAGCTTATGACAGACAGAGCATATGCAGAGGAGACAAACAAGCACGCAAATGATATGTTAAGTAAGTATGTTAAAAAAGCAGATGAAATATTTGATTACGTTTTAGGCTTCTTAAAGGAGAAGTAGAATAATGATGTTTTCACCAAAGGAAATAGCCACGCAAACGGTTGGTATCGGCAAAGCGAAGGCATCCAACACGCCGGGGAAACTGTTACTTCTTGGTTTCATGGCAGGAATGTTTATAGCTTTTGGCGCAGTAGCCGCCAATACCATATCCGCCACTATTCCCTTAGCTTCAGTCGCGAAGGCAGCGGGAGCAGCTGTATTTCCTGTGGGTTTGGCAATGGTACTTATTGCAGGTAGTGAACTGTTTACGGGTAATTGCCTTATTACATTAGGGGTATTCAATAAAGAGATCAGTCCTCTGGCCATGTTAAAGAACTGGGTATGTGTATACATCGGTAATTTCATAGGAGGATTGTTTGTTTCCGTATTAACTTTTGCATCCGGTAATCTGGGGCTGTTTGGCAATGCAGTTGCGGTAAATACCATTGGCACTGCTGCAGCCAAATGTTCCTTGGACTTCGGTAGCGCCATCTGTTCCGGAATAATGTGTAATATTCTGGTATGTATAGCAGTATGGATGAGCTTTGGAGCAAAGAGTATCGGAGGAAAGATTGCAGCAATGTATCTTCCGGTAATGACCTTTGTACTTGCAGGCTTCGAACATAGTGTGGCTAATATGTATTTCATTACTGCCGGTATTATTGCCAAGACTAATCCGGCATATCTTGAAGCAGCACTTGCTGCGGGAAAGAATGCGGATATTATTTCATGGGGTAGTTTTTTGGGAGGCAATCTCCTTCCGGTTACCATCGGCAATATTATCGGAGGAGCCCTTGTGGCCCTTGTTTATCGAACGGTATATCTGAGAGAAAACAAAAACTAGGAGGTATATTCAATATGATTATTACGAAAAAGAAACCACTTGATGAAGTATGGCAGATGCTCGAAGGGGTTACCAGAGTAGCCTTGGTTGGTTGCGGAAGCTGTGCAACATCATGTAAGACCGGTGGAGAACCGGAACTTCAGGAGATGAAGGAGTACTTAGAGTCTAATGGTAAGACTGTTACGGCTATAATAATTCCCAGCGAAAGCTGCCAGAAGCTTCTCATGAAGAAAGAATTAAAAGCTTTAAAGGATACTGATACACAGGCTATCCTTACATTGGCATGTGGTGACGGTGTTCAGACTGTTGCCGACAATGCAAATATTCCCGTATATCCTGCTACCAATACTATGTTCCTCGGACAGGTTGAGAGAGTTGGATTATTCAGCGAGGCTTGCCGTATGTGCGGCGACTGCGTTCTTGGATACACAGGCGGAATCTGCCCCATTACCAAGTGCGCAAAATCCCTTGTTAACGGTCCCTGTGGTGGACAAAAGGGCGGTAAATGTGAAGTTGATCCTGAGAACAACTGTGCATGGATTGACATTTACTATCGTCTCGAGGCTCTCGGACAGCTTGATAAGCTTAGATCCACAAAATTAGACAAGGGATATGAGAAAGTTGCATATCCAAGACGTATCGACATAAGGGAGGGTAAATAAATGAACGCATTAAAACAGGCATTAGATAACGGAAAGTTCGGCATTACAGCCGAGATGGCACCTCCCAAAGGTTACGATTTTAAAGAATGTATGGAAGCAGCAGATGTACTTAAAGGAAAGGTACACTGCGTAAATGTAACAGATATGCAGTCATCCTGCCTTAAGGCATCATCACTTGGACTGTGTATAAAACTTAAGGAAAAAGGAATTACACCAATACTTCAGATGACAGGAAGAGACAGAAACCGTATGGCACTGCAGGGAGAGCTTTTCTCAGCAGCGGCATTTGGTATCGATTCAGTATTGGCACTTACGGGAGACCATCCCACCATCGGTGACGTTAAGGAAGCAAAGCCGGTATACGATCTTGATTCAGTTGGTATCCTTAACATGATAAGTGAGATGGAAAAGACCGGTCTTGATTGCGGTGGCAATGAAATCACCGGCGGAGTTCCCAAATTCTTTAAGGGAGCTATCGTTACACCGGTATACGATCCCATGTTCCTGCAGATTAATAAGCTTCGTAAGAAAGTAGAGGCAGGAGCGCAGTTTATTCAGACCCAGGGAATCTTTGACGTAGATCAGTTGAAGCGTTTCATGGACGGTATTGAGAAAGCCGGATACACCACCAGAATTATGGCAGGTATCATTCCTCTTAAGAGCGCGGGAATGGCAAAATACATGAATGCCAACGTTCCCGGTATCCGTGTAACTGACCAGATAATCGAAAAACTCGCTGACGCAGCTGCAGAGGAGAAAGCAAAGGGCGTTAAGGGTCTGGCAACAAAAGTCGGTATGGAAATCGCAGCAGAAATGATTGCTAAGATTAAAGATGAGAAGATCTGCTCAGGTGTTCACGTTATGGCTATCGGAGCAGAGAAGAATGTTCCTACCATCCTTGATATGGCAGGCGTAACAATTTAGTAATGAGAGAAAGAGGACTTAACATATGAAGATTACAGTTATAGGCGGAGGTCCGGGAGGATACGAAGCCGCCATATATGCAGCCAAATGCGGAGCTGAGGTTGTATTAGTGGAAAAAGACAAGGTGGGCGGAACCTGTCTTAACAGGGGCTGTATTCCCACCAAGGCATTCCTTGCATCATATGAGGCAAAGGAAGCAGTGGAGAAAGCCGGAGATTTTGGGATAACTGGCGTGGGTGAACCGTCTGTTGATTATCCTGCTATCCTGGCACGAAAGAACAAGGTTATGGAATCTCTGGTTAAGGGCATCCACTTCCTGTGTGAGAAGAATAACGTTAAGGTATTAAACGGATTTGGCAAACTTCTCGACCCGCACACAGTGGAAGTCGCTATGGCTGATGGAAGCACCGAGACCGTAAAGACTGACTATGTGATACTTGCAACCGGTTCTGTTCCGGTATGTCCCCCTGTATTTAAGGTTGACAGAAAAAGAGTTATCACCAGTGACGAGATTCTTGACTTTGACTTTGCACCGAAGTCACTAATTATTGTTGGCGGCGGTGTTATAGGCTGTGAGATAGGGCAGTTTTTATCAAAGATGGGAACGGAGGTTACCATCGTAGAGGCATTACCCAGACTTATGGCCACAATGGACGAAGATGTCAGCAAGCAAATATCACGTCAGTTCAAAAAGGAAAAGATTAAGATGGTCACAGGCGATGGTATTGCCGAAGTTAATTCGGCAGAAGATCATGTTGATGTTAAGCTTGCAAGCGGCAAAGAGCTTTCCGCTGATTACGTGCTGATTGCTATTGGTCGTGCACCCTTTACTGCAGGTGCAGGCCTCGATACCGTAGGTATCGAAATGGGTGAAAAGGGCACCGTAAAAGTAAACGAGTTCCTACAAACCAACCTTGAAAATATCTACGCAATAGGCGACATAGTGTTGTCTGCCCAATTAGCCCATGTAGCAAGTAAGGAAGGCTTTATTGCCGTTGACAACATCTTCGGCAAAAAGAAGAGTGTAACTTATCATGCAGTTCCCGGTTGTGTATTCACCAATCCACAGCTGGCGAGCGTTGGAAAGCTGGAGTGGCAGCTTGAGAAAGAGGGCAAGGAGAAGGATAAGGATTACAAGACAGGATCCTTTGACTTCAAGGGTCTCGGAAAAGCTCAGGCATCAGGTCACTTAAGCGGTTTCGTTAAAGTAATCGTGGACTCAAAGGATGTAATTATCGGTGCTGAAATAGTAGGCGCCGGGGCATCCGATATGCTGCAGGTTCTTACAACAGCAGTACAGCTTCGACTTACGGCAGAACAGGTGGAGGAGAGTATATTCCCCCATCCCACAATGTGCGAGGCAATTTTAGAAGCACTTCATGACATTCACGGAATGAGCGTAAATAAAGTTTAGAATGTAAAGGAGGATAAAAGCATGAAATTACTTGAGAATCTTAAGTACACAAAGGAACATGTGTGGGTTTTAAAAGATGGTGATACCGTTAAAATCGGTATAACAGACTATGCACAGGACCAATTGGGAGACATCTTATTTGTTGACCTTCCCGGAGTAGGAGATACCGTAACAGCGGGAGAAACCTTCACAGAAGTAGAATCATCCAAGACAGCAACAGAGGTTGCATCTCCTGTATCAGGCGAAGTAGTTGCCGTAAACCAGGCTTTGGACGATTCACCGGAAAATATCAACGAAGATGCTTTTGCAGCATGGATAGTTGAGATTAAGACAGATGATGATTTAGCAGACCTCATGTCAGCTGAGGATTACAAGGCCTTAGTAGTAGCTTAAAATATATGTCTTAGAGAAAACACAAACCAAAGGACACGCCTATGAAGATCGCTTCTTCATAGGCGTGTTCTTTTAATAAAAAAGCTTTTAAGACTCCACATCCAACCGTTGTCTTTTAACAAGTTCAGAAAACTTTCCACCAAGTTTAATCAGTTCCGCAAAGGAACCGTCTTCAATTATTCGGCCACCTTCAAGCATTACAATTCTATCAGCATTTTGTATGGTTGATAATCTATGGGCAATAACGATTCTGGTACAGTTAAGATTGCTGATGGATTCAGAAATACTTTGCTGTGTTACGTTATCTAATGCGCTTGTTGCCTCATCAAAAATCAAAATCTTTGGTTTGTGAACAATAGCTCTTGCAATCATAATACGCTGCTTTTGTCCTCCGGATATACTGCCTTGACCCTCGGAGATGATGGTATGCATTCCCATGGGCATGTTTCGTATATCTTCAGCAATATTGGCTATTTCCGCAGCCTCCCATGCCTCCTTTTCTTTAAGGTTAGGGGAGGAGATGATTATGTTGGAGAAGATATCCGCATGGAATAAGGTACCCTTTTGGGTAACGGTTCCCATATTCTTTCTAAGAGAGGAAAGGTTTATATCATTAATATTAATACCATCATAGTAAATATCTCCGGATTTGGGCTTCTCAAAGCCCAGAAGAAGTCGCACCAGAGTGGATTTGCCGCAGCCGGTTTTTCCTACAATGGCCACATATTCACCGCTTTTTATATCCAGACTGATACCATTTAGAATATTGGGCAAATCTTCACCGTAACTAAAGGTAATATTATCAAGTTTTATATTACCGTCGATATTTTCAAGAGTAATTTTGGAATCGTCTGCTGTTTCCGGAGTCTCTTCCAAAATAGGGCTTGCCATATTAAGGGAAGGAGATACGGAAGCAAAGGCAGATACAATACTTGATAAAGAGATAAAGGCACCGGATAATACACCGTAGCCTGCCTGAAAGGCCATATAGTCACCTACGGAAATACTACTCTGTCCGGCAATCAGGTAAAGAGCAATATTACCCACCAAGGTAATAAAGGCTGCAATAGCAGCGTTTAGTCTGATTATAAGGGGCGGATTATAAAGAAGTTTTGCCGACTTGGAGTAGACGTCAATCCATTTTATGAATACCCGCTTTTCTGCTCCGGATAGTTTGATCTTCTGAACGCCGTTTATCATTTCGTAAGTTACACCGGATTCCTTGGATGAAAACTGAAGCTGAAATTTGGATACCTTGCGTTGGAAGAGGGAGATAAAAATACTAAATCCCGTGGTGCATATGAGAATAAGCAAAGTAGGCACAATAAGGGTCGGGGTAAAGGAAACCAGCTGAACAAGGTAAGCCAGGGAAAGCACAGCCCCTACAAGGGACATAAACACACCGGATGTTACTGTGTTGGCTAAGTCAACGGCACTAACAAATCTTCCGGCTAGTTCACCGGTGTTATATTTCTTAAAAAAGCTTGCCGGAAGATTAAGAAGTCGCTGCATGGTTTTCTTTTGAACATTCTGGTCCAGGGTCAAATTGACTCTGGAATTATAGAATCCCCGAATGGCACTGATTAGAAGAGAGCCTAAGGCTGCAGCTACAACATAAACAGACATAATAACAAAGAGATTAGTATCCTTAGCCTGAATTACTTCACCGGTTAATTTCCCCGTAAAATAAGGAACAAGCATTCCCACACCGGTGGCAATCAAAGCAAAAATCGACGAGAAAACCAGTTCTTTTTTCGGCAATTCTCCTTTGATGTAGGCAATGTAATCCTTTAATGTTATCTTACCCTCATATTCATTGGCATTAAGCTTATAAGAATCCTTGCCAAGCTCATCAACATCAATATGTATGTCGGTCAGGGAAAGAAAGGAGTCCTCGAAAGCTGACTCGTCATTTTGTTTTCTTTGGTTTAATTGCTTTTCAAACCATCCCATTTGCTTGCACCCTTTACTCGCTGCTTACCAAATTATAATAAAAGCCTTTTTGGTCCATTAATTCTTTATGTGTACCCTGCTCAACAATCACACCCTTGTCAAGGACGACGATTAAATCGCTGTCTCTTATGGTGGAGAGTCTGTGGGCAATAACTATTGTAGTAATACCCCTTGCCCTAATGGCATCCACTGCTTCGTGCTCTGTTTGAGCATCTAAAGCACTGGTTGCCTCATCAAGGATAATTATGCTTGGATCTTGCGCCAGGGCTCTTGCAATCTCAAGTCTTTGCAGTTCGCCACCGGAAAAGTTCTTACCGCTTTCAAGAACAAGGGCATCGTAACCACCATCTCTGGAAACTATAAGGTCATGTATCTGCGCATCCTTGCAGGCCATCATCACTTCAAAATCTTCAATAGTGTTATCCCACATTTTAAGATTATTGGATATAGTATCCTCAAACATGAAGATATCCTGATCTACAACGGCAACAGAACCCACAAAAACTTCATGTGGAATTTCATCTATTCCCTTGCCGTCAAAATACATTTCTCCGGACCAGGGAGAATAAAGTCCCGACACAAGCTTTGATATCGTGGATTTGCCGCTTCCGGTGGGGCCTACGATGGCCACCTTTTGTCCTTCCTTAATGGTAAGAGAAAAATCCTTAAGCACCGGTTCATCCAAACTTGAGTAACCAAAGGTTAGATTCTTCATGACAATGTCGCCCCTGATTTTCTGGGCATTTTCCATACTTTTCTGTCTTGTAACATTCTCATCGAGAGGATAGTCTAAGACATCCTCCACCCTTTCCATGGAGGTTCTCATTTCGATAATGGACTGACCGCTGGAGACAATCATCATGGCCGGGCCTACAAAAGTAGAGAGGAAGGCCTGGAATGACAGAATGGAACCAACTGAGTATTCACCTATAATGGTGTAATAAACTCCCAGAATCAGAATAGAGTAATTCGCCAGCATGGATACAATACCGGGAATCAGGCCTAGGGATTGATTTACCTTTGCCATCTTTACTTCTTGCTCGGTTACATCCTTCTGGACCTCTGCCCAGGTTTCGAAATAGTTTTTTTCGGCTCCGTTGGACTTGATGGTCTCAATCATCTCAATGGCCTTAGAAGTCATGCCGGTAAGTTTTGCCTGGTCTCTGCTTTGTACACGGGATATATTAACCCTGACATTGGAGATATATTGCGATACGAGGGCATTGATTACGATATTAACAATACCTACTGTTGTAAGGATTAAACTTTTTCTAATCATTACAAACAGATAGAAAACAATCATTATGGAATTAAAGAATATGGGAGCAAAAACATTTACCAAAGACTCCGCAATAGAGCCGTTCTCTGATTGCCTCGACTGAAGGTCTCCGACCATTCTTTGGGAGAAAAAGTTAATGGGAAGACGTAAGAGTCTCCACATATATGAGGTGGAACCAATAAGGTCTAATTTACCTCGTATCTTATATTCAAATAGAGATTGAACAAGGGTCGTAATACATGCCATTATTCCAAGGGCAGCAAAAAGCATAATAAAGGGATACAGCCAAGAAGGGTTGTTGCCCCCTAGTATATAATCCACGAATACCTGCTGCATTATGGGGGTGATGATACCCAGCAAATAGAAGATAATGGTTGTCAGTGCAAAGAAAGCAACAAGAGAATATGCCCCCTTTAAACGTCTCCTTGCAAAAGAAAGCATGGATTTCTTCTTGCCACTTGGGACAAAATCTTCTCCCGGAACAATCTCTAAGTAAATGCCGGTGAATATCTCATCAAAGGTCTTAAGGTCGACCTTAACCAGACCCTTTGCAGGGTCGTTAATTATGGCTTTATTGCCTTTAAAGCCGCATAACACCACAAAATGAGCCATTCCCCAGTGGATAATACACGGGAATTGACCCTTTTCTCTAAGCTTATTTGTAGAATAAGCAAAGCCCTTTGTTTTAAACCCGTATTTTTGAGCAGCTCTTAAAATGTTCTTGGCATTACTACCGTTACGGGACACACCACAGTCAGCCCTTACCTGCTCTAAGGCGACCCACTTATTGTAATAAGCCATAACCATTGTAAGAGAGGCAGCACCACATTCTAAGGCCTCAAGCTGCATGATAACAGGGGTTTTTGCCACACCTTTTGTTTTTGGTTGTTTTACCTCACTCATAATCATTCATCCAATAAAAAATTTATAGGTTTAATCTCACGGATAACAATATAACAATTGTATGTACCATCCGCTATGGGGACATCCGAAATATCTATTTTGCCGTCATCAGCAACAGAAAGGACAGTTGCGGTCTTATCCTCGATATAGGCTTTTTGTCCTTCTTTGATAGCATCCGCGTTGGACTTGTTGGCATATAAGGTTATTTTAGAATCCTTCACCGTAGCCGGCAGGGAAACCTTCTGTTCTAAGGTGGCTAAAAAGCCCCATAGAAAAAGGTTAAAGAGAAACAAAATAACAATCCCCAAAATAACCCACACAAGAGGATTGGTCTTTTTGAGGATTTTATCCAGCTCTTCTGGACCGGAGATTCTTTTTTCCATACTTTTGTTATCAGTCATCATGGTATGTTTCTTTCTTTGCGTAGTTGTTTAGATATTTAAAGGAGTACGGTTTGTGTATCCGGCAAGTTTTTCGGTAACCTTTTCATACCACCCGTTTTCAAAGAATAAACACTTTGTGATATCTTCATGGAAGAAATCATGGTGGTCGGGGCTATAGAGAAGTCCGAGAGCAGGACATCCACCGGTACAAGCCATATAGTATTTACAGTTACTGCATTTTTCATTGTTAATAAGCTGATGAAAAAGGGTAGCCATGGAATGATTAAGATAGTCGCTTTTTGTAACAATACTTTTAAGAGATTGCTTCTTAATGTTGGCAAGGCTTATTCCGTATTCCATGAAAAAGCCGGACATCTGCATACAGGGAACAACTTCTCCGGCACTTGTAATGGCAATCATTCCTCTGTTTCCTTTGCATATGGGGATTCTTATATTGTAGCTGTCTTTATCGCACAATATTGGCTGGAGATCATAGGAACGGTCCCAGGAATATAGATTAAAGTATTGCCATATGTTAACATGCATATCTAACCCTGAGTCCAAGTATTCCTTGGCAAAATCCAGCATTTTTTCATAATACATCTCAAGGGGCAGGGAGGAACCCGGAGAGTTCTGCTCCCATCTTGGGGCCTCGGTGGTTCGGATAATTCGCATCTCCGATACTCCCATGTCATTTAAAAGCTTCGCGGTATCCATCATGACATCCAGATTTTTCAGATGGACCTGA
The DNA here is from genome assembly GCA_015058015.1 of Lachnospiraceae bacterium. Lineage (GTDB taxonomy): Bacteria > Bacillota > Clostridia > Lachnospirales > Lachnospiraceae > SIG280. Next base: position 13,664 of record SVDM01000005.1, on the reverse strand, counting down.
ACCTGAGCCTTGACGCGGAAACCGTTATCAATACAAAGCTTAATAGCTGCAAGTGTTTTCTCTTCGGCTTTGTCGCTCTGCCTCATCCAGTTATGAAAGCCGATACCATCGTATGAAATCTTAATAAGAGGATTACAGCCGATTTCCTTGAACTCATCCAGCATCTCTTGGTTTATTAAGAAGCCGTTGGTATTTAGTTCAAAGATGAACATATCCCGAACGTAGATGGCTCTTACAATATCCATAAAGTGCTTATGAACAGTAGGCTCCCCACCGGTTAAAGTAAAGGAGTGCACACCAATATCCCTTGCCTGATCAAGAATATCAAGGATTTCTTCATATGAAAGCTCTGTATTTAAACGCTCGTTATCTTTGGCGTTGAAACAATGAATACAGTTAAGATTACATTTACCTGTAACCATCAGATTGATACTGGGAAAATAGTAATTGTCATATTCCTTAAGGGAAGACCAGGGGTTTGTTGTATCCCCTTTATGACACTCTTCTATATAATTATCCTTTAAGAGAGATTCAATTACAGAAGTTTTATCCAAATCATGCATACCATCACACAAAAGAAGTGTATCGAATTTCTCCTGAGATATGGGAAGGGCGTGTTCAACATTTTTAAGATAAATAGCACGGTCCACGTATTTCCATCTTCTTAATGCGCAATGATTATGTATTCTGTAATACATAAATATCCTCCGGTTAGTTTGCTTTGGATTCTGAATGGATAGCCCGGTGAAGCTCTCGGCACTTGCCAAGAAGCCGTTCAACCCGCTTTGCAATTGCTTTATCATTAGACCCTAAATTGGCGGCAATCTCTTTATAGGATAATTCTTCCGCATATCGTAGGGATAGAAGTTCTCTGTCACTGTCTTTCAGATGGACTAATATTTCGTAGGCTTCTTGTGCATAGCTGTCTGTCAGGGACAGAAGTTCCTTATCGTCCTGTCCGGGATTGAAGCCCGCCTCTCTTAGCTCGTCAAAGGAAGCGTTCTTATGCTTTTTGTTACCTCGAATTGAATTAAGCATAGTGTTCTTTGCAATAGCACAAAGCCATGTGGAAACCTTTGCTTTGGACGGGTCAAAGCGGTCCCATGCTTTCATGGCTTTGATAAATGTCTCCTGAACCACATCTTCTGTATCTTCGCGGTTTAAGAGGCGCATATATATTGATTTATACACCAAATCGTAATAGTTCTCGTATGCCTCTTCAAAAGTCATAATTTGTACCTTTTTTTATAGCTGAAAGAATCTCTTTTCACACATAACAACTTAACAGAATTATATCATCTGACAAACAATTGCACAATAGATAAATATTTAGAATATTCGCTAAATTCAAGCAGGGAAGGAGACAAAAAAAGCGGAATCCCGAGGGGGGGATTCCGCTGAATTTACTATATACTTTATGAAGCCGGATTCATATGTATCATAATATGCTTAACATCCGGGTATTGCTCTTCAAGAGAATCATGAAGATAATCTGCTATTTCATGAGCATCTGTAAGACTTAGATTACCGTCGGCATTAATCTCCATCTCTACGTAAACCTTTTCTCCGAATTTTCTTGTACGGAAGAGGTCGATTCCAATTATATGATTCCCGTTTTTTGCGCTTTCCAAGATAAAACTTTTAAGTTCGTTTTCATATTCCTCATCACAAGAAGTATCTAACATCTTGCTGATGGCATCACGAAAGATTCCAAGGGCCACCCAAAGTATCATAAGACAGATTACGATACCGGCAATCTGGTCCATAATGGGATATCCGAAACGGGCAAATATGATACCAACCAAAGCACCTATGGAAGATAATGCATCAGAACGATGATGCCAGGCATCGGCTTTAAAGGCGCTGGATTTAAACTTCTTGGCGTAGTATAAGGTATACCAGAACATCCCTTCTTTAACCAGGATAGACACAGCTGCAGCAATAATGGCGATGATTCCGGGAATCTCCATCTCGAGATAGCTGCCGTCAGCGATGTTCTTAACACAGTTAACACCAATACCAAGACCCGTTAAGAACAGAATAGTTGCCAGAATAATTGATGCCACACATTCCAATCTTTCATGACCGTATGGATGCTCATCGTCAGCTTCCTTCTTGGAAACGGTCACACCGATAAAGGCAATTATAGTGGCGAAGACATCAGATAAAGTGTGGATGGCGTCGGAAATCATTGCCGCCGAATGACCAAGTGTTCCTGCGAAAAATTTGAAAACTGCAAGAAAGACATTGCCAAATACTCCAACCGTTGTCATCCTGCGTATTGCTCGTTTTTCTTCTTTCATAAATGTACCTCCCTAAACCGGATTAATAAAAAAGACTGCATCTTTATTGTCTGCAGTCTGTTTAGGGTATAAAACATCTGCGAAACAATGTAAAAGTAACTACTGTCCCGCAGATATATGAAAATCATATATTCAATTCTGCTGTCTTAATCGACCCGGCTAGAGGCATCTGCCACCGCCTGCTCAGTTTGTACTGTAGGTATGAATTGTAATGTAAATTGCAATTATCATATGCAGTGCAAGTTGATTTGTATCCTTTTTATACCATGAAGCCCGGAAGGTGTCAATAAAACTTTCATAAAAAGAGGATAAAACGTCAAAAATAGTAAGTATCTTTATTTTATGATGCAAAGATGCTATAATTTTATTGCTGGAAAAAAACTTAAATGGAGGTTGCAAAATGAAGAAGCTTAAAGTTAAAAAAGGCTCCGAGTGTATGGCATGCCTTGAGTGTGTTCGTGCATGTTCGGAAGCGTATTACAAGGTATTTGATCCCGGAAAATCTGTTATCCAGATTGTTGACAAAAAGGGTGACGCAAAGCCTATGGTTTGTCCTCAGTGCGGTAAATGTGCTGAAGCATGTCCCCAGAAGGCAATCACACAGAATGCTAAGGGTGTATACACAGTTGACAAGAAGCTTTGTACAGGATGCGGTGAGTGCGTAAAGGCTTGTCCTTTCGGTCTTATGGTTAAGGCAGAGGATAAGGAGAACGCTACAAAGTGTATCGCTTGCGGTATCTGCGTAAAGAGATGTCCGATGGAGATTCTTGAAATTGTAGAAGAGTAAGTTGAAAAGAGTAGAGGTTTTGCCTCTACTCTTTTTTAAATGTCGATGTCTAAATTCATTGAGATAGTGTAATCGGGATAAGCGGCGCTTATATCAGCATATATTTCTTTGTAGGTTTGCTCCCGGTCAGTAAGTTCAAAATCCAGAATAACATCAAGACTAATTATCATTCGTTCGCGATTAACGTAGAATCCGTGAATCTGCAGTACTCCTTCGTGAGCTAAAATACGGTGATTAATATCGGACCTCATAGCCTTAATCTCATCGTCTTTGGTATTCATGGAATAGATGCCGATTCCCACCATGAATATGCCGTGTTTTCTATAGACATTTTCGGCAATACGTCTTTGCATCACGTCTAATTCGTCTGCAGTAAGGGTGTCCGGAACTTCCACATGGGCGGATCCGATTAGTTTGTCCGGACCGTAACTGTGAAGAATCAGGTCATAGGCCCCGGATACATATTCATCCTCGCAGATAGTTTTCTTAATAGCTCTTATGTAATCTCTTTCAAGACGTTTGCCAAGAATCTCATCTAAGGTCTCCATAAGCATCTCTATACCGGCTTTAATAATAAATACAGAGATAAGAACGCCCACATAGGCCTCAAGGCTTATACCCGTTGTAAGGAATACTACGGCAGAAGCAAGAACCGAAGCAGAAAGCACTGCGTCAAATAAGGCATCGGAACCGGAGGCTATCAGAGATCCGGAGTTTACTTTTTGGCCCATTACCTTTACATATCGGCCTAAGATTAGTTTGACCACTACGGCTCCGGCTATGATAATCAGGGATACGGTACTGTAGTCAGCCACCTCAGGCCATATTATCTTTTTGACTGATTCAACTGCCGATGTAATACCGGCATATAGAACGATAGCCGCAACAATCATGGCGCTTAAGTATTCAATTCTGCCGTAACCTAAGGGGTGCTTCTTATCAGGCTTTTTGGTAGCCAGTTTGGTTCCCACAATGGTGATAACCGAGGATAAGGCATCACTTAAGTTGTTAACCGCATCAAGTATTACCGCAATTGAATTGGCCAGAAGTCCTACAGTAGCCTTAAAAGCCACCAGGAAGATGTTGGCCACGATACCTATTATACTGGTTCTTATTATTACCTTGTCTCTATTTAATGTTGTTGAGTTTTCAGATATTTTATTTGCCATACAAGGCTCCTTTCTTAAATCTTATACCCATACTATACCACGATTTAATCTGAAAAAATAATACATTTTTATTAAATGTGCTCAAACTCGTTACAAGATGAAGAATTTATGATACAATAATTTCAGCGCCCGCATAAAGGGGGCGAAAGGATATTTTTAATGACAAAGGAGGATTTAAAAATGGCAAAATGGGTATGTCCGGTATGCGGATACATTTATGAAGGAGACGAGCCCCCAAAGGAATGTCCCACATGTCACGTAAGCGGTGACCGTTTCAAGAAGATGGAGGGTGAACTCACTCTTGCTGCAGAGCATGAATTTGGTGTATATGCGCAGACCGTTAAGAACAATGATAATGTAAGTGAAGAAGATAAGAAATATATCTTTGAACAGTTAATGGCTAATTTTAACGGTGAATGTTCAGAAGTTGGTATGTACCTGTGTATGGCACGTATCGCTCATCGTGAGGGATATCCGGAAGTAGGACTTTACTGGGAGAAGGCAGCATTTGAAGAGGCAGAGCATGCGGCTAAATTCGCAGAGCTTCTGGGTTCAGAGCTTGAGCCTAACATGAAGGCATCAACTAAAGACAATCTTTCATGGAGAGTTGATTGTGAATTCGGAGCAACCCAGGGTAAATTCGACCTTGCGTCTTGTGCAAAGAAAAACGGCTTAGATGCTATTCATGATACCGTTCACGAGATGGCTCGTGATGAAGCAAGACACGGCAAGGCATTAAAGGGCCTTCTTGACAGATATTTTAAATAAGACTAATTAGGAATTATATGCAGCGCACCGCCGATGTCGGATCTAAGACATGGCGGTGCGTTTTATGATTTATTGTTATATGTTCATTTCCAGAAGGATGGGGCCGTGATCTTGACGACTTCCCGAATCAATCATCTCCGACTTGGTTACGGCATCTTTTACCCGTTCGCTTACGATAAAGTAATCAATTCTCCAGCCCGAGTTGTTAATCTTGCTGGTCTTGACACGCTGTGCCCACCAGGAATACACACCTTCCACATTTCCATGCAGGTGGCGGAAGGTATCAACAAAGCCCTTGGACAAGAGATTCGAAAAGCCTTGACGTTCTTCATCGGTAAATCCCGCCGACATGTGGTTAGAATCCGGATTGGCCAGGTCAATCTCTTCATGGGCTACATTGTAGTCGCCACAGGCAATAACAGGTTTGATCTTATCAAGACCTGCCAGATAGTCGGCATAAAGTTTGTCCCATTCCTGACGCTCGGCCAGTCTTTTTAAGCCATCCCCGGCATTGGGCGTATATACATTTACAAAATAGAACTTGTCGAATTCAAGTGTCAGGAGGCGTCCTTCCATATCCATGGTATCCGGGGCGCCAAGCTTTGGAACTTCCTTTGTTGCAGACATACTCTTTTTGTATAAGACCATGGTACCTGCATAACCCTTTTTGGCAGGAGGAGTAGAACTAACCCACTCCACTGTATAGTCCGGGAAGTACTCTGTGAGTTTTTCCATATGCTTATCCGAGGGTCCGTCGGAAGGGAGTTTGGTCTCCTGAATGGCTATTATATCGGCATCAGTCCCTGCAATAGTATCAAGGACATCTCTTGAAAGCGCAGCCCTTGCGGAATCTGAAGTAAGAGCCGCGTTAATTGAATCTATATTCCAGGATATGAATCTCATGTTGGTCTCCTTTTGCTGTTATATTCTAAGCTGCCGGTGGCAACTAATCTCAACACAGAGTAATTATAGCATACTTTTAATAACATTTTTGTCGCATAATGATTCAAAGTCGTGTATATATAAGTGTAAAAATAGTCCAACCATTAAGAAATGAGGTCATTGTTATGAAGGGCAATGTAGAAGATATTTTTAAAAGGGCTAATTTCACAGAGGGTAGTAATCACAAGGAAGAGTTAAGAGGCAAGTTGTTTGCGGAGGGCAGCAGGACCAATGTGCGGCCTTTCCCCAAGTATCGGAAGCTATCGGAGAGCGATCTGGTTGAGTTGACCGACGGAGAACTGGAGATGATAGCTGCCGCGGGATATTATGACGAAGTCAAAAAAGATGACGACGACTTGCAATAGATTTGAAGGGAATTAAAAGGGAGACCACCTTTAATAAGGGGTCTCCTTTTGTGTTATCCCGCCAAGTCCCTGCGGGTATATACCAGATAAGCGCCTGCGATGGCAGCAATTGTAACGATTATGGAAAGAGGAATGCTATATTCCGGAACATCGTGTCCGGCAAATATCTCCGATGCGTTGGCAAAGGAGAAGGGGCCGATAAAGAGGTAATCCTTTAGGGAAGGAACCACACGTCCCATAAGGTCGTAGGCATATACGATTAATGCCACTCCGAGCCCTAAGCCTAAGCGGTTTCTGCCTGTGGTTGCGGAAAGCAGGAAGGCTATAGCTGCCACTTCTAAGTTCATAAGAAGCATACTGCCTAAGAACCGCAACATTTCCTGCCACAGAATCTCTTCGCCGAGAGCGGCGAACCCCACCACATAAAAGATTCCGCATATAAGGGTAAAGAACACCAGATTAAGTATTATGGAGATACCCTTTGCAGTTATGACTTTTCCTCTGGATACGGGAAGAGAGTAGAGAAATTCCCCCGTATGACCGTCCTCCTCTTTAGACAGCATACAAGATGCGTAGAAGGCTGCAAACATGGCACTTCCAAGGCCATGGATTACTCCTACTTCAGTTGCAAAGTAGCCCTTTAAGGTTGCTATACTAAGGGTACTCATTCCGAAGGCATCAGAAAAGGAGCCCATCTTTGACATCATATCTGCCAGTTCATTTACCTGACTGTCCATAGTGGAATAAAGAAGGGTACACACAAAACCAAGGCCTCCTACTATAAGGCTCCAGATAAGCAGGCTCTTAATATTAAGCTTTAGTTCCTGTCTCATAATCGGTGACATCTACGCTTCCTCCTTTCCGTCATAGAAATGCATGAACATGTCCTCTAAAGAGGGTTCTTCTACACTTAAGTTATCTAAATGCTTACCGGCTAATGATGCCACAAGGTCATTTATATCCCCTTTGAATACGTACTCATCATGCTGCCCGCTTATTGTAACCTTTACATTCTTTACGGAAGAGGTTATAAGATTTTCCACAGTATCCGTCTTAATCAAATGGCCGTCTCTCATAACGGCTGCCCTGTGGCAGTGCTTTCTAACCTCTGATAAAACGTGGGTGGATAGCATACAGGTAGTTCCCAAAGACACATACTCATTAATCAGTTCAAAGAAGGTGTTTTGCATCAAAGGGTCTAAGCCGCTGGTGGGCTCGTCAAAGATGAAAAGCTTTGGCCTATGCTGCATGGCGCATATGATAGAAACCTTTTTTCTGTTACCGAGGGACAGCTCCTTTATTCTCTTGTCGGGATCGACCTTTAACCGCTCAATAAGCCGGCTTGCTTCTCTGCTGCAATCAAGCCCCCTGACAGCTGCGGCATATTTAATAGTCTCAAGTACGGTCATAGAAGGGTAGAAGAGTGCTTCTGATGGCATATATCCCACTTCCCTTAGAATAGCCTCGTGGTCTTTTACGCTGTCTTTGCCCAGGATTTCTATGCTTCCGGAGTTAAATTTCAAAAAGCCCAGCATAGACCGAATGGTGGTGGATTTACCGGCGCCGTTTGGGCCGATAAAACCAAAGATTTCCCCTTCCTGCACATTAAAGGATACATCCGCCACACCTCTGTGTTTACCATATGTTTTTGTAAGATTATTTATACGAATGACATTTCTCATAAGCTAAGCTCCTTTCTTATCTCCTTTATAGCAAACAAAAAAAGCGGGAACAATAGCTGTTCCCGCAAGCTGCACTTATTGGCCGCTATCCTGCACTTTTTCGTGGTCAATCTTGAAAAGACGCAGGTCTTCATTCAGTTGTTTGTCGTCTATCCGTCGCTTGGTCTTATAGATAAAGTAGACACAGAGGTAAGTAACAATCAAGTAAGCCGCCAAGCCTAGAATCACCGGAATGTTCATATCAAGCCACCCCAGGAAATACGCCAGCAGGCCGTACACCGCAGTACAAACCAAGATTCCCGCAATCTCCACAGGGCCTAAGCTGTCTGCCTCATCAAAGTTTCTAAAAAGGAAGACCTGTACGTAGCAGATTGCATAGCAGGAAAGAATCATCTCTGCCATATGCAGGATATCCGCATCCCATCTGCCCACTGCAATTCGGTACACAGAGTAGTAGAAAAGGATGGCAAAAAAGTATAGGCAAGCCTTAAATTCAATGCCGATTTCCCTTGTAAGATAGCGCTCCCAAAGGGATAGTTTATTATCTCTCATGCCCTCTGCCTCCTTTCAACACTCTTCGAAAATCCGATGCGTAGGTCCTGGAAATCAGGATATGCTCTCCGCCTTCCATAGTTGCATCTATACGGTTAGAAGACATGCTTTTTAGTCGCTCCACCTTCTCAATATTAAGAATCATGGACTTGCTGCATCTAAAGAATCTGTCGTCCGACAGATCGGTCAACACACCGGATAGAGACCCTTCAAGCCGTACAACTTCAGTCTTTAGATAGGCAAATACCCTATCGTCCACCGACTCGATATAAAGAATTTCTTCCGGGTTTATCATTATTGTCTCGTTGTCAATCTTTGCAGGAATTCTCCTGTGACCATATTCAATGGCATCAATAATGCGTTGAATTCGGGGAGTCTTTTCCAGGTATCGAAGTACAATCTGTTCCTCACCGGAATCAATCTGGGAGATATCCACTTTCATAATACTAGCCTTCCTTAACATCTTTAGTTACAACAATTGTATTAAGCTTTCCGCTTTTAAGCTCCGCCAACAGGGTGGAAGAGCGATACTCCGTACCGTAAAGGTCTGTTATCACTACGCACAGCTGATAATATCCTTCAGGCAGGGCATCAACAGACATGTTAATGGACTTATCAACAGTAAAGGAACCTGTCTCTACAATTGTGGATTCAAAGTTCTCATCCTTTACTTCTTGGAGGATAACTATCTTATCTCCGTCATTTATATCATGGAGTCTACCCTGGGTATTCTCTCCCTTTGGCACAAAGCCAAGGACTGAAAATGCCTTGGTTGACCCGTTATAGGAGAAGCGTATTACACCTTCTGTGCCGTTACATTTGACTGAGGTGGAAAAGATGGTTGTATCCCCGTTTAAATCCACAGCCTCGCAGGGAACAAAGAGGTCGTTCATCTTAACCCATTTGCCCTCAAAGGAGGTAGTATAGGTTCCCTTGCCTTCAGAGATTACATCGCTGTCGTATCCAAGGCAATGAGCCTTTTCACCAACATCTTCACCTTCAAAAACCATTTGGTAAAGCTTATATCGTATGTTCTTTATATTGCCAAGGGAGTCTTCCGTTAACTCAAGGCTAAGCTCTCCATTCTTAGCAACTCCCGGATTCTTAAAGGCTATCTTGGCGGCTTCCGTAACGATGCCTAGATAGAAGCGGTTTAGGAAGTCCTTGTAGGAATCATCTCCGGACCAGCCAAGGTATTCGCCTACATCCTTCTGGTTGGCAAAGGGGTAGTAGAAGCTAAGACCTCCGGCCCCGTCACGATCTTTGCCGTTAACACAGGTAATAGTCTTCTTTAAGGCCTCCGGCAAAGCGCTGTTGCCGTTACTTGCCGCGAACATGGACAGGTCAATTAGGTTGGACCGCCCCTCGCTACTGGAGTTGGAACCAAAGCACAGGGAGGTCTGGGCATAGCCGTCCACAGTTTGAAGACTTTCGGTGGCATTGGAGGACAGCTCTTTCTTACAGAATTCGGTGAAGCTTTCAGTTACCGATTTAAAGCCTGCCAGGTCAATAGAAGATAAGGTATAGCAGGTTTTATTGTTTCCGGTGCATTTATCCGCATATGCCTTGAGGATATCTGCAAAATAGCTGTCCATTCCAAGACTGGATAATACGCTCTTATAATCCCAGCCCCCAGAGGGTTCAATCTCCTCGCTGGCAATCATGTGTTTTGCATATTTGCTCATTATTCTTGCGGTCTCGTAGTTGGCCATAAGACAGGCGTCAAAGCCGATAAAATCGTAAGTTTTTCCGCTATCTGAAAATGCAGTGTCAAGTTCCGTAAGAGTCAGGCCGTCGAAGCCGTGTAATTCATCATTACAAATCCCCTTAAAACCATTACCGTGGTCCCAGAGGATTACCCCGGTGTACTTGGCGGGATATTTTTCATTGCAATATTTGAGGAAGGACGACAAGGTTTCCGGGCTTCCCATATTGGCATCATCAACAGTCTCAAGCAGGGTAAGATTGCCCTTTTCAATCTTGTACCTGGACAGCTTCTCTGATGAGATGTCGTATTTACGCCACTTCTTAGCACCGCCGGTTTCTAATATAATGGTTGTTCCGGCAGGAACACTGCTTTCTAACATCTCCGCAATATTCTTGGTAGCTGCACCGTTTTCCGTCTCTAAATTGCTTCCGCACATGTAGATGTACAAAGCCCGCTCTCCGTTTGCGCTGCCGGCGCAGGCTGGAAGCAGAAGAGAGGCAAGCAGTGCAGTAATAAGTGTAAATGATTTTAGCTTGGTTAATGTTTTCATTTTATTTGCTGTATCCTTTGAAGCAACAGAAGTTCGTATGGGCTTCCTCTGTCTCATTGTTTTTACCTGGATTGAGAACTTTAAAATTAGATTGCTCGCTAAAGTATGCAGTTGATAGCTTGTTCTCATCCCATTTAATGGTTAAAACCGGAGGCTTGGAAAAATTAGCGAGGTTCTTAAAGAAGTTGTTGGCTTCACTTCCGGTTGTTCCTTCCATACTGCCGGTTTGATTGTAATGAATTGCAACGAAAAGAGTTATGTAGCATTGTTTAGAATAACCTTTGACTATGGATTGGCCACCCAAATCGACCATTCCAAAGTATACTCCCTCTATGGGGCAGGAATTGTTAACAGGGATGGAGATACCTGCTATGGTCAGCTCTTGCCTGAGAGTTCGACCGTGCATTCTGTTAACAAATTCGTCCACTTGTGCAGCAGACACTCCCTGACTGGGCTTATTGATTATCATGATGGAATTCCACTGGGAATCCAGTCCTTCAATTTCACAATTCCATGTATAACAATAATTCTTTTTGGGCGGATTCTCCACCGTAAGGCCGTCAATTGCCGATATAGCAGTATTATACTTAGGAAGAATACTTATATCGATGGTTGAATCATTATTGCCTGCTTTGTAGTTATAGCATAACATAAGCCATGCGAGAGCCCGCTGGAGCTGCAGCTTTATTATTGCGCGATATTGCGTGCGTTCGTAAAAAGCTGTAGACGAGAAATTGCAGGTATACGGACAAAGCTTATCAAATATTCTTATAGGATTGGAGCTACCGGTTCCGCTGTTAATGGAAATGGTATCTGCAATCTCCTGAAATCTGTTTATTAAGTCATTAACGGTAGTGTTATAGCTTGCGAAGTCTATGTTGGATTTGTCGCTTGATATAACTTCCAATAAAGAATCAATGTATTTGTGCCAATCTGCATCATACTCAGTCCATGAGGCGGAACTTGCCAAGGTTGAAAATGAAGGTTGTTCCTTGGTGGGAAGCTTATCTGCCGGCACTTTCTTCTTGGCCTGCTTAAAGGTTGATTCAATACGATCAACAGACGACATTAAGCCTGATAGTTTCTTATCGAAAGCAGTGAGCTGACTGTCGTATTGCTCTAAATGCATTTCCTTAAGCAACTTATTGGTTTCCTCTGATACGGACTGTACGGTGGATAAAGTATTGGAAATCTTTTTTAGGCCATTCATAACCTGAACATGTTCAGATTCGATTACGCCTGTTGTCTCCAATATAGTTTTGGCTACGCTATAGGCTGTTCCGGCACCGCTGGCAACACCTGCAAGTGTTCCGAAGGTGGTATTGCCGAAGCCTCCCACGATACCTTTTATGGCTGCGATATCAGTAGTAGAAAGATCCTTGCCCATGGATTCTTTAGTATACTCTCTTAAGTATTTGGCAGGGTCTGTGGTGGAATCTCCCCATTTATTAATCAGGCCGCCACCGGATATTATTACTTCGCCGGCCATATTAAGGTTCTCGCTGCTTTGACCATTAGCGGGAACAGAGAGTATTAATTCAGCAGTTATATCGCTTTCTTTCTTAAAAGAAATGGTTTTGGCGTCCTTAAAGCCGTTGTCATAGGAGATGGATTTATCAGAGATATTTTCCGCAAAAGTTCCATTATTGGCATACAGTTTTAAAGTAAATTTTAAGTTGCCGCCCTCTTCTTCCACGTAATCAAATACGGGATAGAATCCTGCCCCGGATGTCTGGGCAATGAACTCGAAGGATCCGACTTTTACTTTTTGGCCGTCAAGAGCGGCTGCCGCCGTATTCTTATCTTTAACTCCTTCAATTTCAAGAGATAACAAAACTTCTGAGGCACTTGTCTTCTTAAGGTCTGTTACCTTCACATCTTTTTCGAAGGTTACCTGATTCTTTGTCAGGTTATCAACATCAGTAATATCTATAAGTGTTAAGGGGATAGTAACGTTGCTTCCCTCCACGTTAATCTTCTCAGGAACTAAGAAAGCGGTCTGTTCTCTGACGGGGATGGTTACAACAGAGTCTCCCGTAGCGTCTACTATACATTTCTCAGCTACAGTAACAAGACCGTCTAGGTATACACCGGAGTCTTCGTGCATGGTCATATTACCGGTAAGCTGCATTGTAAGATTCTTGCCGGCGCAGGAAAGGCTGTCAATATTAAGGCCTTCAAAAGAACCTGAAAGGGTAATATCCTCTTTGGTTACAGAATCAGAGAACGAGCCCTCTGCAAGAGTAAGCGTAAGGCGTATTTCCTTATCGGACGCCAAGACGTACTCAAGGTCAGGAGTAAGTTTGCCTGGCTCGAAGATTACAAGAGCAGAGGCGGTAATATTCTTCTTCTCCGCTTTTATGGTGTAAGCTCCCGTTGCTTTGGCAGCTGCATCCTTGTCAGTAAAGGAGATATCTATCTGGGTATCACTTTTAGCCGATACGGAAGTAACCTCTGCCTCCTTCTCGGTGAAGTATTTCTTCATGTCTTCTTCGGATATGGAAGCACCGGAAGCAGATTTTTGAAATCCATCAGTATCTGCCAGTATATAGGTTATCTTTATATCCTCGGCTGAAAGGCTTTTAACATCTGTACCCTCTACACTCAAGGTAGTGGTATACTCGCCCTTGCTGCTATACTTTATTTCGCTGGCTGCTGCGGAAACCTCTTTTTTCTGGCCGCAACCGGGCAGTAATGTGGCGATAAGAGCAGTAATTATTAGCGAACTAAGTAATCTCTTGCGTATTTGTCTTTTCATAACAAGCCCCCTCGTAATATATGTTTTGTTACTCGTAATATATGTTTTGTTACTAAGTTTTTATATTTATACAACTCCGT
>SVDM01000004.1 GCA_015058015.1 Lachnospiraceae bacterium | reverse complement strand
AGCCGTAAGTTTCAATTGAAACTTACGGCTTATTGTTTCCCTTTTACGGTTTTGTTGTCTGTAAGAATTCACTCTTAATGTATCCCACATATCCGTTGGATGCTTTGACGTGAACCCATTCACCCTCTACACCGAGAACCGTGAATTCAGAGCCGACTTCCGTCATACCCACAGGAGCACCTGATGCTTCAGCCTGCTTACGAATGTTAACCATATCGTTGGCATATACTGTAGCGCCCTCTGCAAATGCAGGCGCTGCAGGTTGAGGTTGCTGTGCCTCGGCGCTTTGCTGCTCAGCCTGCTTGGAAGCTTCCTCCGCAGCCTTAGCTGCCGCCTCTTCTTCAGCCTTCTTCCTAGCCTCTTCCTCAGCTGCCGCCTTGGATGCGGCCTCTTCTTCCGCAGCCTTGGATGCCGCTTCTTCTGCAGCGGTCTTAACTGCTGCATAGTAATCTGTGTAAATCTTCTGATATGTATTAACTACAAAGTTGTATAAATCAGGATCTTCCTCGAATGCTTTAGTTGAGTTGGTATTAACTCTCTCAGCAAGTTCGATAACATCCGGCTCAGTCTTAAAGATTTCGAGGTAAGCTACTACCTCTTCCTCAAGCTGGCTCTGCGGACGGTTATCAATAATAAGGGTACCATTGTCATTCTTGTGAATATAGAATGTGGTAAGTCCCGGTGCTCTTGTGGCAATATCCTTGAACTTGGTCTCATGATATACGGAAACCATATATGAATCTTTAACAGGACCATCCTTAAAGTATACTGCTATATTCTGATATCCCTCAATATACTCGCTAAGGGCAATAACAAGATTCTTCTGATTCTCATCAAGGGGTGATACCAGCTTCTCCAGCTCACCCACATTACCTTCTGCAAACCAGTTGAAGTAATTACGAACCAGCTTATTCAAATCGTTGTTGCTGTTAACCTTATAGTCACCCTGCTCTCCGCCTTTTGCTTCGAGACCCGGAACTACATAGTTTAGATTATTGCCTGCATAAGGATTCTTCAAATCAGGGCTTCCGCAGCTTCCTACAAACAATGTGATAAAAAGGGCAAGTATCAATATGCCTGCCACGACACCTCTCACATTCTTCTTAAGGAAAGCCAGTGCCTGATCTTTGTCCTTGAAGTCAATCTTCTTTAGTTCATCAATCTTTTCCTTTAAGTTGTCTATGTTAAAACTCATGATAATCCTCCCAAACACACCCGGAGGGATTCGAACCCCCGGCACGTGGTACCGGAAACCACTGCTCTATCCCCTGAGCTACGGGTGCTTGACACTGTAACGTGTACATTGTATCACAGACTCCTTCTTATGTCTAGGAAATATGTATTTTGTGTTACAGGTTTATTGAAAATATGTTACAGTGTCATGGCGTACTCGCCTTTTTTACTTTAACATTTCCAGATTATCCCGCTCTCTTGAATAGAAATAGACGCTGTCAGACAGTACCTCTTCTTCTTTCACCTCGTTGGCATTTATCTCCTTTACCATCATCCTGAAGTACTCTCCGTCACACCCTTTAATATCCGGCATAACAATCACTTCATGTATGCTGCTGGGGAATACGTAGAAGTCATTCTCAAGTCTCTCCCCCAGCTTGTGAAGGAGACCCTTGTACAGCACGCAACCGGCGCCATAGATTCCCGTATTATTGGAGAGAACATACATGGGTACTAAGTCTCTTGCCTCTTCTTCCGGCAAACCGGGGAAATTGTAACTGCTTAAGTAACTGAAGATATTGCTGAACTTATACTTCAGAAGTTTAGGGGTGTTAACCGCCGCCACCTCAAGCAAATCCTTTTCCGATACATTCCACAATTCTGCATGAGATTTGTGAATCAGTATTGTGGCATTGCTCATGTCTTCAACAAGGCAGTAGAATACCACCGCCAGATCAAGATATCTGTAATGGGGTACGCCCTTTAGCAGTTCCTTGTTCTTTTCATAATTAATAACCTTGTAGACTATTCGGTTCTTCACCTTCTCAAAGTCAGTGAAAAGGCTCAAGTCAAAGTCTTCTGCCAGGGCATTGTCTCCATAAGCCGCAAGGATATCCTGTATTATATCCTCAATATTTCGTCCCGCTAAGTATCTGTTCCAGAACCCCTCCAGGTATATTGTGGGTGAAATATTACAGTCTTTCTTGATAATCATGACAGAATCAAGTTCCACACCGTTATTCTTGGTAACACGCTTATATTTGCATGTTACCCCTTCAGGCAAACGTTCTTCCAAAGTGTCTAGGATACACTGTAAGAAAGCTTCATAATTCATCTATATAGTTGTCCTCCTAATTAAATAATAATTGGGATTGATTGCACGATATGTGCCTGATTATTTAGCATAGATAATATACCATTATTTCCAAATTATGTCAACATCCAAGCGTAAAAAAAGAAGCCGGATCTAATCCAGCTTCTCTGATTTCTTATAACAAGCATCTGTTGCCTTAATAATGGAATTACGAAAGCCCCATCGCTCTAATGCTCCGACTCCTGCAATGGTAGTTCCTCCGGGGGAACATACATCATCTTTCAATTTTGCCGGATGTGCTCCGGTTTTTATTACCATCTCCGCAGCACCCTTTACAGTCTGAGCGACAAAGGAGTATGCCTTGTCCCTTGGCATGCCGTACTTGACTACACTGTCAGCCATAGCTTCAATAAACATATATACATAAGCCGGGGAGCTTCCGCTAGCGCAGGTGACAGCGCTCATAAGCTTCTCGTCTACTTTCTCATATTTGCCGAAGGAAGTAAAGAAATCATCGATTACTTCTCTTTCTTCTAAGGAAAAGTCCTCTGCATTAAAGGCCACACCGGTCATACCCATCCCTAAAAGGGCCGGTGTATTGGGCATAGCTCTCACAATTCTCTTGTCCTCGCCCAGCTCTTTTTTTAAGTCTGCTATGGTGATTCCGGGAGCAATGGAGATGAGCACATGCTCGGACTTTAATACATACTTGATACTTTTTATAACATCCGGATAGAACTGAGGCTTAACCGCAAGTACAACATACTTAACATTGTTAACACACTCCGGATTGGATTCCACAGCCTTAACGCCGGTTTCAATGGTAATCTGTTGGCGTCTGGATTCACTTATGTCAGTAAACAAAAGCTCCGACTTATCATGAACCTTAAGCAAGCCGTTTAGCATGGCATAACCCATATTACCCATTCCAATAAATCCAATCTTAGTCATATCCTTGTCCTCCCTAAAGCCGCAAAGTTATCACCTTGCCGCATCCTTTTTAAATATTGTTAAGGAATTCCTCTATTCTGTCAAGCCCTTTATGTATCTGGGCTCTTGAGATTGCATAGGAAAGTCTGATATGGTCAGGATAACCAAAGTCTACACAGGGTACAACCGCCACAGCGTAATCCTCAAGGAGAATCTGTGCCATACGGGTTGTGGTCTCTATCTTCTCACCCTTATACTCTTTATCAAGAACCTCTTTTACATCAACGAAGAGATAAAAGGCGCCTTCCGGCTTTAATGTCTTAACATACTTCATCTTGCTCATGCGCTCATACATGGCATCTCGTCTTTTTTCAAAAGCCGCCTTCATCTTCATGACAGCTTCCTGAGGACCGTTTAATGCTTCAACCGCAGCTTTTTGCGCAATGGAGTTGGGATTAGATGTTGCGTGGCTCTGAATACTTCCCATAAGCTTGGCAATCTCTACGCTTGATCCTGTATAACCGATTCTCCATCCTGTCATGGCATAACTCTTGGAGAGTCCGCTACATGTAATGGTTCTCTTATATATCTCATTGTTTAATGATGCGATGCTTATATGTTCTCTTCCATCATAGGTAAGATACTCATACATCTCATCTGCCACACAGTATATATCGCTTTCAACAACAGCCGCAGCAATATCCTCAAGTTCTTCTCGTAAGTATATCATACCCGTGGGATTGTTAGGGCTGTTAAGAACAACAGCTTTAGTCTTATCTGTTACAGCTTTTCTTATATCGTCTCCGGTAATCTTATAACCGCAGTCCCGGTTAGTATATATAAATACCGGAACACCACCTGAGAGCTTAACTATCTCAGGATAACTAAGCCAAAATGGTGCCGGAATGATTACTTCATCTCCGGGGTTAATAATTGCATCAAATATATTCTTAAGGGAATGCTTACCACCGTTACTTACTACTATCTGCTCAGGCTTATAATCAAGGTTGTTAAATCTCTTGAACTTAGCCGATACTGCCTCTTTAAGCTCATTAGTACCTGATGCGGGTGTATACTTGGTGAATCCCTCATTAATAGCATCAATAGCAGCCTGATTTATATTCTCAGGTGTATTGTAATCAGGTTCACCGGCGCCGAATCCAACCACATCTACGCCCGAGGCCTTAAGTTCTTTAGCTTTGGCCGTAATGGCCAGTGTCGACGAAGGCTTAACAGCCTTTGCTTTCTCCGATAATGTTAACGACATAAATCATTCTCCTTAAAAATTGTTCCTACCTAGTCATTCCTATTGTTTCGTTTAACATATTTTATAACAGGAGTGGGCGTAATGCAAGATTTGGCGGGACAAAATTCGTATTTCTATGTTTTTGATAAATTTTTAGGGAATTTTGCCTGTGTTTCGTCGGTTTTTGCAAGATTATCTCTTTAATTATTCATATTTTGAAGCAAGAAGCATTTCTTTTTCCTTTTTGGAAAAAAATAAGCAGCAAGACTATTACGCCTTGCTGCTTTCTTCCTTAAATGATTAAAATGAATCTATTTAGCATACTCGATTGCTCGAGATTCCCTAATTACATTAACCTTAATCTGGCCCGGATATTCAAGCTCCGCTTCAATCTGCTTAGAAATATCTCTTGCCATAATTACCATGTCATCATCAGTAACCTGTTCCGGAACTACCATAACACGAATCTCTCTACCTGCCTGAATAGCAAATGATTTATCAACTCCCTTATAGGAATTGGTTATCTCTTCTAATTGTTTAAGTCTGTTGGTATAGGTCTCTAAAGTCTCTCTTCTTGCACCGGGTCTTGCTGCTGATATAGTATCTGCAGCCTGTACTATGCATGCGCACAGGGACTCGGGATCCACATCTCCGTGATGGGCTTCAACTGCATTAATAACGATAGGTGACTCTTTGTACTTACGACAAAGATCAACACCAATCTGAATATGCGTTCCTTCCATCTCGTGGTCTAAGGACTTACCGATATCATGTAACAATCCGGCACGTTTAGCTGTACGAACGTCGATACCGACTTCTGCAGCCAACAGTCCTGACAGATGCGCTACCTCTATAGAATGCTTCAAAGCATTCTGACCGTAGCTTGATCTGAATTTCATCTTTCCAAGTAATTTTACAAGTTCAGGGTGAATGCCGTGTACACCGACTTCAAGAGTAGCGGCTTCTCCTTCTTCCCTCATCATTACTTCTACTTCTTTTTGAGCCTTTTCAACCATCTCTTCGATTCTTGCCGGATGGATTCTTCCATCAACGATAAGCTTCTCAAGAGCAATTCTGGCTACTTCTCTTCTAATGGGATCAAACCCTGACAGAATAACTGCTTCCGGAGTATCATCAATAATAAGATCTACGCCGGTCATGGTCTCAAGAGTTCTGATGTTACGTCCCTCTCTACCGATAATTCTGCCCTTCATTTCGTCATTCGGAAGCTGTACTACTGAAATAGTAGTCTCAGCCACATGATCTGCCGCGCATTTCTGAATAGCTGTAACAACATAGTCACGAGCTTTCTTGGAAGCCTCATCTTTAGCCTGGGCTTCATATTCTTTAATCATCTTTGCGGTATCATGTTTAATGTCTTCTTCAACAATTTTTAAAAGATAATCTTTTGCTTGTTCGGAGGTTAATCCTGAGATTCGTTCAAGTTCCTGTACTCTCTGCTGATGTAATTCGGAAATATCTGCTTTTTGCTTCTTAATTTCCTCTTCTCTTCTTGCGAAGTCTGCTTCGCGCTTCTCAATAGACTCAAGCTTCTTATCAAGGTTCTCTTCTTTCTGAAGAACACGTCTTTCGAATTTCTGAAGTTCATTACGACGTTCTTTAACTTCTTTATCGAAGTCATTTTTATTCTTAAGAGCCTCTTCTTTAGCCTCTAAAAGTGCTTCACGCTTCTTAGTCTCTGCAACCCTGAGAGCTTCATCTATAATCTCTCTTGCCTTATGTTCGGCACTGTCTACCTTCTCTTTGTCAGCCTTTTCTTTAGCCTTCAAGGTAGCGCTTCGGGTGATGAGAATCGCCAATACCACAGCAATAATCGCAACTACGAGAATAATTATTGCTTCTATGGGCACAGGAGCACCTCCTTATTTTATTTTCATTGTACAATTACAACAAATAAATTTTAAACTTTTTTTAAAGGGCTGTCAAGCGGTGTAGACGGGGTATTCCTCAATATTCAATATAAAATATTGAATATTTCACTATTCTTCTGCTTCTGAAGCCTCTTCAGGAACAAGTCCGAGTTTGGCTCTAACCTTTGCATCAATTTCTTCTGCAACTGCCGGATTCTCCACCAGATATTTCTTGGCATTCTCGCGGCCCTGTCCAATCTTCTCTCCATTGTATGCATACCAGGCTCCGCTCTTATTAACAATATCGTAATCAGAGGCAAGATCAAGTAAATCTCCCTCTTTTGAGATTCCCTTACCAAACATGATATCAAACTCAGCTTCCTTAAATGGAGGCGCAATCTTATTCTTAACAACTTTGATTCTTGTCCTGTTGCCGATTACTTCTCCGCCCTGTTTTAAGGATTCGATACGTCTTACATCAAGTCGAATAGAGGCGTAGAACTTCAACGCGCGTCCGCCTGTAGTGGTCTCGGGATTACCGAACATTACACCGATCTTTTCACGCAACTGGTTGATAAAGATGATGATACAATCAGACTTGTTAGCCTGAGCCGTCATCTTTCTAAGGGCCTGAGACATAAGTCTTGCCTGCTGTCCCATGTGGGAATCTCCCATCTCTCCGTCAATCTCAGACTTGGGAACAAGTGCTGCAACAGAGTCTATAATTATAATATCGATGGCTCCGGACCTAACCATGGTATCCGCGATCTCAAGGGCCTGCTCACCATTATCCGGCTGAGAAATATACAATTCGTCGATATTAACACCGATATTCTTAGCATATGCGGGGTCTAATGCATGTTCCGCATCAATAAAGCCTGCGATACCGCCTCTCTTTTGAATCTCTGCCACCATATGAAGAGCAACCGTTGTCTTACCTGAAGACTCCGGTCCGTATATCTCTATAATTCTTCCCTTGGGGATACCTCCCATGCCCAAAGCCGCATCAAGGCTAAGGGAACCTGTAGGAACAGTCTCTACATTCATATGTGCCGAAGCATCTCCCAGTTTCATAATGGATCCCTTACCGAAATCCTTCTCAATCTTGGAGACTGCAGCCTCCAGTGCTCTTAATTTATCCTCGTTAACATTATCTTTTGCCATAAATATTCTCCTCCGTATTCGAGTCGAACGAACGAATGTTCGTTCCATAAATTATGATAGTATACTTAAAAAACGCTGTCAATACATTTTTATAAAAAATCGAAAGTTTGTTCGTCATGCAATGACTAAACGGCAAAAAATAAGGACGAGGATATGATATCACATATCCCTCGCCCATTCAACCATTATCTTCCATTTATGAGAAATCATGCACATCAATATCATCATCATGATTTCTGTCTTTATTCTTGACATTGTACCAGGCAAAGACGATAAATGCCCCTGCAACGATTGCTATCAACAATACTAACCTTACAATATTCCAAACCATAGGCCGCTCCTATCTTCCGAATTCGGATAAAACAAGTCCTTCGTTACGTTCCAATGTCATTCCCACACTCCATGCATTCACAAAGAGAAGTAAGGGATTGCCCTTTAAGTCTTTAATCTTCTTCATATCAGAAGTACCGCTTATCTTATCAAGGTCGATGCCTTCATTTTCAATCCATCTGATATGCTCATAGGGAAGGTTCTCCATCTTGATTTCAACATTGTATTCATTCTCTAAACGGAACTTCAATACGTCGAACTGGAGGACGCCGACTACGCCGACAATTATTTCTTCCATACCTGTATTATACTCCTGGAAGATCTGAATTGCACCCTCCTGGGCAATCTGGGTGATACCCTTTATAAACTGCTTACGTTTCATAGTATCAACCTGACGCACTCTGGCAAAATGTTCAGGAGCAAAGGTTGGTATACCTTCAAACTTGAAATTCTGCTTGCCGCCGCATAATGTATCTCCTATGGAAAAGATTCCGGGATCAAACACTCCGATAATATCTCCCGCATAGGCTTCGGTAAGGAGCTTACGTTCTGAAGCCATTATCTGTTGGGGCTGAGAAAGCTTAATCTTCTTACCCCCCTGAATATGATTTACTTCCTTTTCAGGATCAAATACCCCGGAGCAGATTCGCATAAATGCAACTCTGTCTCTGTGGGCCTTGTTCATATTAGCCTGAATCTTGAATACGAATGCGGAAAAGTCTTCGCTAAAGGGGTCTATCACTCCCTCATCGGCTTTTCTGGGAAGGGGAGATGTGGTCATCTGAAGGAAATGCTTCAGGAAATTCTCCACACCGAAGTTGGTAAGAGCCGAACCGAAGAAGACGGGAGATAATTCTCCTTTACTTACAAGTTCCTGATCAAACTCGGCACCAGCGCCGTCAAGAAGCTCGATTTCCTCTAAAAGCTTAGCCCTTGCTTCTTCACCAATCTCGCCTAAGAGCTCATCGCTGTCCACATCTATTATCTTAGTTTCGCCTTCCTTGGTACCTTTTTGCGTATCGGAAAAGGTGGTAACCTTTTTAGTGTTACGGTCGTAAACCCCCTTAAACTCCTTACCTGAGCCTATGGGCCAGTTAACGGGACATGTAGCTATTCCCAGTTCATTCTCAATCTCATCTAAAAGATCAAAACTGTCATTAGCATCCCTATCCATCTTGTTGATAAAGGTAAAGATGGGGATGTGTCTCATAACACAAACCTTAAAAAGCTTTCTGGTCTGTGCCTCTACACCTTTAGAGCCGTCAATAACCATTACTGCAGAATCGGCAGCCATAAGGGTTCTGTATGTATCCTCCGAGAAATCCTGGTGTCCCGGGGTATCAAGGATATTAATGCAATATCCGTCATATTCAAACTGAAGAACCGAGGATGTAACAGAGATACCTCTCTGCTTTTCTATCTCCATCCAGTCAGACACCGCATGTCTTGCGGTAGCCTTGCCCTTAACAGAACCTGCCAGATTAATGGCTCCTCCATAGAGCAGGAACTTCTCTGTCAAGGTAGTCTTACCTGCATCCGGGTGTGATATGATGGCAAATGTCCTTCTTCTTTCTATTTCTTTCTTATAATCAGCCAATAAAAATTCTCCCTATTACTTATCTGAATCGGAAGAGTCCTCTTTTTCTTTTTCAAGACGTACTTCTTCCGCAAGTTTTTCTATTTCTTCCCTGCTTAAGCGATAATCATATTCCTTCATTATGCGCTCAACAGAATAGCCGCGGTTAAGCAAATGTTTAACCGCGCCTGTGTATGCAAATCCTTTTACGAAGTTTTGTAAAGCATCTTCAAAAGCTCCCATTTATAACACCTTCGCAAGAAAATCCTGTAATCTGGGATTCTGAGGGTTGTCGAAGAAGTCACCCGGAGTATTCTGCTCACAGATCTCCCCGTCAGCCATAAATAAAACCCTATCTGCCACTTCTCTGGCAAATCCCATCTCATGAGTTACTACAACCATAGTCATTCCGTCAGCTGCCAGCTTCTTCATAATCTCCAATACTTCGCCTACCATCTCAGGGTCTAAAGCTGAAGTAGGCTCATCAAAAAGCATAACATCCGGATTCATTGCAAGAGAACGAACAATTGCAACACGTTGTTTCTGTCCACCGGATAACTGGGACGGATAGCCATCCGCCTTATCCTCAAGCCCTACCATTCGTAAAAGTTCCATAGCGCGCTCTTCGGCTTCTTTCTCAGTCTTTTTCAAAAGCTTCATGGGGGCAATGGTAAGATTCTTCTTAATGGTCATATGCGGGAAAAGGTTAAAGTGCTGGAACACCATTCCCATCTTCTGCCTGTGAAGATCAAGATCCACCTTAGGATCTGTTATGTCGTCCCCTTCAAAAAAGATCTGACCGCTTGTGGGCTTCTCTAAGAGATTTAATGAACGAAGAAAGGTGGATTTACCTGAACCCGAAGGTCCGACTATAACCACAACCTCGCCCTTTTTGATCTCTTCGTTGATATTTTTCAAAACCTTGAGATCTCCGAAATCCTTGCAGAGATTCTCAACCTTTATTAATACTTCATCACTACCTGTCACTGCTTCTTAACCTCCTCTCCATTCGATTAACCAATGCCTGGAAGATAATAACCAAAACAAGGTAGATAAGTGCTACCGCAATAAGAGGCATAAATGCATCATATGTACGGCTCCTTATAATATCTCCGCCTTTGGTAAGGTCCTGCAGGGCAATATAGCCTGCAACGGAAGTCTCCTTCAGCAATACAATAAACTCATTACCAAGGGCAGGAAGTACATTCTTAAATGCCTGAGGCATAATAATATGTCTCATGGTCTCAATATAATTGAATCCGAGGCTTCGTCCCGCTTCGAACTGACCCGGGTCTATGGACATGATACCCGAACGGAATATCTCCGCAACATATGCGGCAGAGTTAAAACCGAATGCCAATACCGCAACAGTAACCTTATCAATATCAACAGCACCGAATATTACAAAATAAATTATAAGAAGCTGAACTACAACAGGCGTTCCTCTTATAATGGTAATATATAATTTGCAGATGGCATTGGGAATCTTCAATGTGCCGTTTAACTTATTGGTAGACGTTATGGCTCCTATTAAGAATCCGAGAACAATACCTATTATCAATGCAAAAAATGTCACCCTTAATGTAACACCAAGGCCGTTAACAAGATACTGCCATCTGTTATCGGCTATGAAGTTCTGGACAAATTTCTCTGCTAGCTGTTCCACTTGCTCTTCCTCCAATTCAATAAACAAAGATATGCCCCCGATTTATTTATCGAGGGCAAAACTTCGACTAAAATCTACGCTTTAACGATGATTACCTGACGTCCTGTGTAATATGTATCAGAGAAATCAACGTTCTTCTTTCTGTCTTCTGTAACCGTCATTCCGGCAACTCCGATGTCAGCTTTTCCGGCCTGAACAGCGCTGATGATTGAATCAAATTCCATATCCTCAATCTTAAGTTCCATACCAAGCTTATCAGCAATAGCCAAAGCAATGTCAACGTCAATTCCCACAATCTCCTGACTTTCTACAAACTCGTATGGAGGGAATGCAGCGTTGGTAGCCATAACCAGCTTACCGTTGGTTTTAGCTTCCTGTGAAGGTACATATCTGTCTCCACGCTTGCTCTCATCTTCATAGATGTAATAGCTAACAATCTTGTCTATAGTTCCGTCAGCTTTAAGCTCTGCCAAAGCCTTATTAATCTTATCCTTAAGTCCGTCAGCACGGTCTTTTTTGATTGCAATGGCATAATCTTCCTGAACATACTCTGTATCAAGAATCTTAAGTCCCTTTACTTCTTTAACAAATGCCTTAGCAGGTTCGTTATCGATTACAACTGCATCAAGTTTACCCTGTGAAAGTGCCTGTACTGCTTCAGCACCCTTGCTGAAACGCTCCACTTTAACATCCGGTAATTCTTTATCATCCGATATAAAGATATCTCCTGTGGTTCCTGTCTGAACTCCAACCTTCTTGCCGTTTAAGTCCTTAGGTCCTGTGATAGAAGCTGCCTTCTTTTCTTCTGTTTTCTGTCCGCATGCTCCAAGGGCTACAACCATTGCGCATACAAGTGCTAATGATAAAATCTTCTTAATAGCTTTCATAATTCTTCATCTCCATTAAATAAATATTCTTAAGCCGCATCGATAATAACAACACTCTTGGTAAGGTCTACCATTGAAATCTTTCCTTCAACCTTTATCTCATCACCTAAAATATCAAGCATTGTAATATTATCTCCGTCGATAAGAATCTTAGTAATATTCTCGCAAATAATCTGCTCTTTTGTCTCTTTATTCTTATAAGCTGTTGCTAAACACATATTTGCCACCTCCGATTAGTGTGAATCTTAGTTGTGCGCTTTTATTACTTCCAAAGCCTTTGCAAGCTTTGCATTGCCCTGCTTAAAGAACTCAACGCCTTCCATTATTTCGCCCGCGGGAACGTCGAATCCTGCTTCTTTCAACTTGTCAGCTACTCCAACCAGCTCTTCGGCATGGTGCTCATTATGATCTAACATATAAGCAAGAAGCGCCACATTAGAATCCTTCTTCTCTCCATGAGAATGATCATGTGTATGTGGATGTCCGTGCTCATGGTCATGTCCATGTTCACCGTCATGTGTATGTGCATGTCCTGCATCTACATGATCATGGTCACCTGTGTGCTCATGGGTGTGATGATGTACATGTCCGTGCTCATGTGTTGTTCCATCTGCATGTGTATGCTCATGTGTATGAAGGTGTTCATGATCGTGGGTATGCTCATGATCATGGGTATGTCCGTGCTCATGTGTATGCTCGTGACAATGTCCGTGCTCATGTGTGTGTTCGTGTGAATGCTCATGGCAGCATTCATGGTCGTGATTGTGCTCGCTCATAGTAAAGCCTCCTTATACTTTATCTGTTCCCTGAACAGTTATTCTCTCAATCTAAAATCTCTCCTGCAACATTGACTTTGCAAGATTAATATACATATTCCCCTTTTCGAACTCAGGAATGGCTCTGGTTAACTGATCTGCCACATCGTTCCTTCCTGCTTTACGAAGGTCCTTGGCATATGCATCAAGTTTAAGCGCTATTACCTGATTCTGCTTATAAGTAAGGTCCAGGTAATCTTCCATGGTTCTTTGAGCCGGAGCATCATTGGTTGAATGTGCACATCCACCTGCACCGTCGCTGTCTGCGCAATGACTGCAGTCATGGCCTGCCGCCTCACAGTTGCTGGTAATTCTATTGCCTTCGCACATATGGGGTACCTCCTTTATAAATATTGTTGATATGCGTTCCCTATCGCGATACTTCGAATCGTTCCGTTGCATACAACTCTCACGATTCGACATACATTCACATTCCGCCCTATCGGGCTACATGCTCATGTACGTTAGGCCCGAAAAGTCTTTCATCTCTTTGTGCAAGCACAATCGCTGTAAGACCTTTCGTCCCCATATCGCTCACTTCATAAACTTATCTATTGCCTTGTATAATTCTTCAAGAGATTCATCATCATCATGCTCCACCGCATCAATAACGCAATGTTTAATATGCTCCTGAAGAATAACCTTACCTGTATTATTAATTGCCGACTTAACAGCGGCCAGCTGTATAAGTACTTCTGAGCAATCTCTGTCATCCTCAACCATTCTCTTAACGGACTCAAGATGACCGATAGCTCTCGCCAATCTGTTGGATACAGCCTTGATATGGTCCTTTGAATGGTGATGTCCGTGATGAGTATGGGTAATAATTGTACCATCCTCTAATACATGTGTATGTGCCTCACCCTCTCCATGGCTGTGATCACACATCTCCTCATGGCTATGTGAATGTCCGTGATCGTGTTCATGTTCATGACTATGCTCGTGGTAATGGGAATGTTCGTGGCTGTGTACATGTCCATGGTCGTGACCGTGTTCATGCTCATGCTCATGTCCATGCTCATGTTTGTGCTCCGTTGTCATCTGCTCATCCCCTCTTACACTTTACAAAAATTATGCATATTTATTCCAAAAACATACCATGTTATTATAGCACGTAATCTCTAATAAATAAACGTTTTTTATACAATGTTTAATCTCATTTTTGATTTATTTTACACTGTATACTTATGCGCCCAAAAAGCAAAAGAACCGGGGAAAACTTCCCCGGTTCTTAGAAATACTGATTAATCTACACAGATTATACTAAAGTCTTAGCAACCTGAGCTGCTGAAGCTGCGTCCTGTGTATAAGCGTCAGCGCCGATCTCATCAGCGAACTCCTGAGTAATAGGAGCTCCACCAACCATGATCTTAACCTGGCTCTGTAATCCTGCATCGATGATAGCCTTAACAGTATCCTTCATAGCAGGCATTGTTGTTGTAAGAAGTGCAGATACACCAACTACCTTACAATCTGGGTTTTCTTTGATAGCCTCAACAAACTTCTCAGCAGGTACATCAACACCAAGGTCGATTACTTCGAAGCCTGCAGACTCGATCATCATAGCTACAAGGTTCTTTCCGATATCATGAAGGTCACCTGCAACTGTTCCGATGATGTATTTTCCGATTGTAGCTGAGCTATCTCCTGCCAAATGGGGCTTAAGAACCTCAACACCCTTCTTCATAGCACGAGCTGCAACAAGCATCTCAGGTACGAAGATCTCGTTTTTCTTGAACTTATCACCTACAACACCCATAGCGTCGATCATACCAACGTTAAGGATTTCTGTGGGATCGCATCCCTCTTTGATAGCTTCCTCTACAAGTCCGCCTACGATTTTTGCTTTTCCTGCTTCTACAGCAGCAGCGATTTCATCAATTTTTGACATATTATTGTCCTCCTTTGTTTAGTTAAATAATTCCCTTATAGGTTTTTATTTAAGAAAACTATGCCGCTGCTATTTGGCGAAACAGCAGCATAGGTATCTTACGTAATGTAAAAATCTTAAATCAATTATTTATTAAATTATTTCTGTACGGGTCCGAAAAGTCCGTCACGATAAGCACTGATGTACTCCATGCAGTAATCATCCATACCAAGCATAGCCTCTGTAGCATAGATAAGACCGATAAGATCTCTGTTGGTAGGATCGAAGATTGCACTATCAAGACCGGAATTCATTGAAAGAACTGTGAATGCCTGGTTAAGAATCTTTCTAACAGGAAGGTTGAAAGAAATATTTGATACTGCACCTGTAATATGGATTGTAGGATACTGTCTCTTAATCTCTTCCATAACACTTGTTACCATGTTAATTCCATCTTCTGCTGTACAAAGCATCTCGATAAGGGGATCGATGTGAAGACGGCTGGGGTCAATGTTATATTCCTTAGCCTTAGCCATTAAGTCAGCGAATACTGATAAACGCTTCTCTGCTGTCTGAGGAATTCCTGTGTCGTCACAAAGTAATGCACAGCACTCCCACTCTGTATCAGCGATAACAGGGAATACTGTCTCAACCTTATCGCCTTCCATTGATACTGAGTTAATAAGTCCGGGCTTATTACAGAATTTCATCGCTTCTACGCAAACCTTAGCACTTGGGCTATCTACTGCGATAGGTGTGTCAGTAACCTCCTGTACTAAGTCAATGAGCCATTTCATAGTCTCAACCTCGATGTCCTCTTCAACTGATGCACAAACGTCGATGTATGTTGCATTAGCCTCTGTCTGGATCTTTGCGAGGTTCTTGATGAAATCTCCGTCTTTCTCAGCAATAGCTTTAGCTACTGAAGGAATAGAACCGTTAATTTTCTCTCCAATGATAATCATTTAAAATATCCTCCTTGTTTCACTTCTATCTTTAATTATCATTTTAAATAAAAATAGATCTTAGAAAAACCACATAACCATACTATTCTATGGTCTTACCTTAATTATTTTAAGGCATAGAAATGCAAATGTCAATGAAATTGGTTGAACAATTCAACCGATAAATGACTTAATTTTTGTACTCTCGTACCATATAATATTTTACATTATTGGTCCTGTTCAGGAAACTCTAATTGGTCTACAAAGCAATCCTGAAAATCAGGATCCGTGGCCAGTTCAAGAAACTCCGTATGCTTTGCCATCCGCTGTGAACGCTCACATTCTTTTCTGGAAAGAGCCGCAATCTTTGAGCCCTCACCCGCAGCGTTACCAATAGGAATTATTCGATCTTCCAGTTCCCTAGGAATGAGTCCTATAGCACAAGCACTGTGGGGATCCATGTAATTACCAAAGGCTCCCGCTATCATAACCTGCTTAATATCTTCAGTCTGAATTCCCAACTGTTTAGACATAAGTTCAATACCTGCAGCCATAGCGCCCTTGGCAAGTTGTACTTCTCGCACATCTTTTTGACCGATGAACACCGGCTCACCGTTGCCACTTGCATCTTTATCCGCAAGAACGAAGGCCTTCTTGCCGTCAATCTCAGTGATTCTGCCTGCATTTGCCTTGGCAAAATCAGTTGTAAGTTCGTCCTCATCAACGATTCTTCCGCCCTCGTCCACGATACCGGTTTCAATCATAATGCATATTATATCCATCAGACCGGAACCGCATATTCCAATGGGCTTCTTATCTCCAATAACCGACATCTCCAGATTGGTTCCGTTAACCTGTAAATGGTCAATTGCTCCCTCAGAGCCTCTCATACCACATTCAATTTTAGCCCCTTCAAAAGCAGGACCGGCTGCAGTAGAACATGTAATAGCCCTGTCTTTATTGCCAAGTACCAGCTCTCCGTTTGTACCGATATCGATGGCTAAAGTGATGGGCTCTATCTCGTCAAATCCCGTCGCCAGAAGAACACCCACCGTGTCAGCGCCTACAAATCCTGCAATGTTGGATAAGAAGGTAAGCTTACCCACCGGGTTAATCTTAATTCCCACATGACCGGCATTGCAGTGAACAGTCTCACTTAAGGACGGATTGTAAGGTGAATGAACCAGAGCTCCCGGTGTAATGCCAAAGAAGAGATGATTCATACAGGTATTACCTACCAGGTTTACTGCGTAAACATCAGTAACATCAATCTTTGCCTTCTTGCATACCTTTTCAATAAGCTGATTAAGTGCTCCCCTAATAGCATCAGCCAATTCTTTAGTGCCATGCTCTATAGCATAGTTTGAACGCTGAATAACGTCTGCTCCAAACTGAGCCTGGGGATTTAACATGCTGGCAACAGCAAGCTCCTTGCCGGTTGCAGCATCCAGTAAATATCCGACTACAGAGGTAGTTCCGATATCAAAAGCCACAATATATATAGGCTTGTTCTCCGCTCTTACTTCAAGGATCTCATCATTGAAAACAATGACATTTACCTTGTAATCATTATCCTGCAAAACATTGTATAAATCTGCTACCACCCTAATGTTAGGCGGGATTGCTTTCTCATTAATGGCGACACGTTCAGCCACCGCATCTTTCAGTCTTTCCCAATCAGAGCGATTATCGCCGATAATGCATTCTTTAACCGTAACATCAACAGATTTAAGTCCGGGATTGATGTCAATCTCTCTTTCTACACCCTGGGTAAGTAAGTTATACCCTTTAGGCACGTTAATAAGATCCACTGTCATGTCCTCGTGAATCTTGATCTGACACGCTTTAACTATACCTGAGATTTCCTTGCTCTCGGTAACGTTAACCAGACACTTGCCGCAAGTGCCCTTGCCTCCGCATGGTGCGTCCGGCACAAGACCCGCTTTAATCTGAGCGTCAAGAATGGTAGTTCCGTCATCTACAGTAACGGTAACATTGTTTGGAATAAACTTAATTGTAAACCCCATATCAGTTCCTCCTAAAATCAATTACTCTTCCCATGTGCTATGACAGCTGTTATTGTGATACCTGCTTCATAGCTCCGATAGATATGTCGCCCACAACCGCCATATCCTCTGCCTTAAATGCACATTCAAAGTTATCTGAAAAAAGTATCTGGGATGAAGGTGGAAACTCATCATCCGGACCCCAAAGAATAAAATAGAGGTAAAGATTGTTAAGGAATTCAAGCTTATAAGCTACATCTCCCATATCAACCTTCTCTGCTCCCATCTTTTCCATAGCCTCTGCAAACTTGTCTAACTTATATCCGAAACCGTAAGCAAGTCTCGCGAGACATCTCCCTGAAAACTGCTGCAAATACACCTCGCCCCAAGGCATATCTGCATAAGCCTTCTTCTCTCCGGTACAATCCTTGTTAACACCTTCAAGGAGATAACGAAGAATCAGAATCTCTGCCGGATTGTAAGAAGTAAGGGCATGATAAGTTCCGTCATCCTCCACGGGAGTAATGACGTAATCGGGGTGCGATACCTTATATTTCTTGTTCATAAGTGTTATTGTAAATTCGTGAGTCTCAGGATCATAAGGAACTCTGCAACGAGCAGCCGCTTCTTCCGGGTCCATCTTCTCGTAAAGACCTTTGTAATGTTCAAAGGGGAGTCGATCTTTGTTATTCTTTTCATCAACGTTCATATAATGTTAACCTCATTTTCTAATATCGTTCGTACCGTTCGATTATAGCATATTTTATAGCGTAAACCAACAAAAAGGCGGGAATGAAATATTCATTCCCGCCCTAAATTTAAACTTTAATTAGTTTAAGTCATCTAAACAAGAATCTGCATAGAGTACTTCGTTTCTGATGATATCAGTTACACGAACTGTCTCCATAAGTCTCTTGTCGTTAGGATTAACGATAGCAGATGTAAATCCGTTCATGATAGCCATAGCTAAGAGGTTAGAATCGAAGATCTGTCTGAGCTCCTTGGGCATACCGTTTGAATTGTTTGAAAGACCACCTGTTGTGTTAAGTCCCATGTCGCTGATCATCTTGATTGCCTCAAGAATATCCATCTGCTTATCCTGCATTCCTTTGATTACAAGGAATAAGGGGTCAAACCAGAGGTCTTCAGCTTCCATACCAAGTCCAAGTCCTCTCTCGAGCATCTCCTGTAAGAAAGCCATACGCTCGTCATTATCTGCTGCAACTACACCCTTTGAGCAAAGTGCGATACAGATTGCATCGTTAGCTGCTGCAAGATCAATATAACCAATTCTGTCGCCTGCATCTGCAGAGTTAACGATTGGTTTTCCTTTTGATCTGTTGTAAACAGAGATACCAGCCTCGATTGCCTTAGCGTTTGATGTGTCAAGAGCAAGGGGGATGTTGTCACACTCTGACTGAATGAGCTGTACTGCCCATTTCATTCTCTCCTCACCATCTGATTCAGCAGGTCCGATGTTAACATCGATGTAAGCTGCTCCTGCTGCGATCTGCTCTTTAGCTCTCTTTACGATAGGCTCAGGATCTCTCTCTGTTAAAGCCTTGTTGATTGATGGAGCTGTTGTAGAAATTCTTTCTCCAATTACGATAAATTTTGCCATTGAAACTCTCCTCTCAATATGTGTTTATTTTATAAATCCTTCATGAATTTAACAAGCTGTACTGCTTCGTTAGGAGCAACAATGATTTCCCAATCAGGAAGCTTAGCCTCAATCTCACCCTTAAGTACTGCAACTTTTCCGGGGATAATAAGCTTTCTGTTGTTAATCTTGCCTGCAATATCCTGCTCCTCGAAGAATTTTGCGATGGTAGAAGCACTGAGCTTACCAGCTGCCCAAGCAGTAAGAACTGACATTCCGCCGGCATCAGAAATAAGAAGGTTAACAGGCTTTCCTGAGCGCTCTAACTCTCCTGATACTACGAAGTATGTAAGTGCGAAGTCTACTGTTGTTGCGCAGATGTCGTCCGGTGTAGCACCGTTGATCGGGTAGATACCCGGCTCTACTGTCATCGGCTTCTGAGGATCTGTGAATACGTTCTGTCTTAAACCGAATACCGGTAAAGCCTGAGCGTAAGTCATATCCTGCATAACAACGATTGAACCATACTTAACTGTGAATAATGAAGCAAGTGCCATCTGCATCTTGTCATCATCCTTAGCAAGCTTACCAACCTTAACGATTGTAGGATATCCGAATGTTCTGTCGTTGTTCTTCAAAGCTGCTCTTCTGATCTGAACTACGTTCTCGAATGTAGCTTTGATTGTATCTGCTGTAGCATCAAGAACAAGGTTCTTGTTACCAAGCTTCTCGATAGCTGCTACTGTATCATATAATTCATCAAGGCTTCCAGCCTTAACGCCAAGTACAGCCTTAGCTTCTGTTGCTGCTGCACTCATAGCCTCAAAGTTAGCCGGTGTAGCACCGTTGATGATGCAATCTCCGCCTGCTACTGCAGCTGCCTGCTTAGCAAGGTCTGCATCCTCTACTTCAAGGATAAGGTTTCTGCTGAGTCCTGCTGCTTTCTTAACGAGGTCAACGAACTTAGCTCCGTCAACTCCGTCCTCATGCTTAACATATAAGAACTCAACATACATTCTCTCACCGATACGGTCGTAATCAACTTTCTTAACGCCTTCTAATTTAGCGTCTACAGTTGCATCATCCATAGCATCATTAATTGCTACTGCATATAATGTCTTGCTTACGAATGTCTTCTCATGTCTGCAGAGAACAGTCTCTCCACCGAGCTGATGCTCGCCAACCTTGATGGTCTTCATTGGGGGAGCTGTAGCCTCAGCGAGCTGAGCCTTTACGTCATCGGTAATATGGGGACATGCGTCCAACTGAGCGGCACCCTGAGCAACCTTCATTGAGAAAGCCATACATGTTGGGTTTCCGCACTCTTTACAGTTTGTTTTTGGTGTTAATTTAAAAATATCAAGACCTTTTAATGCCATTTTATAATCCTCCTTCAGTCAACTAATTAAACTAATTCTTTAATCATTTTAGAAATTGTTGCAACTGAAGCCGGATGCTTTAAGATAACAGCGTTTGATCCTGAAGCAAGGCAAGCTGCTGCAGTTGTAATTTCCATGTCGATAGCTCTTGTCTCACGGTCGCCCCACTCAGGGAAATCTTCCTCAGAAACAATAGCCTCTTTTACGTTGTAAGTTTCAGAAGCGATAGGTGTCATAATAGGCATCTGAAGAGCTGCATCGTTCTGTGAAAGAGCAGCTGCTTTAACTCTGTCCATTGTAGAAACAACATACTCAAAACCGTATCCTGCTGTAGCTGTACCAACGTTCATAACGATTGTCTCGTTCTTAACGCCGAGCTGTCCAAGTACTACGTTGAGCTGTTTAGCAAGGTTGATATCAACTGCTGACTCTGCTCCAACCTTCTGGTTGTAAGCAAGACCTGCAGATGCACCTACTGTCTTATAGTTTTCTTCCTTAGCTGCAAGGAATAATACATTCTTTCCTGCCAATGCTTCAGCAATCTTGTTGAAAAGATCGGCATCCTTCTCTGCGTTCTTACATCCGCAGATTACTAAAGGCATATCTGTTGCGTCTGCAACTGCCTTGGCGATTTCAACACACTCGTCAACAGACTTATTCTCACCGTTGGGATCAGCACCTTCAAATCTGATTGAGATGAAGTCAGCACCTTCCATTGTAGCAGCCTTAGCAGCCTGCTCAGCAACAGTTGCTGCACCAGCGTAGAATTCCTTGAGTCCCGGTAATGTCTCATCGATTCCAAGGTCTGTAAGCTCAACGCCTACCTTGGGAGCATTGGGGATCTCTGCGTCGAAGGTGTAGAATGGTAATGTGCATTCTCCTCCGAGAGTAATTTTCTTGTCTCCGCTACCGATTTCAACTTGGTTGATAGTAGCATTAAATTTCTGTGATGCGGGTTTAAAAGCCATTTTTTATCCTCCTTTTTGTTTCGCTTAAGTAACATCATAGTTTATAAGCAACGTATATGTAATCAGCTTATACATATACCCCTAAGCACATTTTTAAAAATGGTACAAATCTGTGTAAGCACCGTAAAATATTATACACAGAATTGACGGGCATGTCAATTTATTCCTTGTTAAAATCTTATCATTTGTGTAAAAATTTTAGGATATTTTTTTATACAAATGCATAAGGAATTAAAAAAATCATTATGCACACTTCACAATTAGCAAGTTTTTAATAATGATATACGAAACGCTCGCCGCTTCGCAGCTCTTGCGTTTCTACAAATATTCGCATTCCGCTTTCATTTCTAAATGATATACGAAACGCTCGCCGCTTCGCAGCTCTTGCGTTTCTACAAATATTCGCATTCCGCCCTATCGGGCTGCATGCTCATATTTGTTAGCCTCTCAAGGTCACTCCGGCTTCCGTGCAAGCACGAGCCGGGTGACTTTGAGAGTCTATATCATTTACATCATGGGTTCTAACTTTAATGCAGGATGATTCTTCTCTGTTAAGAAGTTCATCAGAGTTTCTGCATCTTCTGCAATGGTCTCGTCAGCTACCATATCTGTGAAGTTGTCAATTCCATATAAATCCTTGGCTGTAGCGTTAAGCTTGTCAGCTATCTGCTCCTTTAATGCCTTGGGAAGCCATACTATTCTTTCGATTCCGCCTTCTGCCTTCATAAACTTCTTGGAAGCAATGAAATGCTTTCCGTGTCCCATAAATCCCGGAGTCTGAACTCCACCGCCGGTCATGGAAGCAAGTTCTGAGAAGGTCATACCGATAGGTGTAACACCGGTATGCTCACGGTTAACGATAACTACGCCATTTGACATAGGCTCGATACCGCAGATACACTCGAAACATCCGCAGGATGTCATGGGGTCTTCCATAATAGAGTAGAGTGTAACATGCTCTAATGCACCCTGAGAATACTTCTTAACAGCTTCATCTACTTCTTCATATCTTCCTACTCTCTCATCAATTACATGCTCTTTCTTAACAATCTGGCAAGGTCCGTTGGGATCAAGCTCATTGGTAGCCTTGGCATCAAGCCATGAAACAGCACCGCAAAGACCGAGTCTTTCTGGTGTGATGATACATACGTGGCTTGGTGAGAATGCTTGGCAAAGAATACATGTATAGAATTCGTCTACACTCTCATCAGTCATGGAGCCGAGTCTTTCGTCTCTATGATCAAATGTGGGAATAGCAAGGTTATGACGAAGATCGCTACATTTGTCAGGATCAGTTATGATCTTAATCTGACATTTGTCTACTACTGCTTCGTATTCGCTCTTTAACTTAGCATAAAGAACTTCACCAAAGTGTTTTGCTCGAAAACCTGCATTAAAAGCATCTTTGCTTACACGGATACGTATCATATCACGCTGTCCTGTATGCATTACGCCTTCGATGCAGTTGATGAATGCATGGAATTTTCTTTCCATAACAGACTCAAAGTCAGTCTGCATTGATTTACCTGCGACTTCAGCGATAAGAGCCATCTGGATCTTCTCTCCGTCTTCAAACTCATCAATGTCTTTGCCGATAACCTCAATCTTATGATCTTCAATCTCGTCAAGACCTTTTGCCTGTACAAGCTCGAAGCAATCGACTCTTGATCCGTCTGCCTCAATCTTCATATCGGCTTT
Source organism: Lachnospiraceae bacterium (assembly GCA_015058015.1). GTDB lineage: Bacteria > Bacillota > Clostridia > Lachnospirales > Lachnospiraceae > SIG280. The sequence continues at coordinate 150,924 of SVDM01000004.1, read as the reverse complement.
TCTTATTATCTCGCCTTCAAATGCTGATGCATAAGCAACGGGAATATCAATCTTGGTAATCTTGATTTTGATTTCTCTTGTTTCAAGTGATAACTGATTAAACTTTGATACGTCAGGCTGTGAAAGAAGTGCCTTGGGAACCTCTGTAACATTCTCTGTTTCGTTGGTGATTACCGGGAATCCAAGGGCAATAGCGCCTGCTCCTGCTGAAAGAACAACATCATCAATAGGCTTAAATGCATTAACAAATGCAGGTACTCTTTCTGCTGTGTACTTCATAAGACCGGCTGCATCTCCGGGTGTCACATTACCAAAGATAAGGGCTGCTCTTAAAGCAACTGAAACCACATGGATTACTGATGTGATGTCAGTTCCCAAGGGAACAACTCTTACGCCGTATCCCATATTGTAGTTAAGACTCTGTGCCTGCTCAACAATCTTGCCCACAAGAGTAACAAGGATACCCTGTGCCTGATAACTCTTAATAAGATCTACGCCTTCCTGTGCTGTGGGTGCTTCTCCGATAATAACAGCAACTCCGGGAATATCTCCCGTTACAAGAGGTACTCCCAGCTCACGAATAATAGCATCGGGTAAATGACCATAATAGGGTTCTGCATAGGGGGTTGAACCGTCAATATACTTCAATGCTTCCAAGAACTCTGCACCAAGAGCTGTAGCTACACCTGAGAGTAAGGGGTTGGCTTCTCTTGTCTCAGCGGAATTAAGAGACTTTAATGTCTCACATCCCTGCTTTAATTCTGCAAGAGTCTTAATCTTCTGTCCTGTAACTGCGTAGTAACAGGGAAGGCAATAAGCTGTTTCGGGGAATGAAATTGCCTTGTCAGCGCCATATTTGGCGATGGCATCATCGATTGCTCCGCAGGTCAATCCATAGACTGCATCTGAACCTGCAAAAATTCTTTCATAAAGTGTCATTAAAACCTACCTCCAGTATAAGTATATATATTTTTTAACAGAGTCTGCCCATGCATTATTGTCGGGAAAACCCAGTGTTAACAACATTATACGTTTTAATGAATTCGAATGATATGTTACTTTTCAACAAGGATAATTTTTTAACAATCTTTCTGTTTTTGTATTACTTGCATAATAGTCCATGTAATAGTTTACATAACAATTAAGGGCATAAGCCTCGCACATTTTGTGCGAGGCTTATGTATATTAATTAAATAATATTGAATTACATCATCGGCTCTAAGCTTAAAGCAGGATGATTCTTCTCTGTTAAGAAGTTCATTAATGCTTCAGGATCGCCCTCAACGATTGTCTCATCAGCGATCATGTCTGTGAAGTTGTCGATTCCGTAAAGTTCTTTTGCTGTAGCGTTAAGCTTGTCAGCTACCTGCTCCTTAAGAGCCTTGGGTAACCAAACGATTCTCTGGATTCCGCCTTCAGCCTTCATGAACTTCTTAGAAGCGATGAAATGCTTACCATGTCCCATGAATCCGGGAGTCTGAACTCCACCACCGGTCATAGCTGCGAGCTCTGAGAATGTCATACCAACAGGTGTGATTCCTGTATGCTCACGGTTAACGATAACAACACCGTTTGACATAGGCTCGATACCACAGATACACTCGAAACATCCGCATGATGTCATAGGATCTTCCATGATTGAGTAAAGTGTAACTTCTTCAAGAGCACCCTGTGAGTACTTCTTAACTGCCTCGTTAACTTCTTCGATACGTCCAACTCTCTCGTCGATAACGTGTTCTTTCTTAACGATCTGGCAAGGTCCGTTAGGATCAAGCTCATGTGTTGCCTTAGCATCTAACCATGAAACAGCACCGCAAAGTCCAAGTCTCTCAGGTGTTACGATACATACATGGCTGGGTGAGAATGCCTGACAAAGAATACATGTGTAGAATTCGTCAACGCTCTCATCTGTAAGAGAACCAAGTCTCTCATCTCTGTGATCAAAGGTAGGAGTAGCAAGTTCGTTACGAAGTCTCGTTGTCTCCTCACCGATGTAAATCTTAATCTGACATTTGTCAACAACTGCATCGTACTCGCTCTTTAACTTAGCGTAAAGGATTTCACCGAAGTGTTTAGCTCTGAATCCTTCATTGAAAGCATCTTTGCTTACACGGATACGAATCATATCACGCTGTCCTGTATGCATGATACCTTCAGCGCAGTTGATAAATGCATGGAACTTTCTTTCCATAACTGACTCGAAGTCTGACTGCATGCTCTTACCGGCAACTTCAGCGATGATAGCCATAGAAATCTTTGTTCCGTCTTCATATTTGTCGAAGTCATCTCCGAATACTTCAATCTTGTGGTCTTCAACTTCTGCAAGAGGTTTGGACTGAACAAGCTCGAAGCAGTCCATTCTGGAACCATCAACTTCGATTTTCATATCACCCTTACGGATAATCTCACCCTCGAAAGCTGAGCCGTAAGGTACAGGAATATCAACGTTAGAAATCTTAACTCTGACATCTCTTGCCTCGATTGATGTAGCATTGAACTTAGTTGTATCCGGCTGGATAACGATGCTCTTAGGAACCGGCTTAAGGTCATTGGTATCGTTAGAGATAACAGGGAAACCGTAAGCGATTGCGCCTGCACCAAATGCAACTGTTACATCATCTACAGGAGCGTAAGCATTAACGAATGCCTTAACTCTCTTCATTGTGTATGCTTTAAGTTCTTCGTTGTGTCCCGGTGTAATGTTACCGAAGATAAGACCTGCTCTTAGAGCAACAGATACGATATGTACTACTGACTCGATGTGATATCCGAGAGGTGTACAACGTACGTTGAATCCTAACTTAGCATTTCCTTCTACAGCCTGGTCGATACACTTACCAACAAGTGCAACGAAGATACCCTGTGACTGATACTGTTTAATTAAATCGCAAAGTTCCTGTGTTGAAGGAGCCTCACCGATGAATACTGCAACACCGGGGATATCCTCTGTAACCAGGGGAAGTCCGAGCTCACGAACCATAGCATCTGAGAAGTGAGCTACGATTGGCTCTTCGTAAGGATTGCCTTCAATATATTTGATTGCCTCGGTGAACTCTGCACCGATTGCTGTAGCGATACCTGATGTGAAACCATCAGCAAGACGCTGCTCTCTTGTGTTGGAATTCTTAAGGAATTCACAAGCTTCTTTCATCTCTCCAAGTGTTGTAACTTTAACACCTGTTACTGCATAGTAGCAGGGAAGAGCAAATGCTGTGTCGGGAAGTGAAACTGCCTGATCTGCACCGTATTTTGCAATTGCTTCGTCAACAGCTTTTACTGTTTGTTCGTAAATGGTTGTTGCACCATTAAAAACTCTGTCAAGTAATCTCAATGTATTTCCTCCTATCGAATAAACATATTATTTATTGAACATGTTATCTATTTTGTCCTTGATTGTGCGAATCTCGGCAACGGCTTCTTCACTCATATCATATGGTGATTTGCCCTGTCTGTCCGCATCAATCACTTCTTCATTGTAATGGATGAATCCAAGTAAATCTTCTGCCGGAATATGATCCTTAATGAATTCTTCGTCAGCTTCGTTTCTGACCTTGTTGGCTACAACGCTCACCCGTTCAATTCCCAGCTCGTTAGCAAGCCTCTTCACGTTCTTGTATGTCTGTACGCTTCTGGCTCCGGGCTCTATTACTACTATGAACTGGTCCATATCTTCCGTAGTACCTCGTCCCAGATGCTCTAACCCTGCTTCCATATCCAGGATAACAACATCCTTATCCTGAACCAAGAGGTGGGAGATTATCCGCTTAAGCATTACATGCTCCGGGCAGACACATCCGCTGTTTGCCGTCTCTACCGTTCCTAGCACAAGAAGCTTTACACCGTTGCATTCTTTAGCGAATTTCTCCGGTATATCATCAACCTTGGGATTAAGCCTGAAGAATTGTCCCAATCCATCGGAACTTGCGCCGGTTCTTTCTTCAACCAACTCTCGCATCTTGGAAATAGGAACTATAGAATCAAGCTCCTCTTCCGTAAATCCGAGAGCCAAGCCTAAGTTAGCATCCGGGTCAACATCCGCAGCAAGAACACTACGGTTTTCTTCGGCATATAATCTTGCCAGTGTTGATGACAAAGTAGTCTTTCCTACCCCGCCCTTGCCTGTAACAGCAATTTTCATTAAAGGTCACAACCTTTCTGATTTTATTAGAAGAGTTCCAACATGCTTTAGTTACAGCTTGCTAATGCAGCTCTCTTCTCTTCGATTCTGTCAATCATCATCTGTGCTAATTTGTCAAGATCATGTTCCTCGAAATACTTAGCACCAATCATTTCAGAAATGCTTCCCTTAAGGATTCCTTCAACTTTTTCTGAACCTGAAGTGTAAGGATTGATTCCAAGGAATGTATCAATACCTGTACCGATAACATAGTTACCGATTGATACAGCCTTCTCTGACATCCACTCAGGAGCGCATCCTACTACAGGAAGTTCGTATGTCTCGCAGCCCATATCTTTTGCAAGATCACATACAAGACGCATCATACGGCTGATATCAACGCATGATCCCATGTGAAGTACAGGAGGAATACCAACAAGCTCACATACACGCTTAAGTCCCTGTCCACAGAACTCTTTAGCTCTTGGATCCATAAGACCTGCTTTTGCAGCAGCCTGTGCTGAACATCCTGATAATACAAGAATAATATCATTAGCAATGAGCTTCTTCATAAGCTCAACATGCATAAAGTCTGCTCTCTGTTTCGGGTTGTTACATCCAACCATAGCAACAGCACCACGAAGAACACCTGAGTTAACGCACTCTACGAGTGGCTTGTATGTTCCCATCTCATCAACGTTAGAGTTGGTAACACCGTCAAGTTTCTTAATAATCTGCTCGCATGAGTATCCAACAACTGCCTTCTGCTTCATCTGCGGGATGTAAACAAGCTCTTTCTTTCTGTTCTTGAAGTTCTCACAAGCCATCTTAATGATTGCGATAGCATTCTCTTTTGCATTGTGTGCGTCAAAGTGAATGAACTCTGAATCCGGCTGACGGCAAATGTCAGATGTTGTGATGAACTTTGTATGGAAGCACTTGCTTAAGGGTCCTAATGCAGGGAAAATACACTGAACGTCTACTACGATAGCCTCGCAAGCACCTGTAAGTACGACGTTCTCCTGTGCAAGAAAGTTACCTGCCATAGGAATTCCGTGACGCATTGTTACTTCGTTTGATGTACAGCAAACACCGGAAATCTGAATTCCGTTAGCACCCTGCTCTTTAGCATATGCTACCATCTCCGGAGTCTCTGAATATTTAACGATCATTTCTGAAAGTGAGGGGTCATGTCCGTGTACTACGATATTAACCATATCCTCTTTCATAACACCGAGGTTAGCCTCTGTCTCCACCTCGTGAGGTGTACCGAAAAGTACATCGGAGAACTCTGTTCCCATCATGGAACCGCCCCATCCATCGGAAAGACCGCAACGGATAGACTGTCTGATAAGTGCTTCAGGTAATGAGGAGTTACCCATATGTGTCATATGCATAGCTGTAACAACCTCACGGTCGATAGCTCTTGGTGCAACGCCCTGCTCTTCCCATGTCTTCTGACGCTCGGGAGTAGCTCTCTTAATCCATCTCTGGAATCCTCTTACCTTACCATATTCCATAACACCTAATTCTGCTACTTCATGAGCAACATCATAGATGTCTCTGCCTTCTGTCTCAACGCCCCACTCCTTGGCAATAACAAGAAGTTTCTCGGGATCCTTTACTTCGTAAGGACCATCCGGGCTTGCTTCCATAAGTGTGTAAGCAATTTCACGACCGTGGTCTGAGTGAGTAGCTGTACCACCCGCTGTAAAACGAAGGAAGTTTCTTGCTACGATACCATCAGCATCACATCCGCAGATTCCACGGGGTGCCTTAGGTGTAATACGACAGGGTCCCATAGAACAGATTCTACAGCAAACACCCTGCTCACCAAACTTACAGTGAGGTGTCTGATTAGCAGCTCTCTGCTGCCATGAATCAGCGCCAACTTTAGCGCCTGTCTCGAGAAGTTTATTAGTTTCCGCTTCAAACTCCTCAATAGTTGTTAATTTGAATTCTTCCATATAGACCTCCTTTAATATCTTATGTCTCTTTTGAAAACATTTTTATCTTAATTCCAAGGTTGCCCACTCGCCCCCTCGAAAAATTCGACCGTAAGTGAAACGTATAAAATTACAGGTTGAGACCGTCAAGTACCTTTTCAAGCTCAACTCTCATGGCAGAACCCGCAGGCAATTGAATCGTAGGCTTTCCTTCGCAGTCAAACTCGTATACATCCTCATCATGAGGAAGCACGCCTGCAAGGTCAAGCTCCTGAATCTTGATTTCCTCAAGAATTCCATCATTTAACTTGCCTCCCGGTGCTCTGTTAACAATCAATTTTACTTCACTGGGATTAAGTTCGATTTCTTTGATAAGCTTGGCTATTCTTCCAACAGCTTGTATGCCTCTTCTTGAACAGTCGCTTACAAGAATAACTATATCAACATGGGGTAGAAGTCCTCTGCTGATATGCTCCATGCCCGCCTCATTATCAACTACCACATACTGGTAATTGCCGGCGAACTTCTGAATCTGGGATTGAAGTACTCCGTTAACGTAACAATAACAGCCCTTGCCCTGGGTTCTTCCCATAACAAGCATGTCAAAGTCGTCTTCTTCAATAAGAGCACTGTTAAACTTCCAATTTGCATAATCCTGTTTCGACATTCCGAGGGGAATAGGATTATCAAGTGCAATCTCCGCATTGGCGATTTCTTCTCTGATCTCTCCGAGGGTAGCTTCTACCTCTACACCGAGAACCTCGTTAAGGTTGGAGTTGGCATCTGCATCCACTGCCAATACCGGTTTCTTGTTGTGTCTGATTAAGTAATCAATAAGCAGACCACATGTGGTGGTTTTGCCCACGCCACCTTTTCCTGCTACAGCAATAGTCTTCGACATAATAAATATTCCTCCGTCCGTTTGTGAGTTGTTAATCACAACAGAAAAGTTCCTCTCCCAAGGCACACTACCCCTCTTGCGCGCGCCCATATATAGGGAAATTATATCCCCCTATATGGGATATGTCAAGTCCATTTTATGCAATATCTCCAAACATTTTGGCTTGTTATTTTTGCATTTTGCACTTTTTATCCAATAGGGGTAAATGTGTATCTCTGGGGTACATTTCCCACGGTGAAATCGAAAATTGTCACACCATCTTCAAGCTCTGTTTTGTCAATGTCACCTATAGTGTTTTTGTGCTTTTCCCGTATATAGGGTTCGATCTCGTCAGGGCTTGAAAACTCTCGTTCTTCGAAAAAAATGTCCCTCATTTGATTGCCTGAACAGCTGTTGAATATCTCGTAGATGATTTCGTATTCCATAGGTCTGTTGTCCCCCTTTTTCCGCTAATTGTCAGTCAATTTATCGTGCTAAAATTTCCTCGTTATTTTTGTCTAATTCCAAAGGCGGGTTTTTGTGCACTTTTAACAATGTAAATATTTACATCATAATTTTGTATTGTAATGTTATCACAAATGCCCCTTTTTCATTTCTTATTACTTATTACCCGAGATTTAAGATTCCTCCGGATAGAGCTTGATTCTGTCAAGCTCTCTTTTATCGCTGCCGTCAGGGTTAATACTCATTACTTTCTTATTGCCTCTAACGTAGTTAAACTCTACTCTTTTGGCAAGTCTGTTAATACGAAAATCCTCCACGTCAAAGTCCAAGGGTTCCATCTCGTTACCCGCTATTCGAACCAGATAGCGCAGATTTTTCTCGTAGTCGATTTTTACAGTTATGTACGCTCCGTCTATATACTTTATCTTGCCGATGGAACCGTCTAACATGCTTTGGATTACATACTCGTCACTGTGGAGTTCCTTCTCATTCAGATTCTTTCTTAAGTTTTCCAATAAATCTCCCGGTTCTAACATCAGCTTTCCGTAACGGGCATCCAAAAGCACAAGTTTCAGCCACTGGTCAGGCTCCGTCTTGCCCTTTAAGTCCATGGAGGCCACATAGTGTAAAAGATTGCCGTAGATTATATCTTCTATCTCGTCATTTATAAACATCTCGGCTACGGCCTCCAAATAGAGGTAGGCACCCTCAGGTTTTCCTCCCTCTATCATCTTGTATCCTTCTACCAGTTTATCTCCTGTATTCATAATTATCTCCCTATTTTTAATTCTATTCTTAATTAATCAGATCAAACAAACTAAGCTGATTGGTCTCCGGTATATCATGGAGTACTCCCAGTCTGCACATCAAATCCGTAATGGTCTTGCTGACCTTGGTGCGGTCTCTGAAGTCATCCTTGGAAAGGAAAGGTCCTTTGGACGCCTCTATCTCCACCATCTCTGCCGCCTTGTCACCCATGCCGGCGATGCTTAAAAATGATGGCATTATCCTGCCCTCGTCTATGATAAAGCGGTCGGCTTTGGCTTTTGTTAAGTCTATGGGGGCAAATTCTATACCCCTGGCATACATCTCTTTTACGATGGCAGAAGTCTTTAGGACGTTTTCTTCGTTGGCGGTAAGGACTGCCTGGTGTTTCAGCCTGTTTACCATGGCATCCAGCTTTTCCGGTCCGAAGCACATCATCTCATAGTCGAATCCCTTTGCTCTTACACCAAAATATGCGGCATAGTAAGCCAGGGGATAGTTAATCTTGAAGTAAGCTATTCTCCAGGCCATCATAACGTAAGCCGCCGCATGGGCCTTGGGGAACATGTACTTTATCTTCTCACAAGACCAAATATACCAGTCAGGCACGTCATGAGCAAGCATATCCTCTTTCCAGCCCGGCCATTTATCGCAACCCCCTGAAGCCACCTTGCCCTTACGGACATTTTCCATTATGGAAAATGCATCCGCCGGCTCAAGTCCCTTGTTAATCAGGTAGGTCATTATGTCGTCACGGGTACAAATGGCTGTTGATATGGTGGCTTTGCCGGAACGTATAAGCTCCTGGGCGTTGCCCAGCCATACATCGGTTCCGTGTCCGAGACCTGCTATACGTACCAGGTCTGTGAAGCACTTGGGCTTGGCATCAAGAAGCATATCTATTACGAATTTGGTTCCAAACTCAGGTATACCCAAAGAGCCCACGGGACATCCGTCGATATCCTCCGGCGTAATTCCCAAAGCCGCAGTAGACTCAAAAAGGGACATAACCCCGGGATCGTCTAGGGGTATCTCTCTGGCGTTAATACCCGTTAAGTCTTCAAGGACTTTTATCATGGTGGGATCATCGTGTCCCAATATATCAAGTTTTAACAGGTTGTGATCAATGGAGTGATAATCAAAATGGGTAGTAATGATATCCGTATCGTTATCATCCGCCGGGTGCTGAACCGGTGTAAAGGAGTTAATCTCCTCACCGTGGGGCAGTACAACTATACCGCCGGGGTGCTGACCCGTGGTACGTCTTACTCCCAGGCATCCCTTAACCAGTCGGTTAATCTCACATTTACGTTTCTGTATTCCCTTTTCTTCGAAGTATTTCTTCACATAGCCGTATACCGTCTTGTCCGCCAGGGTACCTATGGTTCCCGCTTTGAAGGTGTGTCCTTCTCCAAAGAGAACCTCTGTATACTTGTGGGCTTTGGCCTGGTACTCTCCGGAAAAGTTCAGGTCGATATCTGGCTCCTTATCTCCTTTAAATCCAAGGAAGGTCTCAAAGGGTATATCAAATCCGTCCTTCTTTAAATCGGCACCGCAAACAGGGCACTTCTTGTCGGGCATATCGCAGCCTCCCCTGCCGGCATAGGCCTTCACCTCATCGGATTCAAAATCCGAATAGTGACACTTAGGGCAATAATAGTGGGGACTTAAGGGATTAACCTCCGTTATCTCCGCCATGGTTGCCACGAAAGAAGACCCGACAGATCCTCTTGAACCTACCAGATATCCGTCTTCAACTGACTTCCATACCAGCTTTTGTGCGATAATATACATTACAGCATAACCGTTGGATATAATAGAGTTAAGCTCACGTTCAAGCCTTTCCTCAACGGGTTTTGGCAAATCCTCACCATACACCTCTCTTGCTCTCTTATAGCAGATCTCCGTCAACTGCTTGTCGGAGTCTTCAATAACAGGAGGGCATTTGTCCGGACGAACAGGTGAGATAACCTCACACATGTCAGCAATCTTATTGGTATTGTCAACCACCACTTCCATGGCTCTGTCACTTCCCAGGTAAGCAAACTCATCCAGCATCTCCTCTGTAGTACGGAAATACAAGGGCGCCTGATTATCCGCGTCGTCGTATCCATTACCCTTCTGGATGATTCTACGATACACCTCGTCCTCCGGGTCAAGAAAATGCACATCACAAGTAGCCACCACAGGCTTACCTGCCGCATCCCCAAGTCTTACAATCTTCTTGTTTATCTCTATCAAATCTTCATCTGAAGTAACCCAGCTCTTGTCCGAATCAATCATAAAACGGTTGTTGCCAATGGGCTGAATCTCCAAATAATCATAATAATCAACTATCTCTGCAATAATCTCCTCAGACCTGCCGTCATGGATAGCTCTGTATAATTCTCCCGCCTCGCAGGCAGAGCCTAGAATCAAGCCATCTCTTAGCTCATTAAGCTTGCTCTTTGGAACAACCGGATGTCTGTGGAAATAATCCAGGTGGGACATGGAAACCAGGCGGTACAGGTTCACCCTTCCCACATCGTTTTTACATAACACAATAGCATGGAAGGTGGGAAGCTTTCTGATACTTTCCTTCGACAGCACACCCTTTGTACTAAGGGTATCAAGGTCCGGAATGCCCCTTTCTTCCAGCATCTCTATCTCTTTGACAAATATCATTGCCGTACATTCAGCATCATCCACAGCCCTGTGGTGATGGTCAAGGCTTACCTTAAGAGCCTTGGCAACACTGTCTAATTTGTACTTGGCAAGTTTGGGAAGAAGCATTCTTGAAAGCCCCACGGTATCAACAACCGTGAAGTCCGTTTGGATTCCCAGATCTCTTGCGTTCTTCCTGATAAATCCCACATCAAAGCCTGCATTATGGGCAACCAAAACACAGTCTCCCACAAAGTCCAAAAACTTTGGCAGAACTTCTTCAATAACAGGCGCGTCAATCACCATTGAATCATTGATGGATGTAAGCTGCTCAATTCTGAAGGGAATGGGTCTTTCAGGATTAACAAATGTAGAAAACCTGTCCACAATATTACCGCCGCTTACTTTGACAGCGCCGATTTCAATAATCTTGTCTTTTTCCGAGGAGAAACCCGTGGTTTCAATATCGAAGACCACATAGTCAGACTTTAAGGATTGGCCCTTGGAATTCTCCACTATGCTTCGAAGGTCGTCTGCTAAGTATATCTCACAGCCGTATATTACCTTACCGGAATACTTGCCTCCGCATACCGCATGATATGCATCCGGGAAGCTTTGTACCACACCGTGATCCGTGATGGCAATGGCAGGATGTCCCCATTTCTCAGCTCTTTTAAGAAGCTCCGTACAATCGGATACCGCATCCATATTGCTCATCTTGGTATGGCAATGAAGCTCCACTCTCTTTCTCGTGGCCATGTCCATCCTCTTAACCGTAAAGTCAGGAATCTTCTTTATACCCTTAGCGGAAAGCACAACATCTTTTTCGAAGGTGTCGTAGGTAACCACACCCATTATCTTAACGAACTCACCTATCTTGATGGCTTCCTTGGCATCAAGAAGAGCGTCGTTTTTTACGAATATCTTGCAGGATATACTGTCGGTATAATCCGTTATAACAAATGAAATAAGTGATAAATCCTCACGAATCTCTTTTATCTCTTCTTCGGAAATGCAACCCCTTACTATAACACTGCCGATTTCTCCAAGGACCTCATCAAGTCGCATAATCGGCTCATCATCTCCAAAGTTCCTGCCATAGATAAGGTCAGGAGCCTTCTTCTTAGCCAGATTCCTTTTCCAGGAAGACTCTTTCTTGCCGGAAGGTGCTTTCTTCCCACCCTTTGTAAGGGCAGACTCTTTGCCTTCCGCTGCCTTCCCTTCAGGCTTTTTGGCCGCACTTTTGCCGATAATAGTCTCTTCTTTGGCAGGCTCTTCAGTATCTGATGCAAGGCGGTCCATAACGGAGGCTACCTTTTTTGCAATCAGATCTTCCCCTTCTTTTACATATCTGAAATTAGTCTTCTCCACGAATTCCGGCACCACCTGCACCTGCATGTGACATCTGTTCTCGAATACATCCTTGATAAATGCCACCAATCCATCTGAAGCAGCTCGCCCGAAGACATCCCTTACCATGGTTATGTTAAAGGTGTCACCGCTGACATTAATATCTGCCTCAGCAAAGGCATTGTACATAATGGGGTCTTTTTGCCTTATCTCAAAGGCCAGACTCTCCCTGTAAGCCTCCCACAGATTCTCGGGATTGTACTGGGCCGACAATTCAAAGGATTCCACTATTCGTACGGATATAACTATATCCGAAAAAAGCTGTTGCTTAATCTCTTGTTCCATCTTGAAAACATCGGATTTGTGCAACAGCCTCTGTGAAGTCACATAGACCGAAACCCTGCCCTTACTCTTTGACGTGGTTACTTTGCTTACCACTGATCCGTCAAAGAGATCATGCAGGTTTTTATCTAATTGTAAAGTTGGAAATGCCTCAAAAAACCCTTTTCCCATTCTTACTACACTCTCCAGTTTTCCAATTCTTCTCTAAGTACAGATAAAAGCTTGTCTTCAGGGTATTTGCCTACAGTTTCTCCGTGTTTAATGAGAATTCCTTCACCCTTGCCCCCGGCAATGCCTATATCCGCTTCCTTGGCCTCTCCCGGGCCGTTAACGATGCAACCCATAACAGCAACTTTAATATCAAGAGGGATGTCAGCTACCATATTCTCTACTTTTGTTGCCAGACCTATAAGGTCTATCTTGGTACGTCCGCAGGTTGGGCATGATACTACTTCAATACCCCCTTTACGAAGTCCGAGGGTACGAAGAATAATCTTTGCTGACTTAATCTCTTCTGCCGGGTCTCCAGTAAGAGAAACCCTTATTGTATCACCGATTCCGGCATCTAATATAAGGCCTAATCCAATGGATGATTTGATATTACCGCTTATTACGGTTCCGGATTCTGTAATTCCAACATGAAGAGGATGGGTTGTCTTGTCTGCTATTAGTTTGTGGGCCGCAACACACATCATAACATCAGCAGACTTAATGCTTATAACCAGATTATCATAGCCCATATCCTCTATCAGATGGGCCTTGTCTAAGGCGCTTTCCACCAATCCCTGGGCAGTAACACCTTTGTATTTTTCCACAAGCTCCTTCTCTAAGGAACCGCTGTTAACTCCTACTCTAATGGGGATATTTCTCTCTTTGGCGCAATCCACAACAGCACGAATTCTATCCTCGGAGCCGATATTGCCGGGATTAATACGAATCTTGTCGGCGCCATTCTCCATTGCAGCAATGGCCAGCTTGTAATCAAAATGGATATCCGCCACCAGTGGAATGCTAATCTGCTTTTTTATCTCCCCCAAGGCAAGAGCCGCCTCTTTGGTGGGCACCGCACATCTGATGATATCACAGCCCACCGCCTCAAGGCGGTTAATCTGGGCTACGGTCGCCTCCACATCCTCAGTGAGCGTATTAGTCATTGATTGTATGAGTATGGGGTTGCCCCCGCCTATCATCTTGTCACCTATATGTACAACCTTAGTGTTATTCCTATTCATAGGCACTCTCCTCGTATAATCTATACTCGTATACAAATCCTTGATTGTATGAAGACATAATGTTACTTACCCTCGAGATGAATATAATATCTCCGGGGGTATTGATATTCATCCGAAGGTCGCTAAAATTCTATCCGTTCTAAGGAAAAATTATCTTTCGAATATCATTAAACATGATAACAACCATAAGGCCTAAAAGAGCCACAAAGCTTACCATGTTGATGGCTGTTTCTATCTTGGGGTTAAAACGCTTACGTCTTATTCCCTCAATCACAAGGAATACGAACCTTCCTCCGTCTAAAGCCGGAATAGGAATCAGATTCATAATTCCTAAGTTGGCTGTAAGGAGAATGGCGATATTAACCATATTAATAAAGACGTAGAATATACCGTCTCGCTTGCTTCTGTCGTAAGTATTGCCTATGGCTTTGACGATTCCCACCGGGCCCTGCATATCATTAAAGGATGCCCGCCCCGTAATCAATGTCCACAAGCTTTTAACAGTGGTATCAATCCAGAATCTGACCTCGTTAAAGGAATACTTGATGGTACCCCAAAAATCCGTCTTTACACGGCCTACACCTCTTCCGAATCCGTAGTCAACCTGGTTGGAGCCTTCCAAAACATTACCTACTATATGGGTGGAAAGAACCTCTCCGTCCCGCTTGTAGGTCACATCTATCTCATTGCCTCTAATAAATACGGAGGCATTGTCAATCTCTCTGAATAAAGTTACCGCCCCGCCGTTGATGGTAAGGATCTCATCACCCGGCTTAATTCCTGCAGCCTGGGCAGGTCCATTCTCCGTAAGAGTCTTAACAATAGGCGCATCATAGCCTACAGTTCCCATAACGATAAGGGACAAGAGGAAGGCCAGTATAAGGTTAAATACAGGGCCTGCCAAAACCACGCTGATTCTTGCTGCCACCGACTGTGCTCCGAAGGACCTGGGGTCATTGTCAAACTCTCCGTCCTCGTCATCCTCACCTAGCATCATGCATGCTCCGCCAAGGGGAAGCAGCTTAATGGAGTACTTGGTCTCACCCTTGGTAAAACCCACAATTGTAGGGCCAAAGCCGATACAGAATTCCTTAACCAATATATTGTTTTTCTTGGCCAGAATAAAATGCCCCAGCTCATGAATAATAATTATGATGCTAAAGACCAATATTCCTATAATAATCTTCATAGACTATACTTCCTGTCAGTTATATTTGCTTTTGATACGGTCACGAATCTCTCTTTCCGTATCCAGAATATCATCTACCGTAGGATCTGCTATAAACCTACCTGACTCCATGCACTCTTCTATGGTATCGGTAATATCCGGATAAGCAATCTTGCCGTCTAAGAACATGGCAACTGCTTCTTCGTTGGCCGCATTATAAACGGTGGGAATATTGCCGCCCCGCTCCATTGCATTATAAGCCAAAGGGAGTCCTTTGAAAGTCTTCGTATCCGGTTCCTCAAAAGCAATCTGTTTAATCGCAGCAAAATCAAGGCGTTCCCCGGGCATATATCTTCTCTCCGGGTAATATAAGGCATACTGAATAGGCAGCTTCATATCAGGGAGTCCCAGCTGGGCCATAACAGCCCCATCAGCAAATTCCACCATGGAGTGAATAACACTCTTAGGCTGAACCACCACCTGAATGTCTTTAGTCTCCACCCCAAAGAGCCACTTGGCTTCCATAACCTCAAGTCCCTTGTTAACCAGAGTAGAAGAATCAATGGTAATCTTCCTGCCCATGGACCAGTTAGGGTGCTTTAAGGCATCCTCCGGCTTAATATCTAACAGTTCGTCCCTTTTCTTTCCTCTAAAGGGGCCTCCCGATGCAGTAAGAAGAATCTTGGCAATACTGCCTCTGTCCTCACCGTTTAAGCACTGAAAGATAGCGCTGTGCTCACTGTCCACCGGCAGAATGGGAACTCCACACTTTGCCGCTAAGGGCATAATAATATGCCCGGCACAAACCAGGGTCTCTTTATTTGCAAGGGCAAGTCGTTTGCCCGCCTTAATTGCCGCAATGGCCGGCTGTATACCAATCATCCCCACCACAGATGCCAAAACAGTATCAGCACCTTCAAGAGAGGCGATGGTCAGCAGGCCTTCCATGCCGGATAAAACTTTAGTATCCAAATCTGCCACCCGGCTTCTTAAGTCGTCTGCCGCTTTCTCGTCATATAAACAAACGGCCCGGGGAGAGAACTCTCTTATCTGTTGTTCCAAAGCCGAGACATTGCTCCCTGCTGCCAGGCCGACAATAGTTATATCCTTGTTGTATCTTGCTACATCCAAAGCTTGTGTACCGATGGATCCCGTAGAACCAAGAATCGTTAGGTTTATCATATTCTCCTCCTACATAAGTCCGGTCATCTTTCCGAAGAAAAATGCCAGATAATATATAATAGGTGCGGTAATTATAACACTGTCAAAACGATCTAATACGCCGCCGTGACCCGGTATTATATCACCGAAATCCTTAATATCCTTATTACGTTTGATGGCTGATGCCGCCAAGTCACCCAACTGGGATAATACTGAACCCAGTCCGCAGATTACCGCAAGAATAACCTTGGTTCTGTCAGTATACCCAAGACCGTACTGGGCAATCCACGCGTAAGCTGTGCCGATAAGTACGGCGAATACCACGCCACCGATGGCTCCCTCCACGGATTTCTTAGGACTAAGCTCCGGTGTCATCTTGTGCTTACCGAAAAGCATACCTATACAGTATGCGCCTGTATCCGATCCCCAGGAAGCGATAAATATAAGCCATACGATAAAGGCTCCGTCAGGAAGCATTCTGGTATGGTAGATATAGGACAGCATAACAACAACGTAAAACAGACCAAAGAATACACTCATGACCTGTTCCACATTATATCTGGGATAAGTGAATACAAAGGCAAACATAAGAAGCACTATAAATCCCAGAGCCAGTGGCACATAACCCTCCACCAGTCTGAAGTACATCAATGCGTAATAACCCAATGTGGCCAGATATCCCATAATACCCGGGAGTCTGTTATGAACCTTAAATACCCTGTAGAATTCATACAATCCCACAAGAGAAAGTATGAGTACCATGGCAAAAAGAATCTCTCCGCCTTTAACAATTGTAAATAATGCAACCAGCACCAGAATAATGCCGCTTACCAGTCTGGTAACAAATGATTTCATTACTCTTCCGTAACCTTTCCGTATCTTCTGTCTCTGTTATTATAACTATCAATTGCCTTAAGTAATTCCTCTTTATTGAAATCAGGCCAATGCTTGTCCGTAAAATAAAACTCCGTATAAGCGCACTGCCATAACAGGTAGTTGGACAATCGTTGCTCACCGCTGGTACGAATAAGCAAATCCGGGTCGGGAATCCCTGCAGTATCAAGGGAGGCGCTTATAGTATCTTCTGTGATATCTGTCGCCTTAAGGTCTCCTGCTTCCACCTTCTCGGCAATCTTGGTAACGGCCCTTCTTATTTCATCTCTCGAACCGTAGTTTAGGGCCATCTGAAACTGCAGACCCGTATTGGCTGCAGTCGCCTTCTCGGTTTCTACTATACTCTCTTGTAAGTCTTCGTCAAGTCTTGAGATGTCTCCGAGAATTCGTATTCTCATATTGTTCTTATTGGCACGCTTTATACCTGTTTTAAGGTAGTTGCGAAGGAGGGACATTATGCCTGTAACTTCCTTGTCCGGCCTGTTCCAGTTCTCAGTAGAGAATGCGTAGACGGTGAAATACTTAACTCCGATATCATCCATAATCTCGCACATATCTTCCACATTCTTGCTTCCCTGCTTGTGACCTAAGGCTCTTGGCATGCCCTTAGCCTTGGCCCATCTTCCGTTACCGTCTAAGATAATTGCTATATGATTGGGAACCTTCATAATGTATTCTCCTGACCTTCCGACTTAAACTAAAATGGGAGCACAGCACACTCGGCCATGCTCCCATATACTGTACGTTGTTTTATGCCGATGTATCAATCCTATACAGTAAGGATTTCTTTAGACTTATCGTCAATAGTCTTATCTACCTCAGCAACAAATTTGTCAGTAAGCTTCTGTGCTTCATCAAGAAGCTGCTTCTCTTCGTCCTCAGAAATCTCGTTTGCCTTAATCTGCTTCTTAAACGCATCGTTGGCATCTCTTCTGATGTTACGGATAGCAACCTTGCACTGCTCACCTTTTTTCTTAACATCTTTAACCAGTTCCTTACGACGGTCCTCTGTAAGTTCCGGGAATACAAGACGAATCATCTTGCCGTCGTTAACCGGATTAATACCGATTTCAGATGTCATGATAGCTTTTTCAATCTCCTTAACCATGGCAGGCTCCCAGGGCTGAATCTGAATCATTCTTGCCTCGGGGATGCTAACATTGGCAACCTGCTGGATAGGTGTAGGTGTTCCGTAATAATCTACGCGAAGCTTGTCTAATATATGAGGATTGGCACGACCTGCTCTTATTGTTGCATATTCGTCCAAAAGATTGTTAAGTGATTTCTGCATCTTGTCTTCATATACAGCTAATTTCTCATTCATGTTCTTATCCTCTCCGTAATTACACAGTAATCATTGTTCCTGTAAACTTACCGTACAGGGCATTAACTATAGAATCCTCACCTTTAAGTCCGAATACCCTCATGGGGACTTTATTCACCATACACATAATGGAGGCAGTAAGGTCAATAACACCAAGCTGTTTGTCTACAACTTCCTGAATAGATAATGTATCATACTTCACAGCCTTAGGATTAACCGCCGGGTCTGAATCATATACACCGTCAATATTCTTGGCAAGGAGTATCTCATCAGCCTCTATCTCAATGGCTCTAAGCACCGTGGTGGTGTCGGTGGAAAAATAAGGATGACCCGTTCCACCTGCAAAGAATACTACCATTCCCTTCTGGAAGTACTTCATTGCCCTATCCTTGGAAAAGGGCTTGGTGAATGTTCCTACTTCAAAGGGGGTAAGTATCTGAGTCTTCATACCCACGGAGCGGAATATCTCCGATACATATATGCAGTTCATAACGGTGGCAAGCATTCCTATCTGGTCTGCCTTGGTTCTGTCAATATTCTTGCTGGTTCTTCCTCTCCAGAAGTTACCGCCGCCTATTACAACAGCCACCTGCTCTCCTTTATCAATAAGCTGCTTAACCTGCTTGGCAACCATAAGTGCCGTTGCCTCATCAAGTCCTGTCTTATTATCTCCGGCAAGAGCCTCTCCGCTTAATTTAAGTAAATATCTGCTCATGAATTATTCTCCGAAAATTCCCTTAACATCGATATCTGCGTAGCACTGTGAACAGAAACCTTCGATAACCGCACCGTTGTTAATCTGTACGGAACGTGACTTGATATTACCCATAACTACTGCTGAAGTATCAACAACTACAGGTCCCTGAACATCAATATCACCCTTAACGGCTCCTGCAATAACAGCAGATGTAGCTTCCACATTACCTACGATAACAGAGCCCAGTCCAACCTTAACTGTTCCTGAGCTTCTAACCTCTCCCTCAAGTCTTGCTGAATCAGCAAAGAACTCAGAAGATGTTGTATCACCCTTAACTGCTCCTGTAATGGTAATCTTGCCGTTACATAATACATTGCCTTCTACAATACCTGCTATTTCAACTGAGCCTTCTGACTCAATGCTTCCGATAATTCTTGTTCCTTTTGTGATTGTGGTGATGGTATCTGAAGCCACACCAAGTCCCATACTGTTAGTTGTGTCCACTGTCTTCTCCTCTTTTGCAATAGTCTCTGTGTATGCGGGTTCTGCAACAGGTGCAGCCGGTGCCGGTTCTGGCTCTTCTACCTTAATTGTCTCGAACTCGGGCTCTGCGGGAGCCTGGGGCTCCTCCATGGTAATCTCCTCAAATTCGGGGGCTTCTTCTTTAGCCTCCATATTGTCAAGGAAACCGTTAAGCTGATCTAACTCATCGCTTACTTCCCCGTCTTCTTCCTCTAAGGTGTTAACCATCTCTTCTTCTTCGAAATCAGAATCGAATTCCTCTTCCGGCATAAGTTCGTTAACTGCCTGGGATAAATCCTCTTTGAAATCCTTGAAAAAACTCATAAACTCTTTCCTCCAATTATTAGTTCGTAACCGTCTCAGCCTTAATATGCTGAACAGGTTCAGTGTTCGAATCTATCGGAACAATATCTACATCCATTGCTTTTAGTTTCTTAATAAGAATGGGTAATGCTTCTACTGTTGTTCCCTTAGTGTTGGTGTCATGCATAAGCACAACTGTGTCGCCTTCCTTCTCCAAGCCGTTAATAACATTGCTTACCAGTTCGCTGACTGTATACTGCTTGGTGGTGGCATCTCCGTTGGCTGCGTTCCAGTCAAAGTAGGTGACCTTCTCGGAATTCAGGAACCTGATAAACTCCGCCATATCTGTGTTGCTTACCTGATTGCTGCTGCCTCCCGGGAAACGATATAATGTAGACTTATATCCTGTCAAATCCTTTACGTAATTCTGAATCTTATAGAAGTCTTCTTTAAAAGCATCCAAAGAATTATAAATCACGCTGTATTGGTGACTGTATGAATGAAGTCCCAATGTATTGCCCGAATCCACTATCTTCTTGTAAAGAGGAACAAGGGAATCGTCGGTCTTGCCAACCACAAAGAAGGTGGCCTTAACATTATTATCCTTAAGAATCTTTAAAATATCCTCTGTATATTTGCTGGGGCCGTCATCAAAGGTGAGGTAGACCTTTCTGCGTCCCGTATTCTCCGGCTTGGTGTTGTTCTCTCCCGAGATCTTGCCTTCAAGGAGCTTGGTGCCTTCTTCAACAATGGCATAATCCGATTTGGAATCTGCCATCCTGACCACTTCTCCCCCGGCTTCTATACTGCCATTGCCGAACTTCGCCTCGTATAAGTAATCAATCTGTTTCTGTAAAGATCCCACTTTTACGGCCAAAAAAATACATGCCACAGTGGGCACTATAAGTAAAATCGCGCAAACAATAATAAGAGTCCTCTTCATCCTCTGAACTCTCGCCTTACGCTGCTGGCGATACTCTTTCTCTGAATTACTGCTAGTATCCATTAGTCTCCCCCAATATCTAAATCAATCTCGTAATTAGTTTACCATATTTAGAACAAAATGCATTAAAAAATTCTTATTTTCTCAATAATTTATATTCGGTTTAATTTTTCTGTGGTAGAATGATAAACAGGTAAAATTTAGGAGAAAAAGGAGAACTAAGGTATGAAATTTAATTTTGCAACGGGGGTATTCTATAATCCCCATCTCAACTTAAGCCTGGAAAAATATATGCTTGATAACGTCAATAAGAACGAGCATATTTTTTTTGTATGGCAGAATGACCCCACGGTGGTTATCGGCCGTAACCAAAACGCAGAGGGAGAATGCAACCTGGCTGCCATGGAAAGTGACGGTGTCTTTCTTGCAAGGCGCTACACCGGCGGAGGAGCCGTGTTTCACGATCGTGGAAACTTAAATTTTTCATTTATCTGCCACAAGGATGATGAAAATATCAGAGGCAACTTAGACTTTATTATCGATGCCTGCAAACAATTTGGCATTGAGGCAAAAGCCACGGGACGTAACGACATCACCGTGGATGGCAGGAAGATCTCCGGCAATGCTTTTTTACGCACAAAAACCGGCTTTCTTCATCATGGCACCATTATGATTAATGTGGATTCCGCGGCCCTTGGCAAGTATCTGACGCCATCTAAGGAGAAGCTTCAATCAAAAGGGGTCGCTTCCGTAAAATCAAGGACCGTTAATCTTTCATCTCTCAATCCCGCTATTACCGCGGATTCCATGGCAAAGGCTTTGTCTGATGCATGGAAGGAAAGATGCTCCGGCAAAGACTGTACGATTATAGACCTAAATCAGCTTTCCAAGACAGCAGGAGTACAGGAAATCTATAGACATCTCAGTTCCAAGGAATGGTTGATGGGACGGGCGACGGCATTTACCCACAGGTTTAAAACCAGATTTTCCTGGGGAGATTTTGACTTAAACCTGGCGGTGGACAATGGAGTTATCTCCGTTTGCCGCATCTACTCGGATTCCCTGGACCCGGATTACATTGACGCTTTGGAAAAATGCTTTGAAGGCTGCGAAGCCACAAAAGATTCCATAGTATCGAAATTACAGGCCGGGGATGTGGCTGATTTTGTAACTACTTTGGACTTTAATTAATATTTTGGTTTACCAACGTATATATATGTTATAATTTTGTCTGTGAGAAGATTTTTAAACAACATTATACAAGGTAGTGTAAAGTTTTCTATGAAAACTTTATACTACGTAGGCCACGACATCTGCTTGGCAGATTCAGGTTGTCGTGGCTCTCAATAATGACAGGGGGTATTATCTATGGATAAAGAAATGATGCAAAAAAAGAAAGAGATTCGTCGCAGAATCAAAGCGCTTAAGGAGGAGCTCTCTCCTAAACAGGTTGAAGAGCTCAGTCACGAGATCGCCAAGCGTATTATAGAAAGCGATTACTACAAGTCTGCGGATGTTATCTATCCTTACATTGCTTATAACCAGGAAGTTATAACTACAGAGATTATCGAAGACGCTTTCAAGCAGGGCAAGAAGGTTGCCGCTCCCAGAGTCTTTGATGATTACATGGAATTCTTATATATCAAGGATTTAGACCATTTTGAGCTTAGCGGCTTTAATATTCCGGAGCCTCCCGCTTCCAACGAGGTTGCCAAGGACCCGAGAGTCTTAATTATTATGCCGGGTGTGGCTTTTGACCCTGACCTTAACCGCATCGGTTACGGTGGAGGATATTATGATAAGTATCTGTCCAATCACCCGGATGTGCTCTTTACCAAAGTGGCTATTACCTATGATTTTCAGATTGTGGACTCTCTGCCGACAGAGCCCCACGACTATAAAGTTGATATGGTGGTAACGCCTACCAAGACTTTACTGCCCAAGTAGAATATGAAATTAAAACGAGCCATAGCGATAGTTTTGACAATAGCATTATGCGTAGTCTCGGGAGGCTGTCAGAAGTCTGAGACCGGCGGCGATTTTTTAACAAGCGCCGCAGATTCAGTGCCGGATCCGGTGCCGCCGGCAGCTTCCTCGGAGGAAGCAAAGCAAACGGTAAAGGCCACCTTCCTTGGGGTCTACGGATACGGGAATCCGGGAATTGTTAAATCCAATGCGGCATCTTTCAAGTATCGGTTTAAGGTAGGCGATGCCGAGAAGACCTATACAATAAGTACGGAGCCTGATTATTCTATTCAAAACACCCTAAAAGTAGGCTACCAATATAATATTGTGGTTAAAGACGGGGCCGTTACCAAGGCGGAAGTTATTGACAGTAAGGAATATACAGATGCAAAACCGGTGGTATCCGGTGAGGCGGGAGTTCGAACCATAACCAACTTCCTAAAGACCGCCATGATGCCGGTGGGCACCGCCCTCTATGTATACGGCGGAGGTTGGAACTGGCAGGACGATTCCGGTTCCTACAGTTCAAGAACCATTGGGTTTTCTACTGACTGGGTTCGCTTCTTTAAAGAACATAACGAGGATTACACCTTTAAGGACGATAGCAGGCCTTACGACAGCTACTATCCTTACGGCGGTTTCAATCAGTACCATTACGCAGGCCTTGATTGCTCAGGCTTCGTGGGCTGGGTATTATATAACACCTTGGAAAAAGAGGATATGAAAGAATCCTATGTGACAAAGGCTACCACCATGGCCAAATCCTTGGCGGATAAGGGCCTTGGCACTTATTCCAAGACCATTGCCACGGACAAAAACGGTAATAAAATTACCTATCCCGGCGATATAATAAGCACCACCGAACATGTCTGGATATCCCTTGGCACCTGCTCTGACGGCAGTACCCTTATGGTGAATTCCGATTTTACCTCCAGCAGAAATTCCAAACCCGGGGCAGGAGTTCAGATAGCCGCCATAGGAAGTTCAAGAAATTGCGAAGCATACACTCTGGCCAAAAAATACATGGCCAGGTATTATCCGGACTGGTATGCCAGATATAATGTATATCTTAACAATCCGGTATTATTCTTTGATACGGACAATACCACTGCAGGATTGTTTTCCTGGCATATCTCCTCTGCGGGTCTGACAGACCCGGATGGAATGCGGTCCATGAAACCCTCCCAAGTCTTGAAAGTATTATTTAAAGAGTAAATAAATGCACCTGTTATTACAACAGGTGCGTTATTTTTCTAAGCATTTTATTTACAATGCGTATAGTCTTGACTAGTCAAGATGGTCTTTATACTCGGCGGCGGTCATTAAGGCATCTACATCATCGTCGGTGTTAATCTCAATAATCCACGCGTCATAGGGTGATTCATTAATAAGCTCCGGTGAATCATCCAGGTCGTTATTCACCGCAACAACCTCTCCTGATACAGGAATCTCAACCTCTGTGGCTGTCTTGGAAGATTCGATCTCAGTGAATGCATCTCCTACGCTGAATTCTGCCCCCACTTCCGGAAGATCTACAAACAATACATCTCCCAACTGATCCTGGGCATAATCCGTTACACCGAGTTTAACGGTATCTCCCTCTTTCTTCGCCCACACATGACTTTCGCTATACCTCAAACTTGCAGGGTACTCCATATTCTCTCCTCCTCTTTAATTTTGCTTATTTGAGAGATTCTCTGACCATCCTTGATACTTCTTCTGCCTTCTTGCCGTATTCCGCAAGCATCTCTTCGGCCTGGGCATTAAGATCTTCGGCATAGTCTCTTTCTCTCATCATTTTTGTATTAATGAATACGTTGAAGGCAGCCCCTCTAAGAGCTGCAAGACAAAGCTCCACGCCCACGCCTACATCGCATTTGGCCAGGGCCGAACCTTTCTTGGCTAACTCTTCATGAAGAGCTATTGCTTCACCGCACATTTTCATAATATCAAGCGGAGTCTCGCTGGCTTTCTTCAAAGCCTCCTCCATCATCATTATCTTCTGGAACTTCTCTTCGTCCGTGTCCGCTTCAAGTCTGTATGCAAGGGCTAACGGCTCGCAGTTTTCCGCATCCTCCTGCACAAGAAGCAGGAATGACGCTAAGATATCCTCTGCCTTACCCTTAATTCTTATTATGTCGTCTTGAATATCGGCATACTTCTCCTTGCCTATGGTGAGATTAGCTACCATACTTCCAAGGGCCACTCCGAAAGCTCCGGCCATTGCTGCTGCACCACCCCCACCTGGAACCGCTTCCTCAGATGCAAGAGCACTGGCAAAATCGGTACATGACATTTGATACATTCCCATAAAACTGCTCCCCCTTATTTAATTTTGTTCTAAGCCGGGGTATTTAAAACAACCCCGATATCTTACCCGTCTCATCCACGTCAATGTTCTCCGCAGCGGGAATCGGCGGAAGACCGGGCATTGTAAGAATATCCCCTGTATATACTACTACAAATCCCGCACCTGAAGATACCTTTACCTTACGAACGGTAATGTCAAAACCTTTAGGTGCTCCAAGAAGAGCCGGATTATCAGAAAAGCTGTACTGGGTCTTGGCAATACATACAAGAAGACTGCCATACCCTTCTGCCTCTAATTCTTTAATCTGCTGTGCTGCTTCCGGTTCAAACGCTACACCGTCAGCCCGGTAAACCTTCCCTGCCACATTTATAATCTTTTGTTCTATTGTATCATCATCTGAGTAAGAATAGGAAAAATCATTTGAATTATCGCAAAGTTTTACAACTTCTTCTGCCAAAGCCTTGCCGCCTTCGCCGCCTTTTGCCCATACTTCGGATAAGGCAACCTTTACTCCAAGCTCTCCGCATCGCTTCTCCACCAAGTCAAGCTCTGCTTTGGTATCAGTGGGAAATGCGTTAATGGCAACAACGCAGGGAAGCTTATAAACCTTAGTTATATTCTCCACATGCTGTAAAAGGTTTGGTAGTCCCTTATCAAGAGCCTCCAGATTCTCCTTGCCCAAGTCTTCTTTTGCTACACCGCCGTGATGTTTTAAGGCTCGAACCGTGGCAACCATAACAACCGCATCGGGTTTTAGTCCTGCCATACGACACTTAATATCCAGGAACTTCTCTGCTCCAAGATCTGCACCGAATCCCGCTTCTGTCACCACGTAATCCCCAAGTTTTAAGGCTATCTTAGTGGACATGACCGAATTGCAACCATGGGCGATATTGGCAAAGGGTCCTCCATGGACAAATGCCGGAGTATGCTCTAAAGTCTGCACAAGGTTTGGCTTAAGGGCATCTTTTAAGAGGGCCGCTGCCGCACCCTGTCCCTTTATGTCTCGAACGAAGACAGGTTTTCCCTCATATGTATATCCAAGAGTGATATTTGCAAGACGTTCCTTCAAATCGGGAATATCTCGTGCAAGGCACAAAATAGCCATAATCTCAGTGGCAACAGTGATATCATATCCGTCATCTCTGGGGACCCCATTGGTCTTGCCACCCAGGCCATCCCTTACAAAGCGGAGCTGACGGTCGTTCATATCAACACATCGGCGCCAGGTAATCCTCTCAGGGTCAATCCTTAGCTTGTTGCCCTGGTAGATGTGATTATCCAGCATAGCCGCAATAAGATTCTGGGCTGCACTTATGGCATGCATATCTCCGGTGAAGTGAAGATTGATATCTTCCATAGGCACCACCTGGGCATATCCGCCACCGGCAGCACCGCCTTTTACACCGAATACAGGTCCCATAGAAGGCTCCCTTATGGCAAGAATAGCATTCTTACCGATCTTACGCATAGCATCTCCCAGACCTATAGTGGTTGTGGTCTTTCCCTCTCCTGCCGGAGTAGGTGAAATAGCTGTTACCAGAATCAGCTTGCCGTTTTTCTTATCTTTCTTCTCAGTTAAAATATTATAATCAATCTTTGCCTTATAATAACCGTAATACTCAAGATACTTGCCGTCAATCCCTATTTTGTCAGCTATGGTTTTAATGTTCTCCATCTTAGTTTCCTGAGCAATCTCAATATCCGATTTAAATTCCATCCCGCTTCTTTCCTCCTTTTGTTTTATCCCTATGGGATAATTTAAACATATTAAACTACCCCTGTCTAATCCTTTATCCCTTGAAAATGCAATTACTATCTTTTGAACAAGTTCTCCCTCGTGAAGGGGGTTTTTTTGTTAATTTTTACGTATCTTTTTTAGACAAAAAATGGAGGCCGCCCTTTAGGCGACCTCCCCAACTTCAAATTTTTTCCGGTTCATAGTCTTATCCTGCCATGGGATTATGCTGTAATTTCTCTGCAAAATCGGCCAGGTGCTTGGGAATCTCAATATTCTGGGGGCAAACCTCCATACAGGACTCGCAAGCTACGCATTTGTCCGGTCTCTTATCCTCCGGTAAAACTGATATTCCCATTGCTGAGATGAAATTACCGGATCCTTCAACCATAGCCTCATTATAAAGCTTCAAGAGGTGAGGAATATCAAGCTCCTGGGGGCATTTTGATACACAATAATGACAAGCGGTACAGTGAACCGTAGTCTTTTTAATCATGTCCTCAGCAATACCTAAGATAAGCTCTTCCTCCTCCTTGTTAAGGGGCTTTCTCTCATCAAAGGTGGCCACATTTGCTTTAAGCTGGTCCATATTGGACATTCCGGATAAAATCATGGTTACGCTCTTAATTCCCTGAAGGAACCTGAATGCCCAGGCCGGGACATCCTCATTTGGCCTTGCAGCTTTAAGCTTAGCCGCGGCTTCTTCCGGTAATGTAGCAAGCTGGCCGCCCCTTACCGGTTCCATAACCCAAACGGGAATATTCCATTTATCAAGCATCTCCACAGTGCCTTTGGCATCCTGGAAGGTCCAGTCATAATAGTTTAGCTCAATCTGGCAAAACTCCATGTCCTTGCCGTAAGCATCCAGGAAGCGCTTAATGGTATCATGGCTTCCGTGGGTAGAAAAGCCTAAGTGCTTAATGCGTCCTTTCTTCTTTTGTTCCATCAGATAATCAAATATTCCGAATTTGGGGTCTAAGTAGCCGTCAATATTGGCTTCGCACACGTTGTGGAAGAGATAAAAATCGAAATAGTCAACCCGGCATTTTTTAAGCTGTTCTTCAAATATTTCCTTAACCTTTGACATATTGCTTGAATCATATCCGGGAAACTTTGATGCCAGATAGAAAGTGTTTCTGTCGTGTCCTTCTAATATCTCTCCTACTACAAGCTCCGAATTACCTGCATGATATCCGTAAGCCGTATCGAAATAATTGATTCCCGCATCAAAGCAAAAGTCCAGCATCTCCTTGGTCTTTGCCTTGTCAATCTTACTGTCATTGCCCTCCATAACCGGCAATCTCATGTTGCCCATTCCAAGGGCAGATAGTTTTAATCCCTGAAAATCGTTGTAATACATAATAATCCCCTTTCAATATACATTCTCGCGTCTATTATAACATGTTGTCCGCTAACAATAAATGGAAAATTTCACATTCGCAATATTGATTTCAGACTATTTCGGTGCTAAAATGGTCTTGTACAAAAAGTACACAGAGGAGGTAGTTTTATGAGGTATGAATTAATCATTGATGAAAAGCAACCCACTTGCGGCGGCAAATCAGGATCAAAGGCCGACATAAGAACCATCGAGACCGACGATCCCGTAGCTTTCGTTAAAGCTGAAGAGCCTAATGCAGACCTTGATGTTACGAAAAACGATGACGGATCTTATATAATAAGATTTGAGCGCGGGGGATTTGAAGTAGTTTACGAATTTAATGTAGATTAGTTTTACAGCATTTAAAAAACGAGCAGGCCAAATGCCTGCTCGTTTAATGTTTATAAAATTTTACTTAGAAACTCTTTTCTTAGAGAAGAAAGCGTATCCGGTAATAACCATTAAGCTTATGGTTCCAAGTAAGAGGAACAATCCAAGCTGTCCCTTGTCGCCTGTTGCAACAAACTCTTCGCCAAGAACTTCTTCGTCATTCTCAAATTCTTCACCGAGAACGTCTTCTTCTTCATTGGTTACTGTGATTTCAGTAACTTCCTGCTCGATTGTTACAGGAATTACTGTGGTATCTAAGATATACCCAAGAGGAGCTTCAATCTCCTGAATGTAGTATGTCGTCTCATACTCTAAGCTGTCAAATGTAAGCTTACCGTCTTCACCCGTTGTACGAGTTGCAATAAGCTGCGTACAAGCTTCATCACTGTAGATACCGAATATTGCTCCTTCAAGGAAGAGATTCTCATCGCTTTCCGATACTTTGGTTAATACCACGCTGTATAACGTATTAGGAATCTTCTTGTCAGTAACTCTTACTTCGTTAACCTTATCCTTAATTACAACTTCGTGTACTTCCGGATCAAGCTCATATCCTTCGGGAGCAGCTAACTCCTTAACATAATATGTAGCCGTTAACTCAAGATCCCAGAAAGTGATATTACCATACTTGTCAGTCAGTTTCTTTTCAACAAGCTGTGTGCAGTCTTCATCTTTGAATATTCCATACTCGGCACCTTCAACGGGAAGGCTGTCATCGTCAGCGTCCACCTTAATGAGGTGTGCTCTGTAACTGGTTTGAATATCAGCGTAAGCTCTGGCATTCTCAATCTCGTGAGATGTAAATGTCTCCTCACTGTCTTCACCAAACTTGGTTTCACCCATATAGATGGTGTTAGAGAAAGATTCTGCAGCGCTCTTATCCGGAATTCTTACATAATACCTGACAACTATAGCTTCGGTAATATCATGCTGGAGTTTTAATATCATGTACTCACAGTCTTTACCGTTACTGTCTTTGTCGGTAGCAAACTCAGTAGTGTAATCAGTCCCGAGTTCAAGCTTCTTGGCATTCTCCGGCAGGTATACTTCGCCCTTGTCATTAACAGCACCGACAAAGAGATCCAATGTATGCTGCTGGTAATTCATACCGAAGGTCATCTGATCCTTGTATGCAGTTCCCTTAGGCAATGTTCTCTTTTCAGAGTTAAGGTTGATATTGTATTCTACAATATCCTTATCAACAATCTTACCAATCTTCTTAACTTCTCTGAAGGTAAACTCTACAGTTGATGTAACAGTAGGTGCCGGCGTAACAATAACATCATTATGGAATTCAGCCTTATTGGTAGCTTTTACTCCTGTAGATTTAAACTTACCGGTCTTAGCATCATAAGAGATGGCATCCCATTTCCAATGATCTGAACTTGTATCAATCTTGGTTGCATAGGTAATGCGACCGTAGTATCCCTTTTCGAAATTGGGAAGATAAACCGTAAGCTTACCCTTGTACTCTGCAGTTATATTACCCTTGGAATCCTTATCCTCTGCTGTGATTGAAGGATCATAATTGTAATACAAATCTGTTCCGGGGTTGCCGGATGTCTTGGTAATGATAGTAGAGCTGTCCACTACTTCTTTCTTATTGGGATCAGTATGGCATAACTCATATTTCAAAGTACTAAAGTCGATATCTGTACCCAAAGGAAGATAATCAACAATATATACCGGTGCATCTGCAGTTCCCATCTTCACCTTGTTCTGGTTAACATCAATGGTCCAATTGATAGCTCCGTTAGCTGTATCATGGATTCCCTTTTTGTTAATAACCTGGCTCTTAATGGTAGCCTGAGCTTTTGCTCTTGCCATCTCTGCATTATCATACTTCAAGATAGCGGTATTAATATAGTTATGACTGTTATTGTCATTATAATGTACAGGATTATTAAGATATGTATAATAATATACCTTTATCTTATCTGTAATTTTTTGGGTCTTATCATCGCCTTTTACAATATCGAATGTTACAGATACATCCTTTCCGTTACCGGATACAGTTGCATTAACATTAGGTGTAACAGTATAACCGGTTACATTTGCTTCAGAATCATATTCTTTCCCTGCACTGTTGGTTTTCTTAACAACCTTTTTAATAACGATATTTGCTTTATCCGGTATAAAATCAAGACCTTCCGGAAGGATATCCGCAACCGTAACGTTACCTTGTGTTGTAGGATCTAGCGTGAATGCCCATCTTACATAACCGTCCTCCGGACTGGCTGTTACAGTGGTCTTCTTGATTCCGGCCTTAATGAAACTTTGATCGAAATCAACCCAAGCATCAACTTCTTCTGTCTTTCCTGTACCGGGACCATTGTAATCCTCTATCTCAAAGAGTAACTCCGCAGAATTTCTATACTTCTCGGTACTGGGCTTATAATCTGTAAGATACTTGTCATAATCCTTCATGACAGTCTCATACTTGATTACAAAATCCACATACTTAGCAGTCTTGGGAACGCCCGCCAACTCACCTACATACATCAGGTCAAGTCCGCCGTAGTACTGCTTGCCATATTTGTCATATGTAGCATTATTCTTTGAGTCATACTTTACAACAGGTCTGTAAACATTTCCGTTTGCATCTGTTGTCTGCATGTATGCTTCTTTATTTGAACTATCGTTTCTGGTTTCAAAAGAAACCTTTCTACCTGAGCCGGCACTATCATAATTAACGGTATTGTAAGTAACACCGTCAGCTGTGATTGTTATCTTGAGGCTGCCTTCCACGTATTCAAGTCTCTGCTTACTGTCTGAATGACTAAGCTTGTCCTCAATCCACAGCTCTGTCATATGATTGTAGATTCCTCTGGTATGAGCTGTAATTGTCCAGTCAGAAGTTGCTGTAGTTTTTCCCGTTTCGGGATCAACTCCGAATTTGACAGTACCCCCTGTCTTAGCAATCATCTTCTCCTTTGTATGTGAAATCGTAATTGTTGCCGTATCCTTATTCAACACATCCTTGGTGGTCTCGTTAACAATATCCACCGTATTATTGGTCTTCTGTGTTTCATAACCGATCTTGCACTTATCATGTACATACAATTTGGATTTATAAGTGATTGTTCTGGTTTCATTTTCGACATTAAAATCAGCATCTGCCGTATATTTAAGAGTAAACTTATGGTTTGCCTCATCAATTACGACATCAGAAATAGAACCCTTATCAACCGAGAAAGAATTTGCTCCGTCAAGAGGGGGTATTTCCTTATCAAATGTATCCGTTACAGTGAATACATTATTGCCATTTTGTTGTCCTTTGTTGGTTAAAGTAATTGCCCATGTAGCTGTGCCATCCTCTTCGCTGAAAGTAACATTCTTCTTGGATACTTCAACAGGATGTGGCTTATCATCTACAAATTTAAGTTTAAAAGTATCAAACGGATAGTCATGGAAAGTAACATCCAACTCCGGGGCATCAATCTTAATGGTAGCCTTGTTAAGCTTTGCCTTATAAGTAAAGACAATATCCTTAACCAGCTCACCTTCATAAGCGGAATTACCGATATGACCCTCTTCTGTGCTGGGGTCAAAGGTAAAACTAATTATTCCTGTTGCCTTGGAGATAGAAATAGTTCCATAGCTTACCGTCTCTGTTCTGTCAGTAACCTTTACCTGATAATCTTCAAAGATAAGATTGTTACTGATAGTTGCCACGTAACATTTCTTGCCCGCATAATTATTAGCGATGTTGCTACCACCCATTACAGCATTGGGGTCTGTAGTAACTGTAGGAAACTTAATTGTTCCGGTTACGTAGAAATCCTCTTCTACATCAACCACATCACCCGGATCCAATACCTTACCGGTGCTTGAGCCCTGTCTGATCTCAACCTCATATCGATCACTCCAGTCCTCGTCATAGCCGTCAGGTTTAGCAGCGTTTGCAGTCCCGGACAAACCGCTGAAACCAAGTACCATTGCTAATGAAAGCAGTGCAGCAAGACCTTTCTTCAATTTTTTAAATTTTCCTTGCATCATAACCTCCCATAAATAGTTGTCCGCAAAATATCAAAACCCTAACTTTAAAATAGCAAAAAAGTACCCTACATGCAATAGGTTTTTGGAAAAAAATTCAACTTTTTTTGTAAAAAAATAATACTTAAGTTCTATAAAGGCATAAAAAACAGACCGATTAAGGTATCGGTCTGTTTCAAAAGTTATACTCATAAAATATCCAACTGATTTTAAAAGAAATATTACTTTTTACTATTATTACCTAATGTGTCATTTTTATCACATCATTTTTTCTTTGTCAAGAAAAAGAAACCTGCGATTACACATATACTTGCTAAGCCAAGAATAATAAAGATTGTTATCTTATTCTTGTCCCCGGTTTGGGCCTTAACTATTTCCTGATTCAAAACCTCTTCTGTAGAGCTTTCTGAAGAAGACACAAGTTCTTCTTTTACAACCTGTGAATTCTCACCGAGAGTTTCCCCGTTATCGCCATTATTCAATCCCGGGTCTTTCTTTTGGTTACCGAATTCTTCCCCCAGAACCTCTTCGTCAGTAACTGCCGCTTCTGTCTTCTTGGCTAAGGTATTTACCTGATGTACATTCTCATCTAACTTGTATCCTTCCGGAGCTTTCAGTTCTTTAATATAGTAGGTTGTATTCTGATCCAGATCCCAGAAGGTAATCTTTCCGAATCCGTTGGTTTTGTTGCTCTCAATAAGCTGTGTGCATGATTCGTCAGAATAGATTCCGTACTCAGCACCTTCAAGCAGGGCATTCTCGTCAGTTGTAGCAGTCTTGGTAAGCTCAACCCTGTAGGCCGCTCCACGCGTTGAACTTCCCTTAGCCTTCTGGATGGCACTTCTCTCGAATCTAACCTCTCCTTCGTTGCCGAATTTCTTTTCTCCCTGATAGATGGAGTTGGTGTATTCTTCGGCAACATTGGAGTCGGGAACCATTACAGTATATTCAAAGTAGATGGCATCCTTGATATCCCGAAGGAAGGTAATAATCATATATTCGCTTCCTGACTCATCAGTCTTAAAGTCTACCGAATAATCCTTACCCTTTTCAAGCTTGGTGGCATCCTTTGGCTTATAAACTTCGCCTTTGGTATTTACATCAGCCACATATAGTTCAAGAGCACGCTGCTTGTAGTTCATACCGGCAGACATCTGATCCTTAAAAGCTGTGCCCTTCGGCAACAATACCTTGGCACTGTTAAGAGCGATGCCATATTGCAAAGTCTCGGAATCTATGATCTCACCAAGCTTTTTAACTGTTGAGTATTCATATTTAACTCCGGCTTCAGCAGCCGGTGCCTTGGTAACCTCATGCTCATTCTCCAATATTGCTTCATTCTTAATCTCTACAGCACCTTTTCCTTCCATAAAGCACTTGCTCCAGAAGGAATCATCGGTATCAATCTTTGTAGCATATGTTAGGTTTCCCCAATATCCCATCTCAGTAAAGCTCGGAAGTACTATCTCCAACTTTCCCGGTGTATTGCCCTTAGGTTCAGTATATGTGTAGTTTAAATCCGCTGCCTTGGCAGTGCTTACCTTAGTGGATGCAGAATGGTCGTTTGCCTTATTATACTTCTTTAATGTATATGTAAGACTTTCTTCATCAAGCTTTGTTCCGCAGGGAATGTAGTCTACTACCTTCACCGGCTTAGCATCGGTGCCCATCTTCATTCCGTTCTCATTAACATTAATTGACCAGTTAATAAGGTTTTCAGAATAATTGATTCCCTTAGGCGCCTTCTTGGTATCTGTAACAGCCTTCTTATTTATTACGTTACTGGTGAGTTTAGCCGTAGCTCTTGCACTTGTCATGGCCTTATCACCGTAATACAATGTAACGTTATTGTTAAAGGCCTTATCCTTCACATTCTTGGCATAGAAGTTAGGATCTGTGCAGAATGTCTTGAAGCGAATTACTATTTTGTCTGTAAGAAGATTGGCTTCATCTCCGTCTTTAACAATCTTAAAGGTAAACTTGTCAGACGTGGAAGCCCCCGGTGCCACATTAGCGGTTACCACATACTCATCATTTTCAATATCCTGCTCCGTGGTGCCGCCTGCTGCAATCTTTTTAACGGAAAGCTCAGCCCTTTCAGGATCAAACTTCATTCCGTCAGGAAGAAAGTCAACTACGGAAATATTACCTGATGTGGTGGGTTCTACAACTACCTTCCAGGTAACTGACCCTTCTTCAATGCTCTTTGCCGTTACGTCCTTTGTGATACCCGCTCTTACAAACTTCTGAGTCTTATCAGCCCAGCCTGTTGCCACAGGAGCAACTCCCGTTCCCGGTCCGCGATAATCTTCTATATCAAAGAGAAATCTCGCACTGTTACCAAGTGCAACACTTTGATTTTTAAAGGTTGTAACATAGTTCGTATAATTCTCCAATACAGTCTTATACTTTATTGTAAAGTCTACATTGCTCTCATCCGCATCTACTCCTGCAAGGGTAGCCACCTTCTTAAGGTCTATGCTTGCAAATGAATAATTCGAAGACTCTCCTGTCTTTGGTCCGAAGGAGATATCTTCGCCGGTTGCTTCTGCGTAGTTCACAGTCTTGCCACCTACTGTAATCTCCAGGGTTCCCGGTACATACTTAATAGGTTTCTGAAGCTTGTCTTCTACGCGAGCATTCATCATCCTGCTAAACATGTTAAAGGTCTTAACATTAATAGTCCAACCAGCAGTTGCTGTATCAGCGTCGTCGTCTATACTTACATCTCCGTTACCGGACTTGGTAATAAGCTCCTTAGGATCTCCCTTTACTTCTATGGTTGCTTCTTTTCTAGGGAATTCATCCCCTTTGGTTACATTCTTCACGTCCGCATAGTTGGTAATAACCTGCGCCTTCTCTCCCTCAAGTCCAAGATATGCTGCCGTATTAATATTAAGCTTTGTCTTATATGTAATTACCCTTGTCTTATTCTCCGCAGTCTTACCGTTAAAATCAGCGTCAGCGGTATAAGTAAAGGTAAACTTATTATTATCCGTATCAACGTTTACATCGCTTATGGTTCCCTTGTCAGCTGTAAGGGTTCCTTCAATAAGAGGAATAGCAGGGTCATATATATCCGTTACCGAGAATACATCGCCACCGTTATCCTGTCCCCTATTGGTTAATTTAATGCTCCAGGTAGCCTCTTTATTCTCAATGCTGTAAGTCACATTGTTCTTCTCAACTTCAACAGGCTTAGGCTGTATCTCATCAATCTTAACACTAAATTTACCGCTTGGCTTATCAGCAAAACAAATCTCTGTTTCTGCATTAAGGGTGTCTTTGACATCGTCTCTGAATGCTGCCGCATAGGAGAATACGATATTGCCCAGAATCTCATCCTCATACTCGGCGCATGCGATATGT
This sequence comes from Lachnospiraceae bacterium, assembly GCA_015058015.1. Classification (GTDB taxonomy): domain Bacteria; phylum Bacillota; class Clostridia; order Lachnospirales; family Lachnospiraceae; genus SIG280. Next base: position 115,022 of record SVDM01000004.1, on the reverse strand, counting down.
CCCGGTTCCGTGGATGAGTCAAATTCAAAATAGATAGCACCATTGTCAATGGTAGCCGTGCCATAACAAACAGTATCCGATTCATCAAAGATTTCAATCTTATAACCATTTAATTTGAATAAATCCGTTACTGTTCCAAGATAGAATTTCTTTCCTGCATAGTTGTTGGTAATATTAGAACCACCTAATATTGCACCATCAGCTACTTTTTGGGGGAGTGTGATGGTACCTTCAACATGCAACGTGTCTTTTAAGGAAATGGTATCGCCGTCTTTAAGCAAATCTCCCGTTCCCGAACCAACACGAACAACGACCTCAAATCGGTCGCTCCAGTCTTCGTCGAAGCCCACCGGTATGGCAGCATTTACTAAACCGGATATACCGCCAAACGTTAGCACAATTGCCAGGGTGAGCAATAGGGCCAGACCTTTCTTCAATTGTCTCTTCATGATAGCCTCCAAAGATACTTGTTTTCTCTTTATTTCCCCCCAAAAAACACTTCCACTAATATAGCAAAATTCAAGGTGTAATTCAATGATATATTTAATTCTTTTTTATATTTTTTATATTTAGTTAATAATAATTTACCAAATATGCAAAAAAAGTAGACCGATATGTATTCGGTCTACTTCGTATAAACAAATTATAAAATTTATAAACAGATTATAAACTCGCTCTACTGTCCCATCTGCTTTGCAACTTCTGCAGCGAAATCTTCCTGCTTCTTCTCCATTCCTTCGCCAACTTCAAAACGAATGAACTTAACAACTTTAAGATTCTTGTTAACAGACTCAAGATATTTAGCAACGTTCTGCTTGCCGTCTTCTGCCTTAACATATACCTGATCCATAAGGCTTATGTCTTTTATCTGCTTAGAAATACGTCCTTCAACTAATCCTTTGAAAATCTTGTTCTCCACGATATTAGCCTTGTCAGCCATACCAATGGCAGCAAGAGCCGGTTTAGCTGCTTCTGAGAAGAAGTTAAAGAGGTACTTGTCATTTCTCTTCTCGTTAAGAATAGCTGTGTCCTCTGGTGATAACTTGTTCTCTGCTAACGCTGTATCAAAGATTCCATTAAGGATTGGCTTAGGAAGAGTAGCAGGATCATTGATTGCTGCATCAATTGTGATCTCTTTCATCTTGTCAAGTGTTGCCTGTGAGATATCTGCTCTTGAGATATACTCAGGATTAAGTGCTGCAACCTGCATAGCAATGTTAGTAAGTGCTTCTTTGGCTGCATCATCTGTAGCGCCTTCACCGGCTACCAATACACCGATTCTTCCGCCACCGTGTAAATATGATACAACAATATCACCTGTGATCTTCTCAAATCTTCTGATAGATAATTTCTCACCGATTGTTGCAATCTTCTCAACTAAGTCGTCTTTTATGTCAGTCTCTAAGAGAGCTTCAATATCTTCACCATCTTTGCCACCCTGTAAGCCTGAAGCAAGAGCCTTATCTGCTACAGACTGAACAAAAGTCTGGAATACTTCATTCTTAGCAACGAAGTCAGTCTCTGAGTTAACTTCTACTACAACCGCCTTGTTACCATCAACTGCAACTCTTGTAATACCTTCAGCTGCAATTCTGCTTGCTTTCTTCTCAGCTTTGGCTGCACCGCTCTTACGAAGTACTTCTACTGCTGCATCCATATCACCGTCAGTTTCTGTAAGTGCCTTCTTGCAGTCCATCATTCCTGCGCCGGTCATTTCTCTTAATTCTTTTACCATTGATGCGGTAATTGCCATAATTATTTCCTCCATGTCTTTAATAACGTTAATTAGGTAAAAAAGGAATCCTAACGGATTCCTTTATGTATTTATATTACTCTTCTACAGCCTCGTCTGCAGCTTCCTCGTCATATTCATCATATTCCTCGTCAGCATCAGCTGCACCCTGATTAGCCTCGATTACTGCGTCAGCCATCTTAGCTACGATAAGCTTAACGGCTCTTATTGCATCATCGTTACCCGGAATAACATAGTCAAGTTCCTCAGGATCGCAGTTAGTATCAGCGATACCGATAAGGGGAATGCCAAGGATATGTGCTTCCTGGATACAGATTCTTTCCTTCTTGGGATCTACTACGAAGATTGCATCGGGGATTCTCTTCATATCTTTGATTCCGCCGAGGTTCTTCTCTAACTTAGCCTGCTCCTTCTTGAGACCAATAACTTCTTTCTTGGGAAGTACATCGAATGTTCCGTCTGCTTCCATAGCCTCGATTTCTTTAAGTCTGTCGATTCTGCTTCTGATTGTCTTGAAGTTGGTGAGCATTCCACCAAGCCATCTCTCGTTAACGTAGTACATTCCGCAACGCTCTGCCTCTGTCTTAATAGCATCCTGAGCCTGCTTCTTGGTACCAACGAAAAGAATTGTACCTCCGTCTGCTACGATGTCGGCTACAGCTTTGTATGCCTCATCTACTTTTCCTACAGACTTCTGTAAGTCAATGATGTAGATTCCGTTACGCTCTGTGAAGATGTAAGGAGCCATCTTAGGGTTCCATCTTCTTGTCTGATGTCCGAAATGTACACCTGCTTCAAGTAACTGTTTCATTGAAATTACGCTCATTTTAATTCCTCCCGGTTTGAACTTCCGCCTGCCTTAAAACACGAATAACCGCATAAGCGGCACCGATTCGCCTACAGCAAAGCGTGTTTAATGTTTACATACGTCGCATATTATAGCATATGCCACGGTCTATTGCAATATGTTATTTGTCCTTTGATATGAGAATCTGAGCGATCTGCTCGTAATCGGCCCCCGGAGGGATAATGCATTGACCCTTGTAGATTAGTCTGTCATAGCCCTTAGAAATGAGATATTTGTTAAAATCATCCGCATCAGATACGGCGCCGGCAGCGGCGAGTCTGCTGGCAATAACATCTGAATACTCGCCGTCGGCTATAGTAATAGTAATACTTGTGTCAGAAGTAGTGGTGGTTGCCGGCTCAGGTGCAGGTTCCACTGTTGCAGGTTCTGCCGAAGAAGGCTCTGCAGGTTGTTCTACGGAAGTCTGTTCTTCAGGCGCGGCAGAAGATTCCTCCGGTGCAGAGGAACTGTTCTCGTTCATATGATCTTTTATCTTATCCGAATTCTCATTGGACTTGGTATATCCCAGTTCTTCGGCTCGTTTGATTACTTCCGAATCACTCATCCTGGCTGTGCTACCGCTTAGGGATAGAATAAGCACCGAAATGATGATTCCTATCCCCAGTCCTCTGAGGTAGTATTTAAGCTTCATTGCTGCCTCCGTGATTAGCAAGGTCTATTACAAGTTTTACTTCACCTACTCCGCATTTTAAGCGACGTCCTATCTCTACAATAGGAAGCCCTTCGTCATATAACGCGATGATTTCGTCGTGAAGTTTACCCTTATCTTCTTTCTTCTTCTCGGAATCACTGAAGATAAATCCCAGTCTCTCATCCGGTTCTTCCTTTTCCTCGATAGTACCCTCAGTCACATCAATAGACTCTACCGCATCTCCGATGGAAGGCGTAAGGGTCATCTTGTTCTCCAAGAGATCTACTTCCGCCGTCATCTCTTTTAGTCTGGCCTTATCTCTGTCGATTCCCGCTACTATTGTTTTAATCTCTTCCTGCTTGTCATTTAACATATTGTACAGAAAGATAATCTCACTGTGGCTTTTATTAATCTGATCAATAACCGTATCGGAGTACTCGTTAATGGCCATTATCTTCTCATTGGAGAGCTGCTCCATGGGCCTTTTTGTCTCTTCTACAGTCTTATCAACCGCCTCGCTGACGATATCCGCCACACGATCTTCTACACTTTCTAACTCTTTGTCCACTACTCTTTGCAATTGAGCAGAACTTAATCGTGAAAGCTCATCCACCTCTTTATCCGTGAGCTTCTCCGCCACGAAGAAACTGCCCACCATAAGAATCACTCCCACGATTAACAGACATATATGCAATGGTGTCATAGTATATCTCCCGCTAAATCTTTATATCAAATCCTTTATTATCCTTTACCACAACTCTGCCTTCGGTCTTGGGCTTCCCTTTCTTCTTGGTGGAAGTCTTCATATACTTGTTCCGCCCTTCTCTTCTGGCATCAAATTCACCCTCCGAGTTTCTGGAGTCATCCGCATCATGGACTTGGTGCATGGCCTGGTCGATTTCCTCATTAACCACATTCTTGATGTTGGCCTGATCAACCATTCCTTTGTTGTCAATGTTTTGCTTGATTGTGGTCACGTCCTGAGTTCTGGAAATCATTCCGTTCATCTCAATAGGTCCAAGTGCCATATATACCACCCTTTCAGGTTACCTTAAAGATTACTGCACTTAATGTCTCCATCCACAACGGTAAACTTGCAGTAGTTTCGCTCAGACTCTGTCAAGGTTCTGCAGTTGGCGATGTTAATCTCCACACCGGGATAGATAATACCCTGTACTTCCACGGAAGCTCCAACATTAAGAGCCATCTCAGCTTCAAGCAGTTCATATTCCTGCTTGCGGGCTTTTATCTTACCTTCCATATCCTTGGTCTGGGCTGCTAACTGTTTTAAATAAAGCATATTCTTGGGAGGTAGCTTTTCTCCCTCTTTTATCTTGGCCATAAAGGTCTGCAAGATGGGATATGCTTTACTAAGTTCTTTTTGCAGAGACATAAGTTCTGTCTTTAATTCATTATATCTTTGCTTGGTCTCATGGCTCATTCCCACTTCAACAACTGTATGGGCACCCATGGGAGAACCGATTTTCTTGGCGCAAAGCTTGCTTCCTGCCTGAATTCTTCCACCGGTGACAAAGCCCTTCTTACCTGTAACATTAATCTCTGTCTTGGCCACAACATTACTGTGCATAATGGATTCCGTCTCTATATATCCACCGCTTATAACACTGGCGCCCTCTATAAACTTGGCAATAAGGTTGCTGCCCGACTCGAGATATGCCTTCTGCATACCCTGAACACCACGTTTTAGGACTATCTGTCCCCCGGCCTTTAGGGTGGCTCCCTCAACTACACCATCAACAATTATATCCCCTTGGGTATCAATGGTAAATCCGGTTTTGACATTACCCTTTACATGTACTGTTCCGGAATACTTGATATCTCCCGTGGAGTTATCCACGTCAGCAGGAATCTCGTAAATGTCGGAGACAAAGACCTGACCTCCTACGAGGCTTGCATGTCCCATAACGGTGGAGTAAATCTCAAGGCCATCCTCACTCATCCTGATATTGTTACCGGTATTGAGCTTACGACCCTTAACCTGGGGCGGACGAATAAGATTGGCGAACAGATCCATGCCCGGAATACCCGGATCTTCCGGTGTAATACGGGCCAAAAGCTGGTCTTCTGTTACATGAGAGATATTGTCCAAGTTCTTATAGTCTACGGTACCGTCCTCATTCATGGCAGGTTTTAGAGATGTGTTGGTATTGAAAAAATACTCTATCTTGGCATCATGTCCCGCAACAGGCGGTTTGCCTTTGGCAAATATAAGGTCGGTACAGAAACGTCTGTTGGTGACGTAATCTTTAATGGCTGCATTATCGATACCGTATTTGATACCGTTGGCCTGAATCTGACGAATCATCTCGTCGGGATCCATAGTCTCGCCCTTAACACAGGGCGGATAGAATCTGGCAGTAAGTCTCATCTTGTCCTCAGACAAAAAAATCAGCATTTCCTCTCTAATCTTATAAGGAAGTGCTCCTCCAACCCTTACCATGGCCGGCTTGCCTTCTGCCTCCACCTTATCACAGGCCTCTTTTAAATCTATCTTTTTATACTCTGTTAATTTGTTAGATATCAGGTACCTCTCCAATTCATCAAATCGGATAGGTTGCCCACCCTCCGTTGCCGGATGAAGGACAATATAGGATGCATCAGATCTCAAATCTGCTTGAAAATATCCGTTAGCCATTGTTATCCCCCGAAATACTCTTCTTTATTCAACCAAAATATTCATGTAAGGTCCCATCTTCTTCTTCATCTTCTGCAGCGCCTTGGTGTGGAGCTGGGAAACACGAGATTCCGAAACCTCCATAACGTTACTTATTTCTTTTAGAGTTAACTCCTCATAATAGTAAAGCAGTATAACCTTTTTCTCTTTCTCTGTCAGGGCACTTAAGGATTCCATGAGCATCTTCTTTAATTCCTCTTTTTCAACTACGTTGTGAGGCTGCTCAAAATGTGAATTCCTTGATGCATCCATAACCGGTTCGCCCACCGTGTCAACATACTCGTTCAATGAGATAACGTTCATGGCCTTCATCTGATTCTGCCAATCATTTAACTCATCAACGGATATCTGGAGCTGATCCGCAATTTCTTCATCCGTCGCGGATTTGCCGGTCATTGATTCAACTTCCTTAATGGCGGCTTCTATATTCTTCTGTTTCTGACGAAGAGTTCTGGGAATCCAGTCCATCTTTCTTATCTGGTCTAAGATGGCTCCTCTTATTCTAAGGCTGGCATATGTCTCAAAACGTACCTCCTTGCCCACCTCGAATTTGTCGATGGCGTCAATGAGTCCGAATACACCGTAACCTACAAGATCGTCATACTCCACGTTATGACCGAGATACATGCTTAGTCGTCCTGCCACAACCTTAACCAGGGGGACATATTCAATAATAAGCTTCTCCCTGATATCAGCCGCTCTGGTCTTGCTGTACTTTTCCCATAAAGCCTTTTTCTCTGCGTCGTTCATGTCTACCCTCCGGGAAGATTAATTAATAGAAATCCTCTTCCATTTCTTCGCTTTCTTCAGAGGTACCTTCTTCCTCTGTTTCAGCAGGCTCCCCTTCTTCGGCAGCTTCTTCCGCCTCTTCTCCTTCTACAGGGAAGTCTTCTCTTTCCTCATTGCCCTCTTCTTCATCAGGAACCGGTGGATTGAATGCCCTGTCCAAGAAGAACTTGGCCACAAAGCCTATGATAAAGAATATTACCAATACAATCAAAAGGTCCTTTAAGATGGTGTCGATACCGAATCCTTGCACGATATCCAGCACCAATGTGATGGCGCAGGCAATGAGCACCACCATTACAGGTATATGTTTGGTCTTCATATCAAACCTCTAAGTTTATGTTTTAAACAATCTTTTCCGGTTTTCCAACCGCTTTTATATGGAATTCTCCCGTCTCGCAATATAGTTCAACAGTACGTCCGAAATTAAGACCTGTTTCATCGGCGAGAAGTTTAATTCCAAGTTCTTTTAATTTGGCACGGGCAGCTTCAGCATTACGATCTCCGATACGACCCATATCAGAAGTTCCGCTGACAGCAAACATCTTGGCTCCGCCTGCAATCTTGGCTACCAGTCTGCTTCTGTTGGCTCCGGCTTCCACAACTCTTCTAAGGAGCTCGTCTATTCCGGTGTCCGCAAACTTGGCTATATTTGAATTATTACGGATCTGCGTGCTGTCCGGCAACATTACATGTGCCAACCCACCAATCTTTGTAACCGGATCATAGAGGGTTATACCTACACATGATCCCAATCCCAAAGTAGTAATCATATCGGGACTTTTACATATGTTCAAATCCGCCATGCCTACCTTTATTACATTTCCCATAAAATCCTGCTCCTTAAATCATTATACCCAGTGAATTCAAAATCTTCTCATAAGAATCAAGCTCGGGAAGAAGAATAAAGTAACCGTTTATTCTTACCTCATCGCCGAACTCTGTCTGGATAAGCAGAGCTTTGTCACCATACTTACCGAATTCAATTGCAGGTACGCTTAATATTGCTCCGGCCATATCAATACAAAGATAAGGAACAGACGATGTAATGGTCATATTCGTCAGTGAAGAAAGGGCTGACAAATATGAACCCGAAATAATATTACCTATCTCTTTCAGAGCCGAGAGATCCATCTCGGTGAATTCTCCTCTCCAATCAGGATCTCTGCCCATAAGTTTATTACAAAGATAATAAGCAGAATCAAGTTCCAGGAAGAACATCATACTTCCGGCTATATCGCTTTGCACCTCCAGAAGAATACCCATAACCGGTTCATCTTCAGCAGAGATAACAGCGGCCAGCGCGGCAAATTCAAGGAGCTCTACCTTAGGCACCTTCATGTCAATCTTCATGTCGAGCATCTTAGCAAGGGCCGTAGTGGCATTACCGGCTCCGATATTACCGATTTCTTTTAATACATCAAAGTAGACTGTATTAATCTCGTCTAAGTTAATCATATAAACCCCCTGTTTTCTATGAAACCGCGAAAATCACAGCCCGCACCGGCTATGATTTTCGCTTTACTTTTTAATTATTGTATTACTCTTTCAGCAACAACACTCTGGAGTTCCAAAAGGGAGATAAGCTGGTCTTCATGCTTACCGATACCATTAATGAATGTTGTCTTGTCTGATGAATTATCAAAGGATATTCTGTCAATCTGGTTGGTATTGAGGGTAACAACTTCCTGAACTTCATCAACTATAAGTCCGATGGAGCCCTGCTGTTCCAGTTTTATAATGATAATTCTTGAGTTGTTGGTGAATTCATCCGGTTCAAGTCCCATTCTGATACGAACGCTCATTACGGGAACAACCTCACCTCTTAAGTTAATAACGCCGTTGAAATAATCCTGAGCCTTGGGAACTCTGGTAATCTTCTGCATACGTACGATATTATCAATGAATGTAATATCAATTCCGTAGCGCTCGCTGCCGATTTTGACAACGATGTATTGTTTCATTTCGACTTCTGTAATTACTTTTTTCTTTTTTTCTGTAGTAGCAACTGCATTTTCCATATCGAATCCCCCTTAAATCAACGCGTTAACATCAAGGATAAGTGCAACTTCACCATCACCGAGGATAGTAGCACCACTGATGACTTTGTTGTTATCAATGTACTTACCTAATGATTTGATAACGATTTCCTGCTGTCCCATAAGGTTATCGACAATAAGTCCGGCAAATCTCTCGCCCTTTCTAACGATAACTACGGTCAAGCTCTCGGGTTTCTCTTCATCGGTTCTTTCAACTTCAAGTACCTGATCCATTCTGATAAGAGGAATAACGGTACCACGTAAGTTGATAACCTCTTTTGCTTCAACGTATTTGATATCCTCGTAAGCAACATCCTCAATGGTCTGAATGCTTCCAAGGGAAATAGCGTATTTTTCTTTTCCGATTTCAACCATAAGGGCCTGAATGATTGCAAGTGTAAGAGGAAGACGAATAGTGAACTTACTTCCTTCACCCTGAACACTCTTAACTTCAACCTCACCGCTTAAGGATTCAATCTTGGACTTAACTACGTCAAGTCCAACACCTCTACCGGAGATATCGGATATCTTCTTCGCCATGGAGAAGCTGGGAAGGAATAAGAGGTCGATGATTTCCTTGCTACTCATGGTATCTGCCTGTTCGGGAGTAATGATGCCTCTCTCGATACCCTTTTGCTTAACGCTTTCAACATCGATTCCGTTACCATCATCCTTAACCTCAATGATAACGTTGTTACCTTCCTGGTAAGCTGTCAACCAGATAGAACCAACTTCCGGCTTACCTCTCTCCTTACGAACCTCAGCGCTCTCAAGACCATGGTCAGCTGAATTACGGAGCAAGTGCATCAAAGGATCTCCGATTTCGTCGATAACGGTTCTGTCAAGCTCTGTATCTTCACCGCTCATGAACAGTTCCATCTTCTTATCCAACTTCTTGGACAAGTCACGGATCATACGTGGGAATCTGTTAACTACACTTTCGATAGGCACCATTCGAACCTTCATAACTGATTCATGGAGGCTGGTGGTGATTCTCTCTAAGTATTCAATCTGCTCATGGAAGGGCTGGTTCTGTGATACACCGTTTTCTTCGCTGGCTGTAATTGATACAAGAGAGTTCTTGGCGATGATAAGCTCGGATACCTGATTCATAAGGTCGTCAAGTTTTTCAATATCTACTCTGACGGTTCTGCTTACCACCGGTTTATTAGTCTGGGCTGCAGGTGCAGAAGATGCTGCAGCAGGCTTATTGGAAGCTGCTTTTGCAGGTGCCGCGGGAGCTGCGGGAACAGGAGCCGTCTCAGCTGCCGCTGCGGGAGCTTCTTCCTCCTTAGGTGCTTCCTGTGCCTTACCCTTATTCTCAATTTCTTCGAGAGTAACCTTGGCGCCAACAACCTTCTCTATCTCAGAGATACTCTTGGCTGCTTCGATTAACTGCTCAACAGGAGCTGAAGATAATACGTAAAGACTGAAGTCAAACTCGAACTTCTCATCTTCAAGATCCTGATTGGAGGGATCTGTAGTAAGAATCTCTCCGAAGTCTTCCATAGCTTTAAGTACAAGAAATGCTCTTGCAGCTTTAAGAAGACATGAATTATTGATATATACTGACAGGCCGTAGAGATTAAGTCCCTTCTCATCAGCCTCTGTAACCTTGCTCTTCATTTCGTCGGTGAAGGCGATATTCCTGAATTTTTCTTCTCCTGCTTCACCTGCCGGTGCGGCTGCTCCTTCTGCCGGTGCAGCATCTCCTGCCGGTGCGGCTGCAGGCGCTCCTCCGCCCTGGCCTTCCTGGAGAATTTCATTTAATCTGTTAATGATGGCTTCGTTATCATTCTCGCCTTCATTTGCTGTTGATTGGATAATATCAAGATATTCTTCCAATGCATCAAGGCACTGGAACAATACGTCGATAAGACCTGCGGTAACAGTCATCTTACCGTTTCTGATTTCAGAGAACACATTTTCCATGTCATGTGTAAGACGTTGCATTCTCTTGAATCCCATAGTACCGGCCATACCTTTAAGAGAGTGCGCAGCACGGAATATCTCATTAATGGTATCCTTGTTTTCCGGCTCCTTCTCAATTACAAGAAGGTTCTCGTTCAAGCTCTGCAAATGTTCTTTAGTTTCATCAAGGAAGATTTCAAGATATTGGCTAACATCCATATTACTTTACCCCCACATTCTTTACTATTGCTTCTGCTACATGTTCAAGGGGAACCACTTCATTTACAAGACCCGCCTCGTAAACCGCCTTAGGCATACCGTATACAACACAGGTTGCATCATTCTGAGCAATGGTATAGATATTGCTCTCGGCTGCTAAAGCCCTGATTCCCGCTGTGCCGTCCGCACCCATTCCGGTAAGGACTACACAGGTCACTTCATCATAGTTACAGGATCGCAATGATTCGTACATATAGTTGGCACAAGGCTTAACTCCTTCTCGTAACGGTTCATCCGTGAGTTTAATCTTGTGCTCGCTTCCCACCTGAACAACATTCATATGCTTACCCCCCGGCGCCACATAAACGTTGCCTTTGCGGATTATATCTCCTTCCGCAGCTTCTTTAACATGAAGCGGGCTGGCGGCATCCAGCTTTTCAGCCATCATCGCCGTAAAATCCTTAGGCATATGCTGTACAATCAGTACCGGAGCATCCAAATTCGCCGGCAGGTAAGGCACAACACTTTTTAATGCCTTGGGTCCTCCTGTGGAACACGCCAAAGCTACAAGCTTGTTCCTTGCGGTGGGTCCGATGTGCTTATTGTTACGCAGTTTACCTTTCTCAGGTTCTACAAAAGGCTGTTTCTCCTCAGGCGGTTTCGATGCAAGAACTCGTTCTCTTGCACCAAGGGTTGCGCGAACAGCTTCAGCTGCCACTGCAACGCTGTCCTTCTTCTGAGGCGCAGACTTCCTCGAACTGGAAAGAGAGATATTGTTGTCAGCTTTTATCGCGGATTCAATGGCTTTAATTAGAGTCTGGGCATACACCTCGCCTCTTGCCTCAATGAAGTTGGTAGGCTTGGCAACGAAGTCTACTGCTCCGAACTCCAAAGCCTTCATGGTTTCCTTGGCCCCCTCCTGTGTGAGAGTGCTGGCCACAACCGCGCTGACACCGATACCTTCCTTCTGAAGTCTCTCCAAAAGTTCGAGACCGGTCATCTTTGGCATAACAATATCTACCAGGATAGCATCGTATGTTTTCTTGAGAAGCAGTTCATATGCCTGAAGACCGTCTGAACACATGTCTTCAACCACGTATCTGCCATCCGCTTCGATTATATCACACACTACCCTTCTCATGAGTGCAGAGTCCTCAACGACCAATATTTTTTTTCTATTTATTGCGTTATTTTTAGTAATATTATCTGATTTCATATCGCCATTCATTATTTTTTCTGATTCTGCCTCTTCTCACGTTCCTCTTTGAAGACGTATTTCACTATTCTTTCCCTTTCCTTCTTGTCTATTTTCCTATATTCTATGCGGCCTTCGAACCTATTGTTCGAATTTTCTGCCAAATTGCTCTTTACAACATGGCCGAAGGAACTGAAGGAATACTCATTATCATCCATGAGCACCTGAAAGAATAATAAAATGTCAGTCTCAGCAGGAATACATTCAGCTGTTATAACCCTTATTCCACCGCCACTGATATCCACTATAACTCCCGTCTTGCGTTCTTCCTCCGGGAAATGTCTTAAGTGATATTCATGGGCCGCATAAGGGTCTTCCATATTAATCTCTTCGGGATCTCTAAGTATATAATAAGAAAAATCAACCAAGCATTCAAGTCTAAAGAATTTTCTTCTCTGGTACTTCTCAAGTTGTGAGGTCAAAGTCATGGCTATTTCATATAATGCGCCGTCTTTGTACCTGTCCTTGATTACCCCGGTGCAGTTAAACAATCCCTTGTCTGTAAAGAAAGTAATGTCATAACGTACATCCATGGGAAGAAGAATCACCTTGGCCGCCTCCATAGGCATGGCAAGGACAATCTCATCCTCATTGACTATATCATGCAATTGGCTTTTGAAGATGTGAGCCTTCTCCGATACTTCATACCCCCTTATTACTTCTTGAAGTATTCGGATTTCGACTTTATCACCGATTTCGATGATGTCAGAAAGCATTTGCATACCCCCTTTATATTCTGTATTAGAAACGGTTAAGCAATTTGGCAAACATCCTTGCCATCCCACTGTTTTGCTTATCCGTATATGCGCTGTGAGTTATAAGCGCCTGCGCTATATCCTCGAAACTCTTGGAAGATTTGGCTTCCGGAGCCGAAAGGCTTACGGGAACCTGCCTCATAACCGCCCGCTCTAGTGCCGTATCACCCGGTACTATTCCAAGGAGTTCCATATTAATATCTAAAAACTGATCTACTACCGTTCTAAGTCTTGTGTAGACATTCTTGCCGTCTTCCCTGGTTGCCGCCTTGTTGGCAATAACCTTCACAGCCGTGGTATCCTTGTTGAAGTCTTTTCTTGAAGAAAGAACCTTTAACAGGGAATAAGAGTCTGTCAAGGAACTGGGTTCCGGTGTGGTAACAAGTATTACCTCTCCGCTGGCTGATACAAACTCCATTACGTTGTCTGCAATGCCTGCTCCCGTGTCAATTAATATTATGTCAGCCAACCCGTCAAGCTCCGCCATATTGGACAGAAGTGTGCTTATCTGCTCCCTTGTAATGTTGCTTAAGCCTAAGATTCCCGACCCACCGGAGATAAAAGGTATCTCATAGGGGCCGTAGCTGATTATATCTTTAATGTTCATGCCGTTATAGATTACATCATTAAGATTGTACTTTGGTATAGCGCCGAACATAACTTCCACATTGGCAAGACCGAAATCCGCATCAAAGATGAGAACCTTCTTACCCATTCTCTTTAACTGCACCGCCAGATTAACGGACACGTTGGACTTACCCACACCGCCTTTACCGCTGGTAACGGCTATTATACGTGAGTGAGTGCCGGGAACAACAACCGGTGTAGTCTTCTTTATTATGTTGCGTAAATTAGTGGCCTGATCCATCTAGCGCGTCTCCTTTGCCTGTGTCTTCTCAGGCATTTCCTCCCAGCAGGAGTTTAACAATTCTCTGGGAATTAAATACTTCTAAATCATCCGGAACATTCTGTCCGTTGGTGGTATAGGACAGGGGTGCTCCGCAATACATCCTTACATTTAACATGTTACCGAAGCCTGATGTTTCGTCTAACTTGGTAAATAGCAGTGAATACTCCGCAACGGATTTATAAGCGTCCACAATGCTGCATAGGTCAGCATATTTGGTGGTGGCGCTAAGCACGAGATATACTTGCTTGTCGTACTCTTCCGGTACGGAATCGATAATCTTCTTAATCTCCATCTGCTGGTCCATATTCTTGTGAGAATACCCGGCAGTGTCCACAAGAACCAAATCATAATCCACCAACTTGGACAGTTCGCTTTCCATATCCTCTGCCGCATAGATAACGGAAAGAGGTGCGTCGATAATGTCCGCATAGGTCTTTAGCTGGTCAGTGGCTGCTATTCTATAAGTATCGGTGGTAAAGAATGCCACACTTTTTTTCTTCTCAATCTTAAAATAGGATGCAAGTTTAGCAATGGTGGTGGTCTTACCTACTCCCGTGGGGCCTACGAAGAACACTACCTTTGTCTTACCTTCCTCAAGCTCAATCTGGTTGGGCTTGCCGAATTTCAGAATAAGCTTCTGATAGAGGTTGGACAATACAGTGTCAATTTGCATATCGGAACGCATAACATTGTCCATCTCGTTCATTACCTGATTAACATACTTCTCATCAACTTCATTATCCACCAAAGTGGTGTATATCATCTTCACAAACTGAAGATGTGAGCTTCTTTCTTTACGAGGTTTCGTATCCAGTGCATCATCTTCTCTAAGTGACTTGGAACTTCCCCCATCTGTACCCATCTGCTTTTGAAGCAGTTCCTGGAGCTTCTCAATATTTTCTTCCAATGCTTTTCCTCCGGGTGTCTTATCGTTTTTAAATGCCTCCGGATTAATGGCCGGTCTGGGCATAGTCTTCGTTGTACTCTCTTCCTTAACCTCCGGTTTCTTCTCCTCCTGCATAGTCGCAGGTGCCGGAATATTCTCCTCCAAAGCCGCTGTAACTTCCACAACAACAGGCTTAAAAAGCTTCATTATTCCTCTTGGTTTAATAGTCTTGACGTTCATAACCACAGCATCCTTGCCCAGTTCGTCTCTTGCTTTGGTTATAGCCTCTGTCTCCGAATTCCCCTGAAATTTCTTAATTATCACTAGATTGTCACCATCCCTACCGACTGTAATTCAACATTGGCATCTACCTCATTATAGGATACCACAATTAGGTCCTTAAAGTAATCCTCTGTAAGTCTTTTAAAATACATTCTCACTATGGGTGAAGTAATAATAATGGGACTTCTGCCCATATTCTCCAGCTTATCCACCTCTTCACCCACGGAAGCGATGATAGCTTTTTGTTTCTCCGGATCAAGGGTAAGATATGCACCCTGCTCCGTTTGTTTGACAGAGGACATGATATCCTGCTCTATCTTGGGATCTAAGGTGATGACACTGGTAGTTTCGTTAGGCGGAAAGAATTTGCTGGAAATTGCCCTTTTCAGCGACTGCCTTACGTACTCTGTCAGTACATCCGTATCCCTTGTGGTGGCGGCATAATCCGCCAACGTCTCAAATATGGTAAGCAAATCTCTTATGGAAATACCTTCTGCCAAAAGATTCTGCAATACTTTCTGTATCTCTCCGAGACCAAGAAGCTTTGGCGTAAGCTCGTCCACCAACACCTGATTGGTCTCCTTTAGGTTGTTAACAAGGTTAAGTACATCCTGTCTTGTAAGAAGCTCTGCAATATGGCTCCTAATAATCTCCGTTAGGTGGGTTGCGATAATAGACGGCGGGTCAACTACGGTATAGCCCAAACTCTCTGCCCGCTCTCTCTGGGATTCGGTAATCCAGATAGCAGGAAGATGGAAGGAAGGCTCAAAGGTTGGAATACCCGTTATCTCCTCTTCAACAAATCCCGGGTTCATGGCCATGTAGTGGTCAAACAATATCTCTCCTTCACTGACCTGTATACCCTTTATCTTTATAATGTATTGGTTTGGATTGAGCTGAATATTATCCCTCAAACGGATAATGGGAACAACCGTACCAAGCTCCAATGCAATCTGTCTTCTTATCATAACCACACGGTCAAGTAAATCACCGCCCTGGTTAACATCCGCCAGTGGGATAATACCGTAGCCGAACTCCAGCTCAATGGGGTCAACCTGAAGCAAGGACACTACGTTTTCCGGCCGCCTTATCTCTTCCGCCTGGGATTCTTCTACATTTACCTCTTCTTCTACCGCCTGGACTCCTAAGGTTCTCTTCATGTTCAATCCGGTAATTATAAAGGCGCCTCCCAGTCCCACAAATAATATAAGGTTAAGGGGGGTAACAATCCCCAGCAATGCCAGGGTTCCTCCAACAATCATCAAAACCTTGGGGATACCAAAGAGCTGTCCCACCAACATGGATGAAAAATCCGCTTCCTTGGAGGCTTTGGTAACAAGAATACCTGTTGCCAATGATATTACCAGGGAAGGAATCTGGCTGCACAAACCATCACCTATGGTAAGGATTCCGTATCTGGTGATGGCTTCCGATGCTTCAAGCCCCATATTGGTCATACCCATAATGGTTCCGCCGGCAAGGTTGATTACCGTGATAATAAGACCTGCAACAGCGTCTCCCTTTACGTACTTGGTAGCACCGTCCATGGAACCGAAGAATCCTGCTTCTTCCTGAATCTTTTGACGTCTTTCTCTTGCTTCTTTATCTGTTATGGCTCCGGTGTTCAAATCGGCGTCAATGGCCATCTGCTTACCGGGCATAGCATCAAGGGTAAATCTTGCGCTTACTTCAGCAACACGCTCGGAACCTTTATTGATAACGATAAACTGAATAAGGATAAGTACAATAAAGATGATGGCTCCGATTACAAGATTACCGCCACCTACGAATCCTCCGAAGGTCTGGACTACGTTACCCGGATCACCGGTGGTAAGAATAAGTCTGGTGGAAGAAACGTTAAGTGATATACGGAAAATTGTTGTGAAAAGAAGGAGGGTCGGGAAAAACGACATATCAAGCACTTCTTTTACAAACAAGGCATTAAACAAAATAATAAGAGCTATGGATATGTTGAAGGCCAACATAATATCCAGCATAAATGATGGAATGGGCAAAATGAAGAATACTACGGCAGCCAGCAAGTACATGGCTATACCTAAATCAGCTTTTTTCACTTTCCCACCTCCAATCTATGTTAAAAGAAATCTACAAATATCTGCTTCTATCCAGGGATTTGATTGCAGCAAGTACTTCCGCCACCGCCTGATACAGTTCAGGGGGAATCTGGGTTCCCAAATCCACATTGGTATAGAGCATTCTGGCAAGAGGCTTGTTCTCAACAATCTCAATATTGTTCTCCGCAGCCACCTCTTTAATCTTCTGCGCCACATAATCGGCTCCTTTTGCTACCACCACCGGTGCAGAATCTCTGTCCGGGTCATAACGCAAACCCACAGCCAAATGGGTCGGGTTGGTGATAACGACGTCGGCTTCCTTCAAATCAGCCATCATACGCCGCTGGGAAGCCTCACGCATTCTCTGTTTCTGGCGTCCCTTAATCTCGGGATTACCCTCGATATTCTTGTATTCGTCCTTAACTTCCTGCTTGGTCATCTTCATATCCTGGCCGAATTTATACTTCTGATATGCAAAATCCGCCAAAGCAATTATAAGATACGCAACACTTATGGTAAATCCCACGTTAATGGCAACACTGCCAATATATAGAATAGCCTCTTTAAAGGGAATATCGTATAAGAGAAGAAGCTTATCCTTATCCCCTTCCAAGGCTCTGTAAGCCACAAAAATTACTATAAAAATCTTAAGCAGAGACTTTACAAGTTCAAACAAAGCCTGCTTGGAAAAAATCTTCTTAAATCCGCTTAAAGGGTTCATACGGCTAAACTTAGGCTTAAGGGGCTTACCCGTAATCTTCCATTTTACCTGAATTACCTCTGAGATAAATGCCACTGCAAATCCGATAAGGAATATGGGTAATATTATTCCCAGAAGCACAAATATGCAGTTATTAAGGAATGACACAAAAACAGCAACTGAAGGTTCTTTGGCCGCTTCCTTTACCACATCCGGAATCTTGTTATATATACCGCTAAATGTCTCCATAAAGCTGATTCCGATGTTGCCCACGTATACACGCAGAACAATGAACAGCGCAATAAGGCCAAATGCATTGCCGACTTCACGGCTTTTTGCAACCTGACCTTCTTCTCTCGCATCTTGCAGTTTCTTGGCTGTAGCCGGTTCGGTCTTCTCGCCTCCCGGTCCGTCAGCAAAGAACTGCAGATTGTACTTTAAAGAATACTCTCCTCTTATTCTTTGAACCATTGCCTACTTCATACCCTCTATCATTAAAACAATAAGCGTCTTCATCTCCGTAAAGATGAAATTGGACACGCTTGGAATAAGCATTATTATGAGGGTCATAATCATAAGACCCGCCAGCATCTTAATCTGGATGCCGACTGCGAACATATTCATCTGAGGTGCAACCTTGGCAAGGATACCAAGGACTACGTTAACGATAAGTATGCTGGCAAAAATGGGAAGGGCAATTCTAAAACCAATAACCAGATACGCCTCCATATAGGCCAGAAAGCCTTTTAAGAGGTTGTCGTAATTAAAAATAGCCTGATTAACGGGAACTAGGGAATATGAATCTATCAAAGCCCTAAGTATAAACCTGTCCATAGAGGTGACAATCAGCATAAGCATAATCAAGTAATTATAGAATAAACCCGTAACACTGGCCTGCTCTTTTAGCTGAGGGTCAAACATGGTCATCATGGAAAGTCCCATATCCGTATCTATTATCTTACCTGCAAATGTCACTATTGAGGTAGCGATATTGGCGGCAAAACCGATTAACAGTCCTACTATTGCCTCCTTAAGTACTATTATGGCATATTGTATGACTGTTGAATACTCTAAAGTGGGTTTTGGCACAACAAAAGATAACATTATGGCCAAAAAAGCCGAAAAACCTATCTTGGTTCTGTTGGGAACAGCACTGTTTCCAAAGAAAGGGGCCACAGCCACAAAACAGGTTATTCGAATAAAAATAATAAGCAAATATTCTATTTGATCGAATGTAAATGTATAGTTAACCATTTACCTCATCCTACATATACACTGAAATTATTCCATAAATCCACGGAGAATGTTACCACATTATTCATAATCCATCCGCCGAAAAGAATAATGGCGAAAAATACAGCAATAATCTTAGGAACAAAGGTAAGCGTCTGCTCCTGAATTGATGTTACTGTCTGGAATATGCTGACTACAAGTCCGATGATAAGTGACACCAAAAGCAGGGGTGCCGCACTAACGATTATTCTGAAAATAGCCTGTCTGGCAATGTCCATTACAACTTCTTCGGTAAGCATTTAAATTCCCCCTTCTTATGACAATATAAGGTACCAACATTTTGCTTCGCAAAACGTCGCCTCGTCATAAGAGATCTTCCCATAAATGGGCCCCTTCTTATGACATTTAATAAAAAGTCTTTACCAAACTGCCCACCACAAGATTCCATCCGTCTGCAAGGATAAAGAGCAGAATCTTAAAGGGCATGGATATAGTGGTGGGTGGTAGCATCATCATACCCATGGACATAAGCGTCGATGCTACAACCATATCTATAACGATAAACGGAATATATATGAGGAAGCCGATGATAAAGGCAGTTCTAAGCTCGCTTAAGATAAATGCGGGCACAAGAATAGTCATATCAACGTCATCGTAGTTCTCTACTTTCTCGATTCCGTTAATCTCTAAAAACATATTAATATCTTTGGTCTGGGTCTGGGCATACATGAATTCCCGAAGGGGCTTCTGGCCTATCTCTAAAGCCTGTTCCTGGGTTATCTTCCCTTCATCAAAGGGTTTGATGGCCTCTTCATTAATCTTGCCAAATACGGGGCTCATGATAAAGACTGTTAAAAACAAAGCCAAGCCTATCATAACCTGGTTGGGCGGTGCCGTCTGGGTTCCGAGGGCTTGTCTGACAAAATGAAGTACCACTATAATTCTTGTAAAAGAAGTAAGCATTATAAGAATAGAGGGCACTAAAGCTATAACGGTCAGCACAAGAAGAATCCTTATATTAGAGGATAACTGACCGGAGTTGTTATTGTATACAATTGAAAAACCGTCAGGTTCTGATGCCCTGGGGATTCCTGTATCCTCAGGAGCTGCTAAGGCCGCAGAACTAAGAGAAACACTGACTATAATCGCCAATGTTCCTATAAACAGCCATGCCTTGGCAAATAATTTAAACCTGTCTCTCCAATTGCTCTTCATATGTTGCTACCTAACTCTTCGACTTTCTGTTCTTAATCTTTTCCAAGATATTAGCGAAGGTATCTCCCTTAGTGTTCTGATTCTCAGGGGAAAAGAAAGTAATCTCTTCCTCACTAAGTTCTGCAAGAACCTCGATCCGATCCTTGGTCACGGAAATAGCAAGTATTTTTTCCCCCAATTGAATGATTTGAATATATTTGTTGGTTGTCAGTTTATATGTCTCAATGACTTTGATATTGCGATTTAATCCGGTGGTCCGCTGATAATTGGCTATCCATCTGGTAGTAAAATAGGTTGCTCCCAGAATGAAAACAAACAGGAGCAACAAACCTATAAATTGCAATACATTATCTAAAGTTGAACTGACTGTAATCGCGAGTAACATTATCCTATAACCTTTTTAACTGCCTCCAGAACTCTGTCTGCCTGGAAGGGCTTAACGATAAAATCTTTGGCTCCGGACTGAATGGCATCAATAACCATAGCCTGCTGTCCCATGGCGGAACACATAATAACCGACGCGTTAGCATCTCCCGCCCTAATCTCTTTTAATGCTTCAAGTCCGTCTTTCTCGGGCATGGTAATATCCATAAGAACAAGGTCCGGCTTAAGCTCATTATACTTTTCAACAGCCTTGGCACCATTCTCAGCCTCTCCGGCTACAATGTATCCTGCCTTGGTCAAAATATCTTTTATCATCATACGCATAAATGCTGCGTCATCACATACAAGAATACTTTTTGCCATGTCAAATCTCCTTTAATATCCTAATTATTGTTATTAGCTTTACCGCCTTCCTTAACGATCTCGGTTACTCTGACACCAAAGCTTTCTTCGATAACTACTACTTCACCTTTGGCAACGTACTTACCGTTAACGAGAACGTCAATAGGCTCACCGGCAATCTTGTTCAATTCTATAATTGTTCCCGGCGAAAAGTCAAGAATATCTTGAATAGATTTGGTGGTTCGACCCAGCTCGACCGTAACTTCAAGGGGAACATCCATAATAAGATCGATGTTCTCATGCTGTTGCATGGGATTGAAGTTGGGGTCAAATGCCTGGAACTGTACAGGCTGTACATTAACAGGCTGCTGTGGCATAGGCATACCTTGCATAGGCATTCCATATCCCTGCATAGGCATTCCGTAACCCGGCATGGGCATTCCCTGCATGGGCATACCCTGCATAGGCATTCCCTGTGCCATATCCGGTGTAGGTGTTGCCATCTCCGGTGCTGCAGGCGCCGGTGCGGGCGCAGGTGCAGGTGCAGGCTCCGGTTCGGGAGCAGGCTCTTCTGCTCCGGCCATCATATTCTTCTTATAGCTCTCATACATATCCCTTGCAAATGAATAGGGATAGAGCTGAATAATCTCACTGTCAACCAAATCTCCGATGGTCATCTTAAAGGATATGCTGACGAATCTTCCTGCCAGGAAGGGGTCAATATCCTCTCCGGCAATCTCCATGTTGAGATCCACCAGATTAGCTGATGGCGGACTGATATCTATCTTCTTATTAAGCATTGAGGAAAGAGATGTTGCTGATGAACCCATCATCTGGTTCATGGCCTCACAGATGGCGCTAAGGTGAAGCTCACCCAGTTCTCCTTCCGTGTTGGTTCCGTCACCACCCATCATAAGATCGGTGATTATCTTTACATCGTTCTCTTTAAGTACCAATACATTGCTGCCGTCAAGGCCCACCGTATATCCGATCTGAATAAATACGCAAGGCTTCTCATAGGCTGATGATACATCGTCCCAACTTGATTCTCTTACAACGGGAGTTGATATATCAACCTTCTGGTTAACAAGAGAGAACAGGGTAGTTGCTGCAGTCCCCATACTGATATTGGCGATTTCGCCAATAGCGTCTTTTTCAACGTCAGAGAGGATATTCTCCGCCGAATCGCCTTCAGCTGTTGCTGTTGCGGTGTCATCGGCTGCCGGTGCCACATTATCTACGCCGCCTGCTATAAGGGCATTAATTTCTTCCTGTGATAACATTCCGTCCATAGCTTATTCCTCCTCTCTTAAGACTGATGTAACTCTTACTGCATATGAATCTCCGGATTCTCCGGGTAATGCAAGAAACTTCTTGATATTTCCAACGTAAACTTCCAATTCTTCGTCCACCTTCTTGTTCAGCCTTATTATATCTCCGACCTGAAGATTAACAAAGTCATTAACATCTATATTACTGTGACCCAATGTCGCTTTGACGGGTATGGATACCTTGGAAATCAATCCTTCAATGTGTTCGCTGTAGGAATTCTCGTCTCCTTCCTGTAATGCCGAGTACCAGAACTTGGTATTCAGCTTATCCATTACGTCTTCCAGACAAAGATAGGGAAGACAGACATTCATAAGTCCCTCAACATCTCCTATTTTCAGGTTGACCGTGATAATGGCAACCATCTCACTGGGAGATATAAACTGGGCGAACTGTGAATTGGTCTCGATTCGCTCCAATCTGGGAGCCAGTCCCACAACGTTCTGCCAGGGCTCTCTAAGGAGCTCTACGCATATGCTCATCATACGCTCAATGATTATAAGTTCAATCTCCGAAAACTCCCTGGTCTTCTCTAAAGGGGTTCCCGCCCCTCCCAAAAGCCTGTCTACCATGGCATATCCCAAATTGGATGCAAGCTCCATGATAATATTACCTTTAAGAGGCGGAGCACTTATAATTCCCAGTAATACGGGATTGGATAAGGCGTTGGAGAATTCCAGGTAAGTAACGGCCTCTGAGTTCATTATTTCTACCTGAATATTCTTACGGAGGTATACGGGCAGGTTAGTGGAAAGTAGCCTTCCGTAGTGTTCGAAGATAATCTCCAGGGTTCGAAGGTGCTCTTTAGAGAACTTCGCCGGTCTCGCAAAGTCATAATTCTTGACCTGCTTTTCCCCACTATCTTTAATTTCTTCTGCGTCCAGTTCACCGCTGCTTAAGGCTTGCAGCAAACTGTCTATCTCATTTTGGGATAAGACTTCGCCCATACTTCCTCACCACCTTTTTTCATGTATTCCGATTCTATTACTGGTATATAGCTGATCTAAAGTGTACCTGTACAATAAAGGTTGAACCAAACAGCTTCCTTAGGTTACTAAGAAGCGTCTCTAATACTTTGTCCTGGCTGTCCTGCATATCCTCAATTGTAAACTGGGATATGGTACTTCTTATTGTATCTTTGATAAGACTGGTCTTACCTGTTACACTCCCACTTAGCTTACTGTAATCTTCATGTTTTGTATTAAGGGAAAGGGCGACTCCAAGTACTGCAATATGGTCTTTGCCGTCAGCGCCCTTCTTAAGGTTAATGGTTAAATCGTCCTCGATATCAACCACTTCAAGGTCAGCGATTGTTACGCCGCCCATTCCGGAGCCTTCTAAGTCTTCAATTTCAAGATCTATAGCCCCG
The DNA here is from genome assembly GCA_015058015.1 of Lachnospiraceae bacterium. Classification (GTDB taxonomy): domain Bacteria; phylum Bacillota; class Clostridia; order Lachnospirales; family Lachnospiraceae; genus SIG280. The sequence goes on along the minus strand of SVDM01000004.1, from coordinate 91,385 downwards.
CAAACTTTGGTAATAAGCTCATTGCTCTTACTTGCCGCCGGGATAATGGTAAATGCCAGAAAACCGGTGAATGCAAGGTTCACGAACAATAATGCTATGATAATTATACTGAATAGATTCTTCTTCATAACAAAGTCCTTTCTGTCAGGTTGAACTGCTCATGGAATTATATATCTTGACTTCGACTCGCCTGTTACGGGCTCTTCCTTCAGCTGTGGAGTTGTCCGCTACAGGAACATATTCTCCTCTTCCGGAGTATTTGATGTGAGCCGGATTTAAGTTAAATCTGCTTCTGAGTCTGTTGGTTACGGATAAAGCTCTGAAAGTCGAGAGCACGTCATTGCTTCCATATCTGCTGTTCTTGGATATGGGAACATTATCCGTATGTCCTTCTATCTCAATAATGTTTTGGCCGTAATCTTCCAATATACTTCCAATCTTATCTATAAGAGGCAGGGCCTCCTGCTTAACTTCAGATTGTCCCGAATCAAAGAGAAGGGCGCCGTTCAACGTAAGAAGCACATACTGAGCATTGAATTCCACCTCTACCTGGTCCTGGATACCCAATTGTTCTAACTCTTTCTTGATATCCTCAGCCATCTGCTCGGATTCGGCCAATGCCTTTTCTTCATATTGTTCTTCTGCAGTTTTTTCCTTTTCTTCCTTCTTATCCTGCTCATTGCCGCCGGTGTTGAGCATTGCAGTAAACATGACATCCATCTTGTTTAACTGGCTGATACCCATACCTACAAGCTCTCCCGTATCAACTATAGCAGAACCTCCCGCAGGAAGAACGCTGAAGCTGCTGTTAAGAGAAGCAACGAGCTGTTCGTATTTCTCCGCGTCTACAGATGACATGGAGAAAAGAAGAACGAAGAAGCAAAGAAGCAAGTTCATCAAGTCGGAGAAGGTCGCCATCCAAGCAGGTGCACCGCCGCCGCCTTCGTCAGCTTTTTTCTTTTTGGCCATTCCTACTCACCTCCGCCTGCGTCAGTGGTCATATTCTGCCTCTGTTTCGGAGCTAAGAATGATTTGAGTTTCTCTTCTATAACACGAGGGTTCTCACCTGCCTGAATAGACAGAAGCCCCTCTACTATAACTTCCTTCATCATTATCTCATTTTCTGAGTTAATCTTCAGCTTTGTGCCTGTAGGACCGCAAAGCCAGTTAGCGATAACGGAACCGTAGAATGTGGTTACCAAGGCAACCGCCATGTTGGGTCCAACGGTGGATACATCCGACAAGTTTTTTAACATGTTAATGAGACCGATCAATGTACCAATCATTCCCCAGGCCGGTCCAAGCTCTGCCCATTTCGACCAGAAGCCAATAACCATGCTGTGTCGGCTTTCGATACATGTTAAATCCGTCTCCAGTATTCCTCTAACCAATTCAGGATCGGTACCATCTACTACAAGCATAATACCTTTTTTAAGGAATTCATCTTCTAAATTGCTGGCTGCTTCTTCAAGTGCAAGCAAGCCTTCTTTTCTGGCCACATTAGACAAGTCAATAATACTTTGAATGGTCTTCTCCGTATCATTGGGAACTGCCTTAATAACCAGTCCGATTGAGGTCAAGCCGTTAATGAAATCAGGCAACGTGTTGGATGCCAAGGTTCCGCATATGGATCCACCGATTGTGATAATAACGGAAGGTATATCAATAAAGTTACCAAGAGCACTAAAACCCTGGTCACCGGATACCATACCGAAAATCATCAGCGCAAATCCACCGACCATACCGATCAATGAAGCTATGTCCACAAAATTTCACCTTCCCTTTTTCAGTCATCTTTGATGAAAAGGGGTTATTGTAAACTAGATATTACTTGTTACGCATAATTCCCCATTCAATTCGTGTAATTTTCAGACATTTTAGCGACCAAAAATCGTTTTCTTATATAATTCTACTAGATTTTTGATTTCTTGTCTACTTTCTTTTACAATTAATTTCTTACCGGTTGTGAGGGTGATTACCGTATCGGGAGTCTCCTCCACCACCTCGATCAAATCCTGATTTACAAGGATTTTCACGTCATTGATTTTGGTCACTTCAATCATCTTTTTTGTCCTTTTCTTAAATCATAAATAAAAATATTAAAAAAAAGTAGTTGGCGATGGGACACAATATCTTGTGTCCCATCGTCTTTTTGGAATTGTTTTTACATTTAAGTCAACTTATTATCTCTTTAAGTTGATAAGTTCTTCAAGAAGTGTATCTGAAGTTGTTATGATTCGGCTGTTAGCCTGGAATCCTCTCTGGGTTGTAATCATGTCTGTAAACTCTGCTGAAAGGTCTACGTTAGACATTTCCAAAACACCTGTTGACATTGAACCTGAAAGTGAGCTGATGTCTTTTCCGATTCCGTCGAATGCACCTGAGTTAAGGGTTGTCTGGTAGAGGTTTTCTCCTACCTTCTCAAGACCTGATGCATTGGCAAAGTCCGTAACTGCGATCTGTCCTAACAGCTCTGTATTACCATTGTCATAAGATCCGTAGATCTTTCCGCTTGAATCAATGGATACACCTTTAAGGGCTCCGAGAAGCTTACCTGCGCCTGCTCCATCTTCGTCACCGGCCTTCATTCCGATGGTGGAAGTACCTTCGTTACTTACATTCTTGGTGGTTGAGAAATCAATGTTGATATCCTTGAACTTTCCACCGAGAGCTGAAAGGTGAAGGTCGTAAGCTGTCTGTCCTTCATCACCGATGTATCTGAACTTACCATCATTGGTATCATACATCAAAGTTCTGGATGTATCTCCTAAGATACTGAAATCGATTGGTGTCTTATCATTGGCGATATCAACGATTTCGGAAAGCTCGATGGTGTACTGACCTTCAATGTAGTTAGTCTTGGTTACGGGCTCCATGGTATCATAAATTGTGATATCTGAAGACTTACTTGCACCAAGGAAGAGGCCCATCTGGTCGCTGCCAACATTCTTCAATGCATCATCAACCGGTGTCTTCTCACCTGTGGTCTGATTAACGATGGTGTAAGTAATTGATGGAGCCTGTCCATCATAGTAGCGGCTTTCATATCTCATGAAGTCGTAGCCTGCTACAGGTTCATATGTGGATGCGCCCGCGTTCCAGGTAACAACTCCCGCTTCTCTTAAGGCCTCTAAAGTTTCCTTTGTGATACCTTCAAGAGGAGTACTTGTTCCGTTTTCTTCTACGGTATAGGATGTAATATCCTGCTTACCAACAAGAATCTTCTTGCCGATAAGATCCGGGTCATGTCTGAACTGCTCAGCTGTAGGAACTGTTGAATTGTTAAGTTCCATAAGAGCTATCAATTCTTCAATAACCGGAGATGTTCCTGTAGTTCCTTCAATGGATAAATCGATTACATCACCCTGTTGTAATCCGTGTCCGTGAGGATTCTGTGATGCATCGTAGGGCATTGAGTATTTCTTCAGTGCGTCATAAAGACTTGTAGGTGTTGTATATTTGGTGATTTCAGAACCGTTCTGGTCTTCGTCGTTAGCTTTAATTCTGAAGGTGTATGTAGGCTCTGTTGTCTCTTTCAGAGTAGGAAGTTTTGTATATGTTGTGGATGTATTGGTAACCTGCTTGGTGGTTGTTGTAGCTGTCTTAAAAGGCTTAATTGAGAACTTTGCTGTATACTCATATCCTAAGTCATCATAGATGCTAAGGGATAAAATCTTACCATTTGCTGATGTAAGGTTAGGGTCTGATTTATCAAGAACACCTGTAGTTGTTCCAAGTTCTGTAGCCTCAGGCTGCGAAAACATATGGTCAGCTGATAAAATCTTCAAAGGTGATACTGTATTCTGGATAATCTGACCTTCAGCATCTACCTGCCATCCCATAACGTTGTATCCTGTAGATGTCATAGCAAGGTTACCTACAGCGTCAACGTAGAATGCGCCGGCTCTTGTAAAGAAGTTTGAAGATCCGTCACTTACGATAAAGAAGCTATCGCCTGTAATTTTAAGATCAAAGGGGTTACCTGTTGTCTGAGTTGCACCTGTTGTGGTGATGCTGACACTTGTTGCACCCATTGTAACACCAAGACCGATCTGCTTAGCGTTGATACCGCCTCGTCCTGTTGCGGCATTGGGGCCGGATGCATTAGATGTGGTCTGATACATAAGTTCGCCGAATGTAACAGATGATGATTTGAATGCTACTGTGTTAACGTTTGCGATATTGTTACCGATAACGTCCATTTTTGTCTGGTGAGTCTTAAGACCTGATACACCAGAGTAAAGTGATCTCATCATAATAAATGACCTCCCGGAATATTAATTTTAATAGCTGTAAATTACGGTACTCCCTTCTGTCGGTCGGGGAGTGTTAGCCTCCGTTAGGTCCGGCTAAATTATTACAGCTCCGTCAATATTGGTGAATATGTTATCCTGCGCTTCAGTCTGGTTAATTGCTGTTACAACTGTTCTGTTGGGGACATTTACGATAAATGCCAGGTCGTCTACAATTACCAGTGAATCATTGATGCCTTTCGATTCGGCTTTACTTGTTCCTTCCTGCAACCTTTGCATTTGACCTGCTGAAAGTTCAATGTTTCTTGAATCAAGTCTTGCTGATGCATGTTTTGAAAATTTCAGCTCTTCCGTCTTAACATTCCCGAATCTTGTCTTATCGAGAATCTCTTGGAAAGATGGGCCTTTGCCGTCGGATACATTTACCTTCTTATTCTTTTGGTTTAAGTACTGGTCTGTAACCTGATTGATGGAAGCGAACTTGGTATTGAATCCGTTCATGCTCTCATCTCCTATTCTTTCGATTGCATCTTAGACAGTGCCTCTTCAACTTCTGTGAGTTTCTTGACTGCGTCTGCGGCTACGAATCTCTTCTGATAATCTGTAAGTGAATCGTATACCTCTCTTGCCTGGGCTACCTGAGGTGCTTTATCTTCTGTAATATTCTGTGCACTAGGTATCCTATTAATCATATCGACAAATGCCTTCGATAAATTAACCGCATCGAGATAATTTGGATCAATTACCGTATCAAGATCATCAATATTGTATAAGTCTCCGCCTAAGGATAAGTATACCTTACCGTTTTCAACGAAAGCGTAATCAACCTGACCGTCATGATAAGCGGTTGCTCCGCCATCTGTGGTGGATTTCATGATAACCTGTTTGCCAACCAAATCATTGGCCATTGCAATCTTATTGGAAAGCTCCACATTCTGTGTTGCCTCTAACTGAGAGAATGTAGCAAACTGAGAGATGTACTCCGTATTGGTGGTGGGCTCTAAGGGGTCCTGATACTGCATCTCCGCTACAAGAAGCTGAAGGAATGCGTCTTTGTCAAGTCCATCATTGGCTTTCTTCTCTTTTTCCTTGCTTTGGGTATTGGTTGCAGTGGGATCTACAAATTTGCCATCTTCAATCGGTGCAAATATTTCGGCCATGCTTTGTTCTCCTTTCTTAAGCTGTTACATCCATGCTGTTACCGTTTTGTACCATGATTTCAGCTGCTATCCTATCGCCTTCTTCAAGGTCTTCCATAGATGCGTTTAAGTCTGATGCCAGGATATTTCTTCTGCCGCCTGTCTGTCTGCTGTCAGATTGGGGCTGCTCCTGACCTGTGAAACCGTTCTCAAGGTTTTGCTCAAATTCATGGCTTGCGATTGTAACTTCAACTGCGGAAACTTTCAGTCCCTGATTGTTCATGTTGTCACGAAGGATTAACATCTGGCTCTCAAGAGCCTGTCTTACTGCTTCGTTCTGAACCGCTATCTGAGCTGTAACCATTCCGTCTTTAACACTTACGTTAAGTGCAAGTTTACCTAAGTTTTCCGGATTAAGCTGCATCTCTAAGGATGTTGCCGTTCCCTGAATGTTTAATCTCATGTAGTTGTTAATCTGACGAATAATGTCAAATGTATCTACCTGAGAAACATTTACGGCCGGTCTCGGGGTTTCAATCGCCATATCCTTGAAACTATTCTTTGAATCCATGGGAGCTATGTTGCTCTCTGTCTTCTCAAAGGTCTTGTCAGTCTTGGCGGTTTCTTTGGTTTCGGTTTTGGAACCCGTCTCGTTTTTGCTTTCCGTCTCCGCACCCAACTCATTCTTTAACTGAGTCTGTATGGGTTCTTCGATGTCTGCACCCTTGTCACCGTTTACACTAATGTGCTCTTCCGGCACCTTGGCTTCTGCCGGTTCTTTTGTTCCTGCCATTTGAACTGTTTCTTTGGCCGGGACATTTTCTTCAGTTTCAGGTGATTCTACAACGGTTACTTCAATGGTTCCTTTTTCAATTCCTTGTGTTACAAGCTGCTCTACAGCCTGTGCGGGTGTGGTATTTCCCTCTTTCTGCTCTAAACCTACATTAGTAGTATCGGCTTCTTCCCCCACAAGATTTAGTGTCTCTTCTTCAGTTTCTGAAGTAGTTGGCACTACATCCTGCTCTACCTTTGCAGCTAATGTGTCAGCAAAAAGTTCCACCGTCTCGGGAGTAATGGGAAATTCCTGTGAGATGTCTCCCATAATCTCCTGCATCTTTCCAAAGAGTTCGTTAAAACTTGCATTGGATAAGAGTTCCAAGGAATCGGTTGCTCCGGTAATCTCTACCGAAAGGTTAACAAGATTCTCCGGAATAAGTAACTGGATGTAATCAAGTCCTAAAACCTGCATAGCCATCTCCAGTTCTTCTTCGGAAATGCCATATTCATCCATGACTGCTTCTTTAATCTTGTCATTGTACATTGAAAGAGTCTCTACCGACTTGTCATCAAGTTTGGTTGATAGATCATCTTTCGGGGCATCCTTGACTATTTTGTCCTTAAAAGTCTTAGATGTCAGTTCCGGATTATCCGGTGAGGTCTGAGTCTTTGAAAGATTCAAGCTTTGCGCATTCTCTGTAAGAGCCATACTACCCGACTTACAAAGAAGTGAAGCAAAGATGGGATCGGCACACTCTTTATTGGCTTCCTTGCCGGTATTTACCGTCATGCCTTCCATGGTCTTAAGGTTGATGCCTTTAACCATTAAGTCTGCCATTCAAATCCTCCTTTCATTTAGTTTTATATAACAAAGCCTAGGGCTCCATTATCTTGGTAATCTTGGCTGCAAAGTCTGCGGAAAATGCGTCCATAATCTTGGCTCTGGATTCTACGTCTATGTTGTTAAGAATCTTGGCTACAAGTTTCATATCGTCTCCCATCTGTTCCATTGCCGCTGCTGCCTGTTTAGGCTTCATGCTGGCGTAGGTGGAAGCGTATTCCTGAACTTGCTTGTCCTGCTCTATCTGCTTTACAACCTGTTTGTAAAGTTCCTGGGCATTGGCTGCGTCTATGCTTTCGTAGTATTTCTTATATTCTTCAACAGATGGTGCCTTGTTTCCGAATACCACTTCTTCATAGAATTCTTTACGGGCCGTTTCGAATTTGGTCTGTGCCTCTTCGAAGGCCTTTAGTCTTTTAACCTCTGCCTTAAGGGCCGCTACCTCTGCCGAACCGCTGGACTCCTGAAGCTCCTGAATCTGTAACTCAAGATACTTGATTTGCTCTATGGCGTCCGCTAAGGTGGCATATGGATATTGTTCATTCTCCTTAATGTCATCCTCTACCGTGTCAGGTAAGATGAGATTAACATATGGTATATCTTTTAATATCGGCTTAAGTACGGTAGAACCGAACCCTCCGAAGTCAAGTTTTACCAGTAAACACAAAATTGCCAACCATACTATGATTATCAGCAAAGTCAATAGTATCGTTGATATTTTGCCTCCTTTTTCCTCTTCTTCGTCGCCTTCTTCGCCCTTCTTATTCTTTTTATCGGCTTTTTTTGCAGCTTTCTTAGCCTCTTTTTCAGCTTTTTTTGCAGCCTTGGCTGCTTTCTTGTCATCGCCACCGGTTTCGTTCATTTCTTCTAATTCTTCATCTGCCATATGTACTCACCTCCCATTACTCATTATTAAACTTGTAACTTACTAATTGGTCTATCTCTTTGTTCTCTTCAACTGCCAGCTCCCGCTTAAACTCTTCGAATTTGTGCTCTTTTAATTTCTCGTGAGTCTTACGGTCTACCATAATCTCATTTAGTTTTTCCCGCTCCGCCTCAACATTTTTCTGGGCAAGATGGACCTGCATGGCCTGGGTTCTTATTAATGATTTCATGGTATCTATAGCCTTCTTGTTGGCATTAAGTTCTTTGATGTCTAAGGTATCCTCTAAAAGTTTTTTTGACTCAATCTCATATTGTTGCTTCCTGAGATAGAGCGCAGCAAGTTTTTCTTCTTCCTCATTAAGTTTTGCCATGGCAAGAGCATAGTCACTTTTGGCGGAAGCCTCAAGCTTGTATTTGATATCTAAGATGTTCTGCATACGATATACAAATTTAGCCACTTGCCATCACCCCTTATTCATCAGTTTCAAATTCTTCGGTCAGTGGTTCTTCCACCGGTTCTTCCATCTGTTCTTCCACCGGTTCTTCCACCGGCATCTCTTCATCAAATATTGCATATAAGAGTCCCACTTCATCTTTGAACTCGAATTTCTCATCCGTTCCCTGACGAAGGAACTCGTTAACCGCTCCTATCTTGCTTACAGCGTAGTCAATCTCCGGATTAGATCCCTTCTTGTAAGCTCCGATATTTATAAGATCTTCCGCTTCATTGTAGGTTGCCATAACATTTTTGAGCTTACCGGCCATTTTCTTGTGTTCCGGACTGGCGATAGAGCTCATAACACGGGAGATACTCTGCAATACGTCAATGGCAGGGTAGTGATTCTTGTGACCCAGCCTTCTTGACAACATTATATGTCCGTCCAGGATACCTCTTGCTGTATCGGTGATTGGTTCGTTGAAATCATCTCCGTCTACCAGTACAGTGTAGAGACCTGTGATGGAACCCTTGGGGGATGTGCCCGCCCTCTCTAAAAGCTTGGGCATCTCCGAGTATACGCTGGGGGGATATCCTCTGGTAACAGGGGGTTCCCCTGAAGCTAATCCTATCTCTCTTTGGGCCATGGAAAAACGGGTCAGAGAGTCCATCATAAGGAGGACATCCTTGCCCTGGTCCCTGAAGTATTCTGCAACTGCCGTGGCGGTTTTGGCCGCTTTATTACGGATAAGAGCCGGTTTGTCGGAAGTGGCCACCACAACGATGGACCGCTTCATACCTTCCTCGCCCAAGTCTCTTTCTATGAATTCACGTACTTCCCTTCCACGCTCTCCGATAAGAGCTATGACATTTATATCAGCAGCCGTATTGCGGGCAAACATGCCAAGGAGGGTACTTTTCCCTACTCCGGAACCGGCAAATATACCGATTCTTTGGCCCTTGCCTACAGTGATAAGTCCGTCAACTGCCTTGACTCCTAAGGGGAGTACTTCATTAATTATGGTTCTGTCCATGGGATCGGGAGGCACCTCGTCAACAGGATAAGTCTCCCACCTTTCTGTTCCCACAAGGTCATCACAACGGCCCACGCCATCTAAGACATGTCCCAACATATCATCCGATACGGGGATACTTAAAGGCTTGTTAGTATTCTCTACAATACATCCCAAGCCTACTCCTTCAACACTGTCATAGGGCATAAGAAGAAGACTCTTATCTCGAAAGCCCACCACTTCCGCCAGCACTTTCTTTCCCGTCTCGGGATCGATAATAATGTGGCACAAGTCGTTTAATTTGGCCTCAGGCCCAAGGGATTCAATGGTTAATCCTACTATCTTAACCACCTTACCGAGTCTCTTGTAAAATGTATGCTCTGTCAGTTTGTAATATTTATTGTAATCAATTGCCATAAAACATCCCACGCTATGACTGTACGTTTATACTAAGAGACTTTAAGTCCCTGACAAGATTGTCAAGCTGGATATCCAGGCTGCAGTCAAATACGCCGGAATCCGTCTCGATGATGCACTGATTATCCGTCAAATCACCGTCGCTTATTATCTCTATGGATACGTACTGTCCCACCTTCTCTTGAAGTTCTTCCTTATGTTCCATAACAAACTGGAGATTCTCCTTCGGGACTTTAATTAAGAACTCCTTGCTGTTTTCTATCTGATTAACAGCATTACGAACAAGATTAAGAAGGATCTCTTTCTTTCCTGCAAACTGGATCGAAAATACCTTCTCAAATATATCAGCAACCACAGACACAATCTGTGGTTCCATCTCATCCATCATCTCATGATACTGTGCCTCAAGCTCCGCTTTCTTGGCTTCTAATTCCCTGCTTCTTGCTTCCTCCGAGGCCCTGGCATCTTCTTCTGCCTTGGCCAATCCTTCGGCGTAACCTCTGTCTCTTGCTTCGCTTTCCATGGCCACAGCGGAAGCCTTGGCTTCTGTTCCGATGCGGGCCGCCTCATCGTAAGCATTCTTAAGTATCTCGTCCGCCATCTCCTTGTAAGCTAACATGTCCATCCCAGGAGCTGCATTCACAGGCTCCGGGGCAGATTCCTCTTCGCCTTCCTCATCCTCGAACACAATGGGAACTCCGTCTTCATCGTATTCCGACAAGTCCACCTCTTCCGCATCAAGACCGGGAGTGAATTCAGCATCATCTTCCATCTGCTGCATCTGGCGCATCTTCTCTTTGACTATCTCCTCTAAGGCCTCGTTGTTGTTGATTACTCTTTTGTTATCCGGGTCTTCAATGGGGACGTATTTAAGTAAATTAGACAATTATCTCGTCACCTCCGCCTCTGGAGATAACAATCTCGCCGGAGTCTTCAAGTTTTCTAATGATACCAACTATCTTCTGCTGTGATTCCTCAACATCCTTCATACGTACAGGTCCCATGAATTCCATATCTTCTTTAATCATGGCTGCAAGACGTTTGGAAAGGTTGTTAAAGATAGCAGTCTGAACCTCTTCATTGGAACCTTTAAGGGCAATGGCAAGGTCGTTATTATCAACATCACGAAGTACACGCTGGATGGCTCTGTCATCAAGCAGCAAGATATCCTCGAATACGAACATCTTCTTTCTGATCTCGTCTGCCAATTCCGGCTCGTCGATCTCCATGGTCTCCATGATGTGTTTTTCTGTTGCACGGTCTACTGCATTCAAGATCTCTACTACTGCGTCTACACCGCCGATAATAGCGAAATCCTGATTTACAAGGGATGCTAATTTCTTCTCCAAGACATTCTCAACCTCCCTTATTACATCCGGGGATGTTCTGTCCATGGTTGCAATACGCTTTGCTACATCTGCCTGCTTTTCCGGAGGAAGTGCTCCTAAAATCATGGCAGACTGGTTGGGTGCCAGATATGAGAGAATAAGGGCTATGGTCTGGGGATGCTCATCCTGAATAAAGTTGAACACCTGTGAAGCCTCCGTCTTACGTACAAATTCGAAAGGACGAACCTGCAGTGAAGCTGTAAGCTTGGATATAACAGACTGAGCCTGCTCATTACCAAGAGCCTTCTCAAGAAGCTCTCTTGCGTATCCGATACCACCCTCTGCAATGTATTGCTGAGCAAGGCATACCTGATAGAACTCCTCAAGAACTTCCTCTTTTACCTGAGGAGATATACTTCTTGTGTTGGCAATCTCCAGGGTCAGTTCCTCTATCTCATCTTCTTTTAAATGCTTAAATATGGTTGCGGACTTCTCCGGTCCTAAGGTGATCAGCAATATGGCTGCCTTCTGAACACCACTCATGTCTTCCATAGTATTACTCCCAATCCTCCGTCAGCCAGTTGCGAAGCAAGTTAGCCACAGCTTCAGGATTCTCATCCACGAATTTCTCTATCATCATGCGGGTCTCAGACTTCTCCTGTAACCCGATATCTTCTAATTCTTCCTTGGTACTCTGCAGCAATGATTCTACAGAAAGCTCCGGCTCTGTCTCGATAACCTCTGCCGGTCTGGTGCTTCGAAGAACTACGAATCCGAGGAGTAATATTACAAGTCCCATAAGAACATACTGTAATATCTCGGATATAGTAGGTCCGTTAGAGCTCTTCGGCTGGAAGAAAGGTACATCATAAGCTGATACGGATATCCTATCTGCTGAGATTCCCGTTGCATTTGCCACCTGTGTTATAAGCTCCTCATCCACCTCAAGCTTGGTAGGTGTGGAATTGGCAGCTACGTACTCTTCAAAAGACTGGTCTCCCAGGGTGCCGTTCTTTTCTAAGTCTTCCTGCTTAATTACCCTGTATGTGGAAGCCACAACAGAGATGGATGAACCATCAGGATCAATTACTCCCGGAGGTGTAGTAGTCTTGGTTATGGTCTCACTGGGTGAACGTTTTATCTCTGTTTCGGTGATGGTCTCTGATGAGTATCCGTTATCAGGGAATACGTAGGTTGTATTGTCCTGATTGTTGGTATCCGTTCCGGGGATACCTGCATTACCGCCCTCCGCTTCCTTGTTGTAACGACGCTCTTCCTGGATATATCCTTCACTTCGTCCTTCGGGAACATAGTAGTTGTGATCCGTAGTCTCTTTGGTGCTGAAATCCACCTTGAGGTTAAGGCCTACTTCTACGTTGTCATACATCTTGGTTCCCAGTAAGATGTTCTTAACCTGGCTCTTTACCTGGCTCTCCGCCTTGTTGCGGATGGACATCTGGGAGCTGGCGGTTCCGGTAATTGTTGCAGAGTCTCCTCCTGCAAATATTACATTACCGGTGCTGTCTATAATTGTAACATTGTCTGTTGTCTTGTTACCTACGGCCGTTGCCACATATTGAGCAAGGCCTCCTGCCTGGTCTTCTTCTATCTTGTCCTTGGTGGAAAGAAGAACGCTGGCGTATGTCTCTTTATTCTGCGCTATAATTGTTCCGTCATTCTCCGGGATGGAAAGGGTGACGGAGGCATTGTCTATAGAATCCAATGTCTTTAAGTGACCGGCAATTTTCTCCTCAAGATACAGCTTATATCTCTTGGTCTTATCGCTTTCTGTTGTTGAGAATCCGCCGTTAAATACATTCTCCAAGTCGTATTCGTCAGCCGGTATACCGTTTGAACCAAGGAGCATGATGGCTTTGGATTTGTCTTTTTCGTTAATCTTGACTACCAAATCATCGTCTGATAGCTCGTAGCCTATACTTTCACCATCAAGAAGGTCTACTACCTGTTTTGATTCTTTAACAGACTTACATGTAACCAAAGTAATCATCTTCGGTCTCGTAAGAACAATAATAAGTATTGCCAGTGCGATGATAACTACACCGGTAATACTTAGTATCAATATCTTCTGTCTACGGGTGAATTTCTTCCACCACTCCAGTATTCTTTTCGGTATCTCCCTTAATCTTTCTAACATTGCCTTCTCCTACTTTCAATACCAAGCGCGTAACTCTACTTTTATTCACAGTGAACTTAACAAGCATTCGCATGTCTCTCTCCGCTCGACATGCTCATCATGTTAAGTTCCTGCTTCGCAGTACTTATGCGCTTGTGTAGCGCGTAACTCTACTTCTATTCACAGTGAACTTAACACGCATTCGCATGTCTCTCTTCGCTCGACATGCTCATCATGTTAAGTTCCTGCTTCGCAGTACGACTCCATATAAAATACAGTTTTTTCAAGCGAGCTTGAAAACTGATTTTCTATGTAGTCTACTGTGAATAGTAACTATTATATCTGCATGTTCATAATCTCCTTATACGCATCCATCGCTTTGTCTCTTACTGCTACGGTAAACTGCAAAGCGAGATTAGCCTTGGTCATGGCGGCAGCCAGGTCATGGGTATTCTCCGAATAACCCAGTGCGAATTTTATCTCCTCAGATTTGGCTGCGGTCTCTAAGTCGTTCGCATCATTTATCATATTCTGTGCTGCTTTGAATACAGCACCAAAATCCTCATTCTTCTGCTCCAGTTTGGTAGGAGCATTAGCTGCGGCTTTAATGTACTCAGATGTAACATTGGTTAATGCTTCGATGCCCACTGCTTAATCCTCCTTATGATTTGGTTCCTACGCCCAGGCCGTTAACTGCCATACTCTTGGTGGCGTTAAATGCCGTAACGTTGGCCTCATATGATCTGCTGGCGTCAATAAGATTGGTCATCTCGGTTACGATGTTAACATTGGGATATCTAACATATCCGTTCTCGTCAGCATCGGGATGAGAGGGGTCATACTTCATGACAAAGTCAGAGGTATAGTCTTCTCCGACCGCTCTAACCTTAACACCATTGCCTACTAACTTATCCCTTTCTTTGACATTCTCAAGGACATGGCTAAAGCTGGTAAGCTCCTTTTCTTCAAAGGCTACAACCTTACGTCTGTAGGGTGTGCCGTCCTCTGTCCTGGTGGTTGTCTCATTGGCAATGTTCTCGGCGATAATGTCTGTTCTGAATCGCTGTGCAGTCATACCGGATGCACTGATGTCGAATGTTCTGAAAATAGACATATTCTATTCCTCCTGTCTGTACTTTACACTACCCGATTTGAATGTGGCCGGTTATTACTTGATAACCGTGCTTGTTCTGGTAAATTCACCGCTCATAGCCTCTGTCAGACCCTGGTATGTAACCTGGTTCTTGGCGAGTATAGCGTTTTCTTGATCTACATCCACATTATTCTTATCGAGCCGGTAGGAATAATTCTCTGCATCCGTGTAGGTGGGTACATCAAGTCTGTTAAGGCGTACATTCTTAACCTTAACATCAAGGGGCTCATATTGGAAATGTCTGAGCTCTCGTTCCAATACGCTCTCAAAGTCTACGTCCTTGCGCTTATATCCCGGCGTATCGATGTTTGCAATATTATTGGCTATTGCAGATTGCCGAAGCCAACTGGCGTCCGCTGCCTTGTTGAGCACGTCGGCATAGTTAAATACTCCTGATTTAAACAATAAACATAAACCTCCTTTAAAGATTCTAAGCCTACTTTAACCCTTACTTTACATTATAATTTACTTCATGAAAAAGACAAGGTGTTTTTTTCGAAAAAAACACATTATGTTGTAACACTCGGGTCATAAAAACACATTATATCGGTATCGGCTATATTTTTGAAATAAAATATGCCGATATTATACTGTTACGAATATAATATCGGCACAAATGACTAATTATAAAAGATTAGTTTTTCTTTCTGCTCTGCTTCTTGAGTTCTTCCAACTCATCGAATACAACATCATTAAGAACCTTAATATAAGTTCCCTTCATACCTGATGATCTGGATTCGATAACGCCGGCACTCTCGAACTTACGAAGAGCATTAACGATAACGGATCTGGTAATTCCAACTCTGTCGGCAATTTTACTTGCAACAAGAATTCCTTCCTTACCATCCATCTCCTCGAAGATATGTGTTATAGCTTCGAGCTCTGAGAATGACAAAGTATTGATGGCAGATTTTACAATCTGAACCTTTCTGTTCTCCTCTGCATTCTCTTCATTAACGGATCTGAGCATCTCTAAGCCCACAACCGTGCATCCATACTCACTTAATATAATGTCGTCGATCTCATACTGAGCACCTGATTTGTATACAAATAATGTTCCCAGTCTCTCGCCGGCAATATCAATAGGGGTTATGATAGCCTTGTAGTCTTTTACGTTCTCTGCAGTAAATCCCAATGTCTCAAGATTAACATTCTCTTTTGTTGAAAGAACTCCGAGAAGTCTCTCATTCAACAGGGAATCTATATATTCTCCGACACCGGCATCGATTAACTCATTAATCTCGTCGACTTTGGCAAACTTACCTACACCGAGGACTTTGCCCTTCTTGCTTATAACAAGAATATTTGAGTCGAGAATTCCTGTAAGAACGTTACAGATGTCGTTGAATACGACCTTCGATGTACTGTTATTGTGTAACAGGTTTCCGATCTTTCTTGTCTTATCTAACAATTGAACGTTCATCGAATTACCTCCTTCAAATGATAAATAACAATTCCGAACACCATAATAACACAAATTTTCTCGAAAAACAAGACAATTTTCTGAAATTAAATAAATTATCAGTAAAATTTAATTATTGTCGGTGTCCGCTCCATTAGCCTCAGGCTTTTTCCATGACATGTAATCGCACTCGGGTCCTGCCTCACAGGCGTAGAACTTCCTGCCCTTCTTGGTCTTCTTGATGACAACTTCTTTGCCGCACTTGGGGCATTTGACGCCGATTTTTTCAAGATAGGGTTTGGCATTCTTGCAGTCCGGGAAGCCCGGGCAGGCGAGAAACTTGCCGTATGCGCCGTATTTTACAACCATATTTCTGCCACAGAATTCACAGATTTCATCCGTTACTTCATCGGCAATCTGAACTTTCTCAAGTTCTTTTACCGCCACTTCCACGGCACTTTCAAGGTCAGGATAGAAGTTTCTTACAACCGTCTTCCAATTTATCGTTCCCGCCTCAATATCGTCTAATAAGACCTCGATATTGGCAGTGAAATTCACATCCACTATACTTGGGAAGGCCTTCTTCATAATGGCATTAACAACCTCACCAAGTTCAGTTACATAAAGGTTTTTCTCTTCCTTTACAATGTATCTTCTGGCGAGAATTGTGCTAATTGTAGGTACATATGTACTGGGTCTTCCTATACCCAGTTCTTCTAATGTTCTAACCAGGGATGCTTCAGTAAAATGTGCAGGCGGCTGTGTAAAGTGCTGCTTGCCGTCAAACTCTTTGAATGTAAGCTTTGTATCTGTATCTATATCCCTTGCTATATTATTGCCTGTTGCTTTTTCGTCATCCTCTTCAGTATATACTGACATAAAACCGTCAAAGCTGACTTTTGATGCGGCAACGGTAAATCTGTATTCTCCCGCATCAATCTTAACGGATGTGGTCTCATATACTGCCGGTGACATTCTGCTGGCTACGAATCTCTTCCAGATAAGCTGATAGAGTCTGAACTGATCTCTGCTTAAAGAATCCTTAACCATAGCAGGTGTTCTGGCTATGTCAGTGGGACGAATGGCCTCATGGGCATCCTGCACGTTGGCATTGGACTTGGCTGCTGTAGCTTTCTCTCCCACATACTTATCACCGTAATTCTCAGAGATGTAGCTTTCAGCCATGGCTGCCGCCTCATCTGAGATACGAATGGAGTCGGTACGCAGATAAGTAATCATACCCACGGTTCCCTGTCCCTTTATCTCCACTCCTTCGTAGAGCTGCTGGGCTATACGCATAGTCTTGGAGATGGGGAAATTAAGAGCCTTGGATGCTTCCTGCTGAAGGGTACTGGTGGTGAAGGGACGGGGAGATTTCTTGACGCGTTCTCCCTTCTTTACTTCAGACACCTTATAGTCTGCCTTCTTCAAGGCTTCTTTTATCTTGCTTAACTCTTCTTCGGAACCGATCTCCATCTTCTCTTTCTTGGTTCCATAGAACTTTGCAACTAAAGGCTTCTTCTCGCCCTTTATGTCAAATAATGCATCTAATGTCCAATATTCCTTGGGGACAAAAGCATTAATCTCATCTTCTCTATCACAGATAAGTCTAAGGGCCACCGACTGAACACGGCCTGCACTAAGACCTCTTTTTACCTTCTGCCATAAAAGGGGACTGATGCTGTATCCCACCATACGGTCTAGGATACGTCTTGTCTGCTGGGCATCCACAAGTCCCATATTGATCTCCCTTGGATTCTTCAGGGATTCCTTGACAGCATTCTTGGTTATCTCATTAAAAGTTATTCTTGATGTCTTCTTTGGATCTAATTTTAGTGCCGCTGCCAGGTGCCATGATATAGCCTCTCCTTCGCGGTCGGGGTCAGTTGCAAGATATACTTTATCCGCTTTTTTTACTTCTTTTCTTAAATTGGCAAGTATATCGCCTTTCCCCCTGATGGTGATATACTTCGGCTCATAGTCATGCTCCATATCGATTCCCATGGAACTCTTGGGCAGGTCTCTTACGTGACCGTTGGATGCAGCCACCTCGTAATTCTTTCCAAGAAACTTCTTGATGGTTTTAACTTTGGCCGGTGATTCCACTATTACCAAATACTTAGCCATATTTACCTCCGTTATTTCCGCTACCTTCATTTGGTGTAAAAACTTTAACCACTATACACCAAGAGAATTTTTTTTTCAAGTATGAGTCATGGGGTCGAAAGAATAGTCTTATGCCAGCTTGCCCATCAATGCTTCCTGCAGAATCTTTGATAAGCTATAGTTTCTAGCCTCGGCTTCTTTTGCAAGCCATGCCGGAATGGAAATCATTTTTTTCACTGCTTTATTGTCTTTATGGTATTTATTAACATCTGTAGAAACAAAAGTTGTAATGTCACCACCATCGGTCGATACATCTTTTATATCTGATGGCGTAGGAATCTCCTCTCGATAATCCATCTTTACCGCAAGAAAAGCGCCTAAGGCTTCTTCGGCATTATCCATAAGTTCTTCTAAGGAATCTCCTTCTGTAAAACATCCGGGAAGATCAGGAAATTCAAGCCAGAATCCCCCACCCTCACTATGAATAATTGCGGGATATACTCTTGTCATTATAATCATCCTTCCTTGCATAAGCAGTCTTATTTCAAATTTGCTTCTTTTAAAATTGCGTTTAGTAATCCCCTCTTTATGCTTTTATTTCCGTGAACGGGAACACTAATCTCTTTAGTTCCATTTTTCATTATGTGGTGGCTTCCTTCAATTCTTACTTCTTTCCACCCGTTAACTTTTAGGAGCTTTACTAATTCTTTTCCGCTCATATCCATGCGGACATCCTCCTTTAACCTATTGTATTATATAAATTATATACCGTCAATCTTTTTATATAAATTATATACTATATGTTTATCAAGATTAAGCATTGTCCTATGCAAAGTTTACATGAATCTCCTACCCGAAAAGTGGCGCAGTGTCACTTGCTCCGCAGGCGCGGCAATGGTAGTGCACAGTGGTACCTTCCACATATATTAATTGGTGTTCCGAAGCGCACTCACATACTTTCCAGTCAAGGGGATGCCAATTTACCGGATTGTTACAGATGTACTGTCCGCAGTGAGCGCAGGTACCAAACGTTATTGATTGGGAATAAGTATTAAAACGTCTGCCTGCATCGGATGTTCCTACCCAGGACCAGGCGCCTTGGGGTTCGCTATGACCGCCGTATTCGCCGATATGGTCTTCGTGGTGACCACAGCCGGGGTTCTGACACACATGCCTGTCGATTTGTTGATGGACGCAGTTAGGGCTTTGAATGGTCGTCCAGCCGCCGTAGTTGTGTCCTGTAGCACTTACGGATTCTGTGGCCACATAACCGCAGACTCCACATGTTCTGTGCCTGCTGCCGGCGCTTTCACAGGTTGCGTTCTTATCAGTTACAAATGCCCCGTAGTCATGATTTATCACTGACAGGGGAATATCCCGCAGCTCGCAAACTGTGTTCCCAAAGTTAAGCTTTGCTTTTAGACCTGTCATACCACTTGAGACCCTGCTTGCCCCAAGGGTCAGCTTGAAGGCAGACATGTTGTCTACAGTGCTGTCATAGGTTAATCCGTTATCCAGAGAAACCGTAATTTTATCATAAAATGTCTTGTTTGTTCCCGTGGGCATGGATGATGGCACCACCTGACCTACGCAGCATACTATCTTTCCGTCCTTTACCATCTTGCTGTTTAATATACCGGTAGCTTCGGTAATCACAGCTGCGGTTTTAGATATACTATACCTACTGCTGTTGCTTGATTTTTCAAGTTTTCCGTCAACGTATATTCCCGAGAAACCGCTTTCTGCAGCCTTCCCGGCCTCATAGCTGACAGTCTTAAAATAATCACAGGTAAGGGTATGGTTATTCTTGTCAAGAACCAGTGTTTCCTCCTTTGAGCCGTCAGAAAATGTCACCTTATCCCCGGCTGAATAATGAACCATCTTTCCCTCCTCATATACCGCCACAAGTTTTTCGAACTCCTTGTACTTTACCTTAACTCCATCGGCGTCATAAAGGATTTCATAATCATCTATCTCCGTCTTAAAACCATCTGAGTATTTCTTTTTTACTACCAGGTGGTCTTTTAAAACACCCTTGTCCTTTACTTCTTCTTTGGTGATGTGCGAGGAGTCGATGTCAATATCCACTACGTCCAGCTCTTCCCAGTCATAATAGATTCTCTGATTTTCAACGAAATGATAGCCATTTTCTATACTTCTTCCGGCCTCATCCTTTAGTCCGCGGATAATATGGCCCCCGCGGGTGGGCTCTTTGTAGTCGGTAAGGATCTCGTAGCATCCCGGTTTCTCTGATATTTCTATGCAGATTGATGACTCGTGGTCGGAGAATTCTCCGCCACCGGCATCCAGAGTTAATCTACATAGTCCAATTTTTTTGTGACAGCCTTCTCTCCTTCTCCATAGGTGATATAGAAATGTCCGTCCTCGCTGTTATAGCTTATCTTGCAGTCCCCCAGCCCGGCTGCGTTAATATCAATTCTTCCGTTTATATTGGTTAATTCTTTTTCCGTTTCAGTCTTGTAATTGCCATACTCCTTATTCATTGCACTTATTTTGTCAATGACCGCGCTTATATCTTTCTCGAATTTCTCCCCGGTGGTTTTGGCATACTCCTCATATTTAGTATCCAAATCCTTAATGGACTTTTGATTTGTTAACAGTCCGGTGCTAAGGCTTTCAAGCTTTTCAGGTATATATGCCGGTGTCTTGTATTCTGTCACCTTCTCCGTAGTGAGGTACTCTTTTTCTACGGCTTGGCCTGTTGTGGCCTTAACTTCGGGCTTTGACATTAACAGGTAAGTGATAAGAATCGATGCCACACTGACCAATACTAACTCTATTACTCTTATGATTTTTTCTTTTGTAAACATACTATTCTCCAATCTCTATAACTTATAACCGATTTACGTAATAATTATTCTTGGAAGCTTCCTTCACATAGCCTTTAATCTCAAGGTCCATCAGGATTCCCATGACTTCTCCCATGGGTAGATTGCATTCCGTCAGAACCTCCTCAAGGCGTTTGGGTCTAAGGCCCAGACAGCCGAAAACTATGGCTTCTTCCCTGGTAAGAGCGAAATTCTTCTTAACCGTGCTTTCCATATTAAAAGTCCCCTTCATATTCCGGACTTCCGCTATAGACTGTAGACGCCGCTCCAAGGTCTCCGGCCCCATATAAATCTCCGCCCCCTGGCTTATAAGATGATTACATCCTTCCGATGTCATATCCGTGATTCTCCCCGGCACCGCAATCACATCCCGGCCCTGTTCCAAGGCAAAATCAGCTGTAATAAGTGAACCGCTTTTCTTCTTGGCTTCCACCACCACGACTATATCCGCCAGGCCGCTTATAATCCTGTTTCTGGAAGGGAAATGCCCCGGCAGGGGCTTGGTCCCAATGGGAAACTCTGATATTACTCCGCCCCTTTTAATCACCTCCATGTACACCTGAAGGTTCCCCGGAGGGTAGCAAATATCAACACCACAGCCTAAGACTCCAAAGGTGGTTCCGCCACCTTCCATGGCTCCGGACTGGGATATTCCATCCACCCCTCTGGCAAGACCGCTTATAACCTGTATATTATTCTCCCCACAGATTTTCCCTATATCATGGGCGATTTCTTTGCCATAGGGAGTAGCCGATCTGGCTCCCACAATAGCCACGGATATCAGATCCTGCCTTGGCATTTGTCCCCTTACATACAAGCCGTAAGGCATCCCGCAAAGCTCCCGGAGTCTGGCGGGATAATCCTTCTCCTCATAGGTAATAAATCGTGCCTTAGCGGCACAAACCTTCTCCAATTCTTTATCTAAATCAGCCTCTTTTCGGGCAAGAATTACCTTCTCGGCCTGCTCTTCCCCAAAGAGAAGGCTAAGTTCTTCCCAGGTCATGTGGTAGATCTCCTCAGGACTTCTCCCACTCTTTACCATGTTGATCTTCCCCGCATTTCCTATGCCGAGGATATTTCCAAACCACAAACTGTATTTATCCATATACTTATCCTCTGTACTTTTTATCCATTCCCCGATACATAAGGGCCTCTTTTATATGACAAAGCTGAATGCTCTCTGACCCGGCCAAGTCCGCTATGGTTCTTGAAACTTTAAGGGTCTTGTTGTAAGTCCGGGCGCTTAGCTCCAGCTTCTCAAAGGCCATCTCCATATATCTGTCACACTCCTTATCAAGAGGGCAAAACTTCTTAACATGTCCCACGGGCATAAAGGAGTTAAAGGAATAGTTGTACTTGCCAAAGCGCTTCTTTTGTATCTCATGGGCCGCCTCCACCCGCTTTCTGATGGTGGCGGAATCTTCTCCCCCGCCAAGACTTTTTATGTCCTTATACTCCACCGGGGAGCTTTCTGTGCAAATGTCAATGCGATCCATAATGGGCCCGCTTACTTTTGAGAGGTAACGCCTGATTTCTGTTTCGGTGCACCGGCATTTGTTCAAATCGGGATAGAAACCGCACTTACAGGGGTTCATGGCTGCCACCAGCATAAATCCGGCGGGGTATTCCTCCCTGATATTCGACCTTGTTATGGCCACACGGCCGGATTCCATGGGTTCTCTCAAGGTTTCAATAACCTCCCTTGAAAACTCGGGAAACTCGTCTAGGAATAAGACTCCTTTGTCCGCAAGGGTCACTTCCCCAATGGTGTATGCGCCTCCTGTTATGGCTGTTTTTGTGGCTGTATGGTGCACTTCCCTAAAGGGGCGTCTGGTGATTAAGCCCCCCATGGTAAGCATGCCGTTTACACTATATAGCGATGATATTTCAAGACATTCTTTCTTGGAGATGCTTGGGAGAATTCCCGGGATTCTTTTGGCCGCCATGGTTTTCCCGGATCCGGGAGGGCCAATAAAGAGTATATTGTGCATTCCGGCTGCCGCTATCTCGCAGGCCCGGCGAAGGGTTTCCTGACCACTTAAATCGGCAAAGTCCTCTTGTCTGTCTAGCCTTCCTTCTTCCCAAAAGTCTATATACTCTATGGGGGATAGCTTTGTTTTCTCTGTCAGAAAGTCAAAGACCTCCTTTAATGTGTCTACAGCATAAATGGTTATTCCATCCACAACCCGGCCTTCTTCCTCGTTGGCTCTCGGAATGAAGCAGTTCTTAAAGCCCATCTCCTTAGCCGCCATCAGAATGGCCAGAGTTCCTTTGATACCGTTTATGCTACCTTCAAGACTCAGTTCTCCCACAAAGAGAGTATCTGAAAGTCTAGAGGAAGATATGGCTCCCTGACCTGCAAGAATTGCCATTGCTATGGCTAAGTCCATGGAAGAACCCTGTTTATGCACATCCGCCGGACAGATATTAATCACGGTTTTTCGAACTTCCAAATCTATATCCGAATTTTTTATGGCAGTGCGCACTCTTTCCCTGGCTTCCCGAACCTGGGGACTTAAGTCACCAACCATCTCAAACATGGGAAGCCCATTACTAATGTCAGCTTCTACTCTGACAATGACCGCTCCTATCCCTTTGATAAAAGCTGAATTTACTGAACCAAACAATTTATTCCTCCTTAACTTGATAAACTATTTCGATACTCTCTTTTCCGGGATTCACTGTGAATAATACGATTATTAGAAAGGATTTTTAGAAACGCAAAACAATGTTAATAACTGTTTGCGTTGTAATAATATTCCAATTTCCATTATTTGTCAAGAGCAATTTTGAAATTTTTTCCGTTTATTAAAAAAATCACTTGACTAGCAGAGTCCTTGATGATTGAATTGTGTTTAATAGGAGACTAAACAATGAGTGCTGAAGAATTAAAAGAATTAATCGCCCACATTTACAATGAGGCAAAAGAAAATTTCATACCCACCCTGCCGGAGGCCAAGTTATATGAAGAACCTCTGGTGGGAATCGGTTCTGCAACAGATTCCCTTTTTAATGAATACAAAAAACCGGGAATAATAGGACCCTGGTATATGACTCCCGAAGAGTGGCTTCCGGGAAGTAAAAGTGTTATTTCTCTCTTTTTCCCTGCAAGCAGGGAGGTTAAAGAATCTAACCGAAAGATGAAGGATGGCACAGGTGAATACTGGCTCTATGCCAGAGTTGAAGGGCAGACATTTATCCAGAACCTTATGATGCGTCTTAAAAGCATTCTGGAGGATGAGTACGGAATGAAGACCTGCGTGCCCCAATACGACAACCGTTTTCAGGTAGTGGTTGCAGGCAAGGGAATCACAGGCTATCCCGAGATAAATGAGAAGACCTTTGGAAGCAACTGGTCGGAACGACATGCCGGTTTTATCTGCGGCTTAGGAACCTTTGGTTTATCAAAAGGCCTTATTACCGAAAAAGGGATGGCAGGACGAATGGGAAGTATTATAATAGATAAAGAGCTTACTCCCACCAAACGTAAATACACCGATTTGTACGAGTATTGCAACAGGTGTGGTGCCTGCGTTAAGCGTTGCTTTAGAAATGCTATCACCCTTGAAGAGGGAAAGAACCACAATATCTGTGAGGAGTGGCTGGGTCAGGCCAAGAAACTATATGCCCCCAGGTACGGATGCGGTTTATGCCAAACAGGAACTCCCTGTGAATCGGGGATTCCGGGAAAGAAAGAAGGTATCATATGATTATAGGTTTTATAATTTGGACTATTGTCAGTGTAATTATGCTTATTATAGGCATAGTAACCTGGCGTTCTAAGAAGGCCGTGGGCTTTTTTACGGGAGTTACCCCGCCGGAGGTTACAGACGTTAAGAAGTACAATCACACAGTGGCTGTTTTATGGATTGTCTATGGCGTCCTTCTTGAGTTGTGCGGTATACCCTTCCTGTACTTAAAACAGAATGATGCAGGATTTATCCTACCCATGTGCATAGCTGTGGCCTTATCTCTGGCCCTGGTTATTGTTTATGTATTTATAGAGAAAAAATACAGATTTAGAAAAAGATAAAATTTTGAGACTAGAATATCAATATGTACGGAAAAGAATTTTGCAAAGTATACAATGAATTCGGCTGGAATTACTATCCGGAGAATTTCGGTCAGCAATTGAATATTTGGCTTAAAAACCATTGGCTCTCTCCAAAGAGGGCCTTAGATATTGGCTGCGGAACAGGGGTTTTGTGCCGTATTATGGCAGAATCCGGGATGGAGGTTAGTGGCGTAGACCTTTCGGAAGAAATGATTAACATTGCAAAGGACGCTAATCCTACCATAGACTTTTATGTAGGAGATATGGTGACATTTACCCCGAAGGAGACCCCGAATCTTGTCACCTGCACCGGAGATACCCTAAACCACCTGCCAAAGGCGGGGCTTATAGAGGAAATGTTTAAAAACGTTTATTCTTATATGCCAAACGGCGGGGTATTTATATTCGATATTCTAAACGGCAGGGAAGGAAGCGACGACGAGCCCTTCCGCTTAGATTATTCCGACAGCGTTTATGCAATTCTTCGAATTACCAAAGCAGATGGGGTAATTACCCTCCATGTGTCAACCTACGAGAATGACATCTTGCAGTTTGAAGAGAAAATTGTGGAGACCTACTATGATCCGGACCTTATAATATCTATGTTAGAGGGTGCGGGCTTTACGGACATAACATGTGCCGATGCCCTTAATCCTGACAGTCCCGGCCACGGAACCACGCTTTTTCTAACAGCAAGAAAACCATAAATCATGAACAGATTATATTCCAACAAACAATTAACAAAACTATTGATTCCACTAATGATAGAGCAACTCTTAATGGTACTGGTGGGTATGGCTGACGTACTCATGGTAGCCACTTTAGGGGAGACCGCCGTCTCAGGCGTATCATTGGTGGATTCTTTAAATATGCTCCTTTTACAGGTGCTTTTTGCCCTGACAGCCGGAGGGACGGTTATTTGTGCCCGTTTTATAGGCAGTAAGGATGAGAACACAGCAGCCAAGGTCGGTGGCCAGCTACTCTTTATAACCGTTGTCTCATTAACTCTTGTGACCCTTGTCCTGCTGGTAGGTAACTGCAGTATCTTAAGCCTTATGTTCGGGCAGGTTGAAAAGAGCGTTATGGACAATGCTGCCCTTTACATGATATTTACCTCCCTTTCCCTTCCATTCCTGGCAATCTATCATTCGGCAGCCTCCGTATTCCGGGCGCAAGGTAAGACGCGGATATCCATGCTTATGTCCCTGTTTATGAATGTTTTAAATATTCTGGGCAATGCTATCTGCATCTTCGGATTAAGGATGGGAGTTGAAGGCGTGGGGATACCTACATTCATTTCCCGTGTTGTGGGCGCTATTGTAATTCTCCTCCTGCTTCAGAAAAAGAATAATTCCTTAAGAATTAAAAGTTTGTCCTACCTGACTCCCAACGGAAAGTTGCTAAAGAACATTCTATCCATAGGAATCCCCAACAGTATTGAAAGCAGTATATTTAACCTGGGTAAGCTTATTCTCCAAAGTCTGGTTTCAACCCTGGGGACCCCTGCTATTGCAGCATTTGCCGTGGCTTCTAATCTGGTAACATATCTATATCTCCCGGGAAACGCCCTGGGCGCAGGTCTGCTTATTATCATAGGCCGATGTTACGGTGCCGGAGAGTATGAACAAGCCCGGTACTATATGAAAAAACTACTGGTAATTAACTACGCCGTGTTGGCTATTATAGGTACTGCAATGTATGCCACTACCCCCTTGCTGGTAAGTTGGTACAGCCTGGTGGGAACCTCGGCAGATCTGGCAGGTGCCCTGGTTATTTCACATATTATCGCCATGATTCTATGGCCCCTTGCTTTCCTTACGCCCTACTACTTCCGAGCTGTGGGAAGGGCGACATTTACCATGGTGGTTGCTGTGGTAACCATGTGGGTCTTCCGGGTAGGCTTTGCTTACCTGTTCGTAAATGTATTGAACATGGGCGTTATGGGTATATGGTATGCCATGTACCTGGATTGGGTGTGCAGAGTGGTAGTGTATATTATAGCTTTTTCACGGGATAAGAATAAGTATAGGTCATAATATTCCATTTTCCTGCAATAATTGATTAATTTAAAACTTGTGCTATTAAAAATGGACACCGAATCGGTGTCCATAATCATTCATATTCAATTCTTTTCCAAATTATTATTTCACGCTATTGGATTCATCCTCAAACTGTTTTATGGCAATCTCTGCATGTTCATCGCTTATATCAGCAAGGGACTGGGCCTCTTGACGATTCATACCGCTTTTAAGCATATTTAGAAAGACCTCAACTTTTCCATCAAGTATACCTTCCGCTCTTCCTTCTGCTCTTCCTTTCTCTTTAAGCTTGTCACTCATCAATGGTAGCACCCGTCCATTCATAATATCACGCACCCCGTCTTTCATTACTTTCCCTGAACCGCATACATAATCACTTACCTTAATTATTAAACCGATAAGATCTACATACACTTCCTCTTTGTCATTCGCGGTAACAGACTCAAGTTTTGCCTGAATCTCTTTAAACTCTTCAAGTAATCTATTACGTCGCTGTTCATCTTTCTTCCATCCGGTTGGAAGATTCTTCTCATATCTAAGGATATAAAATGGAAGAAACATCAGTAGTCTTTTCTCAAAAATCTCTCTTATATTATACCCCTCAACTTCAATATATTCAACGGAATAATCATATTCCGAGCCATCCGGGAAATGTACCTTTACCTTTTTATCTCTGTTTGGGATGTCCTTTCCACGAAGATAAACTACACACGACTTCGGAAATTCAATCCTATAACCATCGTTACTCTCTGATTTGGATTCAAGTGCAATAGCCAAATCATATTCAAGCATTCTTACTATCATTATCTTCATGTCGGAGCTTTGGCACTCAATATGATAAGAGTCACCTTCGATGGTGACATAAGCATCTGTAATGATATTCCCGGATACCGTGTGATGTTCATTACGTAACTGAACAATCTTGGCATCTTCAGGATAGTTTGTTTTGAACACCTCATTTACCAAGGGTACAAGAAGCTGGGGAAGCCTTTCGCAGACTGTCTTAAACACATTATCAAATACTTTTGAATTCTTTACCTCTGACACCTCCTTTCTAACCAGAATAATAACAAACGGCCGTATGGGAAATATTCCCACAACGGCCATTATACTCCAATATTTGGAAATGTCAATACAGATTTTTCCAGCTGCTTGCAATTTAATCAAAAAGAAGGGGCTGTGCGACAGCCCCGCCTTAAAAATTTCAAATTACTTGTTTTATTTTCCGCCTGCCATAAAGGGTGAAAGTGCAGAAGCAAGTTCGCTCTTAGACATTGTCTGTAACCAGATCTTTCCGGGGCCTGTAAGGGTTGTAAGGAATAATCCCTCGCCACCGAAGAGGATGTTCTTAAATCCTTTAACTGTCTGTGTATCGTATGTTACAGAAGCTTCCCATGCAACTACGTTACCTGTGTCGATAACCATCTTCTGGCCGGGAGCAAGCTCCATCTCTCTTACGCTACCGTCTACTTCGCAGAATACGGTTCCGTTACCTGTATATTGCTGAAGGATAAATCCTTCACCACCGAAGAATCCGGTCTTAGCCTTGTTAACAAAAGCGCTAAGCTCAACACCCGGTGTTGCGCAAAGGAAAGCGCCCTTCTGAGCTATAATTCTGTAAGCCGGTGTGATATCGAATTTAAGGATCTCACCGGGAACTGTATTGGCAATTGTAATCTCCTGTCCGGGAGCCTGGGCTGTATATGTAGCCATAAATAATGACTCACCGGAGAACATTCTTCCAAGGCCCTTGCCAAGACCGCCGCTCATATTGGTCTCCATGGAGATTCCTGCTGTCATCCAGCTCATACCGCCGGACTGGGTGTAAATGCTCTCTCCCTGCTCAAGTCTAAGTGTTACTGCCGGCATCATGCCGCCCCATACTTCATATTGCATACTTAATCCTCCTAAATTTAAGGTTTATATTTGTAAAACACTCTCGTGTATGTTACCGATTCTACTGACCACCCGAATACTTCTTCATGGTTTCCTCATCAATCTCCTGCTTAAGATAGAGATTGTATACCGCATCATCCATAATCTGCATTCCCATACGGTTACTTCGCTTCATAACCCCGGGAATCTGAGCTATCTTGTCCTCTCTAAGGAGCTTCCTGATCTCAGGTGTATTGTACATTACTTCAAATGCCGCCACTCGCTCCCTACCCTGGGCATTGGTTAAAAGCTGCTGGCATATTACCGCATTAAGGACGTTACCAAGTTGTATCAACAGCTGAACACGGTTGTGGGGTGGAAACATATCCACGATACGATTCAATGTGCTTACAGTATCTACGGTATGCATGGTGGAAATAACCATGTGTCCCGTTTCTGCTGCCATAAGAGCCAAGGTAACTGTTTCGTAATTGTCAAGCTCTCCCACAAAGATAACATCCGTATTCTCTCGAAGGGCTGCTGATAAGGCATCCTTATAGGACCCTGTATCAATTCCCACTTCTCTTTGGTTAACCATGGCCTTGTCATGCCTGTAAAGGTACTCAATAGGGTCCTCTATGGTAATAACATGAACGCTCTGGGTATGATTGATGACATTGATAAGAGATGCAACTGTGGTGGTCTTACCGCCTCCTGTAGGACCTGTAACCAGGGTCAGGCCTCTCTTTTGCTCCATAAGTTCCACGATTCCATCAGGAAGCTTAAGTTCCTTAGGGGTGGGTATCTCGTTGGGGAAAAGTCTGATGGCAATCGCCAGATTGCCTCTTTGCTTGAAGACATTTACCCTAAACCTTCCAACCTGGGGTACGGAATAAGAAAAGTCCGCTTCATATATCTCATTTAGCTTGCTCTCTATCTCCGGATTAAAAAGAGGTTGTATAAGTTTAAGGATTCCTTCCGAATCCATCTTCCCGGAGATTAATTCCACCAACTCACCGTTAACCCTGCACCGAGGCGACATACCAACGGTCAGATGAACGTCTGTTGCTCTTTTTTCACTTGCCAAAATAAGTAGTTCTTCAAGTGTCATATACTATCCCCAGCCTGTTTAAAATTCTACCATAAGGTCGATGCTTTCATAACATCCGTTTGGACTATTTTGTATCCTCTGCACGTCTTAGAATATCATACATATCGCAGCTCTCCGACAGGGTAACCTGCAGTCTCTGCTTGGGATGAGGTGCGCTTTCCTGCTCCTCTCCCTCTTCATTAACTATACGCAAAACCTGTGCCGACACATTGCGGCCGTCAGGCTTCATAATCTCAATAGTCTCCCCTACGGAAAACTTGTTCTTTTGCTCAATTGTTACGGTGTTACCGTCACACTCTTCCGCCCAGCCAAGATATGTATAGCTCTTTATGTAGGTATTATTATCATAAATCTGAGCATCCTCTCCCGGCTTACCGAAGAAGAATCCTGTTGTAAACTGCCTGTAGGTACAGCTTGCTATCTGGGTCTTGTACCACTCCATATTGGCCTTGTATTTTTCCGGCGACTCCAGATAATCATCCACTGCCTTGCGGTAGGTCCTTGCCACCGTAGCCACATAAAGAGCGGTCTTCATACGACCCTCAATCTTAAAGCTGTCTATCCCTGCGTCTATAAGCTCCGGAATATGCTCAATCATGCATAAATCCTTGGAGTTAAATATATATGTTCCCCTCTCGTTCTCGTAAACCGGCATGTACTCTCCCGGACGGGTCTCCTCCACCACTGCGTATTTCCATCTGCAGGGGTGGGTGCAGGCGCCGTTGTTGGCGTCTCTTCCGGTGAAGTAGTTGCTAAGGAGGCATCTTCCGGAATAAGAGATGCACATAGCACCGTGAACGAAGGTCTCTATCTCCATATCATCAGGGATATTGGCCCTGATCTCCTTAATCTCTGCTATAGAAAGCTCCCTTGCGGATACAACTCTTGAAGCTCCAAGGTCGTACCAGAACTTATATGTCCCGTAGTTGGTATTGTTGGCCTGGGTACTTATATGCCTGTCGATCTCGGGACATATCTCTTTTGCCAGGGCAAATACCGCCGGATCCGCAATAATAAGGCCGTCAGGCTTTATCTCTTTAAGCTCTTTGAAATAATCCCTAACGCCCTCCAAATCATAATTATGGGCTAAAATATTGGCGGTTACATACACTTTTACTCCATGGGCATGGGCAAAGTCTATGCCTTCCTTCATCTCCGATTCGGTGAAGTTCTTGGCCATTGCTCTAAGGCCGAAGGCCTCTCCGCCGATGTATACCGCATCTGCTCCGAATATAACCGCGGTTTTTAATACTTCAAGGCTTCCCGCAGGAACCAAAATCTCAGGTTTCTTCATTACTGTCCTTTCTTAACACTGATGGTAATACCGTCTCCAATGGGAATAATGGAAGTCTCCAATTCCTCATCATGCTTTAATTCATATAGGTAATCCCGCATTCTTGCGTGAATGGTGCGGTTTCTTCTGGTTACCGCAAATCTGGATTCTATCACTTCTCCGTCCTGCAATACATTGTCGGATACAAGAAGGCCTCCTGTGGATAAAAGCCTCTTGGCGTCCGGCAGCATGTGGATATATTGTCCCTTGGCGGAATCTATAAATATCATATCAAAAGGGCCTTCCAGGTCCTTCATAATCTCACAGGCATCTCCGGGAAGGAGTGTGATACGATCTTCCATCCCCGCCAGTTTAAAGTTTTCCTTTGCTACGGGGATTCTCTTCTCATAATTTTCAATGGTGGTTATCTTACTGTTTTTATCTCCGGCAAATGCCATCAAAAGGGCTGAGAAACCCACCGCCGTTCCGGCCTCAAGTATGCGTGCAGGTCTGGTAAGCTCCACCAAAGTTTTTAAAAGGCTCTGGGTTTCTTTTCTGATAATGGGCACATTACCTTCCAAAGCCTCTTTCTCTATACGGTTAAGTATCTCGTTGTTTCCTCTATCAAGAGAATTGATATAAGAAACCAATCTCTCTTCGTTAATCACTGTTTATTCTCCACTGTGGTCATCAGTTCATTTAACTGGTTCTCCGCATTCATGCTGGTGTTAAGGGTATAACTGCCTGCATATTTGGAGGGCTTGTAGTTCTTTAATTTGGCCTGAATAACGAAGTCTAACTTGCTTACAATTAATCCTTTTTCGTACAGCATGGTAGCCACGTCAGAGTCCGACATGGAATCATGGATGTAGACATTTATCTCTTTCCCGGGATAAGGGTCCACCGCACTGCCATTGGTAATGCGATAAGCAAACTTGAAGCTCTCGAAACCAAGAAGCAGCATAATAGCTGCAATGGCAGCAACAATAAGGCGGTTAGAAACCTTACGGGTAAGCTTCCTCTCTAACAGTCCTCTTATGCCCGTTTCGGGAAGTTCCTCGTCATATAAGTCTGCCTGCACAGGTTCTTCCGCCACTACAGGCGCCTCTTCTTTCTTTACTTCCACCTCCGGGGCAACATATTTAGGTTTGTTGTTTTTCCCTGACTTCTTCTTTTTCTTGGCCATCTAATGTTATACCTCCATGATAATAGGCATAATCATAGGACTTCTCTTGGTCTTTCTCCAAACGAAATCACTAAGAACATCTCTTATGGCATTCTTAATTTTGTTCCAGTCAGAGATATTTCTCGAAATTATATCATCCACGGTTTCCCGAAGTAATACCGTAGCCTCCTCAATCAAATCCTCGGATTCTTTAACATATACAAATCCTCTTGAGATAATGTCGGGGCCTGCCAATACACCTGCGCAGCCCTTCTCAAGGGTAAGCACCACAATAATAATTCCATGCTCAGAGAGAATCTTTCTGTCACGTAAAACCGTGCTTCCTACATCTCCGACTCCCAGACCGTCAACAAGGATTCCGCCTTCCTGAACCTTGCCTGTTACATCTGCGGATTCGTCGTCAAGCTCCAACACGTCACCGGAATGCAGCATAAAGATATGGTCATTATCATATCCCAGTTCCTTAACTACATTGGCCTGAGCCATACGATGCTTGTACTCACCATGGATGGGAATAGCATACTTAGGCTTAACCAGAGAGTAGATAAGCTTAATCTCCTCCTGACAGGCATGGCCTGAAACGTGGGTATCCTGAAAGATAACCTCTGCCCCCTTTTGGAGAAGTTCATTAATTACCTTGGATACAGCCTTCTCGTTACCCGGTATGGGGTTTGAACTAAAGATAACCGTATCATTGGGCATAATGGAAATCTTCTTGTGAACGGAAGCCGCCATCCTGGATAAGGCCGCCATGGATTCACCCTGGCTTCCCGTGGTAATAATGGTGGTCTTCTCGTCGGGATAGTTCTTCAAATGATCTATATCAATCAATGTATTATCCGGAATCTTGATGTAACCGTATTCCTGGGCGATAGCAATGATATTTACCATGCTTCGACCATCCACCGCAACCTTACGTCCGAATTTGTAGGACGTGTTTATAATCTGCTGAACACGGTCAACATTGGATGCAAAGGTAGCTACTATAATTCGGTTGTTGGGGTGTTCTGCGAAAAGACTGTCGAAGGTGTGACCTACGGTACGTTCCGACATGGTAAATCCGGGACGCTCCGCATTGGTACTGTCGCACATAAGCGCTAGTACGCCCTTCTTACCGATCTCACCAAAGCGCTGTAAATCAATGGCCTCACCAAATACCGGCGTGTAGTCAATCTTAAAGTCTCCTGTATGAACCACGATTCCCACAGGGGAATATATGGCAAGAGCAGAAGCATCAACTATACTGTGGTTAGTCTTAATAAACTCGATACGGAAATTGCCAAGGTTAATGGATTGGCCGTGTTTAACCACCTTCCTCTTAACCTGACGAAGCATTCCGTGCTCTTTTAACTTGTTGTCAATGATGCCGATGGTAAGCTTGGTACCGTAAATGGTAGCATCCACCTGCTTAAGAATATATGGAATGGCACCGATATGGTCCTCATGACCATGGGTGATGACAAAGCCTTTAACCTTGTCTGCATTCTCTTCAAGATAAGTAACATCGGGAATTACAAGGTCGACTCCAAGCATATCGTCCTCGGGGAACGACAAACCGCAGTCCACAACAATAATACTGTCCTCATATTCAAAGGCAGTAATATTCATTCCTATCTGCTCTAAACCGCCGAGAGGAATGATCTTTAATTTTGAATTGTTCTTTTTTTTCAATACTATACCTCCGTATTTCTATGACAAATAAGAGGTTATCCGGCCCGATCCATGCAAGAAAAACAGACCATCCAAAGATATGTTATAATTCCCCGATGCCATATCTTCGATTAGTAGTCCGTTCGTTACAAGGTCCGACTGATAATTCTTAAATGCCTGCTTGCCCTAAAAGGGTCTATTACAAGACCACGCTAGAACTCTATGTCCGCGTCGTCAAAAAGCTCTGAAAAAACCTTTCCAATGGAAAGAAATTCATCCTCATCCTCAAGAAATTCGTAAGTCACATCATCCTCAGATGCCCCTACTTCTTTGAGAATAAAGCACTCACCGTCGTCTTCTTCCTCCTCTGTTACAAGGATGTAGTTAGAACCTCCGATGGTTGTCTGCTCCAAAACAAAAAACTCTATTTCTTCACCGGTATCCGGTGCGTTAAACTTAATCTTGTCCATCTATTTCACTCCGATTAATGCTCTCAAGATAGCCTTGCAGGATAAATACCGCCGCTATCTTATCTATATATGTCTTACGATTCTCACGTCTTACGCCGCTTTCCTGCAACACGCGCTCCGCGGAAACCGTAGTCTGCCTCTCATCCCATAATATAACGGGAAGAGAAGTCCTCTTTTCCAACTTCTCTTTAAAGTCAAGGGTCGCAGCACAGCGCTCCCCTTCAGTATTGTTCATATTCTTGGGATATCCCAAAACAATGGTATCTACTTCGTATTCCTTAACCAGTTCTTCAATTCGCGCAAGAGTCTTGCGCAACTTGCCTGCCTGAGCAATCTCAATGGTCTCTACCCCA
Source organism: Lachnospiraceae bacterium (assembly GCA_015058015.1). GTDB lineage: Bacteria > Bacillota > Clostridia > Lachnospirales > Lachnospiraceae > SIG280. The sequence goes on along the minus strand of SVDM01000004.1, from coordinate 56,641 downwards.
TGGGCGCACACAAGCAGACTGTCACTGACAGCCACACCCACAGTCTTAGTACCGTAATCGAGACCCAAAACTCTCATTATTTATTCTCCGTTTGACCAGTTGTTAACCTCAATGTATTTCTTGAGAACAACTTCCACAAGCTCATCACGTTCTACCTTCATAATAAGGCTTCTCGCCCCCATGTGACTTGTGATATAAGTAGGATCTCCGGACATGATATAGCCCACAATCTGATTAACCGGATTGTATCCTTTCTCGCTTAAAGCCTGAAAAACTTTCTCTAAGATATCTTGTACCTTCTTGTCCATGCTGACTTCGAAGGAAAAAAATTGTGTACTGGAATTGTTGTCCATAAATACCTCACGACCTTTTTAAAAACCCTTCCGAAAGCGGTTTCCTATCACATAATTTTAATCTAATCCGAGGCTTTTGTAAAGTCAGCCCTTCTTAAGATATTCTAAATTTCTTCAAGCAACATGGTGTCTTTGTTGATAAAACCTTTTATTGTGCCCTCAAGGATGTCTCCGGGAAGAGCCCCGCATTCTGCTGCCACTCCAACCTTGACATACTCTTTGGTAAAGCCGATAAGATATCTGCCACCTCCCAAAGTCACCTCTTCTTCAAGGAGAACGCTTACCCTTCGGCCGATGTTGGCCTCCATAAAGCCATAGGTATTGTCTTTTGCCACAGCCGAAAGCCTTGTGCTGCGCTCACTTTTTACCTTGTCCGTAAGCTGCCCCGGCATCTTGTCCGCCTTGGTTCCCTTTCTTCTTGAAAACTTGAATATATGAGTCTCGTATATATTGCAACGCTTAACGAAGTCTAACGTTGTGGCAAATTCTTCTTCCGTCTCCCCCGGGAACCCCGTAATAATATCAGTTGTAATAGCCGGAAGTTCAAATACCTTACGTATCATCTCACACTTCTCGTAATACTCCCCGGTGGTGTAATGGCGGTTCATTCTTGAAAGTACGCTGTCACATCCGCTTTGCAAGGACAAGTGAAAATGAGGACATATCTTGTCTACCTTCTTCAACCGGGTAAGGAATTCCTCCGTAATAATACCCGGCTCCAATGAGCTTATTCGAATCCTCTTAATCTCCGGGATGGCGGCGATATTCTCAATGACTTCGATTAGTGAGGAACCGCAATCTATGCCGTAGGCACTAAGGTTAATACCCGTAAGAACCAATTCCTTGTATCCTGCCTCTCCTAAGGCCCCGGCTTCAGATATGATATCCTCCATATCACGGCTTCTTATACGGCCTCTTGCAAAGGGAATTATGCAATAACTGCAAAACTGGTTACAACCGTCCTGAATCTTAATAAATGCCCTAGTATGCTCCACAGTCTCAGTGGAGATCATATTCTCATATTCGCAGCCATGGGATAGGTCCTCTACTGCTACTATGGGTTCTTCCATGGACTTTTTGTATTCCTCAATAAGGCGGACTAAACTGTTCTTGTTATTGTTGCCGATTATTATATCTGCGAAGCCGTCTTTTACCACGTCTTCTGAAAACATCTGGGCATAACATCCTGTTGCCACAATTATGGCATCCGGACTAATTTTTTTAGCTTTGTGGATCATCTGGCGTGATTTGCGGTCTGCGATGTTGGTAACGGAACATGTGTTGATAATACACACATCCGCCTCCTCCTCAAAAGGTACTATTTCATAGCCGGCGGCAACAAGCAGCTGTTGCATGCTTTCTGTCTCGTATGAGTTGACTTTGCAGCCCAGATTGTGAAAAGATGCTTTCATTACTTTCGTCTCATTTCTTGGGGTAGTGTACTAACTTGACACTAATAATATATTGTGATATATTTTCCGTACATTTCTACTTAATTGAGAATGTATTGGAGAAAATAAAATGATTAGTTACATGATTAACTTAGATTCCGTCAGCAAGGTTCAGGCTTTCGTTGACGCCATCTCTGAATTTGATTATTCATTTGAGATTGTATCCGGCAGATACACTCTTAACGCCAAATCAATAATGGGATTCTTCAGCATCGATCTTACGAAGCCCATTGAACTGCGTGTTCATGCGGCCACACCCGATGCCGCTTTGGCTTCCATTATCAGACCATACCTTGCAACAATAGACAATGCATCATAATGCGTGACTCCCAAAAAGGGAGTCTTTTTTTATCATTCCGTTGCTCGAACGATAATGGTCTCTGTGGTATCTATAGCTTCCTTCACCAGTCTGTCTATATCCTCAGTAAGCTTTAATTCGCTCTTTTCAATACGCTCTAACACAGGCTTTGTCACGGGATGCTTTGCCACAAATATAGTACAGCAATCCTCAAAGGGCAGAATGGATGTCTCATAGGTGTCAATTCGCTCTGCGACCTCAATAATTTCCTGCTTATCAAAGGCAATAAGGGGACGATATACCGGCAAGGTACATACTGCATTGGTGGTGAGAAGACTCTGCATAGTCTGACTGGCCACCTGGCCAATGCTCTCACCCGTAATAAGTCCCATACAGCCGTTCTCACGGGCAAAATGCTCCGCAATGCGCATCATGTAGCGGCGCATAATGATGGTAAGTTCGTCATGGGGGCATTTGTCATAGATATAAAGCTGAATATCCGTGAAATTAACTACCTTCAAGTGTATGGTACCGGAATACTGCGATACCTTTCTTGCCAGGTCTACAACCTTTTGCTTGGCCCTCTCACTGGTGTATGGGGGTGCATGGAAATATACGGCGTCAATCTTAACACCGCGCTTTGCCACCATATATCCTGCCACAGGACTGTCGATTCCACCGGATAGAAGGAGCATTCCTTTGCCGTTGGTTCCCACAGGCATTCCTCCGGGTCCCTTGATTATCTCAGAATATATGTAAATCTTTTGTCTTATCTCAACGTTTAACATGATATCCGGCTTATGAACGTCAACCTTCATGTCCGGATTACAGGCTAATATCTTCTCTCCTAAGAAAGCATTTATCTCCATGGAATTCATGGGGTAATTCTTTCTGGCTCTTCTTGCATTGACCTTGAAAGTCTTACTGCAATTCGGGTATACCTTGTTCATATAGTCTACTATAGCATCACCCAAAGCCTCCGGTCCCTCATCTTCTACATGAACCACCGGACAGATGCCTACGATACCGAAGACCTTCTGCATAGCTTCTACCGTTTCGTCATAGTCGAAGTCTGATAAGGCTTCTACATATACTCTTCCCTGCTCATTGGTTACTTCAAATTCTCCGGATACTCTGGCAAGGGCATACTTTATCTGGTTAACCAGAGCCTCCTCAAAGAGGTAACGGTTCTTACCCTTTATGCCGATTTCTCCGTATTTTATTAAAAATGCTGTAAACATTGCATCCTCCAGTCTGATATTTTAATCTAACGTCTTGAGTATTTTCGAAGAAGGGGAAGTATCTCCTTTAACTGTTCTAAGGTATATCCCAACTCTTCCCTTGTGGTATCTTCGCAAAAACTGAATCTGATGGTTGAATCAAGAAGGTCCTTCTTTACTCCTATAGCCTTCAATGTCTTGCTTACTGCCGGCTTATTGGAAGCACAAGCGGAACCTGCCGATACGTAGATTCCCTTGTCCTCTAAGGCGTGGAGCAGGACTTCACTTCTTATGCCTTCAAAGCTTACACTTACTATGTGAGGAGCCCCTTCTCTTCCCTCTGGTCCGTTAAGGGTGGTTCCTTCCAGTTCTTTGATTCCTGATACAAAGAATTCCTTCAACTCATAAAGCTTGTCAATCTTTGCCTCAAAATTATGGTAACACTCTGCCGCAGCCGCGCCAATTCCTGCGATACCCGGGACATTGTCGGTTCCGGATCGCATTCCCCCTTGCTGGCCGCCTCCGAATATAATAGGCTTAATCTTAACCTTACTGTCTATGTATAAAAAACCTATTCCCTTGGGCCCGTGAATCTTATGCCCTGATACTGAGAGCATATCAATCCCCGCCTTCTTTGGGTAAATCCTATACTTACCAAATCCCTGGACCGCGTCCACATGAAAGAGAATATTCTTGTTATAGTCCTTTATTATCTTCGATACTTCCTCCACGGGAAGTACCGCTCCGATCTCATTGTTGACATACATCATGGATACGAGAATGGTATCTTCTCTTAGGGCATCCTGTAAGGCGCCTGTATCAACGATTCCCTTTGAATCCACAGGGATATAGGTCAGGTCATACCCCTGCTCTTCAAGATAGGCGCAGGTATTCAAGATGGCAGGATGCTCATATACCGTGGTAATAATGTGCTTTCCACTGCGTTTATTGGCTTCCGCAGCTCCAATCAAAGCCCAGTTATCACTTTCTGTTCCACCACTGGTAAACAGAATTTCTTTCTCGTTAACCTTTAGAATGTTTGAAATGGTCTTTTTTGCATCCTTAACATACGCTTCTGCCTCCACGCCCTTCATGTGCATGGAAGAAGGATTGCCGAAGTCCCCTGTGAGGGCCTTCACCATTATATCTTTTACCTTTTCATGGCATCTTGTTGTTGCCGAGTTATCTAAATAACACTCCACTTGCAAAACTCCTAATCTTCAAGTCTGTACATAATCATAGACATAAGGGCCATTCCCGCAGTCTCGGTACGAAGAATTCTCTTACCTAAGGATATAACCTTTGCTCCGGCCTCTGTAGCCTTCGAGACCTCTTCAGGTTCAAATCCCCCCTCAGGCCCAATAAATATAGCAACTCTGTCGCCCTTATTAATTGTTTCTATGGCGGCTCTTGTATCCGTCATTCCTTCAGCATTCTCATAAGGAAAGAGGATAATATCCATGTCTGCCATCTCATCTATAGCTTCTTTAAATGTGGCAACAGGAGAAATCTCAGGAATAATCATTCGCTTTGATTGCTTGGCTGCGCTTTCTGCAATGCGCTGCCAACGTTCAACCTTGGCCTTCGCCTTCTTAGCATCCAGCTTTACTATGCTTCTGCTCATGGCAACGGGGACGATTCTTTTAACTCCCAACTCCACGTTCTTCTGAATAACTGTCTCCATCTTGTCCCCCTTGGGAAGGCCTTGAAAGAGCACAATATCTGCAGGAAGTTCTGTACCTGCCGTATCAACGTCATCGATTACAGCGATTATCTCTTCATCTGACAACTCGGTAATATGGCAGATATAGTCCTTATCTTCCTTATTGCTTATGCGAACCTTGGTTCCCGGCTTCATGCGAAGGACATTTTTAATATGATTAACATCAGGACCTGTAATGGTGATTTTTTCTGTCCCCACCTGATGGGGCTCTACGAAAAATTGAAACATTTACGTTACCTCTTTAAAGGGTGGCTATTATGGCAACCCACTCATTAAGATGTACTATGTCTAATATCTTAAAACCGGCTTCTTCAATAGCCGCTTTTACTTCCGTCTCCTTGGTGTTAATGATACCGGAAGATATAAATACTCCATCCTTCTTCAAAAGGGAAGGAATAACCTTCGACATGGGGATTATAACATCCGCTAAGATATTGGCAACTACCAAATCAAAGCTTCCTTCTCCTGCACGCTTTCGAAGGTCTGCGTCATCTATAAGATTGCCCCTTGTCATGGTAAAGCGACTTTTATCAATTCCGTTAAGTATAAGGTTTCTCTCCGCCGCTTCAACAGCTATGGGGTCAATGTCTGTACCGAATACAAAGCCGGCCCCAAGCTTTTCTGCAACTATTGATAATACTCCGCTTCCTGCTCCGGCATCAAGAACCCTCATTCCGGCCTTAATATACTTTCGAAGCTGGCCCATACACAGTCTGGTGGTTTCATGTCTTCCCGTTCCAAAGGCGGTTCCCGGGTCTATCTCTATTACTATTCTTTCTTTGCAGGCATCATCCATGGACTCTCTGTCTGTCTTATCATTCTTGGTGATGTCTATGATATTGTCCTCATCAAGGTTCTCCCAGGTGGGCTTTATTACTATATTGTCCACGGTAAAGGGCTTGAAGAATTCCTTCCAGTTGTTAATCCAGTCCTCCTCCTTGGTGGAGGATGTTACTATCTCCCATTCACCGATGTCCACGAATTCCCTTAGACGGGTAAGCCCCGCTTTAACTGCCTCAACGGTTTCGCGTTCCTTTTCTCCTTCTTCCAAATAGAAGCTGATATAAGCTGTTCCGTCATCTATTGGCAGTTCCGGCAGGATGTCTATAAACATGGTCTTTTTATCTTCTTCGGATATGGGGATATTATCTTCTATCTCAACACCGTATATTCCAAGCTCCATAAGCATTCCGCTAATGGCATCCTCTGCAGTTGTCAAAGTCTTGATGGTATACTTGTTCCATTCCATAACGTACTCTCCGTTAGTTTAAAGTATGGTCTGCATTTTAACTCTTGATAGATTATCACAATTTGCCCCATTTGACAAATCCGTGAGTCACGGGGACGTAAATTAAAAACGAGAAACCGAGCGGCATGTACAGCCACCCGGTCTCTCGCTTAGGATAATCGGAAATTTCGACAAGGAAGTGTCGTTACAGTATCAATATTTACTTTTCAGTTCGTCGAATTGACGATTAATCTCCTGGAGCACTGATGTGTCTCCGTTTACGTTGTCAGGATGGAATATCTTGATTAACTCTTTGTATCTTTTCTTCAGATCCTTCAAGTTATCAATTCCCCGAAACAACATTCTTACCTCTGCGGGGTCTGTATTCTTCTCCCCTTCAAGGTTATCATTAACTGCTTTATAGAAGTTCTTTTCTTTCTCCAGTCTCGCTTTTTCTTCAGCAAGTTTCTGTAATTCCAATTCCAGTATCTTAAATTTCTTCTCAAAAAGCTGCTTTTGAGAACTCATCATCTTCTCATCCAGCTTTTTTCGTACTGCATATTCTGAAAGCTGTTTTTCAAGTTCTATCTTGTCTTTTTTTAGCTTGCGTCTCTCGTCTAAAAGCTCCTTTCTTTCTTTCTTAAGACGCTCAGATTCAGATATATAGCGCTCCTCTAGTTCCACATCTACCGGATGAAAAGCATCATCCGCGTATATTACTTGCGCCATCTGTCTCTATCCCCCTTAAAATGCGGTCTGGCAAACCATATATAGTGCTTGTTCACTTTTCCTACGATTAGATTATACAATATATAGTGTTTCAATGCAACCAAAAAATGACCCTCACGAAAGCCAGACGGCACAACGCTTTAGGTCATTTTTACTATTATTTAATACATTTTCTATTCTTTTAGCTCAAATTCAAAAGATAATGTGGAACCATGGTGGTGACATAACCCAAAATGCACAATACAATGTACGTCCCCATAATTATTTTTATAATTCTGTCTGACTTCTTGTCAACCGTAACCGGGAATATAGCTTCCGGTTCATCGGAGCTTATCACAATCCGGTTTCCGCTAAAGCGCTCTACCAGTTTTCCCGCTCCCCATGTCACAAAGAACCCGAAAGGAAATACCATTGGCAAGACATATCTTCCCTGGGGCTGGTAGTCCGAAGCATAGGAATTATACATACTAAGTAATATAGGTATGATTGCCGCCAATATAAGTATCCATACCAGGATACCTTTATCACAAAACTTCCTGCTATCTTTATCCCTTAAACGAAATACTTTTCTTCCCAGTGTCACACATGCAAGAAGCGCCACGAAGAAGAACAAACCATATACAACGTACATCCAGTGCGGCATCCAAAGATTCATGCCTCCAAAACAACCAATAAAACTTGCCACCGTAACGATAACCCAGTTGGTTCCAAAGAGCATTCCCACAAATGACATTCCCTTGCTTAAAGGTGTGGGGTGCTCTGAAGGTTTAATTCCCGGAGCAGCATTTGCTTCAGCACAAATATCCATGGCCTTCATACCCAGAAAGTCCCCATTATAAAGTATTGCACTTCTGACAAACCACCATCCTGCAAGTATCAAAACGATGCCTACAATAAGGAATCCCCTTGCAAGGAAAGTCTTAAGAGGGAACTCCTCCTTATTCTTGTAACACAAAAAGTAGGTGGCAAAATATATAATTATGCTGCAAAGTATAAATCCATAAGCGTTATAATATGATAACGCACAAATAGATATAGCCACTGCCAGGCCTATACAGGATTTAATGTTCCAGCGGGTCTCCACTCCTCTTATCCAGAAGTAAACTATAAGCGCTGTGGAGAATATAGCCATGGCATCATTATTAACATACGTAGCTATGAAAACATTCTGAGGAAGCAGAGTAACCACCACAGCAAATAGCCATCCAAGTTTATTCCCAAATAGTTTCTTCCCAACCTTTATGGACAAATAGGCCGTTCCTGTTCCGAATACTACACTGGTAAATCTCGCCGCCATTAAAAGGGACATGAAATCAGTACTAAATACCGCTACTATCTTCATAAAAAAAGCGCTTATCATGTATGAAAGGATAGGGAAAAACGCATATGACAAGCCCCATAGATTCCCGATTAACTCAGGGTCATCCCCTACCGGCAAAGTCCCGTGATTATATATATACATAGGAATATCGAATCTCATGGATTCATCCGGTGCAACATGAAAGGGCTGAATAAACATCCATATTAAAAAAAATAGAAAGACACAAATGAGAAATAATATTTCTTTCTTCTTCTCATTTGCTGTACCTGTTTTCGTCTTCATTATGTTCTCCATTCATAACACAATATAAGGACATGCGTAACGCATGTCCTTATATTTATATTACATTTTCACTATTCTGTCAAAATCGAAACATGAAAACATATCTTAATATTTACTTAAACAAGCCCTTTTTCTTAGGGGGTTCACCGTTAGGTCCGTAAAGAGTATTACCTGTCAGTGAATCAAAATGTCTTAAGGCTTCCTTGGCTTCTCCATTCAGGGAAGTGGGTACCTGAACCACAAGGGTTACGTAGTGGTCGCCTCTTAAGTTCTTATTTCTAAGGGAAGGAACACCTTTGCCTTTTAGTCTTATTCTGGTATCCGTCTGGGTTCCCGGCTTAACATCATATTCTACCTGTCCGTCAACGGTGTCTATACGAATGGTTCCTCCCAGCACTGCCTGGGCAAAACTGATGGGTGCCGTGGAATAAATATTAACATCCTGTCTCTGGAAGATAGGATGATCTGAGATAGACACTTCCACAAGAAGGTCTCCTCTCGGTCCACCGTTGGTTCCGGGCTCACCTTTATCTCTTATACGAATGCTCTGTCCCTGGTCAATACCGGCCGGCACAGTAACAAGAATCTTCTTCTTAGCCGCAACATAGCCTGTTCCCCGGCAATCCGGGCATTTCTCTCTGACAAATTTACCTGTTCCGTGACAATCCGGACAGGTCTGAACATTCTGAACCGTTCCAAAAAGAGACTGCTGGGTATACATAACACGTCCCTTACCGCCGCACTTGGGGCAGGTCTCAGGGGATGTACCGGGCTTTGCTCCCGTTCCGTTACAGGTCTTACAGTCATCCTTTAAAGTAAGCTCTATTTCCTTCTCACATCCGAACACCGCTTCCTCAAAGGTAATTCTAATACGGGCCCGGAGGTTGGCTCCCTTCATGGGACCATCGTTTCTTCTTCGTCCGCCACCGAATAAATCTCCGAAGATGTCACCGAAGATATCACCCATATCCATACCGGAGAAATCAAATCCTCCTGCTCCGCCACCGGCAGCGCCATCGAAGGCAGCATGTCCGAACTGGTCGTACTGACGTCGTTTGTCCGGGTCACTGAGAACCGCATAGGCTTCTGAAGCCTCTTTAAACTTCTTCTCTGCCTCTGCGTCTCCCGGGTTCATATCCGGATGGTATTTCTTGGCCAGTTGTCTGTATGCCTTTTTAATTGTAGCGTCATCGGCATTCTTGTCTACGCCCAAGACTTCATAATAATCTCTCTTACTTTCAGCCATAATAATCTACTCTCTCTAATAATTGCACTAGGGCTCTAAGCAGCTGTCTGCCTGAGCCCATGGCTAATTTATATATAATTATTTATTATACTTCTTTATAATCAGCATCAACTACATCATCATCTGCTGAGGAAGTATTGGTCTCCGGAGCGGGACCTGCCTGTGCGCCACCCATATCAGGTGTCGGGCCGCCTGCTGCCTGTGCCTGCTCGTAAACCTTGGTGAAGAGCTGCTGCGCTGTGTTCATAAGTTTTTCTTTAGCAGCCTTCATCTCTTCTACCTGAGACTCTGTCATCTCTTCAGCATTGGACTTCTCAACAAGCTCTTTAAGTGCAGCAAGGTCTGCCTCTACGTTAGCCTTATCTGATGCATCAATCTTGTCTCCCACTTCCTCGAGAGCTTTCTCTGTCTGGAATACAAATGCATCTGCATCATTACGAACTTCGATTGCTTCCTTACGTTTCTTATCCTGAGCCTCGAATTCAGCGGCTTCCTTAACAGCTTTTTCGATATCCTCATCTGACATGTTGGATCCTGCTGTGATTGTGATGTGCTGCTCTTTTCCTGTTCCAAGGTCCTTAGCTGATACATTAACGATACCGTTGGCATCGATATCGAATGTAACCTCAATCTGAGGTACACCACGTCTTGCGGGAAGGATTCCGTCAAGTCTGAACTGTCCCAATGTCTTGTTATCTTTAGCGAACTGACGCTCACCCTGTACTACGTGAATATCAACTGCTTCCTGATTATCTGCCGCTGTGGAGAATACCTGGCTCTTCTTGGTAGGAATAGTGGTATTTCTCTCAATAAGCTTGGTTGCTACACCGCCCAAAGTCTCGATGGAAAGTGAAAGAGGTGTAACATCAAGAAGAAGGATTTCGCCTGCGCCTGCATCTCCTGCAAGTTTACCACCCTGGATGGAAGCACCAAGTGCAACACACTCATCGGGGTTAAGGCTCTTTGAAGGCTCATGTCCGGTTAACTGTTTAACCTTTTCCTGAACAGCAGGAACACGGGTTGAACCACCGACAAGAAGTACCTTGCCAAGTTCTGATGCTGTGATACCTGCATCTGAAAGTGCTCTCTTAACAGGCTCTGCTGTACGTTCAACAAGATCATGTGTAAGCTCATCGAACTTAGCTCTTGTAAGGTTCATATCAAAATGCTTGGGTCCTTCTGCTGTTGCTGTAATGAAGGGAAGGTTAATGTTGGTTGTTGTAGCTGAAGACAGTTCCTTCTTAGCTTTTTCTGCAGCTTCCTTAAGTCTCTGCAGTGCCATCTTATCAGTTGAAAGATCTACGCCTTCCATCTTCTTGAACTCGGAAAGCATGTAGTCTGTAATCTTCTGGTCGAAGTCATCTCCACCAAGTCTGTTATCACCTGCTGTTGATAATACTTCGATTACTCCGTCACCGATCTCGATAATGGAAACATCAAATGTACCACCACCAAGGTCGTATACCATAATCTTCTGCTCTTTCTCATTATCAAGTCCGTAAGCAAGAGCTGCAGCTGTAGGCTCGTTGATAATACGCTCTACCTCAAGGCCTGCAATCTTACCTGCATCCTTTGTTGCCTGACGCTGAGCATCGTTGAAATATGCAGGAACTGTGATAACTGCCTGTGTTACTTTCTCACCAAGGTAGTTCTCTGCATCTGCCTTCAATTTCTGAAGAATCATAGCAGAAATCTCCTGGGGTGAATACTTCTTGTCATCAATTGTCTTCTTAACGTCAGTACCCATATCTCTTTTAATTGAAGAAATGGTCTTGTCTGCATTAGTAACAGCCTGACGCTTTGCCGGCTCACCTACAAGTCTTTCGCCTGTTTTTGTAAAAGCAACAACAGATGGTGTTGTTCTTGCTCCTTCAGTATTGGCTATAACGGTAGGCTTACCACCTTCCATAACTGCTACGCATGAATTAGTTGTTCCTAAGTCGATTCCTATTATCTTACTCATATTAATCATCCTCCTAAAATCTATACTATCTTAATCTAATTTGCCACTTTAACCATGCTGTGTCTTACTACAGTATCTTTATATGTATATCCTTTTTGGAATACTTCCGTAATTATGTTCTCTCCCGCTTCTTCGTTCTCCTCATGCATAACCGCATTGTGAAGTTCGGGATCGAATTCTTTACCCAGACAGTCTATCTCTTTGACTCCCGCATCCTCTAAGGTGGTAACAAGTTGTTTGTATATCTTGTCCATTCCTTCCACAAAAGGCGTAGCCTTTTCTTCTTCCGTAGCGGTTGCCAAACCTCTTTCAAAATTATCAAGTACCGGCAGAATCTTTTCTATAATGTCCTTTGCTCCTATCTCGAACATCTGGGACTTTTCCTTGTCGGTACGCTTCCTGAAGTTCTCGAACTCGGCCATCTGACGTGTAACCTTATCCTTTAATTCTTCAATCAGCTCATCTTTCTTATCTTTTTTCTTCTTGTTCTTAAAGAAGCCTTCCCTTCCCTCCGGAACTTCTCCGTCAGGCTCTTCTTCTGCCAAGTCTTCAGTCTCTTGTGCTTCAGCGGTTTCTTCGACTTCTTCCTCAGGTAAGGTGCCGTTTTTTCTGGCTTCCTCTTCCTGCTCTTTGGCAGCCTTTATCGCTTCTTCAACCTTATTAGTCTCTGACATTTATATTATCCTTTCACTTATTTATTACTTCTTAAATACATCGTCCAACTTATTCATCAAAGTTTTCAGGTTAGCCACTACTTTCTCATAATCCATTCGCTTAGGACCTATGATTCCTATGGTTCCCTGGACACCTTCCTCAAGCTCGTAGGTTGCGGTAACAACGCTGCAATCCTTCATGGTCTGAATAGGTGTTTCTTCGCCGATATAAACCTGAATTCCCGTCTCCGACTCATTCTCCAAGGTGGAATTAACAAGTTCAACCAGCTGCTGTTTTTCTTCGAATGTGGAGAGGATATCCTTGGCTTTGGTGGAATCCGAAAGTTCCGGATATTTAAATATGTTGGTGGCTCCACTGGTGTATATCTCTAAATCCTCATCTCCCACGATGGCCTCCGCCACAGCGTCAAGCACATCATTAAGAAGCTGAGTGTGAATTCCTGCCTGTTCCTTAAGTCTTGCAATGGTTGCTAAGTTAATCTCTTCCATGGCAAGTCCGTTTAAGTTGGTATTAAGCAGAATATTAAGCTTTAATATGGTTTCATTATCAAGCTCGTCTTCTACTGCGATAACCTTGTTCTTAACAATATTACCTTCGCATACCACAACCGCTAAGATATGTTCCGAATCCACCTGGGATAACTGGATAAATTTCAGACGGTTTCTTCTCATCTGAGGACTGGATATCATAGCCGCATAGTTGGTATTGTTGGCTAAGAGTTTCGCCACCTGCATGAGAATCTTCTCCATCTTCTCGGTCTTCTCAAGCATAAGCTCCTTCATCTCGGTGACTTCTTTATCCTTCTCAAGCATCATGGTGTCTACATATAATCTGTAGCCCTTGTCGGAAGGAATACGTCCTGCGGAGGTGTGGGGCTGAATGATATATCCCATCTCCTCTAAGTCTGACATCTCGTTACGAATTGTGGCAGAGCTTAAATTCAAATCCGAATACTTGGAAATTGTTCTTGATCCTACCGGCTCACCAGTCTCCATGTAGGTTCTGATTATGGCCTGAAGAATCTTCATCTTTCTCTCATCAAGCTGATTCATGTCTACCCCTCAATCTGATTGAGGGAAGCCATTATACCCCTCAATCTGTGTATCCACTCTTGTTAGCACTCGAGATAATAGAGTGCTAACATCTCTCATATAAAAGATAGCACTGCCCAATTCCTTTGTCAATACATGTAGAAAGAAAATATGTGAATAAACTGTGTAGAAATAACACGAAGGAAAAACGTACGCAAAAGGAGCGTATATATTACTTTCGAGACACGCTCTCGCTCTGTCCTCGACGTATCGGACGGTCTCGAAAATAACATATGCGCTCCTTCTGCTGCATATTCGTTTATACTCTACTATTATCCTTTTTCGACTATTTTTTCTCTTTGACTTCAGAGACTTTGACCTTGTGGTCGTACCACTTGCCCTTCTCTCCTATAAGTGCACAGTCAAACTCTTCATCTATAACAGGTACCGGAATATCGAATCCGTATACTTCTTCTGTTGTTCCGTCTTCATATTTAACTGTGTCAGTGGTTGGCTGAAGAAGCTTAGCGCCTTCCTTCTTGGCATCCTCTGCGGTTCCCAAAAAGAGATTAACTATTGTCTTGGAAACAAGACTTACATGTATTGTGGCTTTGCCGTCTTTAACGGTCAAGATACCCATTCCTTTATTTGCATCATTTACATGGAACATTTTGCCGTCGGTGGTAAATTTGGCATCATATGTTCCATCCGCAAGATTAATCTTACTTGCAGCTACGGAAGAACCTGCTGAAGATGCGGTAGTTGAAGCAGCTGTGCTTCCCGAGCCACCGGAACCTGCGCAGCCCGATAATACAAGTATTCCGGCAAATGCCAAAGCTGCTACGAAAGATATAACTCTTTTTCTTGACTTAATCATAATTCCCTATCCTTTCTGAAAAACAGGAGGCCATTATACCATAAGGTAAATGACCCCCCTATCATTTTAATTCTTCTTAATTATTTAGCAACTGCTGCTGTATGAGCTACATAAAGCTTCTGTACGTCTTCGATAGAACCGAGTCCTTCAATCTGAGTATCAATCTTTGTGAAAGAACCATCCTTCTTGAACTGTGATAACCATGAATCATCATCGTCTCCTGCCATATCGTTGTTAGCATGATCTCCTGCAACAACCATAAGAGGACGAAGGATTACATTCTTATAACCTGCAGCCTTAACAGCCTTAATAATGCTCTCGCAGGATGTCTCTTCAGGCTCTCCTTCAACTGTTCCTACAAATACATTCTTGTAGCCTAAGTTGTTCATCTGAGTCTGCATCTGGGTATATGTAACCTTTGCCTTATGAGATGTTCCATGTCCCATGAATACAAATGCCGTACCTTGTTTTGCAGCATCTGCCGCATCTTTAAATCCGGCCTTGGTCGCTGCTGCTGTGGTAATTGCCTTGGCAACGGTTTCTTTGTCCTTGTTAATCGCATTGCCATCTGCGCCAACTTCACCAAGCAAGGGCTCAGCTATCTTAATTGAAGCAATCTTTGATTTATACTTTTCTACTGCTTCAACCAGTTCATCATACTCTGCACCATGCATAAGGTGTGTAGGCTGAATTACCAGTGTCTTAACGTTATTCTTTACTGCACGTTCAAGAGCCTGCTCTACGTTATCAATCTTCTCACCGTCTCTTGCCATGATGTGATTGATAATAATCTGTGCTGTAAATGCACGTCTTACGGCCCAACCTGAGTTAGCTGCCGCAATTGCTTTCTCAACACCGCCGATATCCTGTGTGCGGCTTGTGTTAAAGGATGTACCAAAGCTTACTACAAGGATTTCCTTCTCACCGATATTGTCCTGATTAAGGGGATCGTCTTTTGATGCATCACCTGTGTCTTTTCCGAAGTAATCGGGATCAGCATTCTCGCCTTCAACAAGGGCTTTCTGAGCTTCTGTCAGCTTATCCCACTCGGCTTTGGCTTCTTTACACTGAGCTTCTGTGTTCTCTGTCCATTTCTGAACATAGATGGCATCGATAAGTTTTGCCACTTTGTCTGCCGCAGCTTTATCTGCTTCAGCTGATGATGAAGATGATGAAGTAGCTGCAGAACTCTGACCTGATGAACTGTTGCCGCATCCGACTAACGCTGTACAAACCAGTACACCGGCCATAAGGATTGATAGAATTTTTTTCATTTCATTTCCTCCCATTTGTATTGAGTTTTGTTGGATAATTCCAAGCAAGGTAATGATACTCTATCGGAATACTCTTGGAAATACCCAAAAAACACAAAAAATTTCGTATTTTTTGTGAAGTTGTACCAACAAGGCTCATAAGGAAACACTTATGGAATCATGAAAACGTACTCCATCTCCCCCAAAGTTAATCTATCCATGTTCTTAATCTCATATTTTTCCCCCGGGATTATGACCTTGCCATTTAGCCTGGTTCCGTTGGTGGAGTTGAGATCGCAGACATTGTATACCCCTTTACAACAGTCAATTTTGCAGTGGACTTTGCTGATGTAAGATGAATTGGCCAAACCGTCCACATAAGGTTTTGCTTTGCCTATGACAAAGGGGAATTTTAAAAGTTCTATGTCTTCATCTGTCCCATCTGCCGGATGTAAAACAGGGTATTTTAATTCTTCTTTAGTAAGACGACCCGTCTTTTCTTCCAACGACTCAGGTTCAAAGGCTTCCTCTTCTACGGTAAATGCAGGAATCCTAAGGGGTTCTATCTGCGGCCGTATCACTACCCTTTTTTTCCTTTGCTTTATAAGTTTTACTATCAATAGTCCGCAGGATACTGCTGCCACCACAACCGTTACAGCAGTCAGAGGTAGAATATAGGGCCTTAATATTCTCTTTAACAATCTAGCATATATTATCCATAGAATTACACCACCGGTAATAACCCATATAAGAAAATCAACGGGTGTTTTATTAGGATTCTTTTTCTTCGGTTTTCTCGAATTTCCAGGCTTTATCTCTACCTCTTCATGAGTATCCGGCAAGGGCGCCACTTCAGCCGCCACTATTTTCTCGGTCCTTATCTCTTGTTTTAGAAGCCCTTTGATATCTTCCACAGTGTATTCTCTGTCATTGGTTATCTCGAAAAAACGATAGGCTAAGCCTGCCCCTTCCCGGTCGGAATGGTCCGTCCTGGATATAAGAAACTCGGCAAATCCGTGAATCTTAGCAAAGATATCTTGCTCCATTCCCGGAATATAGGCAAACTCCCAATCAGTATCTGACAAACTTCCGTATACGAATTCAGGGGAAGTCACCAATCCTCCCCCATCAAGCATATACTCACCGATTCCTTCCAGAGCCACGCAAAGGCTCCTTAGAAGGTTACATATCCTGTCATGGGACAACTCCTTCTTTGAAAATAAAACAGAAAGATTCTGCTTTCCGGAGATATCAAAGTGAAGTTTTATCTCCCCATCCTCCGTTGCAACATTACAGGGCAGAATCCCCGGAATCTTATTATTCTTTATCATCCCCATCCTATAGTCAGCACCCTTAGGGATGCATTCATCCCAAAGAACAAGCTCAGTCCCCATAATACCTTTTCTGTATTCACTTTCCAATAATATTCGCCACCCTTCTGACATCCCGGACGAATTCCGTCTGGTCTAAAATCCTTATTTCATCTTTAACTTCAAATGGTAACTCTACTGCAAACCCCACGGGAATCTTCACGTTTCCCCGTATGCTTGTCTTTAGACAATCGTTTTTTAAATTGCAATCCACCACAAGATCTCCTGCCCCTGCCAAGGTTTCGGAAAGCCGACTGTAGATTTCCTCCCTTATTCGGGGAAAATCCGTCACCGTGACATGGCTGCACATTCCGTGTTTTGCCAAAACTTCCTCTGCTACTCCTGTGGCAGAAGCCACATTTCCCATATAAAAGTTTATGTATAACACCGTAATTACCGCAAAGATGCATATGGGAAGGACAAATGCCGCCTCCACCGTCATTACTCCTCTAAATCTACTCACTCCCAAGGCCTCCTAACCCATAAAGGTGCATACTCCCAATCCCAAAAGCATAAAGGGCACCATAGGCAATTCGCTGCCAAATTCCGCCTTTTTGGTAATTAGCAGGCCAATAGAGACAATGCTTATGGCGCAAAGCCCCGTTACAAGCACCGACATAATATCAAAGGGTGACAGTAATACCGCCAAAGAAAGCAGAATCAGCGCATCTCCCATCCCCACTTTTCCATGGGTTGCGGCACTTATAACAGCAAAAAACGCTGCCGGCAGGGCCGCAAGTAGCAGTTCGGGAAAAAGCCTGTCCCCGGATATAAGCCTTACAATAAGGCCTGCCATTCCCGCCACGATACATACCAGGGGGGAAATCTCCCTTTTTCTTATATCCGAAACAGTGCTTATCCCTAAAACCCCGAATGCCAGCACTCTAAGTAAAATTTCCATATCATGTTCCTCCACATCTGCTGCAAGGTCCTCTGCCCCCCACTCTGCTAAGGGGTACGGCCATCACGCTTCTCTTCAGGCCGCTACACTCCCTGCTATTGTGATAACAACTTCCTTCTCCGGTAATAAACACCGTCTGCAAGGGTTTGTTCTTCTTAACACAGACCTCACAGGGATAATACTTACATCCCTCGTTATTCCTGGCCTTAAGAGCTTCCTCCGCCGAAACAGCTCTTATGTCCAACTTAATATGGGTACAATTAGGGGTCTTGTGATAGACGGTTCCAGTTTTGGTAATATATACCGTCTCTTCATCCTTTCCTTCTTCGAGTATATTGTAGCCCGTCCATTTTCTGGCTGATACCTTCTGCCTTATAACAAAGTCCCGAAAGCCAAGAACATTAAAGGGCATTTTGTATACATATGCCCCGGTTACCTTTATTTTGTCCTTCTCCGTAAATGCATCCGCAGCATATACAACCCCGTTTAAGCCCCCCACAACCCCTGCAGAGTCAATATATCCTTCAGCCTTAGCCTTTAGAATTCCTCTTATACTTACTGCAGTCGTAAGGCTTTCTGCCGCATCTGCCGCCTTGCCTCCCCCTGCCGCTTCTCCAATGTAAGCATCCCTTGCAATTCTCATAGCTCCCTGCATACAAGCATTGGAAGTAACACTCTCCGTCCGGAATAACCCTGTTAGAAATATCACCGACAAAATGAAGAACAAAAACAAGGGTAATACCAGTGCCGCCTCCACCGTTAAGGAGGCTGCACGAATTCTTTTTCTAACTTCCTTTTTCCAATGCCTCATAACTGATTGCTCCTCCGTAATGCATCTGCGACGAACCGTATCCTCCAAATAAGGGCTTTACTTTAAATACCGCCTGCATACTGAATCCGCAGATACAATTCTCCATGCGAAAGTTTTCATAACCGGCGGTCTTTCTTACCCCCATCTCCATTATTTCCATGGTTCGAAGGCATTTGTCCGCATCATTTTGGAGAAAAAGCAGTACATGCAGATAATCCTCATAGGTTAAACCGGTGTTGGTGTGAAGGACTCCCGATGTACCGGGACTTGCTATAGCTCCTATTCCCGTATGCCACGTGGCGGCACTCTTTATTAGAGGGACCTTTCCGCCCTGAAGAAGAGTCCTTACATCGCATATGCTTTCCGCATAAGCCCAGGCCGCAAGAATAAGCTCCTCTGCCACCTTAATAATGACCGGATTGGCGGTAACCGCCAAGGCAGCTGTTGCAAGAAGGGTTACCTCCCCCTTTTTAACGGCATCGGTATGAATATAGGCAAAGTTTGCCGCTTCCCGTATAAGAACCAGTTTGTCCACCACCTTGGCAAGATTGGACTTGTCATCATTATTACCGGCAAGGATAAACTCCACCTCGTACTTTAATCCCGAGGATTTATCCGCCGTTTTATATGAGGAAAATGTCTTTAGAATGTACTGATCAAACAGTAACCGGGAAGTAAGCGGCTGTTTTGGCAGGGCCGATGCGGCGAACAAATCCTTTCTCCTTACGGAGAGCCTATCCTTCGAGTCAACCTTTTCCCCGGAGGCGCTGCTCCCCGGCCCCAAAACCAGGGATAAGACCCCCTTGGTTCTTAAACTGTCAATGGATTTGAATATTCCGCCGGGTTTGGCATCTCCCAAAGATTTACCCTTTACCTTCTCCAAAGACTCCTTTTGCTTCTCCAGCTTTGATGCATCATCAGACAGCCCCAAAAGATTAGATACAATATCAATCCCATACTTCTTCTTCATGTAGGACACAGCCTGCCTATACACCTCTTCCCCGTAATCATCCGTAAGGAAGGAATAGTTGTCCGTTACTATTTTTTCATCCTCATAACCCAGTCCGGGCCCTAATCCTCCTGACAAGCCCGGCATGTACTCCCTCATTCGCTTTACCAGTTTTCCCTCGTTAAAGGAGGCCTGGCCATATGCCACATCCAGGCCGAATATATTGTATTGTCCCAGCAAAGGTCTATTATATTCCGCCAAAGCAGAGGTCATGGCATTACCGCAATCAGATGCCATATTGCCCCTTAAAAGGGCCGTCCTTGACAGCTCTGTTATAGCAAGGGAAACCGTGAGCACACCGGCCATAAGAAGACTTAGGAATACGGTTATACTTCCCCGGCTCTTCTTAAATCTTTCCACTTTGACTCTTAATCTTTGAGAATATGGAATTAACAAGGGCGGTCATCTGATCCTTAAAGATAATCACAAGGGCAATAAGAACAACCAGGATAAGAATAATCTCCACTGTTCCCACACCGCTTTCATCCATCCAAAAACTCTTTAAAACTTTTAATGCTTTTCTCATTTCTATACTCCTTTTCACACTATACCGACAAAGACATAAATGCCGGTGCAATCAAAATAATCAAAACAACCCCCAACATCATGGCCATGGGTATAAGCAGCTTAGATGAAGCCTCCTCCCCCAAGGCCTTTGCTTTATTCTTTCTTAACTCAAAGCTGTCTTTTACCTCCAGGGCGAGACTATCCTCAAGCCCCGACATTCCCTTCTTCATTCCCTGGATAATAAGAGTGGCAAAGCGCTTGTAACAAGGGATTCCGCACCTTTCTCCAAAGTGTTCTATAGCCAGGGCACCGGAGGTCTTGTTAGCCATCTCCCTTTCGCATATGAGCATCTCTTCGTATAGATATCTCTTCCTGCCCCCACGCCTTACCTTTTCCTCATAGCTTTTTGAAATCCTGCTCCAGGCATTGGTAAGAGATATGCCTGCAGTCAGCAGAATACTTATCTTACTTACAAAATCGGAATAATCCAGGAGTAGCTCCTCATCCCTTGCCTTTACCTTGTTTTTTAGTTCATAGTCCATCAGGGGAAATATAGCCGCCACCGCCAATAGCCCCATAACGGCAAGAGCGCCGTGGCCTCCTGCAGGAGGCTCCTGCCATGAAACATCCATGCCCAAAACCTTAGACGGCAATGTGTAATAATCCTCTGTAAGGCTCTTTTTTTCCGCCTGCCGTATAGCTGATTCCATCTCAAAAGCTATGCTTTCTTCTCCATCAGAATCTCCCATAACAAAGCCCACATCCCAGGTCTTCTCCTTCTTTATATCCCGGTAGTTAAGAATAGCTGTTACAGTCCCCGGATAGACGTCAGAATCACTTTCTTCCAAAAGCTCTTTTAATCTTTCCTTGTGAAAGTTTCCGTCCCCGTCCAATACCTCATAATCAGAAAACCTCCAGGACACCTCAATTATTCCTTCATGGCAGGAATCCACCGGATTTACAGGGCCTGCAATGGCTTCGAAGGATTTGTTATCCTTTAAAAATATTTCTTCTAAGTTTACAAATTCACTCTCAAAGATACTTTCCATTTCCTCTTTGGTATACTCTTTTTCCCCCACTGTCACATCAATCTTTTTACTTTGGTCTTGGTATTTTGCTATAACAGAAACCTGCTTTTCTCCTCCCCCGTATTCATTTCTCTTTATTTTGCCATCCTCCAAAAAGTGTTTCCCCAAATCGGCGGCACATACCAAAACTCCCGTAAGGGAAATTACCGTTGCCACCATAAGAGCCACCGCAACCTTTGATTTGGTGTGCTTTAAAAACAGTTCTCTTCTCCTGTTACCGGGATATAGTAATTCCAGGTCTTTAGATATCTCTCCCTCATAAAAATAATCCTCCACCCGGTACCAATCAGGCCATACTTTGGCCCACAGGCTATAGAGCCCTTCCGCATATACTCCGAAATAATCCCGTATCCCGGAATAATCCCTTATTCTTTTGCCGCTTTCTTTCATGTCAATTCTAAGGAAGATAATAAGTCCCACAAGAATTATTACTGCGGCAATTATCCAAAACCACATCAACTTATACCTCTATATTCATTATTTTCTTTGACATTTTAAGGGCCGCAAGATATACCCCCAGACAAAGAGTCATAATAATCATGCCAATGGGATTGTGATACAAAACCCCTAAAAAGCCGGGGGATGACAGATTAATAAAGCAAATTATTCCAGGTGGAACAACAGACATAATCTTATACTCCATCCTTTTGCCTGCTAGCATGGTCTCTATGTCCCCTGCCACTTCAACCTTCTCCCCTATGGTTTTAGCTGTGGACGTCATAATCATTCTCATGTTTCCTCCGCTTTTTTTAGCCACTGCAAAACTCTCAGCAAAACTTCCTATATCGTCTATCCCCGTTCTCTCCGCCAGATCAAAGAGGAGGTTGCGTAAGGGTATATTCATATCCAGTTTCTTAGAAATCCCGGCGAATTCCCTTGCAATATCCGAATCTCTCCCATGAAGCTTTATCAGTTCCTCAGTGGCTGCCCTCCAGCCGTTTTCCACCGAATAGCCGGCATTGACAGCGCCCGCCAAAAAGCCGATACCATCCTTAAAGCCAAGGGCGAATCGTCCCTTTCGAACATCCTTTAACCTGTCTGTCGCATCCCGCAAGCCAAAGATGCATGCACCCGAGGCTATGATGCACAAAAACACAGACTCATAGAAACAATAAGCCATAAACCACACCTTTATAAGACACTTGATAATTGATATGGCAAATTCTTTTTTGGTAAAGTAATAAATCCCATAGTCCGGGTTATAATC
This sequence comes from Lachnospiraceae bacterium, assembly GCA_015058015.1. GTDB lineage: Bacteria > Bacillota > Clostridia > Lachnospirales > Lachnospiraceae > SIG280. The sequence goes on along the minus strand of SVDM01000004.1, from coordinate 34,098 downwards.
ATCCGAAATCTTTATTATCTTCATTGTATTTCTCCAATAATCCGGCTCTTAGCAGCTTTTCCGTATATTTAAGCCTGCTTACAGCCTCAAGGCCCCTTTCTTCATCATAGGCAAATAGGGTACTCAGGATAATTCCCCCATCATCCCTTCCTGCTATCTCCTCAATCCCAAGGACCTTCCTGGACTTGTCCCTCATGCGCCCCAAGTGAACCATAATATCGATTCCCGATGCAATCTGCCTTTCAATGGCTGCAAGAGGTAAGTCCATTCCCATAAGAACCATCGTCTCGATTCGAGACAGCATATCCTCGGGAGAATTGGCATGTCCCGTGGACAAAGACCCGTCATGTCCCGTATTCATAGCCTGCAGCATATCTATTGCCTCGCTGCCCCTTATTTCTCCTACAATTATCCTGTCAGGCCTCATTCGAAGGGCGCTTTTAATAAGCATCCTGATATCTATGGCCTCACAACCGGAGGCATTGGAATTCCTGGTCTCTAAGGACACCAGATTGGGCACAGCAGAGACTGATAGCTCCGCAGAGTCTTCAATAGTAATAATTCTTTCATCAGCCGGGATGTAGTCTGAAAGTATGTTTAGAAAGGTGGTTTTACCGGATCCGGTTCCACCACTAATAAAGATGTTGTATTTTGCCTTAACTAAAATCTCAAGAAATCTCGCCGCTTTATCCGTTATAGCCCCCATGCGGATTAAATCCTCCATGGTTAGCCTCTTCTTTGGAAAGCGTCTGATGGTAAGAATAGGGCCGTTTAAGGCCACGGGCTTAGTCACCACATTTACCCTTGAACCGTCCGGAAGTCTTGCGTCAACTATGGGACTTGATTCGTTTACAACCCTGTTGCAAAAGCCCACAATCTGCTGGATGATATTATCCAGTTTTTCTTCTCCGGAGAAGGTCTTTGCCCACCTGCTTATCTTCCCGCCCCGCTCCACAAATATGTTGTCCGGACCGTTAACCATAATCTCCGTTATATCCGGATCATCAATGAGTTCCTGCAATATATCAAGCTGTCTCATCTCATTGAAAATCTCATCGCATATTCTGTTTCGCTCCTCAAGGCTTAAGAAGTTCTCATGGCAGTATTCGCTGACAGCTGTGTGGATAATCTCCATCATGGAATCATCGGAGGTATCTCCGGTCATATCTACCCCGGATAAGACTCTTTCCTTCAACTCTCTTAGCTTATCAGCCACAACCAATCTCCTCCATACACAGACTCTTTATGTGATTTACAAAGGGACCTTCAAGAAGAGACTCCAAATATTCCTTGCCGGATAGATCACAAGCTATCTCCGGTAAGTCGATTTTAATTATCTTGTCCGTAACCCAGTCCTTAGACAGGTTCCTCATATATTCCTCAAACTGCATAATCTTTCCCTGAGAGAAAAAGTCATGTTTTTGTGGCATGTAGATAACGGAACACTTCTCCATCAGTGAGGTTAATCCGGACACCGTATCTCCCATATCAAGAATCAGTACGTCGTAATCCATACGCTGCCTGATATTCTCAATAAACTCAATCCACTCGGAGCCTTTGACATTTTTGAGTTCTTCGGAGAACATAGCCGGTGAGATATAATCCAGGTTATTAAGTCTGCAGGTCATGCCCTGCAGCTTGTACTTTAGGTTTCCCGAATCCCTTCTTTGATAAAAAATGGCATCCAGCAAATCCCCCTTGTAGCTTCCCCCAAGAACTCCCGTAAGGCCCGAGTATTCTTCCATGTTAAGGTACAAGACCCTCTTATCAGCTCCCAAAAGTTGGCCTAAGGTCAATGCAAAAGAAGTCTTTCCAATGCGCTTTACAGGAGAATATACCCCTATCACCCGCATATTTTGCTTGTAGCAGAGATATTCCACATCCTCTTTTACATTGTCAGCATAATAATTCATAATCTCAGATATGATACGCTCCGAACTCTGGTACTTGTATATAACCGGGAATTCAGCATACTTTCTGGGCACACTTCCTTCGGAAAGAATTATTATTTTGTTGATATCCAAGTCACTTACCTCATCACTCATAAATGAGTCGGCTATTAGGAGAACCTCTATGTAATTCTCATTTACGTATGCCTTTAAGGTCTCAACATCCGAGAAGACTTTGATGTCGGGATAATCATTCCCTCCCGCCATGTAATGGTCTAAAAAGCCCATGACAAAACGTTTCTCCCAATCACATAATGCCAATGTTGACCTGCCCAAACAGACACCCCCCGTAAATTGATAATCCCAAAAGGATACAGACTGCAAAATGAACCATATTTCCATTCCCTTCCTCTTTTACATAATAGGGACCTATCTCCCTGTCTCTTATAAAACCTAAGAAATAATCTGCAAGATAATGCATTCGAATAATCAGATTCCTGTTTAGAATGATTCTGACGACACTAAAGATTGCTCCCACGAACAAAGCTATTACAGTAATATTCATTACAGCCTTCAGACCAAGAACCGCTCCTGTAAGGGATAGCAACTTGATATCTCCGGCACCGAACATCCGGAAGATAAAGAAAATGAAGAATGCAGCAGATGGTATCAACGCTCCCGCGAAGTAATCCGAGATTCGCGTGACATCAAAGGACAAAAGCCTGAATCCCAGGGTGAATCCGAAGCCGACAATAATAAGCAGATTAGGAACTCTGTCGGTCTTAATATCCATGATAGCCGCGCACAAGAGGATTGACACCAGAATAGATACTTCAATGATGTGCAACAATGTCACCTCTTTAATATTTGATTGATTTGAATTATACAGTCCTTCCCGAGAATTGTAAACAGCAATTTGTAATTTTGTCACATATTTACAAATACCGCCCTTAAGGTATTTCCAATAATTGTAATTTATGCATAAAAAGAACCGGTGACAAAATGTCACCGGTTGCTTATTGTTTTTCTTTTAATTGTATTGCCAATAAACTAAGGGATACAGCCAAATTCTCATCCCTTACCACCACATCATCAGGCACCGTCAGATGAATGGGGGCGAAGTTCCAGATGGCCTTTATCCCGCTTTCAACCATTCTATCGCAAATCTCCTGGGCGGATTCCTCCGGCACCGCAATGATACCAATGGGAATCTTCATACGCTCGCAAAGAGTTCTAAGGCGATTAAGGGCAAATACATTCTTTCCGCCAATCTCTTCTCCTACCATATTGGGGTCATGATCAAAGGCTGCAATAATCTTAACACCGCATTCCTCAAATCCGGGATAAGTAAGGAGGGCCTTGCCCAAATTGCCTACCCCTACTACAATGGCTTCGTTAACCTCTGCATAACCTAAGGTGTATTCAATATCCCTAATAAGCTGCATAAGGTCAAAACCAATCTTCGGACGGCCGCTTTTGGAGCTTACGCATGCCAGATCCTTTCTTACCTGAACCTCATTAAGCTTCAAGGCTTTTGCTATTGCCGGAGAAGTGGCATAACGTGTTTTGCCATCCTCCATACTTTTTAGGAAGCTTAGATACATAGGCAGCCTGTTCAGTGTTCTTTTTGGAATCTTTTTTACTTCATCTATCATTCTATACCGACTTTCTACTTAAACTGCTTTTGTGGGTTACGCATTTCTTCTAAGAGCTGCTTAATCATTTCCTCAGCGGCTCCGTCATCGAAGTCTTCTACTTTTTGCTTTGCCTCTTTAAGGGTCTCATATATATACTCAGGCATATCGTACTTTAAGAGGTTGGTAAGCTTGGTATTAACCTCCTGCATCTTAAAGTTCTCCAGATCGTCCAGCAGATACAAGAGCTTAACGTTAATCTCTCCTTCATTAATGGGGATACGCTCTTCCTCCGCAAATCCCACCTGATTGTGAACATTAATATACTTAATAACACGGTCCAACATACTAAGGGCGGAACCATACTCCTTGGAGTCTACCTTTCCCTTTATATGAGCCATTCGTTCACGAATCTCCTTGTCCAGCTTGTAGCTTAGGATTCCATCAATCTCCGAATGGGCTCTGTCGTAATTGCCGGCATTGATATGGTCCTCAATCTTCTTAAGAAAATCCACCAACTCCACCTGTTCAATAGGAATCTTGCCCAGTTTCTTAAAGATAGTCTCTATACGCTTAATCAGATCATCTCCATCGAAAGGCTTTAAGATATAATCCATGATTCCCAGTTTTGAACCTGCCAAAACCGCTGATTTTTCTTTTCTTGCGGTAAGAAATACCACCGGCACCGTTACTCCGTTTTCAAGACGTCTAATCTCTTTGAGAGTTTCAACACCGTCCATAATAGGCATCTGGACATCCAACAAGATTAAATCTACCCTCTCTCGATATAGGAAATTGATGGCACGGCGCCCCGATATTACAGGGGTAACGTCGTATATATCCTGGAGTTCCTGCTCAACCAAGGCCAGGTTTACAGTGTTGTCATCCACAACCAGAATCTTCATCTTCTCCATAAACTAACCGCCTTTCTGCAGATGATCGATTATTTTTCCGAGGAGATCCTCGGCATTCTCGTCATCATACATCTTCAACAAATGTGCCACTTCTTCCAAGTCTTCCGCCACACTTCCCGGAATATCAAAATTCAGCAGTGTCGCCGTCTTCTCCCTGGCTTCCTTAGACTTGAAATTCTGAACGCTTGAAAGGATATCCTTTGCCATAAGAAGGACTTCTTCCTCCGTTATGGGAATGGCCTTACGCCCCTTATCCTTTTCATAGAAATTACATTCTTCAAGAATCCTTTGTATCTCGTCTAGTACATCGGAATAAAGTTCTATCAGTTCATCCACGTTGGCCCGGATAAAGTCATGTCTGCCTTCCTTACCGGCCATCTCATGTTCTTTGGCCCTATCGCCTATTTCCATGGCGCCTATATTGTAGGAAGCACTCTTTAGTCCATGTACTTCTATAGTGTAATTATCAAAATCATTCTTATCCGCCAGCTGTTTTATATAATCCTTTTTCTCACAGCCGTCTTTGTAGTAAATATCTAAGATACTCAAGTAACCTTCCATGCCGATTGGAGATTTGGCAAATCCCTCTTTTATATCCACATATCTGGTTCGTATGCTCTCCAATGGGGAAACGGTCGGTGCTGCATCCTGTCCCTTTTCTTCCACCTCTTCTATGGGGGTCTTTAGTTCATCCGGAATCCATCTGTCAAGGACCTCTGACAGCAGGGTTAGTTGAACCGGTTTAAAGAGAACATCCTGAAAATCTCTTTCAAGATACACCTCTTCAATTCCCTTATGGGTATTGGCTGTAAGGGCTATGATGGTTACGTCGTTACCGCTTTCCCTGATGCGCCTTACAGTTTCCACTCCATCCATCTCCGGCATCATGTGGTCCATGAATACAATATCATAAGTCTTCTTACTAAGTATTTCAATGGCCTCGAAGCCGCTCATGGCCTCGTCAACTTTGACTTTATAGGGTTTAAGGAGTCCTTTTACAACCTTGATATTAACCTTGTTATCATCAACAATAAGAACTTTGGCCTTCTCAGCGGTAAACCTGCCGTGTTTTTCTTCGGTCTCCGCATCCTTGGGCTTCTCACTGATGGTAGCATCTTCCACCACCTTTTGAATAATGGTGGCCGTAAATACAGAGCCCTTTCCATATTCACTGACTACAGACACATCACCCGACATAGCATGGGCAAGCTTCCTGGAAATGGAGAGTCCCAGGCCTAAACCCTGTGCCTCTCTGTTCTTATCACTGTCAATCTGGGTAAAGTTCTGGAATATCCTGTCCACATCAACGGGACGAAGGCCTATTCCTGTGTCTTCCACTGCCACGATAAGCTTGATGGAATCCTCCCCTACGGGCTCAAAAGACACATCCATCATAACATAACCCCTGTTAGTATACTTTACTGCATTACTAAGCAGGTTAGTAAATATCTGCCTAACACGGTTTATATCACCGTGAAGCTTGTAAGGAAGGGATTCGTCAATGTAACGCTTAAATATAAGTCCCTTCTTATCCGCCTGAGCGCTGGTTGTATTGCACAGTTCCAGCAACATAGGCTCTATATAGTAATCAACCTCTTTAAGATCGATTCTTCCCGATTCCATCCTGGTGATATCGAAGATATCATCCACAATTGCAAGCAAGCTTTGGGATGCCACCTTAATATCACAGGCAAAATCATAAGATTTACGTCCTACGGACTCCTCTAAGATCAGTTCACTCATACCGATTATGGCATTCATGGGGGTTCTGATCTCATGAGACATATTGGCAAGGAAATCATCCTTAACCTTATTGGCCGCCGTAATACGCTTATTCATATCCATAATCTGGTCCATGTCTTCATGGGCTGTGGTCTCATCCACGAAAACTCCCAGATATCCGCCGATATTGCCGTCCTCATCCCTTAAGGTCTTAACATGGCTTACAAGATACTTGCCGTTACGTTCCAAGGTAGTCTCTGCCATCTCGGAATCCATAAAAAGCTCCAAAGGAACGCTTCTTGCCATAGATATCTTGCCGCCCTCCGGCACATCTTCTATATCCGGAAAGATGGCCTTGGCTGCATCATTACATTCCTGAAGGTTGAAGAATTCATCCAGGACTATTATGGCGTCGTCCATGTTTTGAATAACCTCTGACCTGGCGGTATCGGATAAGTCGAATATATTGTTCCGCAACATAATAACTATTATGGATGCGGAAGACACCAGGGTAAGAATAGGTGCTATATCAAATACCTTAAGAATCTTTAACGAGTACATCGCCATGCCCGCGAAGGGAACAAAGGGAGCTACTGCCACGAATTTTAACATCCACATCTTCTTAAGGTTGGTATTGGTCTTCTTGGAATTCCTGTAGAATCCGATAATAGCGCTCATGGACATTATAACAACTATAATAAGAAGACCCAAATGTATGTAGAATAAGGGTCCGTATTCCAGCACAACATGAGGGAATACAGGCTCTAAGACGTACTCTGCTTTATTGTATAATGTGTGATGCAGGTCGTTGGTTAATACTGCTATAACATCTGCTGTTTCAGCCACCGAAAGGATCTGCAACCAAATCTTGTTATGCTTCTTATTGCAGAAACGGTACACGAAAATCATCAAAGAGTAATTGACCCATGTAGCGCCGAAATACTCCATCTTAATGGATGCCAGACACGCTTCCAAGGTTGGAGAAATCAGTTCCGATAAGTACCCCGCATTCATAACGAAAGCACATATACATGTTACAATCATAATCTTTCTTTCGAAAGACTCTTTGGCACGGATTAGAAAATGTATGATAATCATAATAGCCACAAGTCCGGCTACCTGAACTGAAACTGCAATAGTAAGCATATTACTTCACCTGTCAACACACCAATCCACAGTAGAACATATATGAGTTATTATATTATATAGCGGGGTATTTTACAATCTATTTGCTAAATTTTTCAAAAATTTTATACAATTATAGAAATTTCGCCGTTTTTATCTTTTATTTAATGTAATTTTCTATTTTTCAATTCCTTTTCGGGCATGAATACCCTCATCATAAGGATGCTTTACCTTATCGATTCTGGACACATAATTAGCAAGGGCTATAAGCTCATCGGGAGCATCTCTGCCCGTCATAACAACTTCCATGGTCTCCGGCTTGTTCTTTAAGAAGTTAACAACCGCCTCCTTATCAATAAAGCCGTGATTGTATGTAGCCATCATCTCATCCATAACAAGAAGGTCTACATTCTCTGCTATGGCAGCTTCCGTCACCTTCTTAAAATGTGCATCGCAGATCTTCCTAACCTCTGCCTTTTGCTCATCATTCATCTTAAAGGTAAAACCAAGAGGAGTATCACACAGAAGAACATGTACATTCTCAAGCTCTTTAAGAATATTAAGCTCACTGGACTTATTGTCCTTTAAAAACTGGGTAAAGAGCACCTTTCCACCGAATCCCGCGCATCGAACCGTAAGTCCAACGCAACATGTGGTCTTGCCCTTTCCGTTACCGGTATAAATGTGAATTAATCCTTTTTCCATACAACAAACCTCCCTCTTTAAAATGCATTTCTTATTTTAATATCTCTTCAAAAACCTTAAGAAGCACATCGTTATCCTCTGCGCCTCTTACGGCAATACGATAGTAACCTTCTTCAAGTCCCTCATAGTTTCCGCAGTTTCTAACCATAATCTTTCTATCCAGGCACTCGTTATGGAAGCCCGGTCTTGCCTTAAAGAAGATATAATTGGCCCCGTATCCGTATACCTTAAGTCCCAAATCTTTTAGGCCTTCCACTAAGCGGGCCTTTTCTTTTTTTATATCAGCCTTGGTGGATAAGACATATTCCTTCTCTTTAAGCGCAGCGATTCCCGCCATCTGGGCCGGAATGGATACGCTCCAGGGCTGGCTTACTTCCTTCATTTTATCAAAGACCGCCTTATCAGAGCAGAGTCCGTAACCAAGACGTAGTCCCGGCATGGCATATAATTTGGTAAAGGCCTTAAGGATAAGCAATCTGTCGTTACCTGCTAAGTATTCCTTACATGTATACTTGTCCGGTTCTTCTATTAGATCGTTAAAGCATTCGTCAAGTATCATGTATGTACCGCAGCTCTGACATTTATCCAAAAGTCTCTTTAAGTAATCCTTATCAAGGAGTACTCCCGTTGGATTGTTGGGGTTGCATATAAACATCATATCAATGCCGGGCTTAATGGCATCAATCAAATCCTCTCCCGGTACAAAGCCCTCTTCCTCTTTCAGATAGAAGTATTCCACCTGACAGTCCATAGCCCTTAGAGCCTGCTCGTACTCATAGAATGATGGGGCCGGAAGCAGTGCTCTCTTTGGCTTTAAGGCAATAACCAGGGAGAATATTATATCCGCCGCGCCGTTACCGCATCTTATGTAATCCGCCGGCACTCCCTCTTCTATGGCTATATGCTCTCGCAGCTTCTCACACTCAACATCCGGATAATGGGTTGAGTATCTCACACCCTGTATGGCTGCTTCTATAACCGCCTCAGGCAGCCCTCCCGGGTTGATGTTTGCTGAATAATCTATTACGCCTACATTCCTGTATATATCTCCGCCGTGCTTGTGCATGGTTTTAGTCTCCTTTTTGTCCTTATTAATCCGCTTTATAATAGCACAAACAAAGCCATAATACCATCTCAAAGTTGAATATTCCGCCACTTTCCTATGAGTCACGGGGATGGTTCTTCTTTACTCACCGTAGTAATGCTACACCGGCTAAGAGAGTGCACCGGGCACCCAAGTTACGGAATCCTTCACCAAGTAAAATTACGAAGCAACCTTGGTAATATCCACACCGTGATTAATGGTCATCCGTGACCTTAATCACTCTCGACGCCCTCCATGGCGTCTCGTGTGAATATTAGCCCAAAGTCACTTCTATTTTACTAGGTTCGAATTCATGTAACTTGGGTGCCCGGTGCACTCTCTTGGCCGCCGCAGTATTCACCCTGAACGAATTAAGTAGAACCGTCCCCGAGACTCATTGAAATATCGCAGATAATATGGCACACTTAGGGCAAGGTATATGAATCGAATTAAATGAAGTAGTAAATATAAGAGAGGAGTAATTACATGCGAACAAGGTATAAGAAGTTATTTGGAATCCTGCTAAGCCTCGTACTGGTAGTTGGAATGCTGCCGGCTTGGAGTATGACGGTACATGCAGATGATAAGCCTGCAGTAAAATATCTGGACGAAAGCGGTGTGGAAAAATACTGTACAGATTATACAATAGTTACACAAGGTATGGACACTCACTGGAATGCGGGCTGGTATTATGTCAAGGAGGATGTAACATTTAACGGTTTGATAACCTCTGATGGCGACGTACATATAATACTGGGCGATAATGCGAAAATGTCACTTAAGGAAGGACTTTACTTCTGTAATAATTTTTCAATATATGCTCAAAGCACCGGAACAAATGTGGGAACTTTGGAGGCTACCCCACAAGACGCCACCGCCATTTGTGTTGTAAAAAACATTACAATCGCAGGGGGTAAAATAACCACCAACGTAAATACTACTTATAGTATCCTGTCCATGGATGAGAGCATAAAAATATATGACGGACATGTTATTGCTACAAGCTGTGATGCCCCTGCCATCTACGCCTATAAAAGTGTGCTTATTAACAACGGAAGTGTTGAGGCCAGCACTTCAGCCCAGGATATCTCAGGCATATACGCGGCTAATGGCAATATCGAAATTAACGGCGGAAATGTTACTGCTGCCGGAGATGCCAGGGCTTTAGAGTCCACAAGCGGTACCGTAAAGAATAATCTCCCCGGTACCGGTTGGACAAACAAAGAGGGAACAGCGGGTATGGCGTCTATTCCCATCAACACAACCGGCCATGACCTTAGCTCCTATAAAAAGGTTCAGTTTCCTGCGGTTAAGGCCAATGTTAAAACAGCTCCTACAGCCAAAACCCTTACTTTCACCGGTCAGGCACAGGAACTAATTAATTCAGGTGTGGCCGAGAATGGCACAATGCAGTATGCAGTTAATAAGGATGCTAATACTGCTCCCACATCCTGGAGCGCATCCATCCCCAAGGAGACCGAAGCAGGTACCTACTTCGTATGGTACTATGCCAAAGGAAACAGCCCATATGCGGATTCCGACTACGGAAAGGTTGAAGTAATAATAAAGCAGGCTCCTGTCAGCTATATTGATTCCGATGGCAAGACAAAATACTGTACAGATTATACAGTAGTTACAGAAAGCATGAGCACTAGATGGAATGCGGGCTGGTATTATGTCAATGATAATGTAGAGTTTGACTCTACGATTAACGTTAACGGCGACATACATATAATATTGGGCGATGGAAAGAAATTGTCAGTTTCTACTACTGTTGGCGATGGTATTCACACTGATTCTAGTTATAGTCTTTCAATTTATGCACAGAGCACCGGTGAGAATATGGGAACTCTGGAGGTTACATCACAAGACTCCACCGCCATTTTTGTTGATACTATATTAATTGCGGGAGGTAAAATAATCGCTAAAGCAAATAATAAAAATAGTTTGGGTATCTTCACCTTTACAGGTGACATAATAATAAATGGCGGACATATAATTGCCACAAACAACCTTGGTGATGCCATATTCGCTGGCAATAATGTATTTATTAACAACGGAAACGTTGAGGCCAGCGCTTCAGGCGATGATAGCTCAGGCATATTCGCTATTGGCAATATCGAAATTAAAGGCGGAAATGTTACTGCTACCGGAAATAAGCAGGCTTTATGGGCTTATACCACTAACGTCATAAAGAACCATATTCCCGGTACCGGTTGGACAGACAAAGAGGGAACAGCGGGTATGGCGTCTATTCTTATCAGCACCACAGGCCATGACCTTAGCTCCTATAAAAAGGTTCAGTTTCCTGCGGTTAAGGCCAATGTTAAAACACCGCCTACAGCCAAGACCCTTTCTTTCACCGGTCAGGCACAGGAACTGATTAATACAGGCGAAGCCGAGAACGGCACAATGCTGTATGGTCTTAGCAAAAATGAGAATACAGAACCCATAACCTGGGGTGAGTCCATCCCTACAGGAATAGCGGCAGGTACTTATTTTGTGTGGTACTACGCCAAGGGAATCACCCCGGATTATGATTCCGCCAAAGACAAGATCGAAGTAACAATTAAAGAGAAGGATAAGCCTACACAGAAGAAAGCATTGGAAGGTGACGGTCAGAACATATCTCCCGGTTTCCCCGCAAGGTTTAGATTCGATGTGGATTATAATGATTTTATAGAACGGGGACGAGTATATGTTGACGGCAATCCTGTCGATTCCAAACACTATGACGCGGATCCCGGAAGTACCATTATCACTTTTAAGGATGAATATATAGATTCTCTTTCTGAAGGAAGCCATACGGTTACAGTAACCCTTGATGATATCAGTGTTGGACTTGCGAACTTTACTGTAACAAAAGCTAAAACACCTGAGGATGTCCTCGGGGCCGAGACGGAAGAAAATCAGACTCCCACTACAAACGAAGGTGCGAAGAGCCCCGCAACCGGGGACTCTATTTCAACCGTCCTTCTTCTCTTCCTAATAAGCTTTATGGGCCTTGCAGGCATTAGCTTATACACAAAAAGAAAGAACTCTTTAAATAAATAATCGCACAATAAACCTGAGGGCTAATCCCTCAGGTTTTCTTATGCATAGAGCCACGGGGCCGGTTCTACTTAACTCACGAGGTGAAAAAATACGCAGGCGGCTACAGGGGACCACCGGGCCTTTTTAGTTACATGAATACGATCCTAGTGAAATCTAAAGCAAGCTTGGGCTAAGATGCATACGAGACGCCATGGAAGGCGTCGAGAGTGATTTAGGTCACGGATGACCATAAATCACGGTATGAATATTACCAAGGTTGCTTTGTAATTTCACTTGGAGATGTATTACCGTAACAAAAAAGGCCCGGTGGTCGCCTGCAGCCGCCGCAGTTTTCACCCTTTATTCCTTCCAGTCAAACATGTTCCAATAAGGAGCCGAAACACGGCTTGCATACGCCTCCATATCCACACCATTCCAGTCATAGAACCCGGTTTTGGAGGGACTTTTGGGGCCCATCTTCCCTTCTTTCATAAGGTCAGCAAAGAATGGAGGAATCTCTGTAGCGGTTGATAATACAGGCCAGATGTTACGGCATCCGGTGGCATTTAACTCCAATCCTCCATTATCAAAGTGTTCAAAGATTCCGATGGATGTATATCTGGGACAGAAGCTGTAAGCCAAGACAGCGTCCACCTCTCTCGGTCCGCATATACCCTCGTCCACCAGGGCAAGAGCTTCTCTCCACAGGGCGAACTGCAACCTGTTACCGATAAAGCCCGGAGTGGGGCGGTTTAGGAGCACAGGCTTCCTATCCAGCTCTTCAAGTAGTGTCATTACGTAATCCGTAACCCCGTCTGCAGTGTTCCCTGACGCACACACCTCAAATAGTGGTACTAAATGGGGCGGATTAAAGGGATGAGTTACCACAATCCGGTCTCCGTATTTGGACGCGCCTTCCGAAAGCTTATCCGGCACAATAGAAGAACTAACAGAGCATATCGCCTTAACACTCGGGCAGTTATCCTCTATCTGCCGAAAGACTTCATACTTAACCTCCAAATCCTCCACCACGGATTCAACGACTGCTTCCGCATCCTTCATATCCTTATAATCATATGTAAAGGAGATTCGCTCTAAGCTGGTATTCTTCTTTTCTTCTGTAAAATATCCGTGGCTTACTATCTCCTCAAAAAACCTCCCGATCTCCCCCAGACACCGGTTAACCGACTTCTCGCTTCTTGCAAGAATAACTACCTTAAACCCATGTCCTGCCGCTAAAACAGCCATGCTGCTCGCAATCATTCCGGTGCCTACAATTCCTATAGTGCGTGTATTATTCATATCCAACTTCCTCCCTACGCTACCGAAGTGGCTTTAGTCTTTTCATTCTCTATTCTGATTTTACCCCATACTGAGAAGTCAGTAAACGGGGATTCGTAATTTGCAAGTAAGCCACGGGGACGGTTCTTCTTAACTCACGAGGTGAAAAAATACGCAGGCGGCTGCAGGGGACCACCGGGCCTTTTTAGTTACATGAATACGATCCTAGTGAAATCTAAAGCAAGCTTGGGCTAAGATGCATACGAGACGCCATGGAGGGCGTCGAGAGTGATTTAGGTCACGGATGACCATAAATCACGGTATGCATATTACCAAGGTTGCTTTGTAATTTCACTTGGAGAAGTATTACCGTAACAGAAAAGGCCCGGTGGTCCCCTGCAGCCGCGCTATATTATCTCCTTAATAAGTTAAGAAGAACCATCCTCGCAGCTCACCCTTAACTCATAAAAAATCCCGAGGGTCAAAGCCCTCGGGATCATTATCATTATTCTATCTTTATGGGATATGAGTATTATAACTTGAAGAATCCAAGCTCATCATCCAGCTTACTTGCAACATCATTAAGACTGTCAGCTGCAGCTGCGATTCCACCAACTGTATCATTAAGCTCCTGCATAGATGCTCCTGTCTCCTGGGTAGAAGCTGCATTCTCTTCTGATATAGCTGAGAGTGAGCTCATGGCATCCACAATCTGCTCTGTAGAAGCGTTACACTCTTCGGTCAGGCCAGATATAGTGCTTACTCCATCTACAGTAGAGCCTACATTTTCTATAAGGTCATTAATGGTTCCCGTTGTCTCTTCAAGCACAGAATCCACATTATTCTTAATCTCAATAATCTCTTCAGTCTTGGTTGATGCATCCTTGGCATGTTCAAGAAGCATGCTCATCTCATTTCTGATCTCCTGTGCAGTCTGGGCAGATTCAGTAGCCAGCTGTCCAATCTCAGTAGCAACAACTGCGAAACCTTTGCCTGCCTCTCCGGCTCTTGCCGCCTCTATGGAAGCATTAAGGGCAAGGAGATTAGTCTGTGAAGCTATGGAAGTGATACCGTCAACCATCTCATTAACGCTTTGTACTGCCTTATAAGTAGCATCCATGGTCTCTGATATACCTGATACGGCTTCACCCATGGTGTCCATATTAGCTGTAAGATCTTTTAAGGCATCTGCACTTCTCATGGAAGCATCGTTCATCTCTGCCGCTGCAGAAGCCAACTGCTCTGCATTGGTAGCAACTGTATGTATAGCATCTGACAAAAGACTGATATTCTCTGTTGCTTTCTGTACCGTATAAGCCTGCTCAGAAGCACCTTTGGCCATTTCCTGAACTGCGGTTGATACATTATCCGAAGTATCGCTTATCGCCGAAGAAGTTCCTGCAAGTTCCTTAGCCTGTTTACCCGATAATGCAGAAGCACCTTTAACTTCTCCCACTATTTCCTTGAGTTTACCGGACAAGCCGTATACATTGGAACCAATGTCATTAATCTCTCGTATATTAGATGTTGCCTGTATATTCTGTGAAAGATCTCCTTGTGATAAAGCTGAAACACCGGTTATAACTGCTGTAATCGATCTAACAACTTTTCTTGCAACAAACAGGATTAAAACTCCAAAGATTACAATTGCAGCCACAACCACAATTATCAGTGATAGAATTACACCATTAATGGTGGCTCTTACTTTCTCTTCCGACTGTCCGGCCCATGCAGCTCCCACTACCTTGCCATCAGGTCCGTACAGAGGCATATAATATACAAAGTACGTCTTGCCACCGATTACAACGCCACTGGCATTAACGTTTTCTCCCTTCTGGACTCTGCCCCATATGGTCTGGTCCATCTTAGTACCTTCATTTCTCTCGCCCTTTTCATTAAGAACCGATGTGAAGAATCTTGTGTCACCTAAGAACAGTGTCATCTCAACGCCGTCTTCCTTGAACATATCAACGTAGTCATGTTCATACTCAGGTTGTCCGCCCTTATCAAAGTCGTACTGATAATACTTGCGAAGACCGTCACATGTTACAAACAGTTTCTCATATGCGGACTCCTCTAAACTCTTGGATACCAGTGTCGAAGTAATAATGCAAACAATAAGGCTAGATACTATCAATGGTATAAAGCCAATCATCAGTAACACAGTTGTAAGTCGTAACCCCTTCTTTTTCATCGTAGTTCCCTCCCCCATTTTTATATTTTTTTGATAAAACCCGATAAAAACTTACGTATAACAACTCTATTGTGAAACAATATAATTTACTTATTGTAATTATATCAAATGTCATTAAAACAGAACATACCAAATAAGAAGATATAAGTGTCAAATATGCATTTCCATGCCCCAAAAAATACCATTCCTGCCAAAGATGTATTATACATCAAACCCTTTGGCCTTTTTCTTATAAAGTTTACCGAAATAAGGGTACACGAGACACTTATCCGTTTATAATTATGCACTCATAATTATTATCGGTAGAATTATGACGATTCATAACATCTACAGCACAAATGGTATGGTGCTTACAAACTTCAAGCTTCCGAGAATTATTATCCCCACCATGGAGGTTACGTACATAAGTCGGTTGGCTCTGGCGATATCCGCCACCTCCACCGGCCTTATGGCATCACCGATGAACTTCTTCTTATGGAGCTTGCCGAAATAGTAGGCATCTCCTGCCAGCCTTATGCATAAGGCACCTGCCATAACAGCCTCCGTCTGGGCTGAGTTGGGGCTTGCATGATTGTAGCGATCCCTCTTAAAGATGCGAACTGCATTGGAGGTATTCATCCTCGTAAGGGCTGAGGCAAATATCATAAAGTAAGCCGCAAGCCTGGCGGGAATATAGTTTAAAATATCATCGAAGATGGCTGCTGCCGTCCCGAAATACATATATCTGTCGTTCTTGTATCCAACCATGGAGTCCATGGTATTGACAGCTTTGTAGAAGAAGCCTAAGGTAGCACCACCAATGGCCATATAAAGCATGGGGGCTATTACTCCGTCGCCGGCATTCTCCGCAACGGTCTCCACCGCCGCCTTAACCACGCCTTCTTCAGAAAGCTCAGCCGTATCTCTTCCCACAATCATGGAAACTGCATGTCTTCCTGCATCTAAGCCCTCACTGTCCAATGCCTTAGCCACCTTCATGCTTTCGTCCTTCAAGGACTTGGTAGCAAGAATCCAGTAACAAAACCAGGTTTCCACAATAAGGCCTGCATATACATTCCAGGCATAGAGTCCGAATAGTATTCCTCCGGGAATAATTGTTGTGATAAGTACCACCAGAATAACCAGAATAACCCCTCTTGGCCTGTCCCTTTTTTTGTCAGATGGTCCGTCACCTCTAAGAGCCTTATCAAGCTTTGATATAAGCCAGCCCACGGCTCTTATGGGATGCCACATAAAGTGGGGGTCTCCTATGAGTAAATCTAAGATATAGCCAAGAAGCAGGGCTATAAGCGAATATTTATGAAACATTTTATTTCTCCTGATTATGGTCAAATATGGGTGTCATGGACACAGGCTTTCCTTCTTCCGTATCCAGGCAGATAATATATCCTTCACCGTTTTTAACCATGTATTTGTAATAATCATCTGAGGGAAACAGATGATTCATAATAGTCATAATAGTTCCCCCGTGAATAACAATGGCCACAGTCTCATATCCTGCTGCCACAGCCTGCTTAGTCGCTTCGTCAAAAGCAGACAAAGCCCGCCTTTCGAACTCTTCCTGAGGCTCACCCCCCGGAAATCCCAGCTTACCGCCTGAATCAATCCACTTCTGATAGTCGGGGTTGCCTTCTAATTCCTTATAATTCTTATTCTCAAAGTCCCCGAAATCAATCTCTCTAAAGTCATCAATAACACAAGCCTGAAAGTCCGGGTAAATAATGGATGCAGTCTCTATACATCTCTTCATGGGACTTACATACAAAGCCTCAACCTTCGGGTATTCTCTCCCCAAAAGAAGCTTTCGTCCCTCTTCACATAGAGGCTCATCCGTAATACCTATATATCTCTTTAACTTATTGCCACCGGTCATAGAGTGGCGTACCAATACAACTTTTAACATAATCTATCCTTTTATCTTAGTGGGGATTCCGCAATACATTCTATACACTTCATCTGATGCCGCCGCAATAAGGCAGGATACCCTTCCCACCGTCTCCCGGTATTCTCTTGCGGAGGCTTCAATAGGAACCACTCCGCAGCCTACTTCGTCCACAGTTATAACGGCTTGGGGATTGGCCTCTATGAGCTTACTCGTATAGTCTGCCGGGTCTTCCCCCTCTTCTATCAAGCGCTTTACCAATCGATGATAATCCTTTATAAATGCCGCCGATAGGGGTTCATCAAAACCACAACTGCCACAATCAGCAACCTTACCTGTAGTATTAATCTTATTAATAAGTTCTGCGGCCAAGTCATTCTGTCCCTGACCGTGACCTCCTGTTACCATAACCATAATCTATCCCCCAGCACTGCGGCTATAAGAACCGCCAATTCACAAAGTTGCAGGAAGAATCCCGCCTGATCTCCGTTTATGCCTCCGAACTGCCTGTATGACATAACACGATAATATAAGAATACAAGAAGGGCTGCGCAAGCTGCCACAGCACCTACGAATACATCTGCCACAATCATCAGCGCCAGGCCGATACACACATAGATAAGGCTTACAATCCTTACGGTTGTCCTCTGGGCGCTGTCTGAAAAGGTATGAAGCAGACCGCTTCCCTTGGCACATTTAAAAGTAACCACCGCAAAGCCGCTAAGCCCTCTGGATACCACAAAGCCGCAGGCAATAACAAGAACGCTTCTAAGACTTAAGTTAGTCTTGAAGGCAAAGTCCACAATAAAATAGCAGGCTCCCACTATAATGGCAAAAGCCCCTGCATGGGAATCCTTCAAAATCTCCAGCTTCTTTTCCCTGGGCTGATGAGAGCTTAATGCATCCGCCGTATCAAGGAGTCCGTCCACATGGATGCCGCCGGATATAATAATGGGAACCAGCATAAGGACAGCTCCTTCTATAGCTCCTCCAAGGCTCGCTGCCTCCAGAAGATAGTACATTCCTATAAAGACTCCGCCTATCACCGCCCCGATAAGGGGAAAGAAGCACATGGAGTATTTCATATTGTCTTTGGTCCACTCAAAGTGTGGCATGGGAATCTTGGAGTACATGGCAAATGCCACCGCAAGATTCTTAAAAAATAATCCCATATTTATTCTCCCTTTATTATTATTGGGATGCCGCTTACAACTTCCACAACGGAATCGGCCATCTTCGCAATATGGTTATTAATAACCGCCATATTGTCAATATATTTCAAAGTCTCCGGGGTATAATCATCTCCGTCGGAGAAGACATTGTTGCTGACAATAATCAAATTATTGCAGGTATTCTTAAGGCTTTCAATGCCGGCAAGAACCCGCTCAATGGTTTTTTCTCCGGCGCCCTCCGGGGAATACATCTCGTTAGCCACCAGGTTAGATATACACTCAAGAAGCACATCACCCTTTTCCCCTCCCGGAAATGTCACCGAGGGAAGGTCTGTCTGCGCCTCTATGGTCTCAAAGCCCTTGGTGCTTCTCATCTTCCTGTGCCGCTCTATCTTGGCATAAGCCTCATTATCAAAGGGTTGCATGGTGGCAATATAGAATCTCTTGCTGCCTCCAAGCTTAAGTACCAGGCTCTCCGCATATTCAGATTTACCACTGCCGCTGCCGCCGCATACCAATGTAATCATAGGTTCCCTCACCTTTCGGTAAAAAAGGGGTAGCACTTCGCTACCCCTAAGTAAACGCCAAAGCAATTATAGCAAAAAACTCCCATAGATACAATTAAAACTGCAGGTATTTTTCAGCAAATTCCTCGGTATTCATAGGCTTTCCGAAGTAATATCCCTGAGCGGTTACGATACCGCAGGATAATAGAAAGTCAGCCTGTTCCTTGGTCTCTACCCCTTCAAATACAAGTCTCTTTTTAACTGAACTTACAAGAGAACACAGATTACTTACATAATCCTGTCTGATAAAGGAATCCGTCATACCGTCAATTATAACCCGGTCTACCTTAACAATATCAATGGGTGCGGTAAGAAGACTCTCCAAGGGAGATGCCCCTTTCCCGAAATCGTCAAGATTGGTGGTAAAGCCCCTCTTTTTAAGAGCCGAGAGGTTCTCTATCAAAGCTTCCTCGCCTTCATTCAAAGCGCTTTCATTTACCTCAATCTCAATGTATTGCTTAGGAACCTTGTATTCCCTAAACATGTTCATAAGCATAGGCACGAATCCCGGAGAATTGCTGTTAAGTCTTGAGAAATTAATGGCAATTGGAACGGGATTAAGGCCTTCCTTAATCCATCCGTCTATGGTCTGCAGGGCCATCTCAAGCATGGCAAAATCCATTCTCTGGATATAGTTGTATTTTTCAAGCACCGGAATAAACTCCCCGGGCATGCGGTAACTTCCGTCCTGAAGCTTCCAGCGAACCAAAGCCTCCGCTCCCACGGCGGTATTGGTAACCAAGTTCATCTTAGGCTGGAGGAACATCTCAAATTGCTGTTTTTCAATAGCCCGTTCAAAGCCTGATGCAATTACCTGCTCATGTTCCTTTTCTTTTCTCATGTCATCGTCGAAGAAGACATGGTCAACGCCCTTCAAGGCCTTAGCCTTCTTTCTTGCAATATTGGCATTGTCAATGGCTATGGATATGCTTCTGTCAGAAGGCATAATTTCAACGAATCCTGCATTAAGGTCTAATTTGCCGCTACTGTATACGGATTGTTGCTTCTTGTGGAAGATATCCTTTTGCTGCATATACGTGGACAAGACGTCAAAGCCTTCATCGTAATAATAAAGCACTACAAAGTGGTCTCCGTAGATACGGGATACAACGCAGTCTTTAATGCTGCAGAATACATTTGCCAGATCCTTCAATATCTTATTGCCGGCTATTATACCGTAGGTCTCGTTAATGTAAGCAAAATTATTAATGTCCACGTAGGCCAAGGTGTACTTCTTGCTATCCTGGTATTTATCCATTATAGCAATAACCTCATCTTCAAAGCCCGCCTTATTGTAGACTCCCGTAACCTGATCCTTGGAAGCTAAGATATTCAGCTGTTTAACCGTATTGTCCTTCTCCCTCTTAATTCGCTCAAAGAGACAGAAGACTTCAGCTATATGTTTAAAATGCTTGCGCTCGGTTTCAGTCCAGCATCTGGGTGCATCTGTATTGGCAAATATTACATACTCATTGGCATTGTCCCCTACAGGGATATTGATGCCTATTATGGCGGTCATTCCTCTGGTCATTCCAAATCTGGCAATATCAGCTTCTTTCTCCTCCTTGGCACAATCATTTATAACGATGTATTCCTGTTGACGAAGCTTTGCTTTTCCTGCAGTATAGTCACTGAAGTCAAGCTCGCTCATCTCAACATATTCGCTTTTTTCACAATCCCATACCTGGAGGTAGTCCGGCACTCCTTCCTCGGAATAGTTATATATCAACTTCTGGATAGAGTATTTATCCGTAATACGCTCTGTTAGAATCTTCATGGAAGTGTTAATGTCCTTGGACTCAAAGAGGAGGGCAAAGGCTATCTCCGTAAAGTCCGCTCCAAACTCTGAGCCAAATCTGGGAGTACGGGCATCTTCCTTGGTAATCTCGGCGAATTTCTGCTCTTTCTCCGCATCATATACCGCTACAGTATTCTTGCCTGCCATTTTGGCATTATACATAGCGATATCTGCCTTTTCAAAGAGTTCTTCGTAAGACCCGGCATCTTCCGGGAAGAAAGCTATACCTACGCTACAGGTAATCTCTAAAGTCTTACCCTCACTGGAATATGACTTTCTTACCGCCTTGTCCAAATCCCTGGCCTTAATCTCCGCTATCCTTTTTCCCGTATTCTTCATGATAACCATGAATTCATCTCCGCCAATACGGCCGATTATATCAGATTTACGGAAGGTGGATGAAATAGCAGCGGCTACATTTTCAATAACCATGTCTCCAAAGAGATGGCCGAAAGTGTCATTTACATTCTTAAAATCATCTATGTCCACTATCATAACCGCATGGGTTGATTCCTTCTCGCCCCGGAAGAATTTCTCGGCGGAAATCTTGGTGGCATTCTTATTAAGAAGACCTGTCATGGGATCCTTCTTTATCTGGGACTCTAACTCCATCAACTCTTCTTTTTCTTTCTCTATATCCTGAATTTTGCCGATTAACCTGGTCACCTTTCCGTTCTCATCACGGAAGGTAACAGTATTAAGACGACTCCATATATACTCCGGGCTAAAGAGATTCATCCTCATTTCGTATTGTGTGTCATCCATGTCCATCGCATAGTTTTCCAATACTTTCTCATAAACCGGTATATCATCGGGATGAATAAAGGTCTTGTACTTCTTCTCCTTCAGATAGTCAGTCATTACCCATTCAGCGTTACCCGACTTACCGTTACCGGGAATTACTATGGTGTCTGTCGCAACATCATAATCAAAAATTACCTCTTCTGAGCTTTCCGCAAGAAGTCTATAGCGCTCCGCCTGAATCTTTAAGGCAACATTGGTCTCTTCAAGCTCATTAAGAAGCTCCTCTATGTAATTTAATCTGTTTTTCTGAGTATAATTCTGGTCTAAGATTTCTGCCATCTGCTCGGCAATAAGACGGACAACCTCAAAGATATTCAGGAATTCCGCCCTTTTCATTACGGTTACTCCGTCGATGGCCTTCATGAATTCCGTCACATCTTCACCGCAGTCTACGGCCAACTGCTCATACTTCTCTCTGGGAAGCATAGTTTCTACGTCAAACACACCGCCTACAATCCAGGTGGCCACTTTATTGCCGTGAATTATAATGGGGATGACACCCGCCATCATATCCCCGGTTTTATTGCGAACAACCGTGGCATTTTTAGCATCGGCCTTAAATTGTTTGTTAAGACCCTGATCGAAGAATTCATCTGCTTTTTTATTTCTCTTTACAATGCGAATAAGCCCAACACTAAAATGAGTGGGCTTAGTCAGATTATTGCCGTTTAAGTCAACAATAAGAGAAGCGATATCCTGATTCTTTGCTACGGCATCCTGTAAAGACTGTACCTTTTCCAAATCAAAATAATCGCTAAACTCTATATTACTATCAGTAATTACTTCATTTACGATATCCTTCCCCATACCAGTAACTCCGATTAAGATTATTCTACTCCCAGACTGTCAATAAGAGCATTAAGGGAATCAATCTCAAGAAGCAGAATCATACTGCTCTTGTACTCTTCATCCTTTATAATAAAGCTTTCATCAATGACTACAACTTTATGTCCGAAATCTTTGAATTCACGAGCCTGGTGTTTCTTGATTACCTCATCAAGGGTATCTATTATTATATGAGGCGGCAAAATGTTTATTACCAGCTTAGATAACTGGGATAAGGCATTGACATAAGTTGCCACTGTGATATTTCCAACCTCGCAAAGAACAGAACGTCCCATTTCACTGTCTCTAAACATCGTAATATCCGGAAGATCTGTTCCGATAAAGGATGTAACCAGTTCATTGGCGAAGGGACCATGGAATATGGAAAGCATAGTTCCGATAAGATCCTGATCCAGATTGATTGTGATAGCCGCAATATTCTGGCTTGGATCTCCTATTGCCTGTGCCACTTCTTCCATCTCTACTATACGTACCGAAGGTACGGTAACCTTAACCATATAATGAAGCATATCCGATAAAGCAGTAGCGGCGTTGCCGGCTCCGATATTACCTACTTCGCTTAATACGTCAAGATGCACAGGAGTAATATCGCCTACATCTTTAATCTTCATAGTAATACCTCCTTTATCCGATTACTTTCTTAACTGCCTCAAGAACTCTGTCTGCCTGGAAGGGCTTAACGATAAAGTCCTTTGCCCCGGATTGAATCGCCTCCACAACCATTGCCTGCTGTCCCATGGCGGAACACATAATAACAGCTGCATTGGGGTCATCCTGACGGATAAGTTTCAGTGCCTCTATACCATCAACCTCCGGCATCGTTATATCCATAAGAACCAAATCAGGGTTCACTTCTTTGTACTTAGCTACGGCTTCTTGACCGTTTGATGCTTCCCCCGCAATAATATAACCGTTTTTGGATAAGATATCCTTGATCATCATTCGCATAAAAGCTGCGTCATCACAAATAAGTACTGCTTTTGCCATAAATTTAGTCTCCTATTCTTGCTACTCGTCATGTAACATCTGGTAAATCTGTATCTTAAGAGCATCACTGCTGCCCATACCCACAAAGATACAACCATATTCGTACATGTCGTCCTTCTCAGTTACACGTATTATTTTGATAACAGTTTGAAGCTCTTCTTTAGTCCAAATCACAAGCTTGGTATCATATAATGATCCCACCTTCAGCTCATGTTTTGTTCTAAAAGCTATACCCCCTTCGGAAGCGTTAGTTACATTAACATGCAGGTACTTCTCAGTAGTGATGTCTCCTTCGCTTACACACTGTAACTGTATCTTAACATCCAAGTCAAGACGCTTATATTTCCTTCGTTCTTCCTGCATAACAACCTTCCTTTCAAAACGCTTTCTTCATATCTTATGCTGATTATCTCCCGATAAGATATATTTGTACCTATTGTATACTAAAATCCGCAAACTTACAACAAATTTTTAGATTTTTTATGCAGTTATTTCCACTTTTCATGTAAAAAACTATCGGCAGTTGTTATAAAATTACTCTATTTTACAACAAACTGCCGATTTTGTTTCTTATTATAATACAGAATCTACTGTTCTTTTACACTAACCCTTACATCTTACAATGGAACGTACGCATCTATCTCTATATCCTCGAAGGTGCTCATTCTGTTATATACCTCAAGAGCGCACTCAATAATGGGCATAAGCATTACAGCTCCCGTTCCCTCTCCCAGACACATATCGCAGGTAAGGAACTGGTTAAGTCCCAATGCATCCAGCATGAACTTGCCCGCCGGCTCTTTCGATACATGGGAAGGCAGGATGTAATCTATGGCCTTCGGAGATAGTTTATAAGCCGCCAAAGCAGCTACGGAAGAGATAAATCCATCGATTACCACCGGGATACCACAGGCTGCGCCCCCAAGGAACACTCCCGTAAGTCCGCAGATATCGAATCCGCCTTCTTTGGCAAGAACATCTATGGGGTCGTTTCTATCCGGCTTGTTAAGGGTAATAGAGTCTCTTATTACCTGCTTCTTATGAATAAGCGCCTCGTCCGTAAGCCCGGAGCCTTTTCCTGTCATAATCTCCACAGGCTGGCCTGTAAGTACGGCTCCCACTGCACTACTGGTGGTGGTATTGCCGATTCCCATCTCTCCTGTGGTTATGATATCGTATCCCTTTTCCTTTAATTCAAACACAATATTAATACCTGTTTCAATGGTCTTAATACACTCATCTCTTGTCATTGCCGGGCCCTTTGCCAGGTTCTTGGTGCCACATGCAACCTTTCTCTTTTCAACTCTGGTATCTCTTACCATTCCCACGTCATATGCAAAAAGGTCAACTCCAAGCTTATCCGCCATAACGGCAACGGATGTCTTCTTGTCAAGGAAGTTCTCTGCCACGATGGCTGTTACGCTGTTATCCGTTTGGGTAACTCCCTCTTCTACGACACCGTTATCAGCGCACATAATAACAAGGGCTTTCTTGTCCAGTTTAACCCTGTCGCTTCCTTGTATTCCTGCAATCTTGGCCACTGCATCTTCCAGCTTTCCAAGACTGTGTAAAGGCTTTGCTATGGCATCCCATCTTTTAACGGCCCTTTCTCTTGCTTCCGCATCAGCGGGTTTAATCATATCCAACGTTTCTTGTAATGTCATTATCCCATCTCCGATTCTTTATATACTTACATCAAACGGAGAGGGCTTATATACCCTCCCCGATAACCTTCTATTATTTGTTACGTCTTTGATCACGCAGCATCGCAAACAATTCCTCTTCGGCCTCTTTCTTCTGCTGCTCCTTCTTGATCTCCTTAATACGCTCTTCCTCCGGATCCACAGTTTCTCTTCTTCTGCGATACTCAGCAGATTCGATAGCATTACGTTCTCTAATATAATGGGTCTTCTCCGGCTCCTCTTTCTTCTTACCGCCGTTCATCTCCATCTTTAGCTGTTGGATAAGATCTGATTTGGTTCTCTCGTCCATATTCATCTTCCTTTCCCCATCCGAGAATGTAACCTAATTATACATTATTCTTCCCGAAAATGCCATCCCTCATTTATGTTTACAGCGAAGCACCCTCCCCCGGCATCCCGAAAGAGGGCACTCCTTTCATTACAGAAGGGGTTTTCCATTATGCATGGAACCATTCATAGATGTAATCTAAACTTTAAATATCTCCGTAAGTTGTTCAATACGGTTAGATGCATCGGCAACAGCCACAGCTGAATCATCAACGCCTCTTGATCTTTCCGCAACACGTTCTGCAGACTCTGCAAGCTGGGTTGCTGTAGAGCTAACCTCTTCGGTACTTGCAGACTGTTCTTCGGAGATAGCCGCCATATTGGTGGCAATACCATCAACAGCTCCAACCTTTTCTATCATATCAAGAACAATACTACTGGTCTCATCAAGACTTCTGAAGATCTCGCCAAAGGTGGTTTCAGCTGTGGTAACAGCTTCCATGTTGGTAGCGATTTCTTCCATGTTCTGCTCTGCCTTGGCGGAGAGTTGTTCTATCTGTGCCGTTATGTCTCTGATTATATCTGCAATCTGAGCCGTGGAATCAGCACTGTTTTGCGCCAGCTGACCAATCTCATTGGCAACAACCGCAAAGCCTCTTCCTGCTTCTCCTGCTCTTGCCGCTTCTATCGAGGCATTGAGGGATAACAGGTTTGTCTGACTGGAGATTTCATTTATCATATCAATAATGGAATTAATCTTCTTAGCAGACTCATCAACAATGTCTACAACTCTGTTCATTTCTTCCATGGATACAGATATTGCTCCCATTCCCTTTTGAACAATTTCCATATCACGCTGACCGTCTTTTGCCTTGGTTACTAATTCGTCCATGGTAGACTTGGTAAGCTCGCCCTGCTCCGTTAAATTGTTAACCTCCTGGGCTAAGTTGGTCGCTTCCTCTGCAAGGGAGCCGACAGCCTGGGACATATCATCCATAACTCGCTGAATCTGCTGCATAGAGTTGGACTGCTCACCGGCCTGCGCGTTAAGATCTCCCGATGCACTCTTACTGTTGGTTGCCTCAGTTGCCAGATTATATGTAACATCTTTAAGATCCGTTAACGTATGTCGCATCTGTTCAACATAAGTCTGCATATTACTGTTCATTTCAGCAATCTCATTATTGCCCCTGGTTTCAATATCAACGGTGAAGTCGCCGGCTGCGATTCTGTTAATGTTATTGGTCAGGCTTCTTACCGGTTTTGTAATCTTAACTGCCACAATTCTGGCGATAATAACTGCAATAACAGCTATCATTACAAGAGCAATAACTACGCATACATTTATAAATTTGAAAAGTTCACTTAATATATCACCACGGCTTACATAGGACAAAAGAGTCCATTCTGTTCCTTCTACCTTATCAAAGGAAACCAGATACAGTTTGCCATCAGTACCGTTAATAGGTTTAACCTCTGACGCACCACCGGAATTAATAATCTTGGCGCAATCTTCTATAAAAGAATCACCCGCATTATCCTTAATAGTGGTACCCACCTGCTTTTCATTGGTACATCCAATCAAGTAGTCGTGTCCTATAAGCATGCTATAGCCTGTTTTTGCAGGCTTATATCCTACTACCGCTTCAGATATTCCCGCAAGGGAGATATCTACAGATAATACGCCTGCTCTCCCATCCTTTAAGGTAATCTTTCTGTAACCGCTTACTACCATTTTCTTAGTGGATGTATCAACGTAAGGCGCTCCCAACGTTATGGTCTTGCAACTTTGACCATCCTTGTACCAGTCCCTGCTGGTGGGATCAAAGCCCTCCTCAACAGGAGCATCGCTACCGTCTAAGAAAGTTTTATCGCTTAGACCGATATAAGCAGCAGTTACCATATCCGGATATTTGTCCATAGTATCCTTCAAAGCTGCTACGATTTCTCCATCGCTGCTAAATGTTGACTTTTCAATGATATCAGAAATACCGTCATAATACGTCTTCAATCCTTCTATCAGTCCGGAAATCTCTGATGCATTGGCCCTGGATTCCTGATGCAATCCGTCTTTTGCCTGAGCTTCAATAAGATCTCTGGCTCTTAATACAAGAATTGTAGAAATAATCAGGATGGCTGCTGCCATCAAAGGAACAAGTACAACCAATAACTGCCTGCTTATTCTTCCTTTTTTCTTACCCACATTGTTTTGTGCCATAGTTTAACCTCCCCTGTAACAAATGGTTTCTATTTTTATCATCCCTAAAATGTTTTCGCAAATTTCGCCACTATTGTACAGTGTTTTTCCACTAAAGTAAAGACATGGCGCATATTCAGTATATAATTGTTCTTATTTTTCATGTTTTGTCAGATTTTTCTGTCCACCGAAACGGCGTCCCCCCATCGTCAAAATGAACCTGCCAAAGGCAGGTTCATTCCACTTAAAAGAAGCACATAATTAACGAGAGCCCACAACCTGGTACATTTCATCATCAGAGATGCAAACGGATACCTTCAGGTACTTCCCGAAAATCTCCGCCAACCGGGAGCACTCCATAAGCCCATTGGAAACATGCTTGGCCACACCCTCATGATGGGAATCAATAGCCTCCCTGCTCATGCCGTGAGAAACACAAAGACTCCCACCGGGAGCCAAATGTCCCGCAAGGCAGGCAATCAACCTGTCCGGATCAGGAAAATGCGGAAAAGCATTATAAACCATGATGCAGTCAAAGACTCCGGAGAAATCTTCTTCAACATCACCGCAGACAAGGTCAACCTTAGGCTCGCCTCCAAACTTCTCTTTAGCAATCTCAATCATCTTAGGGGAGATGTCAATTGCCGTAACATGCCCCACATTTCTATTCAGATAGTCAGGAATCAAAATACCTGTACCACAGGCGACATCAAGGACATTCTTTCCTGCAGTCACTCCTGCGTTGTCAAGAATAGTGTTAATGATTATGTCAGACCTGATTGCCGCCTCATCCCAACCCGGGGCCTGTTTATCGAAAAAATCAATTACATCTTGTTTATCAATCATTACTGTACCTACTATTATTTAAAGAAAGTATTAGTGTCAATCTTCTGGTATCCGCCAAAACTTGCCGGTTTCTTAAAGATATCCTCTGCCATTTCCTTGCCCAGGAAGGTCTTGGTTACCTCGTTGGTCTTAGCGGTAATATCAATATCCTTAAACTGGTCGGGATAAACGGTTTTAGCAATGTACCAGGTGTTGATCAAAGCGATCTCATAGTTTGTGTAATAAGCGTTAAATGCCATCTCCAGGTACACATTACCCTCTTTCCATGCTTTAACGGTATCGAACATTTTAGCATCCTCAGCGTAAAGAGGTTTAATATTCTTAACTGCGGCAGCGTCAATAAACATAATGTCTGTTTTAGCTCCAAGTTCAGTGAACTTCTCCTTCTCAATAGCCTGGATCCCGTTAGCCTCTAAACCGGTTACAACATTTTTAACATTGGCAATGTTAAATGAAACATAGTTCTGGGCTGTCATAAGATGGTTGGTTGTTCCCCAGTTTCCTAAACCGCAAATGTAAACGGAAGGTTTCGCATCATCTTTAATGTCCTTGGTTCTCTTGCTGATTTCAGCTTTTTCCTTGTCAACAAAGGCACAAAGAGTTTCCGCTTTCTCACTTGCATTAAAGATTTGTCCAAGGAGCTTCATTGAACCGGCGAAAGACTCATCAAATACACCCATGGGGCCGGCCTTTAATGTAATTACCGGCACTCCCAGCTGATCAGCCAGGGCATTTTCCTTGTCAACATCTTCGTATTCAGATATAACAATATCCGGCTTGCAGGATAAAATCTTTTCCGCTTCGGCAGCCTGGGCATTAGGACCTCCCACACCGCATGAGGGAAGCTTTGCAAGCTCATTCTCATAAGCCATTACGTAGGGACGTGCAACACCGTCAAACATCTTCGGACGTTCGGAAAGTGAAGTATTATCGATATCCTCCACTCCCGCAAGAAGGGACATATCTCCGATATAGCTGTACATACGGAGTGCTCCCGCACCGATACAAACAACCTTTTTATAGCTGCCGGGTGTGACTTTCACTTCCCTACCCACCATATCTTTTACTGTTACTTCTGCAGCTTTGCTTGACGCACTGCTTGATCCGCCTGATGCGGAATTGCCGCAAGCAGTTGCTGAGATTGCCATTGCTGCCACCAGCAACGCTGCAATGATTCTTTTGATCCTCATATTTTTCCTCCTTTAATAATAATTTCTCCATCTATATCTAAGATGCGTACCTGTGCATCAAAGGTATCGTTTATTACTTTAGTGGTAATTTGTTCTCTGGTGATGTCATATATAATCCGGCCATCCTTAAGAAATAAAAACCGATCCCCCAAATCCAGCGCCTGATTAAGGTCGTGAAGGGAGGTTAAGATACTTATATTTAAGTCTCTGGCAAGCCTTTTAGCCTCCTTTAGTATCAAAAGCTCATTGGAAATATCAAGGTTTCCCGTAGGCTCGTCGAAGATAAGCATCTTAGGTTCCCCTGCAATGGCTCTTGCTATGGCAATCTTTTGTCTCTCTCCTCCCGACAGTTCATCCACGTTTTTATCCGCCAGATCTTCAAGCTGCATCTGTCTGATTACGCTATCAACAATTTCTCCGTCAGTTTCGGAAACTCTGTATCCGAAGTGAGCCATCCTGCCGATCATTATGGAATCATACACAGTCAGAGAGCCGTATTGAATATTTTGCGGCACATAACCTATATATCTGGCTCTCTCTGCCATTCCCAGTCTACTCATTTCCCTGTTATCAAACAGAATCTCTCCAAATGAGGGTTTTTCTATTCCTAAAATGTTCTTGAAAAGAGTGGTCTTTCCCGCTCCGTTTTTTCCCAATAGAATTACTATCTCCCCGGGCCCCATAGAGAAATTAATGTCTTTCAGAACGTAGTCGCCTCTATTCTTATAACGAAAAGCGAGATTTCTTACTTCAATCAATCTTAATCCCTCCTTCTCGAGAAAATAATAAAAAGGAAGAAAGGTGCTCCAAGAAGAGACGTAATGGCTCCCACAGGAAGCGCCGATCCTTTTCCCAACGTCCTCGAAAATGTATCCGCCGCCAGAAGAATAAAGCTTCCCATAAAAGCAGATACCGGTATGGTCACTCTATGGTCCTGACCAAGAAGTTTCTTGGTTATATGGGGTCCTATTATTCCTATAAACCCTATTATTCCAAGGAATGACACACAAACAGCAGTAATCATGGATGCCACCAACATTGAAACAAATCTTAATAGGTTGACATTTATCCCTACTGACTTTGCCACATTATCCCCGCTAAGAAGCGCATTAAACCTCCATGAAAAAATCGTGAATAATACCAGTCCCGCCAAAACAATAACCGCCATAATAAGATCTGTTTTGTAAGTAGCCCTTCCCAGGTCTCCGAAGTTCCATATAACAGCCGCAGATATTCCCACATCTGTGGCAAAAAACTGCAGAATAGTGGTGGCCGCAGTCCATATGGATCCCACAGCTATTCCCGCCAATACAACAATCCCCGGCTGATAGGATTTGATTCGACATATTCCCAGTATTAAAAGAATAGAGACAACCGAGAATACAAAGGCTACCAGGGATGTAGCGTAGGGGTTTGCTGCAGACGAATAGTTTTGTATGTTATTTCCCACATTCAAAAAACCTCCGGCAAAGGCGATAATTGATAGATTGGCTCCAAAAACCGCCGCATTGGATACGCCAAGAGTTGAGGGAGATGCCATAGGGTTATTAAGCACCGTCTGCATAATAAGACCCGATACTGACAAACCCGCTCCGGCCAAAATGGCTGCGATTATTCTGGGGATTCTTATATTCCAAATTATTCTTGTGTCAGCTGCATTGCTCCTAAATAAAAGCGTCTCAATTGCCTCCTCCGGAGTCATGTTGGAGGAGCCCACAAAAAGGCTAATTAATGCCAAAAAAAATACAGCAATGACTATAACCGTTATTGCGGTAATATTCTTGTGCTTGTTCTTTTTTAAAATTCTCTCATACATGAGACTCAATATATCAGAGGATTTCTGCCTTCACAAGCCCCCCTAGGGGATGTTTTTTAATCAACGTATTACACGTCTTTACAGGTAATCCCGAAGATATGCTATAATTACTGAGAATGTATTAACTAATAAGGGGATAACAATGAAGAATATAAAAATGGTAATACAGTACGACGGTACCAGATACAACGGTTGGCAACGATTGGGGGATACAGACAATACTATCCAGGAAAAGCTGGAAACCACCCTTAGTAGAATTCTAAATCAGCCCATAGAAATTAACGGCTCCGGAAGAACCGATGCAGGAGTCCATGCCTTGGCACAAGTGGCCAATTTCATAGTAGACGAACAATACTTCGACAGATATATCTCGGGACTTCCCGGCTATATCAAGGCAGAGGCCAATAAGTATCTGCCACAGGACATTCGAATTCTTGAATGTTTGACTGCATCAGACAGATTTCATGCAAGACTTAATGCAAAAAAGAAAACCTATGAATACAGAATAGACAATGGGGAAGTGGCCAGGGTATTTGACCGCAAGTACCTTACGCGAATAGAAGAACCAATTGATATGGACAAATTAAAAAAGGCTTCCGAGTATTTCATCGGAACCCATGATTTCAAAGCCTTCTGCGGCAATAAACATTACAAAAAATCCACAGAGCGAACAATATATTCCATAGATATCCGCAAAGAAGACGGAATAATCTACATACGTTTTACAGGAAGCGGATTCTTGCGCAATATGGTGCGCATTCTGGTGGGAACAATGGTGGATGCCGCCCTTGGTAAGATGGACATAAGAAACATCCCGGACATAATGGCTTCGAAAGACCGGGCCAACGCAGCTCCCACAGCGCCCCCTGAGGGCCTGTTCCTTATTAATGTGGAGTATTAGTTAATGAGATCTCTATGCCACTGCTCTTACAACATTAAGGATTCCCGCGCTGCCAAGTCCCATTATAAGACCTGCAAGCAAAACTCCCAGCATAACCGCCAGGCAGCTTGACTTAAAGTCCATATCAAGGATGCTTGCCGCCAGGGTACCTGTCCAGGCTCCCGTACCGGGAATGGGAATTCCAACAAAAAGCATCAGGGCAACAAATAATCCCTTACCGGCTTTAGCCTTAAGTTTCTCTCCTCCATGTTCTCCCTTAACCAGACAGAAGGAAAAGAACTTGCCGATAACCGGCTTATCTGCTCCCCACTCCAGCACCTTGCGGGCAAAGAGAAAGATTATGGGCACCGGAAGCATATTACCTATTATACAGATAGCATAACTGGGAATTAGGGGCAATCCGTTAGCCACTGCCCAGGGCAATGCCCCTCTAAGCTCAACTATAGGTACCATTGATATAACAAAGGCGATTAAGTACTTATCTATCATTCTAAAAACCTTTCCGGAAATCAATTAACAATTGCCATATAACACATGGAGTTATGACCAGAGGTCATAACTCCTAAGTCTTAGTGCGGATAACAGGAATCGAACCTGCACCCTCTCGGACTAGATCCTAAGTCTAGCGCGTCTGCCAGTTCCGCCATATCCGCCAACAGTGAAAATTCTATCAAAAAAGAAATAGTGTGTCAACCGCATATAATAAGACTTGACGGTCTTACAATAAGTAAAACCGCCAAGTCTTTCTTCATGAGACATCGGGGATTCGAACCCCGGACAACTTGATTAAAAGTCAAGTGCTCTACCACCTGAGCTAATATCCCACAATATATTATAAGGAAGAACCCCGTGCAATATCCTTCATCTTGATGAAGGATGCCTCCCTAGCGAAGGGCGGGAAAATCCCTATGGTGACTCGCGCATAAGAATCGTCTTCGGCGATGGCGCTCGTCGTGCAGACACCTCGCTTTGCTCGCTATCTGCATAAACTGGGCTAGCTGGATTTGAACCAGCGAATGCAGGAGTCAAAGTCCTGTGCCTTACCGCTTGGCGATAGCCCATCAGTTGAATCAAATGAAAACTATCAACAAGGTGGATAAAGGGATTCGAACCCTTGGCCTCCAGAGCCACAATCTGGCGCGCTAACCAACTGCGCTATACCCACCACAATATGATTATCAAACGATGGGCTTCAAAGCTAACCCTTTTTTACAACATGCTTCGCATGTCGCTTGGTCACTCTTAAAAAGTGACTGTACTACATATAACAACATTTGCTTCGCAAATGTCGCTTCGTCACTCTTTCAATCAGTGACTGTACCACATATAACAACATTTGCTTCGCAAATGTCGCTTCGTCACTCTTTCAATCAGTGACTGTACCACATATAACAACATTTGCTTCGCAAATGTCGCTTCGTCATAAGAAATCTCCCCATCTTCGACGGGTCCCCTCTTATGACATAACGTGCTCGAAGGGATTCGAACCCCCGACCCACGGCTTAGAAGGCCGTTGCTCTATCCAGCTGAGCTACGAACACA
>SVDM01000025.1 GCA_015058015.1 Lachnospiraceae bacterium | reverse complement strand
CAACTGTTGTCCCCCGGTATGGGGCAGGTTACCCACGCGTTACTCACCCGTCCGCCACTAAGTCACAAAATCGTCACCCCGAAGGGATCGTAATTAAGTGCTTCGTTCGACTTGCATGTGTTAGGCACGCCGCCAGCGTTCATCCTGAGCCAGGATCGAACTCTCATAATAAATGTTCGATGCTTAGCATCATTCTGGATTGCTAAAGCAATCCTTGGCCGACACTGCTTCGCAGTATCGACATAAACTGGCAATTTACTTAAATGAGTTAAACTGCTCAAAACTCGTTAATGAATTTCAAGGTTTTCAAGGTTTAAATTCATTGTTCAATTATCAATGTTCAATGGTAAGAAAACCCAGATATTTCAAAGGTTTTCTCTTGTTGTTACTCCCGTGAGCGACAACTTCTATAATTTATCACACAGGCATTTGGATGTCAACACCTAATTTCATTTTTTTTGCAAGTTTTTTCATATAATCATATGTTTTGGCCAAACACCCAAGTCGTCAGACATAAGCAAAAGCTTATGGGCTATGGGTTTTTAGTGCATTACCATCCTTTTCCCGTGTAAATATAAAGACATTTTCCTTTCTATAGTAAACTTGCTGTGGGTCATGGGAATACTGATTTTGCCCGGTACAAAAACTATATATAAGAAAGGTAGATAACTAATGAAAAAAAGAACCAAATTCCTTAGTATGGTATTATCAGGCCTGCTGATATTATCATCCTTTGGCGGATTTGTGACTCCGCAGATGGCTTTTGCCAAAGACGGGGTAACTGATTTTACAGCAGAAGCCGAAAGCTACGACATCTCTTCTGCTGAAGATTTGGCGGCATTTCGTAACGCCTTATCAAGCGGCAATTTTTTTGCCGGTAAAACTATTAACCTTACAAAAGACATTGCATTAACCCCATCCGATAGTGTGGGAACGTTGGATATGGGCCCCGGCGCCGACAACGCTTTCGCAGGTACCTTTAATGGAAACGGTCACTCCATTACAGGCTGGACTGATAACAGCCAGAGTTTATTCAACATCGTGGATAAAAGTGGTGTAGTTAAAAATCTCTTGTTTGATGCCACTCTGGATAATGCCAGGGTTGAGAGTATGTTTGTATATCGTAACAAGGGAACCATTTCAAAGGTAGCATTAACCGGTTCGATTACAGCGAGCAATAATGCATGTAGTTCATTTTGTCAACGAAACGAAGGCACCATCAGCAAATGTATAAGTTACGCTGACGTTAACTCTACATACAGTAAAACAGCCAAAAAGAAAATCGCCGGTTTCGTGAATGATACCTCAGGCGGAACTGCCAACTATTGCATGTATGTGGGAAAAATCACGAGTGCCAAGCCTGCAAAG
This sequence comes from Lachnospiraceae bacterium, assembly GCA_015058015.1. Classification (GTDB taxonomy): domain Bacteria; phylum Bacillota; class Clostridia; order Lachnospirales; family Lachnospiraceae; genus SIG280. The sequence continues at coordinate 24,165 of SVDM01000025.1, read as the reverse complement.
GCACAGCCCTACGGTTTTACCAGCAATGATCTGGATTCTGAAACCTGCGTATACCTGGCCCAGGAAGTAGATAACAATGCGGATGATGAGAAGGGAACCTCTCTTACTCGTGACAAGATTGTAAATGCTTCCGAGCTTAGTGCCTTAGGCTTTGATATGGTAAGCGACTGGAAGATTGATGAGTCCTTCGGCGGTTTTCCTCACCTTCTTTTCCCCAAGGAAGAGACTCCTTCAAAGAATGTACCGGTAAAGGTGCTTGTGTCTGTAGAGGATTGTGTATACGATCCTTCCATGGGTGACGGTCCCTTTTACTTTCCTTTAAAAGCCCGCTTCGTTTATACCGGTAGCAATCAGACAATTGCGGATTCCTTTGATACAATCGTAGCAGAAAGCGAATTTAAGGCTGTAATAAAGGAAGATAAATGGAAAAAGGACTTCCCGGTGAAGACTCCTATTGATGGCATAAGCGCTGATTTTTCCAAGAAGAAAGCTTCTTATTATTTCAAAACTTCCTATAAAGAAGCATCCGGGTATTCCTTTGTGGTAGAAAGCATGGAATTCGAGGATACCACAGGTACCTATCGCGATAACCCGGACATAAGCAACGTCCTTACAAAAGAAGAAAAAGATAAAAAGATAGCTGATATGGAGACAGCTGCCAAGAGAATTCTAGACCTGTGCTACGAGAAAAACGGTAACAAAATCACCCGTGACCCCTTCCTGGCATTTACCTGTGGAAGATTGAACTACTACCCGGCAGGCCTTACCAAAGACGACTTCTACAACGGTCTGGTTGGCGTATATAAGGAGTATAAGGAGTACGTGGCAAGCCGCGGTGAGATTCAGGAGGTGACGGAGACTTCCAAGTACGTCCTGGCATTTTCAGCTATGGGCTTCGACCCGAGACAATTCGGCGACTATGATATGTTAGAAGAACTTGCAAATGCCGACGTTAACGGTAAATACTTCGCGCCCCATTATAAGGCCTTCGCAATCTATTCCGGTCGTTACGGCGATTACGAAGAGACTCTGTCCTCCTTAATTGCCAATGTATACGGCAAGCCCAAGGACGGCAATCACGATGCAGAGGATATGCCGGTTATGCATATGCAGCCCATTGGACTAAAGTATAACAAGAATGCCACCCCCGCTGACGGTGAGGCTTATGAAATAAAACAATATGTGGAGAATACGGTTATTCCCTGGATGGAGAACTGTGTGACGGGATTCGGAGCATTTAACTCTATTTATACCAATGGTCAGAGAAATGTCTGGACCGATGCCCAGGCGCAGATGCTTCTCGCCCTTGTAGATGCCGATTTCCTTGGAGAAGGTTTTGTACATAACGGTAGAACTATTGTTGACGCCATCATCGCCCATCCCGAGCTGTCTCTTGGTTTCCTCGACGACCCCAGCCAATGCGCAAGGGCACTTATGGCACTTATAAGATCCTATAAGGGTCAGACCAACATGTTTGATTGTACGGATATTACGGGAGTATGTCAGGTTAATAATATGATTGATAATATAGGCGAGGCTATTGATAGTAATAATTATGTCGAGCTTATGAGGGTATATGATATCTACAACGCCCTCACACCTATTCAAAAAACCCAGGTTAAGAACATCGGTGTCGTAAAAGACGCTCTTAACAAAGCAGGATTAATTGAACAGGTTCTTGGTGAGGAAACAGATGGCGGATCAGCCACTGCTACCGGTGACAACGCCTCCTTGTTCGCCCTTATTATGATTCTGTTTCTTGCAGGAACCACCGTCATAATTACAAGACGCAGTTTAAGGATTTGAAGCCTGTAATAAGGCCCGCTTTCTCTCCTTATAATTATTAAATGAGCCATGAGATACTCTCATGGCTCATCCTGCTTTTGCTCTTGTGAACTTATATGATAAGAAACTGCTCTTTACATCATTAACGTATTTGCTCTCATAATCTGCTACGCTTAAGGGTTTATCGTAATAATAACCCTGATGCAGCCGCACCTTCAGATCTTTTAGCACCTGTTGCTGGCTGTTATTCTCAACACCCTCCACACAGACCGTTACATTGATGGTGTTGGCCAACTCAGTAACCATCTTAACAAATGCATGGGCATATTCGTCCTTGCTGATACCGCTTACGAAGCATTGGTCAACCTTAATTACATCTAGGGGCATCTCTTTAATATGATTCAAGGAAGAATATCCTGTTCCAAAGTCATCAAGGGCAATGCGTACACCCCGCTCCTTGATGGAGCCTAAGATTTTCTTCATCCTCTCCATATCGTTAATAGCCAGACTCTCTGTAACCTCAAGGGTAAGATTCTTGGGATTAAGGCCGGTTTTAACCAATACATCTGAGATAATATCGCATATATTATTCTGAAGAAGCTGAACTACAGAAAGGTTGACATTTACCTTATACTCAAAGCCTCTGTCATTCCAGCTCTTGCAATCAGTGCAAGCCTTCTCCAAAACGTAGGTGCCAATCGGATTAATAAGACCCAGATATTCTGCCAAAGGTACGAACTCATCCGGTCTGATCATGCCAAGTTCCTTACTGTTCCAACGAACCAGGGCTTCTGCACCGCAGCACTTATGAAGGCCCTCTTTTTGCATATCGAATACCGGTTGATAGTATACCTCGAACTCTGCACAGCCGTTGGCTACCGCCTTACGAAGCTTGCTTTCCATGTCAAGGCGCTTGTATGAGGAAGCTTCAGATGTCTTATCGAAGTATTCCACCCTGTTCTTGCCGTGGCGCTTGGCTTCGTAGAGGGCAATGTCAGCCTTCTTCATAACATCAAGGAAATTGCTTCCGTCCTCCGGGAATTGGACAATTCCCATACTAAGTGAGCAATAATACTCCATTGTATCTATTATCCAGGGCTCCTGGAATATCTCTTTGATATTTGCCACAACCCTGCTTAAACTGTCAAAATACTGATCCGATACGATTACCATAAACTCGTCGCCGCCCATACGGTAGCAAGTCTCGGATATCTCCGTAATATTGCGAAGCTTCTCCGCAACGGTCTTAAGAAGCAAATCTCCCGATCTGTGTCCTAAGCCGTCATTAATGGACTTGAAATCATCCAGGTCAATATATATAAGAGCCCCCCGGCCTCCGCCGCTAATGCTCTGTTTAACAATCTTCTCCAAGTCTCTCTCACAACGCATTCTGTTATAGAGTCCTGTCAAAGAATCATAGTTGGCATATCTGTCTATCTTATCCTTGTAGATGCCGTTAAGAGTTATAAGATCTGACATTACCCCGTCTCTTCTCTCCATAAACTTGAGGCATTCTCTAAGCAATTCATCTGTAGAATAGTCCAGGCGATAACCTGCAGAGCCTACTCTTATCTCGAATAACTTCTTTGAAATTGTATTAAGGAAGTCAAGGGATTTGCGAAACTCTTTTCGATTAGTGGTATGTGAGAAGAACTTAAGCAGATGCTTATCTTCTTCTTTGCATACGTCATCCAGAATCGCTGTAAGAATCCAGGACGCAATAACTACTCCGTCCGCGATAACATTGACACCGGCAATCTTAATGAATGGATATGTGGTGTCGAAAACATAGATTTCTTTTTGATGTTCGGAGAACTGCATCTTCTTGAGAACGGCATAGTAATACTTCTCTCCTATGACTCTCTCTAATACAGCCCTATCTTTCTTGGGGCCTGAAAAAGACGTAAGAACACCGATGTTCTTACCAAAGCATATTGAATACAAACCGCTTGCAGCGCAAAACTGGTCCTGTAATTTCTGTAATTCTTGATTTGCGAACATATCGGGGGTTGCATCATCGGGCTTTAGAATGTTTCTGCTGATCAATGCCTGCTTGTCCGCTTCAGACAGAAATTGTCTACTCATTAATATACTCTCCCGTTTCTCCGTAACCGGATACATAAATGTTGGGGTCTGATAGCCTAAAAACCTCAACACCTTGATTAGTTTAGCATACTTGAAACCGCTTTTCAAGGCACTAAACCGCAAAATGTTGAGGTTTTTTAATCAATTTTATCGATTTTTATACAATATCTACAATGAGTCAAAATTTATGCCGCAATTATCCACATTTTATCTGAAGGAAGCCTCATTCCATCTAAGCTCATTTCTGAAGCTTCTGATGTCGGTATTCTCATCTATAACAACTGCTTCAATGCCCATTGCATCTGCCCAATCCGTCATCTGCTCTACGGAAAGGTCATAAGTAAAGGCTGTATGATGAGCTCCTCCTGCGTAAATCCACGCTTCTGCTCCTGTATAGAGGTTTGGTCTGGGCTCCCAATAGTTAGTAGCTGTAGGAAGCTTGGGCATGGGCTTTGCCGTCTTCTTGCAATCCACCACATTGATGATTAGGCGGAATCTGTGGCCTAAGTCCACAAGAGATGTGGCAATTCCCGTTCCCACCTTTGATGTAAATACCAGTCTTGCCGGGTCTTCTCTATCGCCCATGGAAAGCGGCTGGCATTTGATACTTATAGGACCATCCGCAATAGACGGACATACCTCTAGCATATGAGACTGTAAGATGCCTCTGTCCCCAGCTTTAAGATTATAAGTATAATCCTCTAACATGGATGTACCCTTAGCGTCTTTGATTCCTGTGCTCATTATCTTCATCAGGCGCACCATGGCGGCAACCTTCCAGTCACCTTCCGCTCCGAATCCGTAGCCCTTTTCCATAAGTCGCTGAATGGCAAGTCCCGGAAGCTGCTTTAAGCTGCCCAGGTCCCCAAAGTGGGTTACTATTGCATGATAGTTCTTCTCTTTTAAGAAGCGCTCGAATCCTATCTCTATTCCGGCCTGAACTGCCACATGCTCTCTGAATTCCTTCTCATCTCTGCCTTCAAGAAGAATCTCATACTTGCTGTAATACTCGTCCACCAAAGCATTAATATCCGCCTGTGATACAGCTGATACCGCCTCTGCAATCTCGTTAACGGGATAAGTATCTACTTCCCAGCCGAACTTAATCTGGGCTTCCACCTTATCACCTTCGGTAACGGCTACATTTCTCATGTTATCAGCCACACGCATAACTCTGATATGGCTTGATTCCACTATTCCCACTGCAGTACGCTGCCATGAGCCTATGCGCTTTTGAACCTCGGGGTCTGCCCAGTAGCCTGCTATTACCTTGCGCTCGATTCCCATACGGGTTACAATATGCCCCCATTCACGGTCTCCGTGAGCAGCCTGATTCTCATTCATGAAATCCATATCAATCTCATCATAGGGAATCTCTTCATTGTATTGTGTATGGAAATGCAACAGCGGCTTGTTCAGTTCCCTAAGACCTATAATCCAGCTCTTTGCCGGGCTGAAGGTGTGGCACCATACGATGACACCTGCACAGGTCTCGTCTGTGTTGGCCTCGTTAAAGGTCTTCCTGATATGCTCATTGGTAAGAAGGGTAGGTTTCCATACCACTTCAAAGGGGAGATTGCCGGAAGCATTAAGCTTTTCCGCCATCTCCTTGGTGTGAGCTGCAACATGTTCTAACACAGCGTCACCGTAAAGATCCTGAGAACCTGCACAAAACCAAAACTTGTAATTCTTATCCATTAGATTACCCCCTTGTGATATACCTTATCCCTCTACCGAATAGTTAGGTGCTTCTTTTGTAATATGAATATCATGTGGATGACTCTCTTTAAGAGATGCCGCAGATATCTTAACAAATCTTCCGATCTTCTGTAATGTGGGAATATCTACTGCTCCGCAGTAACCCATACCTGCACGGAGACCACCGATAAGCTGGAATACTGTGTCTTCTACACTTCCCTTGTAAGCAACACGACCTTCTACGCCTTCCGGTACAAGCTTTTTAGCATCGCTCTGGAAGTATCTGTCCTTGCTTCCGTTCTCCATAGCTGCGATGGATCCCATACCACGATATACTTTGAACTTACGTCCCTGGAATAATTCGAAGGTTCCCGGGCTCTCGTCGCATCCTGCGAACATGCTACCCATCATGCAGACATTTGCTCCTGCTGCAATAGCCTTGGTAACATCACCTGAATACTTGATACCACCGTCAGCGATGATGGGGATGCCGTATTCTTTTGCCACTTCGTAGCTTTCCATAATAGCTGAAACCTGAGGTACACCGATACCTGCAACAACACGGGTTGTACAGATAGATCCGGGTCCGATACCAATCTTAACACAGTCGGCACCTGCCTCGATAAGAGCCTTGGTTCCTTCCCCTGTAGCTACATTTCCTGCGATTACCTGAAGTTCCGGGAAAGCTGCCTTTATCTTCTTAACCGCATTAATTACGTTTAATGAATGGCCGTGGGCAGAGTCAACTACAACACAGTCTACCTGTGCGTCAACGAGGGCGCTTACACGGTCCATAATATCTGCTGTAATACCTACACCTGCTCCGCAAAGAAGTCTTCCCTGAGAATCCTTCGCCGACAGAGGATACTTAATCTGCTTCTCAATATCCTTAATTGTAATAAGTCCCTTGAGGTTGAAGTTCTCATCTACGATGGGAAGCTTCTCTTTTCTTGCGCGGCCAAGAATCTCCTTCGCCTCGTCAAGGGTAATGCCTACGGGAGCTGTAATAAGTCCCTCTGATGTCATGCAGTCCTTAATCTTTTTGCTGTAATCTGTCTCGAACTTGAGGTCACGGTTGGTAATGATACCTACTAACTTCTTCCCTTCTGTAATAGGTACGCCGGAGATTCGAAACTTGGCCATAAGATTGTCAGCATCCTGCAATGTATGTTCCGGAGATAAATAAAATGGGTCTAAGATTACTCCGTTCTCAGATCTCTTTACTTTGTCAACCTCATCTGCCTGTTGTTCAATGGTCATATTCTTATGAATAATTCCGATTCCACCCTGACGCGCCATGGCGATTGCCATTCTGTGCTCCGTAACGGTATCCATGCTGGCACTCATCATGGGGATGTTTAATTTAATACTCTTTGTAAGGTAGGTTGTGATATCTACCATGTTCTGAGTAACTTCCGAGTAACTCGGAACAAGCAATACGTCGTCAAATGTAATTCCTTCGCCGATTATTGATCCCATTCTATATCCTCTCTTTCTTGTTGGTTTTTAATGTTTAGTTAACTTTAGCAAATAGAATGTGGAAAGTCAACCGCGAAGCCCACCCCTAAAATGACGAAAATATAGGGAAAATCAGCGGTATAATCCGCATTTTGAATAAATATAAGCAAAATAAAGGGAGCATATCACTATGATGTAATTCACCAGTTTCGCCCCTTCATTCGCAATCCGCCCTTCGGGCTACTTGCTCATAAAGGGGCGCTTCGCACAAGAATTAAAAAAAGACCTCATCTTCATGCAAGCATGAATGAGGTCTTTTTAATTCTTGGCGAAACTGGTGAATTACATCATTCCCATTCCCGGGGCACCGCCACCTGCGGGCATTGCGGGTGTTTCTTCCGGAATGATTGCTACAACTGATTCTGTTGTAAGGAATGTAGAAGCTACAGATGTCGCGTTCTGGATTGCGCTTCTTGTTACCTTTACCGGGTCAAGGATTCCGTTCTTAACCATATCAACGTACTCTTCGTTGTATGCGTCGAATCCCATTCCGGCTTTCATCTCTTTTACTTTATTGATGATTACAGAACCTTCAAGTCCTGCATTAGCTACAATGTTGTACATAGGTGCCTCAAGTGCCTTAAGAACTACGTTAGCACCTGTCTTCTCATCACCTTCAAGTTTAGCTGCAACCTTAGCAACTTCCTTGGAAGCATGGATGTATGCTGATCCACCACCTGCGATGATTCCTTCCTCTACAGCTGCTTTTGTAGCTGCAAGAGCATCTTCCATACGAAGCTTAGCTTCCTTCATCTCTGTCTCTGTTGCAGCACCTACTCTGATAACTGCTACACCACCTGCAAGTTTAGCAAGTCTCTCCTGCATCTTCTCTCTGTCATACTGTGAAGATGTAGCCTCGATCTGAGCCTTGATAACTTCCATTCTATCCTTGATAGCCTTCTTAGAACCTGCACCGTCAACGATAACTGTAGATTCTTTCTGAACCTTAACTGACTTACAACGTCCAAGCATATCAAGTGTAGCATCCTTAAGGTCAAGACCAAGCTCTTCTGAGATAAGCTGTCCGCCTGTAAGTGTTGCGATATCCTGAAGCATCTCTTTTCTTCTGTCACCATATCCGGGAGCCTTAACAGCAACTGCTGTAAATGTTCCACGAAGCTTATTAACGATAAGTGTTGTAAGAGCTTCACCTTCCATGTTCTCACATACGATAAGAAGTTTACCGCCCGCCTGAACAATCTGCTCTAAGAGGGGAAGGAGATCCTGGATATTGGAGATCTTCTTGTCTGTAATGAGGATGTATGGATCCTGGAGTACTGCTTCCATCTTCTCAAGGTCTGTTGACATGTAAGCTGAGAGATATCCTCTGTCGAACTGCATACCTTCAACAACCTCAAGCTCTGTAAGCATTGTCTTAGACTCTTCGATTGTGATTACACCGTCTTTGGATACTTTCTCCATAGCATCTGCTACTAAGTTACCTACTTCCTCATCTCCTGCTGAGATAGCTGCAACTCTTGCAATATGCTCTTTACCCTTAACAGGGCTACTCATTTTCTTTAATGCTGCAACTGCTGCATCTGTTGCCTTCTTCATACCCTTTCTTAATACGATTGGGTTAGCACCTGCTGCAAGGTTCTTCATTCCTTCGTTGATCATTGCCTGTGCAAGTACTGTAGCTGTTGTTGTACCGTCTCCGGCTACATCATTGGTCTTGGTAGCAACTTCTTTTACAAGCTGCGCACCCATGTTCTCGAAAGCATCCTCAAGCTCTACCTCTTTAGCGATTGTAACACCGTCATTGGTGATGAGGGGCTTGCCGTATGATTTCTGAAGAACTACGTTTCTTCCTTTGGGTCCAAGTGTTACCTTAACTGTATTTGATAATTTATTAACTCCGGCCTCTAATGCTGCTCTGGCCTCTGCTCCGTATTTAATGTCCTTAGCCATTATTATTCCTCCTAAATCTATTATTATTTGATGATAGCAAGTATATCATCCTGTCTTAAGATAATATGCTCTTCGCCATCGATCTTAAACTCTGTTCCTGCATATTTGGAGTAGATAACCTTATCTCCTACCTTAACCTGCATAGCAACTTCTTTACCATTAACAACTCCGCCGGGGCCTACTGCAACTACCTCTGCCTCCTGTGGCTTCTCCTGTGCATTGTCCGGTAATACGATACCTGACTTAGTTGTCTTCTCAGCGTTAAGCTGTTTGATTACTACTCTGTCTCCTAATGGTACTAACTTCATTGTGCTTCCTCCTTATTAACTACCTTATCCCGTGAAATCCTTCGGGGTAATTTCTATTCTATTAGCACTCGACACTAATGAGTGCTACTCACAAAAGATATAATATAAAAATCCCTTATGTTTCGCAAGTACTTTTAGTGGGGAATTTCTTAGTATATACTCTTGTATTCTCATTTTTTCTCTATTATTCTCTTTTTTTCTCATGTAAGTTGCGGCCACACTTTTTTTACAAGGCTTTCGCAGTATTCTTTTCTAAAGGATGCGTCCTGCTTTCTGATGGCATTGGCTGCTGCCAGCTCCGGAGTATATTTGTCCAGCGGATACACCGTAATCTGTGAGTTGTCGGTGGATACATGGGTTACTATGGGAAGTACCCCATAGTCTGCTATAGCCACCTCACCGCTTGGTTTGCGCTCTATGGTTATCTCTGCGATTCCTCCCACCATGCGGTTGGCTGTACCATAGCCTGTTCCTTCAGTCCAGTTGACGAAGTTACCCACAGAATAATACACCAGCATATCTCCGTTTCCCTTGTTATTGGACCAGTCTGATGGTGTCTCATCAAGTCTCTCTATTTCTTCTATTACGTGGGGATGAGCCCCCAGAATCAAGTCTGCACCACATTCCCTAAAGACCTTTACCCAGGCTTTCTGGGAATTATCAATCTTTAAGCTGTCCTCCGTCCCCCAGTGGGGAACCACTATTGTAAAGTCCGCCATGGACTCAGCTTTCTTAATATCTGCTCTTACCTTCTCCTCTGACAGGAGATCCACCGCATATGGCATATAGTTTGGCAAGGCGATTCCGTTGGTCCCATAGGTGTAATTTAGGATAGCGATTTTGATACCGTTTTTTTCTACAACTCGAATCTTTTCCTTATCTTCCTTGCTGTCATGGATACCCGTAATGGTTATATCCGGATATTTTTCCTTCCAGTTCTTTATGGTATTGGTGATACCTGTTGCTCCGCGGTCTAGCGCATGGTTAGTGGCGTGACATACAACATCAAATCCCGCCTTATTCAATGCATCCGCTATCTCTACTGATGCGTTAAAATTGGGATAACCGCTTACTCCCAGTTCTTTTCCCCCTATAATTACTTCCTGGTTAACTATAGCCAGGTCCTTAGAAGATATCTCTGACTTTAATTCTTTGAAGATAAAATCATAATTGTAGCTGCCATCTTCCTGCTTAGCCGCCTGTTCAAGTCTGTCATGAAGGAGAATATCTCCCACCATGCAAAGTGTCACCTTCTCCGGCTCCTTTTTTGCTTCAGATGAAGATACTGTTTCTGCAGAGCTTGACCCTGTCTGTTCCGCATCAGAACGCTTCTGACACCCTGTAAGGCTAAGCGCCAATACAAGCACTATACAGGCAAAACTCTTAATCCCCTTTTTCATATACTCTTCTCCTGTTTTGTCTTGGTATTCTATTTTTATATCAACCCGAAATGCCGCAATGCATTGGGAACTCCCTCTTCTTCCATATGATCTGTCACGTAATCTGCCACTGCCTTGGCATCATCTGTTCCGTTGCCCATGCAGATAGCCGTTCCTGCAGCATCAAACATCTCCAAATCATTGGTGCTGTCTCCCAGGGCGAAGGTGTCTTCCTTCTTTATCCCCAGTCTTTTGCATATATCAATGATGCCTGTACCCTTGCTGTAACCCTTTGGCACCAGCTCGGTATATACCATACCATGGATGATTATCTCATATACTTCGGACAATTCCTTCGCTACTGCATCCAGCTTTTCTTTTTCCCTGCAAAAGATTGTAATCTTGTTGGCTTTTATACTGTCCTCAAACCCTCTTACCGGGCGAATTACGTCTTTAAACATTTCATCAAAGAGATTACCCTTACTCTTTTCCTCAGGGTAATCAGGCTTATCAAAATAGAGATAATCTCTTCCCTCTATTACAGGGTAGGCCTCGAGTCTTCTTAATACTTCCAAAGTATGAAGGATCTCCTCCTTGGAAATCTCAACGTTTAAGAGTTCCTTATCATCGTAATATGTATAGGTTCCGCAGGCTGCCAGTACTCCATCAAATCCGATGTCCAAAATATCCTGACTTATATATGCTCTGCTTCGCCCTGTGGATATAAAGGCCAGGTGGCCGTTAGCACGCAAGTCGCAGATGGCCTTACGTGTAGACTCCTGAATTCCTACTTTGAAATTGTAAATGGTTCCGTCTATATCGAAAAATACTGCTTTTCTTGTCATTTCTTTACCTTTCCGGTGGATTTGAATATCATTGCTGCTATGGAAATATATAAAAGATTAGCCCCCCAGAACACCGTGTAGTTGGTGTACATCCAATGCATAACACCATAATAAGTCATAAGGGTTGCAAGAAGGTTAACCGCCATATGGGCTACAATGGGAATAATGATGTTCCTGCCGTAATAATAGAAATGCGCCAGGAATATTCCAACGGCGAATCCGAATACAAACTGCACCAGATTACCGTGAATCACCCCAAAACATATGGATGAAAGTAAAATAGCCGGCCATCTTCCCACAACGGGCATAAAGCGCCTGAATACCAGTCCTCTGAAACACAATTCCTCCGCTATGGGAGCAATTATACAATGGGCTACCATTATTACCGCCATATCTATACCTGAAGTAGCCGCCACATAGGTACTGTAATTGCGGGACATTGCCCCCAGACCGCTGATATTTATAATGTTATTAACCACAATGGCAACACACATAATGGCGATAACACTTTTAAATGTGTAAAAGGGGTCTACGGGCACCTGTCCCATTATAAATTCCACATCGTTCGGCACCCTGTCTGCGCTGTATTTAGCCGGCACTTCCCTTCGAAACATCACCGCAAAAAGGGCGATACATAATATATTGCAAAACATAGTGAAGTATAAGGAAGTGCTCTGCAAAAACAACAGTACATCTGTATCGGTTGTAAGGGTACCAAAATCAAATCCGAAGATATTCCAGCCGCCTTTTGCTGCCATCATCACAAAGTTGTGATAAAAGAGCTTGGCCAGTTCCCGCACTGCCAGAAACATTCCTATGGGGATTATGCCTTTAATCAGATATGCAAATACCTTGCCAAAATCGTCTTTCATCTTCCTAATCTACCAGATCCGGGTTGAAGTTCTCTTTCCAGGGAAGTCCGAATTTATTCAATGCTTCCATGAAAGGATCCGGATCAAACTCCTCGATATTATATACACCGGGCTTGTTCCATTTGCCCGTCATAACCATCATCGCACCAATCATAGCAGGTACTCCCGTTGTATAAGAGATAGCCTGAGATCCAACCTCTTTGTAGCATTCCTGATGGTCGCATACATTATACAAATAATAGGTCTTGTCCTTGCCGTCTTTCTTACCCTTGAAGATGCAACCGATATTGGTCTTACCAACTGTTCTGGGTCCCAATGTTGCGGGATCCGGAAGCACTGCCTTTAAAAACTGTAAGGGAACAATCTGCTTACCCTCAAACTCAATGGGTTCAATGCTGGTCATACCAACATTCTGCAAACACTGCAAGTGTGTAAGGTAGGATTGTCCGAAGGTCATAAAGAAACGAATTCTCTTTATTCCCTTTATATTAAGGGCCAATGACTCTATCTCTTCATGATGAAGAAGGTACATATCCTTTTCTCCCACTTCATCAAAGTTGTATACTCTCTTTATCTCCATGGGCTCTGTCTCTACCCAGTGGCCGTCTTCCCAGTAGCTGCCCTTGGCTGTTACTTCACGGATATTTATCTCCGGATTAAAGTTGGTGGCAAAGGGATAACCATGGTCTCCACCGTTACAATCAAGGATATCGATTTCATTAATCTCATCGAACTGGTGCTTCTGGGCATACGCGCAGAAAACTCCCGTTACTCCCGGGTCGAATCCGCTTCCCAAAAGGGCTGTGATTCCGGCCTTCTCAAAACGTTCTCTGTAGGCCCACTGCCACTTATACTCAAACTTGGCAGTATCAAGAGGCTCGTAATTAGCCGTATCCATGTAATTAGTCTTTGTCTCAAGACAGGCATCCATAATAGTAAGGTCCTGATAAGGCAGGGCAACATTGATTACGATGTCCGGCTTATAGCTTCTTATAAGGGCTACCAGCTCTTCCACATTATCAGCATCAACCTGTGCTGTGGAAATCTTGGTTTTACCTCCCTCAAGTTTCGCTTTAAGTGCATCACACTTGGACTTGGTCCTGCTGGCAATCATTATTTCTTCAAATACTTCCGAGTTCTGGCAGCATTTGTGTACAACCACCGAAGCCACACCGCCTGCTCCTATTATTAATGCTCTTCCCATATCTTTCTTCCTTTCATCATATAAACTAACTGTTAAGAATCTCTATTACATAATTGGGCACTGCAAATGCCCCTGCATGCAAACTTGTATTATAGTACTTAGTCTTTATTCCCAAAGCATTCCACTCATCATACCTGATATCCTTTAGGGGATGATACTTCTTGGAAGCAAATCCGAAAAGCCAGTGTCCCGAAGGATATGTGGGCATATGAAACTGATATACAAGACTAATGGGGAATACACTTGCAATCTTCTTGTGAGTCTGCTTGGCAGCCTTGGCATCATTGCCGTAGAAGGGACTCTCATGCTGATTAATAAGAATTCCGTCTTCCTTCAGAGCCTTGAAGCAGTTGCCGTAGAATTCTTTGGTAAAGAGTCCTTCCCCCGGTCCGAAGGGGTCGGTGGAATCCACGATTATCAGGTCGTATTCGTTCTCCTTGGTGCGGACGAAGCGAAGGCCGTCCTGGTAGTGGATGTGGACCCTGGGGTCGTCAAGCTTGCAGGCGGTGCTGGGCAGGTATTCCTTGCAGACCTCCACAACCTTGGCGTCTATCTCCACCATGTCGATGTACTCGATGGAGTCGTACCTGGTAAGTTCCCTGATGGTTCCGCCGTCGCCAGCTCCGATTACAAGAACCTTCTTAACATCCGGGTGAACCGCCATGGGAACATGGGTTATCATCTCATGGTAAATAAACTCGTCTTTTTCAGTAAGCATGATATAGCCGTCAAGAGCAAATACCTTGCCGAATTCTTTGGTCTCGAATATGTCTATCTGCTGGTATTGACTCTTCTCACTTACCAGCTGTTTTTCAATCTTAATGGAAAACTTCACATTGTCCGTGTGGTTCTCCGTAAACCATAGTTCCATAAGCCGCCTCCTTATGCTCCAAACACTGCAACAGCAGGCTCAATAACCATTATATTGTCCATTGCCATATCCTGTGTTCCCGTCATGAAACATCCTTTTTCCTTGGCATACTTAATATATGCGATAATCTCTTTGGTAATAAGCTCGCCCGGGGCAAGAATCGGGATTCCCGGGGGATAGCACATGGCGAATTCCCCGCAGATTCTGCCCTCGCAATTCTCTAAGGGGAGCATCTTCTTCTCGCTGTAGAAGGCTTCCTGGGGAAGCATCTCTACAATGGGATTGATGTATTCGTGGTCAAACATTCCTCCCGGGTCCTTGCCGTATAATCGCTTGATCTCAGACAGGGCCGAGATAAGGCGCTCAATCTCAAGGTTTCTGTCACCCGCTGAGACGATAGCCAGTATATTTCCGATGTCACCAAGTTCTATCTGGATGTCGTATTCATCACGGAGGAGGTCGTATACCTCAATTCCCGCAAGGCCTATGTCTCTGGTATAGACCGAAAGCTTGGTTGAATCAAAATCATGTATGTATTTGCCGTCTATCAGCTCGCTTCCATAAGCATAATAGCCGCCGATATTATTAATCTCTTCTCTTGCATAGCTTGCAAAATCAACGGTCTTCTTAAACATCTCCTTACCATTTAGCGAAAGATTCCTTCTGGCAAGGTCAAGGGATGACAAAAGCAGATAAGAACCGCTGGTGGTCTGGGTAAGATTAATAATCTGACGGACGTAATCCGCATTTACCTGCTCTCCCACAAGAAGAATGGAACTTTGTGTAAGGGAACCGCCGGTTTTGTGCATGGAAACAGCCGCCATATCCGCCCCTGCCGCCATGGCATTAACAGGCAGATTCTCCCCAAAGTAGAAGTGGGTTCCATGAGCTTCATCCACCAGAACGAGCATGTTGTGGGCATGAGCCAGCTCCACAATAGCTTTAAGGTCCGAGCAGATACCGTAATAGGTGGGATTGTTAACCAGAATAGCCTTGGCTTCCGGATGGGCTGCTATGGCTGCATTAATATCCTCTATATTCATTCCCAGAGAAATACCCAGTTTCTTATTCACACCCGGATTAACGTATACAGGTATGGCACCACATACAACCAGTGCATTAATGGCGCTGCGGTGAACGTTTCTGGGCATAATAATCTTATCTCCTGCCTTGCAGGCTGACATAATCATTGCCTGAACCGCGGCAGTTGTACCATTAACAATAAACATTGCCTCTTTAGCCCCGAAGGCTTCCGCCGCCAGTTCCTGGGCTTCCTTTATGACGGATACGGGATGGCACAGGTTATCAAGGGGCTTCATGGAATTAACATCTGCCCTAAGACAGTCTTCCCCTAAGAAATATTTTAATTCCTTGTTACCTCTTCCGCCTTTGTGTCCCGGCACATCGAAGTGGGCCATTCTTTTGTTTCTGTGTTCTGATAGGGCCTCGTAGAGAGGCGCTAAGTTCTGGTCTGCCATTCTTTCTCCTATATTAAATATGGTGACCGGCATATCGCCCGCCACCACTCTTTTAATAGATATTCATTCCACTGTATATCTCAAGCATCTCCTTGCGAAGATCCTTCGTTACAATCTCTCTTTCTTCATCCGTAAGGTCCTTAACATCCCTCTTAAAGAGATACTGCTGGAGATCAATCTCCTTAAGAATCATCTTGGTGTGGAAGATGTTGGACTGGTATACGTTGACGTCGATGGCGTCGTATCTCTTGCGAGTGGATTCCTCTATATAATCCTGGATGGAGGTTATCTCATGGTCGAGGAAGTACTTCTTGCCTCCCATGTCTCTTGTGAAACCTCTTACCCTGTAGTCAATAACAATAATGTCCGAATCGAAGCTTCCGATCAGGTAATTAAGGGCTTTAAGCGGAGAAATCTCGCCGCATGTGGCAACGTCTATATCAACCCTGAAGGTAGACACATCATTATCCGGGTGTGATTCCGGAAATGTATGCACTGTTACGTGGCTCTTATCAAGATGGGCGTGGGCTCCCGCGCCGCCGATAGGCTGGTCTGCTATAAGAACGTTAACAGACGCGCCCTGGGGGTCGTAGTCCTGCTTGCTGATACTAAGAACCTGGGCTCCGATAAGGTCTGATACGTCACGAAGGATGTTGGTGAGACGTTCGGAGTTGTACTGCTCGTCGATGTACTTGATATAGTCAGACTTAGCCTGGGGGCTTCTGGCATAACATATATCATATATGTTAAAGCTTAACGCCTTGGTTAAATTATTAAATCCGTATAATGATATCTTCTCTCCCAACGTCCTACCTCTTCCAAATGTATTAGCCTCTGAAATAATAACATAGAATAACCATTTACACAATCACTTTGAAGGGATGACTATACGTTGCCAAGAAGCACATCTCTAAGGAAAATGAGTGCGAACTCCACGGTGTGATTGCGGTTGTTCTCCCGGTTTCCCCTAAGTTGAAGACGTCTGACGTAAGTCTGTCCCTTGTAGGATACTCCCAGGTAGACAAGTCCCACCGGTTTCTCCGGTGTGCCGCCACCGGGTCCTGCAATTCCCGTTGAGGAGATACCCACATCAGCACCTGCTGCCTTAGCCGCGCCTGCTGCCATCTCCATAGCCGTCTCTTCGCTTACCGCGCCATGCGCGGCAAGGGTATCGTGGGATACTCCCACAAGCCTTTCCTTAGCCTCGTTAGAATAGGTTACATATGACTCATTCAGGCAATTAGAGGCACCGGCTACATTTATAAGACGTCCTGCAATAAGTCCTCCGGTACAGCTCTCTGCCGTAGCAATCGACAGATGTTCTTTGGTGAGTAGTTCTACAATAACATCCTCAAGGTTTACGGATTCATCTTCCGTATATATATTCCTGCCGAAACGTTTTCTTATCTCATCTGCCATGGGCTCTATCAAAGCATCCCCTTCTTCTCTGGATGCAGCCTTGGCGGTGATTCGCAGATGTACTTCACCCATCTTGGCATAAGGTGCAATGGTGGGATTGGTCTGATTATCGATTAGATCTAAGATTTCTGTCTCTACGTTACTCTCTCCCACACCTGCTATCTTTATCATCTTTGAATACAGTTTATCCGTTGACAGCTTCTCAAGATACGGCACTACGTCTTTCTCGAACATGGCCTTCATCTCATGGGGTGGTCCGGGAAGAAGTATGGCCCTTTTGCCGTCCTTTTCCACTACTATTCCGGGGGCAGTTCCATTGTCATTATCAATGGCAAAACCGTCCTTTGGAATCATGGCCTGTTTCCAATTGTTAACGGTAACATTCCTAATACCTTTAAATCGGCTGAAGAATTCTTCTATGCGCCGTCTTGTATGTACATCCTCAATGAGTTCCGACCCCATAGCCTCCACCACAGTCTCCTTGGTAAGGTCATCCTCTGTAGGGCCTAAGCCTCCACTGGTTATAATAATATCCGATCTCTTAAGGGCCGTTTTAACGGTATCTGCGAGACGTTCCACGTTATCTCCCACCACTGTCTGGTAATACAAAGAGATCCCAAGGTCCGCCAAGCGTCTTCCCATATAAGCTGCATTGGTATTTACCGTATTGCCCATTAATAGTTCTGTTCCCACACATATAATTTCCGCTACCATAATATCAATTCCTCCTTATATCAAAACAGCCCGCCCCATGGCAGAAATCTTCCATGGGAGGAGCCGTCAAACACACTAATCTTCTTTTAGCACATCTTTGTTTCTTGCGATATAATCCACAAGGGATACCACCGTAAGGATAAGGGCAATGTACATAACCACATTTGTAGCCATATAGAATACATTGTTGTCGAAATCAAGAATCATCATAATAATCATGGCCATCTGGAAGACAGTCTTAACCTTGCCGATATATCCTGCCGCAATAACCACGCCCTTGTCCGATGCCACAAGACGGAAACCGCTTATAATGAACTCTCTTGCAATAATTATTATTACAACCCAGGCCGGAATTCGTCCAAGATCTAACAGACATATAAGCGCTGTACAAACAAGCAACTTGTCCGCCAAAGGATCCATAAACTTACCGAAGTTTGTTATCAGGTTGTACTTCCTCGCAATCATTCCGTCTAACATATCCGTCAGACTCGCTACGCAGAAAATAACCAGCGCTATGTAGTCACTGTATATTCCCGCCATTCCCGTAAGCAAAAACATTGCAAAGAAGGGTATCAGAATAACCCTAAGTATTGTAAGTTTGTTGGGCAGATTCAAAGTCATAGTCTTTCTCCTAATCCTCTCTATATAATCTCTCCGATTAAATCATACTCAGCTGATGCGGTAATGCGAACCCTAACAAAATCGCCACTCATGAGTTCGCCGTCATAGTTAATAAAAATAAGCCCGTCAATATCCGGAGCATCCCGGTAGGTTCTTGCAACATATGCATTCTCCTCAGGCATACGACCTTCTATCATGGCCACACACTCCCGGCCCACCAGGTCTTCTCCTATATCAAAGACAATCTCCTGCTGAAGCTCCATTAAAGCCTCAAAGCGTCTTTCTTTCTCTTCTTCATCCACCTGATCGGGAAATTCCGCCGCCGGTGTATCCTCTTCCCTAGAATACTTAAAGACTCCCAGTCTGTCAAACTCCATGTCGTTAACAAACTGCATAAGCTCTTCGTGCATCTCCTCCGTCTCTCCGGGGAAGCCTGTAATAAGAGTGGTTCTTATGCAAATATCAGGAATCCTCTCACGAAGCAGGTCTATTACTTCAATAAGGCGCTTCTTGTCAGTTCTTCTTCCCATACGCTTTAAGATGGTATCGTTGGCATGTTGAATGGGAATATCAAGATAGTGGCAGACCTTATCATTCTCTGCAATAGCATCTATCAGTTCTTCGTCTATCTCCTCCGGATAACAATACATTATACGTATCCAGCGGATGCCCTGAATCTTGTTTAGCTCTGATAACAGCTTCGGTAGCGACTTCTTACCGTAGAGGTCCTTGCCGTAAACCGTGGTCTCCTGGGCTACCAGGATAAGCTCCTTCACACCCTTGTCTGCCAGTTCCTTCGCCTCTTTAATAACCTCTTCCATGGGAATACTGCGGTAGCTTCCGCGAATCCTCGGAATAATACAGTAAGTACATCGCTTATCGCAGCCTTCTGCAATCTTAAGATAAGCAAAGTAACCGCCGGTGGTAAGGATTCTCTTCTCTCCGTTTACCGGAAGGTAGTTTAGAGGCTTGTACTCCTCTAATTCCTTGCCTGCCATAGCAGCTTCCACAGCCTCGTCTATATCATCATATGAAGCGGTTCCCAGGATTGCGTCTACCTCCGGAATCTCTTCAACAATCTCCGACTTGTATCTCTCTGCAAGACAGCCTGTTACAATAAGGGCTTCGCAGTTGCCGTGTTTTTTATATTCTGCCATCTCAAGGATAGCGTTAATGCTTTCCTCCTTGGCATCATTGATAAAACAGCATGTGTTAATTACGATAACGCGAGCCTCAGTCTCGTCCTGGGTAAATTCATAGCCCTTGCCTGAGAGAATACCAAGCATGTGCTCCGTATCGGACAGGTTCTTATCGCAACCAAATGACATAAAAAAAATCTTCATATAAGTTCCCTTTTAAAAGAATGAGAAACCCAAAACTTAGGTTTCTCAAAACTCAAAGTGTTTTAGTTCTCGTCTTTATCGAAAGTCTCCTGAGTCTCGAAAGCGATGCTTGGATCATCATCAACCTCTATCTCCGCCGGTGACTCATCTTCCACTACCACCTCACTGGGTGCTTCAGTCACAATCTTAACCATGGACTTGTTCAGTTCCTCAATAGCAATGGAAAGAGGCTTCTTGCCTTCTCCGTCTACGAGAGGCTCACTTCCGTCAATAATCTGACGTGCTCTCTTGGCGGTAGCGATAACGATAGAATATCTGCTGTTAACTACCGGCTGCTCGCCTTCCTCAACCTCACTGTTTACTACCTTCATTAAGTCTGCATAAGATGGATGTAACATATTATTCTCCTTCCACAATCTGAGCCAATTCGGCTTTTATATTATTAATTAAATCAACGTCTTTGTTATAAGTTTTTGTATCGTCTGTTACTATATTATGAAGTCTTTCGGCGCATTTGTCCACCTCATCGTTAATAAGGGTGTAATCATAACTGCCTACGCCTTCCGCTTCCTCAATGGCCCTTCGCATACGTGACATAATGGTTGCATTGTCCTCCGTACCGCGGCCCTTAAGTCTTCTGATTAATTCTTCCCCTGATGGCGGGGTCATAAATATTAGTAAAGCCTCAGGATACTGCTTCTTAATCTTCATAGCTCCCTGAATCTCTATTTCAAGGATAACATTCTTTCCTTCAGCTAATTTCTGCTCCACATATTCTCTTGGAGTTCCGTAGTAATTGCCCACATACTCCGCATATTCCACCAGCATGTTGTCGGCTATCATCTTCTCAAATTCTTCTCTTGTTTTAAAGAAATATTCCCTGCCTTCTTCTTCGCCTTCTCTTGGCTTACGTGAAGTAGCGGAAATTGACAGCGCGTAATTATCGTAAGTATCGATAATGGCCTTCATAACCGTTCCTTTGCCTGCTCCGGAAAATCCCGAGACCACAACAAGCTTGCCCTTGGTGCCTGT
Source organism: Lachnospiraceae bacterium (assembly GCA_015058015.1). GTDB lineage: Bacteria > Bacillota > Clostridia > Lachnospirales > Lachnospiraceae > SIG280. Next base: position 3,082 of record SVDM01000025.1, on the reverse strand, counting down.
ACTATTCTGCATGAGAATCTCCTTCCTTTCCCTTTCTGCCCATATCCTCTCTACCATTAAATCTTAAGGCTAACGTCTCCGGTGTAAGGGCGGATAGAACTATATAACCCTCTGTTGTCAGAATAACCGCTTTGGTCTTACGACCCTGGGTTGCATCAATACTACGTTCATTTTCTTTGGATCTTTGAATCAGCCTCTTGGCCGGTGCCGAATCGGGACTGATAATTGTAATAATCTTGTCGGTATTGATAACATTACCGAATCCTATATTAATAAGCTTGGACATAATCTGCTTCCTATTCGATATTCTGAATCTGTTCTCTTACCTTCTCGATATCTGTCTTTAACTCAATTGCCTTGCCTGAGATATCAAGGTCTCCAGCTTTGGACAGGATGGTGTTGGCCTCTCTGTTCATCTCCTGGGCAATAAAGTCAAGCTTACGTCCGATTGCTCCTCCCGCAAGAAGAGTATCCTTCATGTGGCTGATGTGGCTCTTAAGTCTTACAGTTTCTTCATCTACGCAAATCTTGTCTGCATAGATAACCACTTCCGTTGCAAGACGATTCTCGTCTATGGACACATCTCCCAGCACTTCGTTCAACTTATCTTTAAGCTTATTCCTATATTCTTCAACTGTCTCGGGAGAGCGCTTCTCGATAAATTCAACATTGGTTAACATGTAATCCAGCTTGTCGATAATATCCTTGCAAAGCTTCTCTCCTTCCGAAATCCTGGTCTCCACCAGTTTCTCGGCAGCTCCCTTAATAACTTTTTCAATAATGGACCAAAGTTCCTCTTCGTCCACGGATTGCTCTTCTAAGGTAAATACCTCCGGCAATCTGGAAAGTGACATAACGGAGATATCATTGCGAACTTCCAAGTTAGTCTCAATCTTATTCAGATATGTCAGATACTCTTTAGCCAGTTCCTCGTTGTACTTAACGGATACGGTTCCTTCCGAGAAGTCCTCGTATGTAATAAATACATCAACTTTTCCTCTTTGAACGTAATCCTTCAAAAGAGTACGGATGGATGTCTCAAAAAAGTTCAGCTTTCTCGGAAGTTTAACTCCCACATCCAGATATCTGTGATTAACAGACTTCATCTCAACCGTTATCTTGCGTTGTTCATCGGCGACTTCACATCTGCCGAAACCTGTCATGCTCTTTATCATGGTAAAATCCTCATATTATCTGCAAAATATAATCGTTTTATTATAGATTATTTTACTGTTTTCGTCAAGATTTGTGCTATAATGAGCAATAGTAAAAAAGCCTGTTTGGAGGAATATCATGGCACTTGACGGCGTAACCATAGCATGCATGGTAACGGAACTTAATAAGAGTATTTTTGATGGCAGAATCAATAAGATAGCCCAGCCTGAAAAAGATGAGCTTCTTCTTACAATAAAAAGCGGCCGTACCCAGATTCGTCTGGATATATCCGCCAATGCATCCCTTCCCCTTATGTATCTTACTGAGGTGAACAAACCGGGACCCCTTACGGCTCCCAACTTCTGTATGCTTCTTCGTAAGCACATATCGGGGGGAAGAATTGTCTCCATTACCCAGCCGGAGATGGAGCGAATCATAGACTTTGAGATAGAGCATTTAGACGAGATGGGTGACTTGTGCCGCAAACACTTAATCGTAGAGCTTATGGGTAAGCACAGCAATATCATCTTCACTGACCATAAGCACATGATAATAGACAGTATCAAGCATATCGGAGCCAACACCAGTTCAGTAAGAGAGGTACTTCCCGGAAGAGATTACTTCATCCCTAAGACAGTGGAAAAATCTAACCCCCTTACCGCCGGCAAAGATGACTTCTTTGCCACGGTTTATTCCAAGACCGGGCCGGTCTTTAGGGTTATCTATTCTTCTTATACTGGTCTTAGTCCCCTTATGGCGGAGGAAATCTGCTATAGGGCGGGAATCGACGGCAATACGGATATAGCAGAGTTGGATGATAACGGACGCCTTCATCTCTACAACATCTTTACCCATGTTATGTCGGATATTAAAGAAGAGAATTTCTCCCCCTCCATAATATGCGAAGATGACGGCTCCTTCCTGGAATTTGCCTGTCTTAATCTTCGCATGTACGAAGACAAGGAACAAAGAAAGTATGACAGTATATCGAATCTTTTGGTGGATTACTGGGCCGGAAAGGCGGTATCTTCAAGGATTAAGCAAAAATCGTACGATCTTAGAAAGATTACCGGTACTTTACTGGATCGAGAGAAGAAGAAATACTCCCTGCAGCTAAAGCAGTTAGAGGATACCAAGGACCGGGACAAGTACAGAATATACGGGGAGCTGATTAACACCTACGGCTATTCTATGCCACCGGGAGAAAAAACGCTTGTTGCCACCAACTATTATAACAACGAAGAGGTACGTATCCCTATGGACCCCGACCTTACGGTGGCGGAGAACTCTGTCAGATACTTTGATAAATATAACAAGAAAAAAAGAACCTTTGATGCCCTGTCTGTTCTTATAGAGGAAACCAAGGCAGACATCAACCACTTAGAATCCATAAGCACAGCCCTTGACCAGGCCTTAGACGAGGCCTCTCTTAAGGACATTCGCAGGGAACTGTCGGACTGCGGCTATATAAAGAGCAAAACTGTCGGCAAGCAAAAAAGCGCCAAGTCCAAGCCCCATCACTATCTTTCTTCGGAAGGTTATGACATCTACGTGGGTAAGAACAACTATCAGAATGATGAGTTAACCTTTAAGATGGCTTCCGGCTCAGACTGGTGGTTCCATGCCAAGGAGATGCCCGGTTCTCACGTAATCCTACGTGCCAAATCCGGAGAAGTAACGGATAAAGCCATGGAAGAGGCTGCCGCACTTGCCGCCTACTATTCTGCCGGCAGAGGATCCGGCAAAGTGGAAATCGACTACTCATTAAAGAAGAATATTAAGAAGCCCGCCGGTGCCAAACCCGGCTTTGTGGTATATTACACCAATTATTCCATGAGTATCAGTCCCGACATCTCAAAACTAAAAGAATTAGCGGAATAAAATCAGCCGCGGGGACGGTTCTTTATTAAGAACCATCCCCGCGGCT
>SVDM01000024.1 GCA_015058015.1 Lachnospiraceae bacterium | reverse complement strand
AATGTATGACATGACAAGAGTAAATGCCAAGGGATATTTTGACTCAGAAGACAGTGAAGAAGTAAGATATCAGAAGAAAGCAGCCATGTGTGCTCAGAGACTTGAAGACCTTAAGGCAGGTGAGTATAAGCTCGGTGGTGGGGTTGTAGACCCGCTTCCGGATGATGCACCTTTCTTTGTAAAAGACTACTATGACTACTACAAGACTGACAGAGGATATCACAAGAGAAGTCTTAATTCCAACGGTGGTTGGAATGTGATCGGTTGTGAGTCCTTCGTTAACCAGCCAATCCTTAAGTACAGCAATGAGATCAGAAGCGCAGTTTTACTTGTCCATGGAGAAAAGGCACATTCATGTTATTTCTCAAAGGATGCTTATGCAGATATGATCAAAGACAGCAAGTACGCAGACAATAAGGAACTTATGATAATCCCTGATGCTGTACATACTGATCTTTATGATGGCGGGGATAAGGATTATATTCCTTTTGACAAGCTGGAGAATTTCTTTAAGGAGAATCTAAAGTAAATAAAGGATGTTTAAGATGAAAACGAAAATGATTTTGATAGCGTTCTGTATGACGATAATGTTTTGCATGTGTGCCTGTTCTGGGAATAAAAAAAACTCCGGCGATAATCAGGATGCTGTAACTGAAATATCAGCATCAGAAAATATTGAAGCTATTGGAGATAGTACAATGATAATGAAGATTGGCGATACAAAAGTTAATGTGGAATGGGAAGACAATCAGGCTGTAGAAGCGCTGCGGGATATGGCTAAAGATGGTGATATTACCATTCAGATGTCAATGTATGGCGGTTTTGAACAGGTGGGTTCCATAGGACAGAGTTTGCCACGAGATGATAAGCAGACAACAACATCATCAGGAGATATAGTTCTGTATTCAGGAAACCAGATGGTGGTGTTTTATGGTTCCAACAGTTGGTCATACACAAGGCTAGGTCATATATCTGATAAGGATGAAGCAGAGATGGCAGATCTTCTTTCTAATGGTGATGTTACTATAACCATTAGCAGGGAATAAGCGGAAAAACATGGTGTGATCATGACGGAAATATCACTGGCATGGCTTCTTACAAAAGTGACATCTCCCGTGGTTGGAGCGACCAAGCTCCACCATATCGAAGGAGCTGCCAAGGCGGTGGATTTGGAACTAGCGGATGACGAACAAAAATATCTTGAAGAGCCTTACGTACCACATCCCCTTGCAGGTGTCATGGCACAGAACAAGAGGAGCGACGCATCCAAGAAACACGTATGGACTACAGGAGCACAGAAGATTATAGGAGGCGAAAAATAAGATGGCAGAAAAAATCGTACAGACAGCAGGAAGAGAACAGCTTGGAGAATTTGCACCGATGTTTGCGCACTTAAACGATGATGTTCTCTTCGGAGAAGTGTGGAACGAGGAAGCAATTGACGTGAAGACCAAATGTATTATTACAGTGGTTTCACTTATGGCTTCCGGTATTACGGATTCTTCTCTAACATATCATCTTCAGAATGCGAAAGCGCATGGAGTTACCAGGGAAGAGATTGCAGCAATCATCACCCATGCCACCATGTATGTGGGCTGGCCAAAGGGATGGGCAGTATTCCGCCTGGCTAAAGAAGTGTGGAATGAAACGACGTAGCCGGACAGAGAAACAAAGGAGGAGGTAAGATGAAAAGAAAGATAGCATTATTGGTGGTGGGGTTATTGGCTTTAGGACTTACTGCATGTGGCAATGCCGCGGGTCAGTCTTCAGGCTCTAAGGATGCAGGGACGCAGAGTACCGCAGTCCAGAGCACCAAAGCGGAACCAACAAGCGGGGCACAGTCAACCAAGGATACACTTGTAGTATATTTCTCTGCAACAGGAACCACCAAGGGAGTTGCAGAAAAGATTGTAAATATTACAGGGGCGGACACATATGAGATTAAAGCTGCGCAGGAATATTCCACAGCAGATTTGAATTATAATGATTCCAACAGCCGCTCAACCAAAGAGCAGAAAGATGCTACGGCAAGACCTAAGATAGGCAGCAGTGCCGTATCACTTGAGGGATATAAGACAATATACATCGGTTATCCCATCTGGTGGGGGGAAGAACCCCGCATCATGGATACATTTGTGGAAAGCAACAACTTTAACGGAATCACCATGATTCCCTTCTGTACCTCAAGCAGCAGCGGATTAGGAAGAAGCGGACAAAACCTTGCGAAGAACGCAGGAAGCGGTACCTGGCTTGACGGAAAGCGTTTCGGAGCAGGAGCATCAGAAGACGAAATTAGATCCTGGATAAAGGGATTACAGTAGATAATAAACGATGTCGCAAAAGAGGCCCCCGGGGTGTATATAATTACAAAGATAAAGAAAAGGGGGGCACCACCATGAGCGATAACAGAAATACGAATGATGAAATGAAAAAGCTTAATGCCAATGAAACAGACAAGGTATCCGGCGGAGTTTTGGGGTTTGGCGATGATTACGAAGACGGTCATGAATTAAGCTGTTTCAGTTACTTTCATAAGGCAAACGAGTGCAAGCAAAGCAAAGATGGCTATCATTATTGGATGACGGACAAAAATGGCTACCACCGTTGCAAACGATGCGGAGAAGAACCATGATTTCAGTTTTTAAGAGACACGGACATAAGACACGGGGACGGTTCTACCGACTCTCTATCGATATAGTGCTTGATTAAACTCATGTAATATAGTAATATAGTAATATCGAATAGACGAATTGTTCTGAAAGAAGAATGGCTATGACAATAGGTGAAAGGGTATTACAACTTGTTCATGACAGAGGGATGACCCAGAAAGAGTTTTCCGATAAGACCGGGATACCTCAGAGTACAATGAGCAGTTGGAAGGGCAAAAAACAAAACCCATCTATCGATAAGTTAAAAGTAATTTGCGATACTTTGCACGTGGATCCCTATTATGTAATATCCGGATCGGAGAGCAACGAATCCTTGAACAACGATTATTTGACAGTGTATCGAAAAGATGAGGAGTACAAGCTTTTAATTGAATACAGAAGAATGGACAGTGACTGCAGAAACCGTCTCTTGGGGTACATTTTTGCTTTAAATGAAAAGAGACCGTAATTATTTTTTGGCCATGCAATTCGATTAAACGTATAATTTGCATAGACGGATGAAATTATCGAAGAAGAATGATGACAAGGAGAAAGAAGTAATGAGGAAACTAGCAAGCATTCAGAGAATATGGGAGATTGCGCCAATTGAAGGGGCGGACAGGATAGAACTGGCAAAAGTACTCGGATGGCAGTGCGTGGTAAACAGGGGACAGTTCCGGCCTATGGATTTGGCGGTTTATTTTGAGGTTGATAGTTATCTTCCTATTCGCCCAGAGTTTGAATTTATGAGAGCATCCAGTTATAGAAAGACAGATGTTATGGGAGAGGGATTTCGGTTGAAGACAATGAGGTTTCGTGGCCAAGTATCTCAGGGTCTTCTGCTTCCAATAAGTCTATTCTCGGAATTATCAGGAGATGAAGAACTTGGAACAGATGTGACAGAAGCGCTAGGCGTTCGTAAATGGGAGATTGAGGAGAAAGCGACTACCGGGGGTACTGTTATTGGAACTCTGCCTATAGATGTACCTCACACGGATGAGACTCGAGTGCAGGCAGAACCGGAGCTTATTGGGGATTTTGTTGGGTTGGAATACTACATAACTACAAAGATGGATGGCTCTTCCCACTCTGTATCGTTGGATGAAAATGGATTCCACGTAACAGGGCATAACTATGAGTACAAGGATGACGGGAAGAGCGCTTTCTATGAGTTGATTAAACGTGATGACGTCGAAAGCAAGATGAGAGCATACTATAAGGAGAAGGGGCTTAAGCTACTTACTATACAGGGAGAATTATGTGCTCCGGGTATCCAACAGAACAGATTGAGATTAATAAGACCGGAGTGGTACGTATTTACAATCCGTATTGATGGAAAGAGAGTTGGTTTAAAAGAAATGCAGCATATCTGCGACTTGATGAAATTACAAATGGTGCCGGTGGAAGAGGTTGGAACGAATCTCCCATTAAAGTATCCCACTGTGGAAGCACTTCTTGAAAGAGCGGACGGGGAGTATCCAAAGGGCGGCAAGAAAGAAGGAATTGTTATTCGCCCTACGGAGCCTGTATTCAACGAGAGAATAAGCGCAGCACTTTCTATGAAGGTCGTGAGTAATAAGTATCTTATGAAGAACGAGGATGAATGAGTGGGAGTGTAATCAGAAAAGGGGCATTGTGCATGAGTAAAAAAGGGGAAGCAAAGAAACGAAAAGCAGAAAGACTTAGAAACAAAAAATTGATAGAAAGATACCCATGGTTGCGGCCAGTGGGTTGGCATGGGGAGAGGCTAAATACGTACTCATTTACGATGTATGATGATGTTCCGTCTGGATGGAAAAGAGCTTTTGGAAAGATTATGTTGGAGGACTACAGAGATGTTCTCATCAGATATAATTATCTTGATAAATTTCAATGGGTTCAAGTAAAGGAAAAGTTCGGAACGCTCAGATTGTATTCAAATGCCGCACCTCAAGAGGTGTTGGAGTTGGAATCCAAGTATGACTACATCTCAAGCTATGTGTGCATCTCCTGTGGACGGTTGAACGCACCCGTGCTTTTGCAGGGGTGGATAGAGCCCTTGTGTGAGAACTGCTACAATAAAAGGATTGTTTTGCGAAGACGATGGCATGAAAAAAACAGTATTGATTCAGATTTTACATATACTCCTTACGGCGATATTAAGAAGCAGACGCAGGAGATTGAGTTGATAGCGACATATAAATGTTTTTCTAAAGAACGAGGTGCTTATGAAAAGAGACGAGATTATTCAGATACCATAAATAAAATTATAAAAAGGCAAAAGAGGCTGTTCACTTTAGTGTAGTAAAAAATGGATATTGTAGTTGACAGTACAACTCTTGCGTGTGTACTTTCTTGACATTTCGAGGATTTCTGCTACTATATAATTAGATGTGGGCTGGTCGAAAGACCCAGGTCCAACCTGTTGGTGGGCAGACTGCCCGCCTTTTTTATTTGGAGAGATTAATGAGAGAATTAAGTATCTTTGTAGATGAATCAGGAGATTTTGGAGCGTATGCTAAGCATTCGCCATACTATATTATAACAATGATTTTCCATGATCAAAGTCAAGACATAGCTTATGATATTACAAAGCTGAAGGAGGAGTTTGTAAATCTGGGATACGAAAATGATTTTGTCGTTCATACAGGTCCACTTATTCGTAAAGAAGAAATATACTGTAATATGCTTCCAAACGACCGAAGAGCTATATTTACAAAGCTTTTCTTCTTTGCCTTGAAAGCAAACATTATGTATAAAACCTTTGTTTTTGAAAAAAAACAGTATGGAGAATCTTTAAAAATGGAAGCAAGGATGGCAAGGGAAATATCCCTTTTCTTACGAAAAAATCTATCGTTTTTTCAGGAGTTTGATAATGTTATCCTATATTATGATAATGGGCAAAAGCAGATTACGCGGATTCTTAATAACGTATTGGCAACAGAACTTACTGAGTATGATGTTCGACAAGTGCTTCCGAAAGATTATAAGCTTTTTCAAGCAGCAGATCTTATATGTACTTTGAAACTATTGGATGTAAAGTGCAAGAATGGAGGTCTGACCAAATCCGAGATGGCAGTTTTTCATTCGAAGAGGGATTTGAATAAGCAGTTCATTAAGCCGATAAAGAAAAAGGAGTTTTACAAAGAATAGCAGTTCTACAAGATAAGAGTTATTTTTTTTGACCACATAATTCGACAAAACGAATAATTCGCACTATAAGGAGTAGATAAAAGAACAGATGAGAATAATCGATAAACTTCATGATTTTTATGACTACCTTCAGGACCCGACGGACAGAATTGTGTTCGACAGACGGGGTTCATTCTTGTTAACCAAAGAAGATTTTTGTGAGGGATTACGGTTCCAGAGGTACTACAGCAATTCTCGACATAGGTTTGTCTTGCTTCAATGTGGAGTGGCTTATTGGTTGTTTCTGGTTACGATTACAGACAAAAATCCAGACGGTATATCTATTGATTATGATATGGAGCTGCTTAAAGACTGGAAGAACTACGATGGACCAAATGAGTTAATCAAGTTGAGTGTAGTCTCGTTTGGAATCAGGTTGTGGAATTACAGGATTAGAGACATGGATACTGAAAAGGTTAAGACTCATGTGAACGACTTGACTGATGCGGTTAATCGGGGAAACTACCAAGTGGAACACAATCTTGGAAGGCATACCAAGACTACAGATTACAGAGGGTCTTGCAAAGAAGAGGTACAGAACCTGCCAATCCTAAAAGCGTGCGGTATAGCGAATCTTGTAGATTCCACGAGCATATTTTGTGCCATAGAGGAGCATTTTTCCATGGCGAAGACTGCCTCCGAAACAACAGAAGCAAAAGGAACTACAAACGAGGATAAAGTTGTCATGCATGGTTTCGATGTGAAGACGTCTTTTAGAAAAATGGAAAAGAAGAAGGAGTCATAATTAAAAATTGGACAAACAGTGCATGGCCAATTACAAAAGAAAGAATACCTTTAAAGGTTTCTGATGTTTTGGAATTAGAAATAAGGAACGATACAATAGTGCTTAGAAAGCAGTTCGTTCATAAATCTTTTGAAGAAAGGCTTGCTGAGTATAAAGGAGAAATTTCGGTTTGTGATTATGATTGGGGCGACCCTATGGGGAAAGAGAGTTTATGAATTGCTTTTCGCCGGATTCACGGTTACTTCATCCAGCTCAACAACATAAGCGTATTCCAGCCCGTCTATATCAAAAGGCCAGATAAGCCCGTCTGCGGTGAAAACATACCATTCGATGGAATCTCCAATTTTGAAGGGTGTGCCGCAACATTCCATTTGTGATAATTCGTAGAAAACTTTTGTATTCATAGATGATTCCTTTGCTGATAAAACAATAATATGATATGAATAAATATTAACATAATTAACGACGAAGAGTCACGATTTCTGACTCTAAAATTTTTTCTTGACTCTGACGTTACGTAATAGTTTATGATACAATTACACGTGAAGGAGATGAAGCCATGAAGACAGTAAATGAAGTAAGTAAGCTGACGGGAGTGAGTATACGCACCCTGCAGTATTACGACAAGATAGACCTCCTAAAACCGGCGGAGTATACCGAGTCCGGCTACAGGCTGTATGACGATGCGGCCCTGGAGAGACTGCAACAGATTCTACTGTTTCGTGAGCTGGAATTTCCGCTTAAAGATATCAAGGATATCGTAACCAGATCTGATTTTGACAAGAAGAAGGCACTGGACCAGCAGATAAAGCTTCTGGAGTTAAAGAAGGAGCATATCGAGAATCTGATCACCATGTGCCGCGGATTAAAAAAACGAGGAGTGAGAAATTTGGATTTTAACGCATTTGATTCAAGCAAGATAGATGAATACGCAAAGAAGGCAAAGGAGCAGTGGGGCAACACCCCGGAATATACTGAATATGAGGAAAAGAGTAAGAATAGGACGAAGGATGCTGAGAGGACTATGATGGCGGACTTTATGAAGATATTCGAGGAATTCGGTACTATGAAGGAAATGGACCCGGCCTCCACAGAAGTACAGGCCCAGGTAAAGAAACTGCAGAGTTTTATTAATGAACACTACTATAAGTGTACTAATGAGATTCTCTCAGGCCTTGGCAAGATGTACGCCGGCGGCGGTGAGTTCACCGAGAACATCGACAAGATGGGTGGAGAGGGTACAGCAGAGTTTACCCATCAGGCAATCAAGATTTACTGCAAATAGGCTGTCGCAAAATAAGCTGTTTCAATTACTTTCATAAGGCAAACGAGTGCAAGCAAAGCAAAGATGGCTATCATTATTGGATGACGGACAAAAATGGCTACCACCGTTGCAAACGATGCGGAGAAGAACCGTGATTTCAGTTTTTAAGAGACACGGGCATAAGACACAGGGACGGTTCTACTGACTCACTTTCCAAGTGAGTCAGTAGAACCGTCCCCGTGTATTATGTCTCTATCTTATTTATATTACTTCTTACATCTTTTAGCTGATACAAACATCGATACCGAAGCAAGTATAAGGAATATCCAAGCCACCGGAGCGGCTGCGTCACCGGTAGCTGAAGTGCCTGTGGTGTTGGCGTCTGCCGGTGTGGTGTCAGCTTCTGTCGGTGTGGTGTCTGCTGCGGCCGGTGTATAAACCAAAGCGTAGGTTGAGAAACGATCCGTCTCAAAGGTAAATATATGGGTTTCGGCATCGTAGCTTCCGCTGATAAGGGAAGATTTACCCTCATGAACCACTGCTATAGCATAGGTTCCGCCTTCTGCGCTTCGATATTCTTCCGGAACTAAGAAGCTTAACCGAATCTTACCGTTAGTTTCTGTCACCTTAGAGGAGTCATTATTTCCCACTTTCTTAAAAAGCGAGATGTCCAGATACATACAAACCGTCTGGCCGTCCAATGCATTATCTACCAAAGTCTTGTCAGCAGAGGATACTTCAGAGGAGATATCCTTGACCTCAAGCCATACATTTACTCCCTGTGCCTTATCCGATGCCGTAATTCCAAGAAGGGATTCCAGCTCGCCTGCATTGTCTATACCTGCACCAAGAGGATTGTCCTCCTTCGGTGCTTTTTCCGATCCCGTAATATCCTGAATGATACCGGAATCCGGAAGGACATCGTCGTATGTACCAATGGTCTCTTCGTCACCTTCGGCAACGGTTACAGTGATGCATGCCGCATCTATATCTGTGTGATTAGCATCGCCAACCACCTTGTACCATACGAAGTAGGTTCCCGAGTCAGTGGCGGTGGGGATGGATGCCCCCCAACCTGAGGTGGGCGCGGTGTTCTTGTTGGATCCAAGAGCGTACATTAATGTACCGCCGGTTGCCGTGCCGGCCGTTACCAGGTTTTGAGCATAAGCCTTGGCTGAAAGGTCTTCTATTGCCGCAGGAGCTAAAGTAAGCTCGGATGCTGCTTTTGAAACCGTTACGGTAAGGGTGCCGGATGCCTTTTCATAGTTTGAACTTGCAGGTGTAAATGTCCAGGCATATTCTGTAGTGTTGCTGTCAGAAAGAGACGGCTTGGTGGTGGGCTCATCCCATGCAAATGTCCCTGCAACCGCTGCACTTGTGGAAGGATCCTTCATGGAGCCGCTGATTGTGCTGGCTGAAAGGGCCTGTCCGTAAGTAATACCGCCGGCGGTGGGAGTGGTGTTCACAATAGGAGCACGCTTTGTAACTGTGAGGTTACCTTGTTCAAAGGTGATGTTGTAGTTCTCAGTTACGGGGGTGCTACCACTCTTAATTACCGAAGCACTTGGAGTGATGGTTCCGGTGGTTGTGGCGCTGGCGGTTCCGCTGCCTGTCAGGGTAAGGGAATCAAGTGTGTGGCCCGTAACAAGTCCGCTGCCGGATATGGTTATCATGTCATGCTCGGCTGCATAAGTTGTAATGCTGCCACCTATCTCCACCGTCTGGTCAGCTGCTGTTATGGTTATGGGGCGTTTCGTAATGCTGGCCGTTATAGTATCAATAGATGTTAAGTTATAGTTATCCTTATCGGCGCCGATTAGTTCGCCGGTGATGGTAATGGTTTTGTTTGTACCTACGGCGGCATCTGCAAAGGTTGCAGTTGCGCCGGAGAAGGTCACGTCATCGCCTTCCATTTTACCGCTGATTATAGGTGTACCGGAAAGCAGTGGCACGTTTGTGCCGTCATATACTTTGTTCTCAGCACTGTAGCCGCTGACGGTAACGTTTTTCTTTGATATGGTGAAAGTGGCGGTTGCTGTGCCGCTTCCGTATTCATCAGTAGCTGCGATAGTTATTCTAAGGGTGTAAGACCCTACCTTAGTTGGTACAGTGGTGGTATATGTACTATCATCAGCTGAGGTTTCTTTGTATTCGTAAGTAACAGCTCCGTCGCCGGGGTTGCCGGTGACAGTGGGAGTACTTGCTACAGCTCCGTAGGTCCAGCCTTCTATAGTGACAGTGGGACTGATGGCAGTCTTTCCGATGTCAACGGTTATAGTGGCAGATTTTGTACCACTGTTGTAGTTGTTGCCACCGGCTGCTTCTGCCTGCATTTCTACAGTATATGTGCCGGAGGGTGTGTTTGCGGCGATTTTAAGGTTACTGCCATCCACAGAGAAATAAGTTACAAGGTCATCGCCCTTTTTCTGGCTCTGAATAGTAAAGGTTATGGCACCTTCGCCGGTTGCAACAGGGGCTACTGACTGCGCTTCCGCACTGACAGACTTTGAAAATGACTGGTTTTCAAAAGTTATAGGATTGGCTGCCTTAGCAATGCTGAAATCCGCCGTTGCCGTGTCGCCGTTATAATTAGCAGTTTGTGCAATTGTGGCAGTAACAGTATAGTCACCTGCGTCTGTAGGTGGTGTACTGTCGGCAGCGTAAGAGGTTCCGTTTCTTCCGCTGTAGCTGAAGGTCTCTGCTCCGTTGCCTGTGTTACCCGTGACGGTTGGGGTCTTTGCAGTCTCTCCATATGTCCAGTCCGCTATGGTGACGGTTGGTGAGATACTTAAGCGGCTGATTTCAACGCTGCCTGCACATGTGGCGGGCCATGCATTATAGCCGGTAGAGGCCTCCTGCTTGTACCACACGTAATAAATGCCGACATCAGTCTTTATAAGAGAGCTGTCAGTGATGGAGGTTGTCCACGCCTCATTTCCGGGTGCTACGCTGTTGCTTGTACCGAGCGCGTAGTATATGAAGCCGGTGGTGTTGGTACTGTTAGCTGCAGTAGCGATAAGTTGAAGGGCCTCGTTATTATAGTCCCTGCTATCCGCTAGAGTAGGAGCGGTAACTACAGGGTCTACGGGAATAAGTTCAATACTTGCAGTGTAATATATAGTCACAGAATACAGAGTGCCTTGGTCCTCACAAGAGAAATTGGCGCTGGTATTGCTTGTGGATAAGAGGGCAGTGCCGGATACAGTATTGTGGTCTTCTCCATTGACAGTTATTTCAACGAAAACTTCATCAACAGTTCCTACAACATCAACTGTATAGGTTTTGTCTGCTGGAGACCCGCTATCGTCTATAATTACAGGAGATTCCGAGCTCTTACGTATCTTGAAACCTGTAATACTCGTCGGGTCCGGGTCAGCGTCACCGGGGATTATGGTAGCATCGGATACACTAAAGGTTATCCGGTGTGTTGCACCTTCTTCAGCTCCTGAAGTACTTGCCAGAGCTAACAGGGATAAACCTCGCACCAGCCCGACTATCAGCACTAAAGAAAGGAGAATGCCAAATACTTTTCTCGCCTTCATTATAAAACCCCCTTGGATTCTAATAACTACACCTGAGAGTTACTTAAGGCGCTCACGTCCGGAGCCTTCTTCCAACATACCGAAGAAGAACTTCTCCTTCTGAGGAACGTCAAGAATTCTAACAGGCTTAACCTGGTTGGGTGAGCCTCCTTTAAAGATCTTAAATTCTCTCCACAGCAGGTGTGTCTGTTGCTGCTGGAGAAGAACTAAGGGATGTCCTATACTTCTATCGTCACGACATCCGGCATATTCTTTATTGGCATAACGGAATTTCTCTTCAAATATCTTATCGTACTCCTCTAACTTCTCAGTGGGAAGAGGACGGTCAGGCTCCACAAGGAGAACGTATCTTGCCGGTGATACATCATAATCAATGTAGAGGCAATAGTCGTCGATCTCGCATCCGATAGCCTTGGAGAACTCGGAAACCGCATTGGTCAGGTGTTCTTCTGTGGTCTTCTCAGCGGCGAGATTTACCATCTGGCTAATACGATAAGCAAAGGTAATCTGTGGCATGGTGTTATGGAAGCCCAAGACACGGATTACGTCTTTAATACGATATCTGTAGAAGCCTGAAAGGTTGGTAACAATAATCTCATATTCCTTACCCTCTTCAAGCTTGTCAATGGTCAGAGGATGAGCCTCATCAGCTGTTCCGTCTGTAGGCAGGAATTCAAAGAAGCAGCTGTCTGTCAAGAGGTCGTACTTGGGATCGTTAAGGGAGCTTGCTGCTGCAAAGATACCCTCGGATGCCGCGTAAACCATGTAATCCACGGGAACATCCCCGACGAACTGCTTAACCTTATCGGCGTATATAGCAAAACCGCCGGTACCGATAGCGCTTACAAAGGAAAGCTTCGGCCAAATCTTAAGGGCGATAGGTGTATCGAAGCCTTCAGAGAAAATCTTACGAAGTTCTGCAGCACGCTCCGGCATCTTCTTTAAGTAAGGACGGATGGGTGCTAAGTACTCCTCGCCCTTAACCATATCCGGGTTAACGGTACCGTTTTCGATGTCGTCACAGATCATCTCCCAGTTATTCTTCATGAAATTGAGCATATCGGAGATATTCGTCATAAAAGAGGACACCATATAGGTCATATCCTTATCTTCAAGGGCAAAACGGATACGCATATACTGCATGTTCATTCCGCCGGTTGGGAAGATAATGGGTATAGGTGAAGTCAAGAAATAAGGCATAAGCTTTTTAAAGCGGCTTAAGGTGGAACCTGATACGGAACCCTTAGGGGTACCATCAGCCATGGTGCCGGACTCAACTTCAATAGCATTAAGACCTCTTCCGATGGGAAGCTTCTTATGAAGGACGTCGCGATAGTAGCGCTTAGCCAGAGAAAACATTCTGATACCTGAATAAGCCTGGTAAACCTCCATGGATCTCTCGGTTAAAGGAATACGCTTTTGAACACCGACGGAACCGGAGGTCTCAGCGTAGTGAATAACCGGATATGCGGTTATAAGGTTCTTCTCGCCGTTTTTAACCATACGCTCAATGTATGGAGCGTAATCATCGAAAGTGGTGTAGGGGACTTTCTCCTGAAACTCTTCGATAGAGTGGATGTTGGCAAAGTCGTATTTTTTGCCGTATTCCGTATTCTGGTTGTCCCGCAGTATCTGCATAAGAAGATTCTTGTTAGACCCGAAAGCGTCCAGACTGTTTTGGTCCATGCGACTTAGAGCCTTGTTACCTTTAGACTCCATAACCTTAAGCATAGCCCATGTAATGATTCGATTGATTCCCATAATATTTCCTCCCCGAAATTTTATTATAATAGTATTAATTGCAAGGAACAGTCAGAAAGTGAGCGACTTATTTCCCGCGTCAAGATAAAATATCCGTATAATATTATATTTTGACATATATTTTCAGAAAAATCAAGCAATACCACTAACTGCCCCCAAATATTTTGTATTTCTTTATACAGTTAAGCAAAGGGAGTTGTGGAAAAGAAGAATCTGCTGACATCCTCCGGTGTATATGTATCGTTTTTCATCCACCAACGAACTGTCTCGGCAAAATCGCAGATCATATGGTTCAGCAAATAATCTATAGGGATATCTGTTGGGATTTTCTTTAGTTCATCACTAAAGATTTTCTCCAGATATTCCTTAAAATAATTCATAAACATATCGCCGCTCTCACAGGAAAGGATTCGGCCTATGTAACGTCTGTTGTCCTCAAGATGATAAAGAATGTGTGTAATCTCCTCCTTCAAATCATTGTCCCCGCAGGAAAAATCATGGGAGGTCTCCTTGGAGATATTATCAGAGAAGACATGGTCGAATATCTCGGTGCAAAGAGCTCTCAGCAAATCGTCTTTAGTCTCAAAATGGGAATAGAAAGTACTCCTGCTTATATCAGCCTCATCAATAATTTCCTGAACAGTGATATTGGAATAAGTCTTATCTTCAAGCAATTTAGTAAAAGCATCGAATATAGCTTTTCTCGTTTTTCTCTGTCTACGGTCCATAAATCCCCCTCCATTAACTGTACAAATTACGCTAAATGTACGGTAATGAACGTTTTCAAGCATCTGATTATTGCTCCCCTAAACGCCCTTTACTATAATCGTAATCGAACAAAGTGTATGATAACGATTGGATTATACGATTAGAGAAAAAGGTGTGTCAAGGGGGCAGGGAAATGATAAAAAAGATTAATGATATTCTGGCAGGATGGCCTATGACTATTGCGGGCGGCGTATTCCTAGCGGCATCATTTGTCTTGCCTAGGATAGGATATCCGGAGGGTGAGCTTCTTGCATGGGTATGCGTGATAATCTGCGGAATCCCCCTTTTATATCTGTCTGTTTGGCGCATCATATGTAACAAAGGAATCAGTAAGATATCCTCTGCCCTGCTTATTACCATGGCTATGATAGCGGCGATCCTTATCGGCGACTTATTTGCCGCCGGAGAAGTGGCATTTATCATGGAAATGGGTGCTCTACTTGAAGAGATGACCACCAACCGGGCCAGGAAGGGTCTTAAAAAACTAATCTCCCTTGCACCGCAAAAAGCCAGGATACTCCGAGGGGGCGAAGAAAGCCACGTCGGAGTAGAGGAGGTCGCCATCGGGGATACGGTCAGGGTGCTCCCGGGAGAGACCATACCCTTGGATGGCAGAATAATAAACGGAGAGACGTCAGTTGATCAGTCGGTGATGACCGGGGAAAGCCTTCCGGTGGATAAAGAGGCGGGAGACAACGTATTCTCCGGCACCGTCAATCTATATGGCTCCATTGATTATGAGACAACAAAGGTGGGCAAGGACTCTTCCCTTCAAAAGTTAATTAGGATGGTGGAAGAGGCAGACAAGAAACAGGCACCTACCCAGCGTATCGCAGATAAATGGGCAAGCTATCTGGTGCCGGTTGCTCTTATTATTGCAATAGCAGCATATGTAATCACAAGTGATATCGTAAGAGCGGTGACGGTAATGGTAGTCTTCTGCCCCTGCGCCCTTGTGCTTGCTACGCCTACGGCAATTATAGCAGCCATAGGCCAGGCCACAAAACACGGAGTAATAATAAAATCCGGCGAGGCATTAGAGAAAATGGGGAAGGTGGATACCATCGCCTTTGACAAGACCGGAACCCTTACATTCGGCAGGCTTGAAGTAACAGATGTCATCCCGATTGCGGGTATCTCAAAAGAAGAACTCCTGTCCCTTTCTGCATCAGCGGAAAGAAAAAGCGAGCATCCCCTTGCAGTGGCAATTGTAGAGGAGGCAAAGAGCAAAGGGCTTGCAATTAGAGAAACAAAGGATTTTAAGATGGCTGCAGGTAAGGGAATTACGGCGGTTATAGACGAGGGCACCTATGCCTTAGGCAATGAAGGCTTCATAGCAGGACTTGGTTGTATCCTTGATGAAAATGTAGGAGAGGTTCTAAATAAACTGCGCTTAGAGGGTAAAGCTTTAGTGATAGTTTCAAAGGGCGAAAAGGTTATAGGAATCATTGGTCTTTCAGATGTACTAAGGCCTGAGGCGGCGGAAATGGTGGAAGAGCTGGAAAGTATGGGCGCAAGGACGGTTCTTCTTACGGGAGACAATGAAAAGGCAGCCGCTTATTTTGCCGGCAAAGCCCATATTTCCGAGATTCGAGCAGATCTCTTGCCGGAGCAGAAGGTCTACAATATCGAATCCCTTAAAGAGCAGGGAAAAGTGTGTATGATAGGCGATGGGGTAAATGATGCTCCCGCCTTGAAGATAGCAGATGTGGGGGTGGCCATGGGGGCAATGGGAAGTGACGTGGCAGTTGAAGCCGCGGATGTTGCCATCATGACAGATGACATATCAGGGCTCCCCTACTTAAAGTGGCTCTCCAATACTACAGTAAAGACAATAAAGGGTGCTATCACCTTGTCCATGTGCATCAACTTTGTGGCTATAGCATTGTCTGTTACGGGGGTGCTGACCCCAACAACAGGAGCCCTGGTTCATAATGCAGGCTCCTGTCTTGTAGTCTTGCTTGCCGCACTGCTGTACGACAGAAAATATAAATAATTAATTCGAAGTTTTGTCATCTATGTTGACATATGTCAGAAAAGGGATTATACTCATTCTGACATATGTCAATTTTAATATTAGGAGGTAAATATGCCAAGGATGCCAAAGTGCCGAAGAATATGCGGCTTTCCCGACTATTACAGCTTTGTTCCCGAAGAAGCGGATTCAGAGAAGGTTGATACATTAACCCTTTCCCTGGATGAGTTCGAGACCATTAAGCTCCTAGACTATGAGGGCCTTAACCAGCAGGAATGCGCTCTTCGTATGGGAGTAGCCAGAACCACGGTAACAGCCATATACGACAGTGCCCGGAAGAAGCTGGCGGAAGCTTTCGTTGAAGGCAAGCGCTTGTCTATAGCCGGCGGTAATATTGAGATTGACAGAGAAAGAAATAAACTAAGCGTAGAATTAGGAAGCAAAGGAGACAATACCATGAGAGTAGCAGTAACATATGACAACGGAGAAGTCTTCGGACATTTTGGAAAGACAGAGCAGTTCAAAGTATATGATATAGAGGAGGGCAAGGTAGTTAATTCTCAGATTCTGGGAACCAACGGTGAAGGTTGTGGCGCTCTTGCAGGAATCTTAAATATTGCAAATGTAGATGCCCTTATCTGCGGAGGAATCGGCGGCGGAGCCAAGAATGCTCTTGAAGAAGCCGGTATCAAACTCTATGCGGGAGCCGCCGGAAGCACCGATGCGGCAGTAGACGCTTTAATCGCAGGAACTCTTAATGCTACAGGAGAGGCTAACTGTGACCACCATGACCATGAGCATGGTGAGGGACATACTTGCGGACACGGCAGATGCCATTAATTCATTAAACATATATCCCTTACAGCAGAGAAGAGCTCGGAACGATTCCGGGCTTTTTTTCGTGTCCGGATCCGAAAAACAAACACAATCAAACACATGCAGCTAAGTAGATTGACAAAAATGAACATGTAGATGTATAATGACAACAGAAACGAACAGGAGGACCTATCATGGCGAAGTGCGTTGTTATTGCAGACGACCTGACGGGAGCCAATGCGACCGGCGGTGACTTAAAGAAGATGAACTACAAAGCATATACGGTAATGAACATGGACGGAATTGAACCGGACGTGTTGAAAGACTGCGACTGTATACTCTACCCCACGGACAGTAGGGGCGTTGACGCGGCCATAGCCTATGACAGAGTGTATAAGGCGGCAGAGTCATTTATGAGTGATGAAGTGGTGGTATATGGCAAGCGAATCGACTCCACCTTAAGAGGTAACTGCGGCAGCGAGACCGACGCCATCTTAGATTGCCTGGGTGACGACTATATAGCGGTTGTTGCACCCTGTTCGCCGGCTTCGGGACGTGTGGTAATAGGCGGTTACATGCTGGTAAATGGCGTGCCTCTTCACAGAACGGACATAGCCTCCGACCCCAAGTGCCCTATTCACACCAGCGAGGTTGCCAAGATATTCAAGAAGCAAACGGTTAATAAGACGGCCTCCATCTATATGAAGCACATCAGTAAGGGCAAGGACGCCCTTATAACAAGCATTCAGAAGCACTTAGACAAGGGAGCGAGAATCCTTCTTATGGACTGTGTTACCCAGGAGGATTTGGATGTTATCGCAGATGCAGTGCTTGAGATGGGCCTAAAGTTCGTAACAGTAGACCCGGGCCCCTTTACCGCCACCATGGCAAGACGCCTTATAGCCCCTAAGACCAGCGGCAATGACAAGATACTGGCGGTGGTAGGTACGGTTAATCCCAACGCCAAGATACAGATGGAGTATCTCTGGAGGATTCAGCGGGTCCACAATATATTCGTAGATTCCAAGAAGCTGTTAGAAGATGAGAGCCGGAAGGCGGAGATAGACCGCGTTATAGAAGAAGCCCTTGATTACGGGGATCATTCAGTGGTAACCATAACCGGCGACGGCATTTATCCGGATAATCGAATAGACTTTAGCAAGTATATGACCAAGTGGAACTGTTCCTTAGATGAGGTCACCACCAGGATTAATGAAGCCTTTGCGGAGATCGCAGACAGGATCTTAGAGCAGGATAAGACCTTCAAGGGTATGTATACCAGCGGCGGAGATGTAACAGTGTCTGTGTGCAGACGCTTTGAGGCGGCGGGAATCCATCTTCACGGAGAGGTGCTTCCCTTAGCGGTATACGGGGAATTTATTAAGGGCAAATACAACGGCTTAAAGATTATAACCAAGGGCGGAAGCCAGGGCGATGTGGATGCCATTAGTCGTTGTATTCTATATATGAAAGAGAAACTATACATTTAATCAGCAGAAAAGAGGAAGATTTATGAGCAAACCGATTATTGCGGTGCCCATTGGGGATCCGGCGGGAATAGGACCCGAAATAGTAGTAAAGGCAGTGGCCAATGCAGAAGTAGCAAAGACTGCATCAACAGTGGTTGTAGGTGATAAGACAATTGTTGAAAATGCCATTGAGATTACAAAAACAGGCCTTAAGGTCAACATAATAAAAGACCCTTCGGAGGGAAAGTACGAGGCGGGGATATTAAACCTGATTGACCTTGCCAATATCGATATGTCGAAGTTCGCCTTCGGACAGGTAAGCGCCATGTGCGGTAAGGCGGCGTATGAATATATAGAAGTATGTATCAAGCTTGCTATGAGCGGCAAGGCAGCTGCCGTAGCAACATCCGCAATTAACAAGGAGTCCCTGAGGGCCGCAAATATTCCATTTATCGGACATACTGAGATATTTGCATCATTAACCAATACAGAAGACCCGCTCACTATGTTTGAGACCAACGGCCTTCGGGTGTTCTTCCTTACCAGACATGTATCCCTTAGACAGATGCTTGACATGGTTACCAAGGATAGAATCAAGGACTATGTGGTACGTTGTTTGGAAGCATTAAAGCGCCTGGGAGTAACAGATGGAACCATGGCAGTTGCGGGCTTAAACCCCCACTGCGGTGAGCATGGACTCTTCGGAGATGAGGAAGTAAGGGAGATTATGCCGGCTATTGAGGAACTGCAAAAAGAGGGATATCCCGTTACAGGCCCCATCGGAGCAGATTCCGTATTCCATCAGGCAGCACAGGGCAAGTACAATTCAGTTCTTTCCTTGTATCATGACCAGGGTCACATAGCAACCAAGACTCTTGATTTTGAAAAAACAATATCTATCACTAACGGAATGCCGATTCTTCGTACGTCCGTAGACCACGGAACGGCATTTGATATAGCGGGTAAGAACATTGCCAGCGAGGTAAGTATGGTTGAGGCCATACGACTGGCTGTTAAATATGCACCGAATTTCTCAAAGTAATATAAGCTTTGGGCGGACCAATACACATATAGAATGGAGGAGATTAGAATTATGGTTAATGGTCTTGACGGAACAAGAATGCTGATTGGACTTTTAATTGCAATTGTAGTGCTTATTATTCTGGTACTCAAAACCAGAGTACACGCCTTCCTTGCACTTATCATCAGTACAGTTCTTGTAGGATTAATCGGCGGTATGCCGCTGATGAACATTAAGTTGGAGAATGGAAGCACCTTCGGTATCATGAACTCTATAACCTCAGGTTTTGGAGGCACCCTATCAAGTATCGGAATCATCATCGGTTTCGGTGTAATGCTGGGTCAGATATTTGAGGCAACCGGCGCAGCCAAGAAGATGGCATACACCTTCCTTAAGCTCTTTGGTAAGAACAAAGAAGAGGAAGCTCTTGCCCTTACGGGATTCTTAGTATCAATCCCCATCTTCTGCGATTCCGGATTTATTATCCTTTCACCCATCGCAAAAGCTATTTCAAGAGCAACCAAGAAATCAGTTATCGGTTTGGGAGCAGCCCTTGCTGCAGGCCTTGTAATCACCCACTCCCTTGTACCACCCACACCGGGTCCTTTGGGAGTATGCGGTATCTTCGGAATCGACGTAGGATCATTTATCCTTTTGGCATTGGTACTTTCTCTGCCTATGACCATCGGATGTTTGATCTATTCCAAGAAATACCTGGGCAAGAAACTCTATCGTGTACCTAACGAAAACGGTGAGATCGTAGAGAAACCTTATGAAGCACCAAACTATGACAACAAGGTAGATGTAGCAGATGAGAAGCTTCCGGGAGCATTTGAGTCATTCCTTCCCATCCTTATTCCCATCGTGCTTATCCTTACCAATACCATCATCTCCGCTGTAGGAGTAAAGGGTGACGGCATCAATGTCATCCTCTTCCTTGGACAGCCCATCATCGCTGTAGGAATCGGACTTTTGTTCGCACTCTTCGTACTTGGAAGACACCTTGATCGTGCAACAGCTATAGCAGAGATGGAAAAGGGAATGAGACAGGCCGGAATCATCATGCTTGTAACCGGTGGCGGCGGAGCTTTAGGCCAGATCATCAAGGATTCAGGACTTGGAACATTTATCGCAACCAACCTTGCAGCAGCTTCAATTCCGGTAGTATTGCTGCCCCTTATCATTGCAACAATCATGAGATTTATCCAGGGTTCAGGTACAGTTGCCATGACAACTGCAGCCAGCATCTCCGCACCTATCATTATCTCAGCGGGAGCAAACCCTGTACTTGGAGCCATCGCATGCTGCGTAGGTTCAATATTCTTCAGCTACTTCAACGACAGCTACTTCTGGGTAGTTAACCGAACCCTAGGCGTCTCGGAGGTCAAAGACCAGTTCAAGACCTGGTCCTATACATCCACCATTGCATGGGCTATCGGTGTCGTAGAGGTACTGGTATTAAGCATCTTTATGCACTAATCGGAATGTAAATGACAATGCACCCGTCGGATTATGCCTTCGGGTGCATTTGTGGTTGAGGCAGGGAATTCTATAGGTTATAATGGAAAAATCTAAGGGGGATACCGGAACATGTTTGCTGAAGAAAGACAGAGAAAGATAGTAGAGATAATCGCCAAAAACGGCAGCGTAGGTGTAGAAGATCTGGCCAAGAAGCTGAATGTATCTTCTATGACCATCAGGCGTGATTTTACCAAGCTGCAAAAGCTAAACCTCATCGAGCGAACCCACGGAGGAGCGCTGGTTAAGAAGGAGCGGCTCTACGAAGAAAAGAAGAGCAGTCAGATGGATGAGAAGCAGCGAATCGCAGCAGAGTGCGCTAAGTACATACGAGAAGGGGACGTGGTCTTCTTAGACGCCGGAACCACCACCTATGAGATAGCTGAGCTTATTAAGGATATGGCAAATGTCATCGTGGTAACCACAGACCTTGAAATCGCCGGACGACTCAATACGGGAACGGTAGAAGTATTCGTATGCGGTGGCTTCCTTCAGAAGGAAACTGGCAGCACCTTAGGTCCCTTCGCGGAAAGCATGATCAATGATTTCAAATTCGATATAGGCTTCTTCGGAGCCTCCTCTATAGACAAGAATTTCGAGGTGGCGACCCCCACCACGGAGAAGATGACCCTAAAGCGCCTGGTTATGCGCAGGTGCGACAAGACTATCCTGGCGGTGGATTCCTCCAAATTCGGCAAGCGGGCCGTAATTAGAATCAATGATCTGGGAGACTACACCAAGGTAGTAACCGACAGGAAGCTAAGCAGTAAAGAAGAAGAGCTGGCAGGGAAGATGCACGCCCGGATAATAACGGTATAGGATAGTCCGGGTCAGCCATCCCGTTACCTATACAATTCATAAATTGCAGAGAATAGCTCGGAACGATTCCGGGCTTTTTTCATAGCCTTTACCGGCTTGGAGTCTTTCTCCATGCCTTCTGTCATATATATAAGAAGATCTTTCATCTTAAACATAACGTCCTTCTCACCTGATAGGATGGCGCTATACTCCTCAAAGATTCTCTCTAAAAAGGAGATAAGTACAGGCCCTCTATCCTCCGGTACTGGCAGTCCCTTTAGCTCCATAGCCAGGAAGGGATTGCGAAGGAGTCCCCGGCCCAGCATAATCCGCCTAACCTCCGGAAAGGCCTCGGAAAATCTCTCCACATCCTCGCATGAGAACAAATCCCCGTTATAAGCAATCTTCACCGACTCCCCGTAAGGCCCGGCCAATATAGCATCCCGAATAAGTCCGAAAGACTCCGGATTAGGCGCCTTCTTATAGAAATCCGCTCTCAACCTTGCATGCACAATAATCTCGGAAAAGGGGAAGCCCGCTAAAACTTTGGCAATCATAGGCGTCTCATCATACTCTTCAAGGCCAACCCTGGTCTTCACCGACAAGGCCGGCAGAGACAGCCGCTCTATGGACTCAAAGACCCCGTCAAAGAACTTTGAAAGAGCCACTGTATCCCCCAGCATCCCGGAGCCCCGGCCCTTTGATACCACAGTGCCGGAGGGACATCCCATGTTGAGATTAATCTCTGAATATCCCACATCCTGCAGGGTCTTCGCCGCCCATACAAAGTCCTCCACCTTATTGGTGAGAATCTGTGGGATGGTATCTTCCTGAAAGGGCAGATACTCTTTCTTATCCCGCTTCATAAAATTGTGGGAATGTGCTACACCAAGAAAAGGCGTATAGAACATATCTATACCGCCAAAGAATTCCTTATACACCTGTCTGAAATAATAGGTCGTTACCCCTTCCAGCGGAGCAAACGTGATACTGTCTATATTCATAAAAACCTCAAATCGCAATCAACCGAACATCTGTTCAGACATGATAGCATAGATTCCCGGGGAATGCAAGAGGGGCTTTTTCCATATCGAATGTTTTGTGGTATCATAAGTAAATACAGATGCTTATCGGAGTATTACCATGAAGAAACCAAACATTAGGATTCCCAACATAAAAGACATACTGCTTTCCGTAGTGGGCGCAATGCTGTGCGGAGTCGGCTGCGGATTCATAAACTCTTCGCAGCTTGGTTTTGATGCCATAGGCCTGTTTTACGATGGTATCAGGGCCTTGCTTAACCTGTCCACCACAGAGATAGGTACCGCCTCATATATCGTCTGTGCTGTTCTGACGGTTTTTCTTTTGATTGTAGACAGAAAGTACGTCAGCATCGGAAGCTTGATATACATCATATTCTACGGAGCATTCGCAAACCTTGGATCTGCTGCTTTGGCCATGATGATCCCGGAGCCCCGGCTTGCCATACAGATTCTTATCGCGGCCTTAGGATTGCTGCTTCTCTATGTGGGAATAAGTATCTATATCACCATCGATATCGGCGTGGACGTCTTCACCGGCGTAACTCTCTGGCTCAACAATATAACGGGTAAGCCATTTAAGCTTGTAAAGATTATATTCGATCTCGCCATTGCCGTAAGCGGATATATCATGGGGGGAACATTTGGTGTACTGACTCTTGTTACAGTTGTGGCAGGCGGACCCTGTGTAGATTTCCTCACTAAGAGATTCCAGAAGATATACTTCAAAGAAAAGATTAATTTTTAAAAAATCATTGACTCTAACGTTACGTCATAGTTTATTGTATAATTACCACGGAGGGGAAAGCGATGATGACAGTAAAAGAAGTAAGCAAATTAGCAGGCGTGAGTATACGCACACTGCAATACTATGATTCTATTGGACTACTAAAGCCGGCAGAGTACACAGAATCAGGATATAGGCTGTATGACGATGCAGCAATGGAACGTTTGCAACAGATTTTATTATTCAGAGAGCTGGAGTTCCCGTTAAAAGAAATTAAGGAAATCGTTACGCGACCTGATTTTGACAAAAAGAAGGCCCTGGAACAACAGATTGAACTTCTCACTATGAAAAAAGAACATCTGGAAAACCTTATAGCATTCGCCCGTGGAATACAAAACGGAGGAAATAGTATTATGGATTTTACAGCGTTTGATACTAGTAAGTTAGAGGAATACACAAGAAAAGCAAAGGATCAATGGGGAAATAGCAAGGCATTTGTTGAATATGAGCAGAAATCAGCTTCCCGTTCTAAGGATGATGAGAAAATGCTTTGGAAAGACTTCATGAGTCTATTCGAGAAATGTGGCAAAATCAAAGATTCTGATCCAAAATCTGCCAAAGCTATTGCTTTAGTAAAAGAGATCCAGGACTACATCACAAATAATTTCTATGAATGTACCAATGAGATTCTTGCAGGGTTGGGAAAGATGTACTCAGCCGGTGGAGAATTCACGACTAATATCGATAAAGCTGGTGGTGACGGCACAGCTGAATTTGTTAGCCGTGCAATCGAAGAATACGTAAAGTAAAATAAAGCCCTCCTGGGCCTGCCAAGAAAACCGCCCGTCAAACATAATTGAAAAAGTGCAGTGATAGTATTTAAAGCCGGACTATGATAATATAAGGGTATCAGTATGCTTTCCTGCAGGAGATTACGAAAGGAAGGTATATGAAACAAGAAACAGAACAAACTGCAGAAATACTCTAATGTTGAATGGAGCCTCATAGTGAAACAGTACATAGTTGATGCTTTCACAGATAAGCCTTTTTCCGGGAATCCGGCGGCAGTCTGTGTTATGGACAAATGGCCGACGGAAGAATTCATGAAGAATCTGGCCATGGAGAACAATCTAAGCGAGACAGCCTTTATAGTTAAGGAGGAGAGGGGATATCATCTAAGATGGTTTACACCTGTATCTGAGGTAGACTTATGCGGACATGCTACGCTGGCCTCTTCATTTGTGATATTCAATTACTTTGAACAGGATAAGGATGTCCTTGAGTTTGATACCCGAAGCGGAAAGCTGACGATTATAAGAAGAGATAATATGTACGAGATGAACTTTCCCACCCACGAGCAGAAAGAGATTCCTGTGACAGATGAGATGGAGAGTGCATTCGGTATAAGACCGGTCAAAGCAATTCTTGGGACAGATTTGCTTTGCATATATGAGAAGGACGAACAGATTCGGGAAATGAATCCCGATCAGATTGAATTGGCACATCTCCCGGGGCGGGGTCAGAATGTTACAGCACCGGGAAGGGATGTGGATTGCGTATCCCGGAGTTTCTTTCCCGAGTTGATGGTTCCGGAAGATCCCGTGTGTGGGTCCGCCCATTGCCAGATAGCAGACTACTGGTCTAAAGAACTGGGGAAAGACAGCATACATGCCTACCAGGCGTCAAAAAGAGGCGGACATTTGTACTGCAAATTGCTTGGAAATGGGCGAATAAGCATAAGTGGAGCAGCCACGCTTGTAGCCATCCCAGAACTTGTCAGCCCGGTGACCATGTGAACGGAGCTTTCATGAAAATGCGGGGAGGAGACAAACCAATGACAGATATTAACGCAGTATATAAAAGTGTACTTGAATCAGACCGGACGGCAGTGGTTATCTGCGACCTTGAACACATCATTATCTATATGAATCCTGTTGCAAAGGAGCGTTACAAAAAGTGGGGAGGAGAAGCTCTTCTGGGGAAGAACCTGCTTGACTGCCACAATGAAAAGTCCCGGGAAATGATTGCAAAGGTGCTGGATTGGTTCAAGGCATCTAAGGACAACAATATCGTATACACATCATACAACGAGAAAGAAAATAAAGACGTCTA
Source organism: Lachnospiraceae bacterium (assembly GCA_015058015.1). Lineage (GTDB taxonomy): Bacteria > Bacillota > Clostridia > Lachnospirales > Lachnospiraceae > SIG280. Next base: position 258 of record SVDM01000024.1, on the reverse strand, counting down.
TATGGTGGCATTACGAAATGAGGCCGGCGAGTTGATTGCATACTACGAGAAGCATGAGTATCGAAATCGGGAAACCATGAAGATGTATGATTTGGGTTAACAGTTAATACCAATAGAGGTAAAGCTCTTCTCTTTATGAGAGGGGCTTTTTTATCCCCACCAATTGACAAATTCTGTAAACCGTGTTAATATATCACACGTCCACTCCGGACATTCTATAAAATCTTTGGAGAAACATTTCAGCCCATACGGGCAGAG
>SVDM01000003.1 GCA_015058015.1 Lachnospiraceae bacterium | reverse complement strand
AGAATTATGTACCTTCGGCACCTTTAATTAAAGAGAAAAGCCAGGGTTTAATCCCTGACTTTGTCTACAGTCTGAGCAGTAAACCCGTAGGGTTACTGCTTTTTTTGCGTGTTAAAAAAAATATTTTTACACTTAAGGCTGGCTTAAGGCTGACCCTTTACAATGTAACCATGATAAGCAATAAGGAGGCGATCATTTGAAATACAGAAACGAATGGAAACATGAGATAAACTTTTTGGATAAATTAACTCTTGAACAAACACTTAGGGCGGTGTGCTCCCCGGATCCCAACGCAAAAGACGGGATATACGAGATAAGAAGTATCTATTTCGATGATATTAAGGATACAGCCCTTAAGGAGAAGATTAACGGAGTAAACAAACGTGAGAAGTTCCGAATCCGGTTATACAACGGAGATTCCTCCCTCATTCTACTGGAGAAGAAGAGTAAGGAGAAGGGGATGACTTCCAAGGAACAGGTTAAGCTCTCTTATGTGGAGGCAAAGCTTATATCGGAAGGCTCTTACGAATGGATGAAAGACTCCGACAAGAATCTGGTGTTGGAGCTCTACAGCAAGATGCAGTCAAAGGGGCTAAGGCCCAAAACCATAGTAGATTACACCAGAGAGCCCTTCGTCTACGGCCCCGGCAATGTTCGGATTACCATAGATTACAACATAAGGACAGGACTACATTGTACCGACTTTCTGATTCCGGATTGCATTACGGTCCCTGTCCCCGACTTCCCCATAATACTTGAAGTAAAATGGGACGAATACCTGCCGGACGTCATAAGGCATGCGGTACAACTACGAGGCAGACATACATCGGCTTTCTCAAAATACGCAGCATGCAGAGCATACGGCTAAGGAAGAAGCCACGAATAAAAGATACCACAAATACAATCAAATGAAGAAAGGAATGTGTATACTATGTCATTCAGCGATATCTTTAAATCAAGTTTTTTAGCAAATGTAACTGCCATCAGTCCTTTGGACATGGTGCTTTCCCTGGCACTGGCATTTGGAATAGGACTCTTTATCTTCTTCGTATATAAGAAGACTTTCTCAGGAGTAATGTATTCCTCAACCTTCGGAGTAACCTTAGTTGCTCTTACCATGATTACCACCATTACGATTCTTGCGGTAACAAGTAACGTAGTTCTCTCCCTTGGTATGGTTGGTGCGTTGTCAATCGTACGTTTCAGGACAGCTATAAAAGAACCCCTTGATATTGCCTTCCTGTTTTGGTCAATAGCAGCCGGCATAATCCTTGCGGCAGGACTTATTCCTCTGGCAGTTTTGGGAAGTCTGGTAATCGGATTAATCCTTCTTGTATTCGCTAATCGTAAAGCTTACAAGAATCCGTATATTTTGGTTATCCGATGCGAAGATTCCAATAGTGAGTCCAATGTCCGTCAGTATGTGGGGCAAAACACAGAGAAGATGGTTTGCAAGAGCAAGTCAGTAACAAAGAATCTTATTGAACTTAATTACGAAGTAAGACTTAAAGAAGAAAACACAGATTTTATCAATACACTCTCTGATCTTACAGGGGTACAATCAGCAGTACTTGTAAGCTACAACGGAGACTACCTGGGATAAGTAATATCCCGAATGTGGAGGATATAAAAATGTCAAGCAGCAAGAAGATAGACAAGATATGCATTATAGTTACAATACTTACACTGGTGCTGACCTTGCTGTTCGCCAATGGAAAGGCTCTAGGAATTCAGGTTATGACAGATGCAGAGGAAGAGACAGTGGAGTCCGGATATTTTACGGCAAATGATCTGGTATCTGTAGCAGATACGGAGGAGGCCACATTCATAACACTAGAGGGTGATTCCGCCACCATAACCGGCAATGGAGCTTACTTTGCAAATGGCAAACTGGTTATTGCCTACAAGGGAACCTACGTAATAAGCGGGAACTTAACCGGTCAGATAGTTGTGGATACAGATGGAGACGACAAGGTATGGGTAGTTCTTGACGGAGTAACAGTAGATTGCGAAGATAGTGCAGCTCTTTACGTATCCCAGGCTGATAAGGTCTTCCTTAACCTCTCGGAGGGTAGTGTTAATACCTTTAACTGCGGCAGCAGTTTTTCATCATCCTCAGAAAAAGAAGGAATCGACGGATGCATTTACTCCAAGGACGACCTTACCATTAGCGGCACGGGAAGCCTTGAGGTAACGGGAAGTTACAGTCACGGCATCGTATGTAACGATACTTTAAAGGTTACCGGTGGAAATATCAATGTAACCGCAAAAAATGATGCAATCCATGCCAATGATGCGGCTTATGTAATAGAGGCCACCATCACTCTTTCCGCAGGAGACGACGGTGTGACCGTAAGTAATTCCGAAGGAGAAGGAAGCTTCTATATGCAGTCCGGATCACTTACAGTGACAAAATCCTATGAGGGAATAGAGGCAATTGATATTACAATAGACGGCGGAGATATAACCGTGACGTCAGAGGATGACGGTTTCAACGCCTCAGGAAGCAAAGGCACCGGAATCATTATTAACGGGGGAAATATTGACCTTGTTAATACGGGAGGAAGAGACGTAGACGGTCTAGACTCCAATTCAAACATCACCATAAACGGAGGAACGGTATTTGTAAGCGTCCCCGGAGACGGTTCATCCTGCGCAATCGACTTTGCAACGGAAAACGGCGGCACATGTACTATTAACGGTGGAACTGTAATAGCTTGCGGAGGCTCGGGAATGGTGGAAAGTCCAAGTGACCAGTCAAAGCAGAACATCTTAATGTATCAGCTTTCTGAACTTGGGGCAGCAGGCTCCACATTAACAGTGAAGTCATCTGACGGAACCGAGATAGTTAGCAGGCAGGTACCAAGTTCATACAGCCTCATTCAGATAAGCTCACCAAATCTTAAAGATGGAGAGACATACACCATTACAGCCGGCAGCGCAAGTTACGAAGTTACCCTCTCCGGCACCATAACTTCCAATGTCACCGGCGGCATGGGCGGCATGGGCGGCATGGGAGGTAAAGGCAACATGGGCGGCACGAATCAGGCACCCCCCGACGGAAGCGTACCTGATATGAATGGAACCCCACCCGATCAAAACAATAGTAACGGCTCTTTCAAGGGACGTGGCAGATAAATGGAAAGCACCCTTCCCCTGATATGTACCCTCTTTACTGGACACCCAGTAAGGAGGGTTTTTTATGCGCTATTCATACGAATTTAAAAGAAAATGTGTCGAATTATATCGACAAGGTGTTTTGCCTGACACGCCCCCAGGTGTTAATGAAAAGGTTTTCCGAAAGAAAATCATTCAATGGTATCATATCGAAGAAGCTTGCGGACCTGAAGCATTGAAACCTAAAACCTCTTGGAAAGCATGGACACCAGAAGAAAAACTTGAATTGGTGCTTCAAGTATTATCTGGTAAATCACTTCGAGAGGTCTCTTATCCAGTCGGTATGGATAGCGGAACTCTATATCAATGGGTGCGAAAATATAAACTGTATGGTTATAATGGATTAGTGAATACAAAAAGAGGTCGTCACTCGTCTAAGGAGCCCCCTATGAATAAAACACAAAATCCAGAAAAACTCACAGAATCTGAACGTGAAGAATTAATTAGATTAAGAGCCCGAACAGCATATCTGGAGACAGAAAACGAAGTAATAAAAAAAGAGATCGCCTTGAGAGAAGAAAAGGAAGCTGCGCGACTCAAGGCGAAAAAGCAGCAATCATCAAAGAACTCCGAGAAGAAGGACACCAATTAAAGTATCTTCTTAAAGCTATGCATTTACCCAAGTCCACCTACTACTATGAAATTAGTAAAACCGATGTTGTTGCAGAAAGAAACATTGAACTACTTGATGAAATAAGGACGGTTTTTGAACAAAACAAACGTAGATATGGTGTTAGACGTGTTCATCAGGAATTAGTTAACAGAGGTTTTAACGTTAACCACAAACGTGTACAACGTCTCATGCATAAAGAAGGCTTATTCGGAAAAAGACCTAAGGAGAAATATCACTCTTATAAGGGTGAAATAGGAAAGATTGCTGATAATGTAATTAATCGTGACTTTAAAACAACAGCACCTTTGCAGAAGTGGACTACAGATGTATCACAGTTTAACTTTTCCTGGGGCAAATGTTATATTTCTCCTATTCTAGATATGAACACAAATGAGATCATTTCTTATGATCTTTCATTGCATCCAACTTTAGACCAAGTTAAAAGAATGCTAGGAAAAGCATTTGAAAAATTCCCCAATGTAAATGGGTTAATCTTTCATTCTGATCAAGGTTGGCAGTACCAGCATGCTTATTATATAAAAGAGTTAAAGAAGCATGGGATTATTCAATCTATGTCAAGGAAAGGTAATTGTTACGATAATTGTATAATGGAAACATTCTTTGGAAGAATGAAAAACGAAATGTATTATGGATACGAAAAAGAGTATTCATCCTTTGAAGAGTTCAGTATAGCGGTTGAGGAATATATAGATTACTACAACAATAAACGAATTCAGGCAAAAACAAAATGGATGCCACCTGTAAAATACAGGATAGCATCCATGTGTTCCGCCTAGTTCATAAATATGTGTCCAGGATTCTGGGTACATATCACCCCGGGGTGCTTTCTTTGAGTTTTCAAACAATATTTCCAATTGACTAAACAATTATTTTCGTTTAATCTATATATAAGGTTTTAATACGATAGTTATCATGGGGGATTTTATGAAAAAGTGCAAAACATGGGCTATGGCAGTTATTCTTATTATAGCGCTGAGTCTTTCGGGAAGCACCACGGTACAAGGCGTGGGAGCAACAGAAGCATCCGATGAAAAAGAACATATTGGAGGAGGATACGCCATCACGGGCCAGTTATCGGGCATGGGATATATGGCAAAAATCTACGATGCAAGTAACGGCTTGCCCACATCTGAGGCTAACTGTGTCATGGGAAGCAGTGACGGCTACGTGTGGATTGGCGGATACAGCGGAATCATTCGCTACGACGGTTCTAACTTTGAAAGACTATCAGCATCAGAGGGACTTACCAATGGTCGTTTTATCTTCGAGGACAGCCAAAAGCGCTTGTGGGTTGCAACTAACGATAACGGTGTCGTAGTACTTGATAAAAAGAAAACCACACATTTCCAGAAGGGAAGCAATCTGGCGTCATCGTCCATCAGGGCATTTGCAGAGGATAAAGACGGCAATGTCTTTATAGGTTCCACGGCAGGTGTATCTTACGTCGACAAGGATTTAAATCTTCATCTCATTGATGACGCACGAATCAATAATGAACGTATCTTAAAGCTTGAAAGTGACAATGACGGACATATCTACGCACAGACAAAAACCGGCATAATCTGCTCCATTAGCACGGAGGGTATTGATGAATTATATGACAGTAAATTATTAGGGCTTGGAGTGGTCAACACCATCCTTTGGGATAGGGAGAATCATGACATGCTCTATTTCGGCACCGATTCCGGCACCTTATATTACGGTAAACTAGGAGACAAAGCCGAGGACATGAAGGCCATTAATGTTGAGCCACTGACCAATACCCATTGGCTGTCCTACGACTGCGACAGGGTATGGGTTTCTTCCGAAAAGGGTATAGGCTACCTGGATAAGAGTCAGCAATTTCACCTTATAACAGACTTGCCCATGGATGGAGCTATTGAGATGACCGCGGCAGACTATCAGGGCAATATCTGGGTAGCATCCTCCAAACAGGGTGTTATGAAGATAGTCTCTAACCGTTTCGCCAACTACACTGAGCTAGCAGGCATTCCCGATGAGGTGGTAAATGTCACTGCCCGTCACGGCAATACTCTATACGTTGGTACAGACAGCGCTCTCTATGCCATAGGTGTAGACGGCAGGGCCTTTACCAACAAGCTTACGGAATATATCGGCAAGACCAGGGTAAGACATATTTTTAGCGATTCCAAGGGGAATATCTGGGTGTCCACGTTTAATAACGGACTTGGATTGATTCGCTACGACTCCGGGGAGAATATAACAGCTTTTACTACGGAAAACGGCATGTTAAGCAATGAGATCCGCTGTGCTTTTGAGATGAAGGACGGTCGTATTATGGTGGGATCAAACGGCGGATTAAACATAATAAAAGGTGATGAAATCGTAAGAAGCGTGGGAAGTAAGGATGGCATAAAGAATACGGTATTCCTTACCATATGCGAAGGGGATAACGGCGAGATATATGCAGGTACCGACGGTGACGGTCTTTATATAATAAAGGATGACGAGATAAAGACCATGGGTACCAAAGACGGCATCACCAGTGATGTAATAATGCGGATAAAAAAGGATGAAGAACGGGGAGTTTACTGGCTTATCACATCTAACTCCATTCAATATATAAAGGGAGGCAGGGTAGTCAATATTACTTCCTTCCCATACAATAACTGCTTTGATATTTTCCCGGATAAGAATAATAACCTTTGGGTTCTTTCTTCCGGAGGAATATACTCCGTTAACGCTTCCGAGATGTTGTCAGGCAAGGTTAACAACTATCGGTTCTATAATATGGCGAATGGGTTAACCAGTGTTCCCATTGCCCACAGTTATTCTCACAAGGATGATGACGGTAATCTGTACATAGCGGGACAGTCCGGAGTATCCAAGGTAAATATGGATTACTATTTCGAGAGAGAAGTAAGTATCAGGACTGATGTAAGCAGAATATATTATAACGACAATGAAATACTGCCGGATGAACTTGGAACCTATGTCATCCCGAAAGATTCCGGACGTATGCAGATTTGCCCGGCAATATTGGATTACTCCATGTCTAATCCCTGGATAAAGGTATATCTTGAGGGAGCTGAAGACGCCGGAATAACAGCATCCAGGGACAAGATAGGGCAATTGGAGTATACGGGACTGGCGTACGGTGATTACAAGTTCCACATTCAGGTACTTGATAGCAAAGGCGAACAGATATTGTCTGACAAGGTATTTCACATTAAGAAAGAACCTAAGTTTTTTGAGATGTTGTCGGTGAAGATACTGATAGCTCTGTTTGTGGCAGCACTGGTAGCCTTTATCGTATGGCGTATTATGCGCAGCACTGTCATAAGACGTCAGTATGTGGAGATTGCCAATGCCAAGGCAGAGGCTGAGCGAGCCAATCTGGCCAAGTCAAGATTCTTGGCGAACATGTCTCATGAGATAAGAACTCCTATCAGCACCATTATGGGTATGAATGAGATGATTCTTCGTGAGAATGCGGATGGTGTTCCCATGAGCTATTTCCAGGCTATTGTGGGATACGGTAACGATATTAATGATGCTGCGGAGGCCCTTCTTGGAATCATTAACGATGTACTTGATATCTCCAAGATAGAGTCCGGTAAGATGCACCTTGTGGAGAAGGAGTATAATACAGAGGATATGCTTCATGCCATTATAACCATGATTAAGGTGCGAAGTGATTCCAAGGGACTTTATTTTAAACTTGATATAGATAAGGCATTGCCCAAGGTTTTATACGGCGATGAGGGAAAGATACGGCAGATAATTCTAAACCTCCTTACCAATGCGGTGAAGTATACCGGAGAAGGTGGATTTACCCTAAAGGTTAAGGTTGAGGAAAAAACACGGGAAGAGTGCAGCCTTAGAATCTCCGTTAAAGATACAGGTATCGGAGTAAAAGAAGAGGACATGGACAAGCTCTTCAATGCTTACGAACGACTTGACGAGAGGCAAAACAGCGGTATCCAGGGAACCGGACTTGGCCTTGATATTTCAAGACAGTTCACGGAGCTTATGGGTGGCAGACTCTGGTGCGAAAGCGTATACGGCCATGGCAGTGAGTTTATATTTACTCTGAAACAAAAGATTGAGGATCCGGAGGAAATCGGAGAGTTCAATCAGGAAGACGAGTTTAATGTGGTAGGCCCATATGTGCCCAAGTTTACGTCACCGGAGGCCAAAGTTTTGGTGGTTGATGATAATAAGATGAATCTTACTGTAATAAAGGCTCTTCTTGCACCTACGAAGGTACAGGTTACCACTGCGGAAAGCGGTTATGAGTGCCTTGAATTGTTGAAGGAGAACGAGTACCATATCGTCCTTCTTGACCATATGATGCCGGGAATGGACGGTGTAGAAACCTTGGCGGAGATTCGAAAAACCCTGCCGGATTTACCGGTATATGCCCTGACGGCAAATGCCGCCGCAGGGGGAGAAAAATACTACACTTCTGTGGGATTTAACGGCTATCTTTCCAAGCCTATTGATACCAAGGAAGTGGAAGCTACCATTATGAAGCATCTTCCGGAGGATATAGTTGAGATTCCTGAACCCATGGAAGGCTTCGAAGGTGATATGTCATTGCCGGAGAATCTGGAATGGGTAAAAGCTATAGATGAGATAGACATAGATGAAGGAATCAAGAATTCCGGAGGAGGAGGAGCATTTGAATTCTCCTTAAAGCTTTTCTATGATACCATCGACAATAACTCGGCGGTAATTGAAAAAGCTTATAACGAGGAAGATTATCGGCTCTTTACTGTTAAGGTGCATGCCCTTAAGACATCCTTTAGAATCATCGGTTGTCAGGACATGGCAGCCCGTTGTCAGAAGATGGAGAATGCCGGCAATGACCGCGACATAGACTACATTAAGGATAACACCCCCAAGCTAATTGCTGACTACAGAGCCTTTACCGAAAAACTGGCACCTATACAAAAAGGCGGAGAAGTGCCGGCTGAGGATAAGGAACCTGTATCTCCGGAGGATCTTAAAGAATCCTATGAAGCTATAAGAGGAGCTATTCCTCAGATGGATTACGATACTGTGGAAATGGTACTTGATTCTTTGAAGGACTTCGCTCTTCCAAAGGAGGATGAGGAACTGGTAGCTGAGTTATCAGATAGGTTAGCAGCCCTTGATTGGGAAGCCATGGGCCGACTGATGGGGGAATAAAAGCCATATAATAAGCAAATCCCGAGAGTTGGCTGCTCTCGGGGAAATGCAAGGAAATGAAATTTTAAATAAGGTCTTCATACGAGCGGTGAGTAGTGCTCTATTTGAATGACCAACTATAGGATACCCCCTATGGTATAATTTGTCAATAGTTGACATAAGTTTTTCCTTATGGCTTGTTTACAATTAATTCCGCCTAAACTATAATTGTTCATAACGGAGGAAATGAAACATGATTAAATGTATGGATTCAGACAACATTCATCGTCGTCTTGCCAAGATACTGGGGCAGGTACAAGCTATTGACAGAATGATTGACACGGATGTTCCCTGCGAGGAGATTCTTACACAGATTTCGGCAGCGAAATCAGCTCTTAACAAGGTTGGCAAAGTTGTGCTTGAGGGGCATATCAGTCATTGTATCAAAGATGCATTGGAAGAGGGCAATGAAGATGCGTTGGAGGATTTCACCAAAGCAATTGAAAGATTTGCTAATATGCAATAACAAAAGAGAGTTGGAAGAACTATTATGAAGTATACGAAGAAGACACGAGTTTTGTTCTATGGAGATTCCAATACCTACGGATATGATCCGAGAGGTATGGTGGGAGGACGCTATCCGGAGGAGAAGCGGTGGACCCATTTGGTGGGGGATATTCTCGGAGAGGATTACATAATCTATGAAGATGGAATGAACGGACGCCAGATTCCCGGTTATCCTGCGGGAGTGGAATATATGGAGGTTTCGGCTGAACCTTTATATGAGGATGATGTCCTTGCTTTTATGCTTGGAACCAATGATATACTTCTTTCCTCATCTCCCAATGCGGACAGAACTATAGTTAAGTTGGAGCGGATTATAAAGTGGTATAAGAATGCCAGACCGCCCTATTGGCTCCTTGTTATTGCGCCGGTTCCCATATCTGACAGTGCGGACGATTTGGAGATCTATCACGAGGAGAGTTTACGGCTTAACCGACTGATGGAAGAGCTGTGCAAGAAGGAGCGTATACTTTTTATTGACACAACAGACTGGAATGTTCCTTTGGCATTTGACGGGGTACATTTTGCCGAGGAAGGCTTACAAGGCTTTGCCGAGAAGATGGCAGATGCTTTAGTACGGACTATTCCAAGAGATGAATAAACAGCAGGTTCACGCTATTCTACTCGGGGAGGTAATATGAATCTTAGAGAAATTGCCGATATCCTTCGGAAGGCAACGGATGTGGAGGCGGTGAATGACCGTAGGGAAGAGATTGCCGAAGTGATTCCGAAAGTCAGAATCATGTTTGATTTTGATCAGAAGAACAATGCACATCAATACGATCTTTGGAGGCACAGTTTGCACGTAGCCCTTGCCATGCCAAGAGATATGGACGATGACATGTTATACTTAGGAGCCTTGCTCCATGATATTGGGAAGCCTGACAGTCAGTGCAGAGGGAAGAAGCCGGATGATCCGGATATGCACTACTACGGACACCCGGAGAAAAGTTTCGAGATAGTTCGGGATGAAGTGCTTCCCGATCTGGAAGCAAAGGGCTATAAGTTGACGAAGGAAGAAAAGGACAGACTGCTCTACTTCGTAAGATACCATGATGACAGAGTTAAGCTTGATATGGAGAGTTTGAAGAAGCATCTGGAGATGGTGGATTTTGAGACATTCAGAAAGCTGATGATTCTTCAGGTGGCAGATGCCAAGATACATGTACAAAAGCCTCTTATCATTGAGCGGGAGGAGATATGCTCCGCCTTCGCCGGTGAAGTGGGCCGACAGATGTATGAGTCCTTAGACTCGTAAGGAGACCTTATGAATAATGAGATAAGCATGAATGTATCCTTATTATCAACTACAGGCGACAAGCGCGTCGTCTACGTACAGTTTACCGATGGGGGGAAGTCTTCGGAGTTCGTCCTGCCGGAATGTGAACTGGTGACCAACAATGGGTTTGGACCCGAGGAGGTTGCCCAGCTTCTTGATTACGTAAAGAATCAGCAGGACGAGATCTATAGAATCGCCAAGGAGATCAATCCAATTAAGGCATTTATGAAATAAGAAAACAGCCCGCAGGTAATGCGGGCTTATATTTTATGTGTGTCGTATTACTTCAAATCTGTATAAGAAGACTTCCTCGTCTTCAGTGATACCGCCCTTTTGCAGGGCTATGGATACCTGTTCTTCCACAGTATCCACTCCCTCAAGGTCCGGCAGCAAGAGTCCTGTCTTGGGGCCGGTGCTTACTATAACACCGTATCTTTTTACATCCAATTCATCAATTGAAGATATCTGTTCCGGTTCAGTAAGGACATCCACCTTAATATCAAGCCAGGGTAACTCTCCGCTAACGATGGGAGTAAATCTGGGGTCTGCGGTGGCCGCACTTATGGCATTGGAAATTATCTCTTTTGCCAGATTGTCCCTGGTGGGAAGGATGGTTCCGATACAGCCCCGAAGCTTCCCGTTTTTATGAATAGAGACAAAGGCTCCGGCGGTTTTCTCAGTCATCTCTTTAGGAAGATTGGAAGGTACCGGTATCTCTTCGCCTGTTGTAATAAAGGTTTCTATGGTCTGTCTTGCCAGAGCGACATATTCATCAGACTCCTTTTGCATTTTCTTAATCTTTCTTGCGGCAGAATCCAGTTTCTTATCCAGGAAATGCCTCTGTTTGTTGGCATTACCCGGATAGAAGGTACATATGCCGTAGCCCACGCCTGTTACATCTTCGTGGCTTAAGACCGTGGCGCGTACATCCTGTCCGTCCAAGGCGCCTGCCATTATTGTAAAGGAGCGATGGCCGCATTCCGCCGCCCTATCCAGGAATTCATCATCAAACTCTAAGAGTTCTCCGAAGGCTCCCCTGCCGCAGACATCCATTATTCGTTTATCATATTCCGGACCCTCCGGGGCAAAGCCGTAAGGGCCTGTTTCTTGCAGTTTGTGGGACAAATCCCCGCTTGCTATAAATACGGCCTTTCTTCCCACTTCCGAAACGGCATTTTTAATAAGCTGTCCAAAGGCATAGTGGGCAGTAAGGGGCAGGCCTGAAAGCCCTACCCGTACCAATTTGTAGTCTGTTTGGAATTTATTCAAAAACCATAGTGGAATCATGGTTCCGTGATCGAGTTCGGTTATGGAGTTTCGTTCTCCCTGCACTCCTGCAGGGAAGCCCTCTTTCCCCGACAATTCACAAAGCTTAGAAACCAGCTCTTCATCATACTCCGCATTAATGGTTACCCTGGGTGCTTCGAACCCGGCAAAAGAGCCGTGGGCATGGGCTCCCGGTGAAATCGCAAAATAGTCCGAATACATGACTGCATGAGGACTTGATATTATTACCGTATCGGGATGTAGCTTTGAGATTTCCTTCGCCACCTCGGTGTATGCGTCAATGGTGCGCTGCACGATTTCCTCGGATCCCTTCCCCACTTCGGGAATTATAAGAGGCGGATGCGGCACCATAAAAGCTGCTACTATTGACATTTGGATATCCCCCTTTCTCCTAAGTATAATAGTATCTGTAGTGACAATAATCGTCAAGTTTTCCCAAGGCTTGTCAAATTGTAAATTTCACGCTACAATTAAAATAGTCAGATAATTTCTACAACCATAGTAGGGGGGCATCTATGGATATCAAAAAAGTGTTAGAGCAATACGATGAAATGATGAGTTATAAGACGGAGGTAGAGCTTCAGGTTTTCCTTATGGATAACCTGGCAGCAGCCAAGAAGGAGGGTGACAAGAGGGCTCAGATTACCTTGAACAATGAGTTGGTGGGAATAACCCGTCGCACCGGAGACAAGACCGCCGCCGTCAATGCATGCTACTCAGTTATCTCACTTATGAAGGAGTTGGAGCTTACGGATACCGTGGATTATGTGGTGGCTCTTATTAATGTGGGCACAACCTATCGAATTTTCGGCATCATGGATGAAGCCAAGAAGGCCCTTACCAAGGCGGGAGACTGTATTGAGGAGCAAAAGATAGAAGACCCTTCTGTACTTGCCCTATATCATAACAACTTCGGGCTTCTCTATGCCGACAGGCAGGAATTCCGTCATGCCAAGATGCACTTAGAGAAGGCCCTTCTTATTACCTCATCCCACGATGAGTTATCAGCTAACAGTGATATTACCCGAGAAAACTTAAATAAAGTTAATGAGCAGTTAAGTATAACTCAGTTGGAAAAATGCCGCCGTTTCTATGAAAGATACGGAGCCCCTATGATTGAGAGCAAGTTCTCCGAATACAAGGATAGAATTGCAGTGGGTCTGGTTGGTGAAGGCAGCGAATGCTTTGGATTTGACGATGATTTATCCAGAGACCACGACTTTGTTGTGGGATTTTGCATGTGGTTAAATGATGATGATTATCGGGAAATCGGTGGAATACTTCAGCATGAGTACGAACTCCTGGTGGAAAACTACGGTGACGGAGGGATGAACCTTCATCACGTGGCTTTAAGAAGAGGGGTATTTACCGTAAGAGACTTCTATAGGTCCATTATGCAGATTCCCGAAGCCACCATAGAAAAGCTTATGAGTGGCGAGGATTTAAATACTGAAGACTGGATTAACATGAAGGAAGAACACATGGCTACCGTAACAAACGGCGAGATCTTCTTTACGGGTGATGGAATATTCCAAAGGGTGCGGGAGGCGCTTCTTAGATACTATCCCGACAGAATATGGAGGATGAATCTGGCCCATGAGGTGCATATCTTCTCACAAAGCGGTCAGTACAATTATCCCAGGATGATGGCAAGAGGCGACTATGTTACCGCTACCATCTGTCTTTCAAGGGCGCTGACTTCCGCCATGAAGATTTTCTACCTCCTTAATAAATCTTATGCACCCTATTACAAATGGCGCCGCAGAGGTTTAGAGAACTTCGGCAATACGGCGGAAGCCTTAAAAATTATGGATAAAATAGCCGTATCCCCCATGCAGGCGGAGGCCTGGTCGGGAGACTATAATCCTTACGTGCTAAACAGAGGAGATAACATTGTTCTTGACATAGAGGACTTGGCTCTTGAAATACTTAATCTTATGAAGGATATGGGCTTAGTAGACGGTGAGAATACATTCCTTGATATTTACTGTGACAGGATTCTCGGGAGGGGATAAGCATGAGTGATAATGTAAAGGAAGACCTTATAACACAAATCGTCGAAGCTGAATGGGTTCAGTTCGACAAGGTTAACAATCAGGGAGGAAGGGCGAGTTGCCAAGATGATAGAACCACCTTCTTTATCATGCGGAAAAGTCAGTTTGAGTACTGGACTAAAGAGATGCTTAACAGCTACTTAGATGACCTTCATTTTGCCGATGCCACAGGCTGGAATCTTCTTACGGAAAAATATGCCCGGATGATGGAATCCACAGACCCTATAGGATATGACAATCTAAAAGACAAGCTTCCCCATCGAAGCAGCAAGCGCATAGCCCGCCAGAATGAGGTGGTGGAACTGCAGGTCGGATGGATGGAGGCCTTGGCCGAGAAATTCCCCAAGGTGGCGGGAAGGGCAAGAAGTATCCGTTCTTCTGAGGACAGTATGTATAACACTTCCTATGAGACTTACCTTAGGGGAGAGCTGGGAACATACTCTGATAGAACCTTTAATCTTTACTACGACTATATGACCGAGCTTAAGGAAAAGGGTGATAATCTGGCATTAAAAATAATTGCAAAATCAGCAAATATGTATGGATACGAGGGTCTGGAGGACGCAGAGGAAAGTATGTAAATAATTACATCTTGCAATAATTTCAATTTCAAGTATACTTGTAGACAAATAAATCCGTGTTTACTAGAGTTGACGGAATGAGATGGTTTTTTACCCCTCGTAAACTAGAACAGTTTACGGGGGTTTTTTATATTTTCACGTGTGTATATGTATATTGCATTAAGGAGGAAAACATATGATTAACACCAATCATAAGATCTTATACGACGAGACCAAGTGTGTAGGATGCAAGTTATGCTACAAGGCATGTTTCGTAGACGTTATAAGATGGAATGAAGAAAAGAAGCAACCTGTATTTAAGTATGTGGAAGATTGCGAACACTGCTTCTTCTGCGCAGCCGTATGTAAGAAGGATGCCATAACCGTGGTTCCCGATTACTCCAGCGAGCATCTGCTTCAGGCTTTTGAGCCGTACAAATAATTAAGGGAGGTATACCACAATGAATTTTAAGAAGACCGATATGTCATGTGACATTCTTATTGTAGGTGGCGGTGTTGGCGGATTATCTTGCGCTGTTGCCATTAAAGAAGAACTTCCCGACGCTGATGTACTGATTGTCGAGAAGCAGACAGCCGGATATGCAGGTAAGGCCTGCAGAGGCGGCGGTGTATTACAGTATTTCGACCCCAAGAAGGTTAAACCGGAAGCATTTCTTGCCTTCCATGCCCATGAAGTGGGATGCTATATGGATGACCAAGAGCTTATGCTTAAGTATGTGAAGATGAATCCGGAACTTTTAAACAGGTTGGATAGCTGGGGAGTATCCATTCCCAGAGAGGAAAACGGTGACTTCCATGTTATGCAGACCGGTCCTATGACGGCTATTACCTGTGTTGACTTGGATATTACTTTAAAGATTCGTAAAAAAGCTGAAAAGCTGGGAGTTAAGATTCTTGATAAGACCACTATGGCTGAGATTCTTACTGAGAATGAGAAGGTGTGCGGAGCTATCTGCTACAGCATCCTTGACGGAGAGACCTTTGTTATCTCTGCAGGAGATGTAATCATTGCAACAGGTAGCCAGGATTATCGACATGCCAGCATGTGGAGCAACGGACGTGGTGACGGTATCGCTGCAGCTTACAGAGCAGGAGCCAAGCTTCGTAATGTTGAGTTCGGTAACTTCGCTCAGCTGGTTCGTGCCAAGAGTCATGCGGAAGTTGTATTCGGTGAGAACTTCATGTACAACAACAAGGGTGAGCATGTAACAAGAAACTTCCGTCAGCATAGAGAGTCAGACATTAATTCCAACGCCATCCTTGAGTGGTACAAGCAGATGAAGGCCGGCAACGGACCTATCCATCTTGACTTTAAGGATGAGCCCGGTGGAGAGGAATCATTAGAGAAGCTGTGGAAGCGCCCCTACGGAGAGAAGTTCAACAGACTTAATTCCGAGAGTGCTCACACTGTAGATAAAGACTTGGAAGTTTGTCCTATGTTTATCGGTGAGCAGTCACCCTTATACGTAGGTCACGATATGCAGACTAATGTGAAGGGCCTTTTTGCCATCGGTGACTGCAGCTACTGCGGTAGTGCTGCACCGGGAGCAGTTCCGGCGCCTCCCGGACGTAACAGAGGTTCAGGAATTCTTAATGCAGTATTTGCAGCTATAGTTACAGCAGATGCCATCAAAGAGCAGGGAATCAATAAGGCAGGAAGCATAGATGCTGCCAAGGTTGACAAGCTTATTGAGGCTAACTTTGCACCCCTTGATAGAAAAGAGGGAGCAACTGCTGTTGAAGTAATTGAACTTGTTCAGAAGGCTATGGTTCCCATGGAGCATTCTGTAATTATGAATGCAGAGGGAATTGCCGAGTGTCTGAAGATCTTAGATGAGGCAGAGAAAAAGGCTGCCACCATGAAGGCAGATGACCTCCACGGACTTCTTTCCGTACATGAGGCAGAAGCTATGGTAATGTCTGCTCAGATGCATTTTAGAGCATCAGATATGCGTAAGGAATCCAGAGGATGGTTTTTGAGAACGGATTATCCGGAGATGGATAACAAGAACTGGCTTAAGTGGATTGTGGTACAAAACGTTAACGGTAAGATGACCTTTACCACAGAAGACGTACCCATTGAGAAGTGGAATGTAAGACCTCACGATATGTTGGTACCTATCACAGAAGAAGAAAAGTCAGGTCCCTTATATAAGTATTTCGAAAGAGATATGGTAGACGCCGATCCTTTGCGATACGCAGAAGTAGCAGAGCCTATGGATCCTTCCCTGGCTCTGGTTCCCGAAGAGATGAACAAACTCTTTGACGAGGGATACCTTCCGGGAGAGAAGGGCTGGTGTCAGTTGCCTAACGGTACTGCAACCCTGGCCAACCTCACTCCTATGCCGGGAGTTACGGTTGAGATGTTTGACTGGTGGTTTGCATGGCACGGACTTGAGCCTATGCGCTACAAGATCTGGAACCACAATGAGCATTACTACTGCCTGACTCAGAATCCGGAGATTTCTAAGGATGAATCTCTTTCCATGAAGGAGAGATATTGGAATACGGTACATGAGGTTCATGAAGATACGGGCCTTGGTAAAGAAGTAATCTTTATCAACTTCCGTAATCCTGCAGATGTGGGCTTCGATCCCGAGAAGTTAAAGGATTTCAAGGGAACCATCGTATGCGCAGGTAATGATAAGAATCCTGTATTCATGTGTCATTTCCTTCGCCCGGTGGAAGGCGGATGCGAGCTTCGTACCCGTTTCTGGATGGGATATTCCATCATTGACGGCAAGCCTGTAAAGGTAGTGCCTGACGGAGAGCAGTTCCCGGTTATGGCAGCAAGAGGACTTCTTATGCATAACATTAAGGAGTTTACCAACCTTGCAGCTATACTGCCGGAGCTTTATGCGGAGTTTAAGGATAAGTTTTAAGAGTTTTAATCCCGGCGAATTAGACGGGTTTAAAATAGGAGAAGGGGAATCTAATTCGAATGTAAAAGAGACTGTACTTTTGTGCAGTCTCTTTTCGGGTTCTTGTACCGTTCAAGGTTCAGAAAGTTCACTAATGCTCTCCCTAATGGGCAAATGGGTATTCCCTTTCGGACCATGCCCTTCAAAATATTTTTCCAGGCATTTAGTTCTCTCTTGTATTTCCAGGTAATACTCCAAACAATGCTCTATAGAAATCCCCGCCTCTTGACCAAGCGTTATTAAATCATCCTTCTTTATATCTTTCCCTTTACCGTTTACAGAGGTGGTGTGTTCGCCCCAATATGTTTCGCTGTATGTCAAATCATATGCCGGAGCGAGGCGCCAACCCTTATCCTCTGTGTAGAGGAAAGCAAAGTTTTTTGTATGATCATCTCTGTTGTGTGTGAAAATGTTGAAGCACATGATTTTAAACATCTGCTCCACATCATGAAAGCGGTCTTTTGTGAGAACTCGTGTAAGCTTTAAATAATCTCTATAATCGCAAGAAGGGGCTCTAAAATCAGCCTCTAAAAGTCCAGCAAAGGTGATATTATGAAGCTTCATATTTCCTACACGATCAAATCTTTCCGTCTTAAAATAGCCGGCACATACAGATGATTTAATTAGCTGCGTCTGTGTCATTTCAATTCCACAAGCCTTGGCGCATAAGGAGTAATCATATTCTCTCTTTCCGCTGATATCAGGATCGGTTTTTGCCGGGAATTTCACTATCCACTCTTTATTATCATCTTTAAGAAGAATCTTTGGCCTTGTACCACCGCTGGAAGCCCCAAGCTTGTATAACGTGTCGAGTTGATTAGAGAGTTTTGACGAGAGAAGATTATCGCACTCTTTAGCAATTGAATCGAAATCTAGACCTGCGACATCGTTATAAAAATCTGATTCCTTTGATGGGAAATACTCAAGGGCACCCATGCCGTTCTTTCCAACATACGCTAGGCGATCTAACGTGGATATATCTGATTGTCTTACGCCAAGTGATTCAAGATGTTTTGCAAGTAAAAGCTGCCCCCATGCATCGGGAAGGCTGTCTGCAAATACACCAAAAAGTCCTCCAAATCTATCTCTGGATTTCTCTTCCGGGATAAATACATCGTTTCTAAGAGGCAGAGAAAACGGACTGATTGGGAAGCCGGTCTTAATCCACTCCTCAGAATACTGGAACGCAATGAGTCTGTCAGGAGTTTCCGCCAATGTCCCGACTAGTTTACCATGATAATATACATCAAGACTTTTGCTCATTTATGACCTCCTCAATACTGCCATATACCGGTCTGGTAAATAGATTGTTTATCTCATCAATAACTCCAAGTTCCATGGCAAGCTTAACGAAGGACTCCAATGAAATGTTGCCCGTCCTCTCAAAGCGTCTAAGAGACGCATAGGTAACATTACTTCTTTCCGCTAGTTGCTTCTGAGTTATTTTCTTTCTCTTTCTTATCGACCTAAGTTTGTCCGCAAGTCGCTTCGAAACATCGGACGGGGTATCCCATATATAATCCATAACAAGTCTCCTATCGTTAATATATTAGCAAAAATTTACGAAAAAATCAATATAATGCCAATATATTAACTATAAATACAATGCAAATATGACGAAAAAAGTTCTATGGCATGTTAATCCGCATTAACAATCAAAGCCTCGAGAGGCTTGCCACGTCCGATTTGGTCGCGATAAAATGTGGTACATTTCTTATATCTGTCAAATGTTTCTCTTGCCGCATCTTCGTTGCTGTAAGCCTTCCAGCAACCGATGCACCTTACCCCTTTAAAAGGGTTCTCCATAAAGCATTTCACGTCCGAGGGAGGATACCCCAGGAACAAGCCCACCTCGTGGGGAAATGTTCCATCCTCCTTCAAATGCTTGGATAGTTCTGCGATACATCGCTGAGTTTCTGTATATGAATAACCTTTCTCCATTAGGATCTCTATAGCTTCCGGGCAGGAAAGATCGGCCTTTAGGCGACTGGGCCGATAGAGATACAAGAGGGTTGTATTCTTTCTCTTCCGAACAGGTATGATTCAAAGGCCGTGCTTTCTAAGCATTCCGTTGAGGTTCCGAATCTCACAGGAGATTTCCTCGAAAGGACATGCTACCCGAAAGGGGCTCCCCGTCTTGATTCCTGCCAGAGTGGGAGATCCATGCTCAATAATAGCCTTCTGTAACATTACACTATAGCCTTACCAAGAGCCTTGCACTTATCTAGGGCTTCATCATCAGGGGTATTATTGGCAAGTACGCTGTCTGCGAAAAGCTTCACTCCGGAGTCAGAGCAACGGGATTTCCAGTTTCTCATCCATTCTCCATCTCCCCAATCATAAGAGCCGAATAATACAATTTTTTTATCAGATAGAGCACCCTCTACGTCTGTGAACATGGGGTCGAATATGGTGTCCTCCAACTCTTCGTCACCCATTGCCGGGCATCCGAAGGCAATGCTTTGATAGTTTCCGGCCTTGTCCTTGTTGAAGGCTGATGCCTCAAGAAGTGATACATCTGCACCTGCGTCCTTTGCGCCTTCGGCAACGGCTTCCGCCATACTCTGGGTTAGCCGTTGCTAACTATCAGTGGTGTATCACTAAGAAATATCCTCGTCAACACCATTTTTATTTGTTATCCTTACTTTTATCAGCGTAATAATCGAGGCAATCAGACCGCCGGTTACAAAGCCTGCCATGTCAATCCACACATCGGTGATTGCAGGACCTCTTCCGGAGAATATCTGAATGGTCTCATCCATTACCGCAACAGCAAGGCCTGAGAAGAGGGCGTTAAGAATGTGCTTCCACTCAAATCTCCTGCAGGCGTTAACGTAGGCAATCATTTCCCCTCCAAGAAAAGCATATTCTGTGAAATGGGCCATCTTGCGGACAAGGAGGGGTGTCACCAGCTCAGGGGGAAGAAATATGCCAAGTATGGGTTTTAACAGGTCAAAGAAGAAGCCTGATTCCATATCCGATGCCGAGGGCGGCAAGGCCGAGTGAACCCAGGCTATCCCTATGGTTATAATAATCAGGATTCTTATTATATTTCGTGTTCTTGTAGAAGTCTGTTTATTCATAATTCATTTATTCCTTAGAAGTAAAAAAAGATAGCCAAGGAAAAGAAGAGCATTAGAACTACATTAACCCATCCGAAGACTATCTTCATCTGGATTTTGTCTTCAATACTTTCTTCTTTGTCCGGTCTCGCCGGCTTGAAAGCTCTCGTCTTCCAATCAAGGGGGAATAATGACAGGCAGCTGAATATGGCAAATAGCATTAGCCCAAAGAATGCCCCGAAGATCAGCATGCCGGTATTGGTACCGCCTTTGATTATCTTAAGGACGATGGCGGCAACGATGAAGAGGAAAGAAATAATCCTTAATACCCTGGCCTTTACTATACCTTTTTTAATCTTACTCTCTAAAGTCTCCATGATATACCTCCACTCCGAAATTCTATTCGTAACTCTTCTTCCATTCATTTTCACCATATGAAACTGTCTCATTAGGGATAGTTCCAGATGCCACAACCTTTCCGGTATGGCAATTCTTTATTGTGACATGGACACCCCATTCTGTTGTGTTGTTTTTTAAGATGTAATTCATCCCATACCCATTTACTACAGCCCATACTCCTCTAACTTCTATAGCTTCGGGTATTTTCTCGTCATAGTAAAACTCCAATGTTTTGTACTCACTGTCTCCTACATATTTATACGTATCATTATATTCGGTAAACTGCTTAAGTTGTTTCTCAATGAATTCATTATTACGATTAATGAAATCCTTCTTTTGTTTTTCTGTCATCTCAAGCAGCAAACCATTGTCGGCCTGTTTAACACTAACGAAATAACTATTCACGTACTCTGAATACTCTTCAAAAGCGCTTTCTAAAGTATACCCGGAAAATTTGAAATACGAAGTAGGAATTAAACACTTTTCCGCTTTTTCTAAGCCTAAAGAAGCTATTGAACTATCTTCTGATTGTGATGCATTATTTGTAGTGCATGAGCAATCTAAAATCACGATGCATAATACCATTAATGCTGCTAAATATTTCTTAAACATATATCCTCCTATTATTGCAAAATCCTTATTAATAACTCTTAGCTCACTCTTCTTTGCCAATAGACACAGCCTGTCCTGGGATGGTAAATGAAATTACTTCTTTTCCGGTATTACAGTTATTGATTGTTATATTCACACTCCACTCGGGTATATTATTCTTTAGAATGTAGTTCAATGCATACCCATGGGCTACCGAAAAAACACCACTAGACATAATCATCGATGGTATTTTTTCATCATAATAATATACTAATTCTCTATATTCAGAATCCTCTACACACTTATATAAATCGTTGCAATCTTTAAATTCATCTAGTAGCTTTTTAATAAAGGTATTATTATCTTTGATAAAATAATCTCGTTGTGTTGGTGTCAATTCTAGCAACAGTCCTTCATCTGTTTTCTTGACACTGGTAAACTTGTTGATGTCAACATCCTTGTACGATTCATAAGCCTTATCAAGTGTCATGCCTCAAGCCTCAAAATACGATGTCGGAATTAAGCATGTTTCCAATTGGTTCTGCGTTGGCATATTTTCAGACGGCAGCGAAGAAGTACTGTTAGCACAACCACTAATGAATATACATATTACTAAAGCTAAAACCAAAACCTTCTTCATATCAACCCTCACTCGTATGACTAATAACATCTTCATCATGTAGCTTAAAATAATAGTCTATTTTCTTCCATTCCGGATAAACATTAGCATCTACTAGGTAAAAATCATATTTATTCTTAAAATCATGTTCTTTTAACTCTTTATAAAGTGCTTCTTCTTTAACCCAAAAGTCTGTTTTCGCAAGGCCGCTGGCATTTATATAAACTTTTATATAGTGCGCTTCAACAGCTGCCGAACCCGTTGTTGACGATTTATAGGCCAAAAGGTCTTTTAGCGTATTTCCTTCTACTAAGGAGTCGGGATATTCATCGGGAATAGAAGATATTTCAACGTGGCAATCATTGAAGAAGCTTTCTACAATCTGAGATAGCCACTTGATATACTCGTCTTCTATGAGATAACCAAAGAAGTTATCCCTTATAATAATTGATCCCGAATCCTTATTTTCAAGATAACGCCTTACTTTGCAAACAATCTCTTTGCCGTTTACATTTGTTGAAACACGTAATAAATCTTCGTTGGCACCCGTTGATTGCTCTGCGTTGTAAAACAGTCTCACAGTGAAGGCGTAACTTGGATATTTCTTTTTTAAGTGTTCGAGCATTTCATTCTGTCTAGCCTGCTTGGAAACACCTTGGTTCGCTTTTAGGTACTCTGAACGATATTCTGTAACGTCTGAGCCTTCACTTGTTGAACTCTCGCTTGTCGAGCCTTTGTTCGCTACGCTTTCGTCCGGGTACTTGCTAATCGTATCTTCATCATATAATTCGAAATAATAGTTTGTTTCTCTCCATTTCGAATAGGCATCAGCGTCTATTAACTTAAATGTATAGTGATTATGTTTTAAATCGATTTCTTTTAATCGATTACCACAAGCCTGTGCCTTTTCCTCGAACTCTGCTTTGGTAAGGCCGTTGCCATCAATGCAGAATTCAAAAGAAAAGCCTAAATCATAGTCCTCTCTGAGAGCAAGAAGGTCCTTTAGAGTGCTTTCTTCTGTTAATGAGTTAGGCAATTTACTCGGCAAGAAGCGACGGGTTGTCCAACAATCAGCAAAGAAATCTTTCCCGACTTGAGAAAGCCATTTTGTATATTCGTCTTCTACAAGATAACCAAAGAAACTATCTTCTATTACGACTGCATTAGTGTTTGGGTTATTTGAAGAAACTTTATAATCTTCTGACAGATGTCGTTCAGCCTCGCAAGTAACCTCTTTACCGTTTACTATTGTTGTAACTGTCAGCTCATCGCCGTCGGGATTACCGCTGTACCCACTTGGTATGATTGGGCCAAAGTTTGCGGCGCGAAAGTTCTCTACAGCGAAAGTGTAACTGGGGTACTTTTCTTTTAAATATTTAAGCATCTCGGCTTGTCTAGTTTCCCAGGGAATATTCTCTACCGATTTCATATATTCCGAGGGCTCTCTGTCGCAACCGGTTATGCCTATTATTATTGCAAGGATTAAAAGCATTGATGCTATTTTCTTCATAAAATCTCCTTAATTGCTTGAAAAATGGATTTTGCTAACAATATCTTTATCATTTATTTCAAGACGGTAGCTGCTTTTATCTAACTGCAAGTATGCACCGGGTTCTATTAAACAAAAATCATAGTAGTTTCGTTGCAAATCGCTTTTCTGTATTGTTTCGTAACAAGCCTTCGCCTTTTCTTTAAATTCATCCTCATTAAGATTGGCAGCATTTACACAAAATGTAAATCTAAAGAAACCCTCAATAGTTTCACCTGCCTTGGCTTCCTCAGAATTATTCGGTACATCCTCGTTGGAAGAACCAAAGTTAAGAAGGTCTTTTAGGGTTTTGCCTTCTGTAAAAGAATTAGGGAGTAATTCCGGAAAAGCAAATGTGGAAACATGATAATCAGGGAAATAATCCTCTGCAATCTTGGATTGCCATTCAATGTATTCGTCTTTTATAAAGTAATAAAAGAAGTTGTCACTTATTACGATGGGACCGGAATCTCTTGATTCAAGGCAACGCTCTGCTCGAAAAACAATTTTCTTGTCTTCCTCGCTCATTTCCACTACAGAGCTATCTACCGTAAAGGTTAATATGTCCTCATGCATATGTGCGTCTGCAGACATGAAGGCATTGTTCGCCCCGTCAAACCATTTTGTGTTAAATGAATAATCCGGATATTTATTTCTTAAGTATTTAAGCATTTCAGCTTCTCGATCCTGTTTGGTAACTCCTTGTATTCTTTTCATGTACTCGGAGGGATATTCTTTTTCCGCCCTTGCGCATCCGACTATCCCTATTGCTATTCCGATAATTATAAGTATTGATACAATCTTTTTCATGTAAGCGCTCCTTAATAACGACACATAATCAGCATCCCCACCAGTCCTATTATCCGATATTTTCACTTGTAATTCAATTACAATATCGGATATGACAACCAAACCGGAGAGTGAGATAGACAATTACGAAAATAAGCCTCCGAGGTGGCAGGATTTTGATTTATGGTCCTGATGCCTCGGAGGCCGTATTGTAGTTATTGTATAGCTCGCCGTAGTGGAGAGTGATTTGCGTCGAACCTGTGGCCCCACGCCGTATGATATATGATAGAAAATGCCCCTAACCCCGGTTTATAGTTTCTCGTAACCTGCGATGGCAGCTCCCAGAGCTCCCATGTATTGTGCGTCAGTGGCGAAGTGTACTTCGCATCCAAGCTCTCTTGAGAGAGCGGTCCTGACGCCGCCGTTTTGGGCAACGCCTCCTGACATGTAAACAGCCTCTTTAATTCCGGCTCTTTTGGCAAGGGCGGCAACACGACTGGCTACTGAATTACATATTCCCGCCACAAGGTCGTTCTTGTCCGCATCCTTGGAAAGCTGGGATATAACCTCGCTTTCCGCAAAGACGGTGCATGTGGAAGAAATGGATATGGGAGATGTAGATTGCAGTGCAAAAGTCTCTAAATCCTCTACCCCAATCATCAGGATACCTGCCATAACGTCAAGGAAGCGTCCGGTTCCTGCGGCGCATTTATCGTTCATAACAAAATTGGATATGGCTCCTCCTGAGGAAAGGGTAATGACCTTGGCGTCCTGACCACCGATATCTATGATGGTGCGGCAGTCGGGATGATGAAAGAAGACTCCTTTGCCGTGGCAGGAGAGCTCACTCATCTCGCCGTTCATTTTCTCGAAGGTGGTGCGGCCATAGCCTGTTGCCATGATAAAGCTTATGTCCTCTTCCTTAAGGCCGGATTCTGATAGGGCGGCCTCAAAGGCCTGCATAGGACCCTTGGTTCCGGTACCGAAGGGAATAAGAGACTTGGCAACAATCTCCTTACCCTCTTTTAATACTACACATTTTGATGTTGTTGAACCTATATCAATTCCTAAAGTATACATTATCCTATCCTCGTACAGTCTGTAGCTTCTCCTGCAGCAATCATGGCATCAACCTGTTCTTTGGTATATCCAAGTCGCTTAAGAACTTCTCTTGTGTGTTCCCCAAGGAAGGGTGAACGCTCGTAGGGAGGAAGCTCTGTATCGGAAAAGATTACGGGAGTACGAACCATGGTTCTCTCGATGCCGTTATCCATCTTAACCTTTGCAAGACAGTCACTTTCCCAAGCCTGAGGGTCTTTTAAGATCTCGTCCCAGGTTGCACAACGTCCGTAGGGAAGGTCTGCTTTATCCATTATGGCGCACATTTCCTCCATGGTACGTTTGCCGATTTCGGAACGGATTATTTCATAGAACTCATCAAGGTTATTCTGTAAGTTGGCCAGAGGATAGAACTTCTCGTTGCCGATAAGGTCTGTACGTCCGATGGCATTCATAAATCTTTCGTAAAGGGCATTGTACTGGGGCATGGCAATCTGGAGCCAGCCGCCGTCCTTTGTCTTATGGGTAATCTGAAGCTGGTTGGCAAGGCGCTTACGGGATACGGGGAACTTGGTGGATACGTCTCCGTACTGGTTGGCCTGAAGCATAAGGGATACATCCCAGATGGCGGTGTGGTAAAGACTTACGGTTACCATATCACCGATGCCCGTTTCTCTCGCGCGGTACAAAGCTGCCAGGATTCCGGAAGCAAGGTACATTCCAACCTGATGGTCACCGAAACCTGCAATGGGGGTCATGGGAACATGGTCAACGTCGTACATTGTACCCATTACGCCACCTCTTGCGAAATAAGCGGTAAAATCAAAGCCGGGAAGGTCTTTGTCCGGTCCCTTTTCGCCGAATCCCGATACATATCCGAATACCAGCTTCGGATACTTGGCAGAAAGGGTGGGATAATCAAGTCCCGCACGTTTAAGACCGTTAGGTCTTATATTTGTAACGAAGATGTCACACTCTGCAATAAGTTTTTCCAGAGCCCCACGTCCCGCTTCTGATTTGGTGTTAAGAGTGATACAGGACTTACCTGTGTTCTCCAATGTATAAGTGGTATCATCTCTGTCGCCGTAGGGACGTCCCTCGTTGGGACCCTGGAAACGAAGGGGATCTCCCTTGGGAGCTTCCACCTTAATTACCTCGGCGCCTAAGTCTGCCAGATATCTTGTACAACAAGGGCCTGCTATAAATGTGGCAAGCTCTACAACCTTTATACCTTCAAGAGGTCTCTTGGTGTTTCTCATCTTTATGTTACTCCTTCCCTATATCATATCTTTAAATGTCTGGAGCATAGTTCTTGCCTGCTCCATATTCTCCATCTGTCTGTCAACCTCCACAAGGATGCAGGGAATGCCTTTGGCATCGCATGCCTTCTTGATAAGAGGATAATCGAATTCCTCCGGATCGCAGAATTTGGTAAGTATTACAACTACTCCATCTGCTCGAAGAGAGGAAGCCTTGCGAACGATACGGTCGATACGCTTTTTGTCCACGTCATATAACAAAGAGCAATTGTCCCTGTTGCAGAACTTGTTAACAAGGGCATCCAGATTGGTCTCTCCATCCTCTTTGTCCGGTGTATCTGTTCCGTACTGGCGGGATTCGGCGGCCACATCATCTCCCACGATAAAGAGGTCTAAGTCGTCGAAGATTTCAAGAAGTGCCGGTGAATCCGCAAGGATACCCGAGATATATACGGATTTACGTTTGGGGCCCGGGGCAGATTCCTTAAGGGAATCAACAAGTGCCCCCACCAGATTAAGGTGTTCCGCCTTATCCATAAACCATGCTGACTTGTACACATCGCTTCTTTGGGCAGCGGTAATCTCGGGATGAATCGCAGCAAGCCTTGCAAAGTCTCGCATAGCAGCATTGTGTTTGTTGTATAGAAGAATAGCCTCGGCAAGGGCTTCGTCGCTGAAGGTTTTGCCGGTGGCTTTGGTCAGATCCTCAATTACTCTTTCGTAGCCGGCCCTGGTAAAGTCATGTCCGAAGTCGGGCTTACGGTTCTGGGGATATGTCATGGGAATAAAGGGAATATCCGATACTCCGTATTTCCAGTTCTGGCCCAGGCATTTTAAAGAGTCACAAAGGGAGGGAACCACCAAAGCGGATGCTCCTTTGTATGTTCCGTTAATTCCTAGCTCAAGAATTGACTGGACTATGGAACAGATAAATGCCGGGAAGTATTGTTTTGATTCTTTGAGGGCAATGTCTGCGCCCCAGGCTCCCATGGGAATGCAGCCCATAGAGTATATTATTTCCTCGGGGGTGTATACCGGTGCCACAAGGACAACGGGTTTGCCTTCCCCGATATATCTATCCATTAAAGCCTTTGGATCTTTAGCGGCTTTGTGGAATTCTTTGAAGATTTCGTTGGTATTCATTACTTAGCCGCCTTTCCGGTCTCCATAATCTCTGTAAGACCTTGTACTCTTGTATCGTATTGCGCTTCTGAGAAGTTACGGGGATCCGCCTGGTCTCCGTCGAAACTTACAACGGGGATTCCCACTTCTTCACCAATCTGACGGCTCATTTCATACATGAATCCGGACCATAACTTACAGGAGCGGTTGGTATGAACTAAAAGCCCCTCTACGCCTATCTCTTTGGCAAGAGCCACACGCTTATCCCTTGCTTTTTCCAGGTTGATGGCATTGGGAACCGATGCGTATGCACGGCACATTCCGTCAAAATCATCATATATAAATCCGAAGGCATCAGCGTAGATGGTGGTTACCATGTTGATACCGCGGCTCTTTAATCCTGTGGAGGTAACACGAAGCCAGGGCCAGCAGGCGATTCCTTCGAACATGATTCTATACTTCTCCTCGGCACGGAAGGTAGATTCACCTTTTTCGTGGTTTGCCTCGTATTCTTTGTAGAGAAGTTCCATAGCCTCAGCGGCTTCCTTCTTACCCCTTGCGGTAACCATAACAGCCATATGGTTTAAGAGGTCAAAGCCGTTAAAGGGTGAAGGGTTGTAATGGGCACAACCTGCAGCCTTAAGCCAAGCTCTTGAGGAACGTCCGGAGTATTCCATTACTTCTGCGAACTTTTCCTCGGACCATTTTACTCCGAAGAGATCCTCGAGCTGCTTGATGGCAGCTAAAAACTGAGCCTTGACATAGGCTGTTTCAGCATCGGATACCTCGTAGTCCGGGTTAAAGGGTATATCAATCATAATAAGAGGAATACCCAGTTCCTTGGCCAGGTTCTCATACCACTTAATCATACAGTTGCAAATATTGTTGCAGCAAAGGAGGAAATCCGGCTGGGGCATATCCTGTCCTTCGCATTTTTTCACTTTTGCGTAAGCCAAAGAGATACGGGCATAAGCGCAAATATCATTGGAATAACCATCCGATTCCGCTATGTTACACATCTCTTCTCCATAACCTCTTGCAGCAATTCCCGCTGCCTGATTCTCAGGGTATACTACTGCAAGCCCTAAAGTCTCGGGTATCTCCACCGGGAAGTTGGAGGAACACCAGCCTACGGGTTCACCTCTATCTTTAGCTGCCTGGGCGTCTTCGTATGCCTTGGCGGCGATCTGTCCCAGCTTGTATTTGGCGCTGTTGGGATCCACCGGACGCTTAGGCTTCTTAACTTCTTCTGCCATAATATAACTCCTTTCGTTCCATTTGGTCATACTTTATAGTATAGTAACTTTATTTGTGTCAGTCTATGGTCATATACGTAGGTTTTTGGGGCTATATGTCTCAAAACCCGAACGGATTATTCGGAATCTGTCTTATATTCTTTGGATTTCTCAGTCATATAGTTGATAAAAGTTTCAAGACCGGGGCGGATTACAGACATCTTAGGCCATATGAGACGGATAATACTGGGAGTGATAAAGCTTACCTGTCTGTAGCTTATATCCTTCCATGCAGACATGATGTCTCTTGTAAGGAAGGGGTAGCATGAACCCTCCGCAGCCATCCGGTGAAGCAATTCTTTGTCGGATGTACGCACTACAATGTTGGCTTTTTTATGCTGGGCGGAGATATACTCCTTGACTATTCCTTCCATGGGCACTCTTGCACTCAAGAATCCTAAGGGAAGGTTAGATAGATCCGATAAGCCTATGGTTCGTTTCTTGGCAAGGGGGTCTTCCTTCCTCATTCCAAGAACCAGCTTATCCGTATATAGAACTACATTATCGAAGTACTCATCACCGTATACAACGGGTGTAATACCCACATCTATTGACCGGTCCATTAGAAGAGTGCTTATATCAAAGGCAGAGTGCTCTTCCATGTACAGAGTTATGTCGGGATATTTGTTGACGAAATCCGTGTAATATCTTTTGTAAAATGTCATACCGTTGGTGGGTGTTATACCTATTCTGATATTATCTGTGGAATTCTGCTTCTTTACGTCGGTTAGTTTGTCCTTGGCATAGTTGTAATTTGCCTCTATGGACTGAATCATATCACGAACAATAATACCGCTTTCCGTGAGTTCCACTCCTGTTTTTGATCTGGTAAACAAAGTGGCATCGAATTCTTCCTCCATCTCGTGGAGGGCACGGGAGAGCACAGATCTTGAGATGTACAGTTCCTCCGCCGCCGTGGTAATATTACCCGTTTCACAAACCTTTAGAAAATACTCGTTTTTCTTGTCCTTCATAATTTTACCCGCTCCTTGTATATAATATGAAAATATCGACATAAAGTAGGGGGCACAGGGGGCGCAAACCCACTGATACCGCGACATTTCCATTACCTAACATCTGTGTCGATTATAGCACAGATGTCTGTATAATGCTACTTTACTGTCACAAATTTTGTATATATAGTTAAAGTATCATATGCGACGAGTAACTTTCGCCGCGGATAGTATAGTTTTTGTACTACTTATGTAAGGGGGAAAAGAATTATGACAGAAACTAAACAGAGTAACGTGTCGTATTATGTCTGGACTCTGGTTGGTATTTTCTTCATGTTTGTTTTTGGAAGAATTGTACCACCCTTCGCAGGCATAAGCCAGGTAGGTGTATCTATCATTGGTATTTTCATCGGAGTATTGGTTGTTATCCTTGCTACCAATGAAACATTCTGGCCTTGTGTATTGGGTCTTTTTGCATGTGTTATGTGTGGGTACACTACAGCATCAGCAATACTTGGCACATGGTTCGGTAACGTAACAATCCAGCAGATCATCTGGGTTATGGCTTTAACAGGAGCTGTTACGGAATCCGGCGCAGTAGATGTTCTTGCTCGTAAGATGCTTAGCATGAAGAGCCTTCAGGGACATCCCATTAAGTTTATCACTACTTTATTCATCACAGTTTTAATCGGTGGAGCACTTGTATCAAGCCCCACAACAATGCTTCTTCTTTTCTATCCTATCATCGACGGTATCTGCGAGATGTGCGGAATTGAAAAAGACAGCGACCTTAAGAGAGAATTATTACTCGGTGTATTTATCGCAGCTATGGGTGCTTACATCCTTCCCTTCAAGGGAATTCATCTTTCATCCATCGCTATCATCAAGGGTATCATGACCAAAGTAGGTCTTCCCTTCGTTGATTGGGTATACTTAGTAGTTGCTACACTTGTAGTTCTCGTATTTGTTATCCTTTACATTGTATTCATGAGATTCGTATGGAAGACAGATCTTTCAGCTCTCAAGAACTTCGATGTATCCAAGATGAACTTTACAAAAGAGCAGCTTACAATGAACGGAAGACAGAAGACATTACTTGGCTTCATGATCTTCGGTATCGTATTCCTTATCATCAGTATTGCTCTTCCTGCAGGTTCTCCTGTACTTGCGTTCTACAATCAGATCGGAAGTACATGGATTTGGATTGTACTCTTCATCGTACTTTGCCTCATGAGAACCAAGGATGGCAAGCCCTACATCAATGGTGTTAAATTACTCCAGACAAGAACAATGTGGGGAATCGTAGCAACTGCAGGATGCTTCACAATCCTCGGTACAGCTATTGCTTCAACAGGTGAGACAGGACTTGGTATTTGTGCAGCTATTCAGAATGCACTTTCACCAATCCTTGGCAACGCTTCATGGTTTATCATGGTATTCCTCTGTGTTGCTGCATCATGTATCTTCACAAATTTTACAAACGGTATGCCCATCAGCTTCACAATCAACGCTGTATGTATTCCGCTTGCATGTACAATGCAGCTTAACGGACAGGGTAATGCAACCGTACTTGCTGTTGCAACAATACTTTCAGCAATGTGTGCATTCCTTACACCGGGTGCTATCGCATACGCTCCCTTGTTCCTCAACAGAGAGGAGATTAACAAGAAGTTCGTATGGACCAAGGGTGTTGTTACCAACATTCTTTACATCGTAGTTGCTACAGTTATCTGCGGTGTTGCAGGTGTACTTATCAAATAAAGCTACATTTCATATAAGTTCATAATAGTATTGTTCGGAGGGCACGTAAGTGTCCTTCGGATAAATACGCCGGCTGGCGTATTAGAGCAAAACTCAGGGAGGAAATAATGGCAGATTTTATTTTAGAAAATTCGAGAGAGATTCCCGTTGAAGCCGATTGCGACATTCTTGTCGTAGGTGGCGGTGCTGCGGGACATTCTGCTGCAATCGCTGCAGCAAGAGCAGGAGCCAAGAATATTATCCTTCTTGAACGCTATGGTTACATGGGCGGAGATGTTACGGGCGGTTATGTAATAATGGTTCCGAACCTCTCCTGGTATAACAAGCCCTTCGTAAGAGGTATTCAGGAAGAGTGGTTTGAGCGTCTTGAAAAGATTCCGGGAGCGGTTGCTGCTCCGAGTCTTGATGAGGTTGGAAGTACAGATCCGGTACTTGTATACAGATGGAAGTCTCATATGGACTGTACAAGCCGTGGCGGCTATGAAGGCTGCAAGGAGGCCTGCTTAGTCAGATCCGTATACTTCGAACCCAACCAGTTAAAGATTGAGATGGACAAGATGCTTTTAGAGCATGCTGATTCCATCAAGGTTATGTGCCATTGTTATGGTACTGCTCCCATTATGGAGGGCAACACCATAAAGGGCGTTTTCTATGAATCCAAAGAAGGTCGTAAGGCTATTACGGCAAAGATTGTAATAGATGCCACCGGAGACGGTGATATTTACTCAAGAGCAGGTGCATCCTACAGCTCAATGTCCGATGAGGTTACTCGTGCTAACACAACAGCGCTTGTATGGAGAATCGGCGGATGCGACGGCCCTGCTTATGCTGAATGGAAGGCACTTCATCCCGATGAGTACATGGCACTTCGTGCCGGACTTGCAGAGAAGGCAGGATTCAGATCCATCCCCATCGCAAGTAATGACCCGACTGTATTCTGGATGAACAACTGGCATTCCAATCGCGATTGTGCTTGTGTTAAGGATCAGACAGAGACTGAGATGAACACAAGAAATACAATGCGTGAAGTACTTGAATATTTGAAAGAAGCATGCCCAACAGGATTTGGCAATGCATTTCTTTATGATATTGCACCCCAGCTTGGAACCAGAGTTTCCAAGAGACTTATCGGTGAGTATGTCATGACACCCAATGACTTCGCTTTTGCTATAGAGCATGATGACGTTATTGCATGGCATTCAACAATCAGTCAGTTAAATGACTGCGGACCTGTAGAGATTCCTTACAGAGCACTCCTTCCCAAGAAGGGTGAAGTTGAGAACTTAATTGTTCCCGGCAGACACCTCTCAGCAGATGGAACAGCTATCGACTGGTTAGACCTTATTCCACAGTGCGTAGGTACAGGTCAGGCAGCTGGTGTTGCGGCTTATGTTGCAACAAAAGATGGTGTAATTGCTCGTGATGTTGATATCAAGCAGGTACAGGATATTCTGGTTGATCAGAATGTTCCCCTTCCGCGTAATGCTAAGTTCGAGGCTAAGGATCCTTCCTATAAGGCTCTTGTAGAAGAGAAGAACCACGGACTGTATACAGCAAACGCTAAGAAGGCTAAGGAGCTTCGCGATGCGGGAGAACCCATCGATTATAGAAAGTTCCATCATATCTAATTTAGGTGTTAAGTGGTTTGCATACGCAAGCTTCACTCCAAATAACAATATACAAATATAGCCTTCATAGTACTCAGTCCAAATTTTGCTATGAAGGCTGTTTTGTACCCCGGCAGTACAGTGGGAGGTAAACTAATGAAAATTCTTGCTATTGAAAAAGAAGGACGACTTCAGGAAAAGACGGATCCTAAGGTTTACGAGGCACATGACATTACTTATGTTCCCGTAGGCTCATCCGATGATGATATTATTGCGGCAGGTAAAGACGCGCAGGTAATTATAGTGGATGCTATGGGTAAGGTATCCGCCAAAGTAATTGAGGGTATTCCCGGTCTGAAGATGATTCATTCTGACGGCGTGGGATTCCAGGGCGTTGATACTGCGGCAGCCAAAGAAAAAGGCATATATGTATGTAACTGTAAGGGAATGAATGCCTCGGCGGTAGCTGAGCAGGCATTGATGCTTATGTTAGGTCTGCTCCGTAATGTAGTAGGCTGCAACAGCGGTGTGTATGCGGGCAAGCAGATTCAGATTAAAGAAAACTATATGTTAAAGGGTAACTTACGGGAGTTGGCTGATTGCACAATCGGTCTCTACGGTTTTGGAGATATTGCCAAATACGTGGCCAAATTTGCCACCTGTATGGGCGCAAATGTTATCTACTATGATTGCTTTAGAGCCAGCGGTGATGTGGAAAAATTCTATGGAGTAAATTATGTATCCCTTGATGAGCTTATTGCCAAGGCTGATATATTAAGCGTACATGTTCCCGTTACACCGGAGACGGCAGGTTCGATTAACGCAGACTTTTTCGCTAAGATGAAGGAAGGTGCCATGCTTATTAATACCGCTAGAGGTGAGCTGGTGGATACGGAGGCCCTCATTGAAGCAATTAAAAGCGGCCATATTGCGGGAGCAGGACTTGATACCATAGCAGGAGAGCCTGTAGGACTTGATAATCCGCTTTTAAAGGCTCCGGAAGAAGTTCGGGATAAGATGATTGTAAGTTGTCATATCGGAGGCATCACTAATTCATCCTTTGTCAGGGGATTTGGTATGCTTTGGGATGACATTGCCTGCATAGAAAGAGGAGAAAGACCCGGCAACATAGTTAACAAGTTATAGGGTTTTTCGTAAGAATTGTAAAAAGCTTTATGGATTTGGAGGATAATTTTGTTATTCTTCGATATTTGAAGCCTAAAATGAATATGCTAGAATAAAGGTGCGATGAGAAGTCGCACCTTTAATATTATATTGTGATCAAAGAGAGGACATATGACATGAGTGGATTTTTTGGTGTTGCATCGAAGGAAGACTGTGTTTTTGATTTGTATTTTGGAGTAGATTATCATTCCCATCTGGGAACCAGAAGGGGTGGTATGGCCCTCTATGGCGAGAATGGTTTTGCAAGAGCCATTCACAATATTGAGAATGCTCCCTTTAGAACCAAGTTTGATAAGGATTTGGCTGATATGTCCGGTAAGTACGGAATCGGTATTATATCGGATTACGAACCCCAGCCCCTTACAATTAGATCTCATCATGGTACATATGCCATTGTAACGGTAGGCAAGATTAACAATATGGACGAGCTTACCCATATACTGTTTGATTCCGGCAACGTTCATTTCCAGGAGATGAGCACCGGAGAGATTAATGCAACTGAGCTTGTGGCAGCTCTTATCAACACCAAAGCCAATCTGATAGAAGGAATTCGCTTTGTTCAGGAAGTTGTGGAAGGATCCATGTCTTTGCTTCTTTTGAACCATGCGGGAATATATGCAGCCCGTGACCGTATGGGCAGGACACCGGTGGTTGTGGGACACAAGAAGGAAGCTTTCTGTGTATCCTTCGAGAACTACGCATACAAGAACTTAGGTTACTCGGATTATAAGGAATTAGGTCCCGGTGAGGTTGTGGTTATTACCGACAGCAAATGTCACACATTGGTTGACCCGGGTAAGGATATGAAGATATGCACCTTCCTTTGGGTATACTATGGTTATCCCGCCAGTTCCTATGAAGGATTAAGCGTTGAGCAGATGCGTTATAACTGCGGTGCCAATATGGCCAAGAGAGATAATGTGAAGCCGGATATTGTAGCAGGAGTACCGGATTCCGGAACGGCTCATGCAGTAGGTTACGCCAATGAGTCGGGAGTTCCCTTCTCAAGACCCTTCATCAAGTACACACCAACTTGGCCCAGATCCTTTATGCCCACCATTCAGAGCAAGAGAGATCTTATTGCCAAGATGAAGATGCTGGCTGTTACCGACCTTATTAAGGATAAGAGTATTCTTCTTATTGACGATTCCATCGTAAGAGGAACCCAGCTTCGTGAGACTACTGAGTATCTCTACGAGAGCGGAGCTAAGGAAGTTCACATAAGACCGGCCTGTCCACCCCTTCTCTACGGATGCAAGTATCTGAACTTCTCCCGTTCCAATTCGGAGATGGAGCTTATTACAAGAAGGGTAATAGAAAAGCTTGAAGGCGGTAAAGTAACGGATGAGGTCTTGGAGGAATATGCAGATCCCGAGAGTAAGCGTTATGCCAACATGATTGAAGAGATTCGTAAGGAATTAAACTTCACATCCCTGAAGTTTAACCGTATAGATGATATGATAGATGCCACAGGTCTTGATGCGTGCAAGCTTTGCACTTATTGCTGGAATGGCAAAGAATAGTAAGATTTACTCCCCATGATTCATGGGGAGTATTATTATTGCATATCCGATAGTTTAAATTCTAAGCTTGCGGCACTTTCCATATCAAGCACCATAACGGCTTCCTTGCCACTGACCTTTTCTACAGCTTCCATATAGCGGATTAATGTGTCTATGTCCATCTCATTTAACATAAATGTCCGGGAGCGCTCAGCAGGGACCTCAAGCTCTGAAGAAAAAACCGGAATCAGTATATTGCCCGAATCAGGGTCTGTTAGCATAACCGGTTCTATTGGGTCTGTGGTGGTGGGAATGGCAGCAGGGTCTGTCATATCCACATTTGCCAGGGTTATAAGCTTGCTGTCTTTTAGAGTCGACAAGAAAAGAGCCTTATTCTCCGGAGTAGGGTCTGCAAGAAGATTCAGTTTTGCCTGACGTAAGGGGGCGAATTCTGCCTTAAAACGTCCTCCTGTTACAGTCTCTAATATATCGTATACTTCCGCCGGAACCAGATAGGGATTAACCTCTAAGTAATACTTCATATCTTCAATCTCATCCTCTGTCTGCAGAGCGGTTATAATATTGTTAACGAAGTCCGCATCTATGGAAATCCGTGTAAGATATTGGGCAACTATGTCCGCAGCGGTCTCTTCTTCCTGTTCCTGTCCAAACAAATCTTTATCCATAACAATTCCTTTCTTGTATAAAGCAAATAACATGTAATAAAATACACATATAGGATTATAACATATTAACAGAGGTTGTTGTACAATATGTAATAGAGGAGGGTATATTATGGAGAAAATCAAATTTAATGAGAACACGTGGATATTTGATGAAGGTGACGTGAGGTTTTTTCTTCTGGTAGGGAAAGAAAGAGCTCTTCTTATCGATTCCGGTATGAAAACCAGGAATGCCAAGGAAATTGCAAGGGAGATTACCGATCTGCCCTTAAGCCTTATTAATACCCATGCTGACCCGGATCATACAGGCAGCAATAAGGAGTTTGACGAATTCTATATGAATCCTGCAGAGGCAGGCAATTATTATAAAGACCACAGAGGAACGGGCAAGATCCTTCCTGTTGAGGATAAAGACGTTATGGAGTTGGGGGATAGACCTTTAGAGATTATTTCTCTTCCCGGGCATACTCCCGGAAGTATTGCCATATTGGATGTTAAGGCAAGGATTCTTTTTTCCGGTGACCCTATTCAGGACGGAAGCATATTTATGTTTGGCCCCAGAAGAGAGATGCATGCCTACATTGTGAGCATGGATAAGATTATGGGCATGAGTGACAGGTTTGATACAATCTGTCCATCCCACGGCACTTGTCCTGTGGATAAGGCAATTATGCCAAAGCT
Source organism: Lachnospiraceae bacterium (assembly GCA_015058015.1). GTDB lineage: Bacteria > Bacillota > Clostridia > Lachnospirales > Lachnospiraceae > SIG280. Next base: position 153,290 of record SVDM01000003.1, on the reverse strand, counting down.
TCGTGATGCGGCACAGCAGCTCCTGGAAGGAAAATACGAAGGAGAGCCCGTAGAGCTCTTTGGACATAAGGCTAAGCGCTTTGACGTGGGGGTAGCCTCTTTCTTGTTTGATTAGATTATTGCGCTGTTTTGAGAGAAAACAGAAAAAGTTGTATTGGCAATAAAGAACTTATGGAATTATTGCCGAAAAAATGGTAAAATTATAGGTAATAATTTGGGGAGGCTTAAGGTGAAGGAAGCTAATGATTTGGTCTTCTTCGGAGGAGCGGATGTTAATGAAGAGAATAGTTTTAATACTGACTTCCTTTCGGTATTCTGCAGAGAGTTTATGTTCCTGTGCCATTTTGACGGAGAGAAGGATTCCTGCAGTGTGAAGATAATCAATGGGGAAGCTTTGGGATTATCTGCCGGGGAAGAGAAGAATTTCTCGGATTTTGGTCAGTTTTTATCAAGGGTTTTAAAGTATATTCATCCTGAGGATGCGGAAAGCGTTGGAAGAATCTTTACGCCGGAAGGTTATAGAGAGGTTCTGGAGAATAGTAATTTTGAGACTTTTAATGTGCGCTGGAATTACGGGGAGATGGGATATCTCTATAATCAGCTGGTGGTAGCGGCTGCCGGAGATAGTAGAAGTGCTGTTATTATCGGCATGAAAGAGATCGGTAAGGAACACAGAGAGCGTATCATAAGAGAGAATATAAACATGAAATACGCTTCCGCTATTCTTTCTTTAAGCAGAGAGTATCCTCATGTTTATATTGTGGATTTAGAGAGCAACGACATGTCCGTCTGTGCTGACATAGACCCCTCAAGCGGCCTGTTTGCCCAGTACGAGCACGGAATAGATTATGACGAGACAATAGCCTCTTATATAAGGGATGTGGTTTATCCTGATCAGCAGGAGCATATGCTTTTAGTGCTGTCCAGAGAGTACGTAAAATGGAGCTTGCGGGAGAACAATGCTTATACCAGGGAATTCCTTAACAAAGAGGAGCAATACTGTGAGATTACATACCTGCAGCCCAATCCTGAATCAGACAGCAACATGGTAATCATGGGACTGGGCGTTAAGGATGAAGAGATAAGGGCCAAGATTGAGGATGCAAGACAGCGGGAGTTCCAGCAGTCGCTCATGGAAGGTCTTAGTAAGGAGTATCATACCGTCTTCCTTATTCATCCCGATCGTACCATGGAACTATACAGAACTACGGGAGTGTCCACCATTATGGAGGCTCTTCGTATAGGCATGGAAGTAAAAGATTATTCCATCTGCCTTCCCTTATATGTAAGGCGTTATGTGGCGGCAGACGATCAGGACAGAATCTTAGAGGAGGCTACATTTTATAACCTCATTAAGAATGTCCCTGAGAACGGAATCCTTCCCATCACTTACAAGCGAGTGGATTCTACAGGGGAGGAGACCTACCACCAGACCTGTTTTGCCAAGGCAAAGGGTCTTGACGGAGAGACCAATATTGTTATGGCTTTTCGTGATGTTGATGCTACAATAAGGCAGCAGATTCGTGAACGTGAGCAGTATAACAGCGTTGTAAAAGAGCGTGATTCCGACGGACTTACGTCCATGAACAACAGGCTGTGCTATGAACGACGAATCAAAGAATATCCTGAGTTTGAGGCGGGCAGTATCAGCGTTATATACGTTGACGTTGACGGACTTCATGAACTGAACAATACCAAGGGTCATGAAGCCGGAGACATAATGCTTAAGTTTGTGGCTTACCTTATCCAGGAAAAATGGGGCATCGACCACACCTACCGTATCGGAGGAGATGAATTTACAGCCTTCTTATTCGATGTGGCAGAAGAAGATCTCCTTAAGGAAATGGAGGCTTTCAGGGCAAGAATTACCGAGGAAGGCTACCGGGTTTCCATGGGAGAATGTACGGCGCCTTTGGCAGGAATTGATATGACGGAGGTTATTAAGAAGGCGGAGGAGCGGATGTACGCAGAGAAACGTTCCCACTACTCCGGCAAGAATGACCGTCGTAGAAGATAGACACGTTGACATTTTTTCCATAACCAGCGGGGGGCACTATTTTATGGAGAGAATCGGCAATTTTGCTTTCTCATCTCACGTTACGCATGAGGAGTATGACGAGTTAAGAGAACGCATTCTTAAACACTTTTCTGAGAACTATATATTCTTGTGTTATCAGGATTATGAAACAGGCATTACCGGAGTCAGAATCGGTACCATTGAGATGGCTGAAGAGACTTTAAAGAAGCTTGAGGAAGTGAAGGATTTTATAAAGGAATTTCCTGAAGTACTAAAGAAGCATGTTCATCCTGATGACATAGAAGGTCTTATTGCAGTCTTTGATAAGGAATATTGCAAGAACAGGCTTGCAGACACTAAATCATTCGAAGTCCAGTATCGCTGGGGAGACGGAGACTCTCGTCGTTACAACCGGTTAGAAATATTCAAGCTTAATCCTGAACCGGAAGTTCGCCAGGTTTTGATGATCACCAGGAGCATTGACGAAGAGATTCAGGAGAGAAAATCCCAAGATGAGAATGAAAGACTGTATCAGTCGGGAATATATGCTTTAAGCAGAGAGTATTCCTCGATTTATTATGTCAATCTGGATAAGGAAGAAGTATCCCCCTATAACTTAAGCAACAGAATAGAAGGTATGTTTGGAGATAAGTTCTACAAGATGCCTTACAGAAGTGCAACGGACCTATATGTGGATAGGGCTGTTCTTGAGCGAGAGAAGATAAAGATGAAGCTTATTCTTTCGCCGGAATATATCATCAAACAGTTAGAAGATAAGGAGTATTTCACCAAGATTTATCTTAACAATGAGAATCAATACTGTGAGATGAAGGTCGTTAAGATTCATACGGAAGACGGTTCTCATGTCTGTGTTATGGGTTTTGGTGTTAAAGATGATGAAATCAGAGAAGACAGGGACAGAAGAAGAAAGTTCGCTGTTCAGTATTCTCTGCTTGATGGTTTATGCAGAGAGTATCTCTGCGTCTGGATGATTACTCCGGACCACAAGATGTCCTTATATGTATCCAACGACGAACATGTAGACCGGATGAATACAGATATATCTCTTGACGGTATCGACTGGGATGAGGGCATGGAGCGCTATGTAAAAGGATACGTTGTTGAGGATGAAAGTGAGGATATGATTAACACCTTCAAATACGACGGATTAGTTAAAAGTATTCCTGACGGTGGAGTCTTCACCTACAACTATATCAGACGATATTCCGAGAAAAAGACCAAGTATATTCAGTTCATTGCAGCGAAGAACAAGAATCCAAGAGGCGGCTATGATATTATTGCGGCCTTTAAGGATGTGGACGGTATCATCAGATATCAAAAAAGCCAGGAAAAGAAGCTTAACAAAGCTCTTCAGCAAAGGGATTATGATATCCTTACCGGCCTGAAGAATCGCTTCTGCTTTGAACGAAGTATCAAGGCTTATCCCGGCAGAAGATTTGAAACTATTACTTGTATCTATCTGGATGTTAACGGGCTTCATGAGCTGAACAACACCGAAGGCCACGAAGCCGGTGATATGATGCTTAGACGTGTTGCCAAGTACATCACTAAGATCTGGGGCGAGGACGATACTTACCGAATCGGTGGTGATGAGTTCGTCATCTTCGTGTTTGACCGCTCAACAGACCTGATTAACAACGATATAGATGGCTTTAACAAGGCAGTTGCCACTTATGGGTACAGTGTCTCTGTAGGTTTCGCCAGAGAGAATGACGATATCCTGGATATGAGAAACTTTATAAGAGAGGCTGAGACCAAGATGTACGTGGCGAAGAAAGACCACTACAAAGGAAAGAATGACAGGCGGCACGTGTAAGGTACCCGCCAGATTGTTAATCTGGCTTCAGAGTGAAGACAAAGGTCGTGTTCAACACGGCCTTTTCTTTATGCTGAAATATCAAAAAGTCCTTGCTCCGTCGTCATTTTCGACTGAGTTGTTCATATATTTGTGGTGTTGTGAATGTGTAGTAAGCGAAAAATCGCAGTTGCAACATTGTTTAAACAACGCGATAATACAAATGCAACCTCAAGTTGCGAAAATGCAAACGGAGGTTGGTGGTAAAATTACAGTTTGAGCTTTATCCTTGTTGTGTAAAGAGGTTAGCCCTAACTGGCAGTTAGTGGATCTAATTATCGAAAATACTCATTGTAGGAGGATGATATTATGAGTTTCGGAGAAAATCTTCAAAAGATTCGCAAAAGGAATCAATTATCACAAGAAGATCTTGCAGAAATGCTTGGGGTGAGCAGACAGGCTGTCTCAAAGTGGGAGCTTGGAGTCGGCTATCCTGAAGTTGACAAGCTTATGCTCTTGTCCAAAAAACTGAATATATCATTGGACAGTTTGCTGGTAGGAGAAAATCCGACAGCCATTTCTGAAAAAGGGAACCCTTCTGATACAATCAGAATCTTTTCGCCAAACGAAGGTGTAAGCATTAGTACGTCAAAAGTGTCTCGTTCACAGCAGTTCAAGGGTGGCAAGAATAGTCCTAAATATGCCCTTTTTGCTTTCGACGGCAACGATCTGTCTTTTTGGGGCGCACAGAATACGTTTCTCGCATGGTATAGAAATCTTGAAGATGTAACAAGAGAAATCGAGGAAATACAAAAAGCATTGGACACGGGTGAAGCTTCTTATACTTTGCAATACAGCGTAAAATGCAAACAGAATTTGTTTAGGACAATAGAAGAATGATTTCCATCTTACGCTAACTTAGCGGTCATGCTCCAACAGCATGACCGCTAAGAGTGAAGACAGCGCTACCAGCCCCTGTCATGCACTCTTTATGCAATTCTTTCCGCTCTTCTTGGCGCGGAACATTTCCGTATCCGTGATGGATATCCACTGGCCGGCTACGATGCCGGGCTCGAATTGTTTGATACCTGCGCTAAAGGTTACCTGCATCTCGGGATTAAATGAAAAGCGCAGATTTCTGAATCTCTCCAATAGGTCAAGGGTCATCTTCTCAGCTTGCTCTCTGCCTGTATTCTCCATAAGAACAAGGATTTCTTCTCCGCCAAAACGATATGGCGTTATATATTCGTTCTCCATCTCAATCAGCAATTCTCCCAGCTTAACTAAGACTTCGTCACCTGAAGGATAACCATACTTTTCATTTAAAGCCTTAAAGTCATCTATATCAAGCATCATAAGACACATGGGAAGTTCCGGTGTGTAAGTACGAATCTTGTCTGAAAGAGTAGGTCCCACAGTCACTCTGTTCTTGATATTCATCAAGGGGTCTTCCTTTACCATATCACTAAGCTCCTGCTCTCTGTGATATTGCTTGGAGATATATTCTACACGGTCTTCGTTATATCCTATTATTACGTTGCTGGTTATCTGGGCACAGGCGATGATTATCCAAGCGATTCCGCAGTCGGACACCAATGTGGGGTCGCCGTAACGAAGGTCATTTCCCGCAACGAAAAAAGTTATGAGAACCGATATCATTCCTGCCGCTGTAATGCATAATGTCAGCACCTTGTCCGCAAATAAGGTAGACACCAGTATTCCCAGTGCCGGCAAGGCAAGCAGCGGTGTATACACATAATTTGTAATCATTATGGTGATGCAAATCAATGTAAGAAGTGATGATATGACAGCGTTCTTAACACGGTTCGTCAGTTTCTTGTTCTTAAGTGGAAAGTAAGCGATAATAAGCAGCGCCACATTTATTATGGTGGGGATATAGATGAACCTGATGCGGGACATTTGCTCTGATAAATGCAGCCTTCCCCCCGTCTTGTTTAGAAAATAGAACAGGAAATCCGCCGCAAAGATTATTATTACAATAGCCACGCAGGCTCCGTACATTTTATCCCGCCATTTTGCTTCCGTTCTTCCTTGAAATTCGTCGTTAAATACCATAGTTTCTCTCCTTAAAGATCTATCCTTTCAGTCTGCAGCTCATACTCCTCATTGGAGTGAATGCAGACGGAATAACAATAGTTGTCCCCGAAATCCTCTGTGTACAAAGAATATTCCTCAAAATTTACTTCCCCCGGGGTAATGGTTCTTAGGGTAAATCCCTCCGCTTCCCGTGACACTTCGAAGGAGTCTAAGGGAATTGCCAGACCTTTTCCTGCCGCTTTTATAATGCTTTCTTTCAGAGTCCATATGCGAAAGAACACCTCTCTTGCCTCTTCACGCAGAGCTTGTGCCATAAGGCCTTCGGCCGCATCCGCTTTCTCGTGGGCGGCTCGTATGCACTCGTATTCCCCTCTGGTAAAGAACCGGTCTGACAGCTTAAGTTCCATATCCTCAGAAAGGGTATGCCTTCCCATCCATTCCACGTCACATCCCACTCGGTTATTGCAAGCAGCCAGGATAGCCTTGCTCCCTGAATGAGACAGGTTGTAATAGACTTCCCCCTCCCGGTCTGTATCCATGGTGGGGCAAAAATTATCCACGGTCAGTTTCAAATCCCTCATGGCAAGCTCGATTAAAACACCTGCTCCCAGTGACAGATTCTTCTCTTTCCGTGCCTTTATTTTAGCTGCTTTCAGTCTTCGCTCTTCCGATACAATCTTGGAATACTTCTCGTACTCCGAATCGTTGTTTAATATTGTAACGTCTGCAATATAAAGCTTACAGGTATTACTGTCCATTCATCATTACCACATTCACATAATTGTATAATTCTTTCTGTCTTTTAGATATTTTATCACAACATAATGCAATTTACACCCCGAGAAAAGTATTGTATACTGAAAAAAATTAAGGTGAGGGATACTGTATGTGGAATAACTATCCGAGGCCGCAACTGGTGCGGAATTCGTATTTTAATTTAAACGGACAATGGGAGTTTGAAGAGATTACTGAAGGGGAAGATGTGACATTTACCGATTCAGGCATTGCCGAATTCGGGAAGATGCCGGTAAACATTCACTACTCGGAGCGCATCGAAGTTCCCTTCGTTCCCCAGAGCAGCCTTTCGGGTCTCGAGAGAGATATCCACGAAACCAGTGTTATCGCCTATCGAAGAACCTTTACGCTACCCTCCGGTTTTCTTCCGGAAGGACATACCCTTTTGATAAATTTCGATGCTGTAGACCAGCGATGTATTGTTCTGCTTAACGGCCGAATAATAGGACACTTTGCCAACGGCTACACCAGGTTTACTTGCCGTGTTCCCGGAGACCTTGTTAAAGATATTAATATCTTAGAGGTCTTAGTTCGCGACACCATTTCAGACCAAATCTATCCCAGGGGTAAGCAAAGCAACAACCCCCATGGTATGTGGTATACACCCTGCACCGGCATATGGCAAAGTGTTTGGGCTGAAGCTGTGCCGGAAGAATATGTGGAGAGCGTTCGGATAACTACAAGTCTTAATCATGCGACAGTGCGGATTAGATGCCGTAATGCCGTAACCGGGGAGATAATAAAGAACCCGGCGGGCACTCTGGTATTGAAAACACCCGCTCTTCTATCTCCTGAAAGAGCCGGTTATACCACACCCTATAACTATTTTAATGAATACAAGATGCCTTCCGTCTTGAATGAGATTCCCTTTAAGGACGGCGTCTGCGAGATAGATTTTGATGCGCCCTTAAACTGGACTCCGGAAGAACCTTACCTGTACCTCTTTGACGTTAAAACGGGTGAGGATACCGTAGGCTCCTACCTTGGACTTCGTACCTTGGCGACCGGTTTGGTTAAGGGTGTTAATCGTCTGCTGTTAAACGGCAAGCCTTACTATTTCCATGGGGTGTTGGACCAGGGATATTATATAAAAGGCCTTTTTACCACCGAGTCACCCGAGAACTATAAGAAGGACATCCGCACTATGAAGGAGATGGGATTTAATACCCTTCGTAAGCATATAAAGGTGGAACCGGATATCTTCTACTACCTCTGTGATTGCATGGGAATGGTGGTGTTCCAGGACATGGTTAACAATGGCTCCTACAGCTATCTGCGGGATACCATTATGCCTACCCTGTGCCTTAACAAGCACCAAAGTGACGTTCGAATGAACCGTAATCCGGAGACCAGGAATGCATTTATAAAGGCAATGCGCCTGACTGTGCGCCAACTCTATAATCATCCCAGCATCTGCTACTGGACTATATTCAACGAGGGTTGGGGACAGTTTTGCGGTAATGATTTATATGACATCTTAAGGGAGATGGATTCCACAAGAATTATAGATACAGCCTCCGGCTGGTATATATGCGAGAATTCGGATGTTTTCTCGCCCCACGTGTACTTTAGAAAAGTGAAGATAAAGAAGAATGCAAAGCCCATAGTGGTAAGTGAGTATGGCGGATATGCCTTAAGTGTTGCGGAACACCACGCAGGGGACCCCAAGAAAGCTTACGGCTATAAGGACTTCACCAAGCCCAAGGATTACGAGGATGCACTTTGTACCCTCTTTGAGACGGAGATACTTCCCGCTATTAAGCAGGGACTGTGTGGCGACATCTACACCCAGCTATCTGACGTAGAGAATGAAATAAACGGGCTGGTTACCTACAACCGTAAGGCCGTGAAGGTTAATCCTGCCCGCCTGGCCGACATAGCCGCGCGGATGTATGACGAGATTGCGCGATGAAAGCCCTGCGATGCGTGGCGACAGGGGCGCATCACCACAGAGATTTGCGCGTGACTTAAGGGTTGCGCATTATGAAGGTGGCGATATATGCCCGATAGACAATCAGTTCGGCGGGAACCGAAGAGTGAGATATACGATTACATAAAAATAGCCTCCGAAATAGCAAGACTGTCATATATGGTCTTGATGTTTCGGAGGTTAAATTTTTTGTTATCGGATAGCTCACCGGAGTGGAGCCGAGATTGTGTATCGGGTATATATGCCACCTTATAATGTTCACACATTAAGTCAAGAGAACACTCACTGTGGCTCTAGTGAGACCTAAGCTCCTCCACTTTCGCGAAGATTGCTTCAATCTCGTCATCCATCATATCCTTCCAATCCCCTACATACTCTGTGATACAAGCATCGGGATTGTCTGAGATACGCTTAATATAACCGTCTAAAGAACCGAAGTCCCTCTCGTAGCAATGATAAGAATTAGCTCTGTGGGTGTAAGTACCCATGGGAACTCCCAGTCTGTCCGCAATACGCTTCTGAAGCATAATAAGAGCGAACATATTCATAAAAGAGGCCTTGCAGGCATCGTTACTTCTGAATAAAACCTTACAATCAAGACGACCCCCGTGAATAAAATACTGAATATGTTGAAGACAGGCGGGATCCTCGGAGCCGATGTCCGAAGAGTTACGGATAAGCACCACGGCACGTCTTGAAGATGGACTGCGCTTTAGTTCATCCACTACAAAATCCAACTGGTTCTTGCCATCACAGTTAACCATACGGTCATGATAAGTGTAGACCCAGTTGCCCTTCTCAACTTCAAAATCAAGGATACCGTCAAGCATCTCCATAATATACTGTTGCAGCTCACCGGGACCACCGATAAAGCACTTGCTGATAAGGGGTTCCGATAAAGGCTCGGTAATGTGGATGGTCATGGAAGTGTCCAGACAGGTGGTATTCCAGTCAGCACAATCAACCACATCCCCCTTTTCTTTTAATAACATTAAAGCCTTGTGATAGGCAACGGGTAAGGATTTCTCTTCAACAAATAATTCAGCCATAAAACAATACCTTTCTATAAAATCATATCTGAAAATAGTATAACATTGACATAAAAAAGAGGCAAGGCAAGGGAAAAATGAGGAAGATTTGCTATGGTAGAGTGCTAAATGCGCAAGATTTCATACCACTTATGTGAACCCCCTTGATTCAAGAAAAAGGGCTGTATATAATATGCCCATGGTTGATAGCCGGGTTGCCGAATCGCTTGGGGGAGCGAGAGGCAATCATTAGATACGAAAATCGCTTACAAGTATTTGGCAGCGATTCTAATTAACCGGAAAGCCCAAAAGCGGGTGAACAAAGGGGTTAGTTCTAACCCGCTTGTACTAAGGGCTAATTTTTGAGGCTATCAACGTTTGTTACTGTATAAAGGCCATCGGTGTAAACCGGTGGTTTTTTATTTGCAATGGCCTAATGGGTGACTCATTGCAGGGTTGCACGCTGAATATTCAAAGACTATAATTAATATTAGGGGAAAATAATTTATGGGAGAATTGGCATGGGAGATTTAGGTTCTATTCCTATGAGCGTTGAGCTCGGGAAAATCGGTGCACTTGGTCGTTTTGTTGTGGAACAGGACGAGGGTAAGCCTTCCCGTATGTACGGAGATGATGCATTGTTCTCGGTACTGGGGGGAGGTAGTGACTTGGCCCCCGAAGAGCTGTTTGCATGGTGGCATGACCGGGTCAAGGAAGAGTACTACGAGAGCATTGAACTTGCTTCGACAATCCACAATGATATTGATGAAGAGCACGTTGAAATAAACTATGAATGGATACACCCCCAAAAGGGTGATATCCTTATACGTACATTTGGCTTTGTTAACCCTGAATACAAGGCCGGTATGCGTACTGAAGGAATAATTCAGGACATAACGGGAATAGTGCGCCTTGAGAAGAACATGTATGAACATGAGCTGGAAGAGATGCGCGAAGAAAACAGAACACGTTCCGTTATCGCCTGCCTTGCCAATGACTATGACTTTGTTGCCCATATTAACAGAGCTACAGACACAATTAAAGTATACAGAGCTAATGAGCGGTTTCTGGGTAATCTAAAGAGGAAAACCATAGATTTTGATACCGGATATGAACTTCTGTTGTATTTTGCAGAGAACCTTCATCCTGACGATCGGGAGGGGTTTATCAGGAAGGCCGGTAAGAAGAATGTGGATGCTATTCTAGCCAAGGTTGAGACCTATCAGATAAATGTCAGATTCATGATCGAAGGTGAACCCACGTATTATCGTTTCAAATTTGCATCAGACAGAGCCGACAGCGATGAAATCGTTGTAGGTGTTCTTAACGTTGACAGAAGTATAAGGGCAAGAGAGCGTCGTGAAGAACTTCGTCAGGCAGTAAAAATTGCCAATGCCGAGAACGAAGCTAAAACAGCCTTCTTATTTAACATGTCCCATGATATCAGAACACCCATGAATGCCATTGCAGGTTATACTGCCATGGCCAAAAAATACATAGACTATCCCGCAAAGGTGAAGGATTGCCTGGATAAGGCTGAGCTGGCAAGTAAGAGTCTTTTGAAACTGATAAGTCAGGTGCTTGACATGTCCAGAATTGAGGCGGGTAAAATTGAGCTTTCCATGACACCTTTTAACATGATTCAAAGCTTTAATGAATTGCTTACAATTGTTGAGTCCGGGGCCAGGTCTAATGGAATAAGAATTAAAGGCGTAATAAAGAATGTATCAAAGAGTCGGGTTTATGCGGATGACCTTAGAATGAACCAGGTTGTTATGAATATCCTGGGTAATGCCATCAAATATACCAAGCCCGGAGGTTCGGTTACAGCTACCTTAGAGCAGATGCCCTGTGACGAAGAAGGCTTCGGAATATATAGGATCATTGTGGCGGATACGGGAATCGGAATGACTGAAGAATATATGGAGCATATCTTCGATACGTTTTCAAGAGAGAACGATTCCACCGCAAGCAAAATCGAGGGTACAGGCCTTGGAATGTCCATAGTTAAGAAACTTACGGATGTAATGGGCGGTAAGATTGATATACAATCCGAGAAGAAAAAGGGAACCACCGTTACCTTGGAATTCAAGTTCAAGTTGTGCGAGGGCGAGATTAAAGAAGAGGTTGTCGAAGAGGCAGAATTAGATACAACTATCCTTAGGAACAAGAGGGTACTTCTCGTAGAGGATAATGAGATGAACCGTGAGATCGCCAAGAGCATTTTGGAGGAATACGGGCTTATTGTTGATGAGGCGGAAGACGGCCTTCAGGCTGTTAATAAGGTTAAAAGCGCTGACTCTAAGGCATATGATGTAATACTTATGGACATACAGATGCCCAGAATGAACGGTTTTGAAGCGGCGAAAAAGATTCGTCTTATGAAGAGCAAGGAGAATATTCCCATTGTGGCCATGACGGCCAATGCCTTCGAAGAGGACAGGAGGAAGGCCTTAGAAGCGGGAATGGACGCCCATCTATCCAAGCCAATAGATGTAGATGCCATGATATCAGTCCTTTCCAGAATGATTTCTAAATAAAGGACAGGCTTAGAGCTATGGATATCTGGCCGAAGTAGTAGATAATAAGATATACGATTTTGAACATATAGTGATTTCTGCCGTCGAAGTTGTGCATAATAAGCATAATATCAGAGCAGGCAAAGAAGAGTGCACCAAAGGCGTTAAGCAGGGTGTGTGTCGTTGGAGATGCAAGGGCAATATCTCCTGCAAGTACCAGCATGGAGAAAAGCGCCAAAAGATACAATCCGCCGAAGGCCTTCATGGCGTTACCCCCTTCAGGGTCTGTGGTCTTAAAGAAATAAACGGACAGACAGGCAACCAGAACGAGGGTTACGATTACACAGGGAATGGGGTGAACCATCCTGGGTGCAAGAGCAATAATGTAGAATATATGACCCACTAAAAACGAAGCTGAACCAAGAAGGAACAGCTTCGTTATATATTTGGTGAAGATAAAACGCAAGTTTAGAACAATATCTCCTATCATACCGAAGATACTGCCTATTACTATCATCAAACCAAAGGTATCTCCTGTGACGAAAGTATAGCCGATAAAAGCCGTAGTTACAAAGCACAATGCGGCAAGGCCCTTTAATACATCGGCAAGCACGTAGTGCTTCTTATAATCCGTAATGGCGAATGCCACCTGTATTCCCAGTCCTATTATTGCAAGTGCATAAATAACGTAAAAGTTCATATTATCGGCCCCCCAAAGCTTTTCTTATCTATTATGATAATTCAATTTGGGTGGTAGAGCAACTTTATCCGGCGATTTTGTCCTTAAGCTCCAAAACATTAATGGATGCTCTAAGATAATAGCGGATCTTGGGGTCATCTAAATCCTCGGGAATAAGTTCCTGAATCTTCTTGATTCTGTAAAGAACAGTATTCCTGTGAGTAAACAGTGCTGCAGCGGTCTTGCTTACTGAACGCTCGAAGTCTAAGTAGTACTTCAAAGTGTCAAACATCTCATCGTCCTTTTCACTCTTGGCATTGTGCAGAGTGACAATGGCGGGATGACAGGATGCGATACAGTCGGAGAAGGTCGCTCCGTTAAGCATAAATTCAACGGCGTATGCCTCGAAGTGGTATACGAAATCCTCCGGTGCGTAAGCCTTGCCGTATCTTATAGCGGCACAGGATTGGGATAACAAGAATCCTGCATTCAGAATGTTGGAACAATACAGGCTAAAGCCTATGTTAATGGAATGCTCGCGGGTAAGAGTATCCATAAAGCTTTTAAAAGCCGGATCTTCCGATAACTTTCTGTTAGCCAACAACATAACGTAGGGCCTGTGTCTTACGATAACACAATCGTTAATGGTACTCTGCAGGAGTTGAATCAGCAGAGTCAAAGCCCGATTATTGTTCTCATAATAGTAATCATCCAGTTCCAATGCGGCCAGCTGATAGCAGTCCTCTATCTGCCATTCGCAGTATTCTAACTGGAGATCCAAATCGCTTTTGTTAAAGGGTTTGTTAAACAACAAGCTGTAGAAGGTATTGTTGTTTGCGCCCAATACTCCGGTATAACTCAGTCCCAATACCGGCTCAAGTCTTTGGGCAATTTTTTCAATTACTTGAAAGTCTCCTTGGTTAAGTGGTCTGTCTTTTTCAAAGACGTTCAATCGTCCGCACATTGCATCATTGTAATATAAACAATATGATATGCCGGACAGTGCCATGTGGCTGTCGCCTTTGAAGGCAAACATCTGCTTGCCGTGTTTTTCAAAGTCGATATTGCAGCAGGCGTGCTTGATGGTCTGAATAGCCCGTAGGGATGAATATCCGTATTTGGCTACATATTGCCATTCGCTGTCCATATCGCTGGCTGCATAGTTAGAACTCATGCCCAAAAGCTTGCAGTTTCCGTCAAGCAGGATCATGGGGTTCTGAAAAATGGTGTAGCTGTAGTCGATTACTGCCTGGAAGTCCTTCCGATTAATAGAATCATTAACTCTTTCGGACCAGTCCTCGTAGAAGTCGAATACGCTTTGAATTATTTCAAATGCTTGGGTTACGTCCATGTTGTACAGCGTAATCTTGCTGCCTTCATGTTCACATACAACTCCGTCCTTTCCTTTGTGGATATAGATGCAGTTAGTTGCATGGGCCAGTCTCGCGCTGTAAAGGCAAACCTGAGCATCGTCTCTGATTGCCACGTCCATGTCAAATGAAGACAGACGATTAGCAATCATCCACATACTAAGCTTCATATCTAATCCCTCCAAAATATTAAACAATACCCTTCCATAATCTATTATACAACCCAATTGAAAGAATTGAAATATCAGGCATAGGGACGTTTCGTACAAATTTTGATGGGGGGCCTCCAACCTTTTTTGTGCGGTCATAACATAGGCTGATTTTATGACTAGTTGTATGATGTAGTCATGGGGGACGGAGTACCCAACCAGTATAAGGAGGAGAAATCTATGCAAGAAAAGAAACCAACAGCACTTAACACATTTGCCATACTGTCTCTTTCACTTGTGTCCATGGCAATCACGGTTGTTACACCGGCTATGGCAACATTTGCGGCAGTATTTCCAGGGCAAAACATCACATTTATTTCAACATTACCCACATTGTTCATAGTTATCGCTACATTTATTTCCGGAGCAATAATGGGTAAATCAGTTAAATATCGTACTCTTGCGATATTAGGTAACACAGTAGCTTTACTCGGTGGTATTGCACCGGCCATCATCGGAACACCGGATAATTTTGCACTTATCCTTGTGTGCAGAGGAATCTTCGGATTCGGTCTTGGTCTTATGTCACCTCTTGGAAACGCTCTTATCATCGGTCTGTATGAGGGACAGAAGAGAGCAAGTATCTTAGGATACGGAACACTTTGCATGAACTTCGGTGGTATCGTATGCCAGATGCTTGGCGGAGCTTTAGCAGGTATGGATTGGAAGATGACATTCTGGGGACACGGATTCTTAATCATCGCAGTTCTTATGTCATTCTTTATCCCGGAACCGCCTAAGGTAGAGATGCCTCAGGGTGCAGCAGACGGCCCGAAGCCAAAGCCAGGTGTAGCAACAATCGGTGGAGCAGTATTACTTGTTATCTTTAACATTGTTAACTATCCTAACATGATGAATATGTCAATTCTCTTTGAGCAGAGAAATGCCGGTGGAGCAGTTGCAGCAGCTACAGCACTTTCACTTTACACAGTTGCAGGTTGTGTTGCAGGTCTTATATTCGGACAGCTCTTCAAGCTTGCTCAGAGATGGTGCTTCCTTATCGGATATATTATCTGTACAGCAGGTAGTGTTTGCATCTACTTCGGAACAACCAACATAATCATGACATTAGGTTTATGTCTCATTGGATTCGGATTCTCAATCATCATGCCCGCTATCATGGCTTGGCTTGGAATGACAACTCATCCCGCTGCAATCGCTTCAGCAACAGCTATCGTACTTGCAGCAATGAACATTGCCGGATTCATCAGCTCATTCTACGTATCCCTTCTTCAGGGAATCTTCGGAATGGAAGGTTATGTACTTGGCGGAGTATTATGCGCAGTAGTGGTATTTGCAGCAACAGCAGTTATATTCCTGTTCGTAAATCCATTCAAGAATGTACCTGCAGGTCCCGGACCGGCACCTACAGAATAGTAGAAATGCAGGAGAAGTAATATACAACTAAACAATCGGCGGGGCGGGAATTACCACCCGCCGATTATATTTAGACAATAGAAAAATCGAACTAAAAGGGGTAATTATTATGGGAGTTAGCAAATTTATGGAAACCGCAGCAAACAGAGACTATTCAAAATCTTGGGCTCAGCCGGGTTCCTTCCCTTGGATATTCCAGCAGCCAAAGCCTGTTATTGAGGGAAGACCTTGCAGTGTCAAAGACAACTATATTCGCTGCGTAAAAGGAGAGCAGCCATATTGGATGCCCGCTTATTTTTACGAATCTAACATAGTTTGGCCCGATGCAGTTGAAGAGCATCCGGTGCCGGAAGTAGACGGTTATGATTGGTGGGGAGTTTACTGGGAGATGGTAGATACCGTAGGCGGTATGATTACTAAACCCGGAACCCGTACTATATCAAGCTTTGAGAAATGGAAGGAAGAGCTGGAATGGCCGGATCTTTCCCTGCCGGATTTTGAGGCAGACGGTAAAAAGATTCAGGCTATGCTTGACCCTGACAGACCCCATATCTACGAATGCGTTGAGGGCATCTTCGAGAGACTTCATGAAATGATTCCATTTGATGAGTCCTTGTGTGCCTTCTATGAAGAGCCGGAACTTCTTGAAGAATTCTTCCAGAAGATGGCGGATTACAAGATTGAGTCCTGCGACAAGATCTTTAAGTATTACGGCAGAGTAGACGGAGTACTGTATCACGATGACTGGGGAACCCAAAGAGCAGGCTTCTTCTCTAACGAGATGTTTAGAGAGCAGATTATGCCGGCTACCTCCAGATTCCTTAAATTTGTTAAAGAACAGGGTAAATTCATAGAGCTCCATTCCTGCGGTAAGAACATCCAGTATGTTCCCGAGATGATTGAGATGGGAATTGATATGTGGACACCGCAGCTTGGTATTAACGAACCGGATTTCCTTCATGAGACATACGGAAAGCAGATGACATTTACTTTCCCGATTGAGATAGCTCCGGGTATGGAAGAAGGAGATATCAGGAAGGCAGTTCGTGATTTCGTAGATCATTTTGGTGGTAATGGAAGAGTGATGGCATGGATTATGACTGATATGACCAACCCGCAGCAAGATGTCATAGCCCGTGACGAACTTTTCAATTATTCATATGAGTATTATAACAGGTTGTATAATCGATAATACTTAAAAAGCGAGCAGGCGTAAGCCTGCTCGTTTAATGTTCAAGAAAATAGAATATAAAGCGGAGGATCTGGTTGTCTCGTGGGAATTCCAGCCTCCAGACGCGAAGTACATCTCCGTTTCTTACCATAAATATGGTGGAGACTATGTAATCTAGAATGATTATAACCATAAGAACAATTATGATTCTTGAATGATTGTCATTATCAAGCTTGTTGGCATATTCCACAATAGGCGTATAGGCATTCTTCATAAAGAGGTAAATGATAAGGGCAAAGCCTATACTGGTGGGGATGGAGGTATATTCACCTATATGTAAGGGTACCTCGGAGAAATCCCACCACTGGTAGCCTGATACAAGCTCCACTGTATTACCTAACAAGGATTCACCTACACATATGGTAATCATGATACACAAAATATATTGAAAATCCTTGTTTAGATTATTCTTAATGGGTCGTCCGAAGAACAATGGATTAGAGGGCAGTCCGAATAAGAAGTATACAGCCACAATCATTACCCCATAGCCAAAGAGGAAGGGGAATATCATTCCTCGATTCTCAAAACATCCGTATTTAATTGCTATCCAGGCATTCTCGATGGCAAAGCCAAGAAAGGATGCCACTATAATTACTGCGCTGGCAGATAGAACCTGTTTGCGCAAATCCGTATTTTTGCTGAGGTTTTTAAACCTGTTTTTCATACTATACTTCGCTCCGTTTGTAAGCATTATACCTTTGAAAAGGTACACTGTCAAAAGACAAAAAAATTTGTGAGAAAATTGTCGGGTTTTGTTTGATAATTTCACTCAATTGTGGTAGGATTGAAGAGTAAACCGATATGTAAGGTGGTGATTAAAGTGGATATGAAAAGATTTCAAGCAACAGATGGTGAATACCCAACAGTTTGCGAGTACGTGGAGACCTGGTTAGAGGAGCATGACTGCCCCATGAAGGTAGCTATGCAGATTACGGTCGCTCTTGAAGAGGTATTTGTAAATGTTGCTCATTACGCATATCCTAATCCTCCGGGAGAGCTGGATATAGGGTTGGATGCAACAGACGGGGTAATAACCATATGCTTCATTGATTCGGGTATCCCCTTTGATCCGTTGGCTAAGGCCGACCCGGACATCACTCTTTCCGCAGACGAAAGGAAAATCGGAGGACTGGGAATATACATGGTAAAAAAGACCATGGATGACGTTACCTACGAATTCAAAGATGGAAAGAACATATTGACGTTGAAGAAGAGTATCGCATAATGCATGCAAAAAATGAATAAACAGGAGGAACAATTTTATGGACATTATCAAAAATCGTGAGGGAGAGAAACTTTGTCTCGCAATTAAGGGAAGACTTGACACAACAACAGCTCCTCAGCTTGATGAGGTAATTAAGACAGAGTTAGACGGAGTTAATAATCTTGTCTATGAGTTGGGAGATCTTGACTACATTTCATCTGCCGGATTAAGAGTGCTTCTTGCTTCCCAGAAGGTTATGAACAAACAGGGTAAGATGGTTGTAACCGGTGTTAAGGATGATATTATGGAAGTCTTCGAGATTACAGGTTTTGCTGATATTTTAGATATTCAGTAAGGTTAGTATATGGATGTACGTTGCAGAAGTATATTAGAAGAGTTTGACAACAACATCGAAGTTTTTAAAAAGATGCAGAAGACGGTCTTGGACTTTTTGGAGAAGAGCTTTGACGAAACGGGAGTTATTCCCGAAGGCTTGGAATCAAGAATAAAAGACCGTAATTCGCTTGCAGAGAAATTGGAACGCAAGGGTGACAAGTATGAGTCTATGACTGACGTTACGGATCTCTTGGGAGTAAGGGTTATCACTTATTACACAACAGATATCAGTAAGGTTGCTGCCCTGGTGGAGAAAGAATTTGAGATAGACTGGGACAATTCCGTGGATAAGAGGAAATCTCTGGCCTCAGATCAGATGGGATACATGTCTATCCATTATATCTGTCGCATTCCAAAGAGCATGCACACTGACGAAACCTGTCCTAAGCTTAATGAGTACAGGTTTGAAATTCAACTGCGAACTGCGCTGCAACATGTATGGGCTACCGTAAACCATGACACGGGATACAAATCGGAAATTGAGGTTCCCAAGATTTATATAAGACAGATTACAAGATTGGCCGGGCTGTTGGAGATTGCCGACGAAGAATTCGCCAAGATTATCGGGGAAATCACGGATTATCGCAGAAGAGTGGAGTCCCTGGTGGAATCCGGTAACTTTGATGAGCTGTCTTTAGATGGGGATTCCTTCAACAGTTATATCAGGATAGGACCCTTCGATAGCTTGAATGAGAAAATTGCTGCTATTAATAAGGCAGAGATAAGGGATGTCAGTCTCTTTCCTTTCTATGAGGTGTTTGTAAAGCTGGGATTCTCAACTATAGGCGATATTGAGAGAATGAAGGAGAAACTGTTTGATAAAGCATATCAGTTTATGCGAATTCAAATAGGAGCTACAGACATTGATATTGTTGCTTCTAATGTAGGAATAAGGGCCTTATGTATTGTATGGATTCTCGATAACGGTGGCGACAAGAATGACCTGGTAGAATTTCTTGATATTTTAAACGGCGGTAAAACATCCAACGAATCCACCGCCGAAAGAATACTAAAGATTGCCAAGAAGGCACATATACGAGAAAGAGATTAATCAGTGGAGGGTGATTACACCCTCTGCGTTTGTATAAAGACTGTTTGGGAGGAAAAGAATGAGCGGCATATCCAATAAGCGAAGAATCCTTGCTACGTTTATTTTGATAGCAGTATTAGGTATGCTTTCTTCAACCATGGGGTATCAGGTATACGATTTATCCTTAGATCAATGCTGGAACAGGCTTTATGATGCATCCTGTGATGTTAATGACCAGTTTTCCTCGAAGATGCACGGTGAAGTAGGTGCCCTTAAAGGGCTGGCCAATATAATAGGGACGATGGATGATATGAAAGGTGAAGAGGTTAGAGCCCAGATTGGCAAGGCTAAGACCGGTGTTACTACTGCCCCCATAAGGCTTTTATTCCCGGACGGTACCATGATTGATTCAGACGGTGAATTGGTGACCTTGGATAATGGGAGCTTTTACAGGCAATTTGCCTCCAACAAACCCTACTTTACAGGAATAGAAAAGGATATATTGGATCCGGGTAAGGATGTGGTATATTGTGTTGTCCCCGTAACGGAATACGGTCTGAATCAAGCTTTGGTGATAAAGTTTATCGATCCGGAACAATTAAGTACCACTGTTAGCAACTTCAGTTTCAAGGGAGACATGAAAGTTATGGTTGCGGACCGAAACACGGGAGAGATAGTGTTTGATACCGGTCACGACAAGAACTACTCAACAGTGGAAGAATTCTTTAACGAGAACTATATTGTAGATAAGAAGCCTGCAGAGGTAATAAAGGGGCTTAAAGGCGGTGAGGAGAACAGGCTGGTATTCATTGATTCGGGAACACAAGAGCGAATCTATATGAGTTATATGCCTTCCTTCCAATTTAACTGGATTGTTACCACCTATGTGGAAGAAAGCAAGGTATTTGCCAATTCCTCGGCTATTAAGAACATATTCTTCGCTTTTGGAACCATAATAGCCCTTGTTCTTACTATTTACTTTATATGGATACTTCGGGATACATTAGCGGAGATTGACAGAGTAGTACTGCAGGAACGCCTTATTAAGGCGGAGCAGGCAGAGAAGGCCAAGACCACCTTCCTCTTTAATATGTCTCATGATATCAGAACCCCCATGAACGCTATTATGGGTTATACGGATATTGCCAAGAGACACATGGAAGATACGGAAAGAGTCAGGGATTGTCTGGATAAGATTAGTGTATCGGGACTCCATCTCTTAGAGATTATCAATGATGTCCTTGATATGGCTCGAATTGAAACCGGCAATGTAACCATCACTGAAAAGCCCATGGATATTGTGTCCTGCATGGAAGAGATTCTTATTATGTGCCGCTCGCTGGCCGGTTCTAACAAGGTTAAGCTAAATCTTGAGGTGGGGGATATCTCCAGGAGGTGTGTATACGGAGACATAGTTCATATTAACGAGGTAATGATGAATGTCGTAAGTAATGCCATCAAGTATACATCGGAAGACGGGCATGTGGATATCAGGCTTAACCAGCTTGACAACAGCCCGGAGGAGTCTTCTGTATATAGGATTGAAGTAGAAGATGACGGAATCGGTATGAGTGAGGAGTTCTTGTCACAGATATTCGATACATTTGCCAGAGAGAGAAATACCACCGTAAGCGGTATAGAAGGTACCGGACTTGGAATGTCTATTGTTAAAAAGCTTGTAGAGCTTCTTAACGGAACCATCGATATAGAATCCCGTAAGGGTGTGGGAACTAAGGTTACCATGATATTTACCATGAGAAACTGCGCTGATGAGGTTATGGAAGAAGAAGCAACAAGGGGTGAGGAATCCTTCGTTGGCAGCAGAATCCTTTTGGTTGAAGATAATGAGATGAATATGGAAATTGCCCGGACCATTTTGGAAGAAGTGGGATTTGTAATTGAGACGGCGGAGGATGGCAGTCTGGCAGTTGAGAAGATCAGACATTCCACCCCCGGGTACTACGACTGTGTTCTTATGGACATCCAGATGCCCATTATGGACGGTTACGAGGCGACAAGGACCATCAGGGCACTGGATAATCCGGAGCTTGCGTCCATTCCCATTATTGCCATGACGGCCAATGCCTTTGAGGAGGATAGAGAAAAGGCGCTGCAGGCAGGAATGAACGATCATGTTCCCAAGCCCATAGAGTTTAAAAAATTGTTCGATGCGCTGCAAAAGGTATATAATAAGTAATCATATAAAAGTAAATGGAGGATGCTATGGGATTTAGAGATATGTCAAAGGGTAAGAAGGTATATTTGGGTATTATAGCGGGAGCGATTATTTTGGCTATTTTGTCCGCTCTTTTGGCGGCAAGGGCATTTTTCCTGGCTGTAATAGGAATAATATTTATTATGATTTCCTTTATTCCTCAGGTTGTATATAAGAGAAAAGTTAAAGAGACACCGGTTATGCTGCTCTTTACCTTTGTGGGAATCTCCCTTCTGGTTATCGGTATAACCATTATGGCCTTCGGTAACCGTAATCCGGGTGTTCTGGTTATGGTGGGCATGTACATCTTTGTTATTGCCTGGATTATATTAGGCATAGTTCTTATTCGTAAGTCCATGGGCGGCAAGAAGCTACAGGATATGGCGGATGAATACGATGCTAAGCGCGCTATGCAAGAGCAGAACAAGGAAGCCGGCATCGTTGTGGTGGAGGAGCCTAAGGTTCCCCAGCCTTCTTTGAATGAAGAGGGAGGAAGAAACAGACTTCTTCTTATTCTGGGTGTTATATGTATATTCTCAGGGGTAGTGGTTATGATACTTATCAATACCCTCCTTAGCGGAATAAACGCAATTTAGATTGGAGATTACTATGAATTTCAGTATGTACGGTTTGGGTAACAGTCGCATAGGTTTTATGTTTGACTGGACTTACCTTTTGTTACTGGCAGGTGTGGTGATTTGCCTTATCGCTTCTGCCAGAGTAAATTCGGCTTTTAGAAAATACAGCAGAATTGCCAATGCCAGAGGCTTAACGGGAAGAGATGTGGCGGAGATTATTCTTCGTAACGCCGGTCTTAACTACGTTCGTATCGAGCGCGTGTCCGGGAGGCTTTCAGACCATTATGATCCGGGGACGCAGGTTCTCAGGCTGTCACCGGAGGTTTATGATGTGGCAAGTGTTGCGGCTATGGGAGTAGCGGCCCATGAATGCGGACATGCCATTCAACATGCCAAAGGATATGCACCATTGGCCCTTCGTTCGGCGGCGGTTCCCGTGGCAAGGTTTGGGTCCATGTTATACTGGCCTATTATACTTATAGGATGGATTACAGGTATTATGGGACTTGCAGACTTAGGAGTATTGTTCTTCTGCTTTGTAATTATATTTCAGATTATCACCCTTCCGGTGGAGTTTAATGCATCAAGACGAGCATTGCAGATAATCGGTGACGGACAGATAGCCGCTAACGAGTATGAATACAAGGGTGTAAAAAGCGTTCTTAGCGCAGCAGCCATGACATATGTGGCAGCATTATTATCGTCTATACTTCAACTTATTCGTCTTATTGCCATTACAGGTGGCAGAAGAAGAGATTAGTTGAAAATAATATACTAAGGGGTTTCAATATGAAAATAAGGGGAGTATTTGCAGTGGGACTAAGCATAATTCTTAGTCTCGGGCTTATGGGATGTGCCGGAGGTAATACTCAAAGCAGCTCTAAGGCATCGCAACCGGAGACCACGTCTTCTCCTTCGCAGGGGAGTAGTGAGGCTTCTTCCGCTGAGCCGACAACACCCGATAAAGGGCTTAAGGTTGTAGGTACCCAGTTGTGTGACTTAAATGGCAATCCCGTTCAATTAAAGGGAATCAGCACCCATGGATTGGCCTGGTTTCCTCAGTACGTAAATGAAGCTTGTGTCAAGGAACTAAAAGGCTGGGGAGCCAATGTATTCCGCTTGGCCATGTATACGGAGGAGAACGGCGGATATTGCTCAGGGGGCAACAAAGAAGAGTTAAAGGGTCTGATACGTAAGGGTGTATCTTTCGCTACGACCAATGATATGTACGTAATAATTGACTGGCATGTATTAAATGAAGGCGACCCCAACAGACACGTGGCAGAAGCCAAGGAATTCTTTGCGGAGATGAGTAAGGAATATGCTTCTAATCCAAACGTCTTGTATGAGATATGTAACGAGCCTTGTAACGGGGCAAATTGGAATCAGATTACAGCCTATGCCAACGAGGTTATACCGGTTATCAGGGCCAATTCACCTGATTCCGTTATTATAGTAGGAACTCCTAACTGGAGTCAGGAAGTGGACAAGGCGGCAGCAAAGCCCCTTTCCTTCCAAAATGTCATGTATACCCTTCATTTTTACGCAGCAACCCACAAGGAGGATTTGCGTAACAGAATGACACAGGCAATTGATTCCGGACTTCCTGTGTTTGTATCGGAGTTTGGAATATGCGATGCATCCGGAAACGGGGCAATAGATGAGGACTCTGCCAACAAGTGGGTGGAGACCATGAACAGATACAAAGTAAGTTATGTCTGCTGGAATCTGTCTAATAAGGCGGAAAGCTCCGCTCTTATAAGCAGTGGTTGCAGTAAGACTAGTGGATTCGCCGATTCGGACTTAAGTCAGGAGGGAAAATGGCTTAAGAACGTCTTGGGAGCAAAATAATATCGGAGGTGACTTTTATGAAACACGCTTTTCAACCCATTGACCTGGATTTTGCCGAATTCAATCCTTTTACTAAGATAAGTAAGGATTGGTTCTTAATCACCGCCGGTGATGAGAATAAAGTTAATACCATGACCGGTGGCTGGGGTGCCGCAGGAGTTATGTGGAATAAAAACTGTGCTTTTGTAGTTGTTAGGGAAAGTCGCTATACCAAGGAGTTCCTTGATAAGCATGATACTTTCTCCATCTGCTTCTTTGACAAGAACCAGCATTCTGCTCTGAAATATCTGGGACAGGTGTCAGGTCGTGACGAAGATAAGATAGCCAATGCCAGAATGCATGTGGAATTCTATGAGGGTACACCTTATATGGACGAGAGTTACTTCGTCTGTATATGCAAGAAACTATCAGCCACACCTCTGACCAAAGATCAGTTTGCGGATATGGAGATAGATGAGAAGTTCTATAAAGACGGGGATTATCATACCCTCTATATCGGCGAGATAACCATGCTGATGGCACGCTAATGCAGCCGGCTTAGAAGTTCTTGTAGTAGAAGACTGCCAGCTGGGTACGGTCCCGAAGGTCTAACTTCTCCAATATGGTGGAGATATAGTTGCGAACAGTACCTTCCCCCAGGAAGAGACTCTCAGCAATCTCTTTATTATTAAGGCCATCTGCAACCAGCTTAATAATATTGAACTCTTTTTCCGAGAGATCAAAATCTTTATAAGAAGTTGTGGTGGCTTCAGAGGAGATGAGAGAGGGAATCTTGTTCATTATCTCGTCACCAAAGACAGTTTGACCGTTACATACTGCCGATATGGCAGGAAGAATAGAATCAAAGTTTTGTTTTAGAATATAGCCCTTTGCTCCGATGCGAAGGGCTTTAACAATGTACTCATCATCGGAAAAGGTGGTAAGCAGAAGGATTCTGGCATCCGGGTGGTTTTTTAGGATAACCGATGCAGCGTCCAACCCGTTCATTTCCTTCATCTGAATATCCATAAGGAGGATGTCGGGGCCATGTTTGTCATAAAGCTCTATGGCCTCAGTGCCGTCTTTACCCAGGGCTACCACTTCGTAACCTGATGTTGCTTCTAATATGGTCTTTAATGACAGTCCCACCAGGGAATCGTCGTCTACAATTACAATTCTCATACGTAACCTCACTTATTTTTCATAACGGATACCAGGATGGTAAAACCGGAATCCGTGGTAATTCTGATATTGCCGTGAATCTGTTTGACACGGTCTTTTATATTGGTAAGTCCGATACCGGAAGTGTAGTTAATATCAATGTCCCTTCCGTTGTCGGATATTATCAGCTGGTAAAAAGCAGGCTGTTCCACCATGGTGATATGGATTGTGTCGCCGTTGCTGTGTTTAAGGGCATTGTTGATGCCTTCCTTCACTATGGCAATAAAGGCGTATTTTATATCCCTGGGAACCTTATCCCCCATATCATAGGATAGTTTTACGTCAAAGCCTTCCGTTGAACTGGCGAGATCTTCTACTACAGAATATAGATCTACCGATTCGTCGTGGAGGTCGTGGACGGAAGTTCTTATATTAGTCATGGCCAAATTAAGAGTTTCGGCCAGATCATCTATGGGAGCAGCTAATCTTTCATCTTTGTTGATGACTTTGATGGCGCCAAGCTGCAGGATAGATCTGGTAAGCATATGGCCTACATTATCGTGAATCTCCCTTGCGATACGGTTTCTCTCCTGAAGAGTGGCAGTGTATACCATATCGTCCTGCTGACGAATCAGTGCGGCATTTCTCTCCTCAAGGAGCATCTCGTATTCTCTCGAATAATCCCTTTCCTTCTTAATTGTGGAGCTGTAGCGCTCGTTGGTTTCGAAAAACTGCGAACCGATTACGGCTATAACAAATACTATGATGGGAAGAAGGTTAGTGGAATTCATATCGATAAGGAAGTTATATCCTAAGGCCACTATCTCAAGGACAAATGAAACCCGCAAGTTTAAGATTACGGAGCATAGCCCTGTAAGAGGCAGAAAATAGTAGAGTCTGGGGGTAAGGAGAGCGCCTACGCAAAATACGCACAGCAAACCTTCTTTAACAATACTATTGATTCTTTTTCCATCAGTGAAGTGAACGAATCCTTCTAATATAAGGTCTATATAGGAAGCTAAAACCCCAACCAGTAAACAGGCAACGTCGACACTGCCAAAGGAATAACGTTCTATATATAATACGATGCAAAGGACCAGGATGGCGGCCCGGTATATATGCTTTCCCATAGTATTCTCCATACTGTATTACTTGGGTCTTACGCCCACAAAAAAAGTATAAACCATGATGTGACATTTGTCATCTTATGAAGTGACGGCTGACACTGTGATAGTCCTCACCCATATCGTATTATAGACTTGCAAACAAGATAAGCAACCAAATTTAATTTATAAAAGGAGACTAGACATGAGCAATGCAGTAGAAGTTAACAACCTGGTAAAACGTTATAAAGAACTTTTGGCGTTGGACCATTTTACACTTTCAATCAAAGAGGGAGAGATATTCGGACTCTTAGGACCTAACGGTTCCGGTAAGACCACAACAATGAATTGTATTCTTTCTCTTCTTACCTATGATAAAGGCGACATCAAAATCTTCGGAGAAGATATGAAGCCCACCAAATACAACATTAAAAGAGACATCGGAGTAGTATTCCAGAATGTAGCGGTATTCGATGAACTTACAGTATATGAAAACATTGATTACTTCTGCGGACTCTATATTAAGGATAAGAAAACCAGAAAAGAGTATGTAGAAGACGCCATCAGATTCGTAGGCCTTGAGGATTACAAGAAGTTCCATCCCAAGAAATTATCCGGCGGACTTCTTAGAAGACTTAATATCGCCTGCGGTATCGCCCACAAGCCAAAGCTTATATTCTTCGATGAGCCTACGGTAGCGGTTGATCCCCAGAGCCGTAACAAGATTCTTGAAGGTATCCAGGAGCTGAATGCTAACGGAGCAACAATCGTATATACCTCCCACTACATGGAAGAGGTTGAGCAAATCTGCGACAGAATCCTCATCATGGACAAGGGCAAGAGCATTGCCATCGGAACTAACGATGAATTAAAGCAGATGATTAAGAATAAAGAGACCATTACCATTGACGTTCCAGGTCTTACAGAGGAGAACTTAAAAGAGATTAGGGAAATCAAGCATGTATATACAGTAGATTACAACGACACCACAATCTCCATCGGCTTTGACGGCGGAAGAAACAACATAGTTCACATTGTAAATTACCTGGAAGAAAGAAACATCGGATTCTCAAAGGTACATTCACAGTTACCTACATTAAACGATGTATTCCTTGAGATTACGGGAACAGAACTTAGAGACTAACGGGAGAGGGGTTATAGAAAAATGTTTTTCCATAGTTTTAAATATGCATTGAAATCAATGTTTCGAAATAAAACGGCCCTCATATGGACCATCATATTTCCCATGGCACTGGGAACCATCATGTTCGCAGCCTTCGGTAACCTCTACAACAAGGACCATACCTTCCATACATTAAAGGTTGCTGTTGTAAGGGAAGAAGAGGACGAGGCATTTGAAAAGCTTCTTACGGAGTTATCCAAGAAGGACGAAGAGGGAGAACCTCTTTTGGAAGTGAAGTATACAACAAAAAGTGATGCTGAAATCGGAGTAGGTGGCGGAGATTATGAAGCAGTTATCTACGAAGGTAAAGATATTAAGCTGGGGGTTATCAAATCGGATATCCAGCAGGAGATAGTAAGAAGCATCGTTGAGCAGTACAACAAGTCCAAGGACTTAATAGAGGAAGTAGCAAAGAAAGACCCCACTAAGATACAGGAAGTAATCGATACTTTATCGGATACAGAGAAAGAGTATGCGGTTGAAATTAAAACAACCAACGGCAATTCTGATATGTACACCAACTACTTTTACGCAATCATAGCCATGAGCTGCATGTTCAGTGCATACGTAGCTTTGGAATTCTCAGAGAAAATATCATTAGCAGCCGGAGAGTTAGGCAAAAGAAGAAGTGTAGCTTATCAGTCAAAGGGAGTTCAGGCTATTGCACAGTTTTCGGCCATGTGGATGTGCCAGATTGTCATTGAGATAGTAAGCATCTTCTACTTAAAAGGCATCGGAGTAAACTTCGGGGACAAGATAGCCCTTATGATACCGGTTGTTATCGCAGGAACTGCTGTAGGATCTGCCCTTGGAACATTCCTGGGGGCTATACCCAAGATGAGCAGAGGCGGAAAGACAGGTCTTTGCACGGCAATCAGCATGACCATGTGCGTTATGGCAGACCTTTGTGCCGGTGGTATAAAGGATGTGGTGGAACACAACATTCCCATTCTTAACAGAATCAATCCGGCAGTTCTTATATCGGATTCATTCTACGCACTTAATGTGTTCGATACATACGACAGATATATCAGAAACATGACCATCTTAGGCGGCATGACAGTAGTATTACTGGTAATAAGCTTTTTGATCTTGAGGAGGGAAAAAGGTGCAAGTATTTAAGTTATTCTTTCAATTATTAAAGGCGAATAGAAGACAGATGATTATATATGTGGCAATGTATATCGGAATCCTCTTTGGAATAATCATTCCCATGAGAGGTGAAGGCAGTGGCACACAGTATCTGGATCAAAAGAGCAAGTACGCTCTTATGGACGAGGATAACTCTGAACTTAGTAAGGGATTTGCAGATAGTTTAGATGCTCTTCATAAAAAGGTGGCAGTCAGCTCCTTTGACAAGGAAGCTCTTCAGGATGAATTATACGCCAGCAATATTAATTCGGCTGTTGTAATCAAGAAGGGATTTGAAGAAGCCTTCCTTAGAGGGGAAGCAGAAAAATACCTTGTAATCTATAACATCCCCACAGAGAACAAGGCCAAGCTTTTTGTTAACGACGTAAACGAGTATCTTCGCTACATAAGCGGATATGTTAAAGCGGGATATACTGTACCGGAAGCTGTTAAGGCTACAGATAAGATTGTAAATGAGAAGGCTGATGTTACAATCCTTGCGGATAAGGACATCTCACAGGAGTCGGTTATTCAGCTTTTCTACAACTACCTGGCATGGATACTTGTCCTTATGATTACCACAGTTGTAGCACCCATACTTATTGTACTTAACAAGAAAGAAGTAAGAAACAGAATAGAGTGTTCTTCCTTCCCCTTCGCTAAGACCAACGGACAGATTCTTCTTGGAGCTGCTGTTGCAGGCATCGGCTTAACAGTATTATTCACCATTGCAGCCAAGTTATACTTTGGAGCATCCTTTAGCGGAATCAAAGTACTTCTTATGTCAGCAAACCTCTTATGCTACGCTGTACTTGCCCTGTCAATCGCTTTCATGGTTAGCAAGCTTACCGGTAGCGAGATGGTAATTAACATGATTGCCAACGTTATAAGCCTTGGAATGTCATTCTTCTGCGGAGTATTCGTACCCTTCTACCTCTTGGCAGAGGGAGTACAAAACATTGCAAGATTTATGCCGGCATACTGGTATATACAGGCTATCTCAGAGATAGACAGATATAGCGGGGATTCATTACCGAAGATATTACAGTGCATGGGTATTGAGTTACTCTTTGCAGCAGTAATCATTGTAATAGGGCTTGCAGTTGGATCTGCAAGAAGAGAGTCAGTAGCTAATGCTTAAGTCACGGGGACGGTTCTTATGACTCAAGTTGATGCAATATAATACGGTGGCTGTATATACTACATATACAGCCACCTGCATAATGCGCAATCTTTTATACATTATTTACAGAAAATTACACCGATAAAATACATGCAAACGCACAAATTAGCCAAATTTATATTGGGCAATGGCACAGAGACGGAAAAAGGCGGCTGTTGTAAAGTAAAATCGTGGGGGTTACAAACACACAAAATTTGTTCGAGGAGGTAGAGTATGAACGTATTGGTATTTGTAATCGCGATAGTACTTGCGATTGTCATTGGTAAGGCTTTAAAGACCAATATTGGTGTTATTGCTTTGGCTATGGCATTTTTAGTGGGAGTAACATTCTTCAACATGACCAGTAGAGACGTCATGGCGGTATTCCCAACCAACCTATTCTTCTATATGTTGATAGGTACATTCTTTTATGGATTCGGTATGCACAACGGCACATTCCAGAAGGTTGCCCAGAACATCTTATATAAGACTGGTAAGGCAAGCCGTTTCATGCCACTTATCTTTTGGGTTGTAACTGCTGTAGTTATGGCTCTTGGAGCAGGCTCTAACGCTGCACCGGCATTCTTATCCCCCATATTCTTCGGTGTGGCAACAGAGATGGGACTTAATCCCCTGGTTGCTGCTTTGGGTTACTACACAGCGGGAACAGCATTTAACCTTTTACCCTGGACATCGGATTTTGCCCAGAAGACAGGAATAAATGTAGCCACATTCGGTAACGAAACTGCAAGGAAAATCAGTATCGGAGCCATGGTTTACGATATGATCTTCCTGCTTATTTTCTTCATAGTATTCTGTATTATTACCGGTGCTTTCAAGAAGACCGACAAGACGGTTACATTTGAAAAGCCCGAGCCAATGGACAAGACACAAAAAACTACCCTTACAATTATCCTTATTCTGGCACTGTTAATGGTAGTTCCTATGATTATTCAGCAGTTTGCCAAGAATCCGGTTACTACCTGGATGGCAGGACATTTGGATTTCCTTGTTCTTGGTTCTATCGGTATTGCCTTCAACCATTTATTCAAACTGGGAGATATCAATGAAGTAATAAGAAAGAGCATTCCCTGGACAGCAATCCTTATGGTTTGCGGAACCGGAACTCTTGTAGGTCTTGCTGCAAAGATTGGTATCACAGATACCATCGGTGCATGGCTTGGAAGCAGCGTTCCCAAGGGAATTGTAGCACCTGTATTTATGCTTGTTTGCGGTGCTTTGTCACTGGTTGTATCAGGAGCTGTTGTTCAGCCTCTTATGGTATCCCTTATTCCGGGACTTGCTGCATCAACGGGATGTAACCCCCTAGTACTTGCAATCTGTATGATGGTCGGTCTTCAGTATGCGGGATTCAGCCCCTTCTCCATGGGAGGAACCATGTCTATCATCGGATGTACAGATGAGAAGCAACGTGCCAAGATGGTGGGGCCAATGGTCATTATAGCCATACTATTCGTAGTGATTACGGCGGTACTGGCATGGCTTGGTCTCTTTGACCTGATGTTTTCCGGTGTTGAATATACTATGGTTGCTAAGTAAGGAAACGAGGAAATATTATGGCAAGACAAACACTTATATTCGGCGGGGATTTTTCAATTCCCAGTTCCGATCCGGAACTTACACCTGCTAAGCTTTGCGAGGGAGTAACGGACCTTCTTGATAAGGCTGATTTCAGAATGTTTCAGTTAGAGGAGGCCTACCTTGCAAGGCCTGTGGAAAGGTCGGTGGAAGGCAATCTCACCAAGTCCCTTGACCCCGTAAAGACGCGAGTTGACCTGGTGACTCTTTCAGGAAACCACTTCTACGACTTCAAAGAAGATGGTGTAAGAGATACAATCGCATGGTGCGAAGCCAACGGCATAGCCCATGCGGGAGGCGGAATGAACGAAGAGGAGGCAAGAAAGCCGGCCTTCGTTGAAAAAGGCGGAGTAAAGATAGGAGTCTTAGCGTACAACGCTGTGGGAGGCAAGCAGCAGTTTGCGGGACCGAATCAGGCGGGAACAGCCCCCATTAACTTCTTCCGCGCCTATACCCCTACAGACGCCTTATCCGTTGAAGCTCAGCGTACGGGCAAGCAGGAGTATGACAATTGGAGCCTTAAGGAGCCGGTGCATTTTGATGCCGACTTTAAGGGAGATAATTACTTAGACCCTGAGGCCCTTTTGAAAATGTCAGAGGAGATTCGGAAAACAAAAGAAATGTGCGATATTCTTATCGTATATTTTCACAAGGGATACGTCCACAGGCCTGTGCTTGTGGATGCCTGGGAAAGGGTTATTTCCCATATGGCAATAGATAACGGAGCAGACGCGGTTATGGCATCTCACAGCCATGTATCTCACGGTTTTGAGATATACAAAGGCAAGGCCATATACCACGGTTTGAATAACTTTGTAATGTATACACCCCAGTTAGCCCCGGGATTTAAGGGAAAAGTCCACGGAGATGCCCACAATGCAGAATGGGTGAAGCAAAGGATAGCCAGATTCGGATTTGTGCCGGATCCGGAATACCCCACATATCCTTTCCAGCCTGAGTCTGTATACTGTCCTGTTGCGAAGCTTATAATTGAGGACGGTAAGATAATCTCCAACAGAGTGGTGCTTATGAAGACTGAAAAAAGCGGAATCCCTTATATCCACGGACAAGGTGAAGTGGGACAGGAGATATTTGATTATATGCAAAGGATAACCACCGAAGCAGGTCTTAATGCAAAGCTTACCTGGGACGGTGACGAGGCAGTTCTCTCCTAAAATAATAGTTTATATAGCCTAAGCCTGTAGGGGGATAAGTTTTCTCCCCACAGGCTTACTTTTTTTATGTATAATGGTAGTATATGGATGGGGGGAACGTTCATGAATAATAAACAAAGAAGGAGATTTCTATCTCTTTTAATTGGGGGAATCATAGCCTTAAGTCTGGGCATTATTCCAACTATTATGATTAACGCTGCCGGAGAGATGCCGCCCGGCAAATATAAAACCCTAAGCGAACTGGATGGTAAAACCATTGGTGTTGCTGAGGGGACCATAACTGACAGAATTGTGGAAGAGAGATTTCCCAATGCCACCATTAAGCAGTTTAACTCCATGTCCGATGTTGTGGAGGCATTAAAGTCCGGAAAGATTGATGCTTTTTTTGACGATGAGCCTATTCTTCTGAATACTATTGCAGAGAATCCGGATTTGACATATATCGAGGAGGATTTGTTCGTAACGGATTATGGCTGTATATTCCCAAAGAATGAGAAGGGAGCCAAGCTTCGGGACGAGTTTAACGAGTGGCTATCGGACTTTAAGATAAGCGGAGAACTGGCGAAACTCCGTTACAGATGGACCAAGGGTCCTGAGGAAGAAAGAGTGGTGCCGGATTACAGTAAGGTTCCGGGAACGAAGGGGTCCCTGGTACTGGCTACAACAGGAACCGGTGCTCCGTTCAACTACTACGTAGGAACCGAGCCGGTGGGTATCGATATTGATCTCCTGGCAAGATTCTGCATAGACAGAGACTACAAGTTAGAGATTTCCACTATGAGCTTTGCCGCTATAATTCCCTACATTCAATCCGGAAGGGGAGATGTAGGCGCTTCGGCAATTTCCATAACCGAAGAGAGAGCTCAAAGTGTGTACTTTTCAGAGAGCTATTATGAAGCGGGCTCAAGACCTTTGATAAAAAGGACTGATGCCATCGCCGGGAATTTCTTTGATACCATAGCCAATAATTTTCATAAGACCTTTATAAAAGAGAACAGGTGGAGGCTGTTTGCCGAAGGTCTTCTTAATACCATGATTTTGACAGTGCTGTCCATTATACTGGGTACCGCTTTAGGTTACGGGGTATTTATGGCCTGCAGAAACGGTAACAAGGCCCTTAACAAGGTATTCGCCATATGCACTTGGATAATACAGGGAATGCCCATGGTAGTGCTGCTTATGGTGCTTTACTATATTATATTTGCCTCCGTGGCCATAGACGGATTATATGTGGCGGTGCTGGGCTTCACCCTGACCTTTGGGGCGGCGGTCTTCGGCATGCTAAGAACCGGAGTGTCGGCCATAGACAGAGGCCAGTACGAGGCGGCCTATGCTCTTGGATATTCCAACAGAAAGACTTTCTACAAGGTGATATTTCCCCAGGCATTGCCCTTTATTCTGCCCTCCTATAAATCGGAGATAGTAGGGCTTATTAAGGCTACAGCCATTGTGGGTTATATTGCGGTACCTGATTTGACTAAGATGGCGGATATCGTAAGAAGCCGTACATATGAGGCCTTCTTCGCCCTGATATCCCTCTCCATAATATATTTCCTGATAGAGGGGCTTATAGCTTTTCTGGTAAGCAGGATAGAGATAAATATTAACCCCAAGCGTCGCAAGCGTGAGGATATCCTAAAGGGGGTGAAGACTGATGATTAGAATAGAGCATCTGCGCAAACAATATGATAACGCCATACCCCTTAAGGATGTATCTGTAACCATCAATGACGGAGATGTAATATCCATTATCGGCCCTTCGGGAACGGGAAAAAGCACCTTGATTCGATGTCTTAACCTACTTGAAAGACCTACATCAGGCAAGGTCTTCATAGATGATGAAGAGATAACAGACCCGGCCTGTGACATTAACAGGATTCGAAGAAAGATGGGAATGGTATTCCAGTCCTTCAATCTGTTCGGGCATATGACTGTTATTGAAAATATCATGGCGGCTCCCATGGATCTTCTGGGTAAGTCAAAACAGGAGGCCTACGATGAGGGAATGAGACTTCTTCGTATGGTAGGACTGGCTGAAAAAGCCTTAAACTATCCGGATGAATTATCCGGTGGCCAGAAACAGCGTATTGCCATAGCAAGAACCCTTGCCATGGACCCCGAGGTAATCTTCTTTGACGAGCCCACATCGGCCTTAGACCCCACCATGGTAGGAGAGGTTGAGGCGGTTATTAGAGAACTGGCCAAAACCGGCAAGATTCTTATGATTGTGACTCATGAGATGAGATTTGCCAGAGCAATCTGCAACAGGGTCTTCTACATGGATCAGGGAGGCATATACGAAGACGGCACCCCGGAGCAAATATTCGATAATCCCGAGAAAGAGTTGACGAGGCGCTTTATTAAGAAGCTGAAGGTCCATGAAATACGCATTGAAGATAAAGACTACGATTATATCGGCCTGTCTGAAGGAATTGAACTATATGCTGTCAAGAATCAGTTCCCCCATGTACTTACTGCGCATATAAGGCATGCCTTTGAGGAACTGGTTCATGTTATCATGATTCCTGCCTTGTCTGACCCTAAGGTGGAGGTTACCATTATGTATTCAGACGAGGATGCAACAGCTTCCATGGAGGTCAGATATAATGGCCCGGAGAAGAATGTCCTTGAGAAAGGAGAAGAGCTGTCGATGAAACTCTTAGAAGGCATTACAAGGGCTATTGAATATGAAGTGGTTGAGGGGGAGCTCACCAATCAAATAATGATAACCTTTTGAGTCACGGGGACGGTTCTACTGACTCAAGTTAATGCGTTATAATACGGTGGCTGTATATACTACATACACAATATCGGCTCCACTCCGGTGAGCTATCAGATAACATAATCAAAGCCTCCGAAACATCAAGACCATATATGACAGTCTTGCTATTTCGGAGGCTTGATTTATGTAATCGTATATCTCACTCTTCGGTTCCCGCCGAATCAATTGTG
The DNA here is from genome assembly GCA_015058015.1 of Lachnospiraceae bacterium. GTDB lineage: Bacteria > Bacillota > Clostridia > Lachnospirales > Lachnospiraceae > SIG280. The sequence continues at coordinate 117,542 of SVDM01000003.1, read as the reverse complement.
TATGTAGTATATACAGCCACCTAAATGTGCGCAATAAGCTGGTCAGGAGAGTCGGTCCGTGTCAAAAGAGGCGCGGAAAAAGGAGGTCGCAAGACTTCGCGACCTGGCAGAGACCTTACGTGACGAAGACTAATTCGATGCTTTTATTTTATGGGAAAGTGCTATAATGACATTAGGGTGATTGTTTCTTGCTGCGGGGAATAGCTTTAAGATTTATCTAGGGAGGTATTCTTATGGAAAGAAACAAAAGGATTTCAGAATTACTGAAAACCACAATAGGTCAACGCTATGACGCAATGGCACTGAAGATGATTAAGGATGAAAGTGAGGTTCCTAAAGGGGCAGTGTACCCCATGAGGGACTATGGTCAGCATCTTGCACTCTGTCAGGCCTTTGCACTCTCAAGAAGGGAAGGCAAAACTGTCTATATGCAGAAGCAGGATCACTGGTGCTGGGCACCCCTGATTTCTTACGGACAGTTTAAACTGGAAAAGGGTACGCCGGCATTTAACGAGCTTTTGCCGGTTATAGGAATTAACGATCCGGATGCAGCGGCGACATTTATCGAGAATATTCCGCATCTGCCTACCGGGGTGTATTCGGGAATTCTTACATCGCCTTTGGCGACGGCGGAATTTGAGCCGGATGTTATTGTTATCAATTGCCGTAACGGCGAGCTTAGAACCATAGTCTTCGGTATCAAGACCCAGAGCGGAACCACCATGAAGACAGAATTTGATGCCATCGATTCCTGCGTATGGGGAATCATTCCCGCTATAACAAAGGGAGAGTATCGGGTATCTTTCCCGGATCCGGGAGACTACAAACAGGCCAATACCAGCGAGGATGATGTAATCTTAGCTGTGCCGAATAATAAGTTTGATGAGCTTATAAAGGGCATGGAGTGGCTGCAGATGAGGGGAATGACCCATAGTTCATTCCAGATGAATATGGAATATGATTATGCAAGACCTGCATTCTACAACAGGATGTTTAAAGCCTGGGGGCTTGATGAGGGAAAGGTCTGGGCGTTAGACGCCGGAAAATAAGAAAATAATAGGACAATAACAGAGAAGGGGGGCGGCTGACCCATAGACCGCCCCTCAAATGTGAAAAAACGATTAAATCATTACTTTTTGAAATATTTACTAAAGAAAGCAATAAGCTCAGCCTTTGTCTCTTCATATCCTTCAGGGAAACTTCCTATTCCCGAAGCGGAGATGCTGTTGCCGTCATTGTTGGCATAATAAAATGAAAAGCTGCCCTTATCGCGATTAGCTGTGGTGGTTGTAAAACCGTTCCAGCTTAGACAATTGTGCTTATCAAGGATATCTTCAAGTTCTTTTAAATCGTCCTTGGTAAGCTCTTTGTTTACAGTATCATCAGATTCTGCACCGGCGGGTTTGTATGTAGCTGCTACGGCGCCTGAACCGGATACATCTATGGTATATATTACTTTACCTGTACGATCGTTAGATACGGTGTAGGTAAAACTGAAAGTTTTGGTGCCTGCTATGGCGGGTGCAATACTGCTGGAGCTTTCTTCCGTTAAATCCTCAGGATAAACCGGTCTTTCCTGCTTCTTTTCGCAACCTGCAAGAAACATAAGACAGCAGATTAAAGCACCTGATGTCAGTAAAATATTAGTCTTTTTATTCATGGTTCTTCTCCAATCACCATTTTTATACCGCAATGATTATCTCATAGAAATCAAGCCTTTGTAAATAGTTTTGGCCCCAAGACTTTCCTTATGTCCAGGTAAAAAAACGCAGTAAATATGGTGAAAAATGAAGATTATACCCTACTCTTTTCCTTGAAAAGATAAGCATTTGATTATATACTAAATTGTGTTGAGGGCAATTATATACCGTTGCCCGGATGAGGAGAATAATATGACGTTTTTAATATGGTTAGCGGTTATACCGGGACTATACCTGATTCTTAGGGTTTACAAATTAGATAAGCAGGAGAAGGAACCGGCTATGCTTATTTTTATGCTGATACTGCTTGGTGCTGTGTCAGTATTCCCCATAGCATTTTTGGAGAATTGTCTGGACGGACTCTTTGTGTCCATGCTTAACACCCGGGGAATTGTTTATATGCTCATTGAGAACTTCATCGTTGTGGCACTTCTTGAAGAAGTGGGTAAGTTCTTTATTATGGAAAGATGTAGCTGGAACAATCCCGCATTTAACTATCATTTTGACGGCATCGTCTATGCTGTGTGTACCGGAATGGGATTTGCCATTGCCGAGAATATTATGTACGTTGTGAGATACGGATTCGAGACGGCGGTTATCAGGATGCTTACAGCTATTCCCGCCCATTGCATCTTTGCCATTTTTATGGGCCATTACTACGGAGCTTCCAAAGCGGCAGAGATAGCCGGTGACAGAGCAGGATATGCATATGCTCGTAAGATGTCTTTGATTGTGCCCATTGTTTTACATGGTGGATATGATGTGGTGGCAGCCTTGGATTCCTTTATCGGAACCATCATCTTTATCGTGGCTGTTGTGGCCCTTGATATTGTGGCCGTTATAAGATTACATCAGTATTCAAGAGAAGACAGGCCGGTATCTAATCAATAATAAGACATAAGCAAAAGAGTTCCCACAAAGGGGAACTCTTTTTTAGTTTACTATCTTGTAATATGTATTTGAGGTGCATACGTAGATAGCTGCATATACTAAGGCAAAGACTGCAACTGCTCCTACGGTGCAGAGTAAGAAGAGGGTCTTACTTGCCAAAAACAGTATGGAGAGAAGCTTTGTCAGTACCGGGAATGCCACAAGTACATGTATTCCCGCAATGATGAGTGGAAGGAAGAATACTATAAGAATCTGGCTTCTTATGCTTCTTTTTACTTCCTTATTTGTTAAACCTACTTTTTTCAAAATCTGATAATTGTTTCTGTCCTCATAGCCTTCAGATATCTGCTTGTAGTAGATGATAAGCACTGTTGCAAATAAGAATACCACTGAGAGTATTATACCAAGGAAGAGGAGAGAACCAAGGGATTCATTAAGGCCCTGCTTCATATCCCAATAGTTTTCTACAGCAGTGGAGATAGAAGTGGCTTTGTTCTCCTCGCCTTCTATTACACTAGAGGTGTAATTAAGGGTATTATTTATCAGGTCATCTTCTATCTTACGATACTCGGCCTCACCACCCACAACTGAGAAAGCAATGGAACCTTGCTCCTGAAGACCGGATGCGGACGAGATCTGCTCAACAAAGTGATTATAGACATCCTTGTCAGACACTACTATTCCGTAGCCTTCCGTAACAGAGGTCATGTCGTTGGTGATAGGGAAGCTATTAATTCTGGTTTTAACTTTATAGGTATTATCCAGCAAAGTAAATTCTGAATCATGCACGTGCTTGTTAACGATAGAAAGGTCGCAAAGTGCGATTTCATCTTTACTTAAGTTCAAGGTTTCTCCGGTGAGTCTTTCGTAGGTTTCCCCGGAGATTATGTTAAAGTAAGCAGAATGAAGCAGCTTCTCGCTGTTAACGATGAAGGGCTGTATGGTAAATTTGGAATCCTCGTAAACTAAAAAGGTTCCTATGTTGTTAAAAGCAGACAGATTCTTGATCTCAACATTATGACTTGCAGCAGTTTTCTTGGCTATATCTGATAGCTTGGATAATTCTATCGGAGTATGTGAGAATCTGCCGGAGCCTACTCCTTCTTCGTCTCTGTCCACGAAAAGCGTGGATACCATCACATCCTCTTTAAATGTTGATTTAAGTTTATTGTCAATTCCGGCATAAAGACTTATGGTTGTTGAAAGCATAACTATAACGCAGGTTGCAAGAATTGTAATGGATGCCAGGCCTACGGCATTTTGCTTCATACGGTATAAGAGACCGGAGAGTGATACCATGTGCTTTGGGCTATAGTAGAAGTTGTCTCGCTTCTTCAATATCTTTAAAACTGTAATGGTTAGTGATATGAACAGGAAGTAGGTTCCTATAACTACCAGGGGTACAGCTATGAAGAAGTCCTGAACAGCCTCTAATGGGTTCCTGGCACTTAAAGCTAAGTAGTATCCGATTCCAATAGTGATAAGTCCCAGAATCAGGCATACGATTTTAATCTTTGGCTCTTTTTCTCCCGTGTGCTTGGTGGCCATAAGCTCTACCGGCTTCATTCTTGCAATGCTTATTCTGTTGACAATGTATGTCAAAAGAGATAGTCCGATGAAGACTATAGCCAGGGGAATAAGGCTAAACAGTGACGTAAAGTCGAATCCCAATATAGTTTCGATGTTAACAATCCTGCAAAGTATCAGGGTTGAAAGTTTATAGAAGACAACACCGAATACTGCGCTCAAGACTAAGGACATAAAAGTAGAAATAGCACTTTCAAAGAACAGTACTCTTCCTATGTGGCGCTTTTCCATACCAAGTACATTGTAGAGTCCGAATTCGGATTTACGCTGCTTCATAAGGAAACTGTTGATATAGAATGTCAGTGCAAATGTAAGTATGCCCACTACTATAAGGCCAATCTGCATAAAGAATGGGAGAACGCTACCTCCCCTTGTGCGGGCTATCCTTTGATCCAATGCCAGAGAGAGGATTATGTAGCACATAGCTAAAAGGCCTGCATTAGTAAGAACCTGTGGTATAAACAGTCTGCGGTTTTTCTTTATATTCTCTTTGGCGAGACGGAAATAGAATCTCATGCTACATCACCGCCTGTCGCAAGAAGGGTAAGCGTATCGGAAATCTTCTGATACAACTGCTCGTTGGTGTCTTTTCCTCTGTGGATCTGGTGATATACCACACCGTCTTTAATAAAGAGAACTCTGTTAGCATGGCTGGCAGCCTTAACGGAGTGGGTAACCATAAGGATGGTCTGTCCGGTGGAGTTAATATCACGGAATATCTGAAGAAGAGAATCCGTTGCTTTTGAATCCAAAGCACCTGTAGGCTCATCAGCCATAACAAGCTTGGGATTTGTAATAAGGGCTCTTGCAACCGCAACACGTTGCTTTTGTCCGCCTGATATCTCATAGGGGAACTTGTTAAGCAGTTCTGCGATTCCAAGTCTTAATGCAACAGGCATTACCTTCTGCTTGGCTGTATCAGGCTTTTCTCCGCCAAGAATTAAGGGAAGGATGATATTGTCCTTTACTGAAAATGTATCAAGAAGGTTGAAATCCTGAAATACGAATCCTAAGTTTTGTCTTCTGAAGGTGGCGAGCTGTGACTCTTTAATATGAGATAAATCATAATCTCCGATAAAGACCTTGCCCGATGTGGGGCGGTCAAGAGTTGCTAAAATATTAAGTAAAGTTGTTTTGCCGGCACCGGATTCACCCATAATTGCTACGTATTCGCCTTCATCTATTGTGAAGGATACGTCTGATAAGGCCTTTACCTGTGTACCTCCAAAACGTGTTGTGTAGATCTTTTGTAAATTTGAAACAGTTAAAATTGGCATTTGTGTTTCCTCCTTTGTCTGGACCTATCATAACAAGAATAATTGTACCTCAAAATCGATTCCTGTGACAAATAAGATGGTGGATGTGACATTTTTGTAAGGAGGGGTACGGGGTTGGTTTTCTGAGAGAGTTGACGGCTATAGTACGGTGGTTATATATACTGCCACGCAATTTCGGCTCCACTCCGGTGAGCTATCCGATAACATTATCAAAGCCTCCGAAACATCAAGACCATATATGACAGTCTTGCTATTTCGGAGGCTTGATTCATGTAATCGTATATCTCACTCTGCGGTTCCCGCCGAATCAATTGCGTAGCCAGCATATATAACCACCTGCATAAACCGCAATCTCTACAGAAAAGCTATCCCGTGAAGGAGCGTTAGAATGTAACAGGTACTGTTTTAGAATGTCTTATTCCGCTTGATTACAGAAGCTCAGGCGTCTTGCATATGTCAAGGCCCTGCCGCATGCGGTGCTTCGCAGCCTTGACATATGCAAGCCTGCCTGAGAAAGGTTGGCCAAGCGGAATAAGACTTAATATGCTTCCAATATTAAGCCTTTTTCTACGGTTTCATCTTCTAATTCCACTATAGTAAAGTTTTGGCGCCCTCCCAATACCCCGTGGGACGAAGCGCTAATGACCTCGTTTTTGCGCTTATGCAGGTGGCTATATGGATTATATATACAATCAGTTCGGCGGGAACCGTAGAGTGAGATATACGATTACATATATATAGCCTCCGAAATAGCAAGGCTTTCGTATATGGTCTTGATGTTTCGGAGGCAAATAATATGTTATCGGATAGCTCACCGGAGTGGAGCCGAGATTGTATATAAAACCCATATAGCCACCGTGTATAATATAGAAGTGAGTCAAGAGCGCTTCCCGTCCCTTCTTGCCCACAAATAAATGGAATGATATAATCATAAGAAGTATTTACGAGAAGAAGGTATTCATATGTACAAAATAATGCTTGTTGAGGATGACCGGGCACTGGCCGAGGAGATGAAGGCCCAGATAGAATCCTGGGGCAACGAGGTCATCCTTCCTACAGATTTTCAGAATATTATAGATGCATTTAATAAATGCAGTCCCCATCTTGTGCTCTTAGACATAGTGCTGCCCTTCTATAACGGCCATCACTGGTGCAAGGAGATTCGCAAGATATCCAACGTTCCCATTGTTTACATCTCATCTTCATCAGACAATATGAATATCGTTACCGCCATGAATATGGGAGGCGATGACTTTATCCCTAAGCCTGTAGATCCCATGGTAATGATGGCGAAGATTCAGGCTATACTTCGTCGTGTCTACGACATGAGCGGTCCCGGAAGTATCCCTACTTTAAGCCACAAGGGGGCGGTATTAAATCTGGATGATGGCAGTATCACCTGGGGGGATGAGAGGATAGAACTTACCAAGAATGAGTTTAGAATCTTGCAGATTTTAATGGAGAATAAGGGCAAGATTGTAAGCCGTGAAAAGTTGATGACCAAGTTGTGGCAGGATGATTGTTACGTGGAAGAGAATACTTTGACGGTAAATGTCAACAGAGTAAGAAAGAAACTTGAGGCTGCCGGACTCCCCGGATTCATCACAACAAAAGTTGGAAGCGGCTATATTATAGAATAGTACTTTTGCAAAGGCTGATTAAATTATGAAGGAATACTTAAGACGACAGAGAATACCCATACTCTTGCTTGTGTTATTGGATGCAATCTTTCTGACGATTTTTTTGCTCTACAATATAATACTTGAACCGTTCATTTATGCCTCCATTCTTGTGCTGCTTTTCGGATTGATTATCCTGATGGTGTCATATGGAAGATATAAAAAGAAGATTGAATGTTTGAGAGATTATCTGTCGGTGGATATAACCGCTATAGATGAGCTGCCTGAGCCGGGTGACGAGCTTGAGAGCCTGTGTTATGCCATAATAGATAAGATTAAAAAAGAGTGCCTCGACATGGAAGCTTCTCACAGAGAACAATGGTCGGACAGTGTGGACTATTATTCAACCTGGATTCATCAAATCAAAACACCCATTGCTGTCATGAGAATGATGCTTGATGAGGACACGGAGCGAGACAGAAAATTATCAGGCGAGTTGTTCCGAGTTGAGCAATATGTGGAGATGGTACTTAATTATGTTCGATTGGGGGATGCCTCCATGGAGCTTGTCGTAAAAGAGTACAATCTCGACTTAATTATCAAAGAATGTATTCGCAAATTTGCGCCGCAATTTGTGGCGCGAAAACTCTACATGAGATACGAGCCTGTAGAGGAAGGTGTGATTACTGATAAGAAGTGGCTGGCATTTATCATAGAGCAGATTCTTTCTAATGCTGTGAAGTATACCTACGAAGGCGGGGTAACCATTACCTACAATGAAGGAATCCTAAATCTGGCTGATACGGGAATCGGTATTACACCGGAGGATATACCTCGTATATTCGAGAAGGGTTATACGGGTTACAACGGCAGAGAGGAGTCTAAGTCCACGGGAATAGGTCTCTACCTTTGCAAGAAGGCCTGTGACAGATTGGGAATTAAATTTTGTGTGGCTTCGGAACCGGGTAAGGGTTCGGTCTTTAAATTAGACCTAAATACCTATGAATTAAAACCGGAGTAGGCCCTTTACTTCTTTGACATATACCACGCCCTATGATAAACTAAAAGGCGTAAGAATGGTTTATATTGTGGTTTACTATACACAATCTTACAAGATATTGTGGATAACTAACATAGACGAGGTTATTAAACGTGGATAGATATGAATATCGTTCCAAGATGGAACAGATTGAACGAGCAAAAGAGATAGGCGATTATCAGGCGGCAGGCAAGATCGCGGAGACCATAGATTGGTCTCGGGTTAAGCGTGTTGCCGTTTTGTGTGATATCGCTGATATATATGACCGTGTCGGCAGATTCGAGGATTCCAAGGATATCCTGCTTTTGGCATATGAGCGTTCTCCCATTGGAAGAATGATTGTTTACCGCCTTTGCGATGTAAGCATAAAGCTTAGGGAGATGGATGATGCCAAGGAGTATTTCAATTCTTATCTCGAACTTGCTCCATCCGATTCTCACAAGTATATCTTGCAGTACAAGATTGAGAAGGCTTTGGGAGCATCCATTGATAAGCTTATTAATATTCTGGAGAATCTGAAGAACAGAGAGCTCCTTGAGAATTGGGCTTACGAGTTGGCATACCTGTATCATAAGAATGGTATGGCTACCCAGTGTGTTGATGAATGTAATGAGATATTTCTGTGGTTTGGAGAAGGCAAGTATGTGGAGAAGGCCCTGGAGCTTAAGATGCTCTACGAGCCTTTAACCCAGGTTCAGAAAGAACGTTACGAGTATAGCAGGGCCAAGAGAATTCAGGAGACCAAGAGGGCTAACCGCAAGGTGGCAGATTTCGAGCCTAAGGTTCCCGCTGAGGAAGAGCCCAATGTTATATCTCCCGTTGAGGTTAACGTAGGAATCTATAACACTGTTAACCTTCAGAAGGAATTGGCCAAGAATTTAGAGCAGATCATTAATGCAACCGAGAAAGACGATGTCACCAAGTCCATGGACAAGGTTAAGGAATTGGTAGAAGGCAGCAAGATTCCCGAGTTGCAATTTAAAGAAGAAGAACCTAAAGCCACAGAGGAGCAGGATGTTCCAGAGGCTTCCCTGGATATTGACTTTAAGAACTTTTTGTCCCAGGAAAATGACGGACAGTTAAGCCTTTTGGTTCCGGAAGAGCCTGTGGTTGAACAGCAGATTACCGGCCAGATGAGTATAGAGGATGTACTTGCTGAGTGGGAGAAGACCAAGCGTGCCGCTGAGCAGGCGTTGGAGGCTGACAGTGCCAGACGATTTGAGAATGCCAAGGCGGAGGCTATTGCCAAGACAGAAGGCATTATCAGTAAGTTGGATCAGGTTATTCCTCAGTATGAAGCCGATGCCAAGGCCAGAATAGCCGAGATAGAGAAGTATCATGCAGAAGAGCAGGAACTTCTGGCACAGCCTTACGAGGAAGAGGCAGAGGAGATTATTCCCGAGCCTGTTACCGAGGCTATATATGAGGAAGAAAAGCCTGAGGCAGAAGGACAGGTAGAAGAGCAGGTAGAAGAGCGGGTAGAAGAGCAGGTAGAAGAGCCGGCAGAAGAGCAAGTAGAAGAACCTGTAGAAGAGCAGGTAGAAGAACCTGCAGAAGATCCTGCGGCAGCCAGAAGAAGAATAGAAGAGGAAGAAAGACGCGCAGCCATCGCAGAGATGGAAGAGCGGAGAAAGGCTGAACTTGAAGAACTTCAGCGTGCTGAAGAAGAGAAGAGACGCCGTATAGAAGAAGAGAGAATGAAACTTGCAGATGAAGAAAGCAAGCGCCAGGAAGCTCTTCGGGCAGCAGAACTTGAGAAGGTTTTACAGGAGGAATTGGGATCCGATTACTCCAAAGAGACCACCTGGGCTGAGGCTCAGAACGAAGAAGTAGTGGATGCTATGAAGGCCGGTACCGGCAAGATTGAAGCCCACATTAAGAACGAGACAGCCAAGCTGCCCCCCATTAAGATTACCGAATATGTCCTTAGCCCCCAGCAAAGAGACGAATTTTCCTACTTCATGAATGTTAAGGGTGTGGAGGACCAGGTATGCAAGCTTATGTGCAACCTTAAGAATGATGCGGTGGAAGGCTTTACGGGTCGTAGCAACATCATAGTCTCTGGTGCTCCGGGCATGGGCAAGACCAAGTTTGCCATGAGCCTTGTTAAGGTTATGCAGCAGGCAGGTCTAAAAAAGAGTGGTAAGTTCGGCAAGATTAAAGCGGAAAAGCTTAACGAGAAGAACGTACAAGACTTGTTTGACAAGCTTGATGGCGGATGCCTTGTTATTGAGAAAGCTACTCATATGACTGCGGAGAAGGCTGCAGAGCTTAAAACAGTCATGGATAAGAAGATATACGAGGAGGTTACGGTTATCCTTGAGGATGCCCCCAATACCTTAAGTAAGTTTATCGCCAACAATTTTGACCTTGCAGCGAAATTTACCAATCATGTAAGTATTCCTATCTTCAACAACGACGAACTGATAGGCTTCGCTAAGTCCTATGCGGCTGAGCAGGGATACACCATTGATGAAATGGGTATTCTGGCTATGTATAACCGCATCGGTCTTATGCAATACTCCAAGCAGGATACCATGCTTGAAGAGGTAATGGAGATTGTGGACGATGCTATAAGGAAGGCTTCCTCCGGATTTGGAAGACGCTTTGGCCGTAAGAAAGAGAATATCCTGATGGAAAAAGATTTTACTTAAAGAATTGCATAGAAGGAGCATGCTTTAAAAAAGTATGCTCCATTTTTGCGCAGTTTATTATTAAGAAAAACGTCCCCTTGTCCGAAGAATAATATAGAAATTTATCACAATCGGGAGGAACATATGCGAGTAGAAGGCAACTTACTAAAAGAGACATTATTAAACGGAAGCAAAGCCATAGATAATAACCTTTCACCGAGTGTCTCACCCGAAAAAAATCAGATAGGCAGCGCGACAAATGTTCGCGCTTCAAGTGGTTTTCCCAGAACCAATGTGGAGAAAACCTATAAAGATCAATTAACCTCCATGGAGGAAATGTCACAGGCCGCTGAGAATCAGCTTCTTGCCATGACCCACCAAAACCTTGATTATATTGCAAGAACCGTAACTCCCGGTGATGCCAAGATCGCTGCGGAGAGTGGCTTCCTACCGGAAAATACTACTCCGGAAGGCTATGTTACGGTTATTGATAAGATTAAGATTCACATGGCTATGGGTAACGATGATTTTGAAAATTACGGCGAGACCCTGGATGCTTCTCAGATTGCTCAGGTCACAGGTTCATCTGCCCTGGCCGGGTCTTTGGCGAGCAAGATGGCGGAGAATGATATTCCCATTACTGAGGAAAATGTAAACGATGCCATGAAAGCCGTGTCAGAGGGCACTAAGATTGCTCCTTTATCAGAAGGCGATAAGAAATATCTCATATCAAATGATATGTTACCTACTATAGAAAACCTTTACAAGGCGGAACATGCGTCAACTACCCAGACCATTACGGCAGCTAATAATCCTGCCATGGTGGCAGCTGAAGCAAAGACCACCCTAGGAACCATAAGCGACGAAGTATGGGCGGATGTTGAGGCTCAGGCGGCTACATTTATTGAGGAGGCTGACCTTCCCGTAAATGAAGAAACATTGGGGGCTGCAAGATGGCTGATGGCCAATGAGATTCCCATTGAGGCTGATACTCTTTATGCCAAGGAATTCTACGATAACCTTAAGCTTCCCGTAACGGTGGAAGAACTGGGGGATGCGGTGGCATTTGCTATGAACCGTGGAAAGAAGCCCATGGAAGGCTTGATTCTTGGGGATAACTTAGAGCTCAAATACATTACTACCAGGAAAGTGCTTGCGGAAGCAAGGGTTGTTATGACATTCAAAGCTTCCAAGACCATGATGGATAACGGAATTACTCCGGATATGGAAGAGCTTTCTAAGATAGCTATGGATTTGGAGCAAGATGAGAAGGACTACTACGCAAGTCTTATGAAATCAGAGGGAATTGAGGTAACAGAGGAGAAGCTCTCACTTGTACTTGATACCCTTGAACTTGTGGAGAATGCCAAGGTACTTCCGGAGTACATCTTGGGAAGAAAGCCCCTTGATATGACCTTGCCGGAAGTGGTAAGGGAAGGAAATGAAGTAAAGGCCACCTTAGATGCCGTTACGGAACGCTACGAGACTGTAATGACAAGACCCAGGGCTGATATGGGAGACTCTATTAGCAGAGCCTTTAGAAATATCCCGGATATCCTCACAGACTTAGGTTTTGAGGTAAATGCGGAGAATGCCAAGGCGGTACGTGTCTTAGCTTATAACAGCATGCCTCTTACTCCGGAGAACATTACAAACATTAGAAATGTCAATATGGCAGTAACCGAAACCCTTGAGGCAGTTAAGCCCCAGACGGTACTGCACATGATAAAGAATGATATCAATCCCCTTGGCATGACCATGGGTCAGCTTCGTAACGAAGCCCTTGCCATTAATGAGGCCAATGATTTTGAGGGAACGGAAAAATACAGCGAGTTCTTATGGAAGACCCAGAATGCGGGAGATATTACTCCGGAGGAGAGAGAGTCCTTTATCGGAATCTACCGCATGCTTAGAAGTATAGAAAAAACCGATGGCGCGGTAGTGGGAGCCTTAGTGGCTCAGGGAGCAGACCTTACCATTAAGAATCTTATGACGGCGGTAAGAACCAGAAAGAATTCGGGAGTGGACGTATCGGTTAACGATACAACCGCTATTCCCGTTGCCAATAAAGAAAATGTCAATGCCTTCACCATGCAGGCGGAGAGTGCCTTCACAAGAGAGCATCCCGGACAGGAAGATACGGCCGAGGCTGAGGTAACCTACCATCAGATGATGGCTAGAAAGCTTACGGCTGACATGACTCCCCAGGCGTTAAAGGCTGCCGGCACCACCGAGGAATTATCAAATGGAAGTTTAAGTAATCTGGTGGAGCGGATGGAGGCGGCAAGGGAAGCAAACCCTGAGATTATAAGGGAAGAGGCAGAACTTGACCTTCGATATGAGCAGCTTAGACTTAACCGTTTTGAGAATGCTTGTATGGCTGAAGATGACGTATTAAGACTCTTATCTGATAATGACTTGCCTATGAATCTTTATAACATTATGGCGGCAAGAGAGATAATGGGCAGAAGAAGCAGCCGCTATGACAGGATGTTTAAAGCTTCCGATGCGGCAGATATGGAAGCGGTCAAGAATGAGATATTACACAAGCTTGGTGAGAATATAAAGACTCCCTATGAGATGGCTGAGGCTATGGATACCTTGGGAGATATCGCCGAGAACGTAATGAAGGGTATGATTTACTCTGATGATACCAACTTCATGAGACTTCAGAGCGCTCGTATGATGAATGCTACCATGTCTTTAACTATGGATCTGGCACAGAAAGAACATTACGATATTCCCGTACTTGTAGGGGACGAGGTGGCAGGTGTAAGCCTGAAAATTGTCCGCGGCAAGAGGGACAAGGGCAAGGTAGACGTGGTATTTGACCTGGGAAGAAACTTAGGTGGCAAGGTAGCTGCTGAGCTTATTGTTAAAGACAATTCCTTTACGGGAATGATCGCGGCAGAGAACAAAGAGATGCTAGATAAACTGGCAGCCAACAGAGAGGGTCTTATAAATGCCCTGGCAGAGGATATCGGTAAAGAGCCGGAGTTTAGATTCGCAGTGGTTCCGGACCTTAATATAGATAAGTTCCTTCAGGGAGAAAGCATCACTGATGAAAGCACCGAAGAGGAACAAGCGGTACAGACGAGACAACTTTATGGTGCTGCGAAGGAATTTATGTCTTATGTAAAAGCAAGTTTAGACCGATAAATATCATATAGGATAGAAAATATAAACCTAAATTATGCTAAGCAACCGGGATAAAAGGACGTATCCTGATACATAAAAAAGGATTTTAGAAGTTATGTAAAGGAGCAGTTCTATGAGAATCAATTACAATCTTTCGGCGATGCTTACGAATTCACAATTACTTAGAAATGAGAGGAACCAGCAGTCAGCTGCTGAGCGCCTTGCATCAGGTCTTAGAATAAATCATGCAAAGGACGATCCCGCGGGAATGGCAATTTCCAACAAGATGGACGTTCAGATCAACGGCCTTAAACAGGCATCACGTAACAGTTCAGATGCAATCTCAGTTATCGAAACAGCGGACAGCTCATTAAACGAGGTAACATCAATTCTTCAGAGAATGAGAGAGTTGTCCGTTCAGGCAGCCAACGATTCCAACGGTCTTGAGGACCGTGAAGCAATTCAGGCTGAGATTAACACACTTACAGCTGAGATTGACCGAGTATCCAGAAACACGGAATTTAACAAAAAGATTCTTCTTGACGGAAGTCTTTCAAGAAGAGCTTATACAGATAACAGAAATATCGAAGTAACTGCAGTAGGTGACGGAGTTCCCACAGACAAATACGGAATCACCCTTAATTCTGACGCCCGCCAGGCTGTTCTCCTTGGAAAGAACGGAACAGGTTCGGGATTCGACGCTGATGGCAAGATTAAGGCTGAGGCTGCAGGCCAGATTGATATAAACGGTGTACTCATTAATATAGATGAAGGCGACACCGCAGAAATCGTATACCAGAAGATCAGGGATGGCGCAGAATTAGGTGACGTATACTGTATTCCTACCAACCAGCCGCCCACATTTGACGGAAAGAACGAGACAACTGCAGGATACGAAGCTACACCGGGTATCTATGATCCCACAACTTCCAAGCTGGTATTCGTATCAAAGGATTACGGTTCAGCAGAGAAATTCGACATCAAGATTAACAACGCAATCTTAGCCGATACATTAGGTCTTGCCAATAAAATGTACGATGCAGGAACAGCAGTTACCTACGCACAGGTAATGGGAGTTCGTGGCAGCACAATGTTATTGCCGGATAAGACCAATCCGGATGAGGAATCACCCTTCCTGGATAAGTCCGACAGTATTCCGACTGAATTAACCGGTACAATCACCGTATCAAATGGCACGGCTACAGCTACAGCTACCATTAACGTAGGGGATAAGGCATCAGAAGTATATGAGAAATTACAGACAGCTTGCGACGCTGTAGGTATTACCACTTCTCTTACATATGAAGAGAACAAGACTGACTTTGCTGCTACGGGAGACACCTTCTCCTATGGTCAGGCCATCGTATTTAAGCAGACAGTCCTTGGAGCAATTGTTCAGGTGGATTGTGACAACCCGGCTCTTGCAAGAACAATGGGTATTATGACAACCAAGGCAAGCGTGGAAGGCCTTGATGCAGATGCAAGCTTTACCATGAGCGGCGGCAAGCGTGTAGGATACGCCAACTCAGCAACTATCAATGAAGTAGGCGAGAAGATTACAGTAAGCGATAAGAACGGCTTCGAACTTGAGATGACTATGGTTCGTAAGGCATGTGCCACCGATTACACAGACGTTACCATCGATACAGTTAATACAAGTAAACATGCTGAAAAGACTAATCCGGCCATTACTACAAGCATAGATGTGGTGGCAGATGTAACGGGAATCGGAACCATGACAGTTCACGTAGGAGCTAACGAAAATCAGATTATGGAAATCGATATTCCCGAGATTTCCGCAAAACGTCTTGAGATAGATAAGCTTAATGTAAGAAGCGGATACGGTGCAGACAAGGCTCTGGCATCAGTTGATAAGGCTCTTAGCAGAGTAACAGAGGTAAGATCAAGACTTGGTGCATACCAGAACAGATTAGAGCACACAGTTGCCAGTCTTAATGCTTCTGATGAAGATGTTACATCAGCAGTATCCCGTATCAGAGACATTGATATGGCAGCAGAAACCACTGAATACACCCAGCATACAATCCTTGTTCAGGCGGCTACATCAGTACTTGCCCAGGCAAATGACTTACCCCAGCAGGCATTACAGCTTATTCAGTAGTTATTAAGTTTAAAATAGATTTTTGAGGTAGTAGTATGACAAACGAAAAGAAGCAGGAATACACAATTCGTATGACGCAGAGTAACAGAACAGGGCTTTTGGTTACCATCTATGATCTCTTTCTTGAGTACATAAAAGATGCAAAAGAGAGTTTGGACGCAGGTGACAAAGAGGGATTTAAGACCGCCATAGGAAATGCCCAGCCTGTGTTATCTGAGCTGGTATCCGTACTGGATTTTCAGTATGAGATTTCCTTCCAGCTTCTTGAAGTTTACAGATACTGCAGCAGGTGTCTTGCTACAGCACTTGGAAAAGGAGACGCGGAAGAACTTGCAGGAGCAGCAGTATCCATCTCAAATATCCGCAAGGCTTTTTATGAAATAAGCCTTCATGATAATTCGCCTAAGTTAATGAAGAATTCCCAGAAGATATATGCGGGACTTACATATGGCAAGGGGGATTTGGTGGAGACCGCCACAGGCGGAACCTCCCGTGGATTCTTAGTATAGTAATAGAAATGAGGGGCGTAAAAGCCCCTCTATTTTTGACTCATTTTATAGTTTTCCCGGAGAGAAACAATTTCTCTCCCAGTTTATTTACGGCCATGATACCCATAAGGGAGTTGGTCACATAACATTCGTCCATGGATGCAACATCTTCGGGATATATGTCCCGCTCCTCGACATCATATTTTTCCATAACTACTCGACGCATAACGCCGGGCAGCAGCCCGCTTTCCTTTTTTGGCGTATAAATCTTACTATCTGCCACGAAGAAGATATTGGTGGTACTGCCTTCACATATCTGTCCCTTGGTGTTCAAAAAGATTACCTCATCCACATCGGAGCCGAAAAGACGCCTCTTCTCAAGGATATTGTCACCGTAATTAAGCGTCTTATGGTAAACAAAAGGTGAAGTCTCGTTTCGTACAACCTTGCTGTATTCTAAGTTAAAGCCCTTCTTAAGTCTCTCCGGTGTATATGGATGGTCTCTAAACAAGAAGACCTTATTCTTCTCGGAAACAACTATTTTCAAGGCTTTGGAGGTCGGCCCATTTTTAAGGAAGTCCATTACTTCCCCTTCATCGACCCTCATAGGAATATTAAAATACTCCAAAGAATTATTAATCCTTTCTAAGTGCAGGTCAAGATACTCCGGCTTACCGTCTGTTAAGGCAATGGTCTCGAAAACTCCCAGACCAAATAAATATCCCTCATCTAACTGTATATTCATAGCTTCCTCCGTCACTCTTTTCTACCTCTAACACATCCACTAAAGCCTTAGCCTTTTGCCATGTCTCTTCAAACTCAAACTCCAGGTCCGACTCAAAGGTAATTCCGCCGCCTACTCCCAAATGGTAGACCCCGTCCTTGAAGACCCCGGTACGGATAACAATGTTCATATCGCAATCCCCGTTTAAAGAGATATAGCCGATGGAACCTGTATATAGGTTCCTCCGGGCCCGTTCTTCTCTGTCAATAAGCTCCATGGCCCTAAGTTTAGGCGTCCCCGTTATGGATCCTCCGGGAAATGCGGCCTCTATGAGATCCATTACATTGCAATCTCCTCTTAGCTGCCCCTCCACATTTGAAACCAAGTGGAAGACTGTTGCATAAGTCTCAACCTTAAATAGATCCGTTACCTTCACAGACCCCGGAATGCAGACTTTGTTTAAGTCATTTCTCTCCAAGTCGACAATCATCAAAAGCTCACTTTGTTCCTTTTTGGAATTCTCCAAATCTGCCCTTAGAATTGCATCATCTTCCGGAGTGGCGCCACGCTTCCTTGTGCCCTTAATGGGCCTTGTGGTAACCCTTCCGTCCTTCACCCTCATAAACCTTTCAGGCGAGGCGCAGACAATCTGAAAATCCCCATAATCCATATATGCTCCGAAGGGGGAAGGATTCTTCTGCCTAAGAATCCGAAACATCTCGTAAGGCGGACAATTGCTTGCCACCTGTAGCTGCTGGGTCATGTTCACTACGTATATGTCCCCGTTAACAATATGATTTATCATATTGCCTACGGCTTCCATATACTCCTCCTTGGTAAAGTCAGTATAAACCTTAGACGTGAAATGTCCGGAAATGGCCGTGATACTGTCAGCATCAAAGAGCTGCTCTTTTATATGGGATATGGCTACACCGGCGTCTTCCGTCTTACCGTTTGCCACAATATATAACTCATTATTAACATGGTCTTCAATCACAAAGATATCATAGAAACACAGGATGCTGTCGGGAATCACAAGCCTCTCATCGTGGCTGCTTTCCACCCCATCTTTCTTTCTTCCGAAGTCGTAGGAGAAGTAGCCGATGGCGCCGGATACAAGGGGTAGACCGGTGGTATTGTCCTCCTTGTTGTTCTCTATGTATTTTTTTACGTATTCTAAAAAGGGTTCCGTGCTCTTTTTGCCGTTTACAAAAAGGGTGTCTTCCTTGCATACAAGCTGCAGGTAAGGCCTTGCCCCTATTACAGAAAAATGCCCCAGCTCCCCCTTCAAAGAAGAATCAAGAAACACAGCATCTTCCCGTTCACGAATAAGGTGATAGACCAGGTCTATGGAAGGGTAGTCCGTAAGCTTTTCAATCTTTCTCATTATACTGCCCTCCTGCCGATTCTTTTCCACTCTCTGCAGATTTCTATGAAATTCTTTAACAGTTCGTGACCGTATTCTGTAAGAACTGCCTCCGGGTGGAACTGGATTCCGTATACCGGGTAGGAGACATGGGAGATTCCCATTATTACACCATCCGTGGTTCTAGCCGTTACCCTAAGTTGGGGTGGCAGCTTTTCATCGGAAACCACAAGAGAATGGTAACGGGTGACCTTATACTCTCTTGGGAGGCCTTTGAATAAATTGGCGTTGTTGTGGTGGATTGGGGTGACTTTACCGTGAACAGGGACATTTCCATGACACACACAAGCTCCGTAATGATGGCCGATAATCTGGTGGCCGAGGCATACACCGAGAATGGGAACGATATTTTGATATCTTTCAAGAATCTCGGAGGAAACGGTGGCTTCCTCCGGACTCCCCGGACCCGGGGATATAATGATTCCCTCTAAGTCGAGGGATTCGATCTCCTCAAAGCTTACTCTGTCGGCCCTGCGAACTAAGACGCTACAGCCGTTCTCCTCCATGTAGGCATTGAGGTTATAAACAAAAGAATCATAGTTATCAATCATGTAATACATAAAAAAAGCTCCTTTCAAAATAACAATAGTAACCTCGTACAGTCGTTATCTTGAAGAAGCTCAAGTCCGTAACCTGCATTATGATTATAATATATAAGCCTTAATTTCTTCAAGTCTTCTAAGGCCTATTTCTCTTCCCATATCATAGACTCTTTGAAGCTTGGCCGGGTCGCTTTCCGTACGGCTTATACCAAGGGATTCGTCGGGACGGATAACCAGTGACCTGCCGGATGCCTCGATTCTGTCTAATTCCTCCATCTGTCGGTTATACATCTTGTACCTGTTTCTCATGGCCTTGGCGGTCTTGGGGTACTTGCGAAGGAAGTAGTCGAACATGGCGGCAGATTTGCCGGGCTTTTCCTTTCTGTAGCCCTTGGGCTGGGTAAGGATTATTACATTCCTGTTGAAACCCTTGTATTCCATGAACTTAAAAGGCACCGCATCGGTGATGCCTCCGTCAAGAAGCTTTCTGTTACCGATTTCTACTATCTTGGATACAACGGGCATGGAAGCGGAAGCTCGCATCCACTGAATATCCAGTTCTCCGCCGGTGTCACACCTGTGATATACCGGGCGTCCCTTTACCACATCGGTGGCACCCATGTAGAACTCCATGGGATTCTTGCAAAATGCATCTCTGTCAAATATATCAAGCTTATTGGGAAGCTCATCGTAGCAAAAGTCTACTCCGTAGAGGTCTCCGGTTTGGATGAAGGACCTGAAACTGCAATATCTCCAGTCCTTGCAGTAGTTAAGGTTGTAGCGAAGGGCACGTCCTATCTGGCGGGATTTGTAGTTGCAGCCGAATACTGCCCCGGCAGATATGCCCACCACTCCGTCGAATACTATGTCATTTTCCATAAATACATCTAAGATTCCGCAGGTGAACATGCCTCTCATGGCACCGCCTTCAAGAACCAGACCTGTCTTAATATCACTCATGATGCAGACTCCTTACAATACTTTCTTCATAAGGGG
The DNA here is from genome assembly GCA_015058015.1 of Lachnospiraceae bacterium. GTDB lineage: Bacteria > Bacillota > Clostridia > Lachnospirales > Lachnospiraceae > SIG280. The sequence goes on along the minus strand of SVDM01000003.1, from coordinate 97,360 downwards.
GATTATAGCACTAACTCCCTGGTAGGGGAAGTGCCTTGACAAATAAGGCATTTGGTTGTACTCTAGTACTACGATATTAAACTTCATATTGTAATTTTTCTCTTATTCAGAGTGATGGAGATACAGAGGATCTGAGAAGTCACGGCAACCCCTATATTAGGAAGGTGCCAACCTGAGCGAGTAATCGAACAATAAGAGGATTTGAATATCAAAACTATCAGGTCCGCTTATGAAAGCGGATTTTTTATTTCACAATTCTAAAGGAGGATTAATACATGGAAAGAAGACTTTTTACTTCAGAATCAGTAACAGAAGGACATCCGGATAAAATATGTGACCAGATTTCAGATGCCATCCTAGATGCCATGTTAGAGCAGGACCCCATGAGCCGTGTAGCGTGTGAGACATGTACCACGACAGGTATGGTTCTTGTTATGGGAGAGGTAACAACCAAAGCATACGTTGATATACAGAAGGTTGTGCGCGACACAATCAGGGAAATCGGTTATACCAAATCCGAGTATGGATTTGATGCCAATACATGTAGCGTACTGGTTGCTCTTGATGAGCAGTCAGCAGATATCGCCATGGGAGTTGACAAGGCTCTTGAGGCTAAAGAGAACACCATGACAGATGATGAAATCGAGGCTATCGGTGCCGGCGACCAGGGTATGATGTTTGGATATGCTACCAACGAGACAGAGGAGTATATGCCATACCCCATCTCCCTTGCCCACAAAATCGCAAGAAGACTCACAGAGGTTAGAAAGAACGGCACATTACCCTACCTTCGTCCCGACGGAAAGTCACAGGTATCTGTTGAGTATGACGAAAACGGTAAGCCCATCAGACTTGAGGCTGTTGTTCTTTCAACACAGCATGATGCAGATGTAACTCAGGAGCAGATCCACGCGGACATTAAGAAGCATGTATTTGATGCTGTACTGCCTAAGGAGCTTATTGATGACAAGACCAAGTTCTTCATCAATCCCACAGGACGATTCGTAATTGGCGGACCTAACGGAGATTCAGGTCTTACAGGACGTAAGATTATCGTAGACACCTACGGCGGATATGCCCGTCACGGCGGCGGAGCTTTCTCAGGAAAGGACTGCACCAAGGTTGACCGTTCTGCAGCTTATGCAGCACGTTACGTTGCTAAGAATATTGTTGCAGCCGGCCTTGCAGAGCGTTGCGAGATTCAGCTTTCCTACGCTATCGGTGTAGCACAGCCCACATCCATCATGGTTGACACCTACGGCACAGGCAAGGTATCAGATGAGAAGCTTGTGGAGATCATCAGAGAGAACTTCGACCTTCGTCCCGCAGGAATCATCAAGATGTTAGACCTTAGAAGACCTATCTACAAGCAGACAGCTGCTTACGGACACTTCGGAAGAAATGACTTGAAGCTTCCATGGGAAGAGCTTAATAAAGTAGACGTACTTAAGAAGTACTTATAAGATGAGTTCAAAAGATAAAGTATTAGAATTTCTTGAGAATAATAAAGACACATATACCTCAGGGGAGGGCATGGCCCACACCCTGGGGTTATCTCGTAATGCGGTTTGGAAGGCTATAAATGAGCTTCGCAAAGCCGGCTATTCCATTGACGCCGTAAGCAAAAAGGGATATAAGCTAACGGCAGATAATGACATCCTATCTTCCCCGGGCATTATTCATGCGTTAAATGACAGCCTTAGGGCCTACTATCAGGCAGACCCGGAAGGCTTAATTCGTATATTCGAAACCACCGGCTCCACTAACCGTATTGCCAAGGAACTTGCTATAGCGGGTATGCCCCACGGTACTCTGGTGCTGGCCAATGAGCAGACGGAAGGCAGGGGCAGAAGAGATCACAGCTTCTTCTCCCCAAAGGGTGGCTTATATATGAGCCTTCTTTTAAAACCTGAAAAGCTGCCAAGTCTTAAGCCTGATGACATCACCACCACCACAGGTAATGCAGTGTGTGATGCCATAGAAACCTTAACGGGCAATCGTCCAAGACTTAAACCCATCAATGACTTATTTTTAGGAGATAAGAAGATCTGCGGTATCCTTACGGAAGCAGGCACGGAGTTTGAAACCGGCCTGGTTCAGTGGATTGTTGTGGGAATAGGCATAAACTTTGACGTTGACATCTCTGAGTTCCCGGACGAGTTGCAGGACATCGCTACCGGACTCTTTCCTCCGGGACAGGCAACCTGCACCAGGAATCAGCTGGTTTCGGAAATACTGAATAAATTATTGTCACCCATTTTATAAATAATGGTTGACAATCTCCTTTTGGGAGGCTATTCTATAAAAGTCATGACAAAAGGAGAACTAAAAGATGAACAACACTAACGAGATCAGAACTACCACCGGTACGCTTTCAACCAAGCGACTGGTTATATGCGGTTTATTTGCTGCAATCTTATGCATATCAGCATATTTAAGTATCCCTACACCACTGCCTATGGCGCCTAAGATTACCTTGATGAACTTCATGGTGCTGCTTATAGGACTATTATTTCCTTTATCGGAATCCCTTCTTATAGGATTTACCTGGTTCCTGCTGGGAATCATAGGACTTCCCGTATTCGTGGGAGGCGGTAGCGGTATCGGATATTTGATGGCGCCTTATGGTGCTTATACATGGGCATTTCCCATTGTGCTTGCCCTGCTTCCTCTTATCAGAGGCAAAGAATACAACCGAATCAGATACACCATATGTGCTGTTGTGGGCGTAGTAGTAATAGACGTTATCGGAATGCTCTATCTTATGGCCGTAATGCATTACAACTTACAGACGGCCTTCCTTACGGGATTCGTTCCCTTTATTCCGCTGGATGCGGTAAAAGCTGTGGTGGTAGCACAGATTATTCCGGCTCTTAGGCGGGTAACTGAATAATAATGATGAAGTCGTGGGAGAATTATCCCATGACTTTTTTTGCGCACAATCAATACTTGTAAACACTAGAGAAACTCATGTATAATTCTACTTGGAAGGATTTAGTTATGGGATTACAAAAACGACTTATCACATCATTTCTTATAATGATTATTATGCCCATTCTTTTAACGGCGGGAGTTATCTTAGGGCTTACCAGATTCTACACATCCCACCTTGAGAAGAAGTATAATATAGACACAACAGAATACGTCTTTATGGGCAATTCCATAAAGTTCCCGGACCAGTACTCCAAGACCATCTATGATGAGATGACGGACGTATTGCACCATAATCCTGAGAAATTTGCGGATTTGGAATATTTCAGAGGGGTCAATACAAGTATGTCCTATCAGGATTCCTATATAGTAGTGCGTGACGGAGAGAGAATTCTCTTTGACGGTTCCGGGATAGAAGACTCCAAGCTGTATCAGCATCTGCCCAAGTACAATGCCACAGCCATTGATATTAACAGGGGAATATACATAAGCGGCGGCTTTGATGTCCTGGTTCGAATGATTGATTTCTCCAATGAGACCATAGAACATGGAAGCGTCTTTATTGTGACTCCGGCCCAGCAGCAATCACCTGAATTTCGAGATTTGTGGTTTCAGGTAATTCTCTCTATGGTATTGGTTCTTATCTTTACCAGCCTCTTTCTTACCTGGTGGATCTATAAGGGTATTATTACCCCGTTGCAGAAGTTGAAGGAAGCCACCAGGAATATTGCCGAGGGGAATCTGGACTTTACCTTAGAGTATGACTCCAATGATGATTTGGGTGAGCTGGTAAGCAACTTCGAGGAGATGAGGGTCCGCCTCAAAGCCTCCACGGAGGAGAAGCTTGAAAGTGACAAGGAGAATAAAGAGCTTATCAGTAATATCTCCCATGACTTAAAGACCCCCATTACTGCGGTAAAGGGTTACGTAGAAGGTATCATGGACGGAGTGGCGGATACTCCTGAGAAAATGGACAAATACATCCGCACAATTTATAATAAAGCTAACGAAATGGACGCCCTAATAAATGAGCTGACTCTCTATTGTAAGATTGACACCAACAGGATTCCATATAACTTCAAGAAGATAAATGTCAGAGAGTATTTTGAAGACTGTGTTGATGAACTAAGCTTCGACTTGGAGTCCAAGAATATAAAACTAAGCTACAGCAATTCCGTGGAAGACGGGGTGCTGGTTATAGCCGATGCGGAGCAGCTGTCCCGTGTTATTCATAACATTATCGGTAACTCTGCCAAGTACATCGACAAGGAGATCGGTCATATCGACATCAGGATTAAGGACGTAGGCGACTTTATTCAGGTGGAGATTGAAGATAACGGTAAGGGCATTGCTCAAAAGGATATACCGTATATATTCGACAGATTCTACAGAACGGATGCCTCCAGGAATTCTGCCCAGGGAGGTTCCGGAATCGGGCTGTCTATTGTTAAGAAGATAGTTGAAGACCATGGGGGTAAGATATGGGCTTCAAGTAAGGAATACTACGGCACGACCATGTATTTCGTATTAAGAAAATATCAGGAGGTACCATATGAGCAGGATATTGATAGTAGAAGATGAAGAAAGCATCGCTGACCTTGAGAAGGATTATTTAGAGCTTAGCGGCTTCGAAGTACACATTGAAAATGACGGAACCGCAGGCATGAAGCGGGCTTTGAATGAGGATTTTGACCTCTATATATTAGACCTCATGCTTCCGGGAACAGACGGCTTCGACATTTGCAAGAAGATTCGTGAAGTAAAGAATGCACCCATTATCATGGTTTCAGCCAAGAAAGATGATATTGACAAGATTCACGGTCTTGGTCTGGGGGCAGACGACTACATCACCAAGCCCTTTAGCCCCAGCGAGCTGGTGGCAAGAGTTAAGGCCCATCTCTCCAGATATGAGCGCCTTATCGGCAGCAGCAAACAGGATAACGATATAATCGAGATTCGTGGTATCAAGATTGATAAGACCGCCAGAAGAGTCTGGGTTAACGGGGAAGAGAAGACCTTCACCACCAAGGAGTTCGACCTCCTTACCTTCCTGGCTGAGAATCCCAACCACGTATTTACTAAGGAAGAGCTCTTCAGCAAGATCTGGGATATGGAATCCATTGGCGATATCGCTACAGTTACGGTTCATATCAAGAAGATTCGTGAGAAGGTGGAGCTCAACACCGCCAAGCCTCAATACATCGAGACAATCTGGGGTGTGGGTTACCGATTTAAAATTTAATAAAGTAGGAAAATGTCCTCGCAGTTTTGCTGCGGGGATTTTTTATGCGCAGAACTGGAAATAATAGGGCATAAGTTTTTACTTATGTGCTATGTAAATTATTGACTTTTATTTTGCAAAGCATCTATAATTTCTTTGGGGTGTGATTTCCTATAATAACGAAGGAAAATCAACACATTGGCGTGGAGAATAATTGAAGGCCATAAGGAAAAACTTTGGCTTTCAAAGCATAATGCAAGGAGGAATTTTAAAGTGAAGAAAAAAATAATGGCAATTTTGCTGACAGCCGTAATGGTAATGTCCATGGCATCGTCGGCATTTGCAGCAACTGATCCGGAATTAACTCCGGGAATGGTAGCAGATGAAGTTTCCACAACAGTCGAGTGGTACGCATCAAATATTTACAAAAACCTTACAGCAACAACTGTAGATCCGGCTTATATTATGCAGGCATACTATAATGTATTCCTTTCAAATATGTCGGGTGTTAAATCAGAGTCAGTAACAAAGCTTACTCAGCTTTTTAAGGATTCATTAGCGGATAATCTTGCAAAGTATAACGGAGAGATTAAGACTGTTGATGGTTTTAGCGGTAAAATTGTATCTGCAGACCCCACTGTGTATGCAGGTATTATAGCTATTTTGTCCATAACTGGAGAAAATCCGGCGTCTTTTAATGGCCAGAATTATTGTACATTGTTTGCGGATAAAATGGCTAGTACATGGACAGGCAATCCTATTATAATTAGTGGGTCACCGTACAACCTTACACTTTGCTTGGCAGTATTAGACAAGTATAAATCAAGCATACCTAATGCTGATGAATGGAAAACAAAGATTATTGCTGCTGCAAAGGAATATTACTATCCCAACGGATATGGCGGCGCAGAAAAGACTGTTAATGATGTGGCTGAATCAGATGAGTATACATTCAGCTTGGCAGATGCCTTTGATAATGGAGCGGAGGCTTTTTCGACCCTTATAGAGGGAACAGATTACACTAAAGACCAGTATGGCTATTATGCTAAAACCGGAAAAGAGCAAACAGTAATAAATGCTCTTCAGCCTCATGTGAAGGTTGAAAATGGACAGGTTGCAATGGCATCTTGGGGTAACAATTGTGTTGTAATACAAGTGTTCCAGCCGGGTAAGGGTATATATTATTATGGATACGCTGGAGATAATGATGCAAAATTTGCTGAAATACTTGCATCAGATTCAGGATCAAAAGATATAGTAAACGCACTTGTTAATAATTTGGCTGATTATACTCTTGAAGATGGTTCGGTATGCTACGCTTTAGCATATGGCTCTAATGCAAATACAACAGGTCTTGCGCTTGCTGCATATAGCATTGTAGGTAACACTTCGAAAGCCGCAACAACTTATAAAGCAATTCAGAAATTCTACAACAAAGAAACAGGCGCATTCCAGGTTAGCGATATGGATGACTATCTGGCAACCAAAGATTCTCTTGAGGGTGTTATTTCATATTACAGATTACTTGCCGGAGACGGCTCTATATTTAATCTTTCTCCCTCAGAATTATTCAAAGGCGCAGATGAAGAAAAATACGACATCGTTAAGACCGGCGATGCAGGCGAGAAGATTCAGTACAAACATGGTTCAGGCAAAGGCCTCACAGTAAAGTCTAATGCTGACCTCAGCAAGTTTGTTGCTGTTCGTGTAGATGACAAGGTTGTTCCCATGAAGTACGTTCAGCTTGAAGAAGGTTCAACCGTCGTAACCATCGCATCAGAATACTTAGATGCTCTCGATGCAGGCCCGCATACAGTTACTATCCAGTCAACTGATGGATTTGCAACTGCATCCTTTACAGTTACAGGCGCTGCACCTAATACAGGTGACGCTAACATGATTCTTCTCTTTGCTGCTCTTGCAATCGTCTCAGGAATGGGACTTGCAGTATACGGCAAGAAGAGATATATGAGATAAAATTCCATAATAAAGGTTTTTCACAGGCTTCGGAAAGTTTCCGGGGCCTGTTTTTTTAAATTTAAATCAGGATATATATTTTTCTTCTTTATTGTAAGAGGGGGCTTGTTATGATAAGATATCTTTGATGTTTTGAGTTTAGATAGAAAAGTGGAGTATTATGTCTTACGTTGCTTTGTATAGAAAGTTCCGTCCTCAGGAATTCGAAGATGTTAAGGGACAGGACCATATAGTTACAACTCTAAAGAATCAGATAAAAGCAGACCGTATCGGCCATGCTTATCTTTTTTGCGGCACAAGAGGAACGGGTAAGACCACCATTGCTAAGGTATTTGCAAGGGCGGTTAACTGCGAACATCCGATAGATGGCAGCCCCTGTAATGAGTGCCCTACGTGTAAAGCTATTCTTGAAGGCAGATCCATGAATGTGGCAGAGATTGACGCCGCTTCTAACAATGGCGTTGACAATATAAGGGAGATTAGAGAAGAGGTAACCTATCGTCCTACAGAGGGCCGCTACAGGGTCTACATCATAGACGAGGTTCACATGCTTTCTGCGGGAGCCTATAATGCTTTGCTTAAGACCTTGGAGGAGCCCCCGGAATACGTAATATTTATCCTGGCTACCACTGAGGTTCACAAGATTCCCGTTACAGTTCTTTCCAGATGCCAGCGTTACGATTTCCGCCGAATATCCATTGATACCATCGGTAATCGTATTAAGGAACTGGCGGCCAAGGAGAATGTGGAGATTGAGGACAAGGCTGTAACTTATATAGCCAGGGTGGCAGACGGCTCCATGCGTGACGCCTTAAGCCTTATGGACCAGTGCATCTCCTTCCATATGGGAGAGACCCTGACCTACGACAGCGTGTTAGAAACCCTGGGTGCAGTAGACACAAGCGTCTTCGGCCGACTCTTTGACCTGGTTCTGTCTAAGGATGTTACGGGCCTTATGCACGAGGTTGAGAACATAGTCTTCTCCGGCAAGGAACTGTCCAACTTTGTGAATGAATTTACCTGGTACCTTCGTAATCTCTTGCTCCTTAAGAGCTCCGAGGATATGGAGGACGTTATAGATATATCATCTGAGAACTTAGCGGTCTTGAAGGAACAGTCCGCTAAGGCAGATTATAATGACCTGATGCGCTTTATCAGAGTCTTCTCGGATCTGTCCGGTCAGATGAAGGATGCCAGACAAAAGAGGATACTTCTGGAAGTAGCCCTTATCAAGCTGTGCAAGCCCCAGATGGAAGCTGACAATGAATCACTGATTCAAAGAATATCCCAATTAGAAGAGAGGATAGAATCAGGGGTCATCAGGGCGGATGCATCTGCGGCCGGAAGTAGTCAGGCCACACCTGATATGGAAGTGCTTCAGGGCACACCGGCGACCGCACCTAAAGCCCCGGCTAAAATGGACATTTCCGCCCTACCGGAGGATTTGCAATATGTGGCTTCCCAGTGGAAGACCATATGCAAGAAGTTACCCATGCCCCTATCCATGTACGCTTCCGCAGGTGAGATAAGCTGCAAGGAAGATACTTTGGAACTGGTGGGAGCCAATGAAGTGGGAACCAGATTCCTTACTGTCAGTGAGGAACCATTAGAAGAAATCAAGCGTTGTATCGAAAGCCACATAGGCAAGTCGGTGAAACTGACCATCGCAAGAACCAGTTTAGCTGACGGATATAGCGGTCCAATTATAGATTTAACCAATATAGAAGGAATTAACATGCCTATAGAGGAGGAAGATTAGTATGGCAAAAAGAGGTGGATTTCCGGGAGGCGGAATGCCCGGTAACATGGGCAATCTTATGAAGCAGGCTCAGAAGATGCAGAGACAGATGGAAGAGGCTGCCAAGGAACTTGAAGAGAAGGAATTTACCGGAACGGCAGGCGGCGGAGCTGTTACTGCAACCGTTACGGGTAAGAAGGTTATAAAGAGCATTAAACTCTCAGAAGATGTGGTTGATCCCGATGATATCGAGATGCTTGAGGACCTTATTGTGGCAAGTATTAACGAAGCTTTTGCCCAGGTGGATGCATTTTCCGCTAAGTCAATGGGCGGTATCACAGGGGGCCTTGGCGGAGGAATGCCCTTTTAGGAGCTAGAGAATGGAAGTATACAGCAGTCATATCAGCAGATTAATAGGGTCTTTGTCATCCCTGCCGGGAGTAGGTAATAAGACGGCTCAGAGGCTGGCATTTCACATTCTGGATATGCCGGAGGAAGATGTAAGGAAGCTTTCGGAATCCATTATTGATGCCAAGCTTAATGTTCGTTATTGCAAGGAATGTTACACCTTAACGGATGAGGAGGTCTGTCCCATATGTCGTAATCCTCAGAGGGACCACCGGGTTATTATGGTGGTGGAGAACTCCAGGGACTTAGCGGCTTACGAGAAGACCGGAAGATTCGAAGGGGTATATCACGTACTTCACGGGGCTATCTCCCCTATGCTTGGGATAGGACCCGGTGATATTAAGCTTAAGGAGCTTATGACCCGGATCTCCGAGACCGATGTGGAGGAGGTTATTATAGCCACCAACTCCAGCTTGGAAGGGGAGACCACGGCTATGTATATAGCCAAGCTTTTAAAGCCTGTAGGGATTAAGGTGAGCCGAATCGCCAGCGGTGTGCCGGTGGGCGGTGACCTTGAATATATCGACGAGGTAACCCTGCTTAGGGCCTTAGAAGGCAGAACAGAACTGTAATTTACGTAAAGAAACCAATTAACATAGTATTTTAGGAGGAATTGTAATGAGATTTTTTATTGACACAGCAAAGGTTGAAGATATTAAGAAGGCCAATGATATGGGTATCATCTGTGGTGTAACCACTAACCCCTCTCTTATTGCCAAAGAGGGAAGAGATTTTAACGAAGTTATTAAAGAGATTACATCTATCGTTGACGGCCCCATAAGCGGTGAGGTTAAGGCTACAACAGTTGATGCTGAAGGCATGATTAAAGAGGGACGTGAGATCGCTAAGATTCATCCCAACATGGTAGTAAAAATCCCCATGACTGTTGAAGGATTGAAGGCTGTTAAGGTTCTTGCTTCCGAAGGAATCAAGACCAATGTTACTCTAATCTTTACAGCTAACCAGGCCCTTCTTGCAGCAAGAGCAGGTGCTACATATGTATCTCCCTTCCTTGGAAGACTTGATGATATCTCAATGCCCGGTATTGATCTTATCCATACTATTACTGAGATCTTCCAGGTACACGGTATCGAGACAGAGATTATAGCAGCCAGCATCCGTAATACAACTCATGTTATTGACTGTGCATTGGCAGGCGCTGATATTGCAACTGTTCCATATGCAGTATTAGAGCAGATGACTAAGCACCCGTTAACAGATCAGGGAATCGCTAAGTTCCAGGCTGATTACAAGGCTGTATTCGGCGAGTAGATTCCAAGGGAAAGGTAAGGCGATACAATGGACAATAATGAATTAAAGGTTATGGCTAATCTTGTACGACAGGGCATCATCGAAGGTGTTCATGCAGCCAAATCCGGTCATCCCGGCGGCTCTCTGTCGGCAGCAGATATGTTTACTTTTTTGTACTTTGAAGAGATGAATAATGATCCCAAGAATCCTAAGAACCCGGACAGAGACAGGTTCGTCCTCTCTAAGGGTCATACAGCACCGGGGCTTTATTCCACTCTGGCTATGAGAGGATACTTCTCATCAGAGGAGCTCCTTAATCTACGTCACGTAGGTTCCTTCCTTCAGGGACATCCGGATATGAAGCATATTCCGGGAGTTGATATGTCCAGCGGTTCTTTGGGACAGGGAATATCAGCAGCAGTGGGAATGGCTCTTGCGGCTAAGATGGATAACAAGTCTTACAGAGTATACACCCTCTTAGGAGACGGTGAGATTCAGGAAGGTCAGGTATGGGAGGCTTCCATGTTCGCAGCTGCAAGAAAGTTAGATAACCTGGTGGTCATCGTAGATAACAACGGATTGCAGATTGACGGTAATATCGCCGATGTATGTTCCCCTTATCCCATTGATGAGAAATTCAAAGCCTTCGGCTTTAATGTAATTAATATTGACGGCCATGATTTTGATGCCATAAGAGATGCATTTGCCAATGCAAAAAAGACTAAGGGTTGCCCCACAGCTATTATTATGAAGACCATTAAGGGCAAGGGCGTATCCTTTATGGAGAATCAGGCATCATGGCACGGCACTGCTCCTAACGACGAGCAGTATGCACAGGCTATGGAAGAGTTAAAGAAGGAGGCAAGTGAGTTATGTCAGAAGTAAAGAAGATTGCTACAAGAGAAAGCTACGGTAACGCACTTGTTGCCTTAGGTGAGAAATATGATAATCTGGTGGTTCTTGATGCGGACCTTGCAGGTGCCACCAAGACAGGTATATTCAAGAAAGCTTATCCCGATAGACATATAGACTGCGGTATAGCAGAGAGTAACATGATGGGCATTGCTGCAGGTCTTGCAACAGCGGGCAAGGTTCCCTTTGCCAGCTCTTTTGCCATGTTTGCTGCGGGAAGAGCCTTCGAGCAGGTTCGTAACAGCATAGGTTATCCCCATCTTAATGTTAAGATCGGCGCTACCCATGCAGGTATCTCCGTTGGCGAGGATGGTGCTACCCATCAGTGTAACGAGGATATTGCCCTTATGAGAACTATTCCGGGAATGGTTGTTATCAATCCTTCTGATGATGTTGAGGCGAAGGCTGCAGTTGAGGCGGCTTACAAGCATGAAGGCCCTGTATACTTAAGATTCGGAAGACTTGCGGTTCCTGTTATTAACGACAGACCGGACTACAAGTTTGAACTGGGCAAGGGTGTTCTTCTTAAAGAAGGTAAGGACGTAACAATTATTGCTACAGGTCTTTGCGTTAACGAGTCTCTTGAGGCTGCCAAGCTTTTGGCTTCAAAGGGAATCGATGCGGAGGTTATTAATATCCATACCATCAAGCCTCTTGATGAGGATATAGTTCTCGCATCTGCTAAGAAAACCGGTAAAGTAGTTACCGTTGAGGAGCATTCCGTTATAGGCGGACTCGGCAGTGCAGTATGTGACCTCCTTAGCGAGAAACTTCCTACTAAGGTTATGAAGATAGGTATCAACGATACCTTTGGTGAGTCAGGTCCGGCAGTGCAGCTCATTAAAAAATACGGACTTGATGGTGAAAGCATCTGCGAAAAGATTGCAAAATTCTAAGATTAATTCAAATATCTTGGAGGGAGACATCATTCCATGTCAATTATAAAAGGCAGGTTCGACGGCCCCAAGGACGTGGTGGCCGGAGTTAAAGATTTCAAAGAAAAACGCGGCATTAAAGGTATAATTCTTGTCGTAGTTATAATGGCGCTTATTTTGGCGGGAATATTCTTCTTCCTTAACAGAGGATACAGCGGTTACAAGGTTCTTGACAGGTACAGCTCAGGGGCCAATGCCTCCGTGAAGTTTGCAAGTTACGGCACTAATATCTTAAGGTACAGCAATGACGGAATATCCAGCCTTAACGATAAGTTTGAGTCTAACTGGACCCAAGGGTACAACATGCAAAAGCCCCTTGTGGACGTATGCGGAGAGTATGTGGTCTGCGGTGACTACCACGGCGAGGAGATCTATATCTTCAATAACAAGGGTCTTGTAACCAAAATAAGTGTTACTTATATGCTTGAAGATCTTAAGGTAAGCGCAAAAGGCGGAGTCTTTGCAGTGTTAGCCGACAAAGAGCGCAAGTATATGAAGTATTATGATAAGAATGGTGATACTATAGCGGAGGGCTTAGTACAGCTTAAGAAGACCGGCTATCCCTTAAGCTTTGATATTTCCGAAGACGGACGTCTCCTTGCCATGTCTTATCTTTATATCAGCAGTGGAATACTTAAGAGCAGTATCGTCTTCTACAATTTTGACAAGGCCGGCGAGTCGGAGATAGACCGGATTGTGGCATCTTACGAGTACTCCGATGCGGTTATTCCACAGGTTTCCTTCTACGGCAACGATATGGCAGTGGCTGTGGGAGATTCTGCGGCCTACTTCTTCGAGGGTAGCGAGAAGCCTACTTTGAAGAAGACCATGGACTTTGACCACGAGGCGGAGAGCGTCTTCGTTGATGGGGACAAGCTGGGTGTAGTATGGGCTAATCCGGGAAGCGACAAGCCTTATCACGCCGAGATATACAAGTCCAACGGTACCAGAATCGGTAACTTCGATCTGGATACGGTTTATGATTCTTATGCCTTCTCGGGAGAGAATATCCTTGCTTACAATGATAATGATTGCAAGCTCTATTCCATGTCCGGGGCGGTGAAGTTTAATTATACTTTCGAAAACAGGATATTCGGCATGACCCCTGTTAACGGAAAGGAACGCTTCGTTTTAGTTACATCAGACGAGGCACAAGTAATAGCGCTGAAGTAGATTATTGGAGGATTCATGGAGTATAATTGGGTTATCCCGGTGACGGCAACAATTCTTATAGTGTGCATTATCATTGGCGCGGCCAAGGGCTTTGTGCGGATGGCGGTGTCATTTGCTTCAATCTTTATTGCCATAGCCCTGGTGTGGGCCCTTAACCCCGTTATAGGAACTGTCCTTCGTAGCAATACCAAGATCTACGATTCTGTTAACGAGAAGTGCGTAAAGCATATTGAGAAGCAGCTTAACAAAGAGATTGAGAAGAAGAACCTAGATCCCACTCCCGACAATGTTGCTAAGGAGGGGGAAAATCTCCTGTCCGAGTCCTGGCTTAATATTCTGGGCAAATACTCAGATGCCGCCGGGGAGAAGATTGCGGAGTTTAAGACCAACACTGTTCATGAATTTGCGGAGAATGCCGGAGCTGTGCTAACAGATCTGGTACTTAAGATAATTGCCTTTGTGGTAACCTTCATTATAATATCCATCATTATGAGGATATTATTCTTTGCCCTGGATATCGTAACCAGGCTGCCGGTTATTAATACTCTTAACAAGACGGTGGGAGCCTTGCTGGGAGCCTTAATCGGTATCGTTCTTATATGGATTCTTATGCTTGTGGCGGTAATATTCTTTAACACAACCACGGGAGAGCTTGTGCTGTCTGCGGTTCGTGAGAATGCCCTGGTGGAATTCTTATACAACACCAATCCCTTAATATTCCTATTTGCCAATTAAATACCTTTATATTGTGTCCGGATAATTATTCTTGACAATATATTGTAGTTTTTTATCAAAAAGCCTTGTGCATAAAAACACCTAGTGATAAAATTTAATTGGTGGACTTATAATAACTAAGGATGATTATATGAAAGCAACCAAGAGGCTTGTCAAAGAGAAGATTATTCTTGCTAATCTTGGCATAACCCTTCGAGCATCATTGTTTTGCATGATTCTCGTTCCTTTATGCATAATCTTTGCAGGCGTATTATTTAATGCAGATGTTATTGATATTCAGGTAATATTGCCGGCTATCTCAATGGAGGTAGTCAGTTTGGCGTTCTTTTTAATTGCCAGATCCATGATGCCTAAGGTTAAGAAGGTTTCTTCCGCTTCCGCGGCATGGGTATACAGAGCATTTTGGTTTATTGCATTTAACGGTGCAATGTATGCTATTAACGGAACGGAACTTGGCCTGGCGGCGGATGTGGCATTTTTTGCTGCCGTTTTGTTGGTATCATATATACCTTGCTTAGACGTACCGGAATTTGCTACCTTGATACTTAATGAGGCTTTATGGATATTTGTTATATCATCTCAGACGGCAGATCCCTTCGGTGACGCCTTTGTTAATGTAGTGATATGCCTTCTGTGCTGCTGCATATCAAGGATTTCATACAAGAACAGGGTGGAAGCCTACAGGATGCGCCACAAGTTAAAGCGCATCTCCCAGGATGCCCTGGTAGATCCCTTGACAGGCCTTCTTAACAGAAGAGGTTTCGACCGTCAGGTGGAGAGCATCTGGCCGTTTTGTGTACGTAATGATTACAAGGTAGGACTTCTTATTGTAGATATAGATAATTTCAAAGCTTACAACGACGAGTACGGTCATCCCGAGGGCGACGAGTGCCTTAAGATGGTGGCTGAGACCATCAGACGTACAGCGAAACGTACCACTGATATCGTATCCCGAATCGGTGGCGAAGAGTTCCTGGTATTTATTCAAGGCAGCAAGGAAGATGAGATGGTGGAATTTGCCGACAGAATCCGCAAGAATGTGGAGCGTCTGGGTCTTCCCCACAGCCGTAAGGCGGGTATTCCTTTTGTGACCGTAAGTATAGGACTTGAGATTGCAATGCCCAGGGGCATGGATATTAACATGCTGTATGAAGGGGCTGATGTAGAGCTTTATCAGGCAAAGCAGAGCGGTCGAAATGCTGTTTCATATTCAGGCAAAGTAAAGAGAAAATATTCAGCCTTAGCTTAGGTTGATAATTGTATAAAAATTTGATACAATGTCCGTAGCTAATTGGGAGGGGTATACTTATTAGTATACCCCTATTTATTTTAAAGGAGGACGTCACATGTTAGAACTAAGAAATATATGCTTTAGTGTTAACGATGAAGCGGACGACAAGGATATCCTCACAGATATAAATCTTACTATCAACGATAAAGAATTCGTGTGTATTACAGGACCTAACGGAGGCGGTAAGTCTACCCTTGCCAAGGTAATCGCCGGTATCAACAAGCCTGTAAGCGGACAGATTCTTCTTGATGGAGAGGATATTACGGATTTATCCATTACAGAACGCGCCAAGAAGGGCATAGGATTTGCCTTCCAGCAGCCCGTCAGATTTAAAGGAATCACCGTTAAGGATCTTATTAAACTGGCTGCGGGAGAAGAGCTTTCCACATCCGGAGCCTGCGATTTTCTTTCTGCCGTAGGATTATGTGCGAGAGAATATATTAACAGAGAGGTTAATTCATCCTTATCCGGCGGAGAGTTGAAGCGTATTGAGATTGCTACTATCTTAGCGCGTAAGACTAAGCTTTCCGTATTCGATGAGCCTGAGGCGGGAATCGATCTTTGGAGCTTTAACAATTTGATTGACGTATTCGCCAAGATGCACGACGAGATTCAGGGTTCAATAGTAATTATCTCTCACCAGGAGAGGATACTTAATATTGCAGACCGTATTGTAGTTGTATCAGACGGTAAGATAGCACATGTGGGAACCAAGGACGAGGTATTGCCGGAGCTTTTGGGATCTACCGGTGAGGCTTGCAAATACTTTAAAGTGGAGGGCAAATAAATGGACGCTATACAAAAAGAACTTTTAGCCCAGATTGCTGATCTTCACGAGGTTCCGCAAGGGGCATACAACTTCAGAGTCAACGGCAAGGGAGCCGGACGTAATACAACAGAGAACATTGATATTGTAACCAAAGAAGACAAGGATGGTATCGACATTATCATTAAACCGGGAACCAAGAACGAGAGCGTTCATATCCCCGTTATGATGGCCCAGACCGGTCTTCAGGAGACTGTATACAATGATTTCTATATAGGAGAGGATGCCAATGTTACCATAGTGGCAGGCTGCGGTATCCACAACGGAGGGGACAAGGATTCCAAGCATGACGGTATCCACACCTTCCACATCGGACGTAATGCAAGAGTAAGATACGTAGAGAAGCACTACGGTACCGGCGAAGGAACGGGAGAGAGAATCATGAATCCCCAGACCATCGTTCATATTGAAGAAGGCGGATATATGGAGATGGATACAGTTCAGATAAAGGGTGTTGATTCTACTGTACGTGTCACCAAGGCTGATCTGGCAGACCGGGCTACCATCGTTATCAAAGAGAAGATAATGACCCATGGCAAGCAGTATGCCAAGACGGATTTCGTAGTAGACTTAAACGGTGAGGATTGCGGAGCTAACGTTATGTCAAGATCCGTTGCAAGGGATGAATCCAAGCAGGAATTCGTATCCCGTATTAACGGTAATAACAAATGTAACGGCCATACAGAGTGCGATGCTATCCTTATGGATCATGGCTGTGTTACAGCTGTTCCGGAGCTTACGGCTAATCACCTGGATGCGGCTCTTATTCATGAGGCTGCCATCGGTAAGATTGCAGGAGATCAGATTATCAAGCTTATGACCTTAGGTCTTTCAGAGGAAGAGGCTGAGCAGGAAATTATAAGCGGATTCTTAAAATAGAACGAAATTTTATGGGCAGGAGAATATTCCTGCCCAATTTTTATGCCTTCCAGGAGGGAGGCTTTAGGAAAAGTTCATAAAGTTTTAACAATAACAAGAGAAAATACTGCCTATAAAATGTTGTGCGGATAATCTCCTTTATAGGGGGATGGGCAAGACATCAGTCATTGACAGATAAAACAAAACATATAAAAGGTTACATATAGCCATATAGGCCTGGAAAAATAAACAGAGGGCCAAAGCCTTTATTTAAAAGGCAAGATGACGAAAATATATAAATATTGACATATATGAAAAAGGGGGAATAATTTAGCCTTATTAGAGATAAATAACAAAATGAGGGTTAATTCGTCAGATTTTATTGCTCATTGGTTTTGATAACAAAAGAGGCAAAATTAGGGGGCTTTTGACAGATTTTTAACAAAAATAAATTTTAAACGATAATAAATAACTAATATAATTGATGTATTGGACAAAATGTCGGTGTGCGATGCGCACAAGGGTAATCGATAAACAATATCGTAAGCGCGGATTATTTGTGAATGATGCACAAAAAATGCCTTAAAAATCCCCTGAAAGAACGGCAAAACAACCCTTTTTACTTGATTTTAAACCCAATTTGTATTAGAATCTTATAGGACTTTAAAGTGTTTTTGTTGAAAATATGGTTATACATACACAACACTGAGGAATTATATGAATAGAAAGAAGGGAAAGAAATGGGATTGAGTACATTCAAAGGTGGCATTCATCCATACGAGGGTAAGGAATTATCTGAGGATAAAGCCATTCAGAAGCTCGAACCAAAGGAAGTACTTGTGTTTCCGATGGGACAGCATCTGGGCGCACCCGCTAAGCCTGTAGTGGCTAAGGGCGACCAGGTACTTGTCGGACAGAGGATCGGTGAAGCGTCAGGATTCATATCTGCTAATATTTGCAGCTCCGTTTCAGGTGTAGTCAAGGCTATTGAACCACACCTTACAACATCCGGCGCTATGTCAGAATCGATTATTATCGAGAATGACTTCAAGTACACACCGGTTGAAGGACTGGGAGAGAAGAGAGATTATACCAAGCTTTCGGCAGAAGAGATCCGTAACATCGTTAAGGATGCCGGAGTTGTAGGTATGGGTGGAGCCGGATTCCCGACTCACGTTAAGATTACTCCCAAGGATGATAACGCTATTGACTATGTTATCATCAACGGCGCAGAGTGTGAGCCTTATCTTACGTCGGATTACAGGCTTATGCTTGAGGAGACAGAGAAGATGATTGGAGGACTTAAGGTAGTATTAAGTCTTTTCCCCAAGGCAAAAGGTATCATCGGTATTGAGGAGAACAAACCCGAGGCTATCAAGAAGTGTAAAGAGCTTGTGGCAGGAGAATCCAATATTTCTGTTTGCGAACTTAAAACCAAATACCCGCAGGGTGGTGAGCGTATGCTCATCTATGCTACAACGGGACGTAAGATTAATTCTACAATGCTCCCCGCTGACGCAGGCTGCGTGGTTAACAACGTGGATACAATGATTTCAATATATATGGCTGTTTGTGAATCAACACCATCTATCAGAAGAACCTTAACGGTTACAGGTGATGCGGTTGCCAACACAGCTAATGTTCAGGTTAGAACCGGAATGAGTTACAAGGAGATTCTTGAAGCTGTGGGCGGCTTCAAGGTTGAACCGGAAAAGGTTATCTCCGGAGGTCCTATGATGGGTGCTGCTATGTTCGATATCGACGTTCCGGTAACCAAGGCATCATCAGCATTGTTGGCTTTAACCAAGGACGAAGTTGCCAAGTACGAACCCACCGCATGTATTCGTTGCGGACGTTGCGTAGCGGCTTGTCCCAGTAATCTGATTCCCCAGAAGATGGCGGAAGCAGCAGAACGATTTGACGATGAGACATTTGAAAGACTCGATGGTATGGAATGCTTTGAGTGCGGAAGCTGTACATATGTATGCCCCGCAAAGAAAAGACTCACACAGGCATTTAAACAGTCACGTCAGAGCGTGGCGGCAGCCAGAAGGGCTAAGGCAGCTGCCAAATAGTTAATTTGAATCTGATAGAAAGAGGTGTTATAAGTTGAGTAATATAATGAACGTATCAGCTGCACCCCATGTTAGAAGCAATGATACTACTGCTTCCATTATGAGGGACGTGGCAATTGCGTTAGCGCCGACTTTGATATTCGGAATCTGGAACTTTAACAGATACGGATACGGGCTCAATGCGTTTTTACTTATAGTAGTATGCGTGCTGTTCTGTGTAGCTACAGAATACGTATACGAGAAACTGATGAAAAAACCTATTACAATCGGTGATTTAAGCGCCACTGTAACAGGACTTATACTGGCTTTGAACCTTCCGGCTACCCTTCCTTTATGGATTGCGGCACTGGGCAGCATCTTTGCAATTCTTGTTGTTAAGATGGTATACGGCGGACTTGGCCAGAACTTTATGAACCCTGCACTTGGTGCAAGATGTTTCCTTGTTATTTCATTCGCTGCAAGAATGACAGCTTTCCCGGCTGAGTTTGCGGGAGTGTCAACAGGAGTTGATACTGTAGCTACAGCTACTCCTCTTACAGCTTTGAAGGCAGGAGCAACCGTTGATATTACCAAGATGTTCATCGGAACAACTTCAGGTACCATCGGTGAGACATCTGTGGTTGCTATCCTTATCGGTGCAATCTACCTTGTTGCAAGAAAGGTTATTTCTCTTAGAATCCCCGCTTCTTACATCATTACTCTTGTAGTATTTGTAATTCTCTTCGGCGGCAAGGGATTCGATGTAAACTTTATCCTTGCTCACATCTGCGGTGGTGGACTTATTGCAGGTGCTTTCTTCATGGCAACGGATTATGTTACAAGCCCCATTACTCCTTTGGGACAGATTGTATTCGGAATTATACTGGGTATCTTAACAGGTATCTTCAGATTGTTCGGCGGTTCTGCAGAGGGTGTATCTTACGCCATCATCATTACGAACCTCCTTGTACCTCTCATTGAGAGATTTACAATGCCTAAGGCATTTGGAAAGGAGGCTGTAAAGAATGAAAAATAAGATCATTAAGGACGCTCTCGTTTTACTTGCCATTACTTTAGTAGCCGGTGTTGCGTTGGGTCTTGTTTATGAAATCACTAAGACTCCTATCGCAGAGGGTGCTGAGAAGGCAAAACAGGAAGCATATTCAGCAGTATTTGCTGATGCAACTTTTGAAGAAGATGAAGCTGTTACAGCTAAGGTTAAAGAATTAGGTCAGACTTATGACGGTGCAATTGTTACTGAAGTGCTCGTTGCCAAGGGCAGCGACGGTTCTGTAGCAGGTTATGTTATGTCACTTACAGCCAAAGAAGGTTACGGCGGTGCCATTACCTTGACAATGGGTGTTAAAGCAGATGGAACAATTTCAGGTCTTACAGTTCTTGAAGCAAGCGAGACTGCAGGTCTTGGTGCCAAATGTAAAGAGCCTGAGTTCCAGTCACAGTTCCCCGGCAAGCACGGCCCCAACATGGAGGTTGTAAAAGGCGGCGGAGCTAAGGAAACACAGATTGATGCTATCAGCGGTGCTACCATTACATCCAAGGCTATAACAAAAGCTGTTAACGCAGGTCTTAATATAGTAGCTGAAATACAAGGAAATTAAAGGAGGGGTTTGAGATGAAAGAGAGTAATTTCAAGTATATTATCAACGGTCTCATTAAAGAGAATCCCACCTTTGTACTTATGCTTGGTATGTGTCCTACTATGGCGGTTACCACAGCAGCTATGAACGGTTTGGGAATGGGACTTTCAACTACAGTAGTTCTTATTCTTTCAAATATGATGATCTCCGCACTGCGTAAGGTTATTCCCGATACAGTCAGAATGCCTGCTTACATCGTAGTCGTTGCATCATTCGTTACAATTGTACAGTTCTTATTACAGGCGTTTGTTCCGAGTCTTTATGCAGCACTTGGATTATACATTCCCCTTATCGTAGTAAACTGTATTATCTTAGGACGTGCTGAGAGTTTTGCTTCCAAGAACGGAGTAATCGCTTCCATGTGCGACGGTATCGGTATGGGACTTGGTTTCACCGTAGCCCTTACCCTTATTGCTATGGTAAGAGAGTTCTTCGGTACAGGAACAATCTTCGGAGTAGACGTTATTAAGCATCTGGGATATGAGCCGATTTCTATCCTGGTACTTGCTCCGGGAGCCTTCCTTGTACTTTCTGTTCTTACAGCATTGCAGAACAAACTTAAGGCACCCAGCGCAACCAATGTTCCCAAGGGCGATGCTATTGCCTGCGGTGGAAACTGCTTCAGCTGTGCTGACAGCGGATGCGCTTCTAACCACAAGAAACTTGCTGATGCTAAAGAAGCAGCTAAGGCAGCTAAGGAAGCCGAGAAGGCAGCCAAGGCAGCAGAGGCTGAAGCACAGAAGACAGAATAGGAGGGCGTAAAGGATGGAATTATTAGTTATATTAATATCTACTTCATTAATAAGTAACGTCGTATTATGCCAGTTCCTTGGTCTGTGTCCTTTCCTTGGAGTATCCAAAAAGGTTGATACGGCAGTTGGTATGGGTGCTGCGGTTATATTCGTTATCACCGTTGCCTCAGCCATCACATGGCTTATTTATACATTTATACTTACACCGCTTAACATCACATATTTACAGACTATAGTATTTATCCTTGTTATTGCGGCTCTTGTTCAGCTGGTTGAGATGATTCTGAAGAAGTCTATCCCAAGCCTTTATCAGGCACTTGGTGTATACCTTCCCCTTATAACAACCAACTGTGCAGTTCTTGGTGTTGCTCTTATCAACGTTCAGAAAGAGTACAACTTCATTAGCGCTGTAGTTAGTGGTCTCGGTACTGCAATCGGATTTACCATTTCCATTACAATTTTGGCAGGTATCCGTGAGAGAATAGAGAATAATGATGTACCGAAT
Organism: Lachnospiraceae bacterium; assembly: GCA_015058015.1. Lineage (GTDB taxonomy): Bacteria > Bacillota > Clostridia > Lachnospirales > Lachnospiraceae > SIG280. The sequence continues at coordinate 75,135 of SVDM01000003.1, read as the reverse complement.
TCCTTCAAAGGCATGCCTATAGTTCTTATTACTGCAGGCCTTATGTCTATTGCTTTTATGGGATTCGCGGGAATACAATTCAAGTAAGGAGAGAAGATTATGAATTTTACAGGTATTGTTATCGTCGGACTCGTAGTCGGCTTAACCGGTCTTATCATCGGACTCCTTCTTGGTGTTGCCGGAAAGAAGTTTGCCGTAGAGGTTGACGAGAAGGAAATAAAAGTTAGAGAGTGTCTGCCGGGTAATAACTGCGGTGGATGCGGTTTTGCCGGATGTGATTCTTTAGCTAAGGCAATTGCAGCAGGTGAGGCTCCGGTTAACGGATGTCCCGTTGCAGGACCTACAGGAGCTGCTAAGATTGCCGAAGTTATGGGTGTTGCCGCAGAGGAAGGCGAGAGAAAAGTTGCTTTTGTTAAGTGCGCAGGAACCTGCGATAAGACTAATCAGAAATACGATTATTATGGACTTCAGGATTGTCGTAAGGCAGCAGTTGCTCCCGGTAAGGGACCAAAGCTTTGTTCCTTCGGATGTATGGGATTCGGAAGCTGCGTAAAGGCTTGCCAGTTCGATGCTATCCATGTTATTAACGGTGTGGCTGTTGTTGACAAGGAGAAGTGTGTTGCCTGCGGTAAGTGCGTAGCAACATGTCCTAACAAGCTTATTGAGCTTGTACCAGTCAGTGCAAAATGTATTGTTCAGTGTTCATCTCAGGACAAGGGTAAGACAGTTAAGGCTGCATGTGATACAGGATGTATCGGATGTAAGGCATGTACTAAGGTATGCGAGGCAGAAGCTATTACTGTTGAGAACAATATTGCACATATTGATCAGAGTAAGTGTACTAAGTGCGGCAAGTGTGCGGAGAAGTGTCCGCAGAAGATTATCACTGTTGCACAGTAAATCTATAGAATATGAATTTGAGCAAAGGCGCTCCGGGGTTTTCCCGGGCGCCTTTTTCGCATTATTATTCTTTTTGGGCATGGGTGATATTTTGAGGCAAAGACGTTCCCACTCTTTGATTGACGTAGCAGTACTAAACTCGCTGTACCAGCTCGCTAAGTGCTGACGCCAATCAACGCTTTGCCTCATAAATATCACCCCATGCCCCCGCTAAAGATTTACTAATGCGCAAAATCTGCACGCAAGATAATCCTTGGAGCTCTTTACAGGTACGGCCGAAAGGATTTGCTTGCGTCACGCAATGTCCGGATATATTTTCATTGCGGTACTGCTTGTACTTCAAATAATTAGTTAAGTCACTGATTGATATTGGCAATCCGGAGAATACTTTTAGCGGAATGCGTTGATTGGCGTCAGCACTTAGCGAGCCCCAAGGGGCGAGCTTAGTACTGCTACGTCAATCAAAGAATGCGAATGTCATTCCGATGAAAGTATTCTTCGGATTGTAATAGAAAATGTAATAGAAAATGTAATAGAAAATGTAATAGAAAATGTAATAGAAAATGTATTAGAAAACGTAATAGAGTAGAATAGTATATCGCAACACTAATATAAAGGTTATAATATATACAATATGAGATTAAAAGAAAGGTGGAGAAGGAGTATGCTTGCAGATGCTAAGAAAACTAAAGATGATATAGTAAAGTGGATTAAAGATTACATGGCCGCAAATGGTCCCGGATGCGATATTGTGGTTGGGGTATCGGGAGGTAAGGATTCGAGCGTTACAGCGGCTCTGTGCGCAGAAGCCTTAGGACGTGACCATGTGGTGGGCGTATTGATGCCAAATGGGGAACAGAAGGATATTGAAGACTCCAAGATGCTGGTTAAGCACTTAGGCATCAGATATATAATTGTGAATATTAATGACGGCTTTAAAGGCTTGTCGAAAGCCATTAACGAAGCCCTATCAGCCGGCCCTATTGAAGGTGCTAAGGAATTATCAAGAGACTCTCTGATAAACCTGCCGGCCAGACTGCGTATGAGTACATTGTATGCAGTGGCCCAAGCTTTGCCAAGTGGCGGCAGGGTAGTAAATACCTGCAACAGATCGGAAGATTACATAGGATATTCCACCAAGTTCGGTGATGCGGCAGGAGATTTCAGCCCATTGGCAAATCTTCTGGTTCACGAGGTTATTCAGCTGGGGGAAGTGCTGGGGCTTCCGGAATCATTGATAAGAAAGACTCCGTCAGACGGTCTCTCTGGTCTGTCGGACGAAGATAAAATCGGCTTCACCTACAAGGTGCTTGACCACTACGTACTAACCGGTGAGTGTGAAGATTCTGCCATCAAAGAAAAGATAGACAGGATGCATAGGAATAACCTGCATAAATTGCAGCTTATGCCGTCATTTAAGATGGATTAGAAAAAGAAATAACAATGCCCTCGAAGTTATGCTTCGGGGGCATTAGTTATGTTCTCAAATAGTGATATTTATACTCTAGTCATTGCATCCTGCGGCAATAGCTTTATTGATACGGCCGCTCTCTCTTACCACAAGAACAATAGTAAGGATTAATGCAAGAACATCACTCACGGGGTATGATGCCATGATTCCGTAGATTCCAAAGAAAAGAGGAAGTATCAGAATGCATGGTAACAGGAACATAAACTGTCTTGAAAGAGAAAGAACGATGGCATTCTTTGCCTTTCCTACTGACTGGAAGTAGATGGAGGAGAGTATCTGGAATCCCATAACGAAGATAAATACTGTCATTACATGGAAGCATGTAACGGCGAACTCGTTATACAATTCATTCTCCTGACCGAATATAGACACTATCTGTTCCGGGAATAACTGCAAGCAGGCCATTCCCAAGAGACCTATTATAAATGTAACAAGCGTTGTCATCTTGAAGATAGACTTAACACGTTTAAGCTTATTGGCTCCGTAATTGTAACCGAACAAGGGCTGCGTAGCACCGCAGATACCCATAATGACAGACATCATAATCTGGTTAACCTTCATAACGATACCGAAGACAGTAATGGGGATATCGGCACCGAACTTAGACATTGCTCCGTAGCGAATGATGCTCTGGTTAAGTATTATCTGAACAATAAGCATGGTAATCTGGTTAACGGCGGCAGATACTCCTAAAGAGAAGATCTTTCCGCAGATTTCTCCGTTTAAACGAAGGTTCTTTTTTCTTACAGATACAGTACGGAGTCTTCTTGGCATATATAAAATTGCCATGACAAATGTAAGTATCTGTCCTATAATTGTGGCCAATGCAGCACCTTGTACGCCCATCTGTAAGGGGAATACGAAGATGTAATCTAATACGATATTGGTAATACAGCCGGCAAGCATGGTAATCATGGAAAAGGCAGGATTACCGTCAGCACGGATAATATCGTTCATTACGATACCCATTGTGGTAAAGGGTATACCTATAATATAGATTCTGCTGTAATCAACAGCGTAAGGCAGAATCGCGTCGGTTGCTCCGAATAATCTGAGAAGAGGGGTATTAAATACTTCGCCGATAACGAGAATAATAATACCTGCTGATACGGCCAGAACGATTGCATTGCCAATAACCCGTTCTGCGGTATCTCTATCGCCTCTTCCGAGGTTAAGACTCATGTTGGCAGCCCCACCGCCTGAAATAAGAAGTGCTACAGCCAAGCAGAGTATAACGAAGAGAAATGTTACGTTAGTTGCTCCGTTGCCCAGGTATCCTACACCCTGTCCGATGAATATCTGGTCAACCAGGTTGTAAATTGAATTAACCAGCATGGATACAATACCGGGTATGGAAAATTTAAGCAGCAGTTTCCCTATTTTCTCTGTTCCCAGGAAGTTCTCTTCCTGTAATACATTAGTTTCCTCCATACTAAAACTCCTTTCAACTACTCAATAGATAGAATAGATGAAAGGAGCGAAATGTTCAATGTTTTATAAGCACAAAAATTACAGTCATTTTTCGGTATGATATGTACTAATATCATCAGTTATGCTTAAAAGGATAATCTTTTGAGTAATGTTTTGCACCGTCGGAGGTGACGAAAACAGCATACACATCAGGGGTAGCATCTATAAGAGCCATGCCCTTTTCAAGACCTAAGGCAAAACAGGTGGTACTTAGGGCATCCCCGGTAACAGACTCCTTCGATATGATGGATACTGCCACAAGACCGTTATCGTATGGGTAACCGGTGGAAGGATTAAGGATATGGTGGTATGTTTTGCCGCCTTCAGTGAAGTTCCTCTCGTAGGTTCCGGAGGTGACTATGGATAAATCCTTTAATTTAACCACATCTGAATATTCATTTCTCTTGCCGAAGGGATCCTGCAATCCCACGGAAAAATCACTGCCGTCCGGTTTACTTCCCACGCAAAGCACATTTCCACCCAGGTTAATAAGGGCACTTTTGACGCCTTTTGATAAGAGGTACTCTTTTACCTTATCCGCTATATATCCTTTGGCGATGGCACCAAGGTCCACACCGGAATCTTTATCTTGGAGGGCTGCGTGATTGCCCTCCAACAAAATCTTCTTGTAATCCACATGGGATGAGGCTTTTGCTATATCCTCTGCCGCCGGAACCTTTGGATTATCTGAGCTGAAGTTCCACAAGGCGGATAGAGGCTTTATGGAAATGTCGAAGGCACCCTCTGATTTGGCGGAATAGTCAAGCCCGAGTTTTAGCAGGGTTAAGGTATCCTCAGAAAGGTCAGCCTCCCCGGTTTCATTTAATTTGTAGATTTCGCTGCCGGTGTCGGTCCTTGACAGCAGCTTGTCGTATTTGCCTATGATGTCAAAACAACCGTCTAAAAGGCTCTTATCCGTGGAATCGTAGATGGCCACTGACACGGAAGTGTTAAGGGCCTGCCTGGTGCCGGATATGGGCTCTTGCTGCTTGGGAGTGGTGCCGCATCCTGAAGCGATGGATGCAATAACCACAGATAGCAGCATTATGCAGCTGACAAATCTTCGTTTGTGTGTGTTTAATCTATTTTTCATTATGAGTCCTTTCCTTTGGAAGTCTCTTAATAATCTCTGCAGTAAGTATTCCAATAAGAATACCCGCCACAAGACCTGATATTATAAGAAGGGGGAGGTAGTATACCAGCCTTCCGGTCTCTAATACAATAATGGCAACAATTATCTGTCCCACGTTGTGGAATACACCGCCTAAGACGCTTACTCCAAGGGTGGAGAGCTTGTCTGTCTTCTTGGCGATAATCATAACAAGCAATGACAAAACAGCTCCTGCCAGGGAATAAGCAAAAGCGGCAAAGTTGCCGAAGGTGATTCCCACAAGAACCAGCCTTATTAGGGAAATAGCTGCCGCATCCCCTACACCCATGGTATAAAGGGCAATCATTACAACAAGGTTGGCAAGCCCCAGCTTCACTCCCGGAACACCGAGATTAATGGGCAATAGGAATTCTATATATGAAAATATAAATGCCAGGGCTATCAAAAGCCCGTAATTCGCAATCTTCTTATTCATTGATCCCTCCGAAAACCCCTTTAGTTGGTTACAATATCCACTTTGCCGGTTTTGCCGTTAACTATTTCCACAACCACCTTGTTGGGAAGGCAGACTATCTGGTCTCCCGTGTGGGCTATGTCCGCCTGGTGGACGCATAACAGGTCAGGGCAACCGGCCTTAATCATGGTGGCGGATTCGCCTGAAACCTTTAATATATTGTAGCCTTTATCCGTAATGTCCGAAGGAATATCCTCGGAATCAAGCTTTCGTATGTCTTCGCCTTTCCTTATAAGATAGATACCTTCCTGTGACAAGGGAAATCTGGCATATTCCCGGCCATCCACGGATATCAAAACAGTGCCGCCGTCTCCGGCACCGGCAGTTAGTTTGTATACGGCAAATATACCTAATGCTAAGAAAAGAATTATTCCTATTAAAATGAAATCATTTTTCCCGGTCTTCATAAGTTTTTCCTTTAAGTATAAAAGAGGCAGTTGATCCGTTAAGTTCAACTGCCAGTGTGAGTTGCGGAGACAGGACTTGAACCTGTAACCTTCGGGTTATGAGCCCGACGAGCTTCCAATTGCTCCACCCCGCGTCAAAAACAACTCCTATTATAGCCCCTGCATTTGCAAAAGTCAAATATCTAGCCATGAGTTGCAAAAAAGTGTTATACTATATACGCATATAAAAGACGAACAATATGTCGGAGGCATCTATGAGTGATAATAATGAGAACAATGTGAATGAAATAAAAGAAGAAGTATCGAAGGATACGAAGGATACGAAAAAAACCGGAGGCAGCCGCAGTATTATGGCTAAGATTGTGCTTGCCGTAGCGGTTATTGTCTTTATCGTATCGGCGGTTATGCTGATTAAGTATTTTATTGAGTACAAGGCCGCTTCCAATGAATACGAGGATTTGGCCAGCGAATACGTCAAGGTGGATAAGGACGGTAAGCCGGAAGTTGACTTAGACAAGCTGAAAGCGGTTAACGAGGATGTAGTGGGCTGGATAAGATTCGAGAACATCGACATTGACTATCCTATCGTTCAGGGTAAGGATAACGATTATTATCTAAGCCATACCTTCAAGAAGGAAGCTAACAGATCTGCCAGCATCTTCATGGATTATCAGAATAAGAGGGATTTCTCCGATCAGAATACCATTATCTACGGTCACAACATGAAGGACAAGTCCATGTTTGCCCTTCTTAATGAATATGCTAACGAGCAGTATTTCAAGGACAATCCGGGATTCTATATCTTTGATTTTACCGGCTGTCATTATTACAAGATTTTCTCATGTTACAGGTGCAATGTAGAGCCGGCATCCGTTAACAATAACAGCCAGGAGCATCATTATACCCTGTCATTTAAAAATGAGAAGTCGTTCCAGCAGCATATCGATGAGGTTAAGAAATGCTCACTGTATGATACGGGAGTTACACCCACAACCAATGACAAGCTTATTATGCTGTCCACATGTACCAGCAACGATAACTACAGATTCGTGGTTCATGCGGTGAAGGTTGTATAGGATTAGGATAGAAGAATAAAGAAAAGGGGGTATTTTCATGGAGGAAGTAGAAAAACTTCAAGAGATTATTGACGGTTCGGACAATATAGTCTTCTTTGGCGGTGCAGGTGTCTCCACCGAAAGCGGTATTCCTGATTTTCGAAGCGTAGACGGATTGTATAATCAGAAGTATGATTATCCGCCGGAGACAATATTAAGCCATACCTTTTATGTAAGAAAACCTGAAGAATTCTACAGATTCTACCGGGATAAGATGTTATGTCTTGACGTGAAGCCCAACAAGGCCCATATAGCCTTGGCCAAGTTGGAGGAAGCGGGTAAACTAAAAGCCATTGTTACACAGAATATTGACGGATTGCACCAGGCGGCCGGAAGCAAGAAAGTATTGGAGCTTCACGGTTCGGTGCACAGAAACTATTGCCAGAGATGTCATAAGCTCTACGACGCAAGGTTTATGTTAGAGTATGACGGCGTGCCCACCTGTGAGTGCGGCGGCAATATCAAGCCTGATGTGGTGTTATATGAAGAAGGGCTTGATAACGGTATAATGCAGGAGTCCGTAAGATGTATCAGCGAGGCGGATGTTCTTATAATAGGAGGAACATCCCTGGTGGTATATCCGGCAGCAGGACTCATTGATTATTACAGAGGAAACAAGCTGGTAGTTATTAACAAATCCCCGACTTCCAGGGATAAGTATGCGGATTTATGCATCACCGGAAGCATCGGAGAGGTGCTTGGTTCCTTGAAGATCTAGGAGGAGAATTTGTTCTTGAAATTGCCTTTTGGCTGTGATATAATGAGGACTCGTGATATATCAAACTATTCCTTGCTCCCGAGAGAGACGGGGGCCAGAGACCAAAAGGAGGTTAAGAAACATGAACAAATATGAATTAGCACTTGTTCTTAATGCTAAGATTGAAGATGATGCGAGAGCAGCTACACTCGAGAAAGTTAAAGAGCTTATTGCCCGTTTCGGTGGAACTGTTACTAACATCGATGAGTGGGGCAAGAAGAGACTTGCTTACGAGATCCAGAAGATGAGAGAAGGATTCTACTACTTCGTTCAGTTCGATGCCGATGCAGATTGTCCGGCAGAGATTGAAAAGCGTGTTCGTATTTTAGATAATGTCATCAGATATTTGTGTGTTAGAGCAGATGCGTAAACACAGAAAGAGAGAGATAATATGAACAAACTAATACTTATGGGACGATTACTTAAGGATCCCGAGATTAGATATACACAGGGAGACAATCAGACAGCAGTCGCTCATTTTGGTATTGCAGTAGACAGACGTTTTGCCAGAGGAGATAAGACAGCAGATTTCTTTAACAACTGCGTTGCTTTCGGCAAGCAGGCAGAATTTGTTGAGCGTTACTTAAAGCAAGGAACCAAGATCTTACTTACAGGACGTTTGCAGAATGATAACTATACAAATAAGGACGGTCAGATGGTATATCGTGACTCGATTTATGTAGAAGAGATTGAATTTGCGGAGAGCAAGAATGCGGCAAGTGCCAACAACAATGCACCGGCAGCAGCTCCGGATCCCACTGCGGCAGCAGGGGACGGCTTTATGAACATTCCCGACGGAATTGATGATGAGCTCCCATTCAATTAATCTTGATTGATTTAAGGAGGTTTAACAATGGCTTTTAATAAATCAGAAAAACCTGATTCTCCAATGAGAAGAAGAGGTGGCGGACGCAGAAGAAAAAAGGTTTGCGTATTCTGCGGTAAAGACAATACAATCGATTACAAGGATACAAACAAGTTAAAGAGATATGTATCCGAGAGAGGTAAGATTCTTCCCAGAAGAATTACCGGAAACTGTGCAAAGCATCAGAGAGCACTTACAATTGCTATCAAGAGAGCAAGACATATCGCTCTTATGCCTTACGTACAGGACTAAGTTAAAATATGGGCGTTTGCTTGAATGGTATTCAGGCAAACGCCTTTTTTATCCAAAACCTTGCCTGCGGCATGGTCAAGATTTACTGTTAAAAAAAGAAGCGGTTGTGGTATAATGATAAACGGAGATTTTGTATATTTTGGTACTGACAGTATCGGAGGTATATATGAATAAAAAGAGGAATATGCTTAAGCATCTTCAGAAGTTGTTGAATGTAGCTATTATATTCGGAATCATGTTGTTTATTGTGGATATAGTATTATTCTTTGTTAGCTTTAATGCGGCCTTGATTATGCTGCTTGTTACAGTGGTGTATTTCGCACTGTTCTTGGGCTCCTATGTGGTGGAGAAGAAGAACGTGTTGCAACAATTCGTTGACTTTGCCACCAAGTACGGTTTGGTTCAGAAGCAAATGCTGAAAGAACACAGCATGCCCTATGCAATGGTGGATGAGACGGGTCGTATCGTATGGAAGAATGACGCCTTTATGAAGGCTATGGCTATCGAAGCGGATTACAGCAAGTCCATAACAACCGTTATTCCCATGATCACGAAAGAGACTCTGTCTAAGATGGAGGATTATTTTGAATTCATATCTGAGACAGAGAAGAGAGTATTCAAGGTTGAAATAAGACGTTTCAACTTTGAGGAATACACAGAGAACACGAAGGAAGAGGAAGGAGTAGTATTTAACGGCTTTCTATATGGAGTTCATCTTACGGATGAGACAGAACTTCACGGATATATTAAGGCATTGGATGAGACCCAGCTTGTAGGCGGCCTTATCTATATCGATAACTATGACGAGGTTATTGAAACTGTGGACCCGGTTAAGCAGTCCATGGTTATTGCCCTTATTGACAGAAGAATCAATAAGTACTTAGAATCTGCTGACGCTATTGTCAAGAAGATTGAAAAAGACAAGTATTACGTTATATTCAAGAAGAAGTACTTAAGTAAGCTTCAGGAGGACAAGTTCTCCCTGATTCATGAGGTACATACGGTTAATACGGGAAGTGATATAGAGGTTACCATCAGTATAGGTATCGGATTCAATCCTGATGGTTATGTGGCTACCATGGAGTATTCCAGAATGGCCATGGATCTTGCCTTAGGCCGTGGTGGAGATCAGGCGGTTGTTAAAGAACCTAACAAGATATCCTATTACGGCGGATCTGCCAAGACTGTGGAAAAGAGTAACCGAGTTAAGGCCAGAGTCAAAGCCCATGCCCTTAGAGAGATTATTGAATCGAAGGAAAATGTGGTTATTATGGGCCACAAGATTGCGGATGTGGACTCCTTCGGTGCTGCTATCGGTATCTACAAGGCCTGCGAGGCTTTGGGCAAACCGGCGCATATAGTAATTAATGAGATTACTTCTTCGGTTCGCTCCATGATTGACTTATTCCTTAATCATGAAGGCTATCCGGATGATATGTTCTTTACCAGCGTGGATGCGGCGGAGTACGTAGACAACAACACTGCGGTGGTAGTGGTAGATGTTAACAAGCCAAGTTACTGCGAATGCGCGGAAATCTTATCTCAGACCAAGACTGTTGTGGTATTAGACCACCATAGACAGGGAGAAGAAGCCATCAGCAACCCGGTATTATACTATGTTGAAGCCTATGCTTCATCTACCTGTGAGATGGTATCGGAGATTATTCAGTACTTCGATGAATCCATTAAATTAAAGAACTATGAAGCCGACTGTTTGTATGCCGGCATTATGATAGATACTAACAACTTCACCAGTAAGGCGGGAGTCAGAACCTTTGAAGCGGCTGCATACCTTAGAAGATGCGGTGCCGATGTTATGAGGGTTCGTAAGATGTTTAAGAATGATATGGACTCCTATAAGGCCAAGGCTGAGGTAATCAGGAATGCCGAGCTCTTCAACGGAATCGCTATCTCAGTATGCGACGGCGACAGGCTTGACAGTCCCACCATTGTTGCGGCTCAGTCTGCCAACGAGTTGCTTAACATAGTGGGAGTAAGGGCTTCTATCGTAATTACTCGTCACAATGACGTTATATATATCAGCGCCCGCTCCATGGACGAGGTTAATGTCTCGAGACTTATGGAGCGTCTTGGCGGAGGCGGACACGGCAATACAGCCGGTGCCCAGCTTGAGCATTGCAGTATTGAGGAGGCAGTGGCTCGTATTAAGAACCTCATAGAAGAATCCATTCGGGAGGGAGAACTATAGTATGAAAGTTATATTGAAAGAGGATGTCAAATCCCTTGGTAAGAAAGGCGAGATTGTCAATGTCAGTGACGGTTATGCCAAGAATAAATTAATACCCGGCAAACTTGCTGTACCTGCAGACGGTAAGAATATGAATGACTTAAAACTGCAGAAAAAGCACGAGGATAAGGTGGCGCAGGAACAGTTAGAAGCGGCACAGGCTTTGGGTAAAGAATTAGAAGGCAAGGTTGTAAAGGTAGCAGTCAAGTCAGGAGAGGGCGGCAAGGTATTCGGTTCCGTATCCTCCAAGGAAGTGGCTAAGGCTGCCAAGGAACAGTTAGACCTTGAGCTTGACAAGAAGAAGATGCAGATGCCGGAACCTTTAAAGACATTGGGATTCCATGAAGTAACCATTAAGCTTCATCCCAAGGTATCAGCAGTTTTAAGAGTAAATGTAGTGGAGGAGTCTTAATGGACGAGCAGGTTCTCAAAAGAGTAATGCCCAATTCTCCGGAGGCCGAGCAGGCCGTTATCGGATCCATGATTCTTGACAGAGACGCTATAATCGTAGCCTCTGAGACTCTGACACCGGATGATTTTTATCAGAAGCAGTATGGAATTATCTTCGAGACTTTGGTTGAGTTATGCAATGAAGGCAAACCAACGGATCTTGTGGTATTGCAGGATCGGCTTAAGGAGAAGAATGTTCCTCCGGAGATTAGCAATCTTGACTATGTCAGAGATTTGATTCGTAATACGGAGACATCATCAAACGTTAATTACTATGCCAATATAGTATGGGAGAAGTCCATTCTTCGTAAGCTTATCCGTACTACTGAAGCCATTGCCAACGAGTGCTATGCAGGCAAGGCGGGTATGGAGACCATATTAGAGAATACGGAGAAGGATGTATTCAACCTTTTACAACAGAATAATCATACGGATTTTACCCCTATAAGTGAGATTGTAGTTGAACAGCTTAATAAGATTTCCGCTGCAGCCAAGAGTAAGGGTTCCGTAACCGGTGTGCCCACAGGCTTTTTGGACTTGGATTATATGACTTCCGGTTTGCAGCCTTCGGACTTTGTGCTAATTGCGGCCAGACCTTCTATGGGTAAGACGGCCTTCGTTCTGAATATTGCTCAGCATGTGGCCTTCAAAGAGAAGAGCCCTGTCGCCATATTCAGTCTGGAGATGTCCAAGGGCCAGTTGGTTAACAGACTCTTTGCCATGGAATCCAAGGTGGATTCCCAGAAGATAAGAAAAGGACGATTGACTGATGAAGAGTGGAGCAGACTGGGAGAGTCCGCAGATATTGTGGGATTGTCGCCCTTAATTATAGATGACACTCCGGGTATCTCTATTGGCGAACTCAGATCTAAGTGCAGAAAGTATAAGCTTGAGCATGACATTAAGATGGTCATTATCGACTACCTGCAACTTATGACTTCGAGGAGCCGCACGGATTCCAGACAGCAGGAAGTATCGGAGATATCCAGGTCATTGAAGGCTCTTGCAAGAGAGCTTAACGTACCGGTGGTTGCATTGTCCCAGCTATCCCGTGCAGTAGAGCAGCGTCCGGATCACAGACCCATGTTGTCGGACCTTCGTGAATCCGGTTCCATTGAGCAGGACGCGGACGTTGTTATGTTTATATACAGGGATGATTATTATCATCCGGATACGGAGAAGAAGAATATCTCTGAGATTAATATAGCCAAGCAAAGAAACGGCCCTGTGGGAATGGTGGAACTGGTATGGATCCCCGAATTTACCAAGTTTGCCAACAAAGAAAAGGGTAGCCATAGCTTATAATCTTTAGTTAGTAAAAATATTATAAAATGCTTGTTTTATGCGAAGATTTATATTAGAATATGCTTAGCCGCTAAGAGCGGATTAAAGAATGCTAATTTTATTGTATTACAAGGAGGATTATTATTATGGCTTATGTTATTACAGATGATTGCGTATGCTGCGGAACATGTATCGATGAGTGTCCTGTAAGCGCTATCAGCGAGGGTGCTGACAAATATGTTATTAATGCAGATGATTGTGCAGATTGCGGAACATGTGCAGATTCTTGCCCCAACGATGCTATTAAAGAGGGCTAATTAAAACACTAACATATGTTTATATTAACGGGTGGGGGAGATGTACTCTGCCCGTTTTTAATTACACAAAACTTTAAAGGAGGAACAAAAATGCAGGTAACTAAAGACATGATTATTTCAGATATTATCAGACTTGACGAAGGATTAATTAGAGTTCTTCTTGAGTCGGGAATGCATTGTGTTGGATGTCCTTCAGCTCAGGGCGAGAGCCTTGAGGAGGCAGCTATTGTCCATGGACTTAATCCTGACGTAATAACCAACGAGCTTAATGCATACTTAAATAAATAATAGACGAAAGAAACGGCTTAACCCTTATGGGCTAAGCCGTTTTATATCTTGTAGCCATTTATATACTAGTTAAGTTCTTTTAGTGTCTGAAGGGCATTGTTCCTAACAATTAGATCGAAATGCTCGTTCATGTAGGCGATGGCCGCATCAGTGCATTTTCTCTTGGAAGCATATTCCGTGATGATATTGCAAACCTTCGGATAGTTCTTGGAATCAATGTCTCCCTTGGTAATAAGAAGAACATAGTTGCAAGCTTTGGGGTCCTTCCAAAGAGTGTTAATCTCATCATAAGCTCCGGACAATGCATTAGCCGCTTTAGCAACTTCCTCGATAGTATCGAAAACGAAAAGCATGTTGTAAAGCTTTGGGTCGATACCCTTGGTAATAGCATCTGCCTGCTTGTTCTTGCTGCTCTCGATAGCTTCATTCAAGGGAACGAACTTAGGCGCGGGCTCTTCTTCTACAGGAGTATCCTGTAACTTCTTGAAGAGGTCTAATACTTCTGTTGCATCTACTTCCTCTTCGTCATCTATGTCCTCATAGTCATCCGATGATTCGTTGAAAGCGGAAGGAGCAAACTTCGAGAATCTTGTATCTAATTCTTCCGGATATTCTACCTTGGTAATGATGAGAATAATACACTCTGATGAAAGGGGAATAGCCTCTATCATAAGGGGTATGTCCTCTGCTTCAAAACCGAACTCGTATGCAGCCTGCTGCATCATATCGCGGAAAAGATCTTTGGCTTTTTCTGTACCGTAAGCCAATTCACTAAGCTTTAACTGCCTGTCAGCAAGATCGGCCTTGGTTAATGTGCACCTTATTTGATTGTCGTTTACTTTTTCTATTTTCATACTATCACTTCCTTGTCAAGAAAAAGACTTACAATAATTCTGGTGATGTGTATATAGTATACACAATTCGCGACGCGTTGTAAAGGATATAATACGCTACTGTTCAGCGTATATTATCGTATGTAGAAAGTCAATAACTAAGGAATAAATTTCCGTGAATTTTTTGTGTATTAGGGCTTGAAATATTTTCCAATTATGTATATAATAATCTCAAACGCTTGATAAAAACGAAGGGAGGTTATTACATAACGAGGCGGGCGTTATATTTCAAGGAATGTAGTTATTAACTGTTCTTGTTACTATCTTTATCGGCATTAGGATTGGTTTTATTTAGCACTTCGAGAAAGATAGAACATCACATTTTCTACCGACATCATAAGAACACTTTTGTGTTTCAAAATTTATATCTTATTATTCCAATTATCATTTTATCTTTAATTACCCGTCCGGGCGTTAGAAACTTTTGTTTATACGAAAGGGGGCATGCTGGTACTTAGTATAAATGCAGATATATCACGACCTTCTTTTGTATGCATTTATCATGTATTTATAGGAGATTTTTTATGAACACAGAGGAACAAATCAACTTTTTGGTTGAGTTGCAAAGTTACGCAAATCGCGGCGTCACCTTCCGTCTCAGGAACAAGCCGGCTACGCCGGAAGAAATCGTTAAAGCCTGCGTCATCGAAGACAAGCATGGCAATTATATGCGAGATTATATCTGGGATGACGAAGGAGAGGTCAGAGAACTTCGATTTGATAAAGTCATTAACCGATAAAAAATCAAAATAATACGGCAAAAAAAATAGGACACTGAAAGCCCCTTGGGAAAACTTTTCCGAGAGGCTTTCTTTTATTTTTAAAGCCAAATCCGGAGAGAAAAGAAAAAATTGTCGTATTTGGGCGAAAAAAATGCATAAAAGGCTCAATTTTGCTTGAGGCGAGTACTATAGCAGTATTGTAATCGTTGTAAATGATGTGCTATAATAAAACAGATTGTAAATACTAGGCGTATTGGAGGAAAAACATGAATAAAAGAGCGGCCAGAAGGCGTGCTTTGAAAATAAGAGCAGGGGTCATCTTGGGGGCGTCGGCTATCGTCCTTGTTTTGGTGATTTACCTGGTTATCAAGTACACTCCCGGCAAAGAGAAGGCGGATCTTAACGAGTACTTTAACATTAAGTCCGAAGAAGATGCCGGTGTAGTATGGCAGGGCACAAAGTCCGACACCGTTGCCAAGGTCTACGACGGAAGGATGTATCTGGAGTACGAATTCGTCAAGACCAACATCAATCCCATATTCTACTTTGATTATAACGAGAATGTTATGTGCTACACTTTGCCCGGCAATTTGGTAACTGTAGAGGTGGGAAGCAAGGATTACTATATCTCCAAGAATAAGAATTCCGAGGAGTATACCATCCTTAAGACTGACGGACCCAGCGCTTATATAGCTATTGACTTTATACAAAAATACACCAACCTTGAATACAAGGTTTTCGATAATCCAAAGCGTGTTCTTATCACCAGTCAGTGGGGAGAGACTCCCATGGCGGAGATAAGAAGAGTTGATGCGGTAAGGAAGCTGGCGGGAGTTAAAAGCCCTATTCTTACCCAGGCTGTTAAGGGCGAGAATGTATGGGTTCTCGGAGACGAGGGCAGCTGGAAAAAGGTCAGAACCGCAGACGGTTTTGTGGGATATATTCCAGGAGGAAGTCTGGGCAAGACTCATAATGAGAATCTCATCAGAGATTTTAAAGAACCTGAATATCCTTCCATCAAGAAGGACAAGACCATCAACCTGGTATGGAATCAGGTTACCAATAAGACTGCCAACAGCTCATTTCTTACATCCATGGCATCCACTAAGGGACTTACGGTGGTTGCTCCCACGTGGTTTAACCTTAAGGATAACGAGGGCAACATTTCATCTCTTGTCAGTGCAGACAATGTTAACTATGCTCACCAATTGGGAGTAGAGGTATGGGCAACTGTCAATGACGTAGACGGCGCAGGAGATGCCAATGAAGTGCTGAAGGTAACTTCCAAGAGACAGAAGCTGGTTAATCAGCTGGTTTCAGAAGCTATTCAATATAATATAGACGGTATCAATGTTGACTTTGAACTTATAAAAGAGGCCAATGCCGACGGATATATTCAGTTTATCAGGGAATTGTCCGTTAAGACCCACAACAATGGAATCGTTCTATCCGTGGATAACTATCCGCCCATGAGTTTTAACCTCTTCTACAACAGAACCCAGCAGGCGAAGTTCGCAGACTACGTAGTGGTTATGGCTTATGATGAGCACAACAAGCAGTCTGAAGAGGCCGGAAGTGTAGCTTCCATAGGTTATGTAAAGAATTCCGTGGAGAACACATTGAAGGAAGTTCCTGCTGAGAAGCTTATTATGGGTATCCCCTTCTACACAAGAGTGTGGAAAGAGACACCAAAGACAGCGGGTGAAGGGGAGAAGAAATACGATTTATCCGTAGTATCCGTCGGAATGAATGAAGCAAGGAAACGTGTTGAGACCAACGGTGTAACCCCTGAATGGAAGGCTGATTTGGGTCAGTACTACGCAGAGTACGTAGTAGGTGGCAGCACTTATAAGATATGGCTCGAGGAAGAAAAATCCATCGAGGAAAAGCTTAAAGTCATGAAGGAAGCAGGGCTTGCGGGAGTTGGTTCCTGGAAGCTGGGACTTGAAGCTGACGGTATCTGGGATACCATCTTAAAATACGTTAATTAAATGTGCTAATATTTTAAAATTTGGTGATTAGATGAATACAATTACGAAGGCTTACTCTCCCGAAGCGGTGAAAGAAGCCGGGGGGATCCTGAAAGCCGGGGGTTTGGTGGCATTTCCCACCGAGACGGTATACGGACTGGGGGCAGATGCCCTGGATGAAGCGGCAGCAGCCAAGATATATGCCGCCAAGGGCAGACCTTCGGACAACCCGTTGATTGTTCATATAGCCGATATTGAAAGCTTGTATGAGATAGTAACAGAGGTTCCCGATAAGGCGAAGAAACTGGCGGATGCCATGTGGCCGGGACCTTTGACTATGATATTTCACAAGAAAGATATAGTGCCCTATGGCACAACAGGAGGCCTTGACAGTGTGGCTGTAAGGATGCCTGATAACAAGGCGGCTCTTGACATAATAAGAGCGGGAGGCGGATTTATAGCAGCTCCCAGCGCCAACACTTCCGGAAGACCCAGCCCCACCTCTGCGGCTCATGTGGCAGAGGATTTGGCGGGAACCATAGATATGATTGTGGACGACGGAGAAGTGGAGATTGGAATCGAGTCCACCATTGTGGATTTTACAGAGGAGATTCCCATGATCTTAAGGCCGGGAAGGATATCCCTCAGGGAGATATCCGCTGTTATCGGTGAAGTGAGGATGGATCCGGGGATTCTATCTAAGCCGGCGGAGGGTACAAGACCCAAGGCACCGGGGATGAGATATCGACACTACGCTCCCAAGGCGGAGCTTGTGATAGTGGCCGGGGATAATGACAAGGTGGTAGGCTACATCAATGATAAGGTGGCCACCCTTCGGGGCGAAGGCAAGAAATCCGCCGTATTATCCACCGACGAGAATAAAGAGGCTTACCGAAGCGATATAGTAAGAACGGTGGGCAAGAGATCGGATTACCGCGAAGTTGCAAGAAATCTTTACAAGGTTTTGAGAGAGTTCGATGAGGATGGAGCGGATATGATTTATTCCGAATGCTTCGAGGAAGACGAGGCGGGATATGCAATAATGAACAGGCTGCTTAAGGCCGCGGGATACAAGATTATCCGTCTATAGGATGTGTATTATGGGATATAGCAGAATCATTTTTGTGTGTGAAACAGGTACCGCAAGAGCCCATATGGCTGCTGCGATAATGAAAAGAGAATATAAAGGTGACGACTTAGAGATACTGGCCAGAGGATTGGTGGTATTGTTCCCGGAACCTATTAATGAGAAGGCTGAGGCCATTATGATTAATCAGGGAATTGATGTTACGGGAATGCAGGCGGAGCCCCTTTTGGCAGAGGATATAACAGAGGATACTCTGGTGGTGGCCATGAACGCTGCCCAGAGGCGTAAAGTTGCAGATGATTTTGACAGAAGCAGAAATGTTCACACCTTAAGGGAACTGGTGGGAGAAGACGGGGACGTTCTTGACCCCTACGGCGGTCCCTTAACCGGGTATGGCAAATGCTTCGAAGAAATAGAACAACTGATTAAAGAATTGGTTGAGAAGATGAATAGGGAGGAAATTTAGATGTCAGAGGTTAAAATTATGGATCATCCTTTGATCCAGCACAAGGTAGGATTTATCAGAAGAAAGGAGACCGGCTCGAAGGATTTCAGAGACATGATAAGCGAGATTGCAATGCTTATGTGTTTTGAGGCTACAAGGAATCTTCAGTTGGAAGATATAGAAATTGAGACACCTATATGTAAGACTGTAGTAAAGGAACTTAAGGGTAAGAAACTTGCCATCGTTCCTATTCTCCGTGCAGGACTGGGAATGGTTGACGGAATGCTTCAGCTTGTACCGGCAGCTAAAGTTGGTCATATCGGATTGTACAGAGACCCGGAGACTCTTAACCCGGTTGAGTACTACTGCAAGTTACCGGCGGACTGTGCCGAGAGAGAGGTGTTTGTTGTAGATCCAATGCTTGCAACAGGCGGATCTTCATCAGCAGCCATAACAATGCTTAAGAATAAGGGTGTTAAGCATATTCACTTTATGTGCATTATTGCCGCACCTGAAGGTATCAAGAGAATGCAGGAGGACCATCCTGATGTGGATATCTACGCGGGAGCTCTTGATGAGAAGTTAAACGAGCATGGATATATCGTACCCGGTCTCGGTGACGCGGGAGACCGTATATTCGGAACCAAATAGGAATATTAAATTGATTAAATGGAGAAGAACTATGAGTGAGAAACGTAAGGACTATTTATCCTGGGATGAGTATTTTATGAGTGTTGCATATCTTGCAAGCATGAGATCAAAAGATCCCAACACCCAGGTGGGTGCGTGTATAGTAGACAGCAACAATAAGATATTGTCCATGGGTTATAACGGATTCCCCATCGGATGTTCCGATGATGAGTTTCCATGGAACAGAGACGGGGAACCCTACGATAACAAATATTTTTATGTAACCCACAGTGAGCTTAATGCCATCCTTAACTACAGAGGGGGAAGCTTAGAAGGCTCCAAGCTCTACGTTACATTGTTCCCCTGTAATGAATGCGCCAAGGCCTGCATTCAGGCGGGAATTAAGACTATTGTCTATGACAGTGACAAGTATTCGGACACACCCTCTACGCTGGCATCAAAGAGAATGCTTGATGCGGCGGGAGTCAGATACTATCAGTACAGTCACACCGGAAGAGAAATTAAATTCACCATTTAGGATGAATCTATTCTAGACTATTAAAGAAGTGGAGAAGAAGTATGCCTGAGATTTTATTAACCAACGAGAAAGCGAATGCAAAGATACTTGTTATCGGTGTTGGCGGAGCCGGTAACAATACAGTTGACAGAATGATATCACAGAATGTTACGGGGGTTGATTATCTGTGCGTCAACACAGATAGACAACAGTTGGACAGATGTCTGACGGCCAACATACTGCAGATAGGGGAGAGCATTACCAAAGGTCTCGGCGCCGGAGCCAATCCTGAAGTGGGTAAAGCGGCTGCGGAAGAGAATAAAGAGGATATCGTAAGAGCCTTGGAAGACGTAGACATGGTATTTATAACCTGCGGTATGGGCGGAGGAACAGGAACAGGTGCAGCACCTGTTATCGCTGAGGTTGCCAAAAGCGCCGGAATCCTTACGGTAGGCGCAGTTACCAAACCCTTCAAATACGAAGGAACCGTCAGAAAGAGAAATGCCGAGGGCGGAATAGAAGAACTTAAGAAGTATGTAGATACTTTGATAATCGTGCCCAACGACAAGCTTCTTGCAATTTCGGACCGCAATACTTCATTCCCACAGGCGTTGGAGATGGCAGACAGTGTTCTCCAGCAGGGTATTTCGGGAATAACAGACCTGATTATGAAACCCGGTCTTATTAATCTTGATTTTGCAGATGTTAAGGCGGTTATGACAGATAAAGGAATGGCTCATTTCGGAATCGGTGAGGCCAAAGGCGCCAACAAGTGTATCGATGCCGTTAAGATGGCTATCAACAGTCCGCTTCTCGAGACTACATTAGATCACGCAAGCCACGTTATTATTAACTACACAGGTGATGTGGGTCTTATCGAGGCAGGAGAAGCGACTGACTATGTTCAGGGAATTGTAGGCGAAGATGCTTCCATATTCTTCGGCTCTATGCCGGGCGAAGATATGGAGGATGCTGTTAAGGTTACTCTTATTGCTACAGGCCTTAATCCTCATGAGAGCAAACTTTCTTTCATGAAGAAGGCTATGGAATCTTCTGTTGAGAAGGCCATGACAAGACCGGTAGCACCTACGGAGAATCCGGCAGAAAAGCCGGCGGAGCAACCCATGGGAATTAAGATTCCCGAACCGGTTAAGCCCTCTAGAACCCTTAACAATATTGAATTGCCGAATTTCTTGAAAAAATAAGTATGAATATTGCGTATATAATTCAAAACATGTAAAATATTACATATAGTATTGAACATGTGGACGAAATATAGCGATTTTGGTATAATTTGTAGCAACTCTTAGCGTTAAGAAAGGACTGTGTAGTCGGATATGAACAAAGATGTACAGAAGACCCTTGTGCTAATAACACAATTTGGTATCAGCATGATAGTTCCGATTGGTTTATGTATGTTTTTGGGCATATTTGTTGCAGACAAATTATCTGCCCCGATTATCACTGTCCCTTTTTTTATTGTAGGGGCCTTAGCGGGATTTCGAAACGTTTATATTCTTGCCAAGTCCGTATATAAGGACGACAAGAAGAAGGAGCAGGATACGAATGATAAAGAAGATGAGCAGCGTCCTTAAGGAGCTCATTCTCGAGATATTTATATTCGGTATTGTCTTTCAGATAGTGGGAGCTTTTTTGGTGAAAGACCAGGCTTCTTACGCCATGGGACTTTGGATTGGCATTGTATGTGCGGCTCTTATGGCAGCCCATATGGAATGGGCTCTTGTTACGGGCATGGATATGGGAGACGGAGCCAGAGGACATGTACAAAAACACTCCATGATACGATACGGAGTTGTGCTTATTATTTTTGCGCTATTGGCGTACTTTTTCAAAGCAACGATAGTTCCCTGTTTTTTGGGACTTATGACACTGAAAGTAGCGGCCTATCTTCAGCCGTTTACTCATAAAATTATTCTTAAAGTACAAGGTAATTAGGATTCACAATAATTGCACTTTACGATGATTAACAAACTAAAAGGGAGGTGAAAATGTGAATAGTATTATTGCTGGTTTTGGCAATGGTGCCATGGGACTTGGTATCCCGGCGGCATCGAATGTAGACTTCATGATCCACGGAGTGTTCAGTTATGAATTGTTTGGGCAGACAGTTTGGATTACTACAACCCACGTATGCTTGCTAATTGTCCTGCTTATTCTCATCGTTTTTATGATTTGTGTACGAGTAAAGATGAAAAAAGCAGATGAGATCCCCGGTACATTTCAGAATATAGCTGAGATGGCAGTTGAAGCAGTTGACAACATGGTAGGCACTAACATGGACAAATATGCTCCGAAATTCCGTAATTACATCGGAACCATATTTATGTTCATCCTATTCAGCAATATATCAGGTTTATTGGGCCTCAGACCGCCGACTGCAGACTATGGAGTAACATTCCCACTGGGAATTATGACTTTTAGTTTGATTCAGTTTAATAACTTCAAGTACAACAAACCAATCGGCGTATTAAAGGGTCTGTGCGATCCTTGGCCAATATGGGCACCAATTAACGTGATAGGAGAGGTAGCGGTACCTATATCGTTATCCTTACGTCTATTCGCAAACGTTCTTTCAGGAACGGTAATGATGGCTTTGGTTTACGGACTGCTTGGTGTAATCGCCACGGGCTGGCCCGCAATCCTGCACGTTTACTTCGACCTGTTCTCAGGTGCGATTCAGACGTATGTATTCAGTATGTTGACTATGACATACATCAGGGACAAAATTGGAGATAATTAAAGCTTAAGGGTACATGTAAGTACAAAAAATTCTTATTTATTCTAAGGAGGAAAAATTTTATGAATATTACAGGACAGGATTTAATCTTAGCATGTTCAGCAATTGGAGCAGGTCTTGCGGTTATCGCAGGTATCGGACCTGGTATCGGCCAGGGTATCGCAGCAGGTTACGCAGCTAACGCAGTAGGTAGAAACCCGGGAGCAAAGGGTGATATCACATCTACCATGTTACTTGGTCAGGCCGTAGCAGAGACAACAGGTCTTTATGGTCTTCTTATTGCCATGCTGTTATTATTCGTAAAACCGTTAGTAGGCTAAGAAGCGTCTTTTCGTTAGGTTTAGTTTAATTAGAATATAAAACGAAGGGAGGCGCAGCGTTGAGTAGATTATTTGATCTCGACTTGCAGTTATTAGCAGACTCCGTTTTGACTATGATTGCCGTGTTGGTTTTGTTCATTCTGGCATCTTACCTTTTATTCAATCCGGTAAGAGACTTTTTAAAGAAACGTCAGGATAAGATCAAAAGCGACATCGACAGCGCAATAGCGGACAAGGAAAGCGCTAAACAGTTGCGAGAAGAATATGACGCAAAACTTAAAGAAATCGATAAAGAAGCAGATGAGATTTTAAGTGCGGCTCGTAAGAAAGCTTTGGCTAATGAAGCGAAGATTATTGCAGAGGCTAAAGAGGAAGCAGCACGTATTATAGCTCGTGCCAATGAAGAAGCAACTCTTGAGAAGAAGCGTGCAGTTGATGACGTTAAGAAAGAGATGATTACAATTGCTTCAGCAATGGCTGCCAAAGTCGTTTCTGCTTCAATAGATACTACCATCCAGGATTCACTGGTGGAAGAGACATTGAAAGAAATGGGTGACAAAACATGGCTAAGCTGATTTCAAAAACATATGGTGATGCTTTGTTTGAACTCGCACTTGAAGAGAACAAGATTGATTCCTATGTAGAGGAAGTCGATGCAGTGAAAGGAATTCTTCAAGATAATGAAGAGCTTACAAAGCTGCTTAATCACCCGAAGATTGGTAAAGAAGAAAAGATTCAGGTTATGGGTCAGATCTTCGAGGGTAGAATCAGCAAAGAATTACTTGGACTTATCAACATGATTGTTGAGAAAGACCGTAACAGTGCCATGGTGGAGATATTTGATTATTTCATTGACCGTGTTAAGGAATACAAGAATATCGGTGTAGCATCTGTTGTCAGTGCAGTTGAACTTACAGATGCACAAAAAGCCCAGGTAGAGAAAAGATTACTTGAGACTACCCATTACGAAAAATTTGAGATCGACTACGAGGTTGATAAGGATTTGATCGGCGGAATGGTCATCCGTATCGGCGACAAGGTAGTCGACAGCAGCATCAGAACAAGATTATATGAGCTTACGAAGGATTTAACCAAGATCCAGCTTGGATAATTACTGATGGTTTAATGAATAACAGTAAAGGAAAGTAGGTGGATGCGCTCCATGAATTTAAGACCGGAAGAAATAAGTTCAGTTATTAAAGAACAGGTAAAAAGATATGCTGCGCAGCTTGAAGTATCTGAAGTAGGTACTGTAATTCAGGTTGCCGACGGTATCGCGCGTATACATGGTCTTGAAAATGCTATGCAGGGAGAGCTACTTGAATTTCCGGGAGAGATATACGGAATGGTAATGAACCTCGAGGAAGATAACGTTGGTGCCGTTTTACTCGGTGACCACAAGAACATCAACGAGGGCGATACCGTTAAAACTACCGGTAGAGTAGTTGAGGTTCCTGTAGGCGACGCTATGATTGGTCGTGTTGTTAATGCACTTGGCCAGCCAATAGATGGTAAAGGACCTATCGAAACAACCAAGTTTCGTCAGATTGAAAGAGTTGCTCACGGTGTAATCGAAAGAAAGTCAGTAGATACACCTTTGCAGACAGGTATTAAAGCTATCGACTCCATGGTTCCCATCGGAAGGGGCCAGAGAGAGCTTATTATCGGTGACAGACAGACAGGTAAGACTGCTATCGCCATCGATACAATTATTAACCAGAAGGGACAGAACGTTAAATGTATCTACGTAGCCATCGGACAGAAGGCTTCTACTGTTGCATCAATCGTTTCTACCCTTGAAGAATACGGCGCTATGGCTTATACAACAGTTGTTGCTTCAACAGCCAGTGAGCTTGCACCGTTGCAGTACATTGCACCATATGCCGGATGCGCTATCGGTGAGGAATGGATGGAGAATGGTGAGGACGTTCTCGTAATTTACGATGACTTAAGTAAGCATGCTACAGCTTATCGTACACTCTCCTTGCTTCTCCGTAGACCACCAGGACGTGAGGCTTATCCGGGAGACGTTTTCTATCTTCATTCAAGACTTCTCGAGAGAGCATCAAGACTTTCAGATGCTTTGGGTGGCGGTTCTCTTACTGCTCTTCCTATTATCGAGACACAGGCAGGAGACGTTTCCGCATATATCCCGACCAACGTAATTTCTATTACAGACGGTCAGATTTACCTTGAGACAGAGATGTTCAACTCAGGATTCAGACCCGCTATCAATGCCGGACTTTCTGTATCCCGTGTTGGTGGTTCCGCTCAGATCAAAGCTATCAAGAAGATTGCTGCACCTATCCGTGTGGAGTTAGCACAGTTCCGTGAGCTTGCTGCTTTCTCACAGTTCGGTTCAGAACTTGATGATGATACTAAGCAGAAACTTGCTCAGGGTGAAAGAATCAGAGAAGTATTAAAACAGCCACAGTACAAACCGATGCCTGTTGAATATCAGGTAATCATTATTTATGCTGTTACCAACAAATATCTCATTGACGTTGATACAACAGATGTACTCCGTTTCCAGGATGAATTGTTTGAGTTCATCGGAACCAAGTATCCGGAGATTCCACAGGAGATTAAGGATACCAAGGTTATGTCTGACAGCAATGAGCAGGCACTTATCAAAGCAATCAAAGAGTTTAAGGCACAGTTTAAGTAGAAAAAGTTTTAAGAAAGTGGTGATATTATGGCCTCAATGAGGGACATAAAAAGACGTAAAAGCAGTATTCAAAGTACTCAGCAGATTACCAAAGCCATGAAGCTTGTTTCTACCGTTAAGCTGCAGAAGTCTAAGACTCGTGCAGAGAATGCCAAACCGTACTTCGACATGATGTACAAAACCGTATGCTCTATGCTTGCCAAATCAGGCAACATAGATCATCCCTACCTCAAAGGAGGAGAGTCTGAGAAGAAGGCAGTTATTGTCATTACTTCCAACAGAGGTCTGGCAGGAGGTTATAACTCCAATATCGTTAAGCTTGTTACAGAAAGCGGACTTAACAAAGAAGACCTTGAGATTTATTCCATCGGTAAGAAGGGATACGATGCACTTTCCAGAAGAGGCTACAACATTACTCATGATTTCGGTGAAGTAATCGAAGAGCCCCTGTATGAGGATGCTGCAGAGATTTGCAAAACGGTTTTAGAGCAGTTCGCTACCGGGGAGATCGGTGAGATCTATCTCGCATATACATCATTCAAGAACACGGTTAGCCATCAGCCTACAATGCTCAAGCTTCTTCCTGTAGAGCTTGAGGCAGGCGAAGAAGATGAGAAGTCAAATCTTTTGATGAATTACGAGCCTAATGAAGAAGAGGCCCTTAATGAAATCATTCCCAAGTATTTGACAAGTCTTTTCTACGGAGCATTAATTGAGGCTGTTGCCAGCGAAAACGGTGCTCGTATGCAGGCCATGGATTCTGCTACAAGCAATGCCGAAGAAATGATTAGTGATCTGGAACTGAAGTACAACAGAGCCCGTCAGGGATCTATTACACAGGAATTAACAGAAATTATTGCAGGTGCAGATGCAATCAGTTAGTTGCTTTTGCATTACTATACTAATAAAGGAGTGAGATAAGGGAATGGCAGATAAGAATATAGGTAAAATCACTCAGATTATCGGTGCTGTACTTGATATTAAGTTCTCCGAAGGCAATCTTCCCGAGATCAACGAAGCTATCAATGTTCGTCATGAAGACGGAACTCTCCTGGTAGTTGAAGTTGCACAGCATTTGGGTGATGATACAGTACGTTGTATCGCCATGGGCCCTACAGACGGTTTGGTACGTGGTATGGAAGTTGAAGCAACCGGCGCACCTATTACGGTTCCGGTTGGTGAGAATACCTTAGGACGTATCTTCAACGTTTTAGGACAGCCTATCGATGAGGGTGAAGCTCCTACAGATGTAGAGTTTGCCCCAATTCATAGAAAAGCCCCTTCATTTGAAGAACAGGCTACAAATACAGAGATGTTAGAAACAGGTATCAAGGTAGTTGACCTTCTCTGCCCCTATCAGAAGGGTGGAAAGATCGGATTGTTCGGTGGTGCCGGTGTTGGTAAGACAGTTCTTATTCAGGAGCTTATTCATAACATCGCTACAGAGCATGACGGTTATTCCGTATTCACCGGTGTTGGTGAGCGTACAAGAGAGGGTAATGACCTTTACTATGAGATGAAAGAATCCGGAGTTATCGACAAGACTACCATGGTATTCGGTCAGATGAACGAGCCCCCCGGAGCCAGAATGAGAGTTGGTCTTACAGGTCTTACAATGGCTGAGTATTTCCGTGATAAAGGTGGTAAGGACGTACTTCTTTTCATCGATAACATCTTCCGTTTTACTCAGGCAGGTTCCGAGGTTTCAGCTTTGCTCGGACGTATGCCTTCAGCCGTAGGTTATCAGCCTACACTTGCTACTGAGATGGGTGCTTTGCAGGAGCGTATCACTTCTACAAAGAACGGATCAATCACATCAGTTCAGGCTGTATACGTGCCTGCCGATGACTTGACTGACCCGGCTCCGGCTACAACATTCGCCCACTTGGATGCTACAACAACACTTTCACGTTCCATCTCTGAGATGGGTATCTATCCGGCTGTAGACCCCTTGGATTCTACATCCAGAATCCTTGACCCACGTATCGTTGGTGAGGATCATTTCAATACAGCACGTAAGGTACAGGAGATCTTACAGAAGTACAAAGAATTACAGGATATTATCGCAATTCTTGGTATGGACGAACTTTCTGAGGATGACAAGATTATCGTTGCTCGTGCAAGAAAGATTCAGAGATTCCTGTCACAGCCTTTCTCAGTTGCAGAACAGTTTACCGGTTATCCGGGACGTTATGTTCCTATTAATGAGACTATTCAGGGATTCAAGGAAATCATTGCTGGTAAGCATGATGATATCCCCGAGAGTTACTTCCTGATGAAGGGTAACATTGATGACGTAGTAGCTGCTTACAACGCAGAACATTAGGGGTGACCGTATGGCTGAAGAGAAGAATTTTAAAATTAAAATCATTTGCCCCGATAGAGTATTCTATGAGGGTGAAGCAGAGATGGTAGAGTTTACCGCTTCTGAAGGTGATATAGGTATCTATAAGAATCATATTCCTCTTACTACAGCCATCAAACCGGGTGTACTCACCATAACTGATGATCAGGGCGGCAAGAAAGCAGCTGTTCATGCAGGATTTGTTGAGGTTCTCGGAGATTCCGTTACCGTTCTCGCAGAGATTGCAGAATGGCCGGACGAGATTGATGTAGACAGAGCACAGCGTGCCAAAGAGCGTGCTGAGGCCCGTCTTGCTACAAAGGAAGAGGGAATTGATGTCCTCAGGGCAGAGGTTGCTCTTAAGAAAGCTCTTGTCAGAATCGGCTTGAGCGGAAAGTAAAAGAAAATTAAGTAAATATTATTGTTCTTTTATTCTAAAGGATTTAAAATATAGTCATGGTGTGAAAGCATTATGACTATATTTTCTTTTTGGAGAATTATATGAAGATACGTGAGATTCTATTAAAAATCTTGCCTTATGTGGGAGTATTTGTCCTGACGGTTTTTGTGACAGGATTTATTATTAACAGAGAGGGTGGTGTTGAGAGATACAACACCGATGAAGCATCCCTTCCTGTTTTATTTATGGAGAAAAATGATGAGAACTTCAACATTATAAGGGGTTACAAAGGAGAGATGGAGGAAAGCTACGTCCGCAACTGGGTATACCCTATGAACTCTGATTCCGTTGTGAAGTTGGCATTTGAAAAATACAAAAGTACCATCAAGGTAGTTAAATACGAGGCTATGGAGATGAGAAGTCGTAGCGTAATTGACTCCGGAATGGTGGAGGATTTGAAGGATGACGGAACCTTTGTTAGGGGAACCATCGATCTATCCACCAAGATAAAGGATAACAAGGAGTATTTCCTTAAGCTTACGGTTTCTACAACCAAGGGTGATTATACCTACGCCACAAGGATAATGTATCCGGAAGACAGAGAGTATGTAGAGGCTTTGGATTTCGCCAAGAACTTCCATAAGACTACTTTTAACAAAAATGCTGATACTGCTATCTCTAACTATCTTGAGAGCAGAACGGATATTAACAATAATAATCTGGCCAAGACCAATATAGGCTCAAGCTATGACAATATCACCTGGACCAGCATGGACGTGTCATATTACTCAGAGCCTCAGTACAATTTCAGTGAGATTAATTCTTCCTTTACGGGAATAAAAAACAATTACATCATACAGGTTAAGGATGGAGAGAATCTTTCTTTCTATAACGTGGAGGAGTACTACCGGGTAAGAAAGACTGATGGCAAGCTTTACCTCTTAGACTATAACCGTTATATAGACCAGATATACGACGCATCTAAGCCGGTGGTAAAAGACGGTGCCATTCTTCTTGGTTTAACAGGAGAAGAAAGCCCCTGCAAGACCAGTGAGTCAGGATCTGCCTGCGCCTTTGTGGATAGCGGAGAACTCTTTGCATATAACAGTCATACAGGCAGGATAGCCAAGGTGTTTGGTTACATGACGGGGGATTTAAAAGACCATCGTACCAACAATAAAGACCATACCATCAGGATTATCAAGGTGGATGAATCAGGTAATGTTGATTTTGCGGTTATAGGTTATATGAATGCCGGTGAACATGAGGGAGAGACGGGAATAGCGGTATTTAATTACAATTCCCAGATGAGGCAGGTTACTGAGGAAGTATTTTTTAAGATGAACCAGCCCCACAGAGTAGTATCTCAGATGATTGGCAAGATTATCTACGTTAATAATCATAACGAACTATATATTGTCTATGACAATGTCTTATATAAGGTTAACTTAAAAGACAAGTCCGTAACACAAATTGAGAAGGATTTGAACGAAGATATCTATACGGTGTCTGACGACGGACACCTGGTGGCAATCAGTAACAGCAGGTCACAGTACGATATTACAGAGCTTAAGGTTTTGAACTTGGACTCCGGCAAAAGCTATGTTATAAAAGCCCCGGAGGGCTCCAAGATATCTCCCATAGGATTTATGGGGGTTGATATTGTATACGGTACAGCCAGAGATTCGGATATCAGAGCGGATGCTGTGGGTAACGGTATGTTCCTTATGAACAAGATCACTATAGGAAATGAGGAAGGCGGAGTAAGAGAGTACGACCAGAAGTCTTTCCTTGTAAGCAAGGCTTATATTGAAGGAGCCAAGGTGGTTCTAAAGCGTATTAACCAGGCAGACGGCTCCGAAGCTATAGACGACAGCATTGTTAACCTGAAGGAGAATAATAAGATATGTAACTCGGTGGGATATGTAAATGTCGGCGCATTAAAGCAGCAAAGAGGCTATGTCTTTGCCAATGCAGCTGATATTCCGGAGAAGATAGAAAAGGTGGAGCCGGAATATGTAAAGGCCAGAGGGGACGCTATGGATTCACCCTTTGAGGTGTCCTATACGGACAAATACTTTGCCTACGGTGAAGGCAAGGTTGTGGCAATCTCTTCCGAGGCAGGAGTGGCTATAGCTGCTGCAGACAAGGCATCAGGGGTTGTTCTTGATGCGGGAGGCCAGAGTATCTGGATTAAGGGTGATAAGTCACGACAGAGAGAATTGTCGGGATACGGACTTGATGCAGCAGGCAACACGGGTTATGAAGTGTGCGTACAGATGATGCTTGATAATATCGGTATAAGAGCCGATGTTTCGGAGATGATGTCACAGGGTATGACACCGGTGGAGGTATTGAAGAATACTCTGAAGGTGCCGGTAATTAACCTTAGCGGATGCAGTATGGACTGTGCTCTTAACTTTATCAGTGAGGGAGCCCCTGTATTGGCGGTAGCTCCGGGGGACAAGGCGGTTCTCATTATTGCCTACGATCCTTACAATGTGACACTGGCAAGCCCCTCTGAGAGGAAGACTTATAAGGTTAGTCTGGATGATGCGAGAAAATCCTTCGCATCGGCAGGCAATCTGTTTATTACATATAAAAAATAAAAGGCTAGTTGTATGGCGGGGAAGAAAGAGAAGAAACAAACTGAGAAGAAAAAGAAAAAGGGCAAGCTGGGCCTGTTTTGGAAGTTTCAGATTGCACTTATTCTTATTGTGCTTATTTTAGTGGCTATATATTATCTGTCAGGATACGGGGCCAAAGTCAGCGCAATAAAAGAAGAGGCTGTAAAGATTGCAAGATCAGCAACGGAAGACACCTTCAAGGCGGAGCAGACCAGTCTGGTATATGATAAGAACGGGGAAGTGCTATCCACGTTAAAGAAGAGCAAAGACGTATATTATATCTCTTATGATCAGATTCCGCTTTATATCAAGAAGGCTTTTATCGTGACAGAGGACAAGAAGTTTTACGAACACAGGGGAGTGGATTACCTGGCAATTGTTCGTGCCTTTAAAGCTTTTGTGGAGAATGGTACACCTACAGAAGGTGCAAGTACCATAACCCAGCAGTTATCCAGAAATATGTTCCTAGGTTACGAAAAGACCTGGGAACGTAAGCTGAAAGAGATCTTTATTGCCACAGAACTTGAGAAGATTTATTCCAAGGATAAGATACTGGAATTCTATATTAACAATATATATTTTGCCAATGGACACTATGGTATCCAGGCGGCCAGCAGGGGATATCTGAGTAAGGACGTGTCCCAGCTTAACCTATCGGAGATGGCTTTCTTATGTGCCATACCCAACAATCCTTCAACCTACGACCCGGTGGAGCATTTTGACAACACCATCGAGCGTAGGAACCGTGTTCTAAAAGCATTGAATGATAACGGAATCATTAACACGGACCAGTATGAGGAAGCCCTCAATACCACCATTACCCTTAATATGAGCAGCTCTGTAAAGAGGGACTATGTGGAGACCTATACCTATAACTGTGCCACCAGAGCCCTAATGGAGGTATCGGGATTCAAGTTTCGGTATGAGTTTTCTTCAACTGAGGAAGAATTAAATTATGATAAGGAATATGCGGAAGCCTACTCGGAATGCCAGAACAAGCTGTATACCGGGGGCTACAGGATATTTACATCTATAGACTTAGATAAGCAGGCAAAATTACAAGCTCAACTTGACGGTGCCCTTGCGGATTATACCTCTACCAACGAGGAGGGGGTATACCAGCTACAGGGGGCAGGAGTATGCATTAACAACCTGACAGGTTATGTGGAGGCTATTGTGGGAGGAAGAACCCAGGAGATGTCAGGGTACACCCTTAACAGAGCCTACCAAAGCTACAGACAGCCGGGTAGTTCCATAAAGCCTATATTGGTGTATACGCCGTCTTTGGAGAGGGGTTACAGACCGGATACCAAGGTTATAGATGCGCCTATAGATAACGGTCCTGTAAATGCCGACGGATACTATGCCGGAGAGATGACATTACGCAATGCGGTGGCATTATCCAAGAATACCATTGCATGGAATCTCTTTAAGGAGCTGACTCCCCGGGCGGGACTTAAATACTTATTCAACATGAACTTTACCCATTTGGCTGAAAGCGATTATGTATTGCCGGCTTCCCTTGGAGGTTTGACTTACGGGGTATCGGCAGTGGAGATGGCGGGAGCCTATTCCTGTCTTGCTAATGACGGAGTGTTCAGAGAGCCTACTTGTGTTGTTAGGATTATGGATTCCACCGGTAAGCTGGTATGGGAGAGAACAGAGGAAACTAAGCAGGTATTCCAGACCAATGCAGCCCGCATGATGACCGAGATGCTTCAGGGAGTATTGACGTCCGGAACAGGTAAAGGATTCGCATTATCTTCCATGGCCAGTGCAGGTAAGACCGGTACTACCAATGAAGATAAGGATAGCTGGTTTGTGGGATATACCCATTATTACACTACGGCAACATGGGTTGGATATGATATGCCCCAGGTACTGCCGGGAACGGTGCTTAATTCACCGATAAAGATGTGGAAGAATTATATGGAGGAGATTCACCAGGGGCTTGAGCCGGTGAACTTCACACCTCCGTTATATGGCTAGTCCTAAGGAGGGACCCACGAAGTGGGAGGATCCCTTACGACATGACACATGGAGCCGACATGACTTCTCAGTCATATCGGCTCCTAAATGGTTATATTAATAGGTTTCTAACATAATTATCTTTCCTTGTAGTTGTTTACAAGGGCCTGAATCTTGTCATAAGGATTAAGAAGATCGCTTATGGAAGAATCATTGTTAAGTTTATCAACAAGAAATGCAATATATTTACTCATATCACAGTTGATGTACCATTCTCTTGATAATAACTCAGGTGACTGATATACAAGATTGGTAGTCATAATCTTGGTGATAAGTCCTTCTTCGTATGCCTTATCGAACTTCTCTAAACCATTGGTGAAGAGTCCGAAAGTGGTGGCTACGAATATTCTGTTTGCATTTCTCTTCTTTAATTCTTTGGCAACATCAAACATACTGTCACCGGAAGAAATCATATCGTCAATAATAATAACGTCTTTACCCTCTAAGGATGAACCCAGGAACTCGTGTGCTACGATGGGGTTACTTCCGTTAACGATGGTAGAGTAATCACGACGTTTGTAGAACATACCGATGTCGAGACCAAGTACGTTGGCAAGATATACCGCACGGTTGGTACCACCTTCATCGGGGGATATGATCATCATGTGATCACTGTCTATTTGGAGGTCGGGAACTGCAGCTAATAATCCCTTTATAAACTGGTATGCGGGAGTTACAGTTTCAAATCCGCTTAAGGGAATAGCATTCTGAACTCTCGGGTCATGAGCATCAAAGGTGATAATATTCTCAACACCCATATTAACCAGTTCCTGCAGAGCCAATGCACAGTCAAGAGATTCTCTTGTGGTACGTTTGTGCTGGCGACCTTCATAAAGGAAGGGCATGATAACAGTAATTCTGTGGGCCTTACCGCCTAATGCAGCGATGATACGCTTAAGATTTTGAAAATGATCATCGGGAGACATATGATTCTCCTGTCCGCACATCTTGTAAGTAAGGCTGTGGTTGGTTACATCGCAAAGAAGGAAAATGTCATAGCCTCTGGCAGATTCCTTAAGGAGACCTTTACCTTCACCGGATCCGAATCTCGGTGTGGCTACTTTAAGGATATAATTATCTCTGTGATAACCTACAAAGGAATGATTGTAATCGTCATCCTCTTCCTCGTTACGCCATCTTACCAGATGATGGTTGATTTCCTCTCCAAGCTCTTCGGTGCCCGGCATAGGGATAAGTCCCAATGCGCCTACAGGAATGTTATTAAGTGCAACATTCTCTTGTTTCATAAAAGATTACCTCCGTGACAGTTGTGATTTGTTACCTATTTTGACACGAATATCAGCCCCCGTAAGTTTTAAGAAGGTGTATTCGCTGGATATCCTTGAAAATGTTCTTGTGCTATATATCTCGGAGAATGCGGGCACAGCTAAGTTAGTGGAAATGATAGTGGATTTCTCCCGAAGGATACGCTCATTAACTATCAAAAACAACTGTGATGCGGTTAGCGAATTGGGCAGCTCTGTTCCCAAATCATCAATTATAAGTAAATCACAAGAGAGAATAGCATCATATACATTGTTGTCTTCGGAGTCACCGCCGAATCTTGTCTTGGCAAGCATATCAAAGAGTTCAAAAGAAGTGTAATATATGGTAGACTTGCCCATGGCTATTATCTCTGTAGCAATACAGTTAGTTAAGAATGTCTTTCCAACTCCCGTATCTCCATACAAAAATATATTATTAAACGATTTATCAAAACTGTCAACAAAAATCCGAGCTTTTTCGTATGCATCTTTAGCATTGGCTAAAGCTGTTTTACCCGTTGCAGGGTCTATATAGGTATCATCATAAAAGTCAAAACGGAATGTATTGAAATTCTCATCCGCCGACATATTCTTAATATTGGAATGAGAATAGAGCATGTCCGTAGCTAATTTGTTAAAGCAGGAACATTTGTTAATTCCCACATAACCCGTATCCTGACAGATAGGACAACGGTAGCGCGGCTTAAGATAATCTTCGGGATAACCCAAATTCTTAAGGAGGTTTATCTTGCGGTCCGAGAACTTGCCTATGGTCTCAGACAGGGGAGGAAGATTCTCTCCGCCGCCTCTTATCCGCTTCTTGGCATATTCAACGGAAGCTTCTGCAATCTGTTCATCTATTGATTCGAATTCCGAATCCTTTGAATAAACCTCGGATATCCTTTCATCTAAGTCGTGTTGTGATTCCAATTGGTAGGAATCATATATTCTCATAATCTCACTGTGTTGTGTCTTAGTAAGCATTCTCTACCCCTTTAATTACTTACATTGCCCAATAACTGTTTCTCGATTGCATCGTAATCATAATCACGGTGCTCATAATTATTAAACTTACTGTTAACGGTAACCTTCTTAAATTGAGGTCTTAAGCTTTCTGTAGCTGCCTTGTGTTCTGCATCCAGAATCTTAACATCATCCATTGAGGTCACATTTTTCTTAAACCAGCTCTCCATTATGGAGTCAGCATATTTGAAGCTGGCCTGATGTGTAAACTCAATTGTTCGTTCGCATGCTTCCTTAATAAGCACGGCTGTAAAATGATATTCCTCCGTCCATTTATTAAGGTAACGAAGTTCAGAAGTGTTAAGAGAGCGTCCCGAGATGCCGAAAGACTTAACCGCTGCAATGTATTCTTCTGTGTGAGTGATAACATGTGCGCGGGCTTCTTTGGCCGTCTTAATTCCCTCTTCGTGCCAGGAAAGCGCAATCTTTTCCATAGCGCTTATTGTTCTGTAATTCTTGGAAACACAATACTCTACAAGATACTCAATGAGCTCCGGGTTGAAGCCCAAAGTGTCATAGAAATATATAATCTTCTTAGCCTCTGTGGAAGATAAGGTTTTGCCTAAATATGTCTCCGTCACAAAGAGCAATTCCTTAAGAATTGCTTGCTCGTCTTCAGTTATAGCAGGGGTCGCTGCCTTCTTCCGGGTACGCTTGGGTGCAGATTCGGGGCCCTCTTCCCCATCCTCCATACCGGACTTCCTTGCGTTTTGTGAAGGAACTGGAAGTTCTTCTGTCTCCTCCGGAACATCAAGTACATCAATGGAAGTAAGCTTTTTGCCGTCATATTCAAGATGAAGAAGCTTCATCTTTTCCCAGTAGCGCAGCGCCCTCTTAACGTCTTTCTCCGTGTCGTCAAAGTGATCTGCTATATCTGATATTGACAAATTGTCACGATCAGCACCGATGCATCTTAATAAATACAGATATACCTTTACAAATTCGCCGTTTGCATCGGTCATATATTTGTCAATAAAAGTATTAGACACCTGTGTGATAGATGCCTTACGTTTTCTCCTCAGTCTAATATCCTCAGACATGTAAAAAAGTCCCCTCACTTACCTATAGTTCTTTCAAGTAAGCAAAATTATACCATATGAACAGCAAATATCAATAGCGAAATTGCCAAAAAATCCAGTAATACCAAGGGTTTAAAGAATGTGGATAATGTGGACAAAAATATTCTTGACAGGGGAGGCGATAATTTTTCAGAGCACAGTAATAAAGGTTTGGAATGATTTTTCAAGAAGAAAAAAATGAAAAAAGAAATCCACATTGTAATGTGTGTAAAACTTGAAATTACAATGTGGATTATGTGGATAATTATTTTCCTAAAAGTCTCTCGCCAATATTTACAACATCTCCGGCTCCCATAGTTATCAACAGGTCTCCTGATGTGCAATTTTGCAAAAGATAATTTTCGATTTCGTCAAAGGATGGGAAATAGCAACTCTTTATCCCGTCACTTTGTAGGATGGCCAATAAATCTTTGGAAGATATATTGTATGTATTCTTCTCTCTAGCCGAGTAAATGTCAGCCAAAACCACCTCATCAGCCAGTGAAAGGGCCTCTGAGAAATCCTTAAGAAAAGCCTTGGTTCTGCTGTATGTATGGGGCTGGAAGACCACAACAATTCGCTTGTGAGGATACTTCTTAGCAGCCTCTAAGGTGGCACGAATCTCTGAAGGATGATGAGCATAATCATCAATAATGGTTATCTCCCCAAGCTTTCCTTTCAGCTGGAACCTTCTGTCGGCACCGTGGAAGGGCTTAAGACCCTTTGCCGCATCCTCGTAAGATAAACCTATAGCAGTAGCAAAAGCTATACTTGCAAGGGAGTTGTATATGTTATGTCTTCCCGGCACACTTAAAGAAACCGTTACACCGGTGGATTCACCTTTGTACAAAAGTGTGTAGGAAGGGTTGGCCATCTCGTTGTAGGTTTCGTCTGTTGCAGAAAAATCGCAACCTTTACCGAAACCGAAAGTAACCACCTTACAGGGAAGGTCATTTGTCAATTCTTCACAGTTTTCAATATCTCCGTTTATGATAAGAGTACCATCGGAAGGAAGAAGCTCGGCAAATCTCCTGAAGGAATGACGGATATCATCTAAGTCCTTGAAGAAGTCAAGATGCTCTGCTTCTATATTAAGGATGATACCAATCTTGGGGAAGAAGCTTAAGAATGAATTGGTATATTCGCAAGCCTCCGTTACAAAGTATTCGGATTGTCCCACACGGATATTGCCCCCGATGGAATCAAGGATTCCCCCCACGCTTATGGTGGGATCCATATTGTTTTCCAAAAGGATCTGAGTAACCATGGATGTGGTAGTGGTCTTACCGTGGGTTCCTGAGATGGCTACGGGAGTCTTGTAATTGGTCATGACCTGTCCGAGAAGCTGGGCTCTCGTAAGCATGGGAAGACCCCTGCTTACAGCCTCTGCATATTCCGGGTTGTCCTCTTTAATGGCTGCGGAATAAACCACAACCTCAATATCGTCTGTTATATTGGAAGCGCGCTGTCCTATAGAGACTTTGGCGCCTAGCGTTGCAAGGTGTTTGGTAAGGTCAGATTCCTTGGAATCCGAGCCGGATACCGTAAAGCCTGCTTTTAACAATACTTCCGCAAGTCCGCTCATACTGATACCGCCTATAGCAATAAAATGTATGTGCTGGGGCTTGTCAAAATGAATAGTGTACATTAATACTGCCTCCGTACTACTTAAAAAAATGCTACGTAAAAGTATAGTCTTTTCTTATTAATATGTCAAAGTTATTGCGGAAACCTTAGTCCCATGGTACGATTATTATGGTTTTGGAGGCATTTAAATGGAAAGAATAAAGGTTTTTTTGGTGGAGGACGAAGTAGTAGTCCGCAAGGGAATTGAAAAAAGTATTCGTTGGGAAGAGAACGGATACGAATTTGTAGGTGAAGCCAGCGACGGAGAGGTGGCTCTTCCTCTTATATTAAAGACTAAACCGGATATTCTTATTACCGATGTTAAGATGCCTTTTATGAACGGCCTTGAACTAAGCCGAATAGTAAAACAGGAGCTTCCTTCCACCAAGATTATAATCTTAAGCGGTTATAATGAATTCGATTATGCCAAGGAAGCTATTAATCTGTCTGTTACGGAGTATCTTCTAAAGCCCATATCTGCCGCCCAGCTTTTAAAGAGCCTTGACGGGGTAAAGGATATTATCATGCAGGAGCGTTCTGAGAAGGAACTCCTGAAGAAGTATTCCGAAGAGATGGAAGGCAATATAGATGTGGCCAAGAGCAGGTTCTTCAGACAGCTGCTTTTTGGAGATATGTCTACGGGAGAGGCCATCGAAACCGGTAAAAAGTACAATGTAAGCCTTAGCGCCGGCATGTACGTTATTGTTATATTTAAGATAATGCCCTCGGCAGAACCGGATGAAGTAAGCACCGGTGTCTTCGAGGTGGAGAATACTATAGATGAAGTGGTTGGTTCCATAGATAACATGCTTACCATTCAAAAGGGCATGGAGGGGTGGACCTTCCTCATTATGGCCGATGATGATGCGGATATGGATGAGCGTCTAGAGACTTTAAAAGGAATACTAAAGGACATGATGAATCGTCTGGGTAACCCTGAGTATTTCGGGGGAATCGGAAGAAGAGTTAAGCGTATCAGGGAACTGCGCCAGTCCTATTCTGACGCAGACAAGGCATTTATCGGCAGATTCAGTTTGAAGTCCAACCAGATAATCTCCCTTGATGAGCTTAACAAGTATGAAAAAGAATCTATGGAGATTGCCGGATTTGCCAATGTGGAGCATTCCAGGGAACTCATTGAAAAGTACCTTCGTAACGGAACCGAAGCAGAGCTTGACGGCTTCGTGGACCTTTATATGGAGGAGTTTACCAAGGACGCTTTGACCTCAGAGATTATGCGTCAGTATCTTATTATGGATATATTCGTTACCGTTATGTCATTTTGCGAGAAGATGGATATAGCGGACGGAGATTTCAAGGCAGAAGCCGAGAATATCAGGAATACCATGCAAAGACAGGAGTCCATGGGACATCTGTCTGCGTCTCTTAAGAAGCTGCTTTCTATGGCGGTTTCCGCAAGGGACGGTTCATCCGCCAAGAGATATGTGGACGTTATTACCAGAGCCCAAAGCATTATTGGAGAGCAGTACATGCAGGAAGACATATCCCTCAATACCGTGGCGGATATGGTGGGCATGAGTCCCAGCTATTTTTCTTCTGTTTTCAGCAGGGAAGTGGGCAAGACCTTTGTGGAGTATCTTACGGAGATTCGTATGGACAAGGCCAAGGAGCTTCTTATCTGTTCTGCAATGAAGACCTCGGATATAGGACACAAGGTGGGATATAAAGACTCCCACTATTTCAGTTATATATTTAAGAAGAAACAGGGGTGTTCGCCCAAGGAGTACAGGGCG
Source organism: Lachnospiraceae bacterium (assembly GCA_015058015.1). Lineage (GTDB taxonomy): Bacteria > Bacillota > Clostridia > Lachnospirales > Lachnospiraceae > SIG280. The sequence continues at coordinate 35,551 of SVDM01000003.1, read as the reverse complement.
AGAAAGAAGGGTAACTAGTTGAATAAGCGGGGGTCCAAGTTACAGAAAAAACTATATCGTCTGATGGCGATTTGTATTATTCCCATGGCCATGATTATCGTGACCATGGTATTTATTATGCAATCCTTTACCCATACTTATGACCTTATTGTAGAGGATATCATTAAGGCCAATGCCTACAATATGGACTTTAAAGATGAGATGGATTATACCATGTACATTATCGTGGTGGATTCCGACAGGGCGGAGCAAAACGTTGATATCGCCAAGCCGGAGGACATGATAAAGAAGGCCAGGGCGGATTTTACCGATCTCTACAACAAGAGCGATTCCGATGCGACAAGAGCTCAGCTTGACCGTATCCTTCGAAGCTTAGACACCTTGGAGGACCGTGTAAAAGAGATAGTTGACGATTCCAAGGAAGTGGATGCATACGCCAAGAACATGGATCGTCTGGACAGAAATATACGAATCATAACAGGCCTGTTTCAAGAGCAGGTTCAGCAATACATAAGCTACCAGGTAACAAGTCTTGACGAACTTCGGGTAGGCATTAAACAAAACCTTAATATCAGTATTGTGGTCTTTTTGGTGGTATTCGTGGCAATAATAGTTTTTGCAGTATATACCAGCTGGAAGATAGTTAAGGGAATAGTAGATCCGGTTAAGGAGCTTTGCGAAGTGGCCACCACCGTAGGTACCGGGGACTTTGAAGTCCGTGCCCAGTCGGAGAATACGGATGAGCTGGCAATCTTAGGAGAGAGCTTTAACGAGATGGTTGGGCGAATAGGAACCCTGGTGGAGGATGTAAAAATCGAGCAGGAAAAGCTTCGTTCCATAGAGTTACAGCTCCTGCAGGAGCAGATTAATCCCCATTTCTTATACAATACCCTTGATACAATTACATGGTTATCAGAGACCGGGGAGAATGAACAGGTTATTGCCATGGTAAATGCCCTGTCGGATTTCTTCAGGACCGGTCTTAGTAACGGTAAATCCATAGTTACCATTAAGGAAGAAGTAAAGCATGTGGAAAGCTACCTCTCCATTCAAAGATTCCGTTACCAGGATATCCTGGAATATGAGATAGACATCCCCGAGGATATAGAAGAAGCCATTATTCCCAAGCTGACCTTGCAGCCCATTGTGGAAAATGCCCTGTATCACGGCATTAAAAATAAGAGGGGAAAGGGCAGAATCGAGATTAAGGGATATCAGGACGGCCCCTATATTATCCTTCAGGTATCAGATGACGGAATAGGAATCTCAAAAGAAAAACTAAAACGTCTTAATGAGTTGATAAAAGAGGGGGCTGACACCAAAGAGGAGAAGGGATTCGGCCTTAGAAATGTCTTTGAAAGACTCCATCTTACCTACGAACAATCCTTTGATATGGAACTTAAAAGCGATGGTGAATCCGGAACGGAAGTTATACTGAAAATACCTCATTTTTAAAAATTATTACACCTTTTTCGTAAGAAAACAAAAAAATATGTCAAAAAAAAGTCAATTATAACGAGAAAATAAAAAATCTAACGAAAATAAAAAATTACTCCGTATAATTTTTAAACTGCCTTTGATAAAATTAGTTTGGCTGAAAAACCTAATACTAATTATGGAGGTATGAAAAGTGAAAAAGAAAATCGTAAGTATTTTACTTGTTGCAGCAATGGCAGCAACAATGGCACTTGGATGCGGCAACAACGGCGGCGGAAGCTCAAGCGCAGCTTCATCAGCAGCTTCATCAAGTGCTAAGAAGGAGATCAAAGTAGGTATTATCAACAATGATCCTTCAGAGTCCGGATATCGTACAGCTAACGATAAGGACCTTAAGAACACATTTACAGAAGCTAACGGCTACAAGGCTACATTTGCTTATGGTAAGAACAACGATGAGCAGATCACAGCAGCTAAGAAGATGATCAACGACGGTATCGATTATCTGTTACTTTCAGCAGCAGATACAGCTGGTTGGGATTCAGTTCTTAAAGATGCTCAGAAAGCCGGAACAAAGGTTATCCTTTTTGACCGTACAATCGATGCTGACGAGTCTCTCTACGAGGCATCTGTAGTATCAGATATGGCTAAAGAAGGCGAGATGGCAGTTAACTGGTTAAAAGATCAGAAGCTTTCAGCTTACAACATCATCCACATTCAGGGACAGATGGGTACAGCAGCTCAGAAGGGTCGTACAGGCGCTCTTGATGCTCAGGTAAAGGCTGACTCAGCTAACTGGAAACTCGTTACACAGCAGACAGCTAACTGGAAAGCAGAAGAAGCTGAGCAGATCGTTGCATCAGTTATCGCTAAAGGAACAAAATTCAACGTAATCTACGCTGAGAACGATGATATGGCTAAGGGTGCTGTACAGGCTCTTGACAAGAAGAACATCGCTCATGGTGTTGACAAAGACGTTATCGTTATCGGATTCGACTGCAACAAGTGGGCTCTTCAGGAACTCCTTGACAAGAAGTGGAATTACGATGGACAGTGCAACCCCTTCCAGTCTTCATACCTTGTTGACGTAATCAACAAGCTTGAGAAGGGTGAGAAATTAGAGAAGAAGACCATCGTTATGGATGAGAAGGGCTTCGATGCTAAGACAATCACTAAGGAAGACGTTGAGAAATACGGAATCTAATCTTTTATAGATTACCAATAATGCAATGAATATGTGGCGCAGCGCTGATTTTACGTTGCGCCACTATTTTCAAGTTTAGGTAACAGTTGTTTTTTATTTTAGAGAGGAGCAAGTCCATGGAAAAAGTATTGGAAATGAAGGGTATCTGCAAGAGCTTTCCGGGTGTAAAGGCTTTATCAGATGTCAACTTTTCTCTTAACCCCGGCGAGATCCATGCCTTAATGGGAGAAAACGGTGCAGGAAAGTCCACTCTTATCAAGGTTTTAACCGGAGTTTATTCCAAGGATGAAGGAGAAATAATTTTAGACGGGAAAGCGGTATCCATAGGGTCCCCCCAGGATGCCCAGAATAAGGGTATCAGTACGGTATATCAGGAGATAACATTATGTCCTAATCTTACTGTAGCCGAGAATATGTACATCGGTAGAGACAAGAAGGTTATTCAAAATTGGAAGAAGATGAACGAGGGAGCTAATTGGATGCTTAAAAACCTCGACATCCCCGCTACGGCAACCCAACAGTTAGGTGACTGCTCATTGGCGGTTCAGCAGATGGTAGCCATAGCAAGAGCTGTGGATATGGACTGTAAGGTTCTTATCCTTGACGAGCCTACATCATCCCTTGATGAGCAGGAGGTTGAGAAGCTCTTTAAACTAATGAGAGACTTAAAGGCCAAAGGAGTAGGAATTATATTCGTTACCCACTTCCTTGAACAGGTTTATGAAGTATGTGATAAGATAACGGTTCTTCGTGACGGTAAATTCGTAGGTGAATATACAGTTGCAGAGTGCCCCAGAGTTCAGTTGGTATCAAAGATGCTGGGTAAGGAATTCGATGACCTGGCAGAGATTAAAGAAAATAAAGTCGAAGAAGACGTAGATATAGACGCATATGTATTTGAGGCGGAAGGCCTTACTTCCGACCAGGGTATAGCACCCTTTGACTTTACCATCAGTAAGGGTGAGGTTAACGGTTTCACCGGACTCTTAGGTTCTGGAAGATCCGAATGTGTAAGAGCAATATTCGGTGCTGACCGTGTAACCGGCGGAACAGTTAAGGTTAACGGTAAGACCGTTAAGATTAACAAACCCATCGATGCTATGCGTAACGGAATAGCCTACCTTCCGGAAGACCGTAAGGGAGACGGTATCGTAGGAGAATTATCCGTTAGAGAAAACATTATTTTAGCCCTGCAGGTTATGAAGGGATTCTTCAAACCCTTCAGCAAGGCAGAAGCCAATAAATTCGCAGATGAGTATATCAAACTCCTCGGTATCAAAACCGCATCTGCGGATACACCCATTAAGTCATTATCAGGAGGTAACCAACAGAAGTGTATCGTTGCAAGATGGCTTCTTACTCATCCTCAGTACCTTATCCTTGACGAGCCCACCAGAGGTATCGACGTAGGAACCAAGGTAGATATCCAAAAGCTGGTATTAAAGCTTGCTTCAGAGGGTGTTGCGGTTACATTTATTTCATCAGAGACAGACGAGATGCTTCGTACATGTTCACGTCTTGTGGTTATGAGAGACCGCAAGGTAGTAGGTGAGCTTAAGGGAGCAGATCTTAATCAGAATAAGATTATGAGTACTATTGCAGGAGGTGACGAAGGTGGAGAAAACTAAGTTCCAGGTAAAAGATTTATTCAAGAATCAGTTTATGATACCCCTTGCAGCCCTGCTTGCATTGGTATTGTTCAACCTTATAATGGATCCGTCTTTCTTCGCCATTACATTCTCCCCTAATGCACAGGGTACAATGGTGTTTGGAGGACAGCTGGTAACCATCATTGACTACGGTTCAGAGCTTGCTCTTCTTGCTATGGGCATGGCTCTTGTAACAGCTGCTTCAGGCGGACAGGATATTTCAGTCGGCGCAGGTATCGCAGTATCAGGTAGTTTGATTCTTAGAGTGCTCTGCGGAGGCAACTCCAGACCGGAGTCCTTACAGGCTCCCATATTTGTTGCCGTACTTTGCGGTATTCTTGCTGCCATGGCCATCGGTGCTTTCAACGGTATGCTGGTTGCATACTTTAAGATTCAGCCCATGGTTGCAACCCTTATTATGTTTACTGCAGGACGCTCCATCGCTTCCTGGTTCAACAATAATGAGTTGCCGGTTCTTACAGATCCGGCCTTCGGATATGCAGGTAATACTATTCCGGGATGCCCCATTCCATCACCGGTTCTTATTGCAATACTTTGCATGATTATAATGGCTCTTATCCTGAAGTTTACAAACTTAAAGCTTTATGTTCAGGCAGCAGGTATTAATGAGAGATCTGCAAGACTTAACGGTCTTAATCCCACAGTTATTAAGTTTGCTACTTACGTAATCTTAGGTGTATTCGTTGGTATCGCCGGTTTCATTAAGGTAAGCCGTCTTTCAACCATTAACTATACATCTATTGCAAAAGATATAGAGATGGATGCCATCTTAGCGGTTGCCTTAGGTGGTAACCCCCTTGGAGGTGGTAAATTCTCCATTGCCGCATCAGTTATCGGTGCTTATGTAATTCAGTTCTTAACTCAGACCCTCTACAAGTTCGATGTAAGTTCGGCTGCATTGCCGGCTTATAAGGCTGTGGTTGTAATTATTCTGGTTGTAGCCAGTGCACCGGCCGTAAGAGAGTGGTTCCAGTCTAAGTTCAAAAAAATAAAGAGCAACGACAAGAAGGAGGTGGCATAATGAACGAGACAAAAGCAAAGGCTCCGAAGAAGGGCCTGGGAGCAAGGATTCTCGGTCTGTCCGATTCAAACATGCTGCTCCTAATAACAATAGTTGTATTTGTGCTTATGTACATCTTTGCCATGACTGTTCTTGGTAAAGGATTCTTAACAGGACAGGGATTCCTCAATATCCTTAATAACAATGCTTACTTAATCATTCTTGCATGTGGTCTTAGTATTGTAATGATTACCGGCGGTATCGATATCTCCGTCGGAGGTGTAACAGGTCTTATTACCATGTGCTGTGCGGTATGGCTTGATAAGAGGGGTGGATCCTTAATGGGTTCAATGCTTCTTGCCGTTGCCATCGGACTTATGTTTGGTATTGTTCAAGGTTACCTGGTTGCTTATCTTGATATTCAGCCCTTTATCGTAACCTTAGCAGGTATGTTCTTCGCAAGAGGTCTTACCACTATTATTAATACAGACCCCTTTAACGTTACCCAGAAAGACTTCGTGGCTTTAAAGGATACTGCAATTGTTATTCCCGGACTGGGAAGCTTGAACAGAAGGGGCGTCTACGTGGATGCCACCATTGAGGTTGGAGTTATAGTTGCCATTGTTGTGGTAATCCTTCTCTTCTTCTTACTGAAGTTCACCAAGCTTGGTAGAGCCTTCTACGCAGTAGGCGGTAACAGACAGTCGGCTCTTATGCTTGGTATTAACGTAAAGAGAACACGTTTCTATGCTCAGGTCCTTTGCGGACTCTTAGCGGGAATCGGTGGTTACGTATATTTCACTCACGTAGGAAGCGGTTCTGTACTGAATGCATCCGGTGCAGAGATGAATGCCATCGCATCTTCAATTATCGGTGGTACGATGCTTACCGGTGGTGTAGGTAACATTATCGGAACATTCTTCGGAGTAATCTCACTTGGAACAATCAAGGATATCGTTACATCCGCAGGTTTCGAGCAGTCCTGGTGGACAGGAATTACGGTTGCTGCAATGCTTTGCTTCTTTATCGTAATTCAGAGCGTTATTATCAAAGTTAAAACTCGTAATAAGAAGAAGTAGTTAGATGAAATTATTTAAGAAAATTTGCGCAGGTTTAATAGGTATATCCTTAATATTAGCGGGATGCGGGAAGCAGGGGAATACCCCTGCTTCTTCTGCTAAAACCGGCAGTGATGTATCAGAGGCCAAGAAATCGAATATAGTGGTGGGATTTTCTCAGGTAGGGTCTGAATCCGACTGGAGAAGGGCCAATACGGCCTCTTACCGTAAGGTATTTACGGAGGAGAACGGCTTCTATCTGGTATATGAGGATGCCCAGCAAAAACAGGAGAATCAGCTAAAAGCCGTCAGGAACTTTATCCTTCAGGGAGTGGACTACATCATCCTTGACCCCATAGTGGAGACGGGATGGGAGGAAGTCTTAACGGAGGCCAAGAAGGCGGGTATACCGGTAATATTGGTGGACCGTAAGGCAGCAGTCAGCGAAGACCTGTATGAATGCTGGATAGGAAGCGACTTCCACAAAGAAGGAGTCAGTGCCGGAGAGTGGCTTGAGAAGTATCTGGAGAGTGTAGGCAAAGCAAGTGAAGATGTTAACATAGTATACTTGCAGGGAACTCCCGGGTCTTCGGCTCAGATTGGCCGGACACAAGGCTTTGATGAGGTGTTAAAGAAGCATAGTAACTGGCATGTCTTAGCCAGGGAGAATGCTGATTTTACCCAGGCCAAGGGGAAGGAAGTCATGACGGAATTCCTGAAGAAATATCAGGATATTGACGTACTTATAAGTGAGAATGACAATATGTCTTTCGGGGCGGTGGAAGCCATTAAGGCAGCAGGATTAACCTGCGGCCCCAGGGGTGACATCTCCATTATATCCTTTGATGGAGTATTGCCGGCCCTTAATACCTTACTATATGGGGATTTCAATGCGGTATTCGAGTGTAATACCCAACTTGGTCCTGTTGCAGCGGATGTTATAAGGAAGTTAAACGAAGGACAGAAGGTTGAGAAGACCATTTACGTTGAAGAAACCTATTTCGATAACTCAATGGACCTTGCGGCCATTATTCAGGAACGCAAGAAACTATACAATTAGAAGGGAGAATCACAATGGGGAAAGAAGCACAGGTAATTGAATCAGGCAAAGCCGTTATGGGTCTTGAATTCGGATCTACAAGAATCAAAGCGGTACTTATTGATGAGGATTATAAAGTAATTGCCCAGGGTAATCATGACTGGGAGAACCGTTTGAAGAACGGAATCTGGACATATTCGGAAGATGATATCTGGGAAGGCTTACGTAGTGCTTATGCTGACCTGGCAAGAGACGTTAAGGAAAAGTACGGAGTAGTATTAAAGAAGGTTGCTTCCATGGGATTCTCCGCTATGATGCACGGATATCTGGCCTTTGGAAGGGAAGATAATCTGTTGGTGCCTTTTAGAACCTGGAGGAACTCCATTACCGGTCAGGCAGCTGAGGAAACCACCAATGCTTTCCAGTACAATATTCCGGAGCGTTGGAGCATAGCCCATATCTATCAGGCTATTTTGAACAAGGAACCCCATGTAAAGCATGTTAAGTTCTGCACAACCCTTGCAGGATTCGTACATTGGAAGGTGACGGGAGAAAAGGTTCTTGGCATTGGCGATGCATCGGGAATGTTCCCGATAGATCCTAAAACGAAGGACTATGATAAAGCAAAGATTGCTATATTCAATAACCTCTTGGAAGAGCACAAGGTACCCTGGAAGTTAGAGGATATTCTCCCCAAGGTATTGGTAGCGGGAGAGCCTGCAGGACGCCTTACCGCCGAGGGCGCAGCCCTTATAGATCCCACCGGCAACTTAGAAGCGGGAATTCCCCTTTGTCCCCCGGAAGGCGATGCGGGAACAGGTATGGTGGCAACCAATTCTGTTGCCAAACGTACCGGCAATATCTCTGCCGGAACATCAATCTTTGGTATGGTTGTTCTTGAGCGAGAGCTTAAGAAGGTTCACAGAGAGCTTGACCTTGTTACAACCCCCGACGGAAGTCTGGTAGCCATGGTTCATGCCAACAACTGTACATCTGATATCAATGCCTGGGTAGACATCTTCGAGGAGTTTACGGAAGCTATGGGCATAGAGGCCAATAAGGGTAAACTCTTTGAGGTACTCTTTAACAAGGCTATGGAGGGTGATACGGACTGCGGAGGACTTTTGGCTTACGGTCATCTTTCAGGTGAGAATATTATGGGTACTTCCGAGGGACGTCCTATGATCGTTCGATCCCCGGAGAGCAACTTTACCCTGGCCAACTTTATGAGAGCCAATATTTCCACGGCATTTGCCGCATTAAAAATTGGTATGGACATTCTGGTAAATGAAGAGAATGTTGGAATAGACAGTGTCCTCGGACACGGCGGAATCTTTAAGACGGAAGGTGTGGCACAGAGCATCTTAGCAGCCGCTATTAATGCGGACGTATCCGTTATGGAGGGAGCCGGTGAAGGCGGACCTTGGGGTATGGCCTTGCTGGCAGCCTACATGAACGAGAAGGAAGAGGGCGAGAAGCTCCAGACATACTTAAGTAACAAGGTATTCGCCAACGCCAAGAAGACTACGGTTGCACCGAAACTGGCAGACGTGAAGGGATTCGAGGAGTTTACCAAGCGTTATGCCGAGGGAATCTCCATCGAGAAGGCTGCTATTGAGAACCTGTTACAGTAGATGACTTATTGCATTGAGGTGAAAAGTTATGTTAGAAGAATTGAAAAAAGAGGTATACTTAGCAAACATGCTGCTTCCGCATTATAACCTGGTGACATTTACCTGGGGAAATGTCAGCGGAATCGACAGAGAAAAGGGACTCTTTGTCATCAAGCCAAGCGGCGTTGATTATGAGAAACTTCATCCGTCGGATATGGTTGTTGTGGACCTGGAAGGCAATAAGGTGGAGGGTGATTTGAAACCATCTTCCGATACGGCTACCCATATGATCTTGTACAACCGTTTCCCTAATATCGGCGGAGTGGTACATACCCATTCACCCTGGGCTACAAGCTGGGCTCAGGCAGGCAGAGGAATCCCCTGTTACGGAACGACCCATGCCGATTACCTCTACGGAGAGATTCCCTGTATGAGAAATCTCACCGGGGAGGAGATTGAAGAGGCTTACGAGCTGAATACCGGCAAGGTTATAGCAGACGAATTCGAGAGAATGAAGCTGGATTACGAGGCTATGCCTGCAGTTTTATGCAAGAATCACGGCCCCTTTACCTGGGGTAAGACTGCAGATGAGGCGGTTCACAATGCGGTAGTCTTAGAGGAAGTGGCTAAGATGGCCACTAGAACAGAGATGATTAACCCGCGGGTGGAGCCGGCACCGCAGAATATGCAGGATAAGCATTATTACAGGAAACACGGCGCCAACGCGTATTACGGACAGTGATTGAGTCACGGGGACGGTTCTACTGACTCATTAAAATGAATTCTACGGTAGCTGCAGGAGAGCATCGAGCCTCCCGGTTACGGTATTCTTCACCAAGTAAAATCACGAAGCGACTTTGGTAATATTTACACCGTGATTAATGGTCGTCCATGACCTTAATCACTTTCGACGCCATCCGTGGCGTCTCATGTGAATATTAGCCCAAAGTCGCTTCTATTTTACTAGGTTCGAATTCATGTAACCGGGAAGCTCGATGCTCTCCTACAGCCTCCGCATAATTTACTCTGAGTGAGTCAGAAGAACCGTCCCCGTGACTCTCTTTACGTGTAAAGTATTTTGGGTTAGAATTAAGGGAGAAAAGGAAAGGGGAGGTTTTTATGAGTGAAATAGGAGCAATTATTCTTGCCGCAGGAAAAGGAACAAGAATGAAATCAGAGCTGCCCAAGGTCTTACACACCATTAATGGCAAGGCTTTGGCGGAATATGTTATAGATGCCGTACATGATGCGGGAATTGAGAAGGTATGTCTGGTAATAGGTTATCAGGCAGACAGAGTAAAAGAGAATATTCACAGAGCGGTGGAATACGCCCTTCAGGAGGAGCAACTGGGTACAGGTCATGCCGTTATGTGCGCCAAGGATTTTCTTGATAAGGTGGAGGATGTGGTAATCCTATGCGGAGATACTCCCCTTATTAAGGGCAGAACCTTAAAGGATGTAATAAGTATCCACAAGGAAGAGGGATACTATGCAACGGTTCTTTCTGCCAAGGTGGATGATCCCACAGGCTACGGCCGCATTGTAAGAGACTCGGCAGGCAACTTCAGAAGAAGCGTGGAAGACAAGGATGCCACTGATAAAGAAAAAGCCATTAAGGAGATTAACTCCGGTATGTATGCATTTAACGCTAAGGAGTTAAAAGCTGCTCTTGACTCTCTTACCACAGATAACGCCCAGGGAGAGTATTATCTTCCGGACGTAATAACAGTCATCAGGGAGAAGGGCTTTAAAGTGGGAGCCATAAAGCTGGATGATGACAGGGAAATCTTAGGGGTTAATACTGTGGAGCAGTTAGAAGCTGCAGGGGATATTCTTAATAAAAGATAGAAACAAAAGGTAGGATATTAATATGTATATTATCGCCGGATTAGGGAACCCCGGACTAAAATACGCCAAGACAAAACACAACATGGGCTTTCATGTGGCAGATGTGTTATCAAGCAGGTACCATATTGATATGAACTCCAAAAAGGGTCAGGCATACTGCGGTCAGGGCATTATTGAAGGAGAAAAGGTTCTTTTGGTAAAGCCTGTGACCTACATGAACTTAAGCGGAGAGAGCATAGCCTCATTAGCCCACTTTTACAAGATAGATGTACCTACGGAACTGATAGTCATCTATGATGACATTACCCTTGAACCCGGCAATATCAGGGTCAGAAAGAAGGGCAGCGCCGGAGGACACAACGGTATGAAGAGCATAATTAACCTTCTTGGAACGGAGGAGTTCATGAGGGTCCGCGTGGGCATAGGTGCCAAGCCTCCCGAGATGGATCTGGCGGCATATGTGCTCTCAAGATTTAGCAAGGAAGAAGTACCCGCTGCCGAGACAGGTATAGAGCGGGCGGCAGATGCAGTTGTAAGCATTCTTACAGAAGGAATTGACTCTGCCATGAACGTGTTTAACAGAAAACTTACCGGAGACGAATAATTGAAGAGCTTTACAAAACCAATGGAGGAGATGGAAGAACTCTCCTCCATTAAAAAACAAGTTAAAACATGCGGGCTTGTAAGAATCACCGGCTGTGTGGATTCCCAGAAAGCCCATATAGCATATACACTTAGCAATGGTTTCTCCCACAGAATCATTGCTTCTTTTAGCGAGACCAATATGCGGGAGATGTACGAGGATTACAGACTCTTTGACAAGAATGCCTACGTATATCCTGCCAAGGATCTCATATTCTACCAGTCGGATGTTCACGGAAACCTTATTACAAGAGAGCGAATGAGCGTCATCAAGGCCCTAATCGAAGAAGAAGAGATTACGGTTTTTACAACTGTGGATGCATTTATGGATTCCCTGATATCCTTAGACGTGATTAAGGCTTCCGTAATAAAGCTTCACATAGAGGACATCATTGATGTTGAGGCGCTACGGGCAGATCTGGTAATGTTGGGTTACGAGAAGAACTACCAGGCAGAAGCCCCGGGGCAGTTCTCCATAAGAGGAGGCATCATTGACATTTATCCTCTTACTGAGGAGATGCCGGTTCGTATCGAGTTGTGGGATGACGAGATAGATACCATAAGGACCTACGATGCTACAACACAGCGTTCCATAGAAAACTTAGATGAGATAAATATCTACCCCGCTACGGAAATCATCGCGGATAAAGACAGGATTAAGAAGGCCACAGACCGCATGAAGAAAGAGGCGGGGAAGGCGGTAGAGGTCTTTCGGGAGACCTTCAAGACGGAAGAGGCCAACAGACTTAAGACCACAGTTGCTGAGATAGCGGAAGAACTCACCGAGACAGGTATGACGGGCAATGCGGATGCTTATATCAACTATTTCTATGACAATACTCAGACCCTGGCGGATTATTTCCCTAGGGAAGATACCATCATAATATTAGATGAACCCGCCAGAATCTCAGAAAAACTTCGGGTAGTGGAGACGGAATTCGCAGAAAGCATGATTCATCGTCTTGAGAGGGGAAGCATCTTAAAAGGCCAGATGGAGCTTCTCCACGGTCGCAAGGAAGTAATGGCAAGGTTCGAGAGATTTCGGGGTGTGGCGATGTCCACCCTGGATTCCGTGGGAACGGAGTTTGAGTATAGGGCAGTTTCCAACATCTCCTGTCAATCAATAAGCCCTTATAACAACAGCTTTGAGCTTCTTACCAAGGATTTGGCCAAGTACAAGAAGTCCGGCAGCAGGGTTATACTCTTATGTCCGTCGGTCACCAGAGCGAAACGTATTGCAGAGGACCTGCGGGAATTCGACCTAAACAGCTTTTATTCAGAGAATATGGACAGGGAGGTACAGCCAAGGGAGATCATGGTGGCCTACGGCAACCTACGAAGGGGATTCGAGTACCCCCTTATTAACTTTGTTGTCATATCCGAAAGCGATATATTCGGCAAGAAGAAAAAGACCAAGAAAAAGAGACATATAAGCGGTGCCACCATAGGAAGCTTTGCGGAGATAACCCCGGGAGATTATGTGGTTCATGAGAATCACGGTCTGGGAATATATCGGGGTATTGAGAAGGTAGAGGTGGACAATGTCTCCAAGGATTATATAAAGATTGAGTATGCCAAAGGAGATAATCTTTTTATTCCGGCAACCCAGCTTGAGGTATTGCAGAAATATGCCGGTGCAGATGCCAAAAAGCCTAAGCTTAACAAGTTGGGCGGCACGGAATGGGGCAATACCAAGTCCAAGGTAAAGGCTGCAGTATGGCAGGTGGCAGAGGATTTGGTGGAGTTATACGCCATAAGACAAGCAAAAGAAGGCTTCGAGTACGGCCCCGATACCGTATGGCAGAAGGAATTCGAAGAGACTTTTCCATACGAGGAAACAGAAGACCAGACCCTGGCCATTGAGGCTGCCAAGCGGGACATGGAGAGTACCAAGATTATGGATCGCTTAGTCTGCGGTGACGTAGGTTACGGCAAGACGGAGATAGCCCTTCGGGTGGCATTTAAGGCAGTACAGGAAGGCAAGCAGGTTGTATATCTGGTTCCCACTACTATCCTAGCCCAACAGCATTACAACACCTTCGTGCAAAGAATGAAGGATTTTCCCGTAAGAGTAGACCTCTTATGCAGGTTTAAAACAGCCGGGGAACAGAAGAAGACCATTGCAGGACTAAAGAATGGCAGTGTGGATATAGTAATAGCAACTCACAGAGTATTATCCAAGGATGTAACATTCAAAGACCTGGGAGTCCTTATTATAGATGAGGAGCAGCGTTTCGGTGTGGCTCACAAAGAGAAGATAAAGAAGCTTCGTAATAACGTGGACGTATTAACTCTTACGGCAACTCCCATTCCCAGAACCCTTCATATGTCTCTGGTGGGAATCAGGGATATGAGTGTTCTTGAGGAGCCTCCCATGGACCGTATGCCTATCCAGACCTTTGTTATGGAATATGACGAAGAGATGGTGAGAGAGGCCATAGACAGGGAACTTTCCAGAGGAGGCCAGGTCTACTACGTATACAACAGGGTTAAGGATATAGACGATATCACTGCCAGGATAGCCGCCATGGTGCCGGAGGCACGGGTAGAGTATGCCCATGGCCAGACGAACGAGCGTACTTTAGAAGATATAATGTACGATTTTATTAACGGGGATATAGATGTATTGGTATCCACCACCATCATAGAAACGGGAATGGATATCGTAAATGTCAACACCATCATTATCCATGATGCGGAGAATATGGGCTTATCCCAGCTTTACCAGCTTCGCGGCCGTGTGGGTCGTTCCAACAGAAATGCCTATGCTTATCTGATGTATCGAAGAAACAAGCTTCTTAAAGAGACAGCGGAAAAGAGACTTCACGCCATCAAGGAATTCACGGAGCTTGGTTCCGGAATAAAGATAGCCATGCGAGACTTGGAAATCCGCGGTGCCGGTAATTTGTTGGGCGTGGAGCAAAGCGGCAATATGTCTGCGGTAGGATATGATATGTACTGTAAGCTCCTTAATGATGCCATAGGCAAGCTAAAAGGAGAGGTAAGGCAGGAAGACTTTGAGACCGCCATTGATCTGGACGTGGATGCATTTATCCCGGACAGGTATATAGCCAGCGAGTTTCAGAAGTTCGAGATGTATAAGCGTATCGCCGATATTTCCGACAGGGATGAATATGATGATATCTATTCGGAACTGATTGACCGTTTCGGCAACCTGCCCAAGCCGGTGGAGAATCTTATGGATATAGCGCAGTTAAAGGCAAAGGCCCACAAGGCTTATATCAAAGAGATTGCCCAGAAGGACCGCTATATTAAAATCACCATGTATGAGCGTGCGGCGGTTCATGCGGAGAACATCCCGGATTTCATAGGCAAGTTCGGGGGTCGAATGGGCTTTAAGGCGGATAAAGAACCTTTCTTTACTTACAGTCCGCCAAAGACCAAAGAAGCAGAGAATTCAGGTATCATCGGGGTCTGTGAGGAAGTTGTGAATTCTATGCTGGATAGCATAATTGACACTTGTAAATAGATGAAAATGAGACTATAATAGCAACGTGTGATTATAAAAAATCAAGGTTGCAGATGTTAAGAATATCATAAATATTAAATTTGTAATGTCTGTTAGGAGGAGTATTGAATATGACTCGAAAGAGATTAGCAGGTGGACTGCTTGCAGTGCTTACTGCAGCTTCACTTTTAATAACCGGCTGCTCATCAAGCGTTAATCCAAGCGCAACTGTGGCCACCATGGGAGAGACTAAAGTAGCCATGGGAGTTGCCAATTTTATGCTTAGAATGCAACAGGCGAACTACGACACATATTATAAGTCATACTTTGGTGACGATATGTGGAATAAGAAGACCGGTGAGTCTGAAGAGACCATGTCCGAGAGCGTTAAGAAGTCAGTTATTGACACCTTAAAAGAGATGTATGTTTTGGACGCTCACAAGGATGAGTATAAGGTAACCATTACCGAAGAAGAGATGAACACCATTAAGGAAACGGCCAAGAAGTTCATGGAAAAGAACGGCTCAGCTCTTAAGGGTTATGCGGCAACAAGAGAAGAAGATGTAGTGGAAGCCCTTCGCCTTTATACTGTTCAGGCCAAGATGTCCAAGGCTATCAAGGCGGGAGCAGACCAGAATGTGTCTGATGCGGATGCTGCTCAGAGAACTTTCTCTTATGCTAGATTTAATATAAAGACCAAGACAGATGCTTCCGGTGCGGAAGCCAACATGACAGAAGACGAGATAACAAAGGTTCGTACCGATGTTAAAGAGCTTCTCGCCAAGGTTAAAGCCGGCGGAGACTTTGAGACTCTTGCCAAGGAGGTTAACGGAACAGTTACCACATACTCCTACGGCAAGGATGAGACCGCCATGGATAAAGAAGTTATAGAAGCAGCCGACAAGCTGAAAGAAGGGGAGTACTCAGATGTGGTTGAGACTGAGAAGTTCCTCTATGTACTTCGACTTGATTCTAAGTATGACAAAGAAGCAACTGAGAACAAGAAGAAGAGCATCATCTCAGAGAGAGAAGATGAGTTATACAAGAGCGTTGTAGACCCCTGGAAAGAGGGATTCGAATTTACGGTAGACGAGGGCGAATGGTCCAAGGTCAAGTTCGACAGAACAATGTCAATTGTATCAGACAAGAAATAATACATGTCGGAGCAACCACAAAGGTTGCCCCGATTTTTTGTGAAGGCACTTTAACGGTTTAAACCGAAAAATAGAGATCAAAAAGAATTAGTTAATAGGAGAGAGTAAAATGGCTAGAGAGAAATTTGGTTCGAGACTTGGATTCATCCTTGTTTCGGCAGGTTGTGCCGTAGGATTGGGTAATGTGTGGAAGTTCCCATACATCTGCGGACAGTACGGAGGAGCAGCGTTTATTCTGATATATCTGTTGTTCCTGGTAATACTGGGAGTACCCATTATTATTACCGAGATGGCTGTGGGACGAGGCAGTGGTCAAGGTATGGCAATGGCCTTTGATGTTCTTGAGAAAAAGGGCGAGAAATGGCACTGGGGCAAGTGGATTGCAATTATTGGTAACTATGTCCTTATGATGTTCTATACCATGGTATGCGGCTGGATGGTTAATTACATGGTTAAGATGGGAACGGGAGAATTAAGGGGCCTTGCTCCCGAGGCAGTAGGCAATAAATTTAACGACATGCTTGCAGACCCGGGACAGCTTATCCTTTGGACTGTTGTATCCTGTGTTGTTGCCTTCCTTATCTGTGGTAAGGGCTTAAAGGGCGGAATCGAGAAAGTAACCAAAGTAATGATGATAGTTCTTATCGCTCTTATGCTGATACTTGCAGTTAACTCATGTCTGCTTCCCGGAGCCGGTGAAGGACTTAAGTTCTATCTGATGCCTGACTTTGGCAAGCTTGTGGAGCACGGTATAGGTGAAAGCGTATTTGCTGCCATGACCCATGCATTCTTTACCTTAAGTATCGGTATTGGATCTATGGAGATCTTCGGAAGTTACCTTGATAAGTCCCGTTCACTTTCGGGAGAATGTATTAACATCGTGGGAGTAGATACTCTGGTTGCTATTATGGCAGGACTTATTATTATTCCCGCATGTTTTGCATTTAATGTTGAGCCCGGTGCAGGCCCATCATTGTTATTCATTACACTTCCCAATGTGTTTAATAACATGGCAGGAGGTCAGATTTGGGGAACTATGTTCTTCCTCTTCATGACATTTGCAGCTTTATCAACTGTTATTGCGGTTTATGAGACAATACTTGCTTTCTTTATGGACGGCTTGGGATGGTCTAGAAAGAAGGCTGTTATATTCAATATCATCGCAATCCTTGTACTGTCTATGCCGGCAGTTCTCGGATTCAATGTATTATCGGGAATTCAACCTCTTGGCCAGGGAACAGGTATCATGGATTTGGAGGACTTCCTCGTATCTTATAACCTTCTTCCTCTGGGAAGCCTTGTATTTATGCTCTTTGCCACCAGAAAGAATGGCTGGGGATACGAGAACTTTGCCAAGGAAACTAATACAGGTGAAGGATTCAAGTTCAAAGGTAACTTCAGATTCTACCTGTCCTATATACTGCCCCTTATAATTGTTGCAGTATATCTTAAAGGTTACTGGGATATGTTCTATGATCCCACCAACATGCCAAGGTTTATCGGCTGGATGAGTTTTGCAGTTGCTCTTATAGCATTCATTGTTGTGCTTGCTTCAGGAGTACTTAATAGGAATAAGAAGGGTGTAGCTTCTGCAGAAGCTGAGGAGTCAGTTTCATAACTCGTGACGTGTAGAATTACATAAGATAGTAATTGGCGGGTATATAAGGCCGAGCAGCTACTATAACATTCCGCGACCCACTCGCGTTCTTAATGGGTACCCCTTGCATAACCCATTACGGTCCCGGAATATTATAGTAGATGCTCGGCCATTTACATCAGCGCCAAATTAGGTATGAAATCAAGAAAACGCATAATGAATATAAACCATTTTATTCTCTCGTTGTCGGTGAAATCTTTGAATATACAATCTTCTGACTTGAGTAGAGGCTGCTGTAACCGGATACAAGATAGCTTACGGCACAAGCTACTCCAAACAGCGCCACATTGCCGCCGCCGAAGAACTCCACACTTAAGAGTATGGCAGCAATTGGGCAGTTTACAACTGCACAGAAGAAGCAGATCATACCGATGGCTGCACCAAGGCCCATGTCGAATCCGATTAGGGTAGCCACCACATTACCAAGGGTAGCTCCGATAAAGAAGGAAGGTACGATCTCTCCGCCTTTAAAGCCGGCTCCTAAGGTAAGGGCTGTAAGAATAATCTTGATGGCCCAAGCCTCCGGTCTGGCGGCTTCGTGCATAGCTCGTTCAATAACGGGCATTCCTGCGCCGTTGTAGTCGGTGGTACCAAGTAGCAATGTGATGCCGATTACCAGGGCTGAACCTACAAGGATTCGAATATACTGATTGTTAAAGAGTTTCTTATATGTCTTGCCTACAAGGTGCATGGTTTCAACAAAGATATAGCTGACCAAAGCGCAGCATACCGCAATTATAACAACTTGACCTATATGAAGAAGTCGCAAATCATCTATAACCGGAGCTGCCATAGCCTCTTTTTCTACACCCAGCACGCTGGCTATAACCGAAGAAGTAAGAGAGGAAATAATACAGGGCAGGAAAGACGAGTAATGCATATTGCCGACATTTACTACTTCCATACTGAATACCGCCGCTGTAAGGGGAGTTCCGAAGAGGGCTGAGAACACAGCACTCATACCGCTCATGGTTACAACCTTAATATCATCTTTCTTAAGCTTAATACATCGACCCAGGAAGGCTGCGATACTTCCTCCGAGCTGTAGAGCCGCGCCCTCACGACCGGAGGAACCTCCGCACAGGTGAGTCAGAGCTGTTCCGATAAAGATAAGGGGGGCCATGGCAATGGGAATTCTATCTGCAGAACGGACAGAATTAATAATGGTATTGGTTCCGCCGTCGTCTTCCATATGCGCCCCGCGATAAAGCAGAACGATAAGTAGGCCTGCCACAGGCAGACAGTAAAGAATCCAGGGATTCTCACCGCGAAACTGCGTAACATAGGCTATGGTGTAGTGGAAGCCTACGCCGATAGTTCCGCATATGCCTCCTGTGAATAAAGCAAGCACGCCCCATTTCAACATAATCTTGATATACGTTGCAAGATCGGTAGCGTGCTTACGAAGTTTCAATTCTTTGACTCTTTCCTTTGCGTCCATTAATAATCCCCCGCTTCGTTGTGAATACCTGTTTTTCTCATAGTATCATATGCGAGAAGAAATAATCAACAATTCTTATTTTATATGGACGCTCTGATTTAAATCCGGGTCATAAGCGAAACATTATGGCTTTTTCTTACGATTAAAACAATTTTAAATTAATTTTCAGAACAAATACAAGGTGCCATAAACCCTCTATTTATCTGCATTCCAAGAATCTGATAGCAATTTCTTTTTTTCTAAAAACCATGTCAAAATGGGTTCTCCCCATAAGCAAAACCTTTGCCAAATCGATTAAAAAAACGCTGTAATGCTTGAAAACAGTGGATTTTATTTTTAAAAAACCCATAAGCAAAAACTAATTTTATAAAACATTTTGGCAATGCTAAGATAGTGGCGGAACGTGTTGACGGGCATTCCGTCAATTGAACATTGAAAACAGAATAAGGAGGAAAAGAGAATGAGAAAACGTATTTTATCTTTTGCGTTGACCATTATAATGGCTCTGGGTTTGGTGCAATCCAGCGTACTGGCTGCTGATACATCAACAGGGGATAGCGTTCCCTCTCAGGATTCAGAAGGAACATATCTAATAGAGAACGCAGATCAATTGTTATGGTTTTCAGCAGAGACAAAGGCTGGCCGGTTACTGGATGCAAATGTAAAGCTTATAGCTGACATAGACTTGAACCGTGTTTCTTGGACGTCTATTGCTACCGGAGCTAAGAATGACTATTCCGGAACATTCGATGGTAATAGTAATAAAATAACTGTAACAGGTGCTAGCATTTTTAGCACAATAACTGCTGGTGCCGTAGTAAAGAATCTTACAGTTGAAGGTACGGTTACTTGTAAAGGAACATCTGGACTTATTGTTGGAACGCAGCACGGTGGATTAATCGAAAACTGTATATCGAGAGTAACAATTGAAGGAGCAAACACAAGTTCTGTTATTGGCGGAATCGTAGGACAGATGGATGAAGGAACTATCAAAGATTGTGTTAATTATAGCTCTATTACCGCACCGGAGAGCAAAATGGGTTCAAATGCTTCGAATATTTATGGCGGAATTATTGGAAAATCCTCAGATAAGGGGACAACATCGCCTATAATATCCGGATGTATTAACTATGGCGATATAAAATCAAATTACTTTGCTGGTGGTATTGCGGGGCTGACAAAATCCCCCACTATAATAACTAATTGCAAAAATTTCGGGTCAATGTCTTCTGAACAGCAAGCTGGAGGAATGGTTGCTGTAGCTGGTGGAAGTGTAGATGATCCAAAGCGTTTAGATATTTTAAACTGTGAGAATAACGGAGCAATTATTGCGCTTAAAGAAGAGGCATATGTAGGTGGATTGGTTGGTAGGTTAGGTGCTACAGGTAAGGGAACGGATTTTACGCACGTTTTATTTGAAAACGTTGTTAATAATGCGATTGTTCAGGGAGGCGTTAAAGGTGTTTTTGCCGGATTCTTTAGAGAAGGAACTGAAGCCACATATACTAACTGCTACTACTTAGACGACGGATCAAATAATCCTAACGGCATAGCTCTTACCGGTAAAGCTTCTCTTAAGGAGATTGCTGTTGCAAAGGATGTATCTTCTGCAATTGATAAGCTTGGAACAATCACACTTGGGTCAGAGAGCGCAATTAATGAGGTTTCTACAGCATACAATGCACTTAACGATGTTCAGAAAAGCCTTGTTAAGAATGCAGGCGCTATTGAAACCGCAAAAGCAACTCTTGAAGAGCTTAAGAAGAGCCAAGTTAAGGAACCTGATCCCCAACCTGAACCGGGAAAGCCTGAGGTTAACCCAGAACCTGAGAAACCTGCAGAAGGTGTTGCTCCGTCTGCAGAAGCAGTTCAGGAGGCTTTGAATAATGCTAAGGAAGCTGTTGCAGGTGTAGATGAGGCAGCAAGTCTTGGCCTGGCTAAAGAGACACCCAAGGTTAATGTTTCCATGGTATCAGAAGCAGGTGAACCTGCCACAGTTATTCCTGCAGAAGTATTGGAAACTGTAAAGGGCAAGGACGTAGATGTTGTTTTTGAGATGGACAACTATACATGGACTGTTAACGGTACGAACGTTACAGCAGAAGAAGTTAAGGCACTTAACCTTGGTGTTGAGAAAGTATCCGGTGTTGTACCGGAAAGCATTGTAGAAGAACTCGCACAGGGTAATCCGACAGTTCAACTTAGATTGTCACATGAAGGAGACTTTGGCTTTAAGGCAACATTAAGATACAACTTTGGTAGTGAGTATGCAGGCAAGTATGCTAACGTTTATTGGTGTAAAGAAGATGGCTCCACTCAGATCACCACATCCGGTCTTATTGACAGCGATGGCTATGCAGAACTCGCATTTACACATGCATCAGATTATGTTGTTGTATTAAGCAATGACAACAAAGCTGCAGAGAATGTGCTTGATGCCGAGATTACTAACAACGATGCTAACGTTACAGCTTCACCCAAAACAGGTGATGCAGCAAACATTTCTCTTATACTTTCACTCTTCGCTTTATGCATTCTTGCAGGTAGCGCGGTGAAATCAAAGAAAGAGGCAAACTAAAAAATTAACGCAAGCGATTCTTATTCACTCAGAGGGCAGTATGAACTGCCCTCTTTTTCTTTATTTCTGCGGGAATGCAATTATTAGTCAGAAAACGCAATACTTTTGATATAAGTAAAACATTATAGGCTATTTTTATATCTAATGTCGGAAAATAAAAAATTTTTCTGACGAAAGAAAGAGCGCGAAGCCTGTATTCGTAAGGGTTTTATCGATTGTATAGATCCTAGCAGCATAATCTCTCGCTGTAAGAAAATGTAAAAAACTTGCTTTTACCCCAAGGAAAACCTTTGGCAAATCGAACAAAAAACATCTCAAAGCGCTGATATTACTGGGTTTTTATTCTAAAAAACCCATAAGGAAAAACTTATTTTTCCAAAAAATGACTTAGTGTTAAAATGACATTGTAACTAAACAGCGCTGTTTTAACAATGCTCTTATTACAAAGTATAAGGAGGTAAAACGATGAGAAAGCGTGTTTTAGCATTGCTTTTATCAGTTTTGATGGTTATTGGCCTAATGCCATCTGCTGTATTTGCAGCAACAAATGACCCACATCAGAATCAGGTACATGTTATTATTGAAAACACTACATTCACTCCGGATATGGAAGGATGGAGTGAAGACTTTCCCCAAGATGTCTTTATTGATGAGTGGATTACCCTCAATGAGGACTCTACAATGATGTCCTGCATTGTAGAGGCTGCAGGTGAAGACAATATTGAAGGTGCCGAGAATAACTATATTTCTCGAATTTATGGCCTTGGCGAATTCGATGGTGGCCCAATGTCCGGTTGGATGGGTACTTTAAACGACTGGTTCGTTAATGAAGGTTTCTGTGGATTTACAGTTGAAAACGGCAAGTTATCAGCCGGTGACGAAATCCGTGTTATGTATACCGTAAACGGATATGGTGAAGACCTTGGCGGTTTCTGGGGAGATTATAACACAGCGCTTAAAGCTATAGAGTTTAGTGAAGGAACCCTTGATACTGAGTTTGATGCTGAAACATTAAACTATGTATTAACAGTTCCTGCAAATACTGAGGAAATTAAAGTTACTCCTACAGCTGCTAACAAGAACTTCCAGGTGTTTACAAAGGTTAACTCTGTAGTATATAAACGTACACAGATGGTTCCCATTGTTAACGGAACAGAAATCGTTGTATCAGTTGGCGAAGGTGAGTCAATGAATGGAACAGCTGATCCTACTTTCTATACTTTCACAGTACAGAAGGAGGGTTCACAGCCGGTTGATCCCAACCCGAACCCGAATCCGAATCCAAATCCGGATCCAAATCCTCAGGTAGAGATTCCGGCAGAATTAAGCGAACTCAATGCTACAGTTCTTGCCAACTATGATACAACCAAGACATATCTTTCAAACCTGACAACAACCAACAATGCAACAGTTAACTCTATTGGCGGAGAATGGTGGATTATAGATCTTGCTCGTTCAGAAACAACACCGGCTAATGCTGCATTCTACCAGAATTACTATGCAACAGTTGAGCAGTACGTAAGTGCAAACATCAATGCTGATCAGAGACTCCACAAATCTAAAGCTACAGACAATGAAAGAGTTATCCTTGCTTTAACAGCAATCGGCAAAAATCCAAGAAATGTTGCTGGACATAACCTCCTTCAGGGTCTTAACAGCATGAAGTATCTTAAGAAACAGGGTATTAACGGAGTAATCTGGGCGCTTATTGCTTTCGATTCTCATAACTATGATATACCTGCTAACACAAGCAATCCTTCAGATACTGTAACAAGAGAAAAGCTTATTGACCATATCCTTTCCGTTCAGACCCCTGAAAGAGGATGGACACTTAGCGGAAAGAAAGCAGATCCTGATATGACAGGTATGGCTATCCAGGCACTTGCTCCTTATTACAATGAGCGTGCAGATGTTAAGGAAGCTGTAGATGCTGCACTTAACAAGATGTCTGAGCTTGTAAATGATAGAGGTGGTCTCTCATCCTACGGTACAGAAAACAGTGAATCCGTATCACAGATCGTAGTTGCATTAACTGCATTAGGAATTAATCCTCTTACTGATACACGCTTTATCAAGAACGGTCATTCTATTATGGAGACATATGACAGATTCTATGTTGAGGGTGGCGGCTTTAAGCACATCCTTAACGGAAGCCGTGATGGAATGGCAACAGAGCAGGCATTCTATGCACTTGCTTCATATAGCAGACTCTTAAATGGTAAAACATCTCTTTATAACATGAGCGATGTTCAGATATCATAAGGCGCTATATTTGATACTAGACAAAAGGAAGCGGGCGGAATTTTTCCGTCCGTTTTCCTTGCTTTCTTACTATATTTGGCGCTGATGTAAATGGCAGAGCAGCTACTATAATATTCCGGGACCGTAATGGGTCTCGGCACTTAGCGATTCGTGGTACCCCGAAAAGGGGTGCCTCGAGAGCTTAGTACCGCTAGGGGTACCCATTAAGAACGCGAGTGGGTCGCGGAATGTTATAGCAGATGCTCGGCCTTATATCACGCCAATTTAAGAATTACGCTTTAAACAGCCACAGAATAATCAATAGCTCCCGGCAGGATACTGCAGTAATCCTTGTAGAATTCCACCGGCGTAATACTATCAAACCATTCACCTTTAGGATATTTATACATGCTATCTGCCAGGGCAGGAAATCTGTTTTCCATGGTGCCTTCTATAGCGGAGACCAGATCTCCTGAAGTGACATAGAAGTTGCAGAAATCCTCGGTTAAGATCATGGAAAGAATCCTTACAGCCAGGTCCGCATCAAGGGAATTCCTTGCAGCTGCAAAGGAAGGAAGAACAATAGTGCCGTCGGATAAGGGATAGGCAAATTCATGTTCCATATCAGCACGAAGGGCGTAGATAGAGGGGGTTAGAGCCAAGTCCGCCTGTCCTGTTTTAACGGCGTTCATACTCTGTATAGGCATATCATAGACATTTGCATTCCGGAGGAAATCCCCGGCAACATCACGCCCGAACTTTGACCAGATATACTTGTAGATGCATTTGACAGCGGAGTTGTTGACGCCGCCGAAGGCAACTTTTCTTTCAAGAATATCCTTTAAGGATGCACCTTCATAGGAAGAATCCCTGGTATAAAGCATCATGGGTATGGCGATGAAGGGAAGGAGACGCTTGTCGGTGTAGAGCTGCGCGTAGTTCTCCCTATCCTTCAAGGAAAAGTAGTCGCAGACATCTATCAGGCTTTCGCAGTAGCGGCCGTATATCTCCTTGTTCTCGAAGACCTCCAGATCCGTTGATACTATCATATCCGGTAAGGGTGTACTCTCATCAAGAAGGGCCTCACTCATTCTTCTGGGATATCCTATTCCGAAGTATTCTACTCTTAAGTCGATATTCTCTTTTAATAATTCTTCCCGGATTTTTTCCAGATGGTTATGTTCAAATTTGTGTAATACGCAGATGTTGCTCCAGTAAAGAGTTATTGTTTTCATATCAGATATTCTCCTTGTCGTAGTAGTGTTTGCAGCCTGAATCTTTCTGAATACTCTGAGTCCAGTCTCTCATAAAGGGCTGCTTCTTCGGGGCTTCTGTCTATGACGGCCGAGACGGCACCGTTTTCCATGATTATTCTCTTCTTAGACATAAGAGAGGTGTGAATGTCATGGGTCACGATAAGTACCAGTTTGTTGGAATCAAGAAGGAGGCGCAAGGCCTTAATCTTATCGATTCCCGCGTTTTCTATTTCGTCTATTAGCACAACGGGACTGTTACATATGCAGGCGATATCGGCAATCATCAAGGCCCTGCTCTGCCCGCCGCTTAGGGTGTTGAGGTTCATATCACCCCTTATATGCTCAGGGGTAATCTCGTTGGCGGTATCAATTATTGCCCCTATGTCGGGATCCTCAATTCCACGGCAATTGCCGTGCAACAAGAGGAATTCCGAAACGGTTTTATCAAGGACAAATCGCATATTCTGACCAAGATGGGCGATGAGCCTTCGGCTGATGGACAACCTTGACTCCAGGGTGGGAATCTTCCCGTCTATAAGAATTGTTCTGCCGCTTACAGAGTCCTT
Organism: Lachnospiraceae bacterium; assembly: GCA_015058015.1. Taxonomy (GTDB): domain Bacteria; phylum Bacillota; class Clostridia; order Lachnospirales; family Lachnospiraceae; genus SIG280. Next base: position 9,678 of record SVDM01000003.1, on the reverse strand, counting down.
GTTAACCAGCTGCTCCAGGTCTTTTATAAGACGGCTTTTCCCGGAACCTGTATTACCCACAATTGTATACAGCTCTCCCATTTTTAAATCTATGTATTCGTAGTTCTCCCGATGGCCGCACTTGTCGGTGCCGGGCAGTATTCGTATGCTTTTTTTCATGGTATCCTCCTTAGAAACTAATCTTTCCTACAACACCTTGCTGAAAAGCGCTTCCTACACGTTTCTCTCCAATACAGTAAGAACACACTCCGCTGGGCATGGTATGGCGTAACACGTCATTCTCGTATGTCTCCACCTGTGGGGAATTCAAAATGGCATTCCCCAACAGTTCGATACCGTAACCCGTCAGCCCGTCCACAGGGTAGCATTCCGCGGTAGGGTTCAACCGAGACAGGTTCCACATCAGAATCTCCCGTTCCGCTTGGGATACCATATCGATTTTGGTAAGAACGATGATGTCGGCCAATGTAACCATGGGACCAAGCTTTTCTGCCTGTCTTGAACTTGACGTGGCATCAAGAACACATATGCTTAAGGTATTCTCTGTTGCGGGGCAGCATCTGTTGCAAAGACCCGCTGTTTCTATAATGAGAGTGTCACACTCCAAAGATTCTTTCCAATCCCATAGTTCACACATGTTGGATACAAGAAAATGGTCCGGACAAATATCACCGCTTAAGCCAACCACGTAGGGGACGTCCAGCTTTTCATAGATCTCGGAATCATTGGTGTAGAGACAATCTATTTTACACAGACAAGGTTTGGCATGTCTTTCTTTCATGAAGGGTACAAGGCCGCGTATGATGGAAGTTTTGCCAACTGATGCAGCACCCAGAATCATTATTATTTTATTCATGTTGAAGTCCTCCCTTATTACATCGATAGTAAACAAGTGGGAGAAAAAAATCCGTCTAAGTTGAGACGATTTTCCAAAAAGTTAGTCCTTGCTAACTTGCTTTGTATGTGATATTCTTTTTAAGCAGTCAGTCTATGCTAACTAGGGAGAAATCAATGACTACACGAGATTATTCAACCGAACTAAGCAAAGTGCCCCTTTTCAAAGACATTTCCCTTGCGGAAGTAACCTGCTTTAGGAAAAAGGTTAAGAAGAACCATATTGCCAATGAAGTATATTCAGGCCGGGAATATGTGGGAATCATCGCATCGGGAGTAATAGATGTTTACTCTGTACTTGCAGATGCAACTGAAGTTAGGATGTCAAAGCTAACAGAGGGGGATATTTACGGGATATGCAATCTGTTCTATAATTACGAAAGGGAAACCATACTTAAGTGTAAATGTGATTGCGATATCTTTTTTATAGCCAAAGAGGATTTCAAACGCCTTCTTCTCGCCAATGAGGAGTTGATGAACAGATATCTTAGTCTGTGCAATGAGAAAATTGCATTCCTGCTTCACAGAACGGAGATTCTTGCAATGCAGTCCTGCAGGACCAAGGTTGTTATCTATCTCTTATCCAACGAAAGACAGGGTAAGGTGAGATTGGAAGATACGAAAGAGACTTTGGCAAAGAGTTTGGGAATGAGTCGTGCGGCCTTGTTTAGGGAACTGTCTGACTTAAAGAAGAAAGAACTGATATCCGTAAGAGGTTCTCTTATCAGCATATCTAATGTAGAGGAGTTAGAGAACAGTATTTATTATCAGTAGGTTGAGAGGTTCCGGGAGATGGATTCTAGAATATTTAGTAAAGATAAGATTAAAAAAATATGGCCCATAGTTTTTTGGGTGGTTGTATGGCAATTACTGGCTATGTGTTTAAATTCCACTATATTGCTTGCATCACCCCTTGAAACCATAAAGTGTCTGTGGCAGATGCTTCTTGTGGGTGAGTTCTGGCAAAGTATCGGTTTTACCTTTGTAAGGATATGCTCAGGTTTTATTCTTGCAGTGGTAATCGGTACGGTGCTGGGGGCCTTATCATATGTGTTTAAACCGGTAAGGGGGCTTTTGGCTCCCTTTGTATCGGTAATCAAAGCTACCCCGGTAGCATCTTTTATAATCCTTGTTTTAATATGGGTGCCTTCAAGGAACCTTTCTGTGGTTATTTCTTTTTTGATGGCATTTCCCGTTATATATACCAACATATTATCAGGCCTTTCGGAGATGGACGGTAATATGTTGGAGATGACTAAGGTTTTCAGGATTCCCTTCGGTAAACGTCTGCGATACGTCTATATTCCCCAGACCATTCCTTACTTTAAGGCGGCCTGTTCACTGGCCTTGGGGTTATGCTGGAAGTCGGGTATAGCAGCCGAGATTATAGGCTTGCCCACAGGCTCTATAGGAGAGAGACTTTATCAGGCTAAGATATACTTAAGTACCCCTGAGATGTTTGCCTGGACCATTACAATTATCGTTGTAAGCGTTACATGCGAAAAGCTGGTTATGCTTCTTGTAAACTTCATTATGAATAAGCTGGAGGGAAGATAATGGATATTAAACTTAAGAATCTTTCAAAAAGCTACGGAAGCGAACAGGTGCTTTCGGATTTTAATTATGAATTCAAGGATGGAAGCTTTACATGTATTATGGGTAAATCCGGAGCCGGTAAGACCACTCTTCTTAGAATCTTAATGGGGCTTGAAAAGCCGGACGGCGGGGTTATTGAAGGTGTGAAAGAGTCAAAACTAAGTGCCGTATTCCAGGAGAACAGGCTGTGTGAGAACTTGACGGCCCTTCTCAATGTCCGGATTATCACAGATATGTCCGGGAAGTATTCCGACTCGGATATAAGAAGATGCTTTGCTCGTATAGGAATCGATACGGATGCCAAGAAAACCGTAAACGAGTTCTCCGGTGGTATGAAGAGACGAGTTGCCATTGTAAGAGCCCTTCTTGCCGACTTTGATCTGCTTATTATGGACGAACCCCTAAAAGGCCTTGATGAAGAAACGAGAAATGATGTAATAGAGCTCATTAAGGAATACACCAGGGGTAAGACGGTTATTATGACTACCCATGACACGGATGAGCCGGAAGCCTTCGGGGCAGAGATTTTGGACTTGAAATAAGCTTTTTATATACCGGTAAAAGAAGAGCAAGCATAATAAAGAAACTTACGTCGTAGCTTAGGTACACTACTATCATGGAATGAAATACCGATAGCAGGATATTACACCAGGCTACCCGGAAGATACTGTAGCAGATAAGGGTACAAATCATGGGATAGAAGGTTTTGCCAAGACCTTTTATAGCCCCTAAGTAGACCTGGTTTATTGCATACACTATATATAAGGGCAGGTTAAAGAGTATTGCCTCATGGGCGTTAAATAAGATTCCTGATTCCGTTGTAAAAGCCTGAAGAAGGATGGGAGAAGCAAAAGTGATTATGTAGCTTAAGGGAAAGATAACAAGCCACATCAGTTTATTGCTTATTTTCACAGCTTCCTTGACACGATCGATTCTTCCGGCACCGAAGTTCTGGCCTACGAAGCTTGTAAGGGCGATTCCGTAGGCAAAGGTGGGAAGATATAAAAAGCCTTCCAACTTGGCATAGAGAGTCATTCCCGCCATAGCGTCAGGGCCGAAGGAATTGATGCTTGTCTGTATAATCAGGGAAGACATGCTCATAAAGAAGGCCTGCATTCCTGCCGGAATACCCGTTTTTAAAATATCCAATACCTTGGCAATGCCAAGGCTCTCGCCGAATAGTGACAGGGATATCTCACTATCAAGTCTGTATAATTTTCTAAGGATGAGCATTGCCAGAATCCACTGGGAGATAAGAGTTCCCATGGCAGCTCCCATAATTCCCATTTTAAATCCGATAACAAAGGTAACATCGAGAGTAAGATTAATCAAACATGATGTGAAAAAACAGTATAAGGGTGACTTACAATCGCCAAAGGAGCGAAGAATAGCCGTTCCCACGTTATAGATTAGCTGGGCCGTAATACCAAGTGAGCAGATGCGAAGGTAGGAGGTGGCGCGGCCTAGTACATCCTCGGGACAATTCAGAAGAGTTAACAGCCCATCAGCAAAAATAAAGGTTACAAGGGAGAATACGATTCCAGCCAACACCACTAGACGAAAGACGGATACCTGCGTCTTCTTAAGCTCAGAGTAATTGTATTCGCCGAATAAACGGGACGTAATTACACTTACCCCCGATGAAAATCCGATGAAGAAGTTAATAAAAAGAGACAATACTACCCCGGATACCGCTATGGAGGCAAGGGCATTATCCCCGCCAAATCTGCCGATAACTATGCAATCTGTTATATTGTATACTTCCTGAAGAAGCTGGGATATCATAACGGGCATGGCAAATTGGAACAATACCTTGCCTATGGGTCCCTTTTCAACATGGGTGGTGCCGGACATAGTAACCTCCTATTTTATTATTTGGTTTTATTATATCTCGGCCGCTAAAAACTGGATATAGCCTGATATTTATGGTAAGATATAAGAAAATGTTATAGGGGTGGTTGATATGGAACTTAGACAATTACAATATTTCCTGTCTTGTGCAGATAAAGGGTCTCTTACGGCTGCGGCGGAAGAATTATACACTTCCCAGCCCCACGTAAGCCAGGTTATAAGGGCTTTGGAAAGAGAATTGGGGAAGCCTTTGTTTAAGCGTACCGGCAGTGGAATAGTGCTTACTGATGAGGGGGAGAAGATAAGATTCTATGCGGAGAATGCGCTTAAGAATGCTTCTCTTATTCAGGAGGTGTGTGAATCGGACACCGGAGAATCCTTAAAAATCGCCACCAACTCCAGCAGTACCATGGCTGTTATGGCGGAGGATTTCTTCTGCGAAAGCCATATGCCTGACAAGGCTTTGTACTATACGGAATGCGGTATTGAGGAAATGATGGATTATATACATGAGAGGGGCTACGACTTAGGCTTTGTCTTTATGCCTTCAAGCAAGCTTCCGGCATTTATCCATATGACAGAGAGAAAACACTTAGAGTATACGCAGCTTGCCACATCAGATTTGGTGGTACATTGTAGTAAGTCAGGGCCCTTTTACGGTAGGGAGTTTGTTGAGCCGGAGGAATTATCCGGCTGTAAATGTATAAAGATGGAGGATGATTTCTTCTCCGTTGAAGAACTTTTGTATGAGCACGAGGCCTTTAGAAGCGGTAAGGCTAAGCTGGATATTGTGGTGCGAACCAACAGTGACCACCTTATTATGGATATGCTTAGGCGTACCGACTACTGTAATATAGGTTCCTACTGGAGCCTTAAGGACACGGGAATATCCCATGCCCATATGGCCAGAGTCCGGGGCTTTGAGGGCAAGGTTTCCTTCGGATATTTGAAGGGGGATAACAGACCCTTAAGCGGGATGGCAGAGACATTTTTGGATAAGATTAAGGATATGCTGTAACTGTAATGTATTCACTGTATCTGCCAAGATCCGCCGTGGATAGGTAGGCGCTTACGAAGATGCCTTCCTCTTTGAATTCTTCACTTATGACATTGCCTGTCCGTTTAAGGACTTCCAAAAGTCCGGTCTTGCTATAGGGAAAGATCAGGTTAGCTAAGGCCTGCGTTTCTTTCAGTACATCTGTTATTGCCAGTGCAACCCGGTCAAGTCCCTCGCCGCTTCTTGCGGATACAGGGATTGTGCGCCCGGCTCTGGAATCCTTGACGTAGCCTACATTTTCACTCTCGGCACCCTCTAACTTATCAATCTTATTAAACAGGGTTATTACCGGCTTGTTATCGGCATCAAGTTCGCGTAACGTTTCATATACCGTATTCATGTGCAGGTCTGCATTCGAATCCGAAATATCCACCACATGCAGCAGGATGTCGGCATATCTTACTTCCTCTAAGGTACTTCTGAAGGCGTCTATAAGGTTATGGGGAAGTTTGTCGATAAAACCCACGGTATCGGTGAGTAAGATATTCTGCCCCGAGGGAAGTCTGTACATTCTGGTAGTGGGATCTAAGGTGGCAAAGAGCTTATCTTCCGCAAGAACTCCGGCACCGGTCAGCTTGTTTAGCATAGTTGATTTCCCTGCGTTAGTGTAGCCGATAACGGCTATCACAGGTATGCCTTCGTTCTGTCTCTTCTTCCTGTTTGTTTCCCTAACCTGCTTCATCTGGGAGATCTGACGGGATAAAACAGAGATTCGCTTTTGAATACGTCGCCTGTCAGACTCAAGCCTTGTTTCACCGGGACCCCTCGTACCTATTCCGCCACCCTGTCTCGACAGTGCTTTTCCAAGACCATGCAAATGAGACAGCCTGTATTTTTGCTGGGCCATCTCTACCTGAATCTTACCCTCGTTGGTACTTGCATGTGCCGCAAAAATATCCAGTATCAGTATTGTCCGATCAATAACTTTGGCTTCAAGTATATCCGAGAGATTTCTTATTTGAGCGGGGGACAGTTCATCATCACACAATATCCCGGTGGCTTCATACAGATGAACAAGCTCTCTTATTTCTTCTGCCTTACCTCGGCCCACATATGTTGCGGGATCCGGGCTGTCAAGGTGCTGTATGATCTTGTATACGGACTCGCCGCCGGCGGTATCAAGCAGAGCCTCAAGCTCAGCTAAAGGATCCGCTGTGTCTGTTTTACTGTTAACTCCTACGAGTATGTATTTTTCTTTTAATTCGTTATTCATATTTCTATTATAAACAAGTGTACAGGAAAGTAAAATAAGTGTATTCTCATAATAAGCAAAGAAAACGGGGTACGATACAGACAAAAAACTATGAAGGAGCATCACGTATGATTAGAGAAGAGATAAGAGAGAAGTTGTTTTCCCTCCAGGATACAAAGTTTAGGGACTTTCAGGCAAAGCTTATGCCAACCGTAGACCCTGCGAACATAATCGGGGTAAGAACTCCGGAACTTAGAAAGTATGCAAAAGAAGTAGCAAAGAGAGACGATGTGTGGGAGTTTTTATCTGACCTTCCCCACAAGTACTTTGATGAGATGCAACTGCACGCATTTATCCTGTCTGTTTTTAAGGATTATGACAAATGTATGGAAGAGGTATGCCGATTCCTGCCTTACGTTGACAACTGGGCAACCTGCGACCAACTATCTCCCAAGGTTTTTAAAAAACATAGGCAGGAGCTCTTAGGGCAGATTAAGATATGGATTAAGTCTGATGAGACTTATACTGTTCGCTTTGCAATAGGGATGCTTATGGAGCATTTTCTTGACGAAGACTTTGATATAGCTTACCCCGAGATGGTGTCAAAGGTTCGGTCGGAGGAGTATTATATAAACATGATGACGGCTTGGTATTTTGCCACGGCCCTGGCCAAGCAGTACGAGGCAGTTCTGCCCCTTATTGAGGAGCAAAGATTGGATAAGTGGACCCACAACAAGGCTATACAAAAAGCCAGGGAAAGCTATCGCATTACCCCGGAGCAGAAGGAATACTTAAAGGGTCTAAAGGAATAAAAAATGTAAGGGGATTACTAACACTTTGAAAGACTTATTGAATGAGTTCAGCCATCTGGAGCAACTCTGCAATGACATATATGGAGAAAAGCATGGCGTGACATTATATATCGAAGATATGGAGCGTACATCATCCTCCATATCAAGCACCATTCCTAATTGGCATTATGATTTGGCTAATCTAAGGAGAATCAGGCATATAAGAAATATAATTACCCACGAGAACGTTAACGAGCCATATTCACAAGAAGATGTGGAATTCTTGAAAGGCTTCTATCGAAGAATAATGCAACAACAGGATCCTATATCTATGAGACGGGCACAGTTACAGAGAGCTCCGCATAGAGCTTACAATACAACTAAAACTATTGATGTAATAAGCCCCAACAGAGACGAGGAGAAAATAGGATTTGGCAAGGGATTGGCAGTATTTATAGAGACAATCCTGATTGCCGGTGTGATAATTGCAGCCGGATGGTTTGCTTGGCAGTATCTATTTTGAGATTAAATAGGCCGGATAAGAAATACGTCGATAAACGAGTCTGTGAAAAAAAGTCTGTAAAAATATAATAGTTATGTATTATTAAGGTCTCCTAAGGTAAAATATAAATACTTTAAGGAGGCCTTTATTATGGCAAGAGAAAAGAAAAACGTACACAAAGTTCAGATGACAGATGGAAAACGTCAGATCATCCAACAGCTCCTGCAGGAGTATGACATTGAAACTGTTGAGGATATCCAAGATGCTCTCAAGGATCTCTTAGGTGGTACCATCAAAGAAATGATGGAAGCCGAAATGGACGATCATCTTGGATATCAGAAGTCAGAACGTTATGACAGCGACGATTACCGTAATGGCTACAAGACAAAACGCGTCAACTCCAGCTTCGGCAGTCTCGACATCCAGGTTCCACAGGACCGAAAATCATCCTTTGAGCCTCAGGTTGTTAAAAAGAGGCAGAAGAATATTTCAAACATTGACCAAAAGATCATTTCTATGTATGCCAAGGGAATGACCACCCGCCAGATTTCCGATACCCTTGAAGACATCTATGGTTTTGAGGCATCAGAAGGCTTTATCTCCGACGTGACGGATAAAATACTGCCTCAAATCGAGGAATGGCAGCATAGGCCTTTGGAGGACGTTTATCCGGTCATTTTCATTGATGCCATCCACTATTCCGTAAGGGATAATGGTATCATCAGAAAACTGGCTGCATATATCATCTTGGGCATCTCATGTAGCGGTCATAAGGAAGTGCTTTCAATTCAGATCGGTGAAAATGAAAGTGCAAAGTATTGGCTTTCCGTCCTTAATGAAATGAAAAATCGTGGCGTAAAGGATATCCTTATCGTATGTGCCGATGGTCTTTCGGGCATCAAGGAAGCCATTTCAACTGCCTTCCCGAATACAGAGTATCAGAGATGCCTTGTCCATCAGGTGCGTAACACTCTCAAATATGTGCCTGACAAGGACAGAAAAGCCTTTGCCAAGGATCTGAAGACGATTTACAACGCTCCTTCCGAAGAAGATGGCAGGAAAGCTCTGGATCGTGTGAAATCGACTTGGGAAGAAAAATACCCTCGAGCCATGAACCGATGGTACGACAACTGGGATGCGCTTAGCCCCATCTTTAAATTCTCAGCCGATGTGAGAACTCTGATTTATACTACAAACAGCATTGAGTCCCTGAATGCTACATACCGTAAGCTCAACCGTCAGCGGAGTGTATTTCCAAGTGATCAGGCCCTTTTAAAAGCGCTATACCTTTCAACATTTGAAGCCAAAAAAAATGGACCATGCCGATCCGAAACTGGGGTAAGGTCTATGGTGAACTTCAAATCATGTATGAAGGAAGACTTCCTGAATAATAAAAAATCTCTCTGACTCTGTTCTTATGGACAGAGCCAGAGAGCCTTAGTGCGATTATCTTCCAATATAATTCTCTATTTGATCGTGAAGAACAGCTTACCATTAGGGTATACAAGATATCCGCCCATCATTGATTTTACGATAATATCACCGGCTGCAGAAAAAACTTCATGAACACATTCATTAAATTCATTCACCTTGCTTTTCCTCCATCAAAATTCCGTATTTCTCCTCTGTACCAATTGCTTATAATTCCATATCTTCCAGAATATCAACCGCGGATTCTACCATTCTCGGACAAATATCCTTAAAAAGTCCATTCTCCCGGGCATAGAGCATCCCCGCTTCGGAGGATATGTCACAGCCAAGTATATCCTTGCAGATATATGAAGCATTCTTTTCT
>SVDM01000002.1:31826-195964 GCA_015058015.1 Lachnospiraceae bacterium | reverse complement strand
GGTAGATAGGGCAGAGGTGTAAGCACAGCAATGTGTTCAGCTGACTGTCACTAATAGGTCGAGGGTCTGACCAATGTCACAAGCTGTCACGAAGTGACTGAATGCTTATGACACAGAAAATGTAGATTGAATATTTCGTTTCAAACATACAGTATGCGATTTTGAGTGTTCTAGCTCTTATATTAGGATGTAGAGGCAGGTCAATATGACCTGCCTTATTTTTCTTGATTACGAACCATATTTCATATAACATAGTTAAAGAAATTATATGGAGTTGGGAGGTAAATTAATTTGTCTAAACAGTTATGGAAACCGGGCAACATGCTATATCCCCTTCCGGCGGTTATGGTTAGTTGCAAAAGACCCGGAGAGAAGGCTAATATTATAACCCTTGCTTGGGCAGGCACAGTGGTTTCTGATCCGCCTATGGTATCTATTTCCATAAGACCTGAGCGATATTCTCACGATATTGTCGCTGAAACAGGGGAATTTGTAATTAATCTGGTAACGGAGAAGCTAACCCGCGCTTGTGACTGGTGTGGGGTAAGATCCGGAAGAGATTATGATAAGTTTAAAGAGATGAATCTTACAGAGTATAATACTGAACTTATGGATGTTCCGGCTATCAAAGAAAGTCCCGTAAACATCTGGTGCAAGACAGTTAAAACCGAAAGCTTCGGAACACATGATATCTTTATTGCCGATGTCTTGGGAGTTACTGTAGACGATGAGTATATAGATGAAAAGGGTAGATTTGGACTGGATAAAACCGGCCTTATGGCTTATGTACACGGTGATTATTTTGCTCTTGGAAAGAAGCTTGGCAGCTTCGGATATTCCGTAAGGAAGCCCAAAACCGGCAGCAAATCAAAAAAGAAAAGAAAGTAAGGTAAAGGATATAATTATGGCAGAGTTTTTGTATAGAGGGTTAGAGGATGGAACCAACTGCATTATGCAGTATGTAGGTGAAGATTCGAAGATTGTAATTCCCGATAATAAATATGTTTCGGTACTCTTCGATGATTTGTTTAAGGGACACAAAGAAGTGACGGAAGTTATTATTCCTGAGGGCGTCAGGGAAATCGGCGGATTTGTATTTGACGGATGTGATAAGCTTACCCATATTAATCTGCCTTCAACATTAGAGTCTATGTGGCAATATGCTTTTACAAGATGTGGCCTTACCGAGATAACCATTCCCGGAAAAGTTCACACCATCATATCATATGCCTTCAACCAGTGTAAGGACTTAACCACAGTCCACATCTCAGAAGGCACTAAGAAGATTATGGCCTGGGCGTTTCAGGACTGCACAGCTCTTCGGGACGTATATGTACCTGCGTCTGTAGAAGAGATAAGCGAGAGTGCTTTTCGCGGTTGCGAGAACGTCACAGTTCATAGGATATAAAAAAGAGTAAAGAAACTGGAGGATTGTTTTAATGAAAACACCAAAAAAACTTATCACTTTATTTTCGGCTATAGTCCTGTTAGCCGGAGTCATTACACCGAGGATTGGAGTCCACGCTGCTGCACCGGCAGACACCTCTGACTATTGTTGCTTTAATGTTAATGCACCGGAGGGCTTGAAGGTATCATCTTACTCGGCGGTAAATGATGCGGATAAAGTTGAAATAACATATGGAGAGGCTGAGAATGTTTCAAATGTAGTTGGTAAAGTTACTTTTTCATCAGAAACAGGTGGTCTGTATTCTACAGATGTGGAAGCTGATGGCACAATTAAAGTATATGCAAAGCAAAGTTCTAATGTAAAAGTTGAGCCCAGTTCTGATACAGGGTATTCAGGATTGATTGGTAATGAGAATCAATATTCACCCGAGTGGGGTTTTGTTCATGTTAATAACGGTGTAACCTATAATATCAATATAAGGTTTACAAATGACGACACCACTCACTGTAAACTTGAATTAAAAGGCGCAACTAATGCAAGTGTCAACGATGGAAGAGTTACGGTTACATATGATAAGGGAACTGTTGCAGCAAATGATAATAGTGCAAAGATAAGAATAATCGATGGAAAATACTATCTATATACAAAGGCAGCATCTGTAGAGTTTGGAACACGTCCTGTAGAAAACTATGTAGCTTATGTTGAATCTCAGATAGGCAATACAAATAATAACAAGGCTGCTGTATCGAATAACGTAGTTACTTTGTCACAGTTGGTTATCGGACAAGCTGGCTATGTTCAGTTTTCCTTTGAAGAAAAACAAACAAGTGGCGCAAACCAGGGAGAAGCCTCTGATGTAAAGCCCGCCGGCAACACAGTTGAAGAAGTTCTTCCTATGACACTTGAGGGGGCTGATACTACTGTTAAGGCACCGGTAACAGGAGATAACGCACTTATACTTGCTTTCGCAGTACTTGCACTGCTTTCCTTAAGCGCTACCACATATATCTTCGCTAAACGTAGATAAGACAATTATTATATTGAAGATGTCATTAAGGCAGGAACAAAAGGTCCCTGCCTTTTGTTATGGGTGCTTATTGTAAATAATCTCTAATTTGGCAATAATTTGTATGACACTGCGGGAATTATGCGTGAAATACAGAACTTAAAGCACAATTTTCTGTAAAATACCTTGTATCAGTCTTTTAAAAAGACTATAATAAATTCAAGTTGGTTCGGATGGGGGATGTGAATCCGGACCCACAAAAATATATATTAGGGGGAATATTATATGAGAGAACGTAAAAAAGCCAGTGTCTCAAGAAAACTTAAAGCTTTTGTTTTGACATTGGCGTTAGTGGCAGGGACAGTTACCTCAATAGGTAATGTTTTTGCGGCAGCCACAGCAGGACATTTTGAGTTGACTGCTAAAGTTAGCGATGGTTATAGCTTTGGAGATGGCAATGCAAATATAAGCATTTCATTCAGAAAGGCAAATCATGATGCTGCTGAGGGAGGAAATTTCAATAAACAACTATCAGCAACAACAACTACAACAAGTCAGAGTGGTGCCATTCCCAATAATCCTACTGATGATACGACAAAAACAACAGAAGTATTTGTTCAAGTTCAGGATGCGGGAAAAGGTTTAAAGACTGCTTCAGTTAAGTTCGGCGATACGGAGATGATTACAGAACAGAATAAAGCTGATTTAAATACTGGAATTACTTTTCAAATCGCTGATGTAAATACAACAGCAATTACTATGAATTTTGAAATCGGTGTTGCATCGAGTGAACAGGAGTACACATGGGACCCTAATGACCCGACAATCTGGTTTGTATGGGGAACAGAGGGAGAAGAGAATTCTTTCTTTAAATATCAAATCACCGGTATTCCTACAGATAAATCAATGAAAGAAGTAGAAGTCGCTGATGTAAAAGACGGCACAACACAATTTGATCTTTCCAAACAGGAAAGAGTTACACCGGATGGACCTGAAAAAGCCTATGAGTTTGTGTATTCATCTGCAATGACGGATGCTCTTGCTGACGTAAACTTTACAAATGCTTCTACATCAGAAAAGTTTAGATACCTTAGAGATCATAGGATGACAGTGGACCCTGTCGGATCTAGTCCCGCATCGGCAAATGCTATTCATTGTGCAGGGGCTTATGCATTCAATGTTTTGATACTTAACAAGGATGAATATAAGCCTATAGAGGTTGTATCCGGAGGAGAAAAATATAAGTCGGAATATGATAGTGAGCTAATCCAGTCAGGACTCTACGATCTAGGTGGAACAAGCCAGGCTAATCCCGGAAAGTTTGAGACATTTCTGCTGGAAGATACCGTAAAGATAAAAGGTTCAGCCCAAATGGGCCAAATCACCAATATCTCCATAATGGGAGTTTCAAATAATGCGGTAACTGCAACAAGTGTTGATGGAGTATGGACAATAAAGTTTAATTCTAATTTCTATGATGAAGTTACTATGGAAATAGATTTGCAGAATGGTGAAAAGGGATATGTCACCATAATAAGAAAAGACGTGGCAATCAAAGAATTTTGGCCTGGATCAACTGCCCCGGCCAGCATGAAGAATAAATCTTATGTTGAGTTTTGTTACCCCAGCACAGACAGCTACAAGAATTATAAGGTAGTACTAACCTGTGTTGCTTCAGATGGATCAAAAGTGACACATACATTAGATACACCTAACAAAGGACTTGAAATGGGTAACGGAGATTATTATGATGGATACGAGCTTCCACCCGATGGAACCCATGTAGTAGGTGTAAAGAAAGCATGGTATGCTCTTCCCGATGGTGTTACAGCGAGCGCATACTCGAACATCTATGTCAACGTTGTAAAGAATCTTGAGAATGAGGCAACATCTTTTGGTGGAACGCTCTTAGGACATGGTCTTGGTCTTGAGTTCAAGAGCAACGGACATGGCTTTGGTAGAGTATTAAGCAACGGACAGGTTATACGATAACAATTAATGAAAGGAAAGATGACTTATGAAAAAGAAATTTAGATTAGCGATTTTAGTACTTGCATTAATTGGCATCATTGCTCCGGCGGGCTCAGTATTCGCAGGAACACTTACACAATTTACAGCAAGCACAGAAGACGGAAAGATTATAGCAGAAGGAAAAGCTGCTGACGGTGTATATGCCGTACAGGTATTTGTATATAATGAAGCAGGAACAGAGTTGGTAGCTTCCAAGTCTACAGCTGTTAACGCAGACAATACTTTCAAGGATACAATCGAAGTTCCGGAAGGAACCTTCCTTGTTAAGGCTGCTGACTACGCAGGTGGAGAGTTCCTCTCAATGACTGTTAAGGCAAGTGATACAACAACAAAGGAACCGGGAACAGGCGATAATACACTTCTTATCACCTTTGCATTCCTGGGAACAGCTTCTATGCTGACAATTCTTACAATGACCGCTAAGAATAGAAAGCGATAATGTAAAGCATTCACAAAACAGCGGTGAGATTCCCCCTCACCGCTGTTTTTTCTTGACATTGAGGGACATTTGTAGCATAGTATTTAAGGACATTAAAGTATGTCTATATTTTGGTTTTTAACTATTTCATTTTAAAGCGAGGTGAAAAACATGGATTCTGGTAATACCGGCGATTTGAAGCCACGAGAGCGTAGCAGCAAGGAAACAGCGAGCATCGATTATTACCGGTGCCATGGTTTTTCTTGCTTTAATATCGAAGCTAATCATTAGTTTGGATGCGAGGTATCTGTGTATTTGCGGATGCCGGACTCTTTGTGACTTCTTATCAGACAAGGCGATAACATCAAATAAAAGATAAGGAGAACGAAAAGATGATTGAAAGAGTTAATGAGCTTATTGAGAAGAAGGCCTTTATGGAGCTTCGAGGTGAGCTACTTGAAATGAACGCGGCTGATATCGCAGCTATCTTAGAGGACCTCTCGAATGCAGAGACTATCAAGATTTTCAGGCTTCTGCCTAAGGATCTTGCAGCAGAGGTTTTCTCATTCTTACCCATTGAAGTTGAACAATTTATTATTACGGCCCTGACAGCGAAAGAGGCAGGTCTTCTTATTGACAACATGTTTGCCGATGATGCTGCCGATTTGATGGATGAGATGCCGGCTAACGTAGTTACCAGGCTTCTTGCACATGCAGACCCGGAGACAAGAAGGGATATTAATCACTTGCTTCAGTATCCGGAGGATTCTGCAGGTAGTTTGATGACGGTGGAGTTCGTGGCATTAAAGGAAGGACTCACTGTCGAAGAGGCTATTGCCCGCATAAGAAAGGATGCGGGGGATTCTGCTGACTTCAATGTTTGTTACGTACTTGATGATAGAAGAAAGCTAATAGGAACAGTAGAATTACGCGACTTGATTCTTGCTGAACCGGGTGAACTGGTTGGCAATATCATGAACGAGAATTTTATCTCTGTAAATACCCATGATGACCAGGAGGAAGTAGCTCAGGCCTTCCAGAAGTACGACTGTACTGCCATGCCTGTTGTTGATAAGGAATTCAGACTGGTAGGTATCATTACCATCGACGATATCGTGGATATCATCGAGCAGGAGGCTACAGAGGATATCGAAATGATGGCCGCTATTACGCCTACAGATAAGTCTTACATGAAGACCACTGTGTTTGAGACCTGGAAGAAGCGTATTCCCTGGCTCCTCTTACTTATGATTTCGGCGACATTTACAGGCCAGATTATTCAACATTATGAGAATGCGCTGGGAGCATATATTGTACTTACATCCTTTATTCCCATGCTTATGGATACCGGCGGTAATGCAGGAAGCCAGGCTTCCGTTACCATCATCCGTGGTCTTTCCCTTAATGAATTGGAATTCTCAGATATATGGGCTATTATGTGGAAGGAATTCAGGGTGTCTATATGTTGCGGAATAACGCTGGCAGTTGCCAACTTTGCCAAGCTGCTCTTAGTTGACAGAGTAGGTATTATGATTGCCTTAGTTGTATGTATTACTCTTGCTTCCGCAGTAATAGTTGCCAAGCTTGTAGGATGTACACTGCCGGTATTGGCAAAAAAGATTGGCTTTGACCCGGCGGTTATGGCATCACCCTTTATTACAACAATTGTTGATGCCTTATCCTTGATGATTTACTTTACGGTAGCTACTCACCTGTTGGGAATTTAATTGACGTTCTCATTTCCTTTGTGTAGAATAAGGTAAGGGAGAGAGTACGAGATTTCATTAGAGATACTGGAGGTAGGACTAAATGCTTAATACCACAAAAAAGATCGAAAACGGGAACTTATTCGTAACTTTTGAGGGAAGACTTGATACCCTTACATCTCCCGTATTCGAGAAAGAGATAGAGGAAGTGCTTCCGGGGAGTAAGAGTGTGACTCTTGATTTTGCTAATTTAGAGTACATATCTTCTGCAGGTCTTAGAACTCTTTTATCTATTCAGCAGTACATGGAGGAGAACGGTTTTCCCAATGTGAAGGTTCTTAATGTAAGTGATGTTATTATGGAGACATTTGAACTTACCGGTTTTGACGGTATGTTGGATATCGGATAGATATAATGAAACAATTTAAGGTGCCAAAGGGCACCTTATTTTTATCTTTATTTTATGTGTTGCTCCATAACAACTACAACAATATATGCTATGGTGCAATATAGAATCGTTAATATGCAAACCCCCAGGTCCTGTCCGATTCTCTCCGGGTCTGATATGGAGCCCATCATTGAGACAAAGCCTGATAGGCTTACTACCAATCCGGCAGGAAGTACGCTTTTTCTGATTATACGAAGAATGCTTCGAAGATCCTTCTTACCGCTTAGAAGCACTACGGCAAGGCATATGCAGGTGGGAAGGATTAGAGACGGTAAGTCTATAAACCATAACAGTTGTCCGTTAATGGTTCCAAAATTAAGAGCCAGGGCAATAATGCATAATATGACCCCCAGTATATACTGGATGATAGAAGTTTTCCTGGAATCCTGACTTTCGCGTAAGAGATTTATAATGTTTGCTTCCGCATTCTTGGAATATTCCTCGGGAGCTATTCTTTTGCCGGTTATTAACTCGTTTACAGAGATATCAAGGGCAGCACAAAGAGGAGCCAGAATTGATGTATCCGGCGTAGACAGGCCATTCTCCCATTTGGAGATTGTCTTGTCGCTGACATTTATCATCTCTGCTAATTGCTTCTGGGTCATTCCCTTTTCTTTTCTGGTTATCTGCATGAATTCACCGATAGTATTCTGATTCATGATTACGCCTCCAATGAAATTACTGATTATTATTATAGTTTTCGGGAGCGTAGAGTTCAATCTACATATCGGAGAATTCTACATATTATTCTTTATTATCTACGATTGCTTTAATTTTCTCCTTTATTATCCTGGGATTTTCCCCTGCCTGTATGGACAGAACGCCTTCTACTATTATTTCCCTTGTTAAGTATTCCTCCTCGCTTTTCTTCTCAAGCTTTCTTGCAATGGGAATACAGATCCAGTTGGCTATCAGTGAACCGTAAAGGGTTGTAATAAGGGCAAGTGACATGCCGGAACCTATTGCTGAAGGGTCGGAGCCCATGGATTTTAGCATGTTTACAAGGCCAAGCAAGGTACCTATCATTCCCCAGGCGGGAGCGTAAGCACCGAAATCCTGCCAGAAGCGGACCTGCCTTCCTTCTCTGTCATTGGCATGAATCATTTCTGTTTCTAAAATATCATGGATGAGTTCCGGATCGGTGCCGTCCACCACCAGGCTGATTCCCTTTGCCAGGAAGGCGTCAGGCAGGTCGTGGCTTTTCTCCTCCAGAACCAGAAGCCCTTCCTTTCGGGCAAGATCGGTCATAAGATACATGGAATCTATTATCTGGCACTGGTTTACCTCCACTTTTTTAAAAGCATTGCGAAAGCCGGAGAGACCGTTTCTGAAATCTTCAAAAGAGTCTGATGTTATCATAACTGCAAACAGGGATCCTCCAAGAGTTGTGATAAGTGACGGAATATGAAGAAAGTTAATAACTGTGTGTATACCGCCGTTAGATGCTATTCCGAATATTACGGCTAGAAAACAGAGTAAGAATCCGGTGGATGCTGCTTTGTTAAGACGCATAATAACCCCTCCTTTAAGTTTTTCATTAAATATAGCGTAGAGAGGGACTCTACGCACTGAACGAATTGGAGAGTTTGCTTTTTGAATAGAAATAATGAAAAAAAGCTCACCATTTGGTGAGCTTTTTAGGGCAGGTACAGGGGATGAGAGAATCGAACTCCCGCTAAAGGTTTTGGAGACCCTTGTCATACCATTTGACCAATCCCCTTTGGTAGTTTTTGCAACTATTCTTTTATACCATAACGAAGAGGCACTGTCAAGGAAAATAGTAAGTTCGGGGGCCGGTTTCTAATTAACCTATGACACGGGTTTTATGTTATTATATATCTGATATTTATAGTTCGGAGAATGATATATGTACATCCTTGATATTAAAGAATATGACAATACCCTTAATTTGGGGCAGATAGAGGAATCGGGACAGTGCTTCAGATTCAGACATATTGATACTGAAGGCTGTCAAACTTTTTGTACTATTTCAAAGGGAAGATACTTAGAGATAAGTGACTTGAGAGGCGGCAGGTTTTGTCTTTCCTGCGATGAAGGCGAGTTTCGGGACTTTTGGTATGACTATTTTGATCTGGGAACTGACTATGGCACTTTTAAGAATGCAATTGATGCAGAGGACACCTTTATGGTGAATGCGGCAAGATACGGAGCAGGCATAAGAATCCTAAGACAGGACCTGTGGGAGATGATGATATCCTTTATTATATCCCAGAGGAAGTCTATTCCCGCAATCAGAACATCCATAGAATCTCTGTGCAAAGCTTACGGAGAGCCTATAAAAGAGGCCAAAGAGAAAGTTTACGCATTCCCTACTCCCGAGGCTTTAGCCCGTCTTGATATAGAAGATTTAAAACCCCACGGAGTGGGATATAGGGATAAATACATCCTTCGCCTTGCAAGAGACGTCTGCGAGGGACGAATTGACATAGATTCTTACCGGAACATGCCTGAAAAAGAGGCGGTAAAAGCCCTTACGGAAATCTACGGTGTAGGGGTGAAGGTGGCTAACTGCGTGTCACTATTCGGCCTTCACAATATTGATGCTTTCCCGGAGGATGTATGGATTAAGCGGGTTATTGAAGAGGTTTACGGAGGGCATTTTCCCAAAGAAAGATATGAGGGGTTTGCAGGAGTTATCCAACAATACATGTTTTTTTACGGTAAAAGCAAGGAATTTCGGCAAATTTGTTGAGAAAAGCACCAAATTGTCATATAATGTAAGGTAGTTTATTTATTGGAGGATACACCATGGGCACAGTCATTTACAATCCCGGAGATACCATTTTTCGTGCGGGAGACAAGATTTCGGCACTTGCCATTGTAATAAAGGGCAATGTGGCGATTTCCGCAGGATACAACAAGGTTGTGGCGTCATCCGGCAATATGCTCGGCATCACGGATGTTTATGCAGACGAATACTTATTTGATTATGTGGCAGATACGGAAGTTTCTGTCTATTCCTACAATTATAGGCAGCCGGAGGATCTCTTGAAGATGCTTACGGTTAAGCCGGAGTTGGCAGGTATATTTGTCTCTACCATGTTTCGGGCAGTAGCGATTAATATCGGCGATTACGAGAAACTGCGCATTCAGTGTAACTCCCTTTATAAGTACATAAAAGACGAATACGACGATTACAGAAAGCTTGCGGCAGAGTTGGGAGCCAATATCAAAGCTTTGGCAGAGATTGAGGACCTGGAGCCCTACGAGATTAAGGAATCTATTGATTCCTGGCTTGTTGATTATTATAAGAGACTCCATGCCATGCCTAATGATAACAAGAAGGCTTTTTACGGTCTTAGCAAGAGTATCTGCTATGGAACCGTAATGGAGGCGGCTAAGCATTTAGTTACCATAATGGAGCTTAATAATGATATGGCTGAGTACATCTCTGGACTGGAAGAACTTATTATGAATTCTTCCGAGGCCGATTTATACAGTGTATATACCGGTCTGGCATTTAAGGCCCTTCGTGAGAAGAAGGATTCTTCAGTGCTGGATGTTAAGATAGACAGCCTGGTAAATTATCTGACCAAGTCCGTATTCTCTGATAAGGAGCTGGTGGAAGAACGTGTATCTGCTTTCAAAGCCAAGAAGGATGCCACCGACTTCGGAGGAGACGATGAGGAAGCAGGACCGGCTGATGACGGCAAGCTTCGTGCAGACCTGGTGGACTCCATCGATACTATCCTGGAGTACTCACGACTGCCGGATGAGGTAACAAGTGAGTTTAAAGAAGCGGTGGAGGCGTACAAAGCCCTTACCGACAAGAATATAGTGGACAGTGATTCGAGAGCAATAAGGAAGAAGATTACCAAGCTGTTCTTTGAGATATACGAGGCTATTGCCCTTCGTACATTTAATGATTTCGGTTATTCCAATGTCATCAATATGTTCCTCTACTTCGGATATGTGGATGAGGAACTGGCAGGAGCCCGTAATGCGGAGATTCTGTATAAGATGGCAGAGAAGAAATATCATGATCCCAATGAACATGTATTTTTGCTTATAGACTGGCTAAAGCTTGTGTATGAAGGTAAGAAAGAGCCTTCAAAGAATGAGCTGGATACCGATTATACCACCTTCCTTCGCGAAGAAAAGAGAAGCGGTAAGATAAGTGAGAGTGAGGAGGCAGACCTCCTTAAGGATAATGTTCGTAAGTTTAAGTACGAGCTTAATAATGCGGTAAAATCCGTTAACCAGATTACTTTCGGACGTATTACCAATTATTGCCCCATTTTCTCGGAGCATAATGTATTGAAATCCCTTGATTCCATGTTTGTTTCCTATGTAAATGTTGCAGAGGCAACAGACAAGCTTCGAAAGATAGATTATTCTGCTTATTACAGAGAGACTTCCTACTCCAGCCCGGAGCATGGAGTAAAGAAGGAGTTTATCCAGACAGAGGTATTGCCTGATGTGGTACTGATGCCCAATGTTGGCTCTAGGGGAGCTATGTGGCAGGAATACTGGGGCAACTATCGTAATACCCCTGCAAGGTTCTTTGTATCAATCTTTTGTTCAGAGAACTTGGAAGATGTAATCATCAGGATGACAGGAGAATTTCGCTGGGAGCTTTGCAGACGTATTCAAGGAGCCAGATGGAACGATATTACGGAGAAGTCCCTTACTTCCGAATACAGCGACTACGCCCAGTTCTACCGTAAGAACAGCGACCTTTCCACAGAGGCCAAAGAGAAGGTTAAGCTTAACCTTCAGAGATGTAAGAACAGCTTCAAGGAATTGTTCGTCAGAGAGTATATGGTCTGGATTAAGTTCGAGGCGGCAGGTTCCGCCAGACTTAACAAGGTTTCAAGAAACATTTTATACAATTATTGTACCTTCTCTCCGGAGGTTAGAGAGGTCTTAAAGACTAATCCTATGTTTAAGGATATCATGGAGAGATACAATAACAGAAAGCTTAAGAAGATTAAGTCGGTGGACTTACTCTTTGCCAAGATATTAAAAGAGGGCGGAGAGATTACACCGGAATTGCAGGCACACAGAGATTTTGTAGCCCTTTAGGAGATATTTATGATTAAAGAACTGGAATACATAAAAGAACAAGGTGTAAGCGAGGCCCTTCTTGAGGATGTATGCACCTTCCGGGACAAATACGAACTTGATGAAAGCGTGGCAGGACGATGTGTTAAGCCCCGCATAGAGTTCTACGGTCGGGAGGTTCTTGAGATGGCTATAGCAGCCATCCTTCAGGGAGAGAACCTGCTTCTTGCAGGTTCCAAGGCAACAGGTAAGAATGTATTGGCGGAGAACCTCTCATACATCTTTGGCAGACCTAGCTATAACGTATCTTTTCATGTAAATATCGATAGCGGTTCTTTAATCGGAACTGATACGTTTGTTGATAATGAAGTACGCCTAAGAAGAGGCCCGGTGTACAACTGCGCCTTATACGGAGGCTTCGGTATCTTCGACGAGGTTAATATGGCCAAGAACGATGCGGTATCCGTACTTCACTCCGTTCTTGACTACAGAAGAATTATAGATGTTCCGGGATATGACAAGATTACTCTTCATGAGGCCACAAGATTTATCGGAACCATGAACTACGGTTACGTAGGAACCAGGGAACTTAACGAGGCACTGGTATCCAGATTTATGGTTATTGATATGCCGCCTATTACGGAAGAAACTTTGATGATTCTTCTTAAGAAGGAGTATCCCGAGGCTGATGTTAAGGGACTTGAGCAGTTTAGCGGGCTCTTTATGGACCTTCAGACCAAGGCGCAAAACGGTGAGATAACCACGAAGCCCCTTGACCTTCGTGGTATGATAGCAGCCATTGGAACAATAAAGTGCGGACTTAAACCTGCCCTTGCCATAAGGATGGGTATTATTAATAAGAGCTTTGATACATTTGAGAAAGAGATTGTTGAGGATATTGTTATGACAAGAATCCCCGACAGCTTAGAATGCAGTGATATTTTCAAATAAGAGGTTTTTATGAGTAGTGAAGAACGCGGACTCTACGAGCCGGGGTTGGAAGAGGACTTCGACATTTACCGGATTGAAGTAGAGAACAGAATAAAGAACCTTATGTGGACTGTCAGCGGGGATTACAGCGAAAACATTACACCGGATGTGGATTCTTTCCGCATCTCCAAGTTCATATCCCTGTATGACGCTATTAAGCAGGGCGCAATATCTAAATATTTTGACAGGGAGGAACTTTCTTTATATATCGTAAAGAAGGTTTTTTTGTCAGGTGACGAAGATTTGATAATCTACATATCCCAGATGTGCCTTGATGTAGCCATTGCAGATAAAATCTGCAAAGAGAGGGCGGGAGTGCGAAGTATTCGCCTTAAGGCTTACGATGATATCTTAGAGCACAATTTTGTCAATATGGCCGGGTCTTTCTTAGGGGAGGTTAAGATTGTTCTCCTTCGAAAAGAGTTAGGCTATTCTGCCGAAGCCAGGGCCAAGGTAAAAGAAGTGGTGGATATAGTAAGCTCCTTGCAGGGCGTAGATGATACTTATGAGATTATTAAGGTAGTGGACCGAATCTATAATGAGTATATAGACAAGTCCTTTGAGGCCAAACACGGAGACCTGCAAACAGTACTGGGAGTAACTATTGAGGAACTCTCAGAGTATAACTGGCGGGACTTTCTAAAGGATGAGGCTTACGAGGATTTTCTGGAGCAGTACATGGAAAAGGTGGGAGATTCCCTTTCCAAGATGAATGAGGAAATGTCGGAGGGAGGCGGAGAAGTCCGCAGGAACTCAGCCACCACCCGTTATATTGACCAGGAAAAGATAGATCAGATATTTAATTATGTGGAGCTTAATTACGGGAAGAGCTATATGTCCAGAAGAGACTTAGAGCGTCTTGACATGAAGATATGTACCGGGGCTCACGCCAACTGCAAGTTGTATTATACGGAGGGGCTTATTAGGAATCCCGTCACCAGGAATTACAGATATGTGATGGTTCAGCGCTTGCAACATAATAACTATATGGCTTATCACAAGAATCACAGAATTGTGAAGAAGAATATAGCTGAACTGGCAGCAGAACTAAAGCGCTGTATCAACTTCCGAAACCAAAGAGAGTTTATGAGGTCGGATTCCGGAATGCTGATTCCAAGCCGTCTGTGGAAGGTGGGCAGGGTATCGGATGCGAATATCTTTGACAAGGAGATTGTGAAGGATAATTCCGAGTTCGTGGTAGAAATCCTCATGGATGCCTCGGGTTCCCAGACCAAGAGGCAGGAGTCGGTTGCAATCCAAGGTTATATTATAAGTGCAGCTTTAAGCCGGGCGGGCATCCCTCACCGGGTTATGGGATTTTGCTCTTTCTGGAATTATACAATCCTTCACCGTTACAGAGATTATGATGAAGGCGCGGATTCGGACAACAAGGTCTTAGAGTATGTGGCCTCCGCCAATAACAGGGACGGACTTGCCATTCGTGCAGCAGTGGATGACCTCTTTAACAGGAATGAGGACAACAAGATTCTTATTGTCTTGTCGGACGGTATGCCTAACGACCATTCCGTAGCCAGGGAAGGTGTAATTGCCCCCAAGCCTTATACAGGCAGTAAAGGGGTTAAGGATTCGGCAGCAGAGATAAGAAAGGTCAGAAACATGGGGATTTCCGTTCTGGGAGTCTTTACGGGAGCGGAGAATGAGCTGCCTGCAGAGAAGATGATCTTCGGACGGGACTTTGCTTATATTCGTAATATTAATAACTTTTCAAATATTGTTAGTGTTTATTTAAAGAAGCATATCTTAGATTTCTAGGGAGCCATGAGTTTTTCTTGTGGCTCTTTTTTACGTTTCGGTCAGGTAAAATAGAATTTTAATGGTTTTTTTACTTGATTTAACAGCGTTTATAGGATACAATAGTTGCAAGGTGTCCACGAGTGACACACAAATGTAATTATCACACGGATTACAGAGAAACATAAGAGACAAAGGAGAACATCATGTATTCGATTGACGACATCAGAGAGACAGACAGCGAGATCGCCTCGGCCATTGAGGCAGAAGTGGCAAGGCAGAACGACCATATTGAGCTTATTGCTTCGGAGAACTGGGTAAGCAAGGCTGTTATGGCAGCAATGGGTAGTCCCCTTACCAACAAGTATGCGGAAGGTTATCCCGGACACAGATATTATGGCGGATGCCAGTGTGTTGACGAGGTTGAGAGACTGGCTATTCAAAGAGCCAAGGATTTATTCGGAGCTTATTATGTAAATGTACAGCCCCATTCAGGCGCACAGGCTAATATGGCAGTTTTCTATGCTACCCTAAAACCCGGGGATGTGGTACTTGGTATGAATCTTGCCCACGGTGGACATTTAACCCATGGAAGCAAGGCCAATATGTCCGGTAAGTACTTTCAGTCTTATTTCTATGGTGTCGGAGAAGACGGTTTCATCGATTACGATGAGGCAGAGAGAATGGCTATAGAGCATAAGCCCAAGCTTATTGTGGCAGGTGCTTCTGCCTATGGCAGATTAATAGATTACAAGCGTTTCAGGGAGATTGCCGACAAGGTGGGAGCTTTACTTATGGTGGATATGGCTCATATCGGAGGACTGGTGGCAGCAGGTGTTATCGAAAGTCCGGTTCCCTATGCTCATATCGTGACAACCACAACCCACAAGACCTTAAGAGGACCCAGAGGAGGTCTTATCCTTGCAGACAAGGAGACTTCCGAGAAGTACAACTTTAACAAGGCTGTATTCCCGGGTATCCAGGGTGGTCCTTTGATGCATGTTATCGCTTCCAAGGCTGTATGCTTTAAGGAAGCCTTATCAGATGATTTCAAGGAATACTCCAAGCAGATTATCGTTAATGCCAAGGCGCTTGCAAAGGGACTTATGGACAGAGGTATAGACATTATCTCAGGAGGAACAGATAATCACCTTATGCTTGTGGACCTTAGAAATCTTAATATCAACGGTAAGGACGCGGAAGTTCTTCTGGATTCCGCCAATATAACCTGCAACAAGAACACTATTCCCAACGATCCCGCACCGGCTGATGTAGCCAGCGGTATCAGACTTGGTACTCCTGCCATTACTTCTAGAGGAATGAAGGAAGAGGACATGGACAAGATTGCCGAGGCTATTGTTATGTTACTGAAAGAGGGAGCAAGCAGGACTGAGGACGCAAAAAGAATTATTAAAGAGTTAACGGATAAGTATCCGCTGGTTGGTTAAGCATTTCTTGTTAAAGGGCTTTACTTCACAACGTTAAAATGTTACAATTTCAAAGTAGTACTTTTTGAAAACGAAAGTATTTGTAACCGATTATATATGGGGAGTAAAGTTTATGAACGATAAGATCAGAAAAGAAAGCGTAACCAAATTATTTGAGGCCATTCTTTCTCTTAAGGACATTGAAGAGTGCTATATATTCTTCGAGGATATCTGCACTATTAACGAGTTGTTATCCCTTTCCCAGAGATTTGAAGTGGCAAAGATGCTTAATGAGAAGAAGACATATCTTGAGATAGCCGATAAGACAGGTGCATCCACAGCAACCATCAGCAGGGTTAACAGGTCACTTAATTACGGTAATGACGGATATGACATGGTATTTAAGCGCATCAACAAATAGATAATAATTAGTTGGGTATATATTAAATGAATCACCTCGTTATATTATGAGGTGATTCATTTTATGTGAATGGTTCAAACTTATTTACTTTTTCTTAGAGTCTTTCTTGGAATCCTTCTTCTGAGCCTTCTTGTCATCTTTGGCTTCGGGGCTTTCGTAGTTTTCGAAATAGCCGTCAATTACCTGCTCTATCAGGTGCTTCTTGATATATACCTCAAAAGCCATACTGCAAAGGAAGGTAAATAGCTGTAAGTATTCCCTGTCCTCGTCCGGCTCCTCCGTAAAGGAATCCTTGGACTTCTCGAACTGGCTCTTTACCTCCTCGGTAATCTTAGCCAAATCCCTCTTGGAATTAGCATATATAACCTTGTATATTTCATCTAAGTCTAATCCGTTCTTGTTGCCGAAATACTTGTCGGATATAGGCTTTAAAAGTGTCTGAATATCCGTAATGGAGAGCATATGCTTGAAGTAGTATATAAATATCAGTGTCAGCATATGATCTTTGGAGTATTTCTTCTTAACAGGGGCCGGAAGCAGATCGTTCTTAGCGTAGTTATTAATCATAGTCTTGGTAAGAATCTTGTCATCTTCACGACGCTTAGTGGTAGTAAGCTTGGTGTCCATGAAGGTTGTGACCTGATCCATGTAAAGGTCAATATTGGGCAGATCCTTGGGATTGATATGATTAATGTTTTGAAATTCTGCTACGACTTTCTCAAAGTATTCGTCTAGATTCATATATTCTCTGTATCCCTTATCTTATTTCTGTAATGTTCTTATCACATTATATAGTATTGAAAACTACATTACAAGAGCAAATTATTATGTATATTTTGAGTGTTTTTTTTGGTATACTTATACTTGGTTTTTTTAAAATGTGAGTGCTTTATTGATTGTGAAATAACAGATGTTTGGAGAATATATATGAGACTTGATGACTTAAATGAAATGCAACAAAAGGCTGTCCTTCATACAGAAGGCCCTCTTCTTATTATTGCCGGAGCAGGATCGGGTAAGACAAGGGTTCTTACCCACAGAGTAGCACACCTTATTGATTCCGGAGTGCAGCCCTGGAATATCATGGCTATTACATTTACCAACAAGGCAGCAGCTGAGATGAAGGAGAGAATCGATAGCCTGGTGGAAGACGGAGCGGATGCCGTATGGGTTGCAACATTCCACTCATCCTGTGTTAAGATACTGCGCCGGTTCGCAGACCGTATCGGGTACAACAGGAACTTCACCATCTATGATACGGAGGATTCCAAGCAGGTTATAAAGGAGATATGCAAGGGCGCGGGTATTGATACCAAGCTTTATAAAGAGCGAATGATTATGGCTGCTATCTCCAAGGCTAAGGACAGTTTGATTTCTCCGGAGGAATATCTGAATGAATTCGGCACAGCTTGGGGCTCTGATAAGATTGCATACGTATACAGGGAGTATCAAAACCGCCTCTTTAAGAACAATGCGCTAGACTTTGACGACTTAATCTATAAGACCACGGAGCTGTTAAACAAGGACCTTGAAGTCCTGGATTATTACAGGAACCGTTTCAGATATATTATGGTGGACGAGTATCAGGATACCAACATGGCTCAGTTTAAGTTAGTAAGCCTCCTTGCAGGCGCCAACGGCAATATCTGTGTTGTGGGTGACGACGACCAGTCCATCTACAAGTTTAGAGGGGCGGATATTGAGAATATCCTGAAATTCGAAGAAAAGTTTGAGAATGCGGCGGTTATTAAGTTAGAGCAAAATTACCGATCCACCCAGACGATTCTTGATGCTGCCAATGCTGTAATATGCAATAACAAGGGACGTAAGGACAAGTCTCTTTGGACAGATAACGGACAAGGAGATAATATAGAGTACCACAGATTCGACCAGTCCTTTGATGAGGCTCAGTTCGTGGCCGATAACGTGAAGAAAAAGATTGCACAGGGGGCGTCCTTAAGTGACTTTGCCATACTTTACAGGACCAATGCCCAGTCCCGTCTCTTTGAAGAACGTTTTGTATCCATGAATATCCCTTACAAAATCTTTGGCGGGGTTAATTTCTATGCCCGTAAAGAGATTAAGGATATGTTAGCCTACCTTAAAACCATAGATAATGCCAGTGATGATCTGGCTGTAAAGCGTATTATCAATATTCCCAAAAGGGGAATCGGCGCAACTACAATTGATCGTATCAGTGAATTCGCCGCTGAGAAGGATATCACTTTCTTTGAGGCTTTAGAGAAGATAGAAGAGGTGCCTAAGGCAGGACGAGCCAAGGAAAAGGTGTCGGGCTTTGCCAACTTAATCTATGTTCTAAGGGCCAAGGCCGGCATGGTTTCCGTAAAGGAACTCTTAGAGGAGATTATAGAAGTTACGGGATACGTAAAAGAACTGGAAGAGGAACGTACCGATGAAGCCAATGCCCGTATTGAGAACATCGAAGAGCTTATAAGTAAAGTGGCGGACTATGAGAAGAATGCCGATGAGCCAAACCTTAGCGAGTTTCTTGAAGAAGTATCACTGGTGGCTGATATTGATGACTATGATGAGAATGCCGGCTTTGTGTCCATGATGACCATTCACTCGGCCAAGGGCCTTGAGTTTGAGAATGTTTATCTCGTGGGAATGGAGGATGGTCTCTTTCCAAGCTATATGAGTATTACGGCAGACGATCCCGATGAGATAGAGGAAGAAAGACGTCTTTGTTATGTAGGAATAACAAGAGCCAAGAAACACTTAACCCTTACCTCCGCCGAATGCCGAATGGTAAGGGGTGAGGTTCAGTATAATAGGGAATCCAGATTCATACAGGAGATTCCTACCGAGCTTTTTGGAACAAGCAAGGTCCCCGAGCGGGCCATTAAGAAGCCGGAAAAGCCTGTGTATCGCAAGGCGACTGAAGCATTTAAGGCCAAACCCTTTGCCACCAAGCAGTTTGAAGTAAAGTCAGATGTGGCATTAGATTACAATGTGGGAGATAGGGTTAGTCACCAGAAGTTTGGCGAAGGCACGGTTCTTGACATAACTGCCGGAGGCCGGGACTACGAGGTTAAGGTGGATTTTGATGAGGCCGGAGTAAAGAAAATGTTTGCCTCCTTTGCAAAATTGAAAAGGGTCTAGAATAAATATTATTATTATGATATAATTTACCAAAATGCGGAAGTTTCTACGCAAATAATATTAGGGGGTTCAATCAATGAGTGATAAGATTGAGGAGTTCATCAAAGCAACGAAGATTAATGAATTAATTCATAAGAACGAAGTGGCAGAGAAAAAGAAGAATACTTTTCTTGCTATTCTTGCCGGAATCGGTATTGTAGCCCTTATTGCAGGAATCGTTTACGGAGCTTATTGCTTCTTCACACCGGATTATATCGATGATTTCGATGATGAATTGGATGACGATTTTGATGATGACTACTTTGACGAAGATTAATTAAAGATTTGCAGCCCCGGGCAAAACTAAAGCCCGGGACTTTTTTATGGAAGAAATGAGAGTGTTATTTTGAAAAAAGGTGAAGAATATACGGGAATCGTGTCAAGAATCGATTTCCCCAACAAAGGAATAATTGAATTAGAAGACGGAAATGTGACGGTTAAGAATGCCATACCGGGCCAGACTGTACGTTTTCGTATAAACAAGAAGCGAAACGGCAAGTGTGAAGGGAGACTCCTGCAGGTGGTAGAGCCGGCGGCATCTGAGATGGCAGAGGCTGACTGCCCCCATTATCCTTCCTGCGGAGGCTGTTTGTACAGGACATTTTCATACGAAGAACAGTTGAAGATCAAAGAAGATCAGATAAAGAGGCTACTTGATTCTGCTGCATGTGGTTACGAGTTCGATGGAATAAAGGAGAGTCCGGACTTCTACGGTTATCGTAACAAGATGGAGTTTTCCTTTGGCGACGAGTATAAGGATGGCCCTCTAAGCTTGGGACTCCACAAGCGTGGAGGTTTCTATGATATTGTAAATGTCACCGGTTGTAGAATCGTTGATGAGGATTACAGGAAGATTCTAAAAGCTTCCCATGAGTACTTTAGAGGCATGGACCTTCCATATTACAGAAAGATGCAGCATACAGGTTATCTTCGTCATCTGGTGGTTAGAAAGGCTGCCAATACCGGGGAGATTCTGGTTAATATTGTAACCACAACTCAAAAAGCGTTTGATATGACCGGGTTTAAAGACTGTTTACTGGAGCTTAAAATTGACGGTGAGATCGTGGGAGTACTGCACACACTGAATGATTCTTTGTCGGATACAGTTGTGGCGGATAGTATGGAGACTCTCTATGGTCGTGACTACTTCTACGAAGAATTACTGGGGCTTCGATTCAAGATTTCACCCTTTTCCTTCTTCCAGACCAATTCAAGGGGGGCGGAAGTGCTGTATTCCACAGCCAGAGATTATATCCTGTCAGAAGATATTGAAGGAGACCGTATAGTATATGATTTATACAGCGGCACCGGAACCATCGCCCAGATGATTTCTCCTGCAGCATCTAAGGTGTACGGAGTTGAAATTGTGGAAGAAGCAGTAGAAGCAGCCAAGGAGAATGCCAAATTAAACGGGATTACAAATTGCACCTTCATAGCAGGAGATGTGCTTAAAGCAATAGATGATATAGAAGATAAACCGGATTTTATAATCTTAGATCCCCCAAGAGACGGAGTTCATCCAAAGGCTTTGGAAAAAATCTTAGACAGGTACGATTGCAATAGAATTCTATACATCAGCTGTAAGCCCACCAGCCTGGTAAGAGATCTGGCCACTCTGCAGGATAAGGGTTACAAGGTAGCCCGCACATGCTGTGTTGACATGTTCCCCGGCACACCCAATACGGAAGTTCTGTGTTTATTAAAGAGAGACCAGAAGATATAAAAAGACTATTTTAAAATATCTATTTATTCATTAGTGGTATACTATATTTATGGGGGGAAGAATCATGAATCTTAGAAGTATACTACTCACACTTCAATATATATCCATCTTCGGTCTGTTCATTGAAGGGTGGATTGTCTTTAGGAGAATGAGAGACAGATTGCACGGATATCTGTTTCTTAGCTGTGTTGCAGGCTTTATTAACAATATAGGCTATCTTATGGAGATGCTTTCTTCAACGGAAGAAGCATACATTACTGCAATGAAGCTGTCTTATGTGGGAAGAACCTGGTTTTGTTTTACCATGTTTCTTTTTGTTGCAGAGCTTTGCCATGTAAAGATTTCAAGGAAGGCAAAGAATATCTTGGTCTTAATTCATGCGGCTGTTTTTATATCCATTATTTCTGTCAATGAACACAGCCTTTACTATGAACGTATAGGATTCAGTACCGATGGTATTCTGCCTCAGTATATTCACAATAACGGAATCATTCATCATCTGTTTACCCTTTTACAGGTTGTATATATTGTAACGGGCATTTACTGGCTTATTAAGACATACAGGGCAGAAGGACGAAAGACTGCCAAGAAACGAGTGATGGCTGTAATATTTGCAGTTATAGCAGAAGCCGGGTTCTATGCCATAAAGATAATTGGAATACAAGGGGTAACTGACATCTATGATGTGACCATGATGGGTTATTTCTTGGGATCTGTTTTTATGTTTGTTGCTATAGTGCATTATGATCTTCTGGGAATGAGAGAGATTGCGAAAGAGTACGTAATCGACAGGATCTCCGAGGGTATTATCGCAACTGATAATGACGGCTTTATTCATTATTACAATGAGCCTGCCAAAAAACTCTATCCTGAAATCATACGGGTGCAGGCAAAGATTCCCGAGGAGATAAAGGAGGCTGTTTCATCCGAAAACAGTATAAAAAAAGACGGGCGGATATATGTTCCGGAGGATAACAGTTTATTCTTCCACGATAAGAAGTTTGGAACCCTTTATGCCATTGTGGATGAGACGGAGCATTTCAAATACATGGAGGAATTAGAGAAACAAAAGGCAATCGCAGATTCTGCCAATGAGGCAAAGAGCCGCTTCCTTGCCAACATGAGTCACGAGATTCGCACCCCCATTAATGCGGTACTTGGTATGGACGAGATGATTATGCGTGAGGCGGAGGATGCAGGTATTAGAAGTTATGCCGCCGACATTCAGTCAGCCGGCAGAACCCTTCTATCCCTTATTAATGACATCCTTGACTTCTCCAAAGTGGAAGAAGGCAAGATGGAGATAATCCCTGTTCAGTATGAATTGTCATCTCTTATAAATGACTTGGTTAACATGACAAGAGAGCGGGCGGAAAAAAAGGGCCTTCTGTTTAAGGTTGAGGTGGACAAAGAAATACCCCATCTCTTAAAGGGAGACGAAATCCGCATTAAGCAGTGCGCCCTTAATCTCCTTAGCAATGCCGTTAAGTATACGGAAGAAGGCTTCGTAAAACTGGCAATTACATTTGAAAATATAAATGATTTAAGTATTGCTCTTAGAATAACCGTTTCAGACACCGGTATCGGCATGAAACAAGAGGACTTAGACAAACTCTTTTCACCCTATGCCCGTATTGAGGAAGAACGTAATCGTACCATAGAGGGCACCGGCCTTGGTATGAGTATAACTAAGGCTCTTGTAGGCCTTATGGGAAGTAAGGTGGAAGTAAAGAGTACTTACGGGAAAGGCTCCGAGTTTAGCTTTGCCATTGAGCAAGAGGTAATAAACCGGGATGAAATCGGCGATTATGCCAGCAAGCTCGAAGAGCTTAGAAGCGGAGGCTACACCTATCATGAGATGTTCCATGCACCGGATGCCAATATCCTTGTGGTGGATGATACAGAGATGAATCTAAGGGTAATTGAAAATCTCTTAAAGAAGACAGAGATTGGTATAGACACCGCCCTTTCAGGAAGAGAGGCGCTAACTCTTGCTGAGAATAAAAAGTATGACGTGATATTTATAGATCATATGATGCCTGATATGGACGGTATCACAACTCTTTCCCATATACGAAAGAACAGCCAAAACATAGACACTCCGGCGGTGGCCCTTACAGCCAATGCCGTATCCGGAGCCAGGGCAATGTATCTTAATGCCGGCTTTAATGACTATTTGTCCAAGCCCATATTCGGTGAGAAATTAGAGCGTATGCTTATGGCTCTTATTCCAAAGAACAAGTGGGAGGAATATAAGCCGGATGAAGAAGATGCGCCGCAAAGAGAGGAAGAGGAAGAGGAGCTTCCTGAGTGGTTAAAAGATATTCCTGAGATTGAATATGAGGCAGGACTTGGCAATTGTGGTAATCCGGAAAGCTACATAAGTGTCTTATCTATCTTTAAGCAAACTGCCGATTATAAGGCAAGAGAGATAGAGGACCTTTATGCTGACGGAGATATTCAAAACTATACCATCAAGGTTCATGCCCTAAAAAGCTCCGCAAGGATAATAGGAGCCATGGAGCTCTCCAGATTAGCGGAGAACTTAGAGGCAGCAGGAAAGGGCGAAAACCTGGAATATATTAAAGAGCATACTGATAGACTAATTTCCATGTACAGGGATATAGAAAATAAATTATCTCCACTTGATGAGGGTAAAGAAGACTTACCGCCCATAAGTGATGCGGCCATGAAGGACGCATACAACAGCATTATAGAGGTGGCGGGAAGTATGGATTA
Organism: Lachnospiraceae bacterium; assembly: GCA_015058015.1. Classification (GTDB taxonomy): domain Bacteria; phylum Bacillota; class Clostridia; order Lachnospirales; family Lachnospiraceae; genus SIG280. The sequence goes on along the minus strand of SVDM01000002.1, from coordinate 171,708 downwards.
CCAGATGATGGAGGGACTCCTTAAAGATATCCGAGGCTATGCCTTGCCGAAGGTGCATGATGATAATATTAAGGAAGTGGAGAAAGACCTTCTGCAACTTGACTGGGACGCTATCCGCCAGGTGGCCGAAAAGGGTCTATCCGTGTAGATATAATCCTTGCAAACAGGGCATAAATGTCTCATACTAATATTTGGGTAATATGTTTGACTTTTTAAAATACAGGGGGATTAAACATGGCAGGAACAGCTGTGGGTAAAGTAGTTATATTAAGTGCAACGGATTCATTTATAGCAAAGAGCCTTGTTACGAAGCTGGAGTCTTCAGGGGTGCGGGCGGTATTTGCCCATGCCACTATTAAAGAGATTGAGACCTTGGCAGAGGAGATAGAGCTTGCTGTATTGTTCCTTGGGGAGGAACTTGAGGAAAGTCCCGAGACATTAGTCTACTTAAAAGATCTGATTCAGGACAATGACAGGGGTCTTATAATAATCGGTGACGAGGAGCAGTATAAGAATATAATCGGCACTCTTCAGGAGAGAAATATCACTGAGTGGTTTAAACGTCCCCTTGATATTGACAAACTAATAAAGCGTGTTTGTACCTACATGGAAGAGAACACGGGAGAGAAGCGTAAAAAGAGCATCCTTATTGTGGATGATGATATAACTTATATGCGCAGTGTCTTTGAATGGTTGAAAGATACTTATCATGTGGGCATGGCATCAAGCGGTGTTCAGGCCATTACTTACCTTGCCAAGAACAAGGCTGATTTGGTGCTGCTTGACTATGAGATGCCTATTGCAGACGGACCCCAGGTGCTTTCCATGTTAAAGAGCGATTCGGAGACGGACTCCATTCCCGTTATGTTCCTTACGGGACACGGAGACAGGGAAAGTGTTATGTCTGTGGTGGGGCTTAAGCCGGCTGACTATTTGCTCAAAACCATCGACAAGAAGGCTCTTTTAGATAAGCTACAAACTTTCTTTGCCAAGAGGAAGATATAAAAGAGAATAAAGCTTAGGAGGAGAAATCAATGTTAGAACTATTAAACAGCCCGGTTATATATCTTATATGCGGGCTTATTGTTTTATTTGTGGCAGTAACCTGCGTAATCTATATGGTTCGAGCTTACAGAGCGGGAATTGCCATTGGAATGGACAAGGGTAAATTAAACCGCGCTATTACGTCCAGCGCCACATTTTCATTATTCCCCAGCATAGGAATTCTGCTGGGAGTTATAGCCCTTTCGGGAAGCCTGGGCACTCCATGGCCATGGCTTCGTCTATCCGTTATCGGAGCACTTCACTATGAGACACAGGTAGCCCAGGCGGCATCAGAAGCAGTGGGCATAGGCGGCTTATCGGCAGAGCATATGACAGCTGAAGCTTTTAGCACCATCGCTCTTCTTATGAGCCTTTGTATTATGTGGGGTATGGTTCTATCCATATTCTTCAACAAGAAATACACCGCCAAGCTGTCCGGCTCCCCTGAAAAGAAGAAAGAAAATAAGGGACCGGGCTTTGGTGATGAAGCAATGGCTGCTATGTTTATCGGACTTATAAGCGCATATCTTGGAAGCTACATCGGAGGCTTTGTGTCCTCCAAGGGCAGATTTACCTTCCAAGGTGATTTGACACCTATTATTGTATGCGTTGTTTCAGCACTTATAATGGGCATTTTCACATACTTTACCAAGAAAAAGAATATGGTATGGCTGGAGAGCTTCTCCATAGCCGGCAGTATGTTTGTGGGAATGCTTGTGGCAGTGTTTGTGTAAGGAGGTGCCATAATGGAAGAAAATAAAGAGATGTATCTGGCTAAATATGCCAAGGCCACTCACAGAATCGGCCGAATTACTTCGTTAGTAACCCTTATAATGCTTCTTGGTGCACCATTTGCAATAGGTGCTTATCTTGGAGCCTTCCCCAATCTGGGGGCTGTAGGCAAGGCCTTCTTATCCGTTGGTCTTGTATGGACGGTTTCCAGTATTGTGGAATTCCTTGTATATACACCAATGCTTGGTTCCGGAGGGGGATATCTGGCCTTTATCACGGGTAACCTTATTAACATGAAGATTCCCTGCGCCATGAACGCAAGGGATATCGCGGAAACCAAGACAGGTACTCCGGAAAACGAGATTATATCCACCCTTTCAATAGCAACCTCAAGTCTTGTAACCATTGTGGTTCTGGCTATAGGTGTGGCCCTTTTGGTACCGCTACAGCCTATCCTGCAGAGTGAGACCTTAGCGCCGGCATTTGCCAATGTGGTTCCTGCTCTTTTCGGAGCCATGGCTTATCAGTATTTCAGGAAAATGCCAAAGATTGCTGTAATTCCCCTTGCTATTATGACGGTGCTCTTTATCTTCGTGCCGGGACTTGCTTCATCTACCAGTATTCTGGTTATGCCGGCAGGTGCAATAAGCATTGGACTGGCATACCTTAGCTACAGAAAGAGAAAGAAGGCATAAGCTTTATGAATATAGGACTGGTATTACTTATTGTAATAGGAAGCCTTGTGGGACTTGTGGTGTTGCTGCTTCTTATTGCTCTTATTAAAACCTTATGTACACCCACCAAGGTTTCTGAATATGTGCCGAAGCCTGACCCTGAGAGGGAGAAGGCATACGCCGAGAAACTATCGGAGATGATTAAATATGACACCACATCCAATACAGATGTGTACGAACCGGAGAAGTTTCGAGGCTTCCATCAAGTACTTAAAAAACTATTTCCCAATGTTTTCGAGAAGCTGGATCTTACAGAGATAGACGGAAACCTTCTCTTTCACTGGAGAGGAGAAAAAAGCGACAAACCCCTGGTGCTTATGAGTCACCAGGATGTGGTTCCCGCTGAAGGCACATGGATTCATGAACCCTTCTCAGGAGATATTGCAGACGGCAAGGTATGGGGCAGAGGAGCATCCGATACCAAGTGCTCTCTTATGGGCTTTTTCCAGGCGACGGAGGAACTGTTAGAGGAAGGTTATGTTCCCCCTCAGGATGTGTATCTGTCATCTTCCTGCACAGAGGAATGGAGCGGGGATGGCTGTCCTAAGCTGGTGGAATTCTTGAAAGAGAGAGGTGTAAGACCCTATCTTGTATGCGATGAAGGCGGCGGAATCATAACTGAGCCGGTGGGAGGTGTTCCGGGTAACTTTGCTATGCTGGGAGTCTTTGAAAAAGGCCGGGCAGACGTGAAGTTTACTGCAAGGAGTAACGGAGGACATTCTTCTGCACCCGCCAAGAATTCGCCAATTGCAAGGCTGTCAGCTCTGGTAGGGGAGATTGAAGGCGACAAAGTATTTAGAAAGAAGTTCCTGCCGGAAGTTACTGCCATGCTTCGTAAGATGGCGCCCTATGCGGGATTCGGACTAAAATTTGTATTCGGTAATCTGTGGTTGTTTAAGCCGGTTCTTTTAAAGGTTATGGGGGCTATATCACCCCAGGCGGGGGCTATGCTTAAGACAACGGTGGCATTTACCAAGCAGTCCGGTTCCGATGCATACAACGTGATACCCCAGGAGGCAAGCCTTGGAGTAAATATGCGCTTTATTCCCCACCAGGGAATGGATGAGAGCTTAAAAATCATGGGCAACCTGGCCAAAAAATATGATCTGGAGATGGAAGTTATTCAGGCCAATGATTTCACCAGGCCGGTGGATACGAAGGGCGAGGCATACAGATTGGTGGAACGAATGGTGGAAGAGACCTTCCCGGGTCTGCCCTGCAGCCCTTATGTAATGACGGGAGCTACAGATGCCAGATTCTATCACACAATCTGCGACAATGTAATCCGCTTTGCACCGGTGATTTACGGACCGGAACAGATGAAAGGTATGCACGGTTTAAACGAGAATATAGAAACCGGCTGCCTCCCGGGTTGCGTAGACTTCTATAAGAACTTAATCCATAACAACGTGTAATAGCCTATGAAACCGGGTCAATTTTGCAAATAATAGGTTTGGATTTGTTGAATATTCTGAATTTTATGGTAAAATATATAGTAGTGTGCATATTATCTCTGCCATAAGGAGAATCACATCGGATGAGCAACAAAGCAAACTATAACACAGAGCATGCCATAGCTTCCAGCGTTATATCCGCTCTGTCCACAGACTACCGTAGTGTATACTACGTGGATTTGGATAAGGATGACGGAATATGTTACAGGTCTCACACTCAAATTGAGAACGGATTGGAAGAGGGCAAGCATTTTGCATTTGAGGAAAACTTTAAACGCTATGCCGATTCATTTGTTGTCAAGGAATACAGGGAAGGATTCCTTGATTTTGTGCGCCCTGAGAATATAAGAGAGGGTCTTAAGAAAGATGCTCTTATTACTTATCTCTATCAGGCTGTCCATAATGAAGTTACATCCTGGGAGCTGATGAAAATTGCCAATACTGTTCATCCAAGCAGAAATAAGACAGGTGAAGTGCACACTGTTTGTATAGGCTTTGCGGATGTTGATGAAGAAACACGTAAAACTTTGGATCAAAGCAGGGCTCTTAATGAGGCCTTGGCCATAGCCCAGGATGCCAATAAGGCAAAGACTTCATTCTTGTCTAATATGAGTCATGAAATACGTACTCCCATGAATGCCATAATAAGCATTGGAAGTATAGCTATTAACGACCCTGATATTTCCCCTTCAACCAGAGATTATCTATCTAAGATTAATGCCAATGCCCAGCATTTACTTGGCCTTATCAATGATATTCTGGATATGTCCAGGATAGAGTCGGGACGGCTTACCATTAGAAATGAAGAGCTTCATATGAGGGATATTATGGATCAGGTTTCTGCCATGTGTGACAGCCAGTGCCGTGAAAAGGGCTTGAAGTTCTTCTGCCACTTAGGAGACGGAGTGGATAATTACTATATTGGAGATTCCCTTAAATTAAAGCAGGTGCTTATTAATATTTTGGGTAACGCCGTAAAGTTTACCGAGGCTGGAGGAAGTGTTACCTTCACCGTTGAAAAGGTGATAGATTTTGCTGATAAAAGTACCTTTGAGTTTATAATAGAAGATACCGGTGTGGGAATGGATGAAGAGTTTATTCCCAAGTTATTTGATGCATTTACCCAAGAGGACGGCTCTTCTACCAACAAGTATGGTAGTACAGGACTTGGAATGGCCATTACCAAGAACCTTGTGGAGATGATGAACGGAGATATCAAAGTCTTTAGCAAGAAAGATGTGGGAAGCAGATTCACGGTTACTTTGACATTTATCAATATAGACAGGGGTGATGATGTCCAAAAACCGGGATCCATAAAGCCCAACCAGCTGTCGGTTCTGGTAGTCAGTGATAATACGGTAACCGTATCATACTCCAGAATAGAACTTAGTAAATCCGGTATATCCGTCGAGATAGCCGGTTCTGCGGAAGAAGCCATTGAAAAGGTTAAAGTTAATGAGGCAAGACGTAAAGATTACAATATTGTTCTTGTTGACAGGGAGATGCGGGAGCGAGACTCCTTAGAGATAGTTGACGACATCAAATCAGCCACGTCGGCCCATGATTTGGTTATCATAATGTTGGGATTCCATTTTGATGATATAGCGGAGAAGGCTTACGCCACAGGAGTTAATTGCTTTGTGCCAAAGCCTCTTTCGGCTTCCGAGATGTTGGAAAACTATACGAGAGCTTATGAAAGCATGAGAACGGTGCAACTTGCAAAGCCCAAGAAGACTTTGGAAGGCTGCCATGTTCTCTTGGCAGAGGATAAAGAGATTAATGCTGAGATTATGACCCTGGTTCTTGAGGCCAAGGATATTATTCTTGACTATGCAAAAAACGGTAAGGAGGCAGTGGAATTCTACGCTACCAAACCGGAGGGGTACTACGATGCAATCCTTATGGATATGCGTATGCCGGAGATGGATGGTCTTGAAGCAACCGGTGAGATTCGTCACATGAAGCGCAAGGATTCCAAGAAGATTCCAATTATTGCCCTAACAGCCAATGCTTTCGATGAGGACGTTCAAAGAAGCTTACAGGCTGGTTTGAATGCTCATCTTACCAAGCCTGTGGAGCCTGAAACCTTGTATGATACATTGGAGAGACTTATTCAAAATACCTAGTTGCAAATGTAATTGTTGTGTGATAAAATATGCAAGGTGTTTATTTGTTAAGACATTTTGGAGGTGTACGCAGTGAGCGCGTTAAGAATAATACTTACCATTTTATTGGTACTTGATTGTATAGTAGTAACAGTAGTTGTTTTGATGCAGGAAGGTAAGAACGCAGGCCTTGGAGCTATGGCCGGCGGTGCAGCTGATACATATTGGAGCAAGAACAAGAGCCGCTCCATGGAAGGAAAACTTATTACCATTACAAGAGTTTTGGTTGTATTGTTCTTCCTTATATCAATGTTGCTTAATCTGAAAGTAATATAATTATGATTATCCGGGCATCCTGACAGGATGCCTATTTTTTTGTCGAGAAAGACCGGAATGTTCGCCGGCGAAATCGGAGAGGGAGACATGAATAGGGATTTATTTGAAAAGAGAAAGAAAACTATATATGAGTTCATCTGTGACGAGACCTATGTCCCCATGAAGATTAAGGAGATGGCGGCTGTCCTTATGATTCCCAAGGATGAGAGGGATGATCTAAAGACCGTGCTTGACGAATTGGTGGCTGAAGGAAAGGTTCAGGTTAATGGCAGAGGTCGATATAAGAAGGCGGTCTTTACATCCAATATCGGAACCTTTGAGGCCAGCACCAGAGGCTTTGGTTTTATAAGCGTGGAAGGCGTAGACGAGGATATTTATGTATCCCCGAAGGATAGAGGAACCGCCATGCATAATGATACGGTTATGTTTGAACTTAACCGGAGTTCTCGTGGTAAGAGAAGAGAAGGCCGTGTTATTAGGGTTTTGGAGCGTAATACTGAAAGCCTGGTGGGAACCTTTGAGAAGGCCGGAAATTTTGGCTTTGTAATACCTGACAATCCAAGATACTCCAAGGATATCTTTGTGTCCAAGGAACGCTCTAAGGGAGCCGAGACAGGAGATAAGGTTGTAGTTAAGCTTACAGACTACGGCTCTGATAATAAGAAGCCCGAGGGCATTATAACTGAGGTGTTGGGACCGGCTGATGAAAACGGCACTGACATTTTATCCATAATAAAAGGATTTGACTTGCCCTATGACTTCCCTGAGAAGGTGGAGCGGCAGGCCCTTAATGTTGCCAAGCCCGTAAGCGAGGCGGATATGGCCGGCAGAATGGACCTAAGAAGCTTACGTACCGTAACCATAGACGGCGAGGATGCCAAGGATTTGGACGATGCGGTAACCATATCAAAGGAAGGGGATAACTATATCTTGGGAGTCCATATTGCAGACGTGTCCAACTACGTTCAGGAGAGAAGCGCCCTGGATGTGGAGGCCTTAAAGAGGGGTACCAGCGTGTACCTGACAGACCGGGTTATTCCCATGCTGCCAAGGACTTTATCTAATGGCATCTGCTCTTTGAATCAGGGAGAAGACAGGTTGACCCTTAGCTGTATTATGACTGTGGATGACACCGGGGCTATCATTGACCATATTATTACCGAGTCTGTGATAAATGTAGATGCCCGTATGACTTATACTGCTGTTAACAAAATCATTACAGAGGGAACATGCGAGGAGTGCGAGAGATATAAGGACTTCGTGGATGATTTTAAGCTTATGAAGGAACTGGCAGATAAGCTTCGCACGAGAAGATTTAAGCGGGGTTCCATTGATTTTGATATACCGGAATCCAAGATTATATTGGATGAGAATGGCAAGCCCGTGGAGATTAAACCCTACGACCGCAATGATGCCACCAAGATTATTGAGGACTTTATGTTGGCAGCCAATGAGACCGTGGCAGAGGATTACTTCTGGCAGGAGCTGCCTTTTGTATACAGGACCCATGATGCTCCTGATAGTGAGAAGATAAAGAGGCTGTCCATATTTATCAATAACTTCGGATTCAGTCTTAAGGCTATGGGAGAGGAGATTCATCCCAAGGAATTGCAGAAGCTTCTTGGCAAAATCGCGGGTTCACCGGCGGAGAGTTTAATCAGCAGATTAACCCTTCGTTCCCTTAAGCAGGCTAAGTATACTACAGCCTGTACAGGGCATTTCGGCCTGGCAGCCAAGTATTATTGCCACTTTACGTCCCCCATTCGTCGTTATCCGGATCTTCAGATTCACAGAATTATCAAGGATAATTTGCGGGGAAGACTTGATGATGGCAAAATAGCGCATTATAATTCTATTCTGACGGAGGTTGCCAAGAAGTCCAGCGAGTTGGAACGCCGGGCAGAAGAGGCCGAGCGTGAGACGGATAAGCTTAAAAAAGCTGAGTTTATGCTTAGTCATGTGGATGAAGAATTCGAAGGGGTTATCTCCGGTATGAACGCCTGGGGAATGTACGTTGAGCTACCCAATACTATTGAGGGTATGGTTCACGTGTCAAGCCTGGGGGATGATTATTATGAATATCACGAGGAGTCTTATGAGCTGGTTGGTGAACGCACTAACAAGCATTATAAGCTGGGCCAGACCGTTAAGATTCGGGTGTTGGGAGCCGATGTGATACGAAGAGAGATTGACTTTGAGATGATATAGTGTAATAAGTTGACACGATAGAGCTTGCTCGTATTCGTGGAAAACTTCATTACACGAACAAAGATGAGGAAGTAGCCCGGTAGGGCGGATTCCGAATGCTTGTAGAATTGCGAAAGTTACAGAGTAACGTAGCAATTCGTATATCATCCAATATGTAAAAGGAAAAGAAAATGGGAAAAGAAAGCATTAAGCTTGTTGCAAACAATAAAAAAGCATATCACGATTATTTCATAGAAGAAAAGTATGAGGCGGGCATCGTCCTGCACGGTACGGAAGTCAAATCAGTCCGTATGGGTAAGTGCTCCATTAAAGAGTCTTTTATCAACATTGATAAGGGCGAGCTCTTTATCTACGGGCTTCATATCAGTCCTTACGAGAAGGGGAATATCTTCAATAAAGACCCCTTGCGTCCCAAAAAGCTTTTGGTTCACAAGAGCGAGATCGGGAAACTCGCCGGTAAGATAGCACAGCAGGGTTACACCTTAGTGCCTCTTCAGGTTTACTTCAAGGGCAGTCTTGTTAAAGTTGAGTTCGGCCTTGCAAAGGGTAAGAAACTCTATGACAAGAGACAGGATATCGCCAAGAAGGACCAGAGAAGAGAGGCGGAGCGCGAGTTTAAGGTGCGCAATCTGTGATATTATGTTATAATGTATATAGACGAGGGACAACGCAATCCCTCATGTTCAGGGGTAGTACTGGTTTCGACAGGGATTTGGAAATTGGAGAAGCTATCCGCATGCAATGCGTTAAATGGCAAACCTAAATATAAACGCAGACGAAAAGTACGCGTTAGCAGCCTAGTTGTTGCTTGTCAGGCCTGATGCACCGACACGTTGGGATCCTGGCATCGACTAATGTCGGAAACGATATATGCAAAGCTTTGAGCATATAGGCGTATTATGAAGCTACTAAAACCTGCAGAGTGTTAGTTCCCGGCAGGCGGAGGGAATGTCAAATAACTGACTATGATAGTAGAAGTACAATGGAAAGATCTTTGGACACGGGTTCAAATCCCGTCTACTCCATCCAAAACAATTACCAGGAAAAAGCTTTAGTATCAAGGGATACAGAGCTTTTTTCTTTTTCCCTGAAAGGGATTATTTTGAGGTACCCTGAGGTACCCCATTCATCTTCAGGTTTTATGCGGTTTTCTGCATTAAATGAATTTATCTTATTATTTAATACATCGATATAATCATCTGTTCTCGCAAAAGTATAAAACCTTAAGTTTGTCTCAACTGAGTGACCAAGTATCCTCGCACGTTCGCTGGCGGGCAATCCCATAGGAGTGTACACATATGAGTTTAGTGCCATACGAAAAGCATGATTATTCCTAAGTCGAAGTCCCAGTTTCTTTGAAATACCATACAGGGTTTTGTAATATGCTACTGTGGTTATCCATGACCCATAGATGAGTTTATACTTGGACGGTTAGAAAAACATGGATTAAGTATTAAGTCATAATAATAAGGCAGCTGTGTATTCTTTTAACAGCTGCCTTAACCAGAATTTTTAAGCGTTATGCTGATACTTAAACCCTATATCTAGAAATATCAGACCAATTATTTGGAAAGCCCATATGCTGAAGTAGCTCTGACTCGCTTATGTGTCCGATTGATTGAAGAGCCTTCTTGATAATCAAAGAAAGCTTCTTTTTGAAAACAGCAAAATCCTTTTTGGGTATCAGATAGCGGAAAGCGATTACAACGGCAAAAAGATCGTTTTTACCATATGCATACTGAGTGCCATTTGTTGGAATCTTTAATTTTGCATGCAAGGACATATTTGTTAAAGTATCAACCGTTCTAAAAGTAAATAGTCGCTCACCGTGAGCACAGACATTTCTAAATTTTGTTAACACGGAAAGCATTTGCTCCATTTGATGCGGATTAATCGCCCCAAAGTCTCGGCATATTCTAGATTGAATTCTATGCTGTGATAGCTGGAACATTTTTGATATGTTCCCGAAAGTCAGTGCATTTACAAGAACCCAAAGAGGAATGTTTCCGTATTTGGTTCGGTAATAATTGATATATGCATAATCCGATGTATTGGCAGCATAGCGAAGGGTGCTAATCAGCTTTGACAGAGATTTGAGGTTTTTACGGGTGTTGTTATAATTATTTAAGTCGAGATACTCCGATTGGGATTCTCCATGTATCTCAGTAAAATAATACGAAAGAAGAGAACGTAAATGTCTCTCTATCTGCAAAAGATACTTAAATACTAGTTCACGTAGATCAGCATCAAATTTATATAATGAAACAATTTCTTCAAAAGAGGTTCCCGGTTTATATGTTTTTGTAAGGGGAATCCGAAAAAGATGCTTATAACCGCCCATAAGAGGAAAGTATCCGATTCTTGAAAGAACATCTTTAGCATATTCATCATCACTGATGCAGATACCTTTTGAATCACGAAGGATACTAATCTGATCATCTATGGTTGAAAAGAGCTTTTGATTATTTGTGGACATAAAACACTCCTTAACAAAAAGAGGGAGAGACCAAGCGGTTCTCCCCCGGTCACAGGCTTCGCAAGTATCTGTGACACGATCACTATGGTCATAGTAGCAGATAAGAAGTGGGTTGTCAAATAATACTTGTATAATGGATTTAAATAGTGGGACTAATTATTATGGGGGATAAATATCGAGATAGACGTTATTGTTAAGGGATGGGCATCGGTTAAAACCCGGAGCCTTTTTATGTGGTAAAGATATTTCGATACATGAAAAGGGCCTTTCACGCAATAGGTATAAGCTTCGAATATAACTCTATCGATAGAGATTGTAGAAGGAGATTACTTCGCGGGTTAGAATTCTATGGAGGACGTACTACATGAAGATATCAGATTCGTATACACCATATTTTTTAAGTAATACCGGGACGTCATGCAAAGGTAAATCAAGTGTAAATGAGTATGCCGGTTATCTGGCGCAGAAATTCGGATGTTTGACTCCGGGAAAGAACGCAGCTGTATCTGTTACTCCCGGATTGTTGCGTAAGGCTATGGCAGATAAAGAAACAGGGGAGTGGTTAGAGCGTGAGTTATCCAAGGCGCCTGACTATATCAAGCAAGCACAGCAATCGGCTATTGCCCATGGTGCAACCCTGCAATTTGTATCGATAGAATTCGGAGAAGAGTACTCCACAATGATAACCTGCACAGTAACAGATGGCGGTGGAACAGATTCGGATATTGACGAGTGGCTTGAGAGAGTAAAAGAAAAGCAGGAAAAACAAAAAGCTGAAGAAAAGAAGCTTGAAAGAAAGCAGGAAAAAGAACGTGTGGAGGAAGCTACATCCACAATAGAGTTTAAAGGCAAGGACCTGGATGACCTGGTAAACCAATTCAATGCAAGGATGTCCGGGACAATATCTCTCATTTCCGGTGGAGCATTCGACGTCAGAGGATAGATCAAGGAGGATTGCAATATGAACATAAGCGGAATTAACGGTAACAGCATAGGTACACAGTCACTACAATTTATGATGAATCAGGGAGCTGATTCATACAGCAAGGGTCTTCAGGAACAGATTACAAATGCACAGAAGCAGATGCAGGAACTTGGCGATAACAAGGAGATGTCATCAGAAGAAAAGATGAAAAGGCGTCAGGAGATTCAGCAGCAGATCAGTGACCTTCAGAATCAATTGCGTCAGCATCAGATTGAGCAGCGCAAAGAAAATCAGCAGAAGTCCGATTCTTCCGAGAATGATAAAGCTAATGCAGGCATGAAGGATATTATTTCGGCCGGTTCATCTCTTCAGCAGATCAAGTCACAGGGCGCTGTGAATTCTAAAGCGCAGGATAGAGCAAGAGTATTAGAATCAGAAATCAAGACTGATAGCGCTCGTGGAGTTGATACATCAAGAAAACAGGAAGAAATCAAATCTAATACCGGTTGGCAAATGACCGATGAATATCTTCATACTGAGCCTGTTAAAGGTCTGTATAAGCCCGGTAAAGACGAAGACGGTAATCCTAAGATTGATTATGTGGATCCCAATAAGGAATTGTCTCCAAAATCGGCTAAGGCACAGGAATCTTCCGAAGAACCTGAAAATAGTTCATCGGCGACCACAGATACTGATAGGGTTGACAGGGAGATAGAAAAGCTTAAAGAAAAGAAGGCACGTTTGCAACAAGAGGTAAACAGCGCCGATGAATCTGAAAAGCAACGTCTGCAACAGGAGCTATTACAGGTGGAGGCGGAACTTGCCCAAAAAGATAACGATGCATACCGTCGCCAGAATGCAGTGGTATCATAGAGAAATATATGTGAGAAAATCATTTCGGTACATGAAAACGACCTTTCGGTACATCAGGGTTGAAAATGGATGTAATTCTTTCGAGAATGATTATATAAGGAGCTCATAGCGCGTTTTGAAAAGGATTTCAACACATGTAATGTAAGGTTTTCTTTGAAAACATTACATTACGTAGGCCGCGACTTCGCGAAGCGAAATTGAAATGTTGCGGCTCTCAATAATCAAACATGGAGGTGATATGATGAGCAATTCATTTATTAATTCTATCTTTGGCTCAAACAGCGGACTTTCCGGGATGATCGGGGATTATAATGCCATCAGAAACGGCAGCTATGGGAAGCTGCTTAAGTCCTATTATAACAGTGGGACAAATGGTACAGCTTCCGGAAGCGGGAAAGCCGGCAAATCTAAATCAGAGAATGTCATTGACCGACTCATTGAAGAGCGAAAGAATCCCACAGTGTCAAAAGAAGCAACCGAGGAGAATTCCAATCTTTCCACATCAGTAAACAGCATGATGTCAGCTCTCGGTAATCTTCAAAGTGAAGAAACCTATAAGGATTCCGAAAAGGATGGCACGGCGGCCGATAAGATGAAATCGGCTTTAAAGTCGTATGTAACATCCTACAATGATGCGGTTACTTCATCCAAAAAGACGACAATGTATAACATTTCAAAGAATATCGCAGGAGCCATGGCTGCCACAAAAGAGAATGAGGCGGCACTAAAGGAGTTCGGGATTACTATTAACGGTGATGGAACTTTGTCGCTGAACGAAAAGAAGCTGGCAACGGCAGATGTGAGCAAGGTTAAGGATTTCTTCGACGGAAATGCGGCAATGAGTTATGGATCCAAGGTTGCCACAAGGCTTAATCGAGCCTCGAATTATGTAAAAGAGGCACCGACGACAAATAGTACGAGCGAAGCCGGAGGCACTGCTTCGACATCCGAAACACCGGCAACTACAAGCAATTCCAAGAATCTCATGGAAAGCATTGCAAACTTGAAAAGCAAGGCGTTATTTACAGCTACCACAGATAATGACGGGAATAAATCATATGATATTGATGGCATTATTTCCGAAGCAGAAAATTTCATTAAATACTATAATGCTACTCTCGCAACCGCAAGAAATACAGGAATATCTGGAGTGAGCGCGAATCTTTCATCCATGATTCAAAAAACTGCTAAATATTCGGGACAACTTTCGAAAGCTGGAATAACAGTCGGCGCTGACGGAAAACTGTCATTACATAAGGATAGCTTGAAAAAAGCGGATATGGGGGGTGTTAAGGATACTTTCGAGAAGTATGCATCAGCGATAGAATCTGATGCAAGATTGTTGAATTATTATTCTAACACTGGAAATGGAGCTGCATCCGGATACGCTTCAGATGGTTCCTACAGTTTAAGCGCAGGGGATTTAGTCTCTAAGATGTATGATATTTAAAAGTTTGTTATAATGGAGGTGCAGTCATATGAGTATAGGAATAGACACAATTACAGCTTCTGCGGTTAATATATATAATCCGGTTAATACAAAGGAATCAGCGAATAAAAAGACGGCTGATCCGGTAAAAACAGATGCTAAAAAGGATGTAAATGATAAAAGCGTCGAAGGTGCAGTATTTGAAAAATCATCAGAACAGCCTGTAAACAAAGCAACCTACAGTATTAATAAGAAATCCCCGGAAGAGAGGGCGGCTATCGTACAGCAGATGAAACAAGCCCAGGAGGATCAGCAACAGGCCCTTGTAAGAATGGTGGAGAAAATGCTTTCCGGTCAGGCGGGAAAGTATAAGCAGGCCAATAGTGGTATAAGCATGATCAGCGGTACCGTCACAGAAGAAGCCAGAAGAAAAGCTGCCGAAGATATCTCTGAAGACGGATATTGGGGAGTTAAGCAGACATCACAGAGGTTGTTTGATTTCGCCAGTGCCCTTGCAGGCGATGATGTAGAAAAAATGAAGAAGATGCAGGCTGCGATGAATAAGGGTATCGGACAGGCAGCAAATAAACTTGGCGGTCTTCCCTCATTGTGCCAGCAAACTCAGGACGCGGCAAATAAGCTGTTTGAAGACTATTACGAGAGTAAGAATATAAAGGCAGACGAGTAGTATGAACGTTGTCATTTGTGAAGATGAACAGATCGTTGCACAGGAAATAAAGAATAAGCTGACAATAAAATATCCCGGTATGAGTATTGACGTATTTAGTTCCGGAGAGGATTTAGTATCAGCATTTGAAAAGCAAAGCGGAGAGGGCAGAAAAGCCAGCTCCGCTTCAGCGCGCTCTGATACATTTTCGGATATAATCATTCTGGACGTTATGATGCCTGGGATTGACGGCTTTCAAGTTGCAAAGCATTTACGTGATGCCAATGATAAGTCCATCATCATTTTCCTTACCGGGAACGAGCAACAGGTATATGAAGCGTTCAAAGTTGAGGCATTCAGGTATCTTCTTAAGCCGGTAAATGATGTGAATCTGTATGAAGCTATAGATGCTGCATGTGAAAAGATTAATAGTGAGAGGGTAGCCGGGGATGAAAGTATCTTTATTCATTTTGGAGGCACATTGACACGTATTAACAGGGCGGACATCATTTCTGCCGAGATTTATAATCGGAAGATCACGATCAATACTGTTCGCGGAGTATATGATTACTACGGAAAAATCACGGAATTACTTGAGAATCTGGGAGGGGACTTCTACAGCCCCCACAGGTCTTATATTATTAATCTGAATTTCGTTGAGAGTTACAATTCTCATGAAATCAAGCTTCGAGGCGGAGGAAACGCCATCCTTTCGAAGAAGAAATATAATGATTTTGTGAGAACCTACGCGCGGTTTATTAGGAGATAAACAATGAATGGTTACGAGTGGCTTGCATTTGCCGATAAAATGGTGAATCTGGGGACAATCCTGCATAACATTTTTTATTCTTTGATAATGGGCTATTTCTTCAGCAGATTTGCCCGTGTCTTTCCGTACGGGAAAAAGGTGCACGCATATATCTCCGGAGCATTATTTACGGTCTATATGATATTTACCTACAACTTTGGATTTGACCTTCCAAGGGGTGTGGGCTCGGTAGTCCGCATCGGTCTGGGCTTTCTTTTCCTGTATGCCTTTGAGCGTGAAAGACCGAGACAAAAGCTTTTCCTATCACTCCTGTTTTATGCATTTGTTACCTTGTGCTTGAGAATAAGCTCTGAGCAGAGTTTGTATTTTCAGGATTTTCTCTTTGGAAATGCCGCCCTAAATAACTCGCCGGAGAGGACCATTATACTGTATTTCGTTTCTATTGCAGAGGATCTGATAGTATTTTCGGTGCTGCTTCTTCTAGGAACGGTTCTGATGCATAAATTCATAGGAGCATATGACGAAGATATTTCTCCCCGGGACCTCTTATTCCTTTCCTTGCCCTTTTTCATGGTTTTCTCGGAAATGATGGTTTATGCGGAGTACTATGATATGTACTCGAAGTACTTTAAAGTGCTTGATAATATGGGAGATACTGCGGCTCTTGAGGCAATATCCTACAACAGCGCTTCAAGACTGCTAAACTACCTTCTGTTTTATGTTTTTATTCTTGTATTTATCTGGTGCTTCTTTGATATAAAAAGGATGACAAAAGAAAAGGTAAACGCGGCCATCCTGAAGGAACAGACCCTTGCCCTGCAGGATCATGTGAATAAGATGGAAGAAAAATACGCCGAGATCAGGTCCATACGTCACGATATGAATCATCACATGGAGGTCTTGTCAGCATTGATAAATGAAGGGAAGACCGAAGAGGCGAAAGATTATCTGTCTTCTATGGAAAACCTGGTGAGGGATGTGAGACCAAGATTTAATACAGGCAACCCGGTGACAGACATTATCATTTCCGAGAGATATGAGGAAGCTCTTCGTGCCGGAATAGAGTTCACGTCCGACTTTCTCTATCCGGATGATTTCGGTTTTGAAATATTTGATATTTCCGGAATACTGGGAAACGCATTTTCCAATGCTTTTGCAGCCTGTAAAAAGGTTAAGGCGGATAGCAAACCTTCCGTCAGTGTAACCTCATACATAAAGGGGAATGCTTATCTGATAGAAATGACCAATTCCCTCGAAGGCGTTCTCGAAATAGACTCAGAATCCGGACTCCCGAAGAGAGCAAGCTCCGAGGAGGGGCATGGGATAGGCCTTCAAAACATGAAGAGTATTGCAAAGAAATACAGCGGAGACATTTTCCTATCACAGGAAGGCAACCTCGTAACCCTCACAGTAATCCTGCAAAAAATGACCCATTAACCCCGTCCCCAAGGGGTCAAATTTGAGGTACCCCTTGAGGTACCCGGGAGGTGTTGACGCTGTAAACCTCCTATTTTCAAGATTTCCCGGGGTTGACGAACGGGTTCAAATCCCGTCTACTCCATCCAAAAACAAAGGACAGGCGTTAAAGCCTGTCCTTAATTCTTTAGTTGTCTTCGTCAGCGTCATCCATTGAGAATACGGCTCTCTTTCTTGCCATATCATCGCTCTCAAGATATTCGTCATAAGAAGTAATTTTATCAATTAAAGCTCCGCCGGGGAGGATCTCCATGATACGGTTGGCAGTTGTCTGCACAAACTGGTGGTCATGGGATGCGAAAAGGATTACACCCGGGAACTTAATAAGTCCGTTGTTAAGGGCGGTGATTGATTCCATGTCAAGGTGGTTAGTGGGCTCGTCAAGGATGAGCACGTTAGCACCGCTTATCATCATCTTAGAGAGGAGGCAACGAACCTTCTCACCACCGGATAATACTTTAACCTTCTTAACACCTGCATCTCCCGGGAAGAGCATACGTCCGAGGAAACCACGAACATAAGTAGCGTCCTTGTTCTCAGAATACTGGGCAAGCCACTCGGCAATAGTGTATTCGTTCTCGAACTCTGCACCTGAATCCTTGGGGAAGTATGTCTGGCTTGTGGTAACGCCCCACTTGAAGGAACCTGAATCCGGCTCCATCTCTCCCATAAGAATTTTAAAGAGTACGGTCTTGGCATGTTCATTACCGCCTACAAAGGCAATCTTGTCATCATGTCCTACGGTAAATGTCAGGTTATCTAATATCTTCTCACCGTCAATGGTCTTGGAGAGGCCTTCAACAAAGAGAACCTCGTTACCAATCTCACGGTTGGGTCTGAAATCAATGTAAGGATATTTACGGCTTGAGGGCTTAATCTCGTCAAGCTCAATCTTCTCCAAAGCCTTCTTACGGGAAGTAGCCTGCTTAGACTTGGAAGCATTGGCAGAGAAACGGGAGATGAACTCCTGCAACTCCTTAATCTTTTCTTCCTTCTTCTTGTTGGCTTCTTTCATCTGCTTGATAAGAAGCTGTGAAGACTCGTACCAGAAGTCGTAGTTACCTGCATAAAGCTGAATCTTTGCATAATCAATATCAGCGATGTGAGTACAAACCTTATTAAGAAAATATCTGTCATGGGATACTACAATGACAGTATTATCAAAGTTAATAAGGAACTCTTCAAGCCAGGTAATAGCATCAAGGTCTAAGTGGTTGGTAGGCTCGTCCAGAAGCAGGATATCCGGATTACCGAACAAAGCCTGAGCAAGAAGAACCTTAACCTTCTCATTACCGTTCAAATCCTTCATAAGAGAGTAGTGAAGCTCGGTTCCTACACCAAGTCCGTTAAGAAGGGTGGCAGCATCACTTTCTGCTTCCCAACCGTTCATCTCAGCGAACTCACCTTCAAGTTCGCTGGCGCGGATACCGTCTTCGTCGGAGAAGTCCGGCTTAGCATAGATTGCCTCCTTCTCCTTCATAACATCGTAGAGATGCTGATTACCCATAATAACCGTATCAAGTACGGGATATTCATCATATTTAAAATGGTCCTGCTGTAAGAAAGAGAGTCTCTCACCGGGAGTGATGGTAACATCTCCGTTGGTGGGTTCAAGCTGACCGGATAAAATCTTTAAAAAAGTAGACTTACCTGCGCCGTTAGCTCCGATGATTCCGTAGCAGTTTCCTTCCGTAAATTTTATGTTTACATCTTCAAATAAGGCGTTCTTACCTAATCTGAGAGTGACATTATTGGCACTTATCATGTGTCTGTCCTTTCCGTGTATTACTAATTTTTCTTCTTATTAAAATGCAACACTTATATTTTACATAATAAAAGAAGATTTGCAATAGATTTTAGCACAATAATATTACCAAAAAGCCCTCAATTTATGTGAATTATTTTGTGATTCCGATTATTGACGAATACAATTCTCTATGATAATTTTATTGTTGTAATTTATCTTCAAGCAGTAACAAACGGGAGGAAAAGTAATGAAGAGATTATTGAGTGTCGTAGCAATGGCAAGTATGTTAGTCTGCCTCGTAGCCGGATGCGGCTCGGCTTCAAGCAACAAGAATTCTGAAGCAGTAGCAGGTAAGACAATCGATGCTAAGAGCACAATGAAACCAATCGCCAAGGATGACTTAAAGATCGGTGTTATCCATATCACAGACCCGGCTGAGGGTGCAGGATACACTTACACACATGATCTTGGTATCCAGAAGATGCAGAAAGAGCTGGGACTTAAGGATTCACAGATTATCAGAAAGAACAATGTAGCTGATACTGACCCGGCTAAGATCGAAACAGCCATGAGAGACTGTATCGATGAGGGATGCAACGTAATATTCGCAACAAGCTTTGGATTTATGGATATATGTGAGAAGCTTGCAAAGGAATTCCCTGATGTATATTTCTCACACGGAACAGGTTACAAATCAAACGGTAACAACTTTAACAACTACTTCGGAAGAATCTATCAGGCAAGATATTTATCAGGTCTTGCAGCAGGTCTTCAGACCAAGACTAACAAGATTGGTTATGTAGCAGCTATGGATTCAACTAACTCAGAGGTTACCGGAGGAATCGACGCATTTGCTATGGGTGTTAACAAGGTTAATCCCGAAGCTAAGGTATATGTTAAGGTAACAGGCTCCTGGTTCAACCCCGAAGGAGAAACTCAGGCAGCTCAGGCACTTATTGATTCAGGATGCGACGTAATCGCTCAGCACTGCGATACTTCAGGACCTCAGACAGCAGCTGAGAAGGCAGGAGTATACGGTGTAGGTTACAACTCAGATATGAGCAAGGATGCACCTAAGGCTGTTATCTGCTCAGTTATGTGGGATTGGGGTGTATATTACACTTCAGCTGTTAAGTCTATTATGGAAGGAACCTGGGATGGTTCTAACTACTACGCAGGAATGAAGGAAGGTCTTGTAACACTTACAGAGCTTGCATCATTTGCTAATCCTAAGGCTAAGGAAGAGATTGAGGCAGCTAAGAAGCAGATCTTAGACGGTTCATTCAACGTATTTGACGGAGAGATTGAGACCAACGACGGAAAGAAGATCGGTGAGGCCGGCAAGACACTTTCCGATGCAGATATTACCGGAAAGATTAACTGGTACTTTAAGAATGTTGAAGTAAAATAATACTTTTACGAACTTTATAATCCGGGGAAGCGCACTAAGTGCGCCTTCCCGGCTTTTTGCGCGATATGGTTATCAAGCGAATATTAATATTCATTTGATGACCAACGCGACATCGAGTGGGGAATTTCCCCTACTCGATTGACTTTTTTTCTGAGGTGAAAATTTTGAACAGTAACGAAGCACAATACGCAATTGAATGCAGAGGAATAACTAAGCGTTTCGGCAAGGTAGTAGCCAATGATCATATTGATCTGGCTGTAAGAAAGGGAGAGATACTTGCACTTTTGGGTGAGAACGGTGCAGGTAAGACCACTCTAATGAATATGTTGTCCGGAATATATCATCAGGATTCCGGTGATATCTTCATTAACGGTGAAAGCGTAGCCATTAACTCCCCAACAGATGCTGCAGATTTAGGAATCGGAATGATTCATCAGCATTTCAAACTGGTGGATGTATATTCTGCCATGGAGAATATTATTCTGGGAACGGAAGGTAAGATCCCCAAGATGAAAGAGCTTAGGGAGAAGATTACCGGTATGTCCGACAAATACGGACTTAATGTGGTTCCTGATAAGAAAGTATACGACATGTCGGTTTCCGAGAAGCAGACAGTTGAGATAATGAAAGTATTATACCGTGGAGCTAACATCCTTATATTGGATGAGCCTACGGCGGTTCTTACACCTCAGGAGACAGAGAAATTATTTGCAATCCTTCGAAGGATGAAGGAACAGGGCAATGCCATAATAATCATTACCCATAAGCTTAATGAGGTTATGGCCATAAGTGACCGTGTAACTATTCTTCGTAAAGGACAAAGTGTAGAAACTGTTAATACGGCTGAGACTGACGAGAAGCACTTGACAGAGCTTATGGTTGGTTGCGCCGTTGACCTTCAGATAGAGCGTCCCGAGACCAAGAATAAGGAACCTATCTTAGAGATGTATCATCTCTCTGTATTTAAACCGGATAAGACAAGGGCTCTCAATGATATTTCCTTCGAACTTAGAACTGGAGAAATCTTAGGCGTTGTAGGTGTGGCCGGAAGCGGTCAGAAGGAGCTTTGCGAGACTATTGCAGGACTCATCAAACCTAATGAGGGAACTATTCTATACAAGAAAGAAGATATCGTTGGTAAGACCCCTTCAGAGATTATTAAGATGGGTATTACCATGAGTTTTGTTCCGGAAGACAGACTGGGAATGGGTCTTGTCTCTGATATGGGCATGACTGATAATATGCTCCTTAAGAAATACAATGATTCCAAGGGAATCTTTGTGGATCGTAAGCCCGCAAGAGAGTTGGCGGAAGATTTGATTAAGAAGCTGGGAATCTTAACTCCCGGTATAGATACCCCCGTCAGGAGGCTTTCCGGCGGTAATGTTCAAAAGGTTCTTATCGGACGTGAGATTCAGAGTAACCCCAATGTTCTTATTACGGCATATCCCGTAAGAGGACTGGATATTAACTCATCCTACATGGTATATGACCTTCTTAATATTCAGAAGAGAAAAGGAACGGCAATCCTCTATGTAGGAGAAGATTTGGACGTTATACTTACACTGGCAGACCGTATTATGGTTATGTGTAATGGCGAAGTTGTGGGAATTGTTGACCCGCATATAGTATCAAAAGAAGACATCGGTCTTATGATGGCAGGAAAGAGATTGGAGGGCATGACAAATGAGCAGTAATACAAGAACAGTTGCCAGACAGCCCTTACTTCATGTTGTAAAGCGTGAAGAGTTGCCTAAGTACAAGACTATTATATTAAGACTTGTAGCCTTTGTATTGGCCCTTATAGCCGGCGGATTATTTATGTTTTCCATCGGATGTAACCCCTTAGAGGTGTATCAGACCATCATAATCGGTTGCTTTAGAAGCAAGGCGGCTTTCCAGGCCACAGTAAAGATACTGGTTCCCCTTGTTATTGCATCCCTTGGTGTAACCCTTGCATTTAAGATGCAGTTTTGGAATATCGGTGCAGAGGGACAGATAATCATGGGCGCGGTATTTGCATCATACTTTGCTTTATTTAGAAGCGAGTGGCCCCACTGGATTCTTATGATAGTAATGTTCATTGCCGGAGCAGTGGGAGGAGCATTGTGGGCGCTTATTCCTACATTGTTCAAGGTTAAGTTCAATACCAACGAGACCTTGTTTACCTTGATGCTCAATTACATAGCCTTGTATATAATTGCATTCCTGCGAGATGGCCCATGGGCAGACCCCAGTTCACCGGGTTTTGCCAAGATAGCAACCTTTGATGCCAATGCTACGTTGGATAAGGTCTTTGGAATTCATTCAGGATGGGTTATTGCTATTCTTCTTGCAGTAGTAGTATTCATCTATATGAACTATTCCAAGCAGGGATACGAACTCAGCGTAGTAGGCGGAAGTAAAGCAACTGCCAACTATGCAGGTATGAATGTTAAGAAGATAATGATAAGAACCATGCTACTAAGCGGCGGAATATGCGGAATAGGCGGAATGGTTCAGGCAACAGGTGCTGATGCCACACTTTCAGTTGGTGTTGCAGGAGGCGTAGGATTTACAGCCATTATCGTGGCGTGGTTATCAAACCTTAATCCGGCTATTATAGTTGTTATATCCGCTTTGTTTGCTATCCTTGAGAAGGGAAGCCGTGTTGTTGAATCCAACATGGGTATCTCGGCAGACAGCTCCGCTGTACTACAGGGTATTATCCTGTTCTTTATTATTGGTTGTGAGTTCTTCTTCAGATATAGATTTCAGAAGCGTGAAAAAAAGGCAGGTGAGTAACTATGGATATGTTAATTAAATTTTTTGTTGCAGCCGTAGTTGCTGCCACTCCCATTCTCTTCGGAACATTGGGAGAGATAATGAATGAACGTGTAGGCCACTTAAATCTTGGCGTTGAGGGTATGATGTCCATGGGCGCATGTGCAGGTTTTATGGTGGGCTATGTATCAGATAACTTGTTTTTGGCCCTGGTAGCGGCATTTCTTGCCGGAGCAATCGGAGCATTGCTCTATGCCTTTCTTACGGTAACCCTTATGGCTAACCAGAACGTTGTAGGTCTTACACTTACCATATTTGGTGTGGCTATAGCCAACTTTGTAGGTTACTATATGATCAGCAGATCGGCTACCAAGAGTTTGAAACTTCCGGAAGGAATTACGGCATCCCTTGAAGCTGTTCATATTCCGGGACTTAGTGATATACCCGTTATAGGACCTTTATTCTTCCAGTACAACGTCTTCGTTTATATTGGAGTAGTAATTGCCATACTTATGGCACTGTATTTCTATAAGACCAAAACGGGATTAAATATCAGAGCTATCGGAGAGAATCCGGGAGCTGCTGATGCCGCGGGTATTAAGGTTACCAAGTGGAAATATATTAATATCGTAATAGGCGGTGGAATAACCGGAATCGGTGGTGCTTTTACAGCAATGATTACAGCCGGTGGTGTATGGATCAGTGACTGTGTAGGCGGTCTTGGCTGGATTGCCGTTGCATTGGTTATATTTGCATCCTGGAAGCCCATTAATGCAATATGGGGCTCATTGATATTCGGTATATTTAGAATTCTTAAGTACTACGTACCGAAGACTGTACCCATCCCCATTGCAATATATGATATGTTACCCTTCCTGGTTACAGCTATTGTGTTGGTTGCCAACTCAATCCGCCAGAGAAAGGATAACGCACAGCCCGCAAGTTGCGGTGTAAACTATTTCCGTGAGGAGAGATAAGAAAGAGATATGAGAAAGATACCCTTTGTAAGCAACAAAAAATTACGAGAGATTGTTAAGAAATACCCCACCCCCTTTCACATCTACGATGAGAAGGGCATAAGAGAGAATGTCCAAGCGTTAAACGAGGCATTTTCCTGGAATGAAGGATTCAAAGAATACTTTGCCGTTAAGGCTAATCCCAATCCCTTTATACTAAAGATTTTTCAGGAGTATGGCTGCGGTTGCGATTGCTCGTCATTGACAGAACTTATGCTGGCTCATTCATTGGGATTTGAGGGTGAAGATATCATGTTCTCGTCCAATGCCACACCGGACAATGAATTCATCTATGCTAATAAGATTGGCGCCACAATCAACCTTGATGATTTTACACATATTGAAGTCTTAGACAAATTGGTGGGTATCCCTGAAACCATCAGCTGTCGTTTTAATCCGGGAGGATTATTCACCATCAGTAACAGCATCATGGACAATCCGGGAGATGCCAAGTACGGTTTTACCAAGGAACAGTTAATCGAGGGCTTTAAGATTTTGAAGAGTAAGGGAGCTAAGTACTTCGGTATCCATGCTTTCCTTGCCAGCAATACAGTAACTAATGAATATTATCCGACCCTTGCCAAGACTCTTTTTGAGACAGCAGTAGAGCTGGTTGAGAAGACCGGTGTAGAGCTTAAGTTTGTTAACCTCTCAGGAGGTATTGGAATACCTTATACTCCGGAGCAGGAGCCCAATGATATCAGAGTCATTGGAGATGCCGTAAGAGTGGTTTACGAGGAAATATTCGGCGCTGCAGGTCTTTATGACGTTGCAATCTATACAGAACTGGGACGCTTCATGATGGGACCTTACGGTGCGCTTGTCTCAACAGCTATAAGAGAAAAACACACCCATAAGGAATACATCGGTCTGGATGCCTGCGCTGTAAATCTTATGCGTCCCGCCATGTATGGTGCTTATCACCATATTACCGTTATGGGCAAGGAGAATGCACCCTGCGATCACAAGTACGACGTTACAGGCTCCCTGTGCGAGAATAACGACAAGTTTGCCATTGACCGTATGTTGCCTAAGATTGATATCGGAGACTTGATATATATCCACGATACAGGCGCTCACGGCTTT
The DNA here is from genome assembly GCA_015058015.1 of Lachnospiraceae bacterium. GTDB lineage: Bacteria > Bacillota > Clostridia > Lachnospirales > Lachnospiraceae > SIG280. The sequence goes on along the minus strand of SVDM01000002.1, from coordinate 146,457 downwards.
GCTATGGGATATAACTATAACGGCAAGCTGAAATCCGCAGAGATTCTTCTCCGCGAAGATGGAAGCACACAGTTAATAAGACGTGCTGAGACGCCTAAGGATTATTTTGCAACATTTGATTTCTGCGACATATTAAAAGATATGGATTATAACAATTAAATATGTCTTGAAAATAAAGTAACGGTATGCTAGAATTACTCTTGTTGCTGATGTTGTCACACCCCTCTTTCAGAGGCATGTGACGTAAGCCGGCGTGTCGGAATGGCAGACGAGGCAGACTCAAAATCTGTTGTGGGCAACCACGTGCGGGTTCAAGTCCCGCTGCCGGCAGTATATATGCACTTAAATTAAAAGAACCACCTCATATGAGGTGGTTCTTTTGTTTGTATGAAGATATTTAAATTAGTCTTTCTTTGTACCAAGGTAAGCTGCCTTTACAGAGTCATCATTTAAGAGGTCAACTCCCTTACCCTGAAGAGTAATGGAACCTGTCTCCATAACATAGCCTCTGTGAGCCGCTTTAAGGGCCATATTAGCGTTCTGCTCAATAAGAAGGATTGTTACACCCTGCTTATTAATCTCCTTGATAATATCGAATATACCCTGTACTACCAGGGGAGCAAGTCCGAGAGAGGGCTCGTCCATCATAATAAGTTCAGGTTTACTCATAAGAGCACGTCCAACGGCCAGCATCTGCTGCTCACCACCGGAAAGTGTTCCTGCAAGCTGCCAGGAACGCTCTTCAAGACGTGGGAAGAGGTCGTATATCCATCTGATATCTTCATCAAGATTATCATTACGCATATAAGCGCCAATCTTTAAATTCTCTAAAACCGTAAGGTCCGGGAAAACACGTCTTCCTTCAGGAACCAAGGTAATACCCTTTGATACGATGTCGTTGGTCTCAAGACCTACAAGCTCGTCTCCTTTGAACTTGATGGAACCTTTTTCGGCTTTAACCAAACCTGCGATGGTACGCAGTGTTGTACTTTTTCCTGCACCGTTAGCTCCGATAAGGGTAACGATTTCACCCTTTGGAACTTCAATATCGATACCTTTAACGGCTTTAATTCCGCCGTAGGATACGTGCAGATCTTCAATCTTTAAAATAATATCACTCATTGTCGTCCTCCTGCACTCCCAAATAAGCATCAATAACGGTCTGATTGTTCTGGATCTCAGCAGGAGTTCCTGTAGCAATCATCTTACCGAAATCAAGTACGTAGATTCTGTCTGAAATATCCATAACCAGGTCCATATGGTGCTCGATTACGAATATTGAAAGGTTAAACTTGTCTCTAATCTCACGGATAAACTCGGTAAGTTCAAGTGTCTCCTGAGGATTCATACCTGCGGCAGGCTCGTCAAGGAGAAGGAGCTTAGGGCTTGTTGCCAAGGCTCTTGCAATCTCTAAGTGACGCTGCTGACCGTAGGGCAGTGAACTGGCAATATCATCCTTAACGTCTGTAAGACCGAGAATCTCAAGAAGTTCATCACATTCCTGGCGCATCTTCTTTTCTTCAGCTAAGTTAAGTCTGAAGGTAGAAGTAAATACATTGGACTTCTCACGAAGGTGCTTAGCAATGAGGATGTTCTCAAATACCGTGAGGTTCTTGAACAATCTGATGTTCTGGAAGGTTCTGGCCATACCGAGCTTGGTTATCTTATCAGGAGTTTTCTCGATAGTCTTTGTATATTTGCCATTATTCTCACCGGCATAGAGTTTCTTCATCTTTCCCTTGGGGAAGTTGCTTATGATTTCTTCGCCGTCAAAGGATACGCATCCGTTGGTGGGAGCATATACGCCTGTTATTACGTTAAATGCGGTGGTCTTACCGGCACCGTTGGGGCCGATTAAAGCAACGATTTCTCCTTTATTGATATCCATGGAGAAGTTATTTACTGCAACTACACCACCGAACTGCATTGTTATGTTTTCTACATGAAGAAGGTTATTACTCATTATGCAACATCCTCCTTTTTCTTTCTTTTAAAGAGGGTAGGAATACGCTTAATTATTCGCACCAGTCCATCCCAGGAGAATTCATTCTGTCCCATGATACCCCTTCGGAAGAAGAGTACTACAACCATAAGAAGAATGGAGAATACAACCATTCTAAGTCCTGTCTTAAAGAAGGGAATGTTAACTCCTGCAATGGTAAGAGGCTGGTCGAAGAAACGAAGCCACTGCTCTTTACTTGCAGTTACAAGGAAGGAAGCAATAATACTCCCGGTTACGCTACCCATACCGCCGATTACTACGATAAGAAGAATATCGTATGTAAGGGCAATCTTAAATGTATTGGAATCGATAGAACGCATAAATCTTGCAAGCATTGCTCCGCCTATGCCGGCAAAGAATGAGCTGATGATGAATGCGGTCTGTTTGTGTCTTAAAAGGTTAATACCCATGGCTTCTGCGGCAATCTCGTCCTCACGGATGGCTTTGAAGGCACGTCCGAAGGTGGAATTAATAAGAAGAACCATAATGGCGATACAGATTGCTGCCACAAGGATAACAACTATAAGGCCTGAGAATTCGGGAATCTTCTTTAAACCGAAGGAACCGTTGGTAATGGTATTCATCTGAGGACTGGCGATAATCGCACGAATAATCTCAGAGAATCCAAGGGTTGCAATGGCAAGGTAGTCACTCTTAAGTCGAAGGATGGGGAAACCGATGATTGCCGCAAAGAGGGCAGCCACAAGGCCTCCGGCTATCATTGCCAAGGGGATGGGGAGCTCTGCTCCCGCAATAACGGGGTTAATTCCTGTTGCATAGTAAACACTGGGTCTGCTTGCCACGGGAATTGCTAATATTGAAAATGTATAAGCACCGATTGCCATGAATCCTGCCTGTCCTAAAGAGAAGAGGCCGGTGAAACCGTTAAGTAGGTTCATGGAAACGGCTACTACAGCGTAAATTGCACTTTTCTCAATGATGGTAATTGCCATACCGTAATCTCGTTCATTGCTCTGCAAGAAGAATAATATGCCGAGAAAAGCAGCAACAGCTATGATTGTAAGAATTATCTTTGTTGTTTTTTTCATAATTTAATCACACCTTATCTATTTGTTTCTCGCCAAATATTCCTGTAGGTCTGAACAGGAGCATTATAATTAACAGTACAAAAGTAAATGCATCACTGAAGGTTGAATAACCGAATGCAATCATCATTGTTTCGCAGATACCAATAATAAATCCACCCACAACTGCTCCGGGAACACTTCCGATTCCACCGATAACGGCTGCAACGAAGCACTTCAAACCGGGAAGGGTACCTGAGAAAGGTGTTACCGACATACGGTCTGTGAAGTAGAGGATAGAACCTACTGCTGCAAGAAGTGAACCTATTACGAATGTTGTGCTGATTACTTTATTTATCTTAATTCCCATAAGACGTGATGTCTCAAAGTCTTTGGAAACAGCTCTCATAGCCATACCAACCTTTGTGTGGTTGATAATATATACAAGTAAAATAACAAGTAATATTGTAAGTATGGGTGTTATAAAGGTTACCAGTGATGCGGACAGTCCGCCGATATTATAAATCTGTTTTAAGAACGGAATCTCGGGATAGGGCTTTGGAAGAGCCGTAAAGAGATATGTTGTAAGGTTCTGTAACAGATAAGATACTCCGATGGCTGATATCATAATAGACATTCTCGGAGCCTCACGAAGTGGCTTGTATGCAAGCTTTTCCACAACTACACCAAGAGCAACTGTTGCCACCAGGGTAAGCGGGATACCTACTGCCCATCCGAGGTTCGCTGTCGCGAATATCATGAAGTAGCCGGCTATCATGAAGATCTCACCATGGGCGAAGTTAATCAATCTTAAGATACCATAGACCATTGTGTAACCGATTGCTATAAGGGCATAAGCACCGCCCAGGGAGATACCGGTCAAACAATGCTGTAAAAATACGTTTAAACTCATTAAGGATTCCCCTTCAATTTAATACTGATAAACAGTGCACAAGGGCAGAGTAGTCTCTGCCCCCTTGCATTGTATTTAAAACATTAAGCTTCTACGTGAATTACTGTGCTTTCTGTGTCTTGAGGAACTTGAATGCTCCACCTTCAACAGTCTTGATGAATGCCATATCCTTCTTAGCATCACCGTTGTTGTCGAAGGAGATATCTCCTGTTACACCCTTAACACTAACACTCTTTAATGCTTCCTGAACCTTTGAAGGATCTGTAGAACCAGCCTTCTCGATTGCAGCTACGAGAGCGTTGTAAGCATCATATCCGAGAGCTGATACAGCCGGGATAACTTCATCTTTCTTGTTCTCTTTAAGGTAAGCCTTAAAGCCTTCGATAAAGGACTTGCCGTCAGCATCTACACCGTCTTCATCGAAGAATGTTGAAAGGCAAACTCCCTCTGCATCTTTACCTGCATTCTTGATGATCTCACCGTTCTCCCATGTATCACCTGCCATGATCTTAGCTGTAATGCCAAGCTCACGAGCCTGCTTGATGATAAGTGGAGCAGTAGCGATTGATGAAGGAGCGAAGATTACATCAGGGTTCTTGCTCTTAATGTTTGTAAGAGTAGCCTTGAAGTCCTGAGCACCTGTCTCATACTGCTCGTTAGCAACTACTTCGCATCCGAGTTTCTCGAAAGCATTCTTGAAGAATGTTCCAAGACCTACTGAATAGTCATCACCCTTCTGAGTAAGGATAGCAGCCTTTGTGCATCCAACTTCCTTAGCATAGTTAGCCATAACTGTTCCCTGGAAAGGATCAAGGAAGCAAACTCTGAAGTAGTAGTCATTACCTTCTGTTACCTGTGGGTTTGTACATGAGCATCCGATTGCCGGGATCTTAGCCTTGGAGAAAATCTCTCCTGCAGCAATTGATACACCTGAACCGTATGATCCGAGTACACCGATTACTTTCTCATCTACAAGCTTCTGAGCAGCTGTAACTGCCTCTGTCTTATCGGACTTGTTATCTACTTCTACAAGCTCAATCTTGTATTCTTTGTCGCCAATCTTTACTGTGTTCTTCTGCTTATTGGCATAACGGATACCGTCAACTTCCTGAAGTCCGCCTCCGCCGTTCTCACCTGTTTGCGGCTCAAATACACCAATCTTGATTACATTGGAGTCAGCCTTTGATCCGCCACCGTTGCCACCGCATCCTGCAAGCATTGAGATTGCAAGGACTGCGCTGAGGCCAAGAGCTAAAATTCTCTTTCTCATTTTGTTTCTCCTCCTGAAAAGTCTTTGTTATAAAAACAGTTGTGTGTGTCATGTAAACACACGACATATTATATCACTTCAAAGCGATAAAGACAAGAATATTTCTACGATATTATTTACTAATGTTTGAGGGAGGGATATTATAATAATAAGAAGAAAATACGGGGGGTATTTTAATATGAAGAGAAAAACTCATGGCAGCGAGGGACTGCGAAGATTATGGGCACTGGGGCTATCCCTTATTCTGGTGTTGGCTATGTCCGCCTGTGGAAATACAGGGGGGAGTCAGTCTTCTGCCGCAAGTTCTTCTGCGGCGGACAAAAACGGCGAGGTTATGATTTTCTATACCACGGACGTTCACTGCGGTATAAATGAGGGCTTCGGCTATGTGGGCTTAGCCCAGATACGTGACACCTACGAGGCTAGAGGTTATGAGGTTCTCCTGGTGGATAACGGCGATGCGTTGCAGGGAGAGGCTGTAGGATTGATGAGTCAGGGAGAGGCTATTATAAATCTGATGAAAGATTTGAAATATGATGTGGCCACTCCCGGTAATCATGATTTTGATTATGGAATGGATGTATTTACAAAGCTTACTAAGAAGGCAAGTTTTCCTTATGTAAGTTGCAATCTGCGTAAAGAAGGACAGCTCTGCCTTAAGCCCTACGTTATTAAAGAAGTGGCAGGGATGAAGATTGCCTTTGTGGGTATAACTACTCCTGAGACCCTGATTTCTTCCACTCCTAAGATATTTCAGGATGAAAACGGTAAGTTTATATATGATTTCAGTGGAGAGGGAGATGGTTCCCTTCTTTATAAAGATGTTCAGGATGCCGTGGATGCCGCCAGGGCAGAAGGGGCAGACTTGGTATACGCCTTAGGTCATGTAGGCAAGGCGGTTCAGGATATTCCCTGGACATATGCAGATATTATCTCTCATACTGAGGGTATAGACGTATTCATTGACGGACACTCTCATGATACGGATCAGATTAAGATAAAGAACAAGGCAGGCAAGGAGGTCTTGCGTTCTGCAGCAGGCACTAAGCTTAATTCCATCGGATACAGCAATATTACCAAGGACAAGAAGATTAAAGAAACCGGGCTTCTGACCTGGAGTAACGATAAGTCGGTAGCAGAGCTTTTTGGAATAAAGAATGAGACCACGTCCAAGGTGGAAGCTACTATGGCGGATATTAATAAGAAGCTTCAGGAGGTTGTGGGACACACTGATGTGGAGCTTACCATTATGGATCCAGATGCCAAGGATTCAAAGGGCAATCCCTTGCGTGCCGTAAGAAAGGCCGAGACCAACTTAGGAGATATGTGCACCGACGCTTTAAGAGTTTTGGCTGACACCGACATTTCCATAGTAAATGGAGGAGGAATAAGAGCCAACATTGCAAAGGGCGATATAACCTACAATGACATAATAAATGTATTCCCCTTTGGTAACCAGGTTTGTGTTGTTGAAGCTACGGGACAGGAGATTCTAGACGCTTTGGAATGGAGTGCAGCGTTCTTGCCGGACGAAAACGGTGGCTTCCTTCATGTGTCGGGAATGAAATATGAGATTGATTCTTCCGTGCCAACACCCTGCAAGTCTGATGAAAATGGAATGTTGCAATCCATAAGCGGCAAGAGGCGTGTATCCAATGTCACCATAGGAGACAAGGCATTAGATCCCAATGCCAAGTATACGGTGGCGGGTCTATCCTATATTTTGAAGGAAAAGGGTAACGGATATACCTGCTTTGAGAAGTCTGCCATGTTAAAGGATAATGTGATGATAGATAATGAGGCTTTGATAACATTTATAAAAGAGAACCTCAAGGGAAATGTAGGAGAGGAGTATTCCAATCCCACAGGAGTGGGAAGAATTACTATTAAATAGCAAAATTTAAGGGAGACCATATCACGCTGGTCTCCCTTGTTTGTTCTGTTATATTGTAACTAGTTCATAATCAAGACTTCCAAGTCCGATTTTGGCGGCATGCTCAAGGAGGGACTTGTATTCCGTGTTGGGATTGGCATTGTCGAAGTGGTCATGGTGATCATGGAAGTCTGCCTCGCCCATTACTTCCGTAAGCTTTGAATGGGGGAGCGGTTGCTGCTTAAGGCAGGCATCAACGCAGGCCCTATCAAGAGCTAAGGGATCAAATGATGCGAATATTCCCAGATCCGGCAGGATGGGAGCATCGTTGCCGCTGTGACAGTCACATACCGGTGATATATCACATACTACGGATATATGGAAGTTGGGTCTTTTGTCTACAACAGCCTTGGTGTATTCCGCCATACGGCAGTTAAGCTCTTTGATAGCGGCATCATTTCTAAAATAGATGGCGTCGAAATTACAAGCGCCGATACATCTGCCACAGCCCACGCAGTTATTGGGATTAATGGACATCTTCTTGGTCTCTTTGTTGAATTCCAAGGCGTTGTTGGCACATTCCTTCATACAGCTCTTACAGCCCTTGCAACGCTTCTCACTTATATTGGGCTTGCCGTTACTATGCTGGTCCTTCTTACCTGCACGGGAGCCGCAACCCATTCCTATATTCTTGATAGCACCGCCAAAGCCGGCCATTTCATGTCCTTTGAAGTGATTAAGGGAGATAAATATATCGGCATCCATGATGGCGTGACCTATCTTGGCTGTCTTTACATATTCGCCGCCTTCCACGGGTACTTCTACATCGTCTGTTCCTTTTAGTCCGTCACCGATTATTACGGGACAACCTGCGGAGAGGGGAGTAAAGCCGTTCTCCCAGGCACAATAGAGGTGCTCTATAGCATTCTTTCTGCTTCCCGGGTAAAGGGTATTGCAGTCTGTAAGGAAGGGTTTGCCACCAAGTTCCAAAACAGTATCTGCCACCGCTTTGGCGTAGTTAGGACGCAGGAAGGTCATGTTGCCCAGCTCCCCGAAGTGCATCTTGATTGCCACAAACTTGCCTTCCATGTCGATGGTATCTATGCCTGCGGTCTTGATGAGTTTCTTTAGTTTGTGCGCCGGACCGATATCCGAGTCGGTTCGAAAGTCTGTGAAATAGACTTTTGACGGTTCCATCTTTTCCTTGCTCATATAAATCCCTCCATTTGTGTCAACTTTCTTTACGTGTCTTCATTATATCAAAGTTTTTTGGTTTTTTCTCGTTTTTCTTGTTGACATTTCGATTTTGGAATGCTATTCTATTCTAGCACGTTGCAAAACAGTGTGTTTCATATTTAATAACTTAATATGAATGCGGAAGTGTCGGAACTGGCAGACGAGCAAGACTAAGGATCTTGTGAGCAATGCGCTCGTGTGGGTTCAAGTCCCATCTTCCGCATGAAAAGGGGTTCAACCGAATGGTTGGACCCCTTTTTCATGCGGAAGGAGACAGAACCCATGTGGGTTCTGTCTCGCAAGCCGACGGGACGGCTTGCTCGGTCGGTTCGCAGGGAAAAAGGTCCACCGGACCTTTTTCTTTTTCCTGCTCACCCCATCTTCCGCAGAAGGAAACAACGCCTGCGGCGTTGCCTTGATAAAGTGCCTTCGGCACGGGTGAGTCGCGGGGGCGGTTCTACTGAATCAAAAAGGCTTACTTGACGCACTATAATGCTTAGTCCTCTTGATAAGATCTTCCGCAGCTACCCTTTGAATTATATCCAGAAAAACTCAAGTTAACGTTACCGCTTTTGCAATTTTGACAATTTCGGTAACGTTAACAGCCATTTAACGTGTGGACTCAATCCCAAGATATACCTCAACACATCCTCATGTCGAAATAACTTCTTAATTATTGTATAATATAGCGAAAGATGAATTAAAGTAGGGTATGATTATGAGCGAAAAAAAGAGAAACATAAAAAAATTGCGCTTTAGAAAAAGAATGTTGGAATTAAGAAAAGAGATTAGGGAAAATAGAAATAACTCGTTAGTTTCCAACTAACCGGGGGAGAAAAAGGACTTGACCCCCCGGGGTTCAACTTTTAAAAAAGAATAATGCTGAATCTAAGTAAATTTGGGCAGCTCTTTATAGAGTTGCCCTTTTTTATATAACACGAATTAAAATCATATAACAGGCAGTTCCTGCAATGATGGACAAATACATGTTTTTCCTTATGATTTGCAGGATAACAATTAATGCACAGGCAACGAGTTCCGGAATCCCGTAAGGAAACTCTACGATGTTGGTAGAGCGCAAACAGTATATTACAAGCACTGTCATAATTGCGGGTGGAAGTACTCTACCAAGATACTGTATTGTCTTAGGCAAGGGTCTGTTGCCGAAGAGCAAAAATGGGAACGCACGAAGAGCCCATGTGACGATTGCAATAACGGCGATGACCGCAATGAGATAAAGAGTATTATTCATCCCAGATTCCCTCCTTCTTTTCAATGGGTTTGCAAAGCAGTATCAGTGCAACCAGACAGGTAATCAGGGTTGGAATCAGAAAATACTCTTTTCCAAGCAAGAGGTAGAATCCCAGTGCACAGACAGTAGCAGTTAAAAAAGGTAATTTGGAACGATACTGCTGCCATTGGTTAACGACGACAACCAAAAAGAATGCTGTAGCGGAGAACTCAATCCCACGCATGTCAAATTGCAGGAATTGTCCGGCACAGGCACCTATGAAAGAGCCGAATATCCAGTATAAGTGGTTGAGCATGGCAATCAAGAATGCTGCCTGATCTTCATCAATGTCTTCCTCGTACTGTACAGAACATAGAACGGAGTAAGTTTCATCGGTTAAAGTCAGAATCATATACGGATAACGCCAGCCCATTTGGCGGAATTTCTCAATAAAACCAATGCCATAGAAAATATGACGGGCATTGATGAAGAAAGCCATCAAAGCAAGTGAGGGCAAGGGTGCCCCGGAAGTCATCATTGGAACCATCACAAGCTGCATTGATCCGGCAAAAATAAACAAGCTGGAAGCCGTGGTGAGCAAAATGCTATAACCGGCATCACTCATCAGTATGCCGAAGGCAATACCAATGAACAGATAGGTGAAAAAAATAGGTATCGTGTTTTTTACTGCAAAACGAAACTCTTTCATCGACATTTCTCCTAATATTAAATGAATACGCTATATTATATGGGATATCATTGTTCTATACAAGGGATTATTTTTGGGACCTATATTTGATATAATGGAGAAAGACAAAAAACGGAAAGGAATTACGGTATGGTTTTATATTTCACAGGAACGGGCAATTCCCATGCAACAGCCATGCAGCTACAATACAGGCTTGGGGGGAAGTTGATTAACATTACGAATTGTGTTTGGAATAGCGTTTTTTCATTTGACGTGGCGGATGATGAACCGGTGGGGATTGTGTGTCCCGTGTATTACGGTGGCCTGCCGTCAATTGTTAATGAGTTTATAGAAAAACTGACATTCAATAAGAAACCGTGCTATATCTACGGTGTCTTAACCATGGGCGGAAGAGTCTTTGGAGCGAAAGAAGTATTTGTGCAGAGGATGAAGAATGCGGGACATAGAGTTTCGGCAGTATGGGATATAAAGATGCCCGCCAACTTCGCTATCCTTTATGAACCAACCAATGAGGAAAAGGCTGAGATTATTCTTGATGAGGCTGATGATAGGCTCTGCGAGATAATAAGTCTTATTGAGAAGAGGGCAGAGAATAAGAACGAAGATGCATCTCTGCTTGCGGAATCCGAAGAGAAATACAAGATATACGAAGAGTCGAGAAAGACGGCGGATTTCTATACCATCGATACTTGTGTCAGCTGTGGTATCTGTGCAGGGAGGTGTCCGGTAAAGGCTATTGAGTTGATAGACGGAACACCTACCTGGATTAAGGATACCTGCGTATTCTGCATGTCATGTGTACGCTGTAATGCTATCCAATATGGAGACAAGATGGTGGGACGTTACCGTTATCGCCACCCTATCTACCGAAAAAAGAAGAAGAAAGAAGAGAGCAACAGCTGCCATTAATCCAAGTATATGGATATTTAGGGGTTGATAACTCATATTAGTCTTGAATAGAAGAATTATGTTAGAATACATATTATATTCTAGAATAACAGAGCAGAGGAATTTATGTACAAGATTGATACAAATGATTTTTTGATACTATTTGAGCCATATATAGATCATGGTGCGTTCGGGGATAAGAGCATTGAGCGCTTGCGTGTAAGGGTAACCAGTTATGGCTTTTCTGCCGATGTCACAATGAATGTTGATAAAAAGTGGCTGACTGATTTTGCAAAGGAATTGAATGTGCTTTATGAAAACCTTGAAGGAGAAGCTGAGTTGGAGGAATATAGGGGACACTCAAGAATACAGTTTTCCTTTTTGACCGGCGGTCATGTACATATTATGGGGACGCTCTATGATTCGCATGAACAGGAGTTAAACTTCTCAAACAGTATTGACCAGACTGAATTAAGGAAATTTGCAAAGTCGCTTTATCATGATCTGTGTGAAGTATAGCAATGTCTATTATCTCGGAAGAGTGAGGAAGGATGATGCCATGGACATCAAAGAAAGTATAAATGATACCCGAAAAGGGTTTGAAGAAAGCTTTGCTACTGGTGACTTTTATAACAGACAGACACAAGATATAGAGCATTTGGAAAAAATACTCGGATTTTTGAAAATAAGTGATGGAATGAGGATTCTTGACCTCGGAACCGGGAGTGGATATCTTTCTTTTCCTATTGCGAAGAACAATCCCGGCTGTGATGTGATCGGGCTGGATATCGTGAATGCCGCACTTGAGGCAAACCGAACAAGAGCAGATGCCGAAGGAATTAAAAATCTGTCGTTTGTAAGTTATGACGGAATCGATTTTCCATTTGAAGACGATACCTTTGATCTTGTAGTGACAAGATACGCTTTGCATCATTTTCCTGATATAGAGCATAGCGTTGGTGAAGTGAGCAGAGTTTTAAAGAATGGTGGTAAATTCTTCATTTCAGATCCATGCCCTAACGAATGTGATTCGAAAAGATTTGTTGATGATTATATGCGGCTTAAGAAGGATGGGCATATTAAGTTTTATACCAAGGAAGAGTGGAATACAATTTGTAGCAGGCAGGGTCTCGTTACTGTGGACAGTTTTGACAGTTCAATACGATTTCCTAAGAAGAAGGACACAGCTTTAGGGTTCGAGGAAGTACTGGAGAAGCACGATAAGGCTGTAATAGAGAGCTATGATTTGGTAGAGACAGATACAGAACTGTATATTACAGAGCGTGTGAACAATATTTTGTTTAAGAAGATTTTACTTTCAGTATAATCGAGGAGAATTATGAGTAATCCGTGGGAAGAATGGATTTTCAAAATGGAAAAATGGGATATAACGATAAATTGGAAGATAATCGCACAAAGGAGCTTCAGCCCAAGTAGGACTGAAGCTCATATTTTTTTCTGGAAGTCCATCAGCACATAATAATCATATGTCGCATCCGGGGGTGGTTTGGCGTATAATAATATATAAGAAGAATTATATTACGGGGGTGCAGATTATGAGAAAAGATTTACTTATGGGATTAACAGATGAACAGATGAATAAGAGGGTATTATTGTGATTAATATTACATCAAGAGAAAAACGAGAATACATGACCAGTTTGATGAGGAAGAGGAGTATTATTGCTCTTTGCAGTGGAATCATTGAACTGGTGCTTGTATTCTACGCACTTCTTCAAGGATATTATAAGACGACTGCAGTGTGTGGCGAAGACATCTTCGCCTCCTATATGTATTTTACCATGATTACCAATACGCTGGCCGGGATATCGGTAGCCTTTGTTATTCCTTTTGCTGTTGAAGGAATACGTGATAGAAGATTTACCCTGCCTCGGTGGGTTTCAGTCATGCTTTTTACCTCCGTGAATAGTATCACAATAGTTATGGTAACTGTTCTTGGATTTCTTGGCCGAGTAGCTCCCGAGGATGCTTTCGGTTACGGTGGAGTCTTCACTCATATTGTGTGCCCGATACTGGTAATTATTCTGTTTTTTCAGATTGAAGGCGGATGCAGATTTACTATTAAGGATTGCCTGTTTTCCTGCCTGCCGATTACCATTTATATGGCTGTTTATTATGTTATGGTAGTTGTTATAGGCAGTGAGAATGGGGGATGGAAGGATATCTATTATATTACCGACCATTTACAGCCCGTTCTTGCAGTCATTTTGGGATTGATAGTTGCTTTTTCCGTGAGTTTCATTCTGTCAAGACTGTCTAACTATCTCTCCAAAAGAAGAAAAGAGAGGGCATTTCGTTATTGGGACAAGGATGTTGAGCCCATAGAAGCGTCAATTGAGGCCTATGGCCTTGGAGTGGCCATGGCACAGAATACGAAAAGGGAAAGGATTTGGATTCCCTATGATATATTAGAAGAGTTGGCTTGCAGGTATGACCTGGAGGCTTCTGATCTTGTAAAGGCTTTTGTAAAGGGACTGGAAGTCAATATGTAACCAGATAATTCTCTATGGCTGTAATCTGCTCATCAGTCAGGCCGCCGTCTCGTAGGTAGCTTTCGGCGCCGGCTTTAAGCTTCAAGGATTCTACCGGAGTACCATACTCTGCGCCACACATATAGCAGAGGAAGTCCTTTATGAACTTCGTAATAGCCTCGTATTTTTCGGGAGTATCCTTCTTAGTGATGTTATAGAAGTTTTTGTATGACAACATATAGTCATTAATTATTTCTTCAGGGGAGGCATCTGCAAGGGCCAAAAGCAGCGCAGAAGCCGCACCTGTTCTGTCCTTGCCCTCCACGCAGTGAATAAGGCAGGGACCCTCTTGTTTTGTCATTGTATAGAATGCATTGGCAAGTCCCTTTTTGTACACATCAGCCCTGTAATTGGCGTTAAGCCCCAGGAAGACTACCTTGCCGGATATCACATACCAGTTGTAGTAATTAGAACTGAAGCCTTCTGCACTGGCAAGGCTTTTATATTGATCTTCGGTCTCGGAGAGATTAATAAAGAAACGGATACCGTATTCCTTTGCCAATTCATCTGTGTATGTGGCACGATTGGCGCTGTTATCGCAGGGCGAAGCTGAACGGTAGAAAGTCTCTTTTCGAAGCTTGCCTCCGGTTATCTCCCTAAAGTTGGCGAAGGCCGCATCAGAAGGATAATCCGCCCTGTTATTGGAAAAGCTTACGGACAGTGCCTCCTCTGTCTTTCTGTATTTGCCTTTGGTATTCAAAGTTACCGTCATCTTGGCAGACTCGGAGATACCGTATTCCTTCCAGGTGGGATCACCATAGCAAGTGGCAAAAGCCACGTGAGGATAGCCGGGATAGCCACATAGGAGCACCTCCCCCACAGAACTAAAGAAGCCGGAGTAATAGGGCACATCTCTAAACTTCTTCCCATTATCAAAGGAAATATCAACGCTGTCTCCGAATGAAAAGCCCAGATTATTAAACTCCTCTATGGTAAGGTCTATATAGGTATGTCCGTACATCTGCTCCAGAATAACGCCCCTAGCCCCGGTAGTCACAGGCTCCTTCTGCGTCTGACATCCCATGCCAAAGAGGGAGAGTATTAAAGCTATAATTAGAATTTTAGATAGACATTTTTTCATCTTACTTTACCTTTGGCGGGTTTATCCTCGCGATAGAACACTCTTACAATACTGCCTTCTGCAGGCACCGGTTCTCCTGCACTAATCCATGACTTAATGGTATAATCCATTCCGTCAACCACATACTTTACCTTAATTATATGAGGAAAGGTTGCTCCGTCCAAGGGGCCCTTTCTAAGTGCCTTGGTATTAACCTTAAGCCACCATTGCTTCTTTACCGAGATTACGATTCCTTCTGTCTGATGCTCCATAAATATACCTCCTAAAAATAAAACAAATCCTCAAATTTCTTATCCAATGCTGTGCATAGTACCAAAGCCAGCTTGGCCGTAGGGTTAAACTGCCCCGTCTCAATGGAACTGATAGTGTTGCGGGATACCCCCACCATATCCGCCAGTTGTTGCTGAGACAGACCCTTAGCACCCCGGACCTCTTTTAAATTATTCTTGAGTACCAGTTTCTCTATCATAGGCTCACCCACACACGGATGGCCAGAGCGATAGCAATGCCAATGGTAAATGCTGTTGCAAGAAGCCCGTATATGAGATCATGCCGAAGCCTTAATTCCTTATACAAAGCAAAGTTACCTGCAGCCTGCATGCCGAAGAATACAATAAATACAGCCAAACCAACCTCCGGCATATTAAAGAAACGGGAGAAGATTACGGTAAGAATAAAGCAAATGATACCGCCTACCCGTCCGCCAAACCTTGCGGCATTGCCGTAGGCCAATATCTCTCGCTCATCCAATACATCATTATTCTCTTCGCGGCTTAGTTTTAAAATCTCTTCTTTGTCCATTACCATCACCTCTTGCCAAGTTTTCTTTGCAACTATAGTATACTATTTGCCAAGTATACTTGTCAACAGTTCCTGGCTGATGATTTGTTTTTTTCCCCATTTTGATATATTATTAGTCACTGAGAGGGTCCGGAAGACTTAGACGAGTTTGCACAGGAAATTCTTGATGAAATGTAGAGATTAGGAGTAATTGAATATGAATCGTAATAAAGGATTAATTATAGCTGAAGGAATAGCAGCAAATTTTTTGCTGGGATTCCTCTTTATATGGACGGTGATGAGAAAGCCCTTATTGGAACTGTTCCCTACCTGGACAGATGGTATGTTATCAATAATATTCGGGCTCCACAATCTCTTTATCTGTCTTGGAATACTTATAGCCGGAAGACTTGCTAAACGTTTCTCCGGAAGGATAATGTATACGGCATTTGCCATAATGGGCTTTGTGGGACTTGGGGGCTTTGCCCTGCTCCCGGAGAATAACCCGGGCCTTGCCTATGCCATGGCATTTATCCTTTTCTGCCTTGTGGCAGCAACAGGCTTCGGCTTTGGAATCGGAACGGTTCAGTCCCATACCATACCCTGGTTTCCCGAGAGTTCCGGCAAGGTATCCGGCTTACTCTATATGGCACTGGGGCTGTCATCGGTTATTCTGTCTATAATATCAGGAGCCATACTTCCTGTACTGGGGGTTAAGCTTACCATGCTTGTATTCGGCTCCATGGTCCTTATCATATCTGTAATTATCCTTATGGATAAGGAATCAATCTGCCTCCCGCCTACGGAAGTGGCGGCTGATGACGGAGCAGTTCTAACCGGCATAACAACCAAAGAGATGTTAAGGAGTCCTCTTTTTTGGACTCTTCTTATATGGAACATTGGAACACGTACTGCAGGTCTTATTATGCTTGACCATGTGGCAGGACTCTCCATTGCATACGGTGGAATAACCATAGTGGGAATGCTGGTATCCCCCTGTAATGGCCTTGGTTGTATCACCATGGGAACCATCTTAGATAAAATCGGCACCAAGAAGGTAATGATTATTACCGCCCTTACAATGCTTCTTGCTACGGGAATCCTGATATCCGGACATTTCGCCTATTCTTTTCCTGTTATTCTGGTGGGAATTCTCCTTAGCGGATACGCCTACGGAAGCTGTAACAGTACCCTGCCGGCTATGATTAAGACCTCCTTTGGAGCCAAGTTCTATACAGAGAATTTTGCCATGAGTAATATAGCCATAGGAATAGCGGCATTCATAGAGTCGGCTTCAGGGCATGTGTTAGAATCCTATGGATATCAAGGGGTTATGGCAATGATGATGTGTATTACCCTGCCCTCAGTGGTATGTGCTTTTGCGGCAAAAACCAAATAAGAAAATATGACTGACAAACTCCCGACAATATAGTATAATATCTGCAAATGATGCAAAACTGATAGATATATTTAGAAAATAATTGCAAATCATATACAGGGGGAGTTGTAAGATGAATAAAAGAAGAAGGTTTAGGGGATTAGTTGCAATAGTAATTACGCTTTTGCTTGCAGTACCTGCCATTCCGGCACAGGCTGCAGATGACTATATTGAGATAACGGCTGCAGTTCTTCAAAATGCCAGGAATAATCCCGGAGTGGAAGTAGCTCCCGGAATTATTTATATACAGGGCAGTGACCAGGGACCTTATGATGAGGGCACTGGTGTGTTCTGGATGAATTCCGCCAAGAACCTCCGTTTTGGAGAGAATTTGAACCTCAATAAAGAATGTTTCAATATAGACGACGAAGGAAAAGATATCAAAATTGATTTAAACGGTAAGGACATTAATTATGAAGCTCCGGTGACAGATGGTCCGGAAAGTATTCCCTTATTACGCGCTGTAGGTATCAATATAGCCTTTGAAGGTGACGGGAGAATTTCCTCTGATAATGGATTGAAATGTGTTTACTGCAAGAATTTCTCTGCTGCAAGAGGAACCTTTGGAATGACTGAAGCATCAGGTAAAGCTACCATTAGTGGCGGTACTTTTGAGGATTATGTAAGTGTAGAAGGAGATGCCACTATAACAGGTGGAACCTTTAAGGGTAACCTTGTCATAGATGGAAAAGCGTTAATTGGTGACGGTAGCTTTGAGTCTGTAGGAGTATTCGATGATACAGTTGTAAACGGAGGACGTTTTAAACAGTTATATGGGGGCGGAATTAATGAGATAATAAAGGTCACTGTCAATGATGGAACCTTTGTTTATGATGGAGAATTTCATGGTGCGGTGCTTCCGCTTACTATTAGCGACGTTAATTTAATAATAAATGGGGGAACCTTCATTAATAATAATACTTCGGGTACTGACTCTTTCGCAGTAAGTATTAGCACCGGAAGTTTGACTGTAACAGGCGGTGTGTTTGGAGGCAAGTCCTGCTCTTATGCCCTCAATGCTTCCGAGATGCAAAGCATAAATATCAGTGGAGGCTACTTCGAAGGAAACACCGGAGGATTGTTAGTGGAACTGACTGATTCCACTGATACCACCATTACATTATCAGGTGGAGAGTTCCATTCAAAGGGAGTTGAAGATGACGAAGATAAAGAGGGTGCCTTTATAATAACCGGTCCGGTCGCTAAGAAGCCCTCTGAGGGGGTTGTGGGATACTTTAATACTTTCTTAAAAGATGGTTGTAAATTCGACCCAAAGGCTAGTACTATTTATATTGAAGGGAATGAGGATTTTACTGCTCATACCCAGAATGATTTAAGAGTTATTCCCATCAATATTGAGCCAAAAGTGGAAACGGAGAATGAAGAAGATGAAGCCGCTCTTACAGATCTTATTAAGGAACTGGTGGAAAAGGGCAGCATGACGGGAATAGATAACGCTCTTGCAAGAAGAATTATGGATGCGGTAACATCCGGCAAAACCATAGGTATCAGAACCAAGGCGGTAGAACTTACAGACAGAAGTGATATTGAAACCTTGATAAACGGCGCCTTAGAGGACGGCGAAAGAATTGCTGCATACTATGATATTGTGTTAGCTGTTTCAATTGACGGAGTGGAAGTAGGCAACATAACAGACGCAGGCAAAGACATTTCCTTTAAGGTTCTTAAACCTGATACAATGCCGGAACTTGCAGGAGGATACACCAGAGCATTTGCTTTTTTAAGAGTACATGATAATCAGGTGACAAGACTGCAAGGCTCGGAATCAGGAGATTATGTGGAATCTGCTTCTTCTGTATATTCGATATATGCATTAGTCTATAAGGATGTGGTTAGAAGTCCCAACACGGGGGATCACTTGTATGTGGTTTGGTTTATGATTCTTTCGGGACTTACAGCTATATCATCTTTAATATACAAATTCAAACAAATATAGGGGGGAGATGATAGCGGATGAATATACTTGTAACTTTGGCTATTTGTTTGGGAGCCATACTGGGTATTATAGTGCTGCTACTTCTTATTGCGCTTATTAAGACCCTTCTTACCCCCACCCGCAAGGCAGGTTATCTGCCGCACCCGGATCCTGAAAGAGAGGAAATGTATGCGGAGATCTTAGGAGAGATGATTCGCTGCGAAACCGTTTCTTATACCAATGTTAATGACCCCGAGAAATTCAGGAACTTTCATAAGGTCCTTAAAAAACTGTTTCCACTTGTATTCGAAAAATTGGATATAACTGATATAGAGGGCAATCTTCTTTTGCACTGGAAGGGTAGGCTTTCGGACAGACCCCTTGTTTTGATGAGCCATCAGGATACTGTTCCGGCAGACGGCAAGTGGCTCCATGGACCCTTCTCAGGCGTTGTCGCTTACGGAAGAGTGTGGGGAAGGGGAACATCCGATACCAAGGCCAGTTTAATGGGCTTTCTTCAGGCAGTGGAGGAACTGCTTAAAGAGGATTTTGTTCCGGAACAGGATGTATATCTGTGTTCATCCTGTACGGAAGAGTGGAGCGGCCCCGGATGTCCTATGATAGTTAAAGAATTAAAGAAGCGTGGAATAAGACCCTACCTGGTATGCGATGAGGGCGGAGGAATCATTACTGAGCCCCTTCCGGGAATACCGGGCAACTTCGCTATGGTGGGAGTTGTGGAAAAGGGAATGGCTAACGTGAAGTTTACTGCCAAGGGAGCAGGAGGCCATGCATCATCCCCGGAGAATGATACCCCAATAACAAGACTGGCGGAGTTTATATGTGAGGTAGAGAAGAGGAAGACCTTCAAGAAGAAGCTCTTTCCGGAAGTTCTCGCCATGTTTAAGACTTTTGCGCCCTACTCAGGTTTCGGAATGAAGTTTATATTCACAAATCTCTGGCTTTTTAAGCCTATACTTCCCACTATAATGGTGGGGCTTTCTCCCCGGCTGGGTGCTATGGTTAGGACAACTGTGGCATTTACCATGCAGTCAGGTTCGGAGAACTATAATTCAATCCCCGGAGTAGCCACGCTTGGAGCCAATGTACGATTTATACCCCATCAGGGAATGGATGAGAGTTTGGCAATATTAGAGAAGCTTGCGTCAAAACACAAGATTTCCATGGAAGTAATAGAAGCAGTGGAGTATTCCAAGATTGCAGATATGAAGTGCGATGCATATCGTATGCTGGATGATACGGTAAAGAAGACTTTCCCGGGAATAGTAGCAAGCCCATATATATTGGCGGGAGGTACTGATGCGTCCTTTTTTGATGATATCTGCGATACGGTTGTAAGATTTGCGCCCGTAATATACGGGCAGGAACAGTTGGAATGTATTCATGCTGTAAATGAAAACATTGAGACCAACTGCCTGCCCGGATGTATAGATTTCTATAAGAATCTGATCTTTGCCAACAAATAATATCTATAAGTTTGCTACTTTTCAATCATCTTATAGAAGAAGTTCTTTTTCATGGGCGTATCTAGAACTCTTACAGGTTTAACCTGGTTTGAAGATCCGCCCTTTAATACTTTTAAGTCACGCCACAGAGCGTGAGTCTGTTGCTGCTGCAGATAGAGTATAGCAGGGGCAATCTCTGTGGTATCCCGGCACTCCTTGTATACGGGATTAACGTCATTGAGGTGCTTTTCAAGTATCTGTCTGTACTCGTCGCATTTTGAAGGATCCAAGGGACTGACAGGCTCAATTAAAAACTCGTAAAGGGGCGGGTTGACATCCCTGTTTGGAAAGACGCAGTAATCTATGATATTTACCCCCAGTTCTTCACTTGTACGTCTGATGGCCTCATCCATCATTGCCTCGGTAATCTTATCACCTGCCAAGTCAAGGAGCTGTCCTTTTCTATATGAGAAAGTGATGGTCGGGCATTCATCCACATGGCCGAGAACCTTTACTACGTCCTTGATTCTGTAGCGATAGAAACCTGAGAGATTAGTAAGTATCAGTTCATACTCTTTACCTTCTTCCAGATCCTCAATATTCAAGGTATCCGTGCAATCATCCGGCGCCTCAGCGGGAATGAACTCAAAGAAGCAACTGTCAACCAGTAGGGCAAACTCCGGTTTTTCTATCTCCGTACATGCAGCCATCATGGCTTCTGATGCACCATAGATTGAGAAATCAATGGGAACATCTCCGGAGAAGGTTCTCATGGTTCGGGTATAAGCGGCAAAGCCACCTGTACCTATGGTACAGATAAAGGACATCTTAGGCCAAAGCCTCGGAATAATGGGAGTATCAAAGCCCTTTTTAAATTCTGCCTCCAGCTCGGCTGCCCGACCGGGATCTGCCTTGGTTACCCGCATAAGCTCTGCCTTGGTTGCATCATCTATCTGCACATTACTGTTAAATGTTCCTGTTCTTATATCCTCCACCAGCATGGGCCAGTTATCCCGGATATAAACCATCATATCCACCAGGTTGGGCATAAATACGCTGAACATAAAACTGGCGTCACGGTCTGCTAAAAGATAGCGGACCTTTAAGTACATCATAGGCATATATCCCTTGGGGTAGAGCACGGGAATAGGTGAGGTCAGATAGTAGGGAAACAGCTTTTTGTAAGATTTTGCGGCAGAACCGGAAATATTGCCAAGGGGCGTTCCGTCCGGCAATGTACGATCTACGATCTCTAACTGGTTAAAGCCTCTGCCTATGGGAAGTCTGCGGCCTGTCCGCTCCTTGCAGTATTTGTTTGCAAGACTTGTAACACGGGTGATGGTATATTTCGTATATATCTCCATAGACTGTTTCGTTACGGGAATTTTCTTGGGGACACCCACAGAACCGGAGGTCTCGGCATATTGAACTATGGGGTATGAGGTAAGGAGATTTCGCTCCCCCTTCTCCACCATACGCTCAATATAGGGTGCATAATCATCGTAAGTGGTCAAGGGAACAAGCCTCTTGAAATCCTCAACAGACTTTATCTCGTCAAAATGATATTTCTTTCCGTATTCGGTATCCTTGTTATCTGAAACAAGTTTCATAAGAAAGGACTTGCTAAGAGCTGTTGCATTCCTGCAGTTGCTAAGCAATTCCCTGACGTGATTATTTCCCCGTCTGGTGAGAATGCGAATAATAGCATAGGTAATAGGATTAAAACCCATAGATAACTCCCCCTTAAATATATTCATAATAATTAGATTATAATACCAATTTATAAAAAACTCCACACAAATGTAGGTGTTTTGCAGACAATTATGTGATATAATGTGCATTAAGAAGCGAATTATTTCGCATATAATGGTATTTGCCGGGGGGAGGACAAAAATTGGTTTCACTGATTATTTCATTTATTGTATTAATTTTAGGTTATATATTCTACGGATCCTTTGTAGAAAAAGTCTTTGGGCCGGACGATAGGATGACCCCTGCATATGCCAAGGCGGACGGGGTTGACTTTGTACCTCTTAAAACCGGCAAGGCATTCCTGGTCCAACTTCTTAACATTGCGGGAACGGGACCCATATTCGGAGCCCTTATGGGGGCCTGTTTCGGACCGGTGGTTTTCTTATGGATAGTATTTGGAGCAATCTTAGGCGGAGGCGTTCACGACTACATGTGCGGTATGATTTCCGAAAGACACGATGGAGCCTCTATTGCCGAATTAGCAGGAAAATACATGGGCCGGGTAACCAGATGGGTTATTCGTATATTCGGAGTGCTCCTTCTTCTCCTGACGGGAACAGTGTTTGTCACAAGCCCGGCTACTCTTTTGGCCCGCCTTACTCCTGACGTGTTAAATGTAACCGTGTGGGAAGTCATTATACTTATATATTATGTTCTGGCTACCCTGCTTCCCATTGATAAGATAATTGGACGACTTTATCCCATATTCGGGGTGGTTCTTATACTTATGGCTGTTGGAATAATGGCAGGTATTATTATGGGAGGATATAGTGTTCCGGAGATTTCTCTTGAGAATTTGCATCCTGAGGGGCTTGAAGTTTGGCCCTTTATGTTTGTAACCGTTGCTTGTGGTGCAATCTCCGGTTTCCATGCCACACAAGCACCAATGATTTCCAAATGTATCACCGGTGAGAAAGAAGGCAAGAAGATTTTCTATGGTGCTATGCTGTCTGAATCTGTAATTGCTCTGGTGTGGGCGGCAGGTGGTGTTGCTTTCTACGGAGCAACGGGAGGTTTGTTCCAAGCTTTAGAAAACCTGGGACAGTCGGGAGTAGTCTACGATATTTCAACGGGAATGCTGGGCCCTGTAGGCGGAATACTTGCTATTGTTGGCGTTATTGCGTGTCCCATAACCAGTGGAGATACAGCCTTTAGATCGGCAAGACTGATTATTGCCGAGATCTTCAAGATGGACCAGAAGAGCATCAAGAACAGGCTTATCATTACCATTCCCCTGCTTGCAGTTGGAGCAGTGTTGACCCGACTTGATTTTAATATATTGTGGAGATATTTCTCATGGAGCAACCAGACACTGGCCATGATTGTTCTCTGGGTTGCTTCGGTATATATAGCAGATAACAACAGCAACAGGTTTATTCCCATGATTACGGCTATTCCGGCTGCTTTTATGTCGGCGGTAAGTGCCACATATATTATTCTTGCAGAGGAAGGATTCCATGCGTCACCCCGAATTGCCTACCCTGCCGGGTTTATATTCGCCTTAGGATGTTTTATAACATTTATCACATATATAAGACGTGTTATTCATAACGAAGCAGATTAGTAGTAATAAATATAAATTCCATGGTGATGATTATGACTGATAAAAGATACTACAGACTATCAGATGATTGGGCTTATAGAGGTTGGTACGGACGTCCTTTTGCTATAAGCGCCATAAAGGGGCCGAATAGGAGACGGCCCCCCTTCTTTTTCAAAGAAAGTGTTTATGACTACCTGTTAAAGTGTGATGGGGAAATAGCCATTGACTTGAAAGAGACGGATGAAGAGACAAGAAAATGTTTTGAATGGCTGTTAGATCTTGGAGTGATTGAATCTTCGGAAGAAATGCCGGAGCCATTAGAAGAGGAACAAAAGTATAAAATGTACCATTCCCGTTTTCTTGAGGTGGCGGAATGGGCCATAACAGGAAGATGCAATCTCCGCTGTGAGCATTGCCTGGTAAGCGCTCCGGATTACCACAAAAAGGATCTCTCTATGGAAGATTGCCGGCATATCATTAATGAACTGGCAGAATGCGGTGTTAAGCGCATTGAACTTACAGGGGGAGAACCCTTTGTACGACCGGATTGGAAGGATATAGTGGCAGCCCTTTCTGAAAAAGATATCTCTATAAGTAATGTCTTTACCAATGGACTATTGGTGAATGGAGATGTCTTGGATATATTTGCCCAAAACAGGCAGCACCCGGAATTTCAGATAAGCTATGACGGATATGGTCATCACGATACCTTTAGAGGAGTAAAAGGGGCGCAGGATGGTGCTGAAGAGGCTATCAGATGCCTTGTGGCAAGAGGCTTTTTAGTCACTGCATCCATGTGCCTTACCAAAGATAACAAGGATTCCCTTCGGGAGACGGTTTTACGTCTTTCGAATCTTGGGGTAAAGGAATTGTCCGTTACAATCCCCATGCCGGTTGGAAGATGGGCAAAAAGGGATGATAAAGCACTTTCTTTTGAACAAGAAAAGAAAGTGTACGAGGAATATATCCCTAAGTATTTCGAAGATAAGTCCCCTATTGATATTCAGCTGGGAGGATACTTTCAATGCGGGGCAGGAGAGAAAGAATATACCATTCCTTATGACAGAAAGCCTAAGGATGCTGCGGCATACGATAAGTGCAGTTACTGTGTGGAAGGAACCACCCGAATCTTTATAGATCCCGACGGAAGAGTCTCACCCTGTATGGGATTCTCCGGAACAGTCTTAGGCCCTAAATTTCCCTCAATTTTTGAACACAGTCTTGCAGATATTACCAAGGATTCTTTTTACAGGACTTTGGTCAGTACGAAGCTTTCAGACCTCTTAAAAGCATCGGAGGAATGCAGAGAATGCCCGCATTTTGCAAGGTGCCGGGGAGGCTGTATGTTAGCGGGTATGACTCCTAAAGGGAACTACCTTGTTCCCGATCCGGGAATCTGTTACTACTATAAAAACGGACCTATTCAGAACTTATCAACAAATAGCCAAAATTGTTGAAAAATAATGCAAAATGGGATAACATTGTATTATCAATTATTGATTGAAGATAAAGCTGGAGGGGCTTTTTAGATGAAAGAATCGGTATTTCGAAAGAGCAGCGTTGAAAATCTTAGTAAACCTGAACAACTTAATACATACATTAAATCGGCCACCCCTGCCACCTGGGCTATACTTGCTGCCATTATTCTTTTCCTAGGGGCGGTATTTGCCTGGATACATTTTGGTTGTATATACACCAGAATTAACGGGGTAGCAGTTCAAAAGGGCGGTAAGCTCTACTGCTTTGCCGATGCAGGAGAACTCTACCGTGCCAAGTCATCCGTAAAAGTAACCGTTAACGGGAAAGATTACGTGGTAGATAATCCAAAGACAGATCCCATTAAACTGGTGCCTGATGAAGATGCCGAGCACAGCCTGGTTATGAGCGTGGGAGGCTTTACCAGCAATGAATGGATATGCAAGTTTGAACTGGGTAGTGATGCTGACAATACAGAAGACTACATACAACAAGCGATAGTAACCATCGAAGAAATAAGACCTTCGACGTTTTTGACAGGAGGAGACCATGGCTAAAAGTGTTAAATCTCCCGTAACCAATGGAGTGGCCAAAGTCCCTGTCATAATGCAGATGGAGGCCTTAGAGTGCGGAGCTGCCTGCCTGACTATGATTCTTGCCTACTACGGTAAATGGATTCCTTTAGAGCAGGTACGTTCTGATTGCGGTGTATCCCGAGACGGCTCAAAAGCTACCAAGATACTGAAAGCGGCCAGAAGCTACGGTATGAGCGCAGACGGATATCGGGCAGAGAAGATAACCACCCTACGTGATAAAGCCACCTTTCCCTGCATTATTCACTGGAACTATAATCACTTCATTGTTCTTAAGGGGATAAGGGGAGATAAGGCTTATATTAATGACCCCGGAAGGGGCAATATGATAATATCCCTCGCAGAGCTTGATAAAGGCTTTACGGGGATTGTTTTGATGTTTGAACCTACGGAAGATTTTCAGCCTGAAGGAAAGCGGAAGAGTGTACTGGATTACGCAAGAAGACGACTTAAAGGAACAGGGACGGCTGTTGCTTTTGTGGTTATGACTTCGATTATTGCGTCTCTTATCGAAATTATTAATCCCATTTTTTCCCGTATTCTATACGATAGGCTACTTACAGGAGAGAATCCCGAGTGGCTGATACCCTTTATGGGAGCCCTGGTTATCCTGACTATCATAAAGCTTATTACGGCCTGGATTAGCGCAATATGCAGCTTGAAGATTAACGGTAAGATGTCAGTGGTGGGCAATATGACCTTTATGTGGCATGTTCTCCACCTGCCTATGGAGTTCTTCACCCAAAGAATGGCGGGAGATGTGCTTTCCCGTAAGAATTCCAGTGCCACTATTGCCAAGAATATTGTGGACACCTTAGCACCTCTCTTTCTTAACACTTGTCTGATGATATTCTATCTGGTGGTGCTCATCCGCTACAGCATACCCCTTACCTTGATAGGTATAGGGTCCATATTCATCAATATATTTGTGGCCCAATGGATTTCACATAAACGCCTTAACCTGGCCAGGTCCCAGCTTAGGGACGACGGCTTGTTTGCAGGTGCCACTGTGGCAGGTATGGAGATGATAGAAACAATTAAGGCCTGTGGTGCAGAAAACGGTTTCTTTGAGAAATGGTCCGGTTATCAGGCAAATGTCAATGACGGACATTTCAATTCCGTTAAGGCTGATGTCAGACTGGCTATTATTCCGGAGATTGTGTCCACTTTGGCTAATATTGCGGTTTTGATATGCGGCGTAATGCTGGTTATTAACGGACATTTTTCAATCGGTATGGTAATGCAGTTTCAGACTTACCTTAATATCTTTATGGGACCTGTGGATTCTCTTATAGCAGCCAGAGGAACATTGAATGAGATGAAGGCTGAGATGGAGCGTATCGAGGATGTAATGGAATACCGTGAGGATGATACAGTAGGATCTGCAAGTAGCGATGAAGAAGACTTTGTAAGACTCTCCGGGGAATTAGAAATTAAGAATGTTACCTTTGGATATTCCAAGTTGGAAGAACCGCTTATATCTGATTTCAGTCTTAAGGTAAAGCAGGGAGAGCGTATAGCGTTTGTGGGAACATCGGGATGCGGCAAGTCCACACTGTCAAAGCTGATATCAGGTTTATATGCACCCTGGAGCGGAGAAATCCTGTTTGACGGAAAGCCTGTTTCCGAGATTGATAAGAATGTTTTCCGAAGCTCTGTTGCGGTTGTGGATCAGGATATAATTCTTTTTGAAGACACCATATCCAATAACTTAAAGATGTTTGACTCCACCATAAAAGACTTTGAAGTGAAAATGGCTGCCCGTGACGCTCAGATTCATGATGATATAATGAAGCGCCCCGGCGGATATAAATACAGTTTAAACGAAGGGGGCAACGACTTATCCGGCGGTCAGAAACAGAGGATGGAGATTGCAAGAGTTCTTGCCCAAGATCCCAGAATACTAATCCTGGATGAGGCCACATCTGCCCTTGATGCCAAGACGGAACACGATGTGGTTAATGCTATCAAGGAAAGAGGAATTACGTGTATCGTGGTTGCCCACAGATTATCCACCATCAGGGATTGCGACGAGATATTGGTTCTTGATAAGGGCCGGGTGGTGGAGCAAGGTACCCATGAGGAATTAATAAAAAAAGGCGGTTACTACACCGAACTTGTAACTAATGAGTAAAGGAGGACAAGTATTTGTCTTTTCTTAAGAATCAGATAAAAGAGCGAATTGAATCTGAAGATCTGCTTATGGCGGATATGCTGGCGGATGCAGCGGGAGCCGTTATGGGAAGGCGGGTAGCCGAAGCTATGAATGATGACCGTATTGCCGCAAGCAATGCCATAGAGCGTGTCCTCAAATACTACCACACGAAGCCCAGAGAGCTTCCGGACAAGATTGTCAATGTGGAAGAGCAGATTGATTACCAGACCAGACCCCACGGTATTATGACAAGGCGTGTAAAACTGGAAAAAGGATGGCACAGGAACGCCATAGGGGCAATGATAGGTATCAAAAAAAGCGATGGAAGTGTAGCAGCTCTTCTCCCAAGAGGCTTTGTGGGTTACAAGTATGTAGATGAGAGGACAGAGAAAGAGATTAAGATAACATCAAAGAATGAGGATCTCTTTGAAGAAGATGCCATAGTGTTTTACAGGCCCTTTCCCATGAAAGTATTAAAGCTTCATGATATATTTCAATATATTTTTGCGGCTATTCCCAAAACGGATATAGCCATGGTGCTTATTGCTATGGCTGCGGTAACCGGACTGGGATTGTTTCCCCCTGTTATCAATAGATTTATATTTTCGTACGTGGTACTTACCAAGAGCAATACGCTCCTTATAGGCGCTTCCATTGCTCTTGTATGTATGTCTGTATGCGGAATTCTGGTGAAGATGCTTGAAAAGCTTGCTAATCTGCGTATTAACATGCGTCTTTCTCTTACGGTAGAAGCGGCAACTATGATGAGAATCCTCTCACTTCCGGTGGACTTTTTTAAGAAGTATAACTCCGGTGAGATGACAACCAGGTCTTCGAGTATGAGTACTTTATGTTCCATGATAGCTGAAACGCTGCTTTCTTCATCATTAACTGCCATATTCTCACTGACATACATAGGCTTAATTTTCAGGTATACGCCGTCTCTTGTGGTCCCGGCACTGCTTGTAGTATTGACAACGGTGGTATTCTCGGTGATAACAACATTTGCACAGATGAGAATAAGTCGAAAGCATATGAAACACTCATCAAAAGAATACGGTATGTCCTTTGCCATGATGCACGGAGTGCAAAAGATTAAGCTTGCAGGAGCTGAAAAGAGAATGTTCGCCAGATGGGGAAGAATGTATTCTGAAGGGGCCAGACTAACCTATTCACCGCCTATGTTTATAAGGGTATCATCGGTAATAAATATGGCAATAGCTGCCGTTGGAGTTATCGTTATGTATTATATGGCGGTACAATCGGGTGTGTCTGCTGCAGATTTCATAGCATTTAACTCCGCTTTCGGTATGGTATCTGCCGCATTTATGGCCATGGCGGGAATGACTACCACAGTAGCCCAGATAAGACCGGTGCTTGAGATGGTTGAGCCCATTATGGCACAGGAGCCGGAGATAGATATGGACAAGGAGATTCTGACTTCCTTAAACGGCGGAATTGAGCTTGATAATGTGTCCTTCAGATATGATGAAAACATGCCCCTTGTTATAGATGAGCTTAGTTTAAAGATCAGCCCGGGGCAGTACGTGGCTATAGTCGGAAAAACCGGTTGTGGTAAGTCTACATTGGTAAGGCTTCTTCTGGGCTTTGAGAAGCCTGAGAAGGGCGGAGTGTATTACGATGGTAAGGATATCAACTCCGTTGACTTAAAGTCCCTTAGAAGCAAAATCGGGGTTGTTATGCAAACCGGTAAGCTATTTAACAGTGATATTTATTCAAATATTGTAATATCCGCCCCCACCTTAACGGTGGAAGATGCCTGGGAGGCAGCGGAGATAGCGGATATTGCAGATGATATACGGGAAATGCCCATGGGAATGTTTACCATGATTGCGGAAGGAAGCGGCGGTATCTCGGGAGGACAAAAACAAAGACTTATGATAGCGAGAGCAGTAGCGCCAAAGCCTAAGATTCTTATTCTTGATGAGGCTACATCGGCTCTTGATAATATAACGCAAAAGAAGGTCTCCGATGCCCTTGACAAGCTGTCCTGTACCCGTATTGTAATAGCTCACAGACTGTCTACAATTAAGCATTGCGACCGTATCCTGGTCCTTGATAAGGGCAAGATTATTGAAGACGGAAAGTATGAAGAATTGCTTGATAAGGGCGGAGTCTTTGCTGAATTGGTGGAAAGACAGAGAATAAACGTTAACGATTAGGCCACAGGGGGAGAATATGAACAGTTCTATGGAATCGTCATCTGGAGTGGATAGAAAATACCTGTCCGGCAAATCCATCTGGGCGCTGGCTTTTGGCTGCGTTATAGGATGGGGCTCTGTTCTGATGCCCGGAACTACATTTTTACCCAAAGCAGGGCCATTGGGTAGCACCATTGGGATAATTATTTCAGCAATACTTATACTTATTGTCTGTTATAACTATTCTTTTTTGGCAAGGATGTATCCGGAGGCTGAAGGATCATACTATTTTACAAAAACAGTTCTTGGAGAGGATCACGGCTTTCTTGCAGGTTGGTCTCTTGTTCTCACATACATATCTATTTTCTGGGCCAATGCCACTGCCTTTGCAGTTATCGGCAGATATTTCTTCGGTAGCGCTTTTGCGTGGGGATTTCATTATCAGGTTGCCGGCTACGACGTATATCTCGGAGAGATAGTTATAACTCTGGGAATTATGTGGTTATTCGGAATGATAACCTGTTACGGTAAAAGGCTGGCTAATGTGCTTCGCATATTTTTTGCAACAGCCTTATTCTTATCCGTTTTAGTATTATTCTTCGGGATAGTGGCAAAGACCGGCTTTGACGTCATGTTTACCCCTCCCTTTGCAGAAGGGGGGAGTGTTGTCACTCAGATAACAAGTGTGGTATTACTGGGTCCCTGGATGTTTGTAGGTTTTGAGACTGTTGCCCACTCCGTGCCGGAGGCAAAGATAAATACGGGAAAAGTATTTACCATGGCAGCACTGGCAGTAGTCGCCGGAATGATGGTATATATATTTATGACTCTAATAGGGAGTTGCAATTATCCGCCCAATTACGAAAACTGGAGTGAATATGTGGCGGATCTCAATAATCTGACGGGATTGGAAGCCATTCCCGTAATCTATAATGTAAAAACCCTGTTGGGCAATGGAGGACTTGCAGTATTCGGAATAATGGTATTCTCAGCACTGGTTACCGGTGTTCTGGGCTTTTTCCGCGCAATCATAAGGATTATTCGAATTATGGCACAAGAGGACATTCTTCCAAGAACATTTGCGGAAAGATATGCTAATGGAGTTCCTGTAAAGGCAGGTTATTTGATTCTTCTTATTTCAACCCCCATTCCCTTTCTTGGAAGGACAGTTATAGGCTGGACCGCGGATGTATCAACGGTTGCCACAGTTATTGTCTACACTTACATAGCCGTGTGCGCCGTATTAAGCGCTCGAAAAAAAACCATTCCGGGGGCTCAGGTAAGCGGAGTATGCGGGGTCATATCTGCAGTGTTTGTGGTAGGGGGACTCTTGTTGCCCAATCTGTTTACCGAGAACATTCTGGCTAAGGAGTCATATCTGATTCTGGCGGGATGGAGCTTCTTAGGACTTGTATTCTATTGGCGTATCTTTAAAAAAGACAGGGCTCATCGCTATGGCAAATCAACCATTATGTGGATGGTAACATTGTTTGTGCTATTCTTTTCCATCAATGTATGGGCAAGATTGGAGCTTGCCGAGAAAGTAGACATTCTCTTCCAAGAAAGCGCAGTCCTTCTTGATGTACCCATAATATTAAGCAGTCTTGTACAGCTTTTGATTGTGGGAGTAGCTATGATTATTCTCTTTAAGTTATTCTCTATTATGCTGAAAAGAGAGAGGGAATTAGACAATGAGATTGCAGTGGTAGCGGCACAAAACAAGGCCAAGACTCAGTTTTTGTCCAACATGTCCCACGATATCAGAACTCCCATGAATGCCATAGTGGGATTCACCGACCTGGCACTTATCAACCCTTCGGATGAGGAAAGCGTGAAGGCCTACTTAGAAAAGATAAAGGCTTCCGGAGCTCACCTGCTGTCCCTTATCAATGATGTCCTTGATATGAGCCGGATAGAAAGCGGTAAAGTAGAACTTGTTCCGGAACCTGTCAATCTGTCAGATGCTATGAAAAACATAAAAACTATAGTAATAGGGCAGATAGAGGCAAAGAAACAGGAACTAATAATGAGCCTGTGCATTTATGATGAGAATGTTTGGTGTGACAGACTAAGGCTTAATCAGGCTATGTTAAACCTTATCTCCAATGCTATTAAATATACTCCCGAGGGAGGAAGAATTACAGTACGCGTAACCCAGGAAGGAGAAGAAACCAACGGCCTTTCCAGTTACCGGTTTGTTGTATCAGACAATGGAATAGGTATGACGGAAGAGTTTGCAACCAGAATCTTTGAAGCCTTTGAGAGAGAGAAGAAGGAATCGGTTAACGAGGTACAGGGTACAGGCCTTGGAATGGCCATAACCAAGCGCATTGTGGATATGATGGGCGGTGATATTTCCGTAAAGACCGCTCCCGGAGAGGGAACGGAGTTTGTGGTTAACGTGTCACTACCCGTTATAAAAGGAGATATAGAATCTATCTACAATTATTGTAAAGATGATGAGAATATATCCGAGGAGGAGAAGATAGCTTCCCTGGCAAAATCTTTTGAAGGAAAGAGAGTGCTTTTGGCAGACGATATGGTAATTAACAGGGAACTGGCAAGAGTTCTCCTAGAAATGTACGGCTTTGTGGTGGATGAGGCGGAAGACGGCAAGATTGCTGTGGAAATGGTAAGAGATTCTGATGCCGGTTTCTATGATGTTGTCCTTATGGATGTACAGATGCCTAATATGAACGGATACGAGGCTGCCGAAGCAATAAGGAATCTGCCGGATAAGGATAAGAGCAGGATTCCCATTATAGCCATTACAGCCAATGCCTTCGAGGAGGATATTAAAGAGGCATTGAACGCCGGAATGAATGGGCATCTGGCTAAGCCCATTGACCGTGAAAAAATGATAGAAACTATTGCGGGTTTAGTAATAAAAGACGTATAATGGCATTCAATAAAAGAGTTATTGGAGAATAGTTATGGATAAAAGAATGGAACAACAAATTGCCTTTTCTTTGGAGATTGATAAGGAGAAGAATGTCTATAGACAGACTCACCTGTCAGGTCACGGAAGGAATGAGAATGATGCCGAACACGCATGGCATATGGCTATTATGGCCTACCTCCTTAAGGAGTATTCCAATGAGCCCATTGATATTTCAAGGGTAATGATTATGTGCCTTATTCACGACATCGTGGAGATTGATGCAGGGGATACCTATGCCTATGACAAGGAGGCTTTGGCCACCCAGAAAGAGCGTGAGGATGCTGCCAAAGAGCGTATCTTTTCCCTGCTTCCGGAGGACCAAAGGAAAGAACTTACTGCAATATTTGATGAGTTTGAGGCTTATGAGACACCGGAGGCGAAATTTGCTCATACTATGGATAATTTCCAGCCGCTTCTTCTTAATGACAGTAACGAAGGAGGAGATTGGATAGAACATGGTGTGGGATCTGATGTGGTATATAACAGACAGAGAAAGAACAAGCTGGGATCCGAGAAAATCTTCGAGGTGACAGACGCTATATTAAAGAAAAATATTGAAAGAGGTAGTTTGAAAAAGGCCTGATATAGTATAATGATACAAGAATCTGTATTTGGAGGAGAAACTTATGAGTAATACGGACAGTAAGGCCCTTTCGAAGAAAAAGATGGCCCTGTACCTTCCCATAGTATGCGGTATATTAGCGGGGCTTTCTTTTGTGATATATGTATGGAGTGCCAACAGTGCACCACTGTTCTTAAACGTGGTTATATACACGATACCGCTGTTTTGCCTTATTGGCACAATAGCAGCAATTATTAACAGGAGAGAGATTAATAAGCATCCGGCATTGTGGGCCGTAGGATTTATGATATGTGCTCTGGGGCTTGTATTCTGTATCTTTTTCCTGATGCTTTTGGCCATTCTTATGACTTAACGTTTTGTGAGGTGAAATGATATGATTTTGTTTGTAAATGCCTGTGTAAGGGCGGAGTCAAGAACAAGAAAACTTGCAGAAAAGGTGATGAAAGACCTTGAAGGTGACAGAGAAGAATTGAAGGTCTACGAGGTGAAATTCCCTGATACCACAGAGGATTTTCTTAAATGGCGTGATGAGTGCATCGAAAAAGGAGACTTCACAGACTCCTACTTTGACCTTGCCAAGCAGTTTGCCGCAGCGGATACAATCGTTATGGCAGCACCCTACTGGGACCTCTCATTTCCGGCCACCATCAAACAGTATATAGAGCATATTAACGTAGTGGGTTTAACCTTTAAGTATTCACCGGAAGGAATCCCCCAAGGTTTATGCAAGGCAAAGAAGCTATATTACGTAATGACCGCCGGCGGCAACTTCGTGCCGGAAGAATATGGCTTTGGCTACATTAAAACCATGGCTGAGAGCTTCTATGGAATCAAAGACGTAGAGCTGGTTAAAGAAGTAGGACTTGATATAGTCTGAGATTCTTTAATAAAACTTATTGACATACACCCCCCTGGGGTGTATTATTATGTCAGAAAGACACCCCCAGGGGGTATACTGTTTGATTTGATTGGGAAGGTGGATAATATGGCGAAGAAGGATACAAAAGCCAATAAGGAAAGGGAACAGGATATGGTTTGCCACAGCTGCTGCGAGCGAAAGAAAGAGCGAAGCGAAGCAGAACAGAAGGCACTTATAAAAAGACTTCGCATGGCGGAAGGTCAAATCCGCGGAATACAGAACATGATAGAAAACGACGCCTACTGCCCGGAGATACTGATACAGGTATCGGCGGTAACGGCAGCCCTTAACAGTTTTAATAAAGAACTATTGGCTTGTCATATAAGAAGCTGCGTATCGGAAGATATTAAGGCGGGAGACGAAGGAGCCATAGATGAATTCGTTAAGGTAATACAGAAGTTAATGAAGTAGGATTGAAGAAACAGGTGGTGAAACATGGAACAATACATAGTAACGGGAATGACCTGCGCAGCATGCCAGGCCAGAGTTGAAAAAGCAGTGTCCAATGTAGAAGGTGTAAGTAATGTATCTGTCAGCCTCCTTACCAACTCCATGGGAGTAGAAGGAGATGCGTCCGCAGCAGATATAATAAGAGCTGTTGAGAATGCAGGATATGGTGCCAGTATAAAAGGCGCAGAAAAGAGCACACAGACGGCGGGAAGCAGTACCTTTGCGGCAGAAGAGGATGCATTAAAAGACCGCGAGACCCCCAAGCTTCGCAAGCGCCTCATAGCATCAATAGTTTTTGTGCTGGCCCTTATGTATATAACCATGGGAGCCAATATGCTTGGCTGGCCCCTGCCGGAGTATTTTAAGCACAATCACTTAGGACTTACCCTAACCCAGATGATACTCTCGGCCATAGTAATGATAATAAACGGAAAGTTCTTCACCAGCGGATTTACATCCCTTATACATAGAGCCCCGAACATGGACACATTGGTAGCTCTCGGATCATCCGTTTCCTTTGGATGGAGCCTTTTTGTATTCTTTGAAATGTGCGGTATGATTACCACAGGAACGCCCAACATGGAGCTGATGCATATATATCATAATGAGCTCTACTTCGAGGCGGCAGCCATGATACCGGCTCTCATAACTGTAGGTAAGATGCTTGAAGCCATGTCAAAGGGTCGTACCACAGATGCGCTAAAGAGCCTGATGAAGTTAGCACCCAAGACGGCAGTACTATTCCGCGACGGACAAGAGGTGGAGGTTCCCATAGATGAAGTAACAGTGGGTGATGTCTTCATAGTTCGCCCCGGGGATTCTATACCGGTGGACGGTGTAGTTATTGAAGGAAACAGTGCGGTTAATGAATCCGCCCTTACAGGGGAATCAATCCCTGTGGATAAGGCGGAAGGGGATAAGGTAAGCGCTGCTACCATTAATACTTCAGGCTACATGAAGTGCCGGGCCACAAGGGTAGGTCAGGACACCACACTGGCCCAGATAATACATATGGTATCCGATGCGGCGGCCACCAAAGCCCCCATCGCCAAGATTGCAGACAAAGTTTCGGGAGTATTTGTTCCCGTTGTTATAGGAATTACACTTATAGTTATAGCAGGCTGGTTGATAGCAGGAGAGAGTGTAAGCTTTGCTCTTGCAAGAGGAATCTCGGTTCTTGTTATATCCTGTCCATGTGCTCTGGGACTTGCAACCCCCGTTGCCATTATGGTTGGTAATGGAATGGGAGCAAAAAACGGGATACTGTTTAAGACCAGTGAGGCTTTAGAGAGTGCCGGCCATATTCAGATAGTAGCACTTGATAAGACCGGAACCATCACAACCGGTGAGCCTGTGGTAACAGATATTATCCCGGCGGCAGGCCATGCGGAGGACGAACTTTTCCGCAAAGCCTTAAGCTTAGAACAAAAAAGCGAGCATCCCCTGGCAAGAGCCATTGTGGCGGAAGCTGATAAGAAAGATTTGACAGCTGCCGAAGTAACAGACTTTACGGCTTTACCCGGTAACGGGCTTACAGCAGTTCTTGAAGGCAAGCGACTTCACGGTGGAAGCGGCAAGTATATAAGAAGCCTTGTACAGGTAGGTGCAGATTTCGAAGATATTTCCCGTAGACTATCAGAAGAGGGTAAGACCCCGCTGTTCTTCGAAGAAGAGGGAAGCTTACTTGGAATCATAGCAGTGGCGGATGCTATTAAGGAAGACTCGGCAGAAGCCATTAAGCAGCTGCAAAAACAGGGACTTCGGGTAGTAATGCTTACAGGTGATAACGAGCGCACAGCCAGAGCCATAGGCGCTGTTGCAGGTGTGGATGAAGTAGTGGCAGGCGTTCTTCCGGACGGCAAGGAAGCCGTAATAAGAACCTTGCAGGAAAGTGGCAAGGTAGCCATGGTAGGTGATGGAATAAATGATGCCCCTGCCCTTACAAGAGCAGATATAGGAATCGCCATCGGTGCAGGAACAGACGTAGCCATTGATTCGGCAGACGTAGTTCTTATGAACAGCTCCCTTATGGATGTGGCAGCAGCCATCAGGCTTTCAAGGGCAACTTTAAGAAATATCCATGAGAACCTTTTCTGGGCCTTCTTCTACAACCTGATATGTATCCCTCTTGCGGCGGGACTGTTCATCTGGAAGATGAACCCCATGATTGGTGCGGCAGCTATGAGCTTATCAAGCTTTACGGTATGCATGAATGCTTTAAGACTAAATCTTTTCGCTGTATTCGACAGCTCTCATGACAGGCCGAGAAGAAACGCGGTTACTAATCCGGTTATAATGTCGGATAACAATATAGAACAAAAAGATGAAAGGAGAACAACAATGACAGCTACAGTTAAAATTGAAGGAATGATGTGCGGACACTGCGAGGCACACGTAAAGAAAGCAATGGAGGCACTTCCCTTTGTGTCTGAAGCAACAGCCAGCCACGAGGCAGGCACTGCAGTGCTTACACTTTCAGGTGACTTAGATGAGGCTGCAGTAAAGGCTGCAGTAGAATCCTGCGATTACAAGTTCCTTGGAATTGAGAAATAAGATAAGAACAATAAAATAAGGGGCGTCCGGTTAATCGGATGCCCCTTAATTATATATAAAGATGAAGGGTTACACAGCCCCCATCAGTTCGATCGCGTGTTTCTTGCTATCGTCCTCAGTTTTAAAGTGGGCGTTTTTCGTATGCTCATGCTCGTGAATAGCACGAAGGATGGCATTCAAGTCTTCGGGAGTAAACATTCCTGCACAACGGGAGATTTGTTCCACATTGTCGGCATTGATACGTAAGGTACCCCCTGAAGGAAGATTAACATTAATTATATCCTCGCCTTCAGCCATGGATCCCAGACAAATGGCATTGTGATCATAGTCGCATGTAAAGATTACCCCGTTGTATTCTATGATACCGTCCTTTGCCAGACCACTGTAAGGACACTGCTTTTTCTCACCCTTTAGGTAATCAACGATGGAAGAGTTGTCCTCCGGATCTATGGCATTATCAACCCGGTTAATAAGCTTCTTCCATTCATCGTTGGAAAACTCCTGACCGCCAATGGCGAACTTAGGTGTAGTTTCTCCCCTTAATACCTTTAATTCCAGCTGCTGAATCTGTCCACGTAAAGCGCTTTTAAAATCAGTTCCACCACCGGATTCTATCTCCGCTTTCACATTATCTTTAAATGCCACCGGATTCATGGATGATCTTAAGGAATAGCCGGTTAAGTAGTTGGTTGCTATCAATTGATGCACGTCCTTTCATATTGAAATTGATTCAAAAATCCATTTTTGCACACCAATCCTTTTCCATATGCTTTATCGGACTTTAGGAAAGTTTAATTAATAGGATAAAAGTACCCTTCTAGATTATTACGAAAGAGTATCTTTCCAAGACCTCTCGTATCTTGTCCATAGGCTCGGTGATGGAGCCCTGAATCATCTCAGGCTTACCGCCACCTTTTATATCCAATTCTTTTTGCAATTCTTTAAGAACCTTTCGACAATCCTTATCGGAAGAACCCATTATATAGTTGTAAGAAGAGTCGGTTCCGGAGAGTATCATTAAATATCCCGGTCGGTCTTCCTTCAAATCATTAATTGTATCCCGCATTACTCTAGAGTCCGTTTTACCTGGGGTGATACAGATGTCAGCGTAGGAGTGGGGCAGCTTATCAAGCTTATATGATAGAAGCTCCCTTTGATAACTGAAGATTTCTGCTTTAAGCCCGGATATCTCTGTATACAGCTTATCTATCTCCTTAGATATCTTATCATAGGGCAGGGCCATCTTATGAGATAGGTCGTCTAGGTAGGCCTTGTTCTCTCTTATATAAGCGTAAGCCCTTTCTCCGCACAGGATGGAGATTCGAACTCCTCCCTTATAATTCTGGGAGGAGATGATTATAAGCTGACCCACCTCACAGGTTGAAAAGACATGGGGGGCACAGCAGGCACACACATCCACTTCCGGAATGGTGACGATACGAACTTTCCCCTCTAGTTCTATCTTGCTTCTGTATTCAAGACTTTCCAACTTCTCCTTGGAAGGAAAGTCGCAAAGTATAGGGAAGTTGGCCCGTATTACGTAATTGGCTTCATATTCTAATTTGGCCAAATCCTCCGGGGATAAGGGACCGTTATAGTCCATGGTTACGGAATTGTCGCTTAAGTGGAAGCCTACATTGTTATAGCCGAAGTGCTTATGGACTAAGCCCGAGAAGATGTGCTCTCCACTATGGTTTTGCATGTTGGAATAGCGGTGGGACCAGTCTATGGACATGGTCGCCGAAGCACCGGAAGTAAGTCCGCATACAAAATCACCCACAGAGGCATTTACCCGATGGAATATATATTCAATGCCGTCCGCCTTTTGGATGTGAACGTCTGTTACTTCTATGTCTTGTCCGGATATGGAGATGATACCCTTATCAGGGCTCTGGCCGCCTTCCTCCGGGAAGAAGACCGTCTTATCAAAGAGTAGATAGTAGTCACTCTCAATGGGAAGCACTGCAAGAAGTTGGGCGTCCGTATCAGTAAGATAGGGTAGCTCGTCGTACACCTTGCCGGTGCCGGGTATCTTTGAAAAATCTATATTTGGATAATCTTTTATACTTATGTTTTTCTTCATAATATTCCCCTTATATACCGCCTAAACAATTAATATATACGGATTGGCGGATGATTTGAGTCTTGCCAGGTATTTTAATACCATATCTTCCGAAAGACCTATAC
The DNA here is from genome assembly GCA_015058015.1 of Lachnospiraceae bacterium. Lineage (GTDB taxonomy): Bacteria > Bacillota > Clostridia > Lachnospirales > Lachnospiraceae > SIG280. The sequence goes on along the minus strand of SVDM01000002.1, from coordinate 106,744 downwards.
AGCCTTCTGTGGGTTCGTAGTAAATGTGAAGGAATATGGCAGAACCCTTGTTATATTTGGCCGGCATATTGTAGTTTATTACAAAGCCACATTTGTATTCCTCTACTTTCCACATCTCTTCGGCGCTGTCCCAGTCCTTGCCCTTTGTTCCTTGAACCCTTTGATTGTAGTATTTTGAATTAGGGTCATCCACCCAGTAGGTGCCCTTAGTTATCCGAAAGGTGTCAAGTCCCGTGGCAGGGGCACTGCCCTGATAGAAAGCCAGACCTATGGGAAAGAGACCAAGGGGAGTCCCGTTTGTTTTTTCAGAGATGCTTGCCATAGCTCCGTCCTTGCCGATAAAGCCGGTGGTGGTAAGGGATTCTTCTTCCGTCCAGGTATCCCCCTCTTTCTCGAAGAGAGAGATGGTAGCCCTTGTTCCGTTAGAACTTACCGTAACCAGCTGGCAGATGCCTTCCTTGTCAATTGACTCTATGGACCGGCCTCCTCGTGATAGCACTTCTTTTAAGCTGTCCGGCAATTCCGAAGTAGCCTTACTTTCATTATTCTCTTCTGATACATCTATGGAGTAGTCAAGAACTAAGTCGCCGTCGTCGGTGACGGAGGCCTTAGAATTGTTATCGGAATGTGTATTAAGACCAATTAGCAGAAGAACAGCCAGCAGTATAATTATGCTGACTGCAATAATCGTATTTCCGGTTTGTGAGTTGTTTTCTTTATTCATGAATATGGTCTAATCCTTGATTTACAATGGTCAATACGTGAGAGTCTAAAAGTGAATAATACACGGTTTTGCCATCACGTCTGTTCTTGATCAGACGATTCTGCTTTAAGATGCTTAGCTGATGAGATATGGCACTTTGATTCATGCCCAATTTTTCGCATATGTCAGCCACGCAGAGTTCCCCTTCAACCAAAACGTGAAGAATCTGCAATCTTGTGGAGTTGCCGAATATCTTGAATAAATCGGCCAATAATTCGTATTCATTATTATCCATAACTAATACCCCCATTCGATTACTAATTTATCATATGAGAGGGGTATATTGCAAGGATTTCCCTTATGGGAGAGAGACTCTTTGACGCTTTATCTTGATAAATTCCTTTGAGTCTGCTAATATGTTCGATAAAGGTTTATTCTTAAAGTAAGTAGGAAAGAGGGCTTATTATGATATCAGATAAAATGAAAAGTCTAACCAAGAACAATTCGGTTATTCGTGCCATGTTTGAAGAGGGCAAGGCTATGGCTAAGAAGTACGGCGCAGAGAATGTATTTGATTTCTCCATTGGCAATCCCAATGTTCCCGCACCCTTCGAAGTTGTCGATGCTATTGCTGACGTGGTGAATGAGAACGACCCCTTATATATCCATGGTTATATGAGCAATACCGGTTACGAGTCCACAAGAACGGCCATTGCTGAGAAGTTAAATGCTGACTTTGGAACGAACTTCGGAGTGAACAACATCATTATGTCTGTGGGTGCTGCCGGAGGAATTAACGTTGTGCTAAAGACCATTTTAAACCCGGGGGACGAGGTTTTGGTAATAAGACCTTACTTTGTTGATTATAGAAATTATGTTGAAAACTATGGCGGAGTTATTGTAGAGGTTGAGAGTGATCCGAAGACCTTTATGCCTAACTTAGAGCATCTTGCTAAGCAGATTACGGCTAAGACAAAGGCCATTATAATAAATACTCCCAACAATCCTACAGGAGCCATCTACTCGGCAGAGACCCTTGATGCTATGGGAGAGGTTCTATCGAAAAAAGAAAAGGAATTCGGAACAAGCATCTATATGGTATCAGACGAGCCATACAGAGACTTAGCCTATGACGGGGTGGAAGTTCCTTATGTAACCTTGCATTATCACAATGCTATAGTGGTTTATTCATACAGCAAATCCCTTTCCCTTCCGGGAGAGCGTATCGGATATATTGTAGTACCTTCGGAAATTGATGATTACGAGGATGCCTTTGTTGCCATGGGTATTGCCACAAGAATCCTTGGATTTATCAATGCACCTTCCCTGATGCAGCTGGTAATAGAGCAGTGTCTTGATTGCAAGACCGACATTTCTTACTATGACAACAATCGTAAGACCTTATATAACGGTTTGACAGAGCTGGGATTTGAGTGCGTGAAGCCCGACGGTGCCTTCTATCTCTTTATGAAGGCCCCCATAGATGATGATAAAGAGTTCTGTAATATTGCCAAGAAATACAACCTTCTTCTGGTTCCCAGCTCATCCTTTGCATGGCCGGGTTATGTGCGTATAGCTTACTGCGTATCCCACGAGAAGATTGTAAACTCCATGCCCAGATTCGCTGAGCTGGCTAAAGAATTCGGATTAGAGAAGAAATAGGAGATACACATGAGTAATTGGGAGAAAAATGTCCGAAAGGTTGTCCCTTACGTTCCGGGGGAGCAACCCAAGCTTACATCCATGATAAAGCTTAATACCAACGAGAATCCCTATCCGCCGGCACCCGGCGTTGCAAAAGCTCTGGCTTCTTATGATGTGGATAAGGAAAGGCTCTACCCCGATCCAACGGCAGATGTGCTGGTATCTGCCCTGGCTAAGTACCACGGGATAGATAAGGAGAATGTCTTCGTTGGAGTGGGCTCGGATGATGTATTGTCCATGTGTTTTTTGACCTTTTTTAACGGAGAGCGGCCCATTTTATTCCCGGACATCACATATTCTTTCTATGATGTATGGGCGGGGCTTTATCGGATTCCATATAAGACCAAGGCTTTGGACGAAGATTTTAATATTGTGCCGGAGGATTATTTCGAAGAGAATGGCGGAGTTGTATTTGCCAATCCCAACGCTCCCACGGGAGCATTGATGAGTCTTGAGGGTATCAGGACAATCCTGGAACACAACCGTGATGTGGTGGTAATTGCAGACGAAGCCTACATTGACTTTGGCGGAGATACAGCACTGCCTCTTATTCGTGAGTTCGACAATCTCCTGGTGGTAAGGACTTTTTCAAAGTCCAGATCTATGGCAGGTACCAGAATAGGTTATGCAATGGGTGATAAGAAGATTATAAAGTACCTGAATGATGCCAAGTTTTCCTTTAACTCTTATACCATGAACCGTACATCCCTTGCCATGGGAGCGGCATCGGTAGAAGACGAGGAATATTTCAGGAAAACTATAGATAGAATAGTTGCTACAAGGGAGAGAGTAAAGAAAGAGCTAAAGACTCTGGGATTTACCTTTGCAGATTCTAAGTCCAACTTCATCTTTGCAAGCTACAAAACCAAAAAAGCAGAAGATATCTTTACTGCTTTGCGAGAGGAGAATATCTTCGTGCGTTACTTTAAAAAGCCAAGGATTGATAACTATCTTCGAATAACCATTGGAACAGATGAAGAGATGGACACCCTTATTTCTTTTTTGAAAAAATATCTGTAATATAAAGGACACCTTTGCGGTTGCAAAGATGTCCTTATTTTCGCCTTCTATGCGTTATTTCTAAAGAAAGTGCGGATGCCGGGGTCGTTGGCGGTACGCTCTTTTGCAAGTGCCTTATTCTCCGGAGAGAATCCAACAATAATACTATGATTAGCTTCCGCCAGGTAATCGATTATACCGTCGATGTCCGTCTTGGTATTCTTCGGGCAGTTGAAGTAGAACTGCCTGTGGGCGGAAATATGCAAGGTGTAAGACATGCTGATATGGAAGTTAAACAGCTTATGGAGTGTACTGTGCTTGTAGATCCAGACTATCTGATTTATGGGAACAATAGCTATTCCGTAAGTGGATACTTCTATGAAGAAATGCTCTGTAATAAACATATCCTCCGTGGCAAGCTGAGGCAGGGTTGACAATTCGTCGTCTGCCTGAAGCAGCAAATCTTTTGCCTTGCCGTATTTGGCCAGACCTCGTCCCGGCGGGGACAGGGTGGGTATAAAGGCGGATATGAAATCGTATATTATGATTATCGCTGAGCCGAAAATTGTAAGCAATATCATAATGGCTATAAGTCTGTCCAATAAAAGATGAGTTCCTATGTTGCTGATGACGTAAGGATAGGATGAATTGGACAAAGACCTGGAAGACCAGTTAAGGTCCGAACTTATCTTACTTGTAATATTAGTGAGGCTGTTGCCTGTATATGAGAGTTTACCGAACATGTGGTAATTCTTCATGGAGGGCTCCCCGTCGTATTCGGACAAGGGCAGGAGTACATACAGACATCTGCCGTTATAGAAGCCGTAATAGTAGTTACCCATGATGGAATTGCCGCTTATCATCTGGTAGCCTGCGGGATAGATCTCGTCAATTACTATGTCTACATATTCATTCTTCTCGGAGATCTCGGCACCGTTACGCACTACCTCGGGAAACAGGACATCCGTCAGTTTAAATGATATGGTCAGGAATACTGAAAATGCCAGTACTATAAGGGGAATAAGGGTGTGTTTAAGATAATATGACTTAATGTTTTTAAATATATATCTTTCTTCCACTAATATCCCTCCTTCCGACATCTATTTATAAATGCCTTTATACAGTATAAAAAAAGAGTGATATTAAGTCAAGAAAGGCGGGTCATATAGGCCCGGTGTAATTGACAAAAAACCTCACATAATATAGCATGAATTTACATAGGAAAACCGAAAGGGAAAAAGGATGGAAAAGAATAAATTAAAGGCTTTAAAAGGGGTTGATACCCCTGCTTATGTTATTGATATTGATCAGCTACGACTCAATCTGGCTGTTCTTGACAATGTGGAATATGAGGCTGATTGTAAGGTGCTTTTGGCTCAGAAGGCATTCTCGGCATATGCTTTGTATCCTTTAGTGGGAGAGTATTTGTCGGGAACATCATCAAGTGGCTTGTATGAGGCAAGACTTGCCTTTGAACATATGAAGAGAAAAGAGGTTCATGTTTATTCTCCGGGCTACACGGAGAACGAGATGTTAGAACTCATTAAGATAGCAGATCACATTGTGTTTAACAGCAAGAGCCAGTGGGATCGATTCGCAGTTATAGCACTTGGCTGTGCCAGACACATATCCTGCGGACTTCGCATTAATCCGGAATATTCAGAGATTAAGACACCGATTTATGACCCTTGCCGGCCGGATTCCAGGTTGGGAATAAAGCTTTCAGAACTGGAGGATATTGATTTTACCAAGGTGGAAGGACTGCATTTTCATACCATGTGTGAACAGCAGGCTGACGTGTTCGAGAGAACAGTGGCTGTTATTGATGAGAAGTTCCAAGACTATATCCGTCAGGTGAAGTGGGTTAATTTCGGCGGAGGACAGCATATTACCGCTGAGAATTACGATATAAAGCTTCTTAGGGATGTGATTACCCGCTTTAAGAACAAATATGATGTTACGGTTTATCTTGAGCCGGGAGAGGCAGTCGCCTTAAATGCCGGATATTTGGTTGCTTCAGTGGTGGACGTTTTAGACAGAGAAAGCCCGGTGGCAATTCTTGATACTTCCGCTTGCTGTCATATGCCGGACGTGCTGGAGATGCCCTACAGACCGAATATTTACGGGGCATCTACACCGGGAGATAAAGCCTATACATATCTCCTTGGAGGACCTACATGCCTTGCGGGGGATATCATAGGAGAATACTCCTTTGATGAGCCTTTAAAAGTCGGGGATAAGCTGGTATTTACCGATATGGCCATTTATACAATGGTTAAGAACAATACCTTTAACGGAAGACCGCTTCCTGCCATTGCCACGGTGGAGAAGGATACAGTAAAGGTGATAAAGGAGTTCGGATACGAAGATTTTAAGTCAAGGCTGTAAATTTTCTGAATTCTTTATGGAAAAAGTTAAATTTTATGTTATAATGTATTCCAGAGGGGGGATTATTGTATGTTAAATAACCAGGAACTCTTGTCAGCCCTTGTAGATTACATTGATAAGAATGCTACATTTGCAGCCCACGAGGCTTTGACCAATTATGAAAAAGAGCACCCCAATGAGTTTATTACAGATGACATAAGAAAGACACTTCGCCAGCGAGCCAATTCGGAACTGATGCTTCGAATGAGTAATTTCGCTCCCGGGGATGATGTGGCAGATTACGAAGATTTGACTTCCCGCTTTGAAGAGTGGTTTAGGAACGGTGAAGAAGAGCACTTGGCTAAGATGTGCACTTCTATCATAGAGATGGAGGTCAAGAAGAATACCGCACCGGAGGAAGAGGAGCTTTCCTTTACTGAGAGGTACTTAAGAGCCCAGAGGGCAAATAGTAAGCCCGGTGGACATGGAGTTAACTTAAACGATTTGAAATAAAACAGGAGCGAGTCAACTGACTCGCTCCTTATTCTATAAGAGATCCTACCACTTCTTATGATATGTTATGAATCTCCTGTAATGACTTAACTCCAACTTCACCGTCTTTTATTACGGTTTTTATTCCCTCAGCTGTTGCCTTGGCGGCAGCCATGGTGGTAATGTAAGGCACCTTAGCCTTTATTGCCGTTTTTCTGATATAACTGTCGTCAAAGAGTTTCTCTTCTTTATCAGATGCCGGAGTGTTGATGATAAGCTGAATCTGTCCGTTCATTACGGCATCCACAATGTTGGGACGACCTTCCTGCATCTTGTTAATCTTCTCAAGATTCTTAATACCGTTTTCTTCAAGAAGGGTATGGGTAGAGCCTGTAGCATATATCTTGAATCCGCAATCTGCAAATATCTTGGCTATATCAACTGCTTCAGGTTTATCCTTTCTTGCGATACTCATAAGGACTGCACCCTCTTTGGGAAGTACTGTTTGTGTAGCTTCCTGAGCCTTGAAGAAGGCTTCACCTACATTTTCCGCAAGTCCCAATACCTCACCGGTAGAACGCATCTCCGGTCCCAGTAAGGGGTCAACCTCCTGGAACATATTGAAGGGGAATACCGCTTCTTTAACACCGTAGTACTTAGGCTTAACTTCCTCAAGTCCCACAATGGGTGAAGGATTTCCTGTAAGGGGCATGGTCATAATCTTGGTTGCAAGCTTAACCATGTTTATATTACAAACCTTTGATACAAGGGGTACTGTACGGGAAGCACGTGGGTTGGCTTCAAGCACATATACCTTGCCGTTTTCAATGGCATACTGCATGTTCATAAGTCCCTTAACACCCATCTCAACAGCAATTCGTTTGGTGTAGTCTTTGATGGTTGCTACAAGTTCCTCCGGAATATTCTTGGAGGGCAGGATACAAGCGGAGTCACCGGAGTGAACACCGGCAAGTTCCACATGCTCCATAACAGCCGGGATGTAAGCATCATCACCGTCTGAGATGGCATCCGCCTCACACTCCATAGCATGTCGAAGGAATCTGTCGATAAGGATGGGGCGGTCGGGAGTTACACCTACTGCGGCAGCCATATATTGCTTCAAGGATTCCGGTTCGCTTACTACTTCCATTCCTCGTCCGCCGAGAACGTATGAAGGACGAACCATTACGGGATAACCGATTCTATCGGCAATCTCAAGTGCTTCTTCCACATTGACAGCCATACCTGCTTCAGGCATGGGGATGCCGAGCTTATCCATCATGGCACGGAAGAGGTCTCGATCCTCTGCCATATCGATTATCTCGGGAGAAGTACCAAGGATGTTAACACCGTTTTTCTTCAGGTCAGCTGCCAGATTAAGAGGTGTCTGACCTCCGAACTGAGCGATTACACCAACAGGTTTTTCTTTGTTATAGATGCTTAGAACATCCTCTAATGTAAGAGGCTCAAAATAAAGCTTGTCTGAAGTATCGTAGTCTGTGGAAACCGTCTCGGGGTTACAGTTTACGATGATGGTCTCAAATCCCAGTTCCTTTAAGGCAAATGCAGCATGTACACAACAGTAGTCGAATTCGATTCCCTGTCCGATTCTGTTGGGACCACCGCCTAAGATCATGATCTTCTTCTTGTCGGAAACCTTGGAATTATCCGGAGCACAGTATGTTGAGTAGTAGTATGCGGAGTCTTTGGTTCCGCTTACGTGTACAGGCTCCCAGGCCTCCTCGATGCCAAAGCCTATACGGGCATTACGAACTTCTTCTTCGGTTACATCTAAAATCTGTGACAGGTACTTATCTGAGAAACCATCCTGCTTAGCTTGTAGAAGAACTTCCTTGGCGGGGATACTTCCTTTATGCTTTAATAACTCTTCCTCTTCTTCAACCAGTTCTCTCATCTGGTCAAGGAAGTAGTGTTTAATCTTTGTAAGTTTGTAGAGTTCATCATTGGTAGCACCCTTACGGATTGCTTCGTACATAATAAACTGTCTCTCGCTGGTGGGGTAGATCAGCATGGACAGAAGTTCTTCCTTGGTCTTGTCATGGAAGTCTTTGGCAAAGCCCAGACCATAACGACCCTTTTCAAGACTTCTTATAGCCTTTTGGAAGGCTTCCTTATAGTTCTTACCGATACTCATTACTTCGCCTACGGCACGCATCTGGGTTCCCAGTTTGTCTTCAGCACCGTGGAACTTTTCGAAGGCCCAGCGGGCAAACTTAATTACCACATAGTCGCCACCGGGAACGTATTTGTCAAGAGTTCCGTTAACACCGCAGGGAATCTCGTCTAATGTAAGTCCGGATGCCAGCATTGCTGATACAAGAGCGATAGGGAATCCTGTTGCCTTGGAAGCAAGAGCTGATGAACGGGATGTTCTGGGGTTAATCTCTATAACTATGATTCGGTCTGATACGGGGTCATGGGCGAACTGTACGTTGGTTCCGCCGATTACCTGTACCTCGTTAACAATCTTATAAGCCTGCTCCTGAAGGCGCTTCTGAACATCCTCGGATATAGTGAGCATGGGAGCAGAACAGAAGGAGTCTCCTGTATGAACGCCCATGGGGTCAATATTCTCAATGAAGCATACGGTAATCATATTACCCTTTGCATCTCTAACAACCTCAAGTTCAAGCTCTTCCCAACCCAGGATTGATTCCTCAACAAGAACCTGACCCACAAGGGAAGCCTGAAGACCTCTTGCACACACTGTCTTTAATTCCTCTACGTTGTATACCAGTCCGCCGCCGGCACCGCCCATGGTGTAGGCGGGACGAAGTACTACCGGATATCCCAGTTTATCTGCAATGGCAAGGGCCTCTTCCACAGAGTAGGCAACCTCGCTTCTTGCCATCTCGATACCAAGCTTATCCATGGTATTCTTGAATTCGATTCTGTCCTCACCACGCTCGATGGCATCCACCTGAACACCGATTACCTTTACTCCGTACTTCTCAAGAACGCCGGTACTTGCGAGCTCGGAGCACAGGTTAAGTCCTGACTGACCGCCCAGGTTAGGCAGGATAGCGTCGGGACGTTCCTTCTCAATAATCTGTTCCAACCTCTTAACATTAAGGGGTTCGATATATGTAACATCTGCTGTTTCCGGATCCGTCATAATTGTAGCCGGATTGGAGTTAACCAGTACGATTCGATATCCCAGCTGTCTTAAAGCCTTGCACGCCTGGGTTCCGGAATAGTCGAACTCGCAGGCCTGGCCGATGATAATCGGGCCGGAGCCGATAATCAGTACCGTTTTGATGTCTGTTCTTTTACTCATGTTTTATACCTCCCGTATTCCAAAAAAAGACCGGTAATACTAATATCACCGGTTAAATAGAAATCAAAAATGAATTATTTAAAAATGGAAACAAAATGTCCGCGAAGTCAGTTGCATCATTATTCATATGTTTGGGGCACGCAGTGACACCGTACATCATATAGTCTTACACTTTCCTTTGCGAATATTTTTTTATTAGTGACATTGTAATCGAAAACGCCCCCCTCGTAAACCCCCAAATTATTTTTTTGGGGGTTTGTATAAAAAATCCCTGATTCTTTACTTTTTTTTGCAGTTTTTGTATAATCTAAGTTGCGTGTTAAACTGAACTAATGCGACATTTATTAATAAAAGAAGGTGTATCAATTGGAAAGAAAAGTAGGTACTGTATCAAGAGGAATCAGAGGTCCTATTATTAGAGAAGGAGACAATCTGTCAGACATAGTGGTTACAAGTGTGTTGGAAGCTGCAGAGTCTGAAGGCTTTGATATCAGAGAGAAAGATGTTATAGCAGTTACCGAATCGGTTGTGGCAAGAGCTCAGGGTAATTACGCCAAGATAGAGGATATTGCAGCTGATGTTAAGGCCAAATTAGGTGGTGAAACCATCGGTGTTATCTTCCCCATTCTGTCACGTAACCGTTTTGCAATCTGCCTTAAGGGAATTGCAATGGGGGCTAAAAAAATTGTTCTACAGCTTAGTTACCCCAGTGATGAAGTGGGTAATGCCCTTTTAACTTATGATGATTTAGATGAAGCAGGAGTTAATCCTTACAGCGATGTTCTTTCATTAGAAGAGTATCGCGCTAAGTTCGGATACAGAAAGCATGAGTTTACGGGAATCGATTATATCGACTATTATTCAGATATTATTAAAGAAGCAGGAGCCGAGGTTGAAGTTATCTTTTCCAACAGAGCACAGACTATTTTAAATTATACCAAGAAGGTTCTTACCTGTGACATTCATACAAGAGTGCGTTCCAAGAGACTTCTTAAAGAAGCGGGAGCAGAAGCGGTATGCGGATTGGATGATATCCTTACTTCTTCCGTTAACGGAAGCGGATACAATGAGAAGTATGGACTCTTAGGATCTAACAAATCTACAGAAGATACCATTAAGCTCTTCCCCAAAGAGTGTCAGGGACTTGTAGATGATATTCAAAATAAGATTAAGGACAAGACCGGCAAGAATGTTGAAGTAATGGTATACGGAGACGGAGCCTTCAAAGATCCTCAGGGTAAGATCTGGGAGTTAGCTGATCCCGTTGTATCACCGGCATTTACATCAGGTCTTGTGGGAACACCCAACGAGCTTAAATTGAAGTACTTAGCGGACAATGACTTCAAGCACTTATCCGGTGATGAATTAAAGGATGCTATATCTAAGAGTATCAAGAGTAAGGAGTCCAATCTTGTAGGTAATATGGCTTCTCAGGGTACAACTCCCCGTCAGCTTACAGACCTTATCGGTTCTCTCTGCGACTTGACCAGCGGATCCGGAGACAAGGGTACACCTATTATTCTTGTTCAGGGATATTTTGATAACTATACAGATTAATTTATATTAAGGCAGAATCAGCAATATGTACGACGAATTAACCAAACAGGATATCGAGAAGATGGAAGCGGAGATTGAATACCGCAAACTGGTGGTTAGGAAGAATGCCCTTGAAGCGGTTAAGGAAGCCAGAGCCCATGGTGATTTGAGTGAGAATTTTGAGTATCACGCCGCCAAGAAGGACAAGAACCAGAACGAGAGTCGAATCAGATATCTTGAGAAGATGATAAAGACCGCCAAGATTATTTCCGATGATTCCAAGGCGGATGAGGTGGGTCTTAACAATACCGTCACTATCTACATCGAAGAAGATGATGTGGAGGAGACGTATAAGATTATGACTACCATAAGAAGCAATTCCCTAAAGGATAAGATAAGCATTGATTCTCCTTTGGGCAAGGCTTTGATGGGACACAAAGTAGGGGACCGTGTACTTGTTAAAGTAAACGATAATTACAGTTACTTTGTGGAGATTCGGAAGATTGAGAATACTTCCGAGGATGAAGATGATGAAATAAGAAGATTTTAACCCCCGGGGTCGGCTTAAACCGACCCCCTTTTTTTCATTTTGTAGAATTACATATTCTTCTATTACTACAATTTGCTGTATGTAATATTTGACACCTTCCTTTTATAATTTTATTTGAGGCTAAGTTTTTAAAAGCTTTGAGGGACTGATAAAAGCTTAAAAGGGGAAGCGCTTTAGTCTCCTCTAAACCACAAGCCTGCATGTATATTGTTATTGGAAAGGAGCTAGAAAAAAGTATGTCTAAAGACACCAAAAAGGTGGTGCTGCTGATTATTGCCGCAGCACTGATTATCTTGTCTTGCGTTCTTCCTTTGCCGGAAGGCCTGTCAAGACCGGGTATGCAATCATTCGGAATTATTCTTGCAGCTCTTGTTCTCTGGATAGGAGAGGCAATGAATATGGCGATTGTCGGTATATTTATGGCAACGCTGCTTGTTTTCATGGGAGTACTTACTCCTAACGATATGTTCAAAGGATTCGGAGGTTCCGTATTCTTCTTTATGGTAGGTACCATGTCTATTACAACGGCAATGGCAGCCACCACCATTCCTACACGAATTGCGGGAGCAATTATGAAATGGGCTAAGAGTTCACCCAGGAAACTTATTATAGGTTTTGCCTGTGGAACAGCCTTGCTATCATCTATCATGTCCAATATTCCCACATGTGCTTTATTCGCATCACTTGGCATAGCTGTTCTCAAAGCCAATGGTGATCCAAAACCCGGCACATCAAAACTTGGTAAATGTCTTATGATAGCCATTCCTGCGGGATCTGTTATCGGAGGTTATATGACTCCGGCCGGGGGACCAACCAATATTATTGCAATGAACTATCTGGCACAAATCGGCCATCCGGTTACATTCCTGCAATGGCTTATTCAGGGATACCCGATAGGATTCTTTATTACTATCCTTGTTGCATTGTGGATTTCTTTTGTTCATAAGCCTGAGCCTTTGGGAGAAGAGGCGTTAAAGAAGGCAGAAGAGATGGTTCACGGTAATGGGCCTCTTACAGCAAAAGAGATTAAGACTTTAGTTGTTGTTGGTTTGATGTTTGTGGCATGGATTGCTTCATCATGGATTCCAATGCTTAATACAACTTGTGTAGCCCTTATGGGAACCTGTCTTTTCATGTTCCCGGGTATCGATGTTCTTACATGGCAGGATTATTCTGACAAGGGCGGATGGGACGCATCCTTTATGGTTGGTTCCGTAGGAGCGTTAGCTGATGCAGCTCTTGCAACGGGCGGAGCATCCTGGCTTATTAAAACCGTTTTATCCGGAGCGGCAGGATGGTCACAGATTCTAGTATTTATACTTATATCTTTCCTGGTTTGCTTCCTCCATGTATTATGTCCTTCAGGACCGGCGGTGGCAGGACTTGCGGTTGTTCCTATTGTAGACCTTGCTGTTATGGCGGGAGTCAACCCGGTGGCAGCGGCCATACTGGTATCCTTCTGGTCAGCGGTGACATTTGTCTTACCTACAGACGCGGTGCCCATGTTTACCTACAAGTTCGGTTATTACAGTTTCGGCGATATGATTAAGGGAGGAATCCCCATATCCATTGTGGTAGCGGTGCTTGTGGCCCTACTTATTCCTGAGGGAGTTGCGCTTTTGGGAATTGTATAATAATTGATATTTTAAGCCTGCGGAGTCGGCAAGACTTCCGCAGGCTTTGTTGACGTAAAGGGTTAGTTATACTACAATAATTTCTGTGTATGAGGGGGTGTGGAGATGTCACAATACGGAAGTTTTGCAAGAGTCTATGATATGTTTATGGATAACATTCCTTACGAGGATTGGTGTCATCGTATCGTGGAAATATTAAAAGAACATGGGATAGATAAGGGAATTGTAGCCGATTTGGGTTGCGGAACCGGTCGTCTTACCAAGGCCTTAAGCGATAAGGGCTTTGACATGATTGGCATTGATATGTCTCCGGACATGCTGGATATTGCTATAGATAAAAGAGGGGATGCGGATATCCTCTATCTTTGTCAGGACATGCGGGAATTCGAACTCTACGGTACTGTTGCAGCAATCGTATCAGTATGTGATTCCCTTAATTATATTACAGAAGAGGAAGACCTGCTTGAAGTCTTTAAACTTGTGAATAACTATCTGGATCCGGAGGGCATCTTCATATTTGATATGAATACCCCATATAAGTACAAGAAGATATTAGCGAACAACACCTTCGCGGAAAGCAGAGAGGATGCCGCTTTTATCTGGGAGAATTTCTATGATACCAAAACCCGTATCAATGAATACGATTTAACCCTTTTCATAAGAGAGGACGATATATTCGAAAGATATGAGGAGTGTCATTTGCAAAGGTCTTATGACCTTGACAGAATAAAAGATTTGATAGCAGAAGCGGGTCTTGTCTTGCTTGATACCTATGATGGATTCACCGGGGAAGAGCCGGGAAGAAAAAGCGAGAGAGTCTGTTTTGTCTGCAAAGAATCAGGTAAGGAAGGTTAGATTATGTCTGATTATATAATTAGAGGAATAGCAGCGGAATCCTCCATTAGATTCTTCGCTGCAACCACAAAAGACTTGGTGGAATATGCAAGGAAGGCCCATAACACCAGCCCTGTAGCTACGGCTGCGCTTGGACGACTTCTTACGGCCGGGGCCATGATGGGCGTTATGATGAAGGGTGATGACGATGTGCTTACCCTGCAGATAAAGGGTGACGGTCCCATTGGAGGCCTTACTGTTACTGCGGATTCCGGCGGAAGAGTGAAGGGTTATCCCATTAATCCGGAGGTTCTTATTCCAGCCAATTCAAAGGGAAAGCTAGACGTTGGAGGAGCCATAGGTTCCGGTTTCTTAAATGTCATCAAGGATATGGGACTTAAAGAGCCTTACGTGGGACAGACCGCCTTACAGACATCGGAGATAGGGGACGACCTTACCTATTATTTCGCTAACTCCGAGCAGGTGCCTTCATCCGTGGGACTTGGAGTTCTTATGAATAAGAACAATACCGTAAAGCAGGCAGGGGGATTTATCATCCAGCTTATGCCTTTTACAGATGATAAAATAATTGATGCGTTGGAAGAAAAACTGGGGAAAGTAGATTCCGTTACTTCCATGCTGGATGCCGGGTTAAGCCCTGAGGATATTATGGAGAAACTCTTAGGTGATTTTGGCATCGAGATAACCGATAAGATTGATACCCGTTTTGAGTGCAACTGCTCGAAGGAGAGAGTGGAGAAGGTGCTCTACAGTATTGATAAAAGTGATATTCAGGAGATGATTGACGATGGTAAGCCTATTAATGTGGAGTGTCATTTCTGTAATTCCGACTACACCTTCGGAGTAGATGAGTTAAAGAAAATTCTTAAAAATAATCATTGACCCAAACTGTGTAAATGTGTTACCATCCCTTTAGTTGAATAATAGTCTTCAGGGCAGGGTGCAAGTCCCTACCGGTGGTATAGCCCACGAGCCGCAAGGCATGATTCGGTGTGATTCCGAAGCCGACAGTATAGTCTGGATGAAAGAAGATGTAGTTTGTATTGTGTTTATATGAGCTCTGAGACGGTTTTGTCTCAGAGCTTTTTTGCAAATACGGATTGGATATAAGGCCCCGAAGTAATTCGGGGCTTTAAATTTTGCAAGGAGTTAAGAAAGATGAATGATAGGGAGTATATGAAAAGGGCCATAGAACTGGCAAAAAAGGGAGAGGGATTTGTAAGTCCCAATCCGAAAGTGGGGGCTGTGTTGGTAAAGGACGGGCAAATAATAGGAGAAGGATACCACGAAAGATACGGGGAACTTCATGCCGAGAGAAATGCCTTAGCAGACTGTAAGAACAAAGGGAACTCTCCCAAAGGAGCCACAATGTATGTAAGCTTAGAGCCTTGCTGCCACTATGGAAAGACCCCTCCATGCACAGAGGCCATTATTGAAAATGAAATTGCAAGGGTTGTGGTAGCTACCCTTGATGTAAACCCCAAGGTAGCAGGAAAAGGTGTAGAGATACTGCGAAATAAGGGCATACAGGTGGATGTGGGTCTGCTGGAAGAGGAAAGCTTAAGACTAAACAAGGTCTTTAACAAGTATATGTCCACCGGCCTTCCCTATGTGGTAATGAAATATGCCATGACAGCAGATGGGAAGATAGCCACGGCTTCCGGTAAATCAAAGTGGATTACCGGGGATGCTGCAAGGGAGAATGTTCACAGATTGCGAAAAAGCCTGTCAGCTATTCTGGTTGGGGTATCCACGGTTATAGAAGATGACCCGATGCTTGATTGCAGGTTAGACGAGCCTTGCATTAATCCTGTGAGAGTTATATGTGATACCAATCTGCGGATACCCTTGGATTCCAAGGTGGTTATGACTGCGGACAGAATAGAAACCATCATAGCTTCCGCATCAAGGGATGAGGATAAGATTGAAAAGCTATTAAATAAAGGGTGTGAGGTTTTAAAGCTCCCGGGATCCGAGGCGGGAGTAGACTTAAAAGTTCTCATGAAAACTCTGGCTGAGAGGAAAATAGACAGCCTCCTGATAGAAGGGGGAGGAAGCATTAACTATAGCGCCTTGGAGGCGGGAATAGTTGATGAAGTTCATATTCATATGGCACCGAAGATTTTCGGGGGCAGAAGTAAGTCTCCGGTGGAAGGCAAAGGAATAGAGGATATTAGTAATGCCATAAGGCTTCGTCCGGTTAATACCCTATGGGCCGGAGATGATTTGATAATAGAAAATGAGGTGGTTTATTCATGTTTACGGGAATAGTGGAGGAACTTGGAGAAGTAGAAAGCATTGTAAGAGGGGCAAAGGCGCAGAGGATATCCCTCAAATGTAAGGTGATTTTGGAGGATATCCATATGGGAGACAGTATTGCGGTTAACGGAGTCTGCCTGACTGTTGTGGACCATGACAGTAAGGGCTTTTTGGCTGATGTAATGAATGAAACCTTTAAGCGCTCGGGACTTGGGAGCCTTGTGGCAGGATCTAAGGTAAACCTTGAGAGAGCATTGAAAGCAGATGGCCGCTTTGGAGGTCACATTGTAAGCGGTCATATAGACGGCACCGGAACTATACAGTCCATAAGAAGGGACGGTAACGCGGTATGGTTTGAGATAAAGGCGGGAGAAGAAATCCTTGATGGAATAGTAGAAAAAGGATCTGTGGCCATAGACGGAATAAGCCTTACGGTGGCGGCAGTAAAAAGGGATTCTTTTGCGGTTTCAATAATACCCCATACCCTAAAAGAAACGGTCTTAGGACATAAGAGTATTGGGGATGTGGTAAATCTCGAGAATGACGTAATCGGAAAATACGTAAAAAAATATATGGCAAGGAATGAGGAACAAAGAGGCTTAACCAAAGAATTCCTCTTTGCCAACGGATTCTAAACACTAAGAAGAAAGGGATGAAGAAATGGAAAAGGAGTTAATTGAGAAAGCCATAGAGGATTTACGAAATGGCAAGGTGATTATGGTAATGGACGACGAAGGCCGGGAGAATGAAGGGGATTTTATCTGTGCTGCAGAATATGCCACCACTGATAACGTTAATCTTATGGCATCTGTGGGAAAGGGCCTTATATGTATGCCCATGAGTGAGGAACTATCGGGAAAGCTGGCACTTCCCCCCATGGTAAGCCACAATACGGATAACCACGAGACGGCATTTACCGTATCAATAGACCATGTGTCTACAACTACGGGAATCTCGGCTAAAGAGCGGGGTATTACGGCAAGGGCCTGCATAGACGACGAGGTAAGTCCCTTAGAATTCAGGCGACCGGGACACATGTTTCCCCTTGTGGCAAAGCCCGGAGGAATCATTGAAAGACCGGGACACACAGAGGCAACGGTTGATCTTATGAAGTTAGCCGGTTTAAAGCAGTGCGGACTTTGCTGCGAAATCATGGCAGAAGACGGAACCATGATGAGGGGAGAGAGTTTAAAGAAACTGGCAAAGGATTTGGGGATGACATTTATAACAATCCCTCAGCTTATAGACTACCGTAAAACTTATGACAAGCTGGTGGAGTGTGTGTCAGTGGCCAAGATGCCTACCCGTTACGGGGAGTTTATGGCCCATTGCTATATCAACAAGATAAACGGTGAGCACCACATTGCCCTGGTAAAAGGAGATATAAGCGATGGCAGAAATGTACTCTGTCGTGTTCATTCCGAGTGCCTGACGGGGGATGTCTTCGGTTCCTTAAGATGCGACTGTGGGCAGCAGTTTGATGCGGCCATGAAGGCTATTGCCGCTAAAGGCAGAGGAATCCTTCTCTACATGAGACAGGAGGGCAGGGGAATCGGTCTTGTGAATAAGCTTAAAGCCTATAGGCTGCAGGACGAAGGTATGGATACTTTGGATGCCAACATTGCCTTAGGCTTCCCGGGGGATTTGAGAGAATACTATACGGGAGCCCAGATTCTAAGGGACTTAGGCGTTCATTCATTAGAACTTCTTACCAACAATCCGGATAAGGTGTATCAGTTAGAGGACTACGGAATGGAGATAACAAGAAGAGTTCCCATTGAGATTGAGGCCAACAAACATGACTATTTCTATTTAAAGACCAAGAAGATTCGCATGGGTCACATGCTTGAGATTTAAAACAATAGACAAAAAAGGAGAACAAATGATGAAAGTTTACGAAGGAAAGTTATTATCAGAGGGTATTAAGGTAGGTATCGTTGCGGCGAGATTTAACGAGTTTATCACTTCCAAACTGCTGGGAGGTGCAATTGATTGCCTCAAGAGGGAAAATGTCAAAGAAGAGGATATAGAGGTTGCCTGGGTACCGGGGGCTTTTGAGATTCCCCTTATTGCATCTAAGATGGCAAAGAGTAAAAGGTATGACGCTGTAATCTGCCTGGGGGCTGTTATAAGAGGGGCAACATCCCATTATGACTATGTTTGCGCAGAAGTATCAAAAGGGATAGCCCAGGTATCCCTGTCTTCAGAGGTTCCCGTAATGTTCGGCATTCTTACTACGGATACTATTGAGCAGGCAGTAGAGCGTGCCGGTACAAAGGCAGGTAATAAGGGCTTTGATTGTGCCCAAGGAGCCATCGAGATGGTGAACCTTATACGGGAGATGGATTCTTTTAAATAGTATTAATTTGTGTTAGTATTTAACATATAATACTGTTTTGGGGGGATTATTATGAGAAGGAAAGCCTTGTTTCCTGCCGATCTCGGGGGAGTCGGAGAAGGAACTGACTATTTCAGAAAGTTTTTAAAAGAGACCGGAATAAAGGAAAAACAACAGAATAAAGCCGTGTTGATTGTTGAAGAGGCAATTAACACTTTAGTTAGTCGTGCCGAGGAGGATGTGAAGTACAGCTTGACGATCAAAAAACTTCTGGGTACTGTATCGGTGGAGATAAAGGTATCGGGCGAAGAGTTTGACATGAGAGCTGCTCTTGCAGGGGCAACTGCAGATGTGACAGGCCTGGCGGGAGTTGAAGATACGGGAGTCGAGACCAATGAGGTCCTCCGCAACATCCTTCTCAGCGCCTTCTCGGATGATTTAAAGTATAGTCATGGGAATGGAGTAAATAGTGTTCGAATGACGGTCATCCGTTCAGAGCATAGGTTCTTATATGTTACTTTGGGAGCCATGATTCTTGCTGTTATAATAGGCTTGCTTCTTTCATCTGCAGGTAATGCAGACTTTAATCAGGGCCTTGTAACTTTCGTCCTTTCCCCGGTAAACACCATGTTTATGAGTGCCCTAAAGATGGTAGTGGCTCCGGTGGTATTTTTCTCTATCATATCTTGCATAGTCCAGTTTACTGAATTATCGGAGCTTGGCAGAATAGGCGGTAAGATATTCGGCCTCTATGCCTGCACCACCATACTGGCTATTCTTATTGGAATAGGAGCATACTACATATTTACTCCCGGAAGCGGTATCTCGGTTGCAGGGGCACAGGCTGTTTCAAGCATTTCTACGGAGGGAGTCAGTATATCCATTCTGGATACTGTTATTAATATAGTTCCTGATAATCTCTTCAAACCATTTATAGATTCTAACATGTTACAGCTTATCTTTTTGGCGATTCTTCTTGGAATTGCGGTGGGAATGATAGGCAAGTATTCGAAAATTCTTATAGGAATAATCCAGGCCTTAAATGAGCTGTTTTTAAAGGTTACGTCAATTATTATAAAGGTTATGCCTATTGCCATCTTTTGCTCTATAGCTAAGATGATGCTGGAGATGGGTATTGGCACCATTATCTCTGTAATGGGAATATTGGGAACTTATTTGGCGGGACTGTTGGGAATGATGATATTGTATTGTATTCTCCTGATTCTATTCGGATGGGTTAATCCCTTTAAGTTTATTAAAAACTATGTAGGAACCATGCTTCAGGTTTTCTCCATGAATTCCAGTAGCGCATCCATCCCCATTAATATGGAGACCTGCGATAAGAAGCTTGGAATAGACAGCAAGATATACAGTCTTTCTATTCCGCTGGGAGCCACCGTCAATATGGACGGAACCTGCATAAGACTTGGAGTATTCTCCCTTGCCCTGGCCAGGGTATACGGAATAGAAATCTCAGGGGCTATGCTGGTATCCCTTATAATTTCCATCTTTGTTATGTCTGTGGGAACTCCGGGAATACCGGGGGCAGGCATCGTCACTCTTTCGGTTCTATTGGCAGCCATCGGTGTGCCTATAGAGGCTGTGAGTATTGTAATGGGAATTGATGCCCTGGTGGGAATGTCATCGACCATGAGTAACTGTCTGGGAGATGTGGTGGTTACCACAATTGTGGCAAGAAGTGAAAAGATGATTGATATGTCCCGGTGGTAAGCCGGGACATTATTAGTGGTGGCCGCCGCACTTTGTTTTTACGGAGCCTTTTTCAACCTTCATGGGAATAAGGGTTAATCCGTGCTCGGCAAACTCGGCGCCGGTGGATACAAAGCCTATGGTCTCGAAGAAGGGTACTGCCTCCTTGGTTACATTGGCATATATAATCTTGCCATCTGCAAGAAAGACCTTGTCAAGAAGCATACGAACCACGAAGTCAGCGTAGCCCTGGCGTCTGTGATGGGGCAAAACCGCAACTTTGTCAAGCTCGAAGGTGTCCCCGTCGAATTTCATGCGGGCTGTGGCAACCATGCCTCCTTCAGCTTCTAATACGGCATGCATGGCCATCATATCATTATCGTCCGCTTCCACATCAGAGGGAATACCCAGCTCGTCTGTAAAAACAGCCTTTCTTATGGAATGTACATCAGATAAATCGTCGTTATATGAAAGATAAATTCCTCGTATCATTTTTCTCCGTCCTTTTAATTCCTTGGATTCTTTAACAGCGCTTGTTATTATAGCATGAAAACAGTAGGTTTGCAAAGACGGGAGAGGTACTATAGTACTAAGTATTGCAATATGTGAAAAAATAGTGTATATTATTACAAGTTCGCAAACGAGGAAAGCTCAAAGCGACGTGACAATATGTCGGTGTGTTCGAAACCATCCACACCTTAAAAAAAACTAAGGAGATAAAAAATGAAACAAAATCGTACCATGTTTATCACTCAAGCGGCTTTTATTGCTGCTCTGTATGTCGTATTGACATATCTGGCAAGTATTTTCGGATTGGCATCAGGTGTTATCCAGATCAGATTATCGGAAATGTTATGTATTATGCCCGTATTTACTCCGGCAGCTATACCGGGATTGTTTGCGGGATGCCTTCTTTCTAATATTTTGACAGGATGTTGTCTTATCGATGTCATATTCGGAAGTTTGGCAACACTTATCGGTGCAGTATTAGGATATGTGTTGAGAAATCACAAATATCTCGTACCTATTCCAACAATTCTTGCCAATGCGATTATCGTACCCTTCGTATTAATCTACGGATATGGCGAGGTACTTCCCTATTTCTATCTGTTCGGAACAGTTGGGGCAGGAGAGGTTATCTCAGCAGGAGTTATGGGAATAGCTCTTATGATTGCACTTTCCCGTATCCCCTTCTTCAGAGACGGTATGAAAGGTAATGCGAAGACAGCCGGCGTGGCGTAGAAAGTTAGAGTTGAATAAAGAAAAAAGAAGAGTAGGGTTTTAACCCTGCTCTTCTAATGCACGTGACTTTGGAACGAGAACCTTCTCATCAAAGCACTTAAATTTCTCATCAACCTGTTCTTGTTTCATCTTTGGTGTTAGAAGACTTATCACCGGTACTAAGATTAATCCCGCAATCATTGCGAAGGCACCTGCATTAATGGGTGACTGCAATAAGGGTGGGAAGATATTCTTGGCTACCATGTTAAGTATCATTATTCCGGCACCGAAGATAAAGCTTACCCATACTGCGGCTTTGGTAGTACGCTTCCAGTATAATCCGTAAAGGAAGGGTGCAAGGAATGCTCCGGCAAGTGCTCCCCAGGATATACCCATAAGCTGTGCTATAAATGTTACGTTTGATTTGTATTGAATAATGGCCAGTACAACAGATACTCCGATGAAGAATACAATGAGAACTCTCATCCAAAGCAGCTGTTTCTTCTCAGACATTTTCTTGACGATATTGTCCTTAATAAGGTCTAAGGTCAAGGTGGAGCTTGATGTAAGTACCAATGAAGACAGAGTCGACATTGAAGCTGAAAGCACAAGTACCACAACCACACCTATAAGGATATCCGGCAGGGATGATAACATTGTGGGTACAACGGAGTCATATCCGTTAGCCTTAATATCAATGCTTCCTGAGAACAAACGGCCGAATCCGCCGAGGAAATAACATCCTCCGGCAACGATAATAGCAAAGAAAGTAGATACGATTGTTCCAGTACTGATTGATTTCTCGCTCTTGATGGCATAGAATTTCTGAACCATCTGAGGAAGTCCCCAGGTTCCAAGGGATGTAAGAATTACAACGCCCAGAAGGCCTACGGGATCCGGACCGAAGAATGATGCGAATATTCCCGGTGTCTCTGTAACCGCAGGGTCGTTAACAACCGCAAGGCCCTTTAAGGCTTCAAGGAAACCACCCTGGCCGTTTAATACGGCGCCGATTACGGCTACGATACCGATAAGCATTATGATTCCCTGGAAGAAATCATTAACCGCTGTTGCCATATATCCGCCTGCTATTACATATACACATGTAAGAACGGCCATGGCAATAACACATACGGAATAGTCAATATTAAATGCCATACCGAATAGTCTTGAAAGACCGTTATAAAGTGAAGCGGTGTAGGGTACGAGAAATACGAAGACAATTACTGACGAAGCAATCTTTAAAGCCTTGCTGTCAAATCTCTTCTCGAAGAATTGGGGCATGGTGGCACTGTTTAGGTGCTGAGTCATGACACGGGTTCTTCGACCTAGGATTACCCAGGCAAGTAAGCTTCCTATTAAGGCATTGCCGATGCCTATCCAGGTAGAAGCGATACCGAATCTCCAGCCGAATTGTCCGGCGTAGCCTACAAAGATTACGGCGGAGAAATAGGATGTGCCGTAAGCAAAGGCTGTAAGCCAGGGTCCTACGCTACGTCCGCCAAGGACGAAGCCGTTAACATCGGTGGCGTGGCGCTTGGTATAGAAACCGATTGCAAGTGTGATTGCCGCAAATACTATTAACAGTATTATTTTGAAAACCATTTTTTATACCTCGTTTCGAATACTTTTACACTTTAAAGTGCAACGCATTAAAGTGTTACGCCCTAAAGTGTATCATCTCGGGCAGCATCTTGTCAATGATACACAAGATACAATTTCGGTTCTACGGGAGTAATTGAACCGGACCTATTTTGTTATGGAGGATTATGTATGAAAAAGAGTATTAAAACTATTATCGGACTGGGATTAGCTCTTGGTCTTTCTGTTGCATCTTTGGCAGGATGTAACAACAACGGTGGAAGCGCACCGGTATCAAGTTCAGCACCTCAGGTTAAGACCGTTAAGGCTAACGATTATGTGTCTGCAGTATTTAAGGGAATCCTTACAGGAGATGCATCTGAAGCAAAACTTTGCGGATTAGATGATGCATCAGCAACTCAGCTTGAGGAAGCTAACAAACAGCTTGATAAGGTAAAAGACGGAGTAATCGCAGGTGTTGGTTCAAAGTACAAAGAGTACATTGAGGCAGAACCCCTTGAAAAATTCGCTACAGGATTCAAGACCGCAGTTGCAAAACTTCCCTTTACAGTTGAGACTTTATCCGACAGCGGTGATGAAGCAGAAGTAGCAGTTAAGGTTAAACCAATCAGCATTAAGGACTATGCTACAGACGCAGCTCAGGAAGCACTTGCAACAGTTGATCAGTCTAAGATGAATGATCCAAGCGTTTTAAAGAGTTATTTCTCAACTTACTTCAACACTCTTGCACAGAAACTTGAGGCTAATGCTAAACCGGGAGCAGAGAAGACTGTTAAGATTAAACTTAAGAAAACAGGAGATACATGGGAGTTCACAACACCAAGCTCTGCTATGAGAAGTCTTGCTAACTCAATCGTTACAGCATAGTTATTGAGTACTAATTATTTGACAAATACTGATTAATAAGCCAAAATAGTTGTATGTGGAACACTATATTTGGAGGTATTATATGAAGAAGATAATTGCGTTGGTTATGTCAGCCGTATTGGCGGTAGGTGTATTTGCAGGATGTGGCGGCAAGCAGGTGGCTGCAGATGAATATGTCCTTGCTATGTATAAGCTTGTTATAAATAGAGATTCTAAGGCTGCTAAGGATGTGGGTGTAGCAGATAAGGAGATTAAATCCTTTGAGGATGAGCTTAAGAAATCCGTTGAGACAGGAATCAATGATATTAACGAGTCTTATAAGAAGAGCTACAATGCAACGGTAGACAAGGATCTTCTTACAAAATACTATGATGCTTATCTTAAAGCTCTTACCAAGTTGTCCGGCACTGCCACTGTAGAAAAGAGCAGTGATACCGAGGCTACTGTTAAGCTTACATCTACTTATATGGATATGGAGGCATTGACAGGCAAGGCTATGGAAGCGGCATCAGCCAAGGTTAAGGCAGCGGAGTATTCGGAACAGACTGATTATAATATTGCGGTTCTTACCGAGTACATCAAAGAACTTACAACTCAGATGGAACAGTTTACTCCGGGCAAGGAGACACAGTCCACAACCATTGTTGTTAAGAAATCAAAGAATAGCTGGACTTACAGTGATTCCACAACATTTGCACAGGCTATTACATCATTGGCAATAAAGAATTCATAAAGAGAATACAATTCGGACGTCGGGTTATCCCGGCGTCCTTTTTGATGTATAATTACTATTGTGTATGCTTTATTGACACCACCCATCCTATAGTTTATAATTTGTTTTAATACTTTAAAGTGACAGAATGCGAAGGGAGAGTTAGCGATGTCGGAGAAGAAAGTTATGCTTGGTAATGAAGCGATTGCCCGAGGAGCTTATGAAGCCGGAGTTAAGGTTTCTTCAGCTTATCCGGGAACACCGAGCACCGAAATCAGCGAGAATATCGTGAAATATGATGAAATATATGCGGAGTGGGCCCCCAATGAAAAGGTTGCCATGGAAGTGGCATCGGGAGCATCCATAAGCGGAGTAAGAGCCATGGCTTCTATGAAGCATGTTGGGGTAAATGTAGCTGCGGACCCCTTATATTCCATATCTTATATAGGAGCAAACGGCGGCCTTGTTATTGTAGCTGCCGATGATCCGGGATTATACAGTTCCCAGAACGAGCAGGATTCAAGAGCGGTAGCAAGAGCTGCCAAGGTTCCTGTGTTAGAGCCTTCAGATAGCAGTGAGGCTAAGGAGTTTACCAAGTTTGCCTTTGAACTCAGTGAGAAGTATGATACTCCCGTAATGGTAAGAACTACCACGAGACTTGCTCATTCTCAGGGCCTTGTAGAGCTTTGCGAAAGAGAAGATGTACCGGACAAGCCTTACGAGAAGAATATAGCCAAGAATGTTATGATGCCGGGTAATGCAAAGGTTCGTCATCTTCATGTAGAGGCAAGAGAGAAAAAACTTATTGAGGATTCTTGCAGTTTTGATATTAACAAGGCAGAATACAAGGATACCAAAATCGGCGTTATCACATCAGGTATCCCCTATCAGTATGTTAAGGAAGTCCTTCCTGATGCTTCCGTATTAAAACTGGGATTGGTTAATCCTTTGCCGAGGAAGCTTATTGAAGAATTCGCTTCCAAGGTGGAGACTTTATATATTGTGGAAGAGCTTGATCCCATTATAGAAGAGCAGGTTAAATCCTGGGGTATCAAGGCTATCGGTAAAGAAATCTTTACCCTTCAGGGTGAGTATTCTGCTAATATGCTTCGTACTGCCATCTTAAAGCAGAATCTTGAAATAGACAAGGCGGCTGAGGCGCCGGGACGTCCCCCTATTCTCTGCCCGGGATGTCCTCACAGAAGCACCTTCTATGTACTTAGCAAATTAAAACTTCATGCTGCCGGTGATATCGGTTGCTATACATTGGGAGCAGTAGCACCTCTTAATGTAGTGGAGACCACCATCTGTATGGGTTCATCAATCAGTTCTCTTCACGGCATGGAAAAAGCAAAAGGCAAAGACTATATCAAGGATTGGGTAGCCGTTATCGGTGATTCCACCTTTATGCATACGGGAATCAACTCCCTTGTTAACATGGTATATAACCAGTCAACAGGAACGGTTATTATAGTTGATAACTCAACTACAGGTATGACAGGACATCAAGATCATGCCGCTACAGGTAAGACCTTAAAGGGTGATCATACCTATGCTATTGATATTCCGGGACTTTGCAAGTCCATTGGAGTTCCCAATGTTAAAGTGGTGAATACATTTGACATTAAGGAATTGGAGAAGACCATTAAGGAAGAAGTGGCTAAGGACGAGCTTTCGGTTATTATATCCAAAGCACCCTGCGCTCTTCTTGATAAGACACCGGTTAAGGTTAAATATGCAATCAATGCCGACAAGTGTAAGAAATGCGGCCTCTGCATGAAGCCGGGATGTCCTTGTATTACTAAGAACGAGGATAATTCCGTATCCATTAATGACGTTATGTGTAACGGTTGCGGCCTCTGTGCATCAATCTGTAATCATGACGCAATTGAGAAAGTAGAGGTGTAGACTGATGGAGACTAAGAATATTATGATCGTCGGTGTCGGCGGACAGGGAACATTACTTACCAGCAGAATACTTGGAGGCATCATTCTTGCCAACGGTTTCGATATTAAGCTTTCTGAGGTTCACGGTATGGCACAAAGAGGCGGTAGCGTTGTAACCTTTGTTCGTTACGGTGATAACGTGGCTGAACCTATTGTTGAAGAGGGACAGGCAGATATCCTTATTGCCTTCGAGAGATTAGAGGCCCTTAGATATGCCCACTTCTTAAAGAAGGACGGGGTTATTATCGTAAATGACCAGCGTATTGACCCCATGCCGGTTGTTATAGGTAATGCCAAGTATCCGGAGGGTATTATTGAAGATTTGGAGAAGTCCCACAAGGTTATCCGGGTTGATGCCATGGAAGAGGCTAAAAAGCTTGGCAATACCAAGACATTTAATGTAATTGTTCTTGGTGTGGTGGCATCTCATATGGACTTCGGCAAGGACCAGTGGCTTGAAGTAATCGAGAATACTGTGCCTAAGAAGACCATCGATATCAATAAGAAGGCCTTTGAAATAGGATACGCGTTATAGAATAGGAGAGATACAGGATTCATAAGTAAATCCTGAGGAGGAAAATAAATAATGATTTGGAATGAAAGTAAAGAATGCATGAGCAGGGACGAACTTGCCAACCTGCAGGGTGCGCGTCTTCGTAAGATGGTGGACAGGGTATATCATAATGTTGAATACTATCGTAAGAAGATGCAGGAGATAGGCTTGGAGCCCGGAGATATCAAGGGAATTGAAGATATAAGCAAGCTTCCCTACACCACCAAGCAAGATCTAAGGGATAATTATCCCTTCGGGCTTTTTGCAGTTCCACGTTCCGAGATAGTAAGAATTCATGCATCCAGCGGTACAACAGGTAAAGCCACTGTTGTAGGCTATACCAGAAGAGATATCGAAAGATGGCAGGAGTGCGTGGCAAGAATTCTTGTTATGGGAGGTCTTGACCACGACGATATAGTTCAGATCTCTTACGGATACGGACTATTCACCGGTGGATTGGGAGCCCATTACGGTGTTGAGAATCTGGGTGCTACTGTAGTGCCCATGTCCACAGGTAATACCAAGAAACAGATTACCATGATGGAGGACTTCGGGGTTACTGCTATATGCTGTACACCCTCATACCTTATGTACTTAACCGAGGCTTTGGAAGAGGCAGGAAAGATTGACTCCATCAAGTTAAAGAAAGCATTCTGCGGTGCAGAGCCCTGGACCGAGAATATGCGTCGTGAGATTGAGTCCAGACTTCACATTACAGCCCATGACATCTACGGACTTAGTGAGGTTATGGGGCCGGGAGTTGCGGGAGACTGTAAGTTCCATGCTGGTCTTCACATTGCAGAAGATCACTTCTTCCCGGAGGTTATTAATCCGGAGACTTTAGAGCCTGTGGCTGAAGGTGAGACGGGAGAGTTGGTATTTACCACTCTTACCAAGGAGGCACTGCCCCTGTTCAGATATAGAACCAAAGACCTTACCAGTATTACCTATGATAGATGCGAGTGTGGTCGTACCAGTGCCAGAATCTCCAGATTCAAGGGCAGAAGCGACGATATGCTTATTATCAGAGGTGTTAACGTATTCCCGTCACAGGTTGAGTCTGCTCTTCTTGAGATTGCAGAGACAACACCTAACTATATGCTTATTGTAGACAGGGTTAACAACTTAGATACCTTGGATGTTTTGGTAGAAGTTGAAGAAAGATTCTTCTCTGATGATATCGGTGAATTAGAGAGACTTACCAAGAAGATTGCCCATGTATTACAGCAGGCCCTTGGTATCGCACCAAAGGTAAGACTGGTTGAGCCCAAGACCATCGAAAGAAGCGAGGGCAAGGCAAAACGTGTAATTGACAAGCGTGTGCTTGTATAAGAGGGGAGGAGTATTCTATGATTACAAAGCAGGTTTCGGTTTTTATTGAGAATAAGGAAGGAAGATTCCTTCAGGTTGCCGAGCTGTTAAAGGATAAGGGAATAAATATTATTTCCTTTAGTATTGCTGAGACTGAGGAATTCGGTATGCTTAGAATGGTTGTATCGGATCCGGAAAAGACGGTTAATGTTTTGAAGGAAGGATTGTACTCCGCTAAGCTTACGGATGTTATCACCGTTAAGCTTCCCAATGAAGAGGGTACCCTTTTCGGACTGTTAAAGGTTATCGCCGATACAGGTAACAATATCAGATATATGTACACATCCTTAGGAGATGACGGTCCTATTGTTGTTAAGACCACTAACCAGGAGGATGTTGTCAAGGCTTTAAAAGATAAGGGATTTGATGTATAATGTAACTCATCCGAAGAAAAGGAGAGTTATATGTCAAATCTAACCAGCCGGGCTATCAAAGAGACCTTTACGAAGATGCTTGAAGATAAGCCCTTAAGCCAGATTACCGTTAAGGATATAGTAAAAGAATGCGGTATTAACAGGAATTCTTTCTATTATCATTTTCAGGATATGCCGGCTCTCATTGAAGAGATTATTAAAGAAGATGCCGATACTGCCATAGCAGCGTTTCCTCATATTGAATCCATTGAGGAAGTATTAGAAGTGGCGCTGTCATTTGCCTATGAGAAGAAGAAATCGGTACTTCATATCTTCAATTCGGTTAACAGGGATATATTTGAGTCCCATTTGATGGATATATGCGAATATGCTGTTACCAATTATATTAATTCCGTAATCTCCGGGCGAAAGGTTAAGCCGGAGGCCAAGGCCTTGCTTATTCAGCTTGTAAAGTGCCTTTGCTTCGGTGAAGTCATTGACTGGCTAAGCCACGGAATGAAGGAGGATTTGAGGGAACCCTTCCATCAGTTATGTGAATTAAACAAAGGTCATATAGAAGAAATTATTCTTAATAGTCTTGAAGAGTAGTTTACTTTACTGTATCACAAGTACCAAATTGTGTTTTTTGCATATTTCTTTTAGACAATTTCAGCCTCGTGCCTAAATTTTGGGCACGAGGCTGTTTTTTGTCCATTTTTCTTTTAAATCCCCGGGTTTATACTCGTGTCAACAAGTAAAGGAATACATTTTCCCCGATAAAAATAATTCGGGGAAGAAGAAAAAAGGGGATGAATTTAATGAAATTTGCTAAAGCAGTTGTCAAACACAAGACTTTTATTCTTGTTTTGACTTTGATTCTTATGATTCCATCTTTACTTGGTATGATAGGAACCAGAATCAACTACGATATGCTGGATTACCTTCCCGGTAACATTGATACCATTAAGGGACAGGATCTTTTGATGGAGGACTTCGGAAAGGGAGCTTTTTCTCTGATTGTTGTTGAAGACATGGAGAAGAAGGACGTGGCAGAACTTAAGAGTAAGATAGAGAAGGTTGACCACGTTGATACAGTCGTATGGTACGATTCTTTGATGGACATATCAGTACCGATGGAAGCATTACCGGATGAGATAACAGAAGCCTTTAACAAAGGTAACGCTACTATGGTGGCAGTCTTCTTTGATTCTGCTACTTCAGCGGATGTTACTATGGATGCCATAAGGCAGATAAGAGGTATATGCGGTAAGCAGTGCTTCGTATCCGGTATGTCAGCTCTTGTAACTGACTTAAAAGACCTGTGTGAGAAAGAGGAACCTGTATATGTAGCCATTGCAGTAATTCTTGCCTGCCTGGCTATGATAATCTTCCTTGACGGTTGGCTTGTACCTTTTGTTTTCCTTGCAAGTATCGGAATGATGATACTTCTTAATATGGGAACCAACTATTTCATGGGTGAGATATCTTACATTACCAAGGCTTTGTCTGCAGTATTGCAGTTGGCGGTAACCATGGATTATTCGATTTTCCTGTGGCATTGCTACAATGAAAAGAGAGAACTCTACAGCACCAAAGAAGAGGCTATGACTTATGCCATTAAGGACACCATGACATCTGTTGTGGGAAGTTCCATTACAACTATCGCAGGATTTGTAGCTCTTTGCTTCATGAGCTTTACTTTGGGACGTGACCTTGGAATCGTAATGGCCAAGGGAGTATTCCTCGGAGTAATCGGATGTGTAACAGTTCTTCCGGCACTTATCCTTGTACTGGATAAACCCTTACAGAAGACAAAACACAGATCCCTTATTCCCAACATGAGCAAGTTTGCTTCAAAGTTAACTAAGGTATTTCCGGTATTCTTATGTTTGTTCCTGGTATTGATACCACCTGCATATATAGGATACTCCAAGACTAACGATGAAGTTTACTACGATATGGGACAGTGTCTGCCTGAGGATATCGAATATGTAATTGCCAACACCAAGCTGCGTGAGACCTTTGATGTGGCATCAACTCACATGATCCTTATTGATAAGACAAAAGAGGCCAAGGATATTAAGGCCATGATTAAGGAGATGGAGCAGGTTGAAGGCGTTAAACAGGTATTAGGACTTGAAAGCGTTGTGGGCTCAACGGTTCCGGAAGAGATAATACCTGAGAAACTTGAAAGCGTATTAAAGAGTGATAAGTGGGAGCTTCTCCTTATTAATTCTTCTTATAAAGTAGCCAGCGATGATGTAAATCATCAGATTACACAACTCAATAAGATATTAAAGAAATACGACGGCAACGGAATGCTTATAGGTGAAGCACCCTGTATGAAGGATATGATTGATATCACAGGTCATGACTTCCAGGTTGTAACAGCAGTATCCGTACTGGCCATCTTCGTAATCATTCTTCTTGTTGAAAAGAGCATCTCATTACCATTTATTCTTATCTCGGTAATTGAGCTTGCAATCTTTATCAACCTGGGATTACCGCATTACTTAGGTCAGTCTCTTCCCTTTATCGCACCGATATGTATCAGTACGATTCAGCTGGGAGCAACGGTTGACTATGCAATCCTTATGACTACAAGGTACAAGGCTGAAAGAGCTGCGGGACAATCCAAGAAGGAAGCAATAGATATTGCTCTTGGAACGTCCATTCCTTCCATTATCGTAAGTGGTATGGGACTTTTCTCAGCTACATTCGGCGTAGCTGTTTACTCAGACATAGACATTATCAGTTCAATGTGTATGTTAATGGCAAGAGGTGCAGTAGTAAGTATGCTCTGCGTAATCTTTATCCTTCCGGCACTTT
The DNA here is from genome assembly GCA_015058015.1 of Lachnospiraceae bacterium. Lineage (GTDB taxonomy): Bacteria > Bacillota > Clostridia > Lachnospirales > Lachnospiraceae > SIG280. The sequence goes on along the minus strand of SVDM01000002.1, from coordinate 74,844 downwards.
TGATGCTGTGTGATAAATTGGTTTGCCACTCAACAATAGGAATAAAGCCTAAGAAGGCAGCAAGAGAGGATGTTATCTATGAAAAATAAGAGATCAAAGATTTTGGCAGCAGTTATGTCCATGGCCCTGGTTGCAGGATGTGTCAGCGTATCTGTATATGCCATCAAAGATAAAAATGGGAACATGACGGAGGCAGAGAGTACCGAAGCCAAGACAGAAGCAGAGGGTACTACAGCTTCCACGGGAAATGATTTAAGCAAAGAAGAAACTGTATATGTTATTGCCGGAGCTGACGGTTCCGTTGATAAGGTTATCGTAAGCGACTGGATTAAAAACGGTACACAGAGTGCCGAAATCAAGGACAAGACAGAATTAAAAGATATTAAAAATGTCAAAGGCGACGAGACCTTCACCATGAACGAGGACAATATGTGTGTATGGGATGCCAAGGGCCATGATATCTACTATCAAGGAACAAGCACCAAGGCTCTTCCGGTGGATGTTAAGGTTACTTACACCTTAGACGGTAAGACAGTATCTCCTTCAGAGATTGCAGGAAAAAGCGGTAAGGTTGTAATCAGATATGACTACACCAACAATGAAGTAAGAGAGATGTCTGTTAACGGAACACCTACAAAGATTTACGTTCCCTTTGCAATGCTTACAGGTATGGTTATGGACAATGAGGTATTTACCAATGTTGAGGTAACCAACGGCAAGCTGGTTAATGAAGGTGAGAAGACAATTGTTACAGGTATTGCTTTCCCGGGACTTTCAGAAGACCTTGGAATCGATTCCGGTAAGATTAGTATTCCAAGTTACGTAGAGATTAAGGCAGATGCCAAGAACTTCAAGCTTTCTAATGCTGTAACAGTAGCAACTAACTCTGTATTCGACAAGATTGATACAGCTAAGCTTACAGAGGGAGATATTAAAGAGAACTTCGGAAAACTTACTGATGCCATGGGACAGCTCCTTGACGGTTCATCAAAGCTTTACAACGGAATGAACGAGCTTCTTGAAAAATCAGGAGATCTTGTAACAGGTATTAAGGCTTTGGCAGCAGGCGCAGAGCAGCTTAAGAAGGGTGCAGAGGCTTCAGATGCCGGTGCAAGCAAGGTGAAAGATGCCGCAACAGCAGTTAAAAACGGTGCAGCTCAGTTACAGGGCGGATTACAGCAGGTAGATGCTAACTCTGCCAACCTTCAGGCAGGTGCTAAGCAGGTATTCGAAAACCTTCTTGCTTCAGCCACAGCACAGTTATCAGGGGCAGGTGTAACTGTACCCACAACCCTTACTATTGAGAACTATGAGGCGGTTCTTACTCAGGTTACAGCCGCTGTAAGAGCTCAGGCAGGTGATGCTGCAGCAGCTAAGGTTGAAACAGCTAAGGCTTCTTTAGACAGCTACAACAGGTTCTATCAGGGTCTTCTTCAGTACACAGGCGGAGTAAGTCAGATTACAGCAAAATCCGGTGAGCTTGTAAGCGGAGCAACTCAGCTTGAGGCAGGAGCTACTGCTCTTAAAGCTGGAATCGCTAAACTCTCTGACGGTGCTGAACAGCTCTATAGAGGTATCATGAAGATTGATGAGAATACCCCACTTCTTATGGAAGGTGTTGAGCAACTTAAAGACGGTTCTATGCAGTTATCAGAAGGTCTTAAACTCTTCAATGAAGAGGGTGTTGAGAAGATATCAGAGCTTGTTAACGGTGAGCTTGGAGATATTACAGCAAGAATCAAAGCTACAGTTGATGCAGCTAAGAGCTACACATCTTATGCAGGTCTTGGTGAGGGTATGAAGGGTACAACCAAGTTTATCTACAAGACCGGGGAGATTAAATCTAACTAAGAGATTCATCCAACATTTGTATTCCTATTATATTGAAAGGTGGGAACCTACGGGTTCTCACCTTTCTTGTATTTGACCAAAATTTAATCAAGACGTTGTAGAGTAAAGGTATATGTGCAATAATTGTAGGTAAGTGTAAGAGGGATTTTAAGGAGGCTTGTTATGAGGTCAATTTTGAATAGTAATAAAGTAAAAGAAATAAAGATATCTGAGATTGAAGGGGTAAGAATAGGTCATGCTCAGGATGAAGAAGCCCTTACGGGTTGTACGGTTCTTATTTTTGATGATTTTGCTCCCACGGGAGTAGACGTAAGAGGTGGCGGACCTGCTTCGAGGGAGACCACACTTCTTGATCCGAGAGCTGTAGCAACGGGTGTTAACTGCATCTTCTTATCAGGCGGAAGTGCTTACGGCCTTGATTGTGCCGGGGGTATTATGAAGTACCTTGAGGAACATGGAATCGGATTTGATGTGGGATTTGGAATAGTGCCTCTTGTTGTAGGCTCATGTATCTTTGATTTAGGCATAGGTGACGGTAAGGTCCGTCCCGGAGAGAAGATGGGATATGAGGCCTGTGCTGACGCAGAGAACAGAAGAAGCGACTCCGGCTGTATAGGAGGAGGATGCGGAGCTACGGTAGGTAAGTTTAAAGGGGCCGAACTGGCCATGAAATCCGGCCTTGGAGTATATGCGGTGCAGATAGGAGATCTTAAAGTGGGAGCCGTTGTATCCGTTAACGCTCTCGGAGACATATACGATGCCGACACGGGAGAAAAGATTGCCGGTCTCTTATCCGAAGATAAGAAATCCTTCGGAGATACCGCAGAGTGTTTCCTTGGTATGCCAAACGGTTTGTATAACGTCTTTACAGAGCATACCAACACCACCATCGGAGCCATTGTAACCAATGGTAAGCTTGACAAATCCATGATGGGTAAGGTCGCAGCCATGGCCCACAACGGTTTTGCAAGAACCATACGTCCTGTACATACCACCGCTGACGGCGACAGTATATACGCAGCAAGCTGTGGAAATGTAGTAACAGACGTGGATGTGGTGGGAACCATTGCCGCAGAGGTTATGGCAAAGGCCGTGAGCCGTGCCGTAAAATGTGCCACTGCAGCCGGCGGATTCCCCGCTTCAAAAGATATTGTGAAACAGGATTAGGGATGGAAATATGAAATTAATTGCAGCATGTGATAAAAACTGGGCTATAGGAAAAGACGGAAGACTGTTAGTCAGCATTCCCTCTGATATGAAACGGTTTAAAGAATATACTACCGGCAATGTGATTGTTGCGGGAAGAAAGACGGTGGAGACTTTCCCGGGAGGACAGGCCCTGCCGGATAGAGTTAATATTATCCTTACAAAGGATCCACGATACAACCTTAAAGGTGTCCGTATTGCCTATTCACTTGAAGAAGTACAGGAGATGGCAAAAGAGTACGAAGGTAAGGATATATATGTGGTGGGGGGAGCCAGTGTCTATGAACAGATGCTAAAGCTTTGTGACACGGCTATTATAACCAAGATTGATTATGAGTATTCGGCGGATGCATTTTTCCCTAATCTGGATGAGAATGATGAGTGGGAAAAAGTCTATGAAAGCGAGGAGCAGACCTACTTTAACATAGAATATCGCTTTGAGGAATACCGTAGGAAATGTTAAAAAACATCAAGCATTTCGCAGAAAATTTATAAAAATGTGAAAAATGGCTCTTGTCAAAGAGTTTCATAATGCTATAATTCAGAAATATATATTTTAAGAGGCAAAGGAGGATACGGTATGCAACAGATTTCCGGAGCAAAGCTTTTCGTAAATGCTTTGAAGGAAGAAGGAGTAGACAAGATTTTTGCATATCCCGGTGCGGTAGTGGCTGATTTGTTCGATGAAATCGGAAAACAGGATGACATCGAGCTGATTCTACCGAGACACGAGCAGGGACTTATTCACGCGGCCGACGGTTACGCCAGGTCTACGGGACGAGTCGGTGTCTGCCTTGTAACCAGCGGCCCGGGTGCTACCAATATAGTAACCGGCCTTGCCAATGCCAATTATGATTCGGTTCCATTGGTGTGCTTTACCGGCCAGGTTCCCACAGGGCTAATCGGTAATGACGCTTTTCAGGAAGTGGATATTATAGGAATTACCCGTAACATTTGTAAGTATGGTGTTACGGTTCGTAACAGAGAAGATTTGGGACGAATAATCAAAGAGGCTTTCTATATCGCAAGAACAGGAAAGCCGGGTCCCGTAATTATAGATTTGCCAAAGGATGTTCAGGTGGCGTTGGGCCCCAAAGAGTATCCTGAGAAGGTAAGTATCAGAGGATACAAGCCGCCTACAGACGTACATGTTGGTCAGTTAAAACGAGGCTTTAAGCTTCTAAAGAGTGCCAAGAGACCTTTATTCCTGGTGGGAGGCGGACTTAATATTTCGCAGGCCAACAACAGCTTCCTTAAGCTTGTTGAGACCATGAAGATTCCCGTTATTACCACTATTATGGGACGGGGAGCCATTCCTTCCAACCATCCGTATTTCGTTGGTAATGCAGGAATGCACGGAGCCTATGCCTCCAACATGGCCCTTATGGGTTGTGACGTTTTATTCTCCATAGGAACCAGATTTAATGACAGAATTACCGGTGACTTGAATGAGTTTGCTCCGGGGGCCAAGATAGTTCACATTGATATTGATACATCAGCTATTTCCAGAAATGTCTGTGTTGATATTCCCATCGTAGCTGATGCGGGACTGGCCATTGAGAAGCTTTTGGAGTGGGCTATTCCCATGGATACGGGAGAATGGATGAATACAATCTATAGCTGGAAAGAGGAACGTCCTCTTGAGATGAGAAAGGACAAGGGTGTATGCCCCCAGCTTATATTGGAAAAGATTAATGAGCTATTCCCGAAGTATATTGCCGTTACCGACGTAGGACAGCATCAGATGTGGTGTACCCAGTATCTTGAGATTAATTCGGATAGACAGATGTTAACTTCAGGTGGCCTGGGGGTTATGGGATTCGGACTTCCCGCAGCCATAGGCGCTCAGTTCGGTAACCCTGAGGCAACGGTTATTTGTGTATCCGGAGACGGTGGTGCTCAGATGAATATCCAGGAGATGTCCACTGCGGTATGTCACGGGCTTCCTGTTATATTCTGTATCTTCAATAACAGTTATCTTGGAATGGTTCGTCAGATGCAGCAACTTTTTTACGGCAAGAGATATGTAGGAACTTGTCTTAGAAGAAGAAAGGGTGTCTGTCCTGACCAGTGTAAGGGACCGGGTAAGGATTGCCCCGAGTATTCGCCTGACTTTGTAAGACTGGCCGAAAGCTACGGTGCCTTAGGCCTTAGGGTTACGGATCCGAAGGATATTGAATCCGCTCTAAAGGAAGCCGCAGCCAACAGGAAAGGCCCGACCCTTATAGAATTCATTATTGACACAGATGAGATTGTTCTTCCCATGGTTAAAGGTGGTAACCCCATCAGCAACATGATATTCAGCCCTAAGGGCAACTAGCAGGAAGATTATTTGAAGAACAGGGGGATTTGCCATGGGTGAGATGAAAAAAAGATGGATGTCACTATACGTTGAGAACCAGGTGGGCGTTTTATCCAAGATATCAGGGCTTTTTTCAGCCAAGATGTACAACTTAGAGAGCCTTACCGTGGGAACTACCGAGGATGAGACAGTTTCCCGAATGACCATAGGTGTCGTCAGTGATGATGTGACATACGAACAGATAAAGAAGCAGTTAAACCGTATGGTTGAGGTAATTAAGGTTATGGACCTTGAGAATGTACCAGCCCATATGAAAGAGATTATGTTTGCCAAGATTAACAATATCAATGCCGAGAAGATGACTGAACTCTTCCAGATAGCCCAGGTCTTCGGCGTGAAGGTTGTGGATATGGGAACCAAGACGGCGACCATTGAGTGTGTGCAAACAGAGACAAAGAATAACGAGATGATTAAGCTTTTAAAGGCGAAGTTTTCCACCATCGAAATCGTTCGTGGCGGTAATGTAGCCATTGAATCCGTCAGCGTAACGGATAGATATTAAATGTGGTGACTTATCGAAGACAAGTTATCACGTAATTAGGAGGTTTTAAAATGTTAGAAATCAGAGTAGAGAAAACTAAGAACCCGAAACCATTACCCGGGGCAGATAACCCCTTAACCTTCGGTACCATTTTTACGGACCATATGTTTATTATGAATTATGAAACCGGCAAGGGCTGGTTTGATCCGAGAATCGTAGAGTATCAAAAGATTGCATTGGAACCGTCAGCTATGGTATTTCACTACGGACAGGAGATGTTCGAGGGTTTAAAAGCATATAAGGCAGATGACGGAAGAATTCTTCTTTTCAGACCTGACAAGAATATAGAAAGAGCCAACAATTCAAACAGAAGACTTTGTATTCCCGAGATTCCGGAGGACATCTTCCTTGAGGCAATCAAGAAGCTTGTCAAGATTGATGAGGCCTGGATTCCCACCAAGCCCGGAACTTCACTTTACATAAGACCTTTTGTTATTGCGACAGATGAGTTCCTGGGAGTTAGACCTTCTGATACATATCTTTTCATGATTATCTGTTCACCGGTTGGTGCTTATTATCCGGAGGGACTTAACCCCGTTAAGATTTGGATTGAAGATGATTATGTAAGAGCAGTAAGGGGCGGAATTGGCGAAGCCAAGACAGGCGGTAACTATGTTGCATCCTTGGCGGCACAGATGAAGGCTCATGATGAAGGATACTCACAGGTTCTCTGGCTTGACGGCGTAGAGCGTAAATATATTGAAGAAGTAGGAGCAATGAATATCTTCTTTAAGATTGACGGTAAGGTTATTACTCCTATGCTTAACGGAAGTATTCTTCCCGGTGTTACAAGAAACTCCTGCATCGAGCTTTGCAAGGAGTGGGGAATGACTGTTGAAGAAAGAAGAATTTCAGCATCGGAGCTCTTTACAGCAGCAAGAGAGGGAAGACTTGAGGAGTGCTGGGGCAGCGGAACAGCGGCAGTTATTTCTCCTGTAGGACACCTTCGTTGGATGGATGAAGTAATCCAAATCGGAGACGGAGGCATCGGACCTGTAAGCCAGAAGCTTTATGATACAGTAACAGGTATTCAGCTTGGTAAGATTGAGGGTCCGAAGGGCTGGTCTGTAGAAGTAAAATAGTTCGAAAGTACGAGGCTTTAAACCATGGTAATAAGGGCGGTGTTAAAAATGGATATTTACACCGCCCTTTGATTGTGCTATTATAATGTATACGTGTCTAACCACGTTTTTTGTTTGTAAATCGAAGGGAGGAAAGTTCAGAGAAATGGACAAATTGATTTACTTGGTTCCGGCCATGGGCGTTGTTGCATTGTTATTCGCAATGATTCTTATTGCAAGAGTTAACAAGATGGCTCCCGGAACTGATAGGATGAAAGAGATTGCAGATGCAATCAGCAGTGGTGCGAAGGCATTCCTTGTTTCAGAGTACAAGATGCTTGTTATCTTCGCAATTATCGTATTTTTAGCAATTGGATTCGGACTCGGTAACTGGATTACAGCCGTATGCTTCCTTTGCGGTGGTTTATTCTCGACTATTGCAGGATACATCGGTATGACAGTAGCAACCAAGGCAAACGTTAGAACAGCCAATGCTGCTAAGGAAGGCGGAATGAACAAAGCTTTATCAATCGCTTTCTCAGGTGGAGCTGTAATGGGTATGTGCGTTGCAGGTCTTGGTATCTTGGGCGTAGGTGTTATCTATATTATTACAGGTAACCCTGACATTTTATTCGGATTTTCACTTGGTGCATCAACTATCGCTTTGTTTGCCCGTGTTGGTGGCGGTATCTATACAAAGGCTGCTGACGTAGGAGCTGACCTTGTTGGTAAGGTTGAGGCAGGTATCCCGGAAGACGACCCACGTAACCCGGCTGTTATCGCAGATAACGTAGGTGATAACGTAGGTGACGTTGCAGGTATGGGAGCTGACCTCTTTGAGTCATATGTAGGTTCACTTGTATCAGCAGTTACACTTGCTGTTGCAGGAACAGGTATTGCAGCTAACGCACAGTTTGAAGGTGCAGCTGTATTATTCCCGCTTTTACTTGCTGCTTGCGGAACTCTTGCAGCTATTATCGGAACATTCTTTGTTCGTGGTAAAGAGGGCGGTAACCCACAGAAGGCACTTAATACAGGTACATACTGTGCCAGCGTTCTTGTTGTAATCGCTGCATTCGTATTAAGCCAGGTATGCTTCAATGACATGAAGGCTGCTATTGCAGTTGTTGCAGGTCTTGTAGTTGGTGTTGCTATCGGTATTATTACAGAGGTTTATACATCAGATTCATATAAATCAGTTAAGAAGATTGCTGATCAGTCTGAGACAGGTTCAGCTACAACAATCATTCAGGGTCTTGCTGTTGGTATGAAGTCAACAGGTTGGCCGATTCTTCTTATCTGTGTTGCTGTTATCGTTGCATTCAACGTAGCAGGACTTTACGGAATCGCTCTTGCAGCTGTTGGTATGCTTTCAACAACAGGTATCACAGTTGCTGTAGACTGCTATGGTCCCATCGCTGATAATGCAGGTGGTATCGCAGAGATGGCAGAGCTTGACGAGTCAGTTCGTGATATTACAGATAAACTTGATTCAGTTGGTAATACAACAGCAGCTATGGGTAAAGGATTCGCTATCGGATCTGCTGCACTTACAGCACTTTCATTATTCGTATCCTATGCTCAGGCTGTAGGTCTTAAATCTATCTCAATCCTTGAGCCTAAGGTAATCGTAGGTATGTTCATCGGTGGTATGCTTACATTTATCTTCTCAGCTATCACAATGGAAGCTGTATCAAAGGCTGCTTACCAGATGATTGAGGAAGTTAGACGTCAGTTCAGAGAGGATAAGGGAATCCTTGAAGGAACATCTAAGCCTGATTACAAGAGATGCGTAGGTATCTCTACAACAGCTTCTCTTAAGGAGATGCTTGTTCCCGGAATCATGGCAGTAGTTGCTCCTATCCTTGTTGGTATCATTCTCGGAACCGAGGCTCTTGGCGGACTTGTTGCCGGTGCACTTGTATCAGGTGTTCTTATGGCAATCTTCATGTCCAATGCAGGTGGTGCTTGGGATAATGCTAAGAAGTATATCGAGAGTGGAACTCACGGCGGTAAGGGTAGTGATGCTCATAAGGCAGCCGTTGTTGGTGATACAGTTGGTGACCCGTTCAAGGATACATCAGGACCATCAATCAACATTCTTATTAAGCTTATGACTATAGTTGCACTTGTATTTGCACCATTATTTGTTCAGATCGGTGGACTTATCTAATTTATAGATATTTCAGGGCGTAACCTCATGAGAGGTTACGCCTTTTTTAGTGCCCCGAATCAGCCTGAATATTTGCTATATAGGCGTATATGTTGTATAATTCTATTTGTTGTTTCATGATTATTTTTACAACAAAAACAAACAGAGGTAAGGTTTATGAGTGAAAAGGGCGAGATACTCATTACCATGTCTGACGGAGATAGAGCCCGCAGATACTACAATGGAATAATAATTGATTTTTCAGGTCCCAGAAAGGTTGTGAGCACCTCCCTTCTAAACGGAGGTTACAGGGAGGACTTGAAGGCTGTATTTAACTTTAACTGCCTTGCAGAGGAAATGGCATGCCGTATTAAGCAGGAGTCTTACGAGAAGGAGATAGCTGCCAATGCAGAGGCTATAGGCCTTAATCCCACAGAGGTTTCCGGTCTTACAACTGCGGCCTGGATGGAGAAGGCGGCAATTGAGGAAGAAACTTTTAAGGATATTACCGTAATGGCTATAGTAACAGCAGGAATAGATTCCAATGCTACAAGAATAGGAGATCCGGCATCCTTCTACGAGGAAACCGGCAAGTTTGTACCCATAGAACCGGGTACCATTAATATTCTGCTGCATTTAAGCTGTGATTTGCCTGCAGGCGCCCTTACAAAATGTATCACCTTAAGCAGCATAGCAAAGGCCGTTACCTGTGAAGAACTTCTTCTTGGAAGCCTGTATTCTCACGGTTTTGCTACAGGGTCAGGTACTGACGGAATCATAGTTGTCGCCAATCCTGAGTCAACAGTTAAACTTACGGATGTGGGAGAGCACAGTAAGCTGGGTGAGCTGATTGGTCGGGTAACTAAGAAGGCGGTAAGAAAAGCTTTATATAACCAATCGGGAGTGTGTGCGGCCAGAAGCCACAAGATAAGGGCACGAATAAAAAGATATGGCCTTACCACAGGAACTCTTTGGGATTATTACGAGAACAACAAGGATTTATTTATAAGTCACAACATTGATACTTCCAAGATTTCTCTTCCCACATTTGAGAAAATCTTTGATGAATATGATGATAACTCCACGGCAGTAATATGGTGTTCCCAGTATTTGATGATTTTAGATCAGTTAGAGACGGGGATGATAGAGTGGGCGGAGGCATATCGCGAGACGGGACATATTTCCAAGCATTTTTGGGAAGACTTAGGCCTTATAGATATTGCATTACTGTATCGTCCGGATTCGAGACTTGAATCAGTGGAGGAACTTATAGACCAGATGAAGTATGTTCTTCTGGTTGCGCTGTTTAAAGTACAGCTGTATTAAGACAACACATAGGAGGATTTATGTACGACACGATAGTTGTTGGCGCCGGAGTAGCCGGTGCGGTTATTGCCGGTGAGCTGGCAAGAAGAGGCGGCGAGAAGGTTCTCGTCATTGAAAGACGTAAGCATATCGCCGGTAATTGTTACGATGAATATGATGAATACGGAATAATGGTTCATGTATACGGACCCCATATTTTCCACACAAGCATTGAAAGGGTTCGGGAGTATTTCTCGGAATATACCGATTGGTACGATTTCGGACACGAGGTTCATGCCAATGTATACGGTAAGATAATTAACGTGCCCTTCAATCTTAACACCCTTCATGCTGTTTATGACGAAGAGAAGGCTGCAAGACTTGAGGACAAGCTTGTTAAAGAGTACGGATTCGACTCTAGAATCCCCATCCTTACCATGAAGGAGAATCCTGACGAGGAGATTCGTGAGGTGGCGGAATACGTATACGAGAATATTTTCCTTAAGTATACAATGAAGCAGTGGGGCAAGAAGCCGGAGGAGATTGATTCTTCCGTAACTGCCAGAGTCCCGGTTGTTATCTCAAGGGATAACAGATACTTCGGAGACAAGTACCAGGGGATGCCTTTGGCCGGATTTACAGCCATGTTCGAGAAAATCTTAGATCATGAAAATATCCATGTTCAGACAGGAATTGACGCAAAAGAAGTCTTAGAGTTTAAGGATGATAAGATATATTACGAAGGTGAACTCTTTGAAGGAAAGGTAATCTATACCGGACTTACGGATGAACTTTTTGATTATGAGTATGGTCATTTGCCGTACCGTTCTCTAAGATTCAAGTTCGAGCACCACAAGAAAGAGTCCTACCAGGGATGCTCTGTTGTGAATTACACCGTTGATGAGGATTACACCAGAATCACGGAGTTTAAATATTTAACCGGCCAGGTTAACACACCTGAGACCACAATTGTTAAGGAATATCCGGAGAGCTATACAGGTTCCAACACACCCTATTATTCCATTAACAACGAAGAAAACGACGGAATGTTTGCCAAGTACAAAGCAAAAGCCGATAGATATAAAGGACTCTATCTGCTGGGAAGACTGGCTGAATATAAGTATTACAATATTGATGCCATTGCAGACAGAAGCCTTAAGCTGGCAGACGAACTGTTGAAGGAGGAAGTACATTGAAACTATTATCAATAGCAATACCTTGCTATAATTCAGAAAGCTACATGCGAAACTGCGTCGAGTGCTTACTGCCCGGTGGAGAGGATGTAGAGATTATTATAGTAAATGACGGCTCTGTGGATTCCACCCCTTTGATTGCCGATGAGTATGCAGCCAAGTATCCTACCATAGTTAAGGCTGTTCATCAGGAAAACGGAGGACATGGGGAGGCTGTTAATGCAGGACTTCGCAATGCCACAGGTCTTTATTTTAAGGTTGTTGATTCTGATGATAAGGTTAATCCCAACTCCTACAAGAGAATCTTAAAGACATTAAAACGTCTTAATGCTGAAGATAATAATGTGGATATGTTCCTCAGCAATTATGTTTATGATAAGCAGGGAGTAAAGCATAAGAAAGTAATGCAGTATCGGAGGATGCTTCCTAAGGATAGGGTATTCGGATGGGACGATTTCAAATCTATCAGGAAAGCCCACTACATACTTATGCACTCTGTAATATACAGAACACAGCTCCTTAAGGACTGCAAGCTGGAGCTTCCTAAGCATACATTCTATGTAGACAATATATTTGTATATTATCCTCTTCCACATGTGAAGAAGATGTATTATCTGGATACTAATTTTTATATGTATTATATTGGACGTGACGACCAGTCTGTTAACGAAAGCGTTATGATTAAACGCTTAGACCAGCAGCTAAAAGTCAACAAGATTATGATGGATTCATACAATCTTCAAAGCTTAACCAACAAGAAGCTTCGCAAGTATATGTATAACTATCTTGAGATTATTACCATCGTGTCATCCATTATGGCGATTAAGTCAGGAGAGAAGGAAAATCTCCTGAAAAAGAAGGAATTATGGCAGTATTTGAAGTCCAAAGACCCTTGGGTATATCGCAGAATGAGACATGGTATTATGGGGACATTCATGAATCTTCCGGGCAGTGTGGGAAGAAAGATTTCAGTCTTCTCATATTGGGTAACGCAGAAGATATTCGGTTTTAACTAAGCAGAGGAGTGATTTATTGGATAGTGACAGTTGCATACAACTTATAGCAATTATCATTTTAATCGTGCTTTCAGCCTTCTTCTCGTCCGCTGAGACGGCACTGACAACAGTTAACAAAATAAGAATTCGCAACCTTGCGGAAGAGGGCAGTAAGAGTGCTGCGAAGGTACTTAAGGTTACCCATGACTCCGGTAAGATGCTTTCGGCCATTCTAATCGGCAATAATATAGTTAACCTGACGGCTTCGGCTCTTACCACGGCATTTTCCTTAAAGCTGTGGGGCAATCTGGGAATCAGTATAGCCACCGGAGTATTGACTCTTATTGTGCTTATCTTCGGTGAGATTACACCTAAGACCATGGCCACTATTGAGTCGGAGAAACTGGCTCTTCGCTATGCCGGCATTATATATGTCCTGATGAAGATTCTTACACCTATTATATTTTTGGTGAATAAACTCTCTCTGGGACTTATGACTGTCCTTCGCGTAGACAAAAATAAGGCCACCAAGGTCATGACAGAGCGTGAGCTTCGTACCATAGTTGAGGTTGGTAAGGATGACGGGGTAATAGAGGATGCGGAATTCGAGATGATAGATAACGTGTTTGACTTCGGTGACTCCAGAGCCAAGGACGTTATGGTTCCCCGTATTGACGTGACATTTGTAAATGTGGAAGCCACATTTAAAGAGGTCATGGACATTTATACGGAGGACAGATATACCAGATATCCGGTATATGAAGAATCCAGTGATAATGTAATCGGCTTTATTAATGTAAAAGACCTGCTTCTCTACAATGACGAAGATGATTTCGATATCAGAGATATAATTAGAGAGCCTCTTTTTACATACGAGAATAAGAATACTGCCGAGCTTCTTATGGAGATGAGGGACATCTCTAAGAGCTATGCCATAGTTCTTGATGATTACGGCGCAACGGCGGGACTTGTTACCCTTGAAGATCTCTTAGAGGAGATAGTGGGAGAGATAAGGGACGAGTATGATGAAGATGAGGATGAGGATATCGAGAGAGTATCCGACGAGGAATACATAGTAGACGGTCTGGCTAAGTTAGACGACGTTAATGATAAACTGGGGATTAACCTGCAATCTGAGGATTATGATAATGTGGCAGGTTACCTGTTAGAATGTCTTGAACACCTTCCCGCAGACGGAGAGGTCTTTAAGAATGATGAAAACGTAACATTTTGCATTATAAGTATGGATAAAAACCGGATAGATAAAGTATCTATCCGGTCGGGAAAATAACTATACTTTGATTATTAAGGGCTTTGTAGGATTCTGCGGCAACCTGTTTGTCGTAGGCTACAAGGCCGTTATTATTGTATGGGTCGTTGAAATAGTAATGTGTATCATCATATCCCACAAGTACCATACAATGTTCTCCGGCGGGCCAGGTAAACTTCTCGCCGGTGGATTCGATAGTCCATGTCTTGCCTTCGGAGACAGGTCTCATATCTATAGTGGTCCATACCAAAACCGGGATATCATTGTTGATATAGGTCTTGCACAGTTCCTCCAAGCTTTGGCCTGTGGTATCGGAATATGCGAAGTTATTGGGCAATATCTTACGAAGGGCATTAACAATAACGGGAGCGAAACAACCGTAACCCGACTTGGAAGTGGGGTCTCCGATGTAGTATTCGGAGGGGCTGGGGCCTACGATGGTGCCTGCATTCTCGGAAAGCTGGGAAATATCAAGGTAGTTATAGATAAAATTAGATACCGTGATATCGTTGCCGCTTTTATCTTTTATTCCGTAGTAATTCAAGAGAATAACGGCGCTGACACTTTCACATCCCGTGGGATATCCGTCGTGCTGATTAATATTCTTACAGTCCAAAATCTTGTAATTGCCTTTGGGCTTGGGGGCCTTGGAATTCTTGAACATATCAAGATTAATATCTTTGTAAACTTCAATATTCCTGTAGTCCGCGTAAAGCTTGGCTGCGATAATAAGCAGCATGAAAACTATGGATACCCTCAGTACTATCTTTAGTTTCTTGTTCATTAATAAGCTCCTACAAGCAGGTTAATCCGAAAGAGCGAATAATATCTTTCAAATTATCCATGAATTCTTTTGATGGGACTTCACTGTGGAAGCCGCCTAAGTCGCGGTCTAACTGCTCCGCTTTGGATTCACCAAGATTGTGGAAGGGCAGAAGGTCTACTCTTTTACATCTGGTTATATGTGTTGAAACAAACTCGCCAACCTTTCGGATATTGTCTTCATCCGCATTGTATCCGGGGATGGTGGGAACCCTGACCCAGATATCACAGTCAAGCTCGTCGTTAATCTTCTTAAGGTTATCAAGAATCATCTCATTACCGAATCCCGTAAATTCTTTATGTTTTACGGTATCAGTCTCTTTCATGTCGAAAAGTACGGTGTCGCAATAAGACAATACTTTCTTAACGGTCTCCCATTTTACATGTCCGCAGGTCTCTATGGCAGTGGAGATTCCGTCAGCCTTGCACAGCTTAAGGAGAGCAAGGGTAAACTCGGGGTGAGCCAAAGCCTCGCCGCCTGTAACGGTTAAACCGCCGTCGTCTCCGTAGAAGATCTTCTCTTTGGCAACGATGTCAAAGGCTTCGCCGGCAGTTATGGTATAACCCATAAGCTCTCTTGCCTCGGGCTTGCATACCTTGACACATTCTCCGCAACCTTTGCAAAGGTCCCTGTCGGTATGTGATTTGCCGTCTTTTAAGGTGATGGCCTTGTTGGGACATACCGGAAGACATGCACCGCAGCCGACGCATTTGTCCAAACGGTACATAAGCTGGGGCACTCCAACCTGGGATTCCGGGTTGGCACACCATATACAACGAAGGGGACAACCCTTGACGAACACATTGGTACGAACCCCGGGGCCGTCATGTATACAGTAATGCTGAATATTAAATATGGTACTTGAAACCTCCCGAAGGGCTGATATCTCTTCAGGAGAAAAGTTGTAATCTGACATAAATAACACCTCGTTGCTTCATCATTGATTATACCATAGTTATAGGATATGCAATAAGAAAATTCCATGGTAACATGTCTGTTTCTAAGGACAGTGTGCGTATTCTACAATTTTTTCAAAATTGATTGTGCATTTGAAATACATTAACAAAAGGAAAGGCCTATTTTATTGATATCAAATGGGCGGTGTGCTAATTTTGACTTGTGAAGAACAGTGATTCCATGTCTATTATGCAGAGATCACTGTGTAGGTATGCATTTAAGTATAGAAAAGAGAGGTGTACGTTAATGACCGAAAGAGTAAAACGTATGAAAGAGGCTCTTCGCATAAGCAAATATCCCCTTTGCGTAGAGTTGTTCCGTTTGGCTAATGAATCGTTAGAGAAGACGGCGGGCGAGCCTATCATCTTGCGTCGTTCAAAGTTACATGCCAATATTCTTGATAATATTTCAATCTTTATTGAACCTGAAGATTTGCTTTGCGGTTCAGGTGCTTCCAAGCCCTTTGGACTTGAGATGCAGTATGAGTACGGCGTTTGGACCAAGGACGAGGTAGAGAGTCTTAAGAGTGAGATCTACACCATCACACCGGAGGACGAAGAAGAACTATATCGCTTGAATGAGAGATTTGCAGGTAATTCAGCCAACAGCAATCTTGTAGAAGAAATGGGTAAATCTTTGGGACAGAATGAAAGATTATGGCCCTTTATGAAATCAGGAGTTATTCTTCCGCCATGGAAGGATAAGACCGGTGGTGCCGGCGGCGGATTCGCAATGAGCGGATACGGCTTAGGACCCGGATTTGCCCTTGTTGCAGTTGACTATGCTAAGATTCTTAACGAGGGTGCTAAGAGCATCATTAATGAAGCAAAAGAGTGCCTTAAGAATATTCGTTATGAAGAGCCTGACATTATAGAGAAGAGAAACTTCTGGGAAGGCGTTGTTATCGTATTCGAGGCATGGGTTCGTTTTGCCAACAGATATGCTGACCTTTGCGAGAAGCTGGCAAAAGAGGAAAAAGACGAGAAACGTAAAGCTGAACTTACAGAGATGGCAAGAATCTGCCGTAAGGTTCCCTACGAGCCGGCAGAGACCTTCAGAGAGGCCCTTCAGGCATTCTGGTTTACATTCCTTATGGTATGCCCCAGCCCGGTTTCAACTGCAGGCCGTTTTGACCAGTATATGTATCCCTTCTACAAGAAGGATATTGAGGAAGGCAGAATTACCAAGGATGAAGTTCTTGAACTCTTAGAGATTTTAAGAATTAAGAATATGAAGCTTAACCGTGTGTCCGGTAAAGCTAACAGAGCTAAGAACGCAGGTATGGCCAAGTGGTATAACTGGACCATCGGCGGTGTTGACAGAGAAGGAAACGATGCCACCAACGATCTTACATATCTGCTTCTTGATGCAGCTATAGATACTCATGTTCCCCATCATACCCTTACACTTCGTGTTCATAAGGGAACACCTGAAGCCCTTCTTAAGAAGGCTCTTGAGTGCGTTCGTACAGGTATCGGTATGCCGGCCTTTGTTGGTGATGAAAGTTTCATTAACTTCTTTACCAAAGAAAGCGGTGAAAACTGCTTAAGCATTGAGGACGCAAGAGATTGGTGCTGTACAGGTTGCGTAGACGGTAACGTACAGGCCAAGACCCGTACTCAGGTTGCAGCATTCTTTATCATTCCTCATGCTATGGACGTTGCCCTTCATGACGGATACTGCCGTTACACTAAGGAGATGGTAGGCAAAAAGGTTGGAGACGTTAGAGAGATGAAGACTTTCGATGAACTCCAGGATGCTGTCTATGATGAGATCAGATATCTTATGAGAATGGCTGCCGAGCGTGAGAACGTAGAGATGATTGCAGAGCGTGATCTCTTCCCGGATGTATTCCGTTCAAGTCTTATGAAGGACGGAGTAAAGGTTGGAAAGGATATGTTCAACAGACGCTTCGAGTTTGAGAACGGTGCTGTTCTCGGCGCAGTTGGCGGTGTTAACACCGGTAACGGATTATATGCAATTAAGAAACTCATCTTTGATGAGAAGAAATATACCATGGCACAGCTTTTAGAGGCTCTTGATGCAGACTGGGTAGGATACGAAGATATGCAGGCTGACTTCAAGGCTGTTCCGAAATACGGTAACGATAATGATGAAGTTGATGCATTTGTTGCTGATGTATACCAGAGATATGCAGATATCTGTAAGAGCTTCCCATGTGTATACGGTGGAACAATTCAGCCTAACGCAATCTCTATTTCAGCACATCAGCCCGGTGGTGCCATAACAGGTGCTACACCTGATGGACGTAAAGGCGGAGAGATCCTTGCAGATGCTTCACTTTCACCTGATCATGGAACAGATGTTAACGGACCTCTTGCTGTATTTAAGTCAGCTATGAAGGTTAACCATGATCCGTATCAGGGAACCTTGATGAACATGAAGTTCCATCCGTCAGCACTTAAGTCTGACGAAGACCTGGCTAAATTAGCAGGTGTAATCAAGACATTCCTTGTTAACGGAGCTAAACATATTCAGTTTAACGTTGTTGACAAAGAAGAGATGATTGATGCCAAGGAGCATCCGGAAGATCATCCCGAACTTATCGTTCGTGTTGCGGGATACAGTGCTTACTTTACAAGACTTACTCCCGGAATTCAGGATGAGGTAATCGAAAGAATGTCGCAGGAACTGTCATGAGGAGGGGCCCGCTTGCGGGAGGAGTCCTGATGACAAGGCGACATGTCGAAGACATGTTGGGAAAACTGTCATGAGGAGGAGTCCTGATGACAAGGCGACATGTCAAAGACATGTTGGTAAATCTGTAACAAAGAGTTTAATGAATAGGGACGTCGGCAATTGCTGGTGTCCCTTTTTTTCGTTCTAGGTTGAATATGAATATCCGTTATATTATAATTTTTTTAGAAGTGATAATTATACGGTAGGTGAATATATGTACCATTTTATTGTTAATCCCAACGCGAGAACAGGAAAGGGAAGGCTTATATGGAATAAGCTCCAGACTGAACTTGACGCTGCCGGAATCGAGTATTCCGTATATTTTACGGAACATACCTATCATGCTACAGAGATAGTAAAAAGCCTTACATACGATACCATTTTGCGTAAGATAATTGTTGTAGGCGGAGATGGAACCATGAACGAGGTCATTAATGGAATCGTTAACTTAGACAGCGTTATCCTGGGATATATTCCCGCAGGCTCCAGCAATGATTTGGCCAGGTCTTTAGGGATTTCATCCAATCCCATGACGGCATTAAACGATATCTTGAACCCTAAGTATTACACCATGATGGACATCGGAGAACTTACATACGGTAACAACAAGAGACGTTTTGATGTAAGTGCGGGTATGGGATTTGATGCGGCTGTGTGCCATATGGCAGATAAGTCCAAGCTTAAGAATAAACTTAACAAAATAGGACTGGGTAAGCTTACCTACTTCGGAATAGCCATTAAACAGCTCTTTTTGCGCAAGCCCTTTAAGATGACCCTTACTCTTGATGATGTCCGAAAGGTTACATTTAACAAGGTGGTCTTCTTTGCGGCACACAATCATAAGTATGAAGGCGGCGGATTTATGTTCTGCCCCAAAGCCCTTATGAATGATGGCATGCTGGATGTAATAGTAGCGGATTCCATTGCACCCCTTCGGATTGCCATGTTACTTCCGAAAGCTATGAAGGGAAAACATGTGAATGCCAGAGGAATCCATATATACAGAGCTGCCAGAATTGATGTGGTGGCAGCATCCAAAGAGCCTGTACATATGGACGGGGAGTCGGGATTCTTCCAGACACATATATCAGCAAGATGTCTTGAGAAAAGAATAAAGATTATTACTCCGCGGGAATTCAACTAATTTAGGGAAAATACTTTCATTGTAATATGATTTATGGTATACTTTTAAAGATTTTAAGGAGGTTGTGTTTATGAAACATGTAAAGACACTTAATACAAGAGATTTAAAGAAGTCAATGAAGAAGGGCGGATGCGGTGAGTGCCAGACATCATGCCAGTCAGCATGCAAGACATCTTGCACAGTAGGCAATCAGAGTTGTGAGAATAATAAATAATTGAGATTATTAAGCAGCGACGGCTCTTTAGTCGCTGTTTTCTCTTGATTTGATATTTGATTTTGGAAGATTAAGGAGCAGTTGCAGTGATTCATCAGTATAAGAATAACGGTTACAATATTGTCATGGACGTTAACAGCGGGGCAGTTCATGTGGTTGACGACATCGTATATGACATAATTCCCCTCTATGAGGATGGGGACGAGAAGGCCGTATTCGAGAAACTCGGCTCCAAGTATTCCGAAGAGGACATAAGAGAAGCTCTTTCTGAGGTTAAGGCTTTAAGAGATCAGGAGATGCTTTATACTAAGGACGTGTACGAAGAGTATATTACAGACTTTAAGAAACGTCAGACAGTGGTCAAGGCTCTATGTCTTCACATTGCACACGATTGCAATCTTGCATGTAAGTATTGTTTTGCCGAAGAAGGCGAATACCACGGACGACGAGAGCTTATGTCCTACGAAGTAGGTCGCAAGGCTCTTGATTTTCTGATTGAGAACTCGGGCAACAGGGTTAACCTTGAAGTGGATTTCTTTGGGGGAGAACCATTGATGAACTTTGATGTGGTTAAGCAGTTGGTAGAGTACGGCAGAAGCAGGGAGAAAGAGTGTAACAAGAAGTTCCGTTTCACCCTTACCACCAACGGTGTTCTGCTTAATGACGATATCTTAGAGTTTGCCAACAAAGAGATGTCCAACGTGGTATTAAGCATTGACGGCAGACAGGAGATACATGACAAGATGCGTCCCTTTAGGAACGGCAAGGGCAGTTATGAGATGATTGTTCCCAAGTTTCAAAAAGTGGCAGAAAGCAGACATCAAACCAATTATTATGTTCGCGGAACATTTACTCATTTTAATACAGACTTTTCGGAGGATGTATTACATCTTGCAAAACTCGGATTTAAGCAGATATCCGTAGAACCTGTGGTGGCGGAATCCACAGAGGACTATGCCATCAGGGAAGAAGATATCCCCACTCTTTTAGCTGAATATGACAAGCTGGCGAGTGAGATGCTTCGCCTTGAAGAGGAGAATAAGGGATTTAATTTCTTCCATTTTATGATTGACCTTGAGGGAGGCCCTTGCGTTGCCAAGAGGCTCTCGGGATGCGGATCCGGAACGGAATATCTGGCGGTTACCCCTTGGGGAGATCTCTATCCTTGTCATCAGTTTGTAGGTAACGAGAAGTTCCTGCTTGGTAACGTGGATGAAGGGATTACCAATACCGCAGTTAGAGACGAATTCAAGCTTTGCAATGTGTATGCGAAGGAAAGCTGCAGAAATTGTTTTGCTAAGTTTTATTGCAGCGGCGGCTGTGCGGCCAACGCTTATAATTTCAGCGGCGATATTAACGGAGCATATGAGATTGGATGCGAACTTCAAAAGAAAAGAGTAGAATGTGCCATTATGCTTAAAGCTGCAAGGGCAGAGAGAGAAGAGCACAAGGATTTGGAGGGTTAGAGGAAATGAAAAGCA
Organism: Lachnospiraceae bacterium; assembly: GCA_015058015.1. Taxonomy (GTDB): domain Bacteria; phylum Bacillota; class Clostridia; order Lachnospirales; family Lachnospiraceae; genus SIG280. The sequence goes on along the minus strand of SVDM01000002.1, from coordinate 53,589 downwards.
AGAAATGGAGCACCGGAAAAGGGGCCATTACACTCATAATTACATTTGCGATTATGGCTGTTTTGATATTCGGTGCGGCAGTAGGTTACGGTGAAAAGAAGGTATGCTCCGCTGAAAAGATTAAGCTTGGCTTAGACTTAGCCGGCGGTGTCAGCATTACATATCAGGTAGCCGGAGACACAACTCCCACTGAAGCGGAGATGGATGATACGGTATACAAGCTACAGAAGCGTGTAAGTGTATACAGCACAGAGGCAGTTGCATACAAGGAGGGTAACAACCGTATTACAGTTGAGATTCCCGGTGTATCAGATGCCAACAAGGTTCTGACTGAACTTGGTAAGCCTGGTTCTTTGGAATTCCAGACATCAACCGGAGAGGTTATTCTTACCGGTTCTGATATCCAGGAGGCTACAGCTAAGACACAGGAGAACGAACTTAAGAACAAAGAATATGTTGTTGCATTAAAGCTTACGGAAGAGGGTGCTGTTAAATTTGCCACAGCCACAGCTTCCAATATCGGAAAGACTATTCCCATCGTATATGATGGTGAAGTAATATGTAATCCTACCGTTAATTCGGCAATCTCCAACGGTGAGGCTGTTATTACAGGTATGGAGTCCTTCGAAAAAGCAGAGGCACTTGCTACATCAATTCGTACCGGTGCTTTGAAATTACAGCTTACCGAACTTCGTTCCAATGTAGTTGGTGCTAAGCTTGGTTCAGAAGCAATTGCTACAAGTCTTAAGGCTGCACTTATCGGTCTTATCCTTGTAATTCTTCTTATGATTGCGGTATACAGAGTGCCCGGATTTGCATCAGGCATTGCTCTTGTATTCTATATAGCATTAGAACTTGTAATTCTTAATCTCTATGAGATTACCCTTACATTACCGGGTATTGCAGGTATCATACTTTCCATCGGTATGGCGGTGGATGCCAATGTTATTATATTCGCAAGAATCAAGGAAGAACTTACAGCGGGACGTACTGTAGAGACCGCTGTTGACACAGGCTTTAAGAAAGCTATGTCTGCTATCCTTGATGGTAATATTACAACCCTTATTGCAGCTGTGGTTCTTATGATAAAGGGAACAGGAAGTGTTAAGGGCTTTGCTCAGACATTGATGATTGGTATTATTATTTCAATGTTTACAGCACTTGTTGTTACAAGATTTATTCTTAAGGCTCTTTACGCATTGGGACTTCAGGGCGTTGGTCTTTACGGAGTCAATAAGGAGCGTAAGAGTTTTGACTTCCTGTCAAAGAGAAAGGTATTCTTCGGAGTATCAATTGCAGCTATCTGCGCAGGATTCATCTTTATGGGAATCAATGGTGCAGGCGGCAAAGGACCTCTTAACTACAGTATGGAGTTTAAGGGTGGTACATCAACCAATGTAACCTTTAATGAGGATTACTCTATTGCAGACATTGATGCCAAGGTAGTTCCTAAGATTGAGGCTATTACCGGTGACGGCAATGTAGAGACTCAGAAGGTTGCAGGCTCTAATGAGATTATTATTAAGACTCGTGAGCTTAACCAGGAAGAGCGTGAGAACATGAAGCAGATGCTGGTATCTGACTTCTCCGTAGATGATTCTCTTATCACAACAGAAAGTATCAGCTCAACCATCAGTAATGAGATGAAGACAGATGCCATCGTAGCAGTTATTATTGCTACAATCTGCATGCTTATATACATCTGGTTTAGATTTAAAGATCTTCGATTTGCGGCAAGTGCAGTACTTGCTCTTGTTCACGATGTTCTTGTTGTACTTGCATTCTATGCAATATCAAGAACCTCCGTTGGTGGAACCTTCATTGCATGTATGTTGACCATTGTAGGTTACTCCATCAATGCCACCATCGTTATATTCGACAGAATTCGTGAGAAGCTTAAAGAGACCAGCAAGCCGGATATCAAAGAACTTGTCAATGAGAGTATCAACCAGACACTTTCAAGAAGTATTTATACATCACTTACCACATTTATCATGGTTGCAGTTCTCTTCATATTGGGTGTAACTTCCATAAGAGAATTTGCTATGCCCCTTATGGTAGGTATCATCTGCGGTGCTTACTCATCAGTATGCGTAACAGGTGCTTTGTGGTTTGTATTTAAGAAGATAGGAAAGAAATAAAACATAAAACATGAAGAAGTGGTACGTTTCGGCCAAGAAAGCTGATTTCAACAGAATAGGAGAAACCTTCGGCATCGACCCCGTTATCGCTAGAATCATCAGAAACAGAGATATTACTTCGGATGAAGAGATAGACAGATTTCTTCATCCGGATTCCGGCAAGATGGGAGATGCTGCCTTGATGGCAGACATCGATAAGGGTGCTACGCTTCTCCTGTCTGAGATTAAGCAGCATAGTAAACTTCGGGTTATCGGAGATTACGATATTGACGGAATAAGTGCCACTTTTGTTTTATTAAAGGGAATAAGGGCCCTTGGCGGGGATGTGGATTATGACATCCCTGACCGAATTAAAGACGGATACGGTATTAACCGTAACTTAATAGACCGGGCTAAGGCTGCAGGGATAGAAGTTATTATTACCTGCGATAATGGTATAGCCGCTGTGGATGAAATAAGCTATGCCAAAGAACTTGGTATGAGGGTTATAATTACTGACCATCATGCCATTCCTTTTGTAGAGGAAGAAGGGGAAAGAAGAGAGATTCTTCCTGATGCGGACGCGGTTATCAATCCGCATCGAAGTGATTGTGCCTATCCTTTTAAGGGACTTTGCGGTGCCTTGGTTGCTTATCGCTTTATGTGTTACACCTTCGATTGTTGCGGTGCCGATAAGACTGTTTTAGACGACATGTACGATATCCTTTCCATTGCCACAGTGGGTGATGTTATGGATCTTATAGGGGAGAATCGGACTATTGTAAGTCGTGGGCTTAAGCAGATTGCTTCCACTAAGAATGTGGGGTTGCAAGCTCTTATAGATGTTAACGGTTTAAGTGACGGCCCCATAGGAGTCTATCATATAGGCTTTGTGATAGGACCCTGCATTAATGCAGGTGGAAGATTAGAGACTGCCAAGATTGCAGTGTCTCTCTTGCTTTCTGAAGATAAGGCAGAGGCGGATGCATTGGCCAAAGAATTATTTGAACTTAATGTGACCCGCAAAGATATGACTCTTGCAGGTGTTGACAAAGCCATCGAAGAAATAGAAAATAATTCTTATGAATCATCCAAGGTTTTGGTAATATATATTCAGGGTTGCCATGAAAGCCTTGTGGGGATTATAGCCGGAAGAATCAGGGAGAAGTATTACCGTCCTGTTATAGTTCTTACCGACGGAGACGGAGCCATTAAAGGCTCAGGACGTTCCATAGAAGAATACAATATGTTCGAGGAACTCACTAAGTGCAGTGACTTAGTTTTAAAGTTCGGAGGCCATGCCATGGCAGCGGGAATGACTCTTGAAGCGGAGAATGTTGATGCATTAAGGAAGCGACTTAATGACAACTGCACCCTGACAGATGATGATATCATCGAGAAGTTAAAGATTGATGTTCCAATGCCCATAAGTTATATATCAGAAAGCCTAATTAACCAGATAAGCCTGTTAGAGCCCTTTGGCAAAGGTAATCCCAAGCCCTTGTTTGCCCAGAAGGATGTATGGGTTCTTGAAGCAAGAATAATTGGCAGGAACAAGAATGTATTAAAGCTTAAGATGACTGATGGCGCTTCACCAATCTTAGAAGGCGTAAGATTCGGAGAAGACGGTAGTTTCAGACAGTTTATAGAAGACCGCTTCGGAAAAGAAGAAGCGGAGAAGCTATTTGCTACGGGTAGCCGTAATATAAAAATAAACGTAGCATATTATCCTACCATCAATGAATACAATGGCAGAAGAACCATTAATATTCATGTGGAGGATTATTGTTAGTATCTAGGAAGTAAGGGGTTAGTAAAATGACAAAATCGACCTATGGCGCAGATAATATTACTGTACTTGAAGGGCTGGAGGCAGTCAGAAAACGTCCCGGAATGTACATCGGAAGTGTTACAACCAAGGGACTTAATCATTTAATCTACGAAATCGTTGATAACTCGGTGGATGAGCATATCTCCGGTTATTGTAATAATATATGGGTTACCTTAGAAGCAGACGGTTCTGCCACAATAGAAGATGACGGAAGAGGTATTCCCGTTGAGCTTCACAAGAAGGGGGTATCTGCCACAAGACTGGTATTTACAACCTTACATGCAGGCGGAAAGTTTGACGATTCCGTCTATAAGACCAGCGGTGGTCTTCATGGTGTGGGTTCTTCCGTTGTTAATGCTTTGTCCGAATATATGGACGTTGAGGTAAGCAGAGACGGTGCAATCCATTATGACCGTTACGAGAAGGGTATACCCGTTATTCCTCTTGAGAAGGGCCTTCTTCCCATTAAGGGCAAGACTAAGAAGACCGGAACCAAGGTTAATTTCCTTCCGGATGGAACCATCTTTGAGAAAACAGTCTTTAGAAGCGAGGATATTAAAAGACGTCTTCATGAGACGGCCTATCTTAATCCTAAGCTTACTATCCATTTCAAAGACAATAGACCCGATACGGCAGAAGAGATTGAGTTTAACGAGCCTGATGGAATCACAGGCTTTATAAGAGACCTTAATAAGAACAATGAAGTGGTGCATGATCCCGTATACTTCGAGGGGGAATTCGAAGGAATACAGGTTGAGGCAGTATTTCAATATATCAATGAATTCCATGAGAATATCTTAGGCTTTTGTAATAACATCTACAATGCAGAGGGCGGTACCCACATTACGGGATTCAAGACGGCCTTTACAGCTGTTATTAACAATTATGCCAGAGAACTGGGTACCCTTAAGGCTAAGGATGCCAACTTCACCGGTGCGGATGTACGAAACGGTATGACGGCTATTGTGTCCATCAAGCACCCGGCTCCCAGATTCGAGGGACAGACCAAGACAAAACTGGATAATCAGGATGCTGCCAAGGCCACATCCAAGATTGTGACAGACGAGATAGTAAGATATTTTGACAGAAATCTTGAAACACTGAAAGAGGTAATAAGTTGTGCAGAGCGTTCTGCCAAGATTCGTAAGGCAGAGGAGAAGACCAAGACCAATCTTCTTACCAAGCAGAAATACTCCTTTGATACCAACGGTAAACTCGCTAATTGTGAGAGCAGAGATGCCTCAAAATGCGAGATATTTATAGTGGAGGGAGATTCTGCCGGAGGCTCAGCCAAGACAGCCCGTAACAGATTGTACCAGGCTATACTTCCCCTTCGCGGTAAGATACTTAATGTAGAGAAAGCCACCATTGACAAGATTCTTGCCAATGCTGAGATTAAGACCATGATTAATGCCTTTGGTTGCGGCTTTTCAGAAGGATACGGTAATGACTTTGACATTACCAAACTTCGTTATGACAAGATAATTATCATGGCAGATGCCGATGTTGACGGTGCCCATATATGTACCTTGCTTCTTACCCTGTTTTATCGTTTTATGCCTGAACTTATATATGAGGGACATGTATATATTGCCATGCCGCCTCTTTACAAGGCTATTCCTTCTAAGGGCAAGGAAGAATACCTCTACGATGATCATGCGTTAGAGGTGTACAGAAAGAACCACACAGGAGCATTTACCCTTCAAAGATATAAGGGCCTCGGCGAGATGGATGCAGAGCAGTTGTGGGAGACCACCCTTAATCCGGAGACCAGAATTCTTCAGAAGGTAGAAATCGACGATGCTCTTTTGGCATCGGAGACAACGGAGCTTCTTATGGGATCGGATGTATCCCCCAGAAGAGACTTTATATACAAGCATGCTACGGAAGCTCAGCTTGATGTTTAAGAGGAGGTAGACGATGGATACACAGATTCTTCGGACTGATTATGCCGAATTAATGCAGAAATCATATATTGACTATTCCATGAGTGTCATTATCTCCAGAGCTATTCCGGATGTTAGAGACGGACTAAAGCCCGTTCAGAGAAGAACTCTCTATGATATGCACGAGCTTGGAATCAGATTTGACAAACCCTACAGGAAATGCGCCCGTATAGTTGGTGATACCATGGGTAAGTACCACCCCCACGGTGATTCATCAATCTATGAGGCCCTGGTTGTTATGGCCCAGGACTTCAAGAAGGGTCTACCCTTAGTTGACGGTCACGGCAACTTCGGTTCTATCGAAGGAGACGGAGCTGCGGCTATGCGTTACACGGAAGCCAGACTGCAGAAGATTACGCAGACAGCCTATCTGGCAGACCTTGATAAGAATGTAGTAGACTTTGTACCCAACTTTGATGAGACGGAGAAAGAGCCGGAGGTTCTTCCTGTTAAGATATCCAATCTTTTGGTTAACGGGGCAGAAGGTATCGCCGTAGGTATGGCAACCAGCATCCCCCCTCACAATCTCGGAGAGGTTGTGGCTGCCACTATGGCTTATATCAAGAACCCGAATATTACTACGGCAGAGCTTATGGAGATTATTCCGGGACCGGATTTCCCCACGGGAGGAATCGTTGTTAACAAGGACGATTTGGCTGAAGTCTATGAGTCGGGACAAGGAAAGATTAAGATTCGTGGCAAGGTGGAAGTACAAAAGGTTAAAGGCGGCAAGGAACAGCTGGTTATCACAGAGATACCCTATACCATGGTAGGCGCCGGCATAGGCAAATTCTTAAATGATGTAGGCAGCCTGGCGGAGAACAAGAAACTTGTGGGTATCACCGATATTTCCAACCAGTCCTCAAAAGAAGGAATAAGAATTGTTCTTGACCTTAAGAAGGGGGCAGATGTGGAAAGAATCTGCAATATCCTCTACAAGAAGACCAAGTTAGAGGATACCTTCGGTGTCAATATGCTGGCTGTCAGCGACAAACGCCCCGAGACCATGGGACTTAAAGCCATAATAGAAAAAAGCGTGGCTTTCCAGAGAGAGATTAATACACGTAAATACACCACACTCCTTAATAAAGAACTGGAAAAGAAAGAGATTCAGGAAGGTCTTATTAAAGCAGTTGATGTAATTGACCTTATTATAGAGATTCTAAGAGGAAGCAAGAGTCTTAAGGATGCCAAGAAGTGCCTGGTGGACGGAGATACGGAAGGTATCAAGTTTAAGAGCGATCAGTCTAAGGTAATGGCGGGATTCCTTCGTTTCACCGAGAAACAGGCCACTGCCATCTTAGAGATGAGACTTTATAAGTTAATAGGCCTTGAAATCGAGGCATTGGTTAAGGATTATGAGAATACCAAGAAAAACATTGATTTATATCAGGATATTCTGGGCAATCCCAAGGCTCTCGACAGGGTTATTATTAATGAGCTGAAAGCTATTGAGAAGGAATATGCCACACCAAGAAAGACTTTAATTGATAATGTGGCGGAAGCTGTTGTGGAAGAGGCACCTATAGTAGAAGAGCCGGTCGTATTTGTTATGGACCGTTTCGGTTACTCCAAATGTCTTGATATGTCCACATTTGAGAAGAACAAGGATACAGTATACGAAGAGAATAAGTACGTTATTAACTGTATGAATACCGGTAAGATAGGTCTCTTTACCGACAAGGGTAACCTTCATACCATTAAGGTTTTGGATGTTCCCATGTGCAAGATGAAGGACAAGGGATTGCCGGTGGACAATATCAGCGGATACGATTCCACAGTGGAAGAAATCCTGAATGCATACAGTGTTGATGATATGAAGGTAAGCCCAATGGTATTTGTCACCAAATCGGGTATGATTAAGACTGTTGGCGGCGAAGAATTTGACGTTGCCAAGAAACAGGTGGCGGCTACCAAGTTAGGAGACAAAGACAGTCTTATTGCGGTTCACTTAAGCCTGGCAGAAGAGACTCTTTGCCTTATTACTGCTAAGGGAATGTTCCTTAGATTTGCAGTGGCGGATATTCCGGTGAAGAAGAAAGCGGCCATAGGTGTAAGAGGAATCAAGCTTGCCCCGGGAGATAAAGTCACCGATGCGGTATTTATCGGGGCCGGTATGAATGTATCTTACGAGTACAAAGGACAGGAGATAGCCCTTGATAGAATAAGAATAGGCAACAGAGACACAAAGGGTGTCAAGAAATAAGTATTGACAAGCAGATAATATGTATGTTAATATACGTAGGTCGTGGCGATGTGCCACGTATAGCAAGAAGAGTTATCCGCTCTCACCGCGTCATAATTGGGTGGCGTCGGTTACAAATTTTCGATTATCATTATTAGATATAGAAGAAGTGGATAGCCCGAGCTATCCACTTTTACTTTATATTTCACGTTTTATGGAGGTGTATAACAATTAGCGAATTATTCATCAATGAACAGATTAGAGACAAGGAAGTACGTGTAATCAGCGAGACAGGAGAGCAGCTGGGGATTATGTCGTCAAAGGAAGCCTTGAAGTTAGCAGAAGAGGCAGAACTTGACCTTGTTAAGATTGCGCCTACGGCAAAGCCGCCGGTGTGCAAGATTATTGATTACGGTAAGTACAGATACGAATTGGCAAGAAAAGAGAAGGAAGCCAAGAAGAAACAAAAAACCATTGATATTAAGGAAGTAAGACTCTCACCTAACATTGAGGCTAACGATCTTAATACCAAAGTTAATGCCGCAAGAAAGTTCATTGAGAAAGGCGATAAAGTTAAAGTCACCTTAAGATTCAGAGGACGTGAGATGGCACATGTACAGCATAGTAAGCATGTACTTGACGATTTTGCAGAGAAGTTGGAAGACGTTGCAGTTGTTGAGAAGGCCCCCAAGCTTGAGGGCAGAAGCATGACTATGTTTTTGTCAAAGAAATAATACCTAAGTATAAAAAGGAGGATAATCATATGCCAAAGATTAAGACAAAAAGAGCTGCTGCTAAGAGATTTCAGCAGACAGGAACAGGAAAGTTAAAAAGAAACAAAGCTTACAAGAGCCATATCTTAACTAAGAAATCAGCTAAGAGAAAGAGAAATCTTAGAAAAGCAACTATTACAGATGCTACTAACGTTAAGAATATGAAGAAGATTTTACCATATTACTAAAAGCTTGATTTGTTAAGGAGGATATAGTTATGGCAAGAGTTAAAGGCGGTTTAGGCGCTAAGAAAAGACATAATAGAGTATTAAAGCTGGCTAAGGGTTACAGAGGAGCCAGATCAAAACAGTACAGAATTGCTAAGCAGTCAGTTATGAGAGCATTAGCAAGCTCTTATGCAGGACGTAAAGAAAAGAAGAGACAGTTCAGACAGTTATGGATTGCAAGAATCAATGCTGCGGCAAGAATGAACGGTTTATCATACAGCAAACTTATGCACGGACTTAAGCTTGCAGATGTTGAGATTAACAGAAAGATGCTTGCAGAGCTTGCTGTTAACGATGCAGATGGATTTGCAGAACTTGCAGAAGTAGCTAAGAAGAAGCTTGCATAAAATCGACAGATACTTTGATTAGAAAGAGAGCATCATGTGCTCTCTTTTTTAATACGACGAATTGTGCAAAAATACAACATATTTTGCATAGTAGTCTATATTTTATTGCGCCAAAAAGGGGAATGTTGTATAATTAGACATAATTCTTTTTAGAGTAGGTATATATCCTTGGAGAAAAGCAATCACACTTTATCAGAGACAATTACGGGGATACCGGCGTGTATTATCTTATCGTTATCTGCCGTTACAGCATATTTTGTTGCCATGGCTTCCGGGGCATCCACCGGGGCATTTATGGTTATAAGAGTGATAATATCCGTTATCACATTTGCCATAGCTATGGTTGTGGCATCACAGAAGAGACATTCACTGTTTATCCACTGTGTATTCTTTGGGCTAATGTGTTTTTTTCTCTTTCAGTTATGGAACTTTGCCAACTTTTTGTGGATTGCCAATGAGACTGGAGATAACATTGTTGAGACTATATCCGTAATGGGATTCAATATGTTCTTGTTTTCCGCGTCTTTCGGGGCGTTGGATTCCCTGGCAGATGATGGAAGTAAAGCCTTACATAAGTATAGGCTTAAGGCTTTTTTACTAACGGCTGTATTTATTGCCTTATTTTTGATTAAGCTTCTTACCGGATTCTCTATCCTGGTATGCGTATATGGGATTGTATTGTGTCCTCTTATTTACCTGGGAATTAAGCACATTCTTATTCCGGATATAGATAGCGGGTTTGTAAGAGTCTTAAGAACATATTATGTGGTGGTATTGATTCTGGTCTTGGCAGAATCCGTGGAAGCTTTGACCTTCGGATTACCGGGGTATGGAAAGATTCTGGCTGTTTTAAGAGGAATCATTACTATTATTGCTATCTGGCTTTTTCCTATGGCAATGAAGGGGGTGCGACAATGGACCTCTCTTTAATCAATATTGCCTTATGTATAGGAGCACCTTTTATTCTGGCCATAGTTCTAACCGATGGTGAAACCAGAAGATTTATTGTTTTTCTGGTTCTGGGTTTTGCTTGTTGTGCCGTTGCGGGTATGGCTAATGAATATATTCAGGCCTCATCCGGGGTTCGGGAGGAGTTTATATATTCATCCTACTACGGACCTGTAGTAGAGGAAGTAATAAAGATGATGCCGGTACTTGTATACTGCCTTATCTTTAAACCCAATCGAAAAGACAGTATTATGTCGGGAATGAGTGTGGGTATCGGATTCGGAGCCATTGAGAATGTGTATTACATTATATCCCATGTCTCCAAGGTGACATCTATTCAGTGGATTGTGGCAAGAGGGTTTGCTACGGCTTTAATGCATGCCTTATGTACTGCGGTGGTAGCATATATGCTGGAGATAGCATATCGAAGGAAGAAGCTTTATCTTCCGGGAACGGTGGCAGCTCTGGCTTTAGCCATCACTTATCATTCCGTATATAACATACTTGTCAAGACGGACTACAAAGACATTGTTTTGTTTATGCCAATATTAACTTACCTGGTTATGCTAATATATCTCGGAAGAGAGGACAAGAAAAAGAACCAAAGGGAGGAGTCATATGAGAAAGAATAGTTTAATAGTAAAAAAGATTGTAACCGGTTTGGTATGCGTTTGCATGGTAATTAGTGCTGTTGCCTGCACTAATTCCGGCGGAGGAGCGTCTTCGTCTTCGGCAAGCAGTCTTTCCTCAGGGGGCTCGTCAGATAGCGGCGCACTTGAAGGTAAGGCTGGAAAAGTTGTGAACCAGTATAGCGGATACTTAGGCTATGGCTATAATACCGTGGCAAGTAGTCTGTATACCGAAGAGGATATTGATGCTTCCAGAGATATTCTTGATATGGATGCCATGGCCAACAAGGGTCTTGTGTACGAAGTTGGGATGAGCCAGGTAGGCACATCTTATTTCTATGCAGATGAATTCGAAGATATCTTTGCTTCTATAGGTAAAGAAAAAGGAGTATCCGGCGGAGCTGAATTTGAAGGGCTCCTGGGTGCTATGGGTATAGCTGAGAGTAAGATTAAGGAGTATGAGTCTTACAATAGCAGCGTGATAATGCTTGCCAGCGGTGTAGTTAAAACCAAGAAAGAATACATATCAACCACCAATGCCGAAACCCTTGCAGGATATGCAACGGAGGATTTTAAAAACTTTATAAGCAAGAATTCGGGAGAAGATATCCTTAATACATATGGTTCTACCATCCTTACAGAGATTACACTGGGAGGAAGAATGGATGTGATTATGATGCTTAATGACAGCGGAGAGTATACATATAAGGATATTGTTAATGCTTCTGAGTACGCTTTAGCTGCATCAGGGTTTACTCCGGAGACCGGTGATGTCAACTTAGGTGCAGCAGGCCTTACAGTTGAAACTGCAACCAAAATATATGATTATTTCGAATCTAATAGTGAGAAGTATGCCGGAATACTTGGTGGAACAACAGGTAATATTTCTATTAAAGACGTAAACGCAACCATTAAATCCTTTGCAACATGGAAGGATACTGTGGCATCTAAACCTGCATTGGTAGATGCATCTAAAGGCATCCCCATCTGGGACGTTATTAAGTACATCAGCGAGTCTAAAGCTCAAGAAGTAAAAGCTGCCTTTGATGCAAAACAGAAAGCTTTCGAGAAAAAATTGGATTAGGCTTTTGTATGCATAAAACATATTCATACAAATTTTAGAGGCTCGAAAGAGCCTCTTTTTGTTCACCGCTCACATTGTTTGTTAACCCGTTGATTTTTATACTTTATATATAAGAAAGATTTTAATGTTTAGAAGGGATTAAAAGAAAAGGGGGAAAAGAACAATGAATTTAAGAGAAAATGCAATGGCAATTTTTAACGGTGAGCAGCCTGACTTCTACGGTGACTTTATGGATGCAATGGTAATACTTCCGGATCCTTACCTGCTTCGTGACCATGCACCGCAGGACGGGCTTGAGCATCCTGATTCCTGGGGTACTGTATATATCTTCCAACCGGGAGCGCCGGGACCTCATCCCCATGTAACGGATGAGAACGCTGTAATTAAGGATATTACAAGATGGAAAGAGGACTTAAAGGTTCCGTCTGTCGAAGGCCTTGACTGGACCATGGCCAAGGAAGTAGAAAAGACTGTAGATAGGAATGAGAAGTTCGTAGGAATAATGATGGGTGGCGGTCTCTTTGAACGTTCACATCATCTTATGGGTATGATGAATGCTTTTTATGCTTATATGGATTACCCGGATGAGATGAAAGGAATGCTTCGTGAGATCTGCGAATGGAAGAAGGCGGCTCTTCGTGAGTGCAAGAAACAGGTTAATCCTGATGTTGTATTCTTCCATGATGATTGGGGCTCAAAGCAGAACCTTTTCCTGCCACCTGATGTATGGAGAGAGATAATTAAGCCACTTCATAAGGAGATAGTTGATACAGCACATGAACTTGGTATTCTCTTTATGCATCACGCTGATTGCATATGTCAGCCTATTGTTGAAGATATGGTTGAGATTGGTATAGATATCTGGCAGGGTGTTATAGCCCAGAATGATATTCCCTATATTCAGGAAGTAACCAAGCATAAGCTTGCAATGGTTGGCGGTATAGACGGACCGAAGCTTGACGTGGAGAATATCACAGAAGAGCAGATTCGTGCTGAGGTTAGAGCCACCATTGACAGATGCTGTGCCGGCGGACGCTTCTTCCCGGGTATACCTAACGGTGTGTGCTACAGAGAATGGAACAACTCCATAGTAATGGATGAGCTGGCAAAGTACGGACGTCAGTATGCTAAGGAGCATCCTATAGTTAAGGCTGCCAGCTAAAATACGATAATAAGTTACATTTTTACTCCTATAAATACGCACAAAAAAGCAGACCGGAAAATCCGGTCTGTTTTTTAACAATAAAAAAACAGTTCGTACGGGAGTCGAACCCGTGATTCTGCCGTGAGAGGGCAGCGTCTTAACCACTTGACCAACGAACCATTTTGATTGCCTTTCGACAGGCACTTGATTATATTACTATATTATTTCCCTTTTGACAAGCATTTTTTTAAAGAATTTGGTCAACTTGTTTTAGCAGGTGATATTTGATACAATTAGTGAGGAATGTTTTTACAATAGGGGGAGAAACAGTGAAAGGGTTTTCTGATTTTGATAGTTTTCTGTATCATGAAGGCACTAACTATGAATCATACAAGAAGCTTGGAGCACACATAGAGGAAGAAGACGGAGTGGAAGGGGTCCGCTTTGCGGTATATGCGCCTGGTGCCAAGTCTGTAAATGTTATTACGGAACAGACCTGGTGGGATGAGAGCAAAGGGGCTATGGAACGCTACGATAATGGAATGTGGGAGGTATTTATGCCATATGTTAAAGAAGGTGATAAATACCGCTTTGTTATTGTAGGGGCTGATGGTGTTAAGAGATATAAGATAGACCCCTATCAGTTTTATTCTGAAGTGCGTCCCAATAATGCATCCATAGTATACGGCCTTGACAATTATAAATGGAATGATGATGAGTATATGGATAGGGTTGATTCCGGTAAAGTACTGGACAATCCCATGGCTATATATGAGGTTCATCTGGGCTCATGGAAGAAGAAGGGCTCAGGAGATTCTGCAGAGTATTTGAATTACAGAATTCTGGCAGATGAACTGGTGAAATACGTTACCTACATGGGATATACCCATGTGGAACTTATGGGAATATGCGAATATCCCTTTGATCCTTCCTGGGGATATCAGGTTACGGGGTATTTTGCTCCCACCAGCAGATATGGCAACCCGGATGATTTCAGATACCTGGTGGATGTGCTTCATCAGGCGGGTATTGGAGTTATTATTGACTGGGTGCCGGCTCATTTTCCCAAGGATGAGTTTGCGTTAGAGCATTTTGACGGTACCTGCCTCTACGAGTCTGATGATCCTTTGAAGGCAGAATATCCGGAATGGGGAACTTATGCTTTTGATCACACCAAGCCGGTGGTAAGAAGCTTTCTTATCTCAAGTGCATTCTACTGGATTAAGGAATTCCATGCAGATGCCCTAAGAGTGGATGCGGTGGCAGCTATGTTATATGCATCATTCAGTCGGGAGAAATGGCGCCCCAATATGTTCGGCGGTAATGAGAACCTTGAGAGCAAGGACTTCCTTAAGCAACTTAATTATGCTGTTCGTCATCAGACAAAAGGATACTTGATTGCAGAGGATTCCTCGGTGCTACCTGCCATTACCACTCCGGTTGAGGAGGGTGGAGTAGGATTCTTACTCAAGTGGAATATGGGCTGGATGAATGACACCTTAAGATATGTGGAGAAAGATACAATCTACAGACAGTATTCCCACGATCTTATTACCCATTCCCTGGATTATGCTTATACGGAGAATTTCATACTGGTTTTATCTCATGATGAGGTGGTATATGGAAAGAAACCCATGCTTCTTAAGAACCCCGGCTCTATGCCTGAGAAGTCCGGAGGACTTAAGGCCTTGTATACATATCAGTTTACCCACCCCGGGAAAAAGCTTCTCTTTATGGGACAGGAGTTCGGTGAAGACAGAGAGTGGGATGAAAACAGGGAGCTAAACTGGTGGCTTACGGAAGACTTCGGCAGAAGAGATATAATGCACTGTGTGAGAAATCTGCTTAATATATATAAGGAGCATCCGGTATTATATGCGGATTCCAAGGACTATCGGACCTTTGAGTGGGTTAACAGGAACGATGCAGGTCGTAATATAGTAAGTTATATAAGACGTAATCCCTGGAATTATAATTCGGCGGTGTTGGTGGTAATCAACTTCTCGCCTATGGATTACGGATACTACAAATGCGGTGTACCCATTGACGGTATGTACAAAAGGGTGTTTTCAACTTATGACAGTCTGCCGGGAGGCGGAGGTCCCGACGAGGTAGGGGATATTCCACCTGTTTTACCCAGGAGAAGTGAATGTGACGGCAGGGAATTTACCCTGGAGTATAACTTAAGACCCTTTGAAGGAATAATATTTGAGTTCCCGATATTTGACGAAGACGAATGATTGTGATAGCATAAGGTGCTTCATAATAAGTGTGTTTGAAGATTTTAACATGAGTTAAGGAGATATAATATTATGTCAATTTTAGTAACAGGTGGAGCAGGTTATATCGGAAGCCATACTTGCGTTGAACTGCTTAATGCAGGATATGATGTGGTTGTATGCGATAACCTTTCCAATTCAAACGAAGAATCACTTAACAGAGTGCAGAAGATTACAGGAAAAACACTGAAATTCTACAATGCGGATATCAGAGACCAGAAGGCTATGAATACCATCTTCGAGAAGGAGAATATTGATTCCGTTATACATTTTGCGGGACTCAAGGCCGTAGGTGAATCAGTGGAGAAGCCATTGGAATACTACGACAACAATATCCACGGAACTCTTGTACTGTGTGATGTTATGAGAAATCACGGCTGCAAGAGCATAGTATTCAGCTCCTCGGCAACAGTATACGGAGATCCGGCTACAGTTCCCATTAAAGAGGATTTCCCCTTATCCGTTACTAATCCCTACGGAAGAACGAAGCTTATGATTGAAGAGATCTTACAGGATATCTCTGTGGCTGATCCGGAGTGGAGAATTATTCTGCTTAGATATTTCAACCCAATCGGAGCCCATGAAAGCGGTATGATAGGAGAAGACCCCAAAGGAATTCCCAATAATCTGCTTCCTTATGTTGCCCAGGTAGCCATCGGGCGTCATGAGTATGTAAGAGTATTCGGCAATGACTACAATACACCGGATGGAACCGGAGTAAGGGATTACATTCACGTAGTTGACCTGGCAAAAGGGCATGTATGTGCTATTAAGAAGATTAAAGAAACCGACAAAAAGGTACTAATCTATAATCTGGGAACCGGCAACGGGTATTCGGTTCTTGAGGTAATTAAGGCATTTGGCAAGGCTTGCGGCAAGGAAGTTCCATATAAGATTATGGACCGTAGACCGGGAGATATAGCCACCTGTTATGCAGATCCTTCACTGGCTGCAGCTGAGCTTGGCTGGAAGGCGGAGTTTGGTATTGAGAGAATGTGCGAAGATTCCTGGAGATGGCAGAGCCAAAACCCACAGGGTTATAACCAATAAAGAGATTTTAGAGCGGACACCAAGGGTGTCTGCTTTTTTTATACCCTTAAGCGTGAATACAATAATGCTATTTTGACACGAAATACTACACAATTAGCAATATGATTTGAAATAATCGCATAATTGTATTAGAATATCTTTTATGGGAGATACATATTTGATATTTTAGAGACGTTACAGAAATAACGATAGGGGGAAGTTTAAATGGCATATGGACAAGGTCTTGTTTTTACTAACGACAAATGTGTAGGTTGTCACAGGTGTATTAATGCCTGTAGCTGCATGGGAGCATGTGTATCCACAGAAGTAGATGAATACGGCAATACCAGAATTGATGTGGATGGGGACAGATGTATAGCCTGTGGTGCCTGCTTTGATGTATGTGAACACAATGCGCGTGAATTCAGGGATGACACCGAAAGGTTTTTTGAAGACCTCAAAAAGGGAGAGAAGATATCTATTCTTCTTGCGCCTGCATTTATGGCAAATTACAAAAGAGAGTATGAAAGTGTGCTGGGAGGTCTGAAGGCCTGTGGAGTAAACAGAATAATAAGTGTATCCTTTGGCGCAGATATCTGTACATGGGCTTATATTAATTATATTCAGAAGAATAACTTCCTGGGAGGCATATCTCAGCCTTGTCCCGCAGTGGTGGGATATATTGAGAGGTATATGCCGGAGATTATTCCAAAGCTGTTTCCTGTTCAAAGCCCCATGATGTGCGCGGCAATTTACGCGAAAAAGAATATGGGTGTTACAGACAAACTTGCTTTTATAAGTCCCTGTATTGCCAAAAAGATGGAAATAGACGATCCCAATAACGGGGGTTATATTACATATAACGTTACCTTTGAACACCTTATGAAATACGTTAAAGAACATGGGGTTAGCGGAGCACCCTGTTCGGATGAGATAGAGTATGGCCTTGGTTCACTCTATCCCACTCCCGGTGGTCTGAAGGAGAATGTATACTGGCTTTTGGGAGAAAGTGTGTTTATTCGTCAGATAGAAGGCGAGAAGAGAATGTATCACTTCCTTGAGAAGAACAAGGACAGGATAATCGGGGGTAAAACACCCTTCCTCTTCATTGATGCATTAAATTGTGAGAACGGTTGTATATGCGGTACGGCAACAGATCCTGCCATCTCCGAAACGGATGATGCCTTATATAACCTGCTTAACATAAGAGAGTCGGTTAAAAAGACCAACAAGGGTCCCTGGGATAAAAATACCACACCCGCAATGAGGCTTGCTGCTTTAAACAAGCAATTTGCAAATCTTAATCTAAACGATTATCTGAGAAAATATACAGACAGAAGCAAATCCTGTGAAATAAGGATTCCAAGTGACACTCAGCTTCGTCAGATATTCGAAACCATGCATAAGAATACTCCGGAAGAACAGAATATAAACTGTTCCTGCTGCGGATATGAAACATGTAAAGACATGGCAACGGCTATATTTAACGGCTTCAATCAGAAGGATAACTGTGTTCATTATCTGAAATCCATGGTTGAGGGTGAGCGTGAGGCTGCAGAAAGATTGGTTGTTGAAGAAAAAGAGAAGATTAAATCCCAGGAAGCAGCTATCTTTGAGACTATTCGCAATGTTAATGAGCATTTTGATATACTAAAAGCATCCATGGAGGATATGGTGTCTGGTAATGCACGAAATGCCAAAGACAGTAACGAATTAAACGAAGATGTAAGGAATGTATCTGAGTTCTGCAAAAAACTGGATGATTCCATGGGAGATATACTTGAATTCTTAAAACAGCTTGAAGAAAACAACAAAAAGGTTGTCAGCATTGCTTCCCAGACTAATCTTCTTGCTCTTAATGCCAGCATAGAAGCGGCGAGAGCGGGCGAGGCGGGAAGAGGCTTCGCTGTTGTGGCCAATGAGATTAATCAGCTGGCTTCCACTTCGAGAACTACTGCCGCAGGCAGTGCCGAGAATAACGAAGCAATCAGGGACTCCATTGATAAGATTGTTGATGATACAAAGAATCTTTTGAATATAATTGAAGGAGTAACAGACAAGACCCAGAGCTTTGCTGCTGCTACTGAGGAGATATCTGCTTCGGCGGCTCATGTACTTGAGACGGTGGATTTGGTAAGCGGAGAGCTGGACAAGCTTGCTCAAAGTGGAGAAAACACTTGATTTTACAAGAAATAAGTGTTATTATTACATAGTAAATATTGACCGAGCAAAAAGAGTGGATGCGAATCCACTCTTCTTTGTTGGTATGAGAAGACTATTCGGAGGAATGTGAATGTCTAAAAGAGAAACCTACGAACAAAGAACAGAAGAACTTGTATTGCCTGTTATAGAGGAGAACAAGTTTGAACTTGTGGATGTGGAGTATGTAAAGGAAGCAGGTACCTGGTACTTAAGAGTTTACATTGACAAGCCCGGCGGAATCACCATTGATGACTGTGAGATTGTCAGCAGACGCTTAAGTGATATTATGGATGAGCACGACTTTATTGATGACGCCTACATCCTGGAGGTAAGTTCACCGGGGCTGGGACGACCTTTAAAGAAAGATAAGGACTTTGCCAGAAGCATCGGTGAAGAAGTTGAACTTAAGACTTACAAGGCTATTGACAAGCGCAAAGAGTTTAAAGGAATCCTTAAAGCCTTTGACGAGAAAACCGTTACTGTAGAGGTTGATGGGACAGAATGTGTATTTGACAGAAAAGATTTGGCCCTTATACGGCTGGCATTTGACTTTTAATAATACGAATATAATTTTACGGAGGATATATTAATGAACAGTGAATTATTAGAAGCTCTCAATACCATTGAGAAAGAAAAGGACATTAAGAAAGATGTTCTCTTTGATGCAATCGAGAATTCTCTTGTAACAGCTTACAAGAACAACTACGGCAAAGCTGATAACGTTAAGGTTATCATGAACAGAGAAACTTGTGACTATCAGGTTCTGGCTGAGAAGACCGTTGTTGAGGAGGTTGAGGATCCCGCAGTGGAAATTAGCCTTGAAGAAGCTAAGCAGATTAACAAGAAGGCCAAGGTCGGAGATATCGTTGAAATCGAGATTAAGACCAAGGAATTCGGTCGTATTGCCGCACAGAATGCAAAGAATGTTATCTTGCAGAAGATCAGAGAAGAGGAGAGAAATGTCCTCTTTAAGCAGTACAACGGAAAAGAAAAAGATGTTGTAACCGGTATCGTTCAAAGATATGTAGGTAAGAATATCAGCATCAACCTGGGTAAGGCAGACGCTCTTCTTAATGAGAATGAGCAGGTTAAGACAGAGCACTTCAAGCCTACCGAAAGAATCAAGGTATTTATTCTTGAAGTTAAAGACACAACAAAGGGACCGAGAATTCTGGTTTCAAGAACTCACCCTGACCTTGTAAGACGTCTTTTTGAGTCTGAGGTTACTGAGATTAAAGACGGTATCGTAGAGATTAAGCAGGTATCCCGTGAGGCAGGTTCAAGAACCAAGATTGCTGTATGGTCCAATAATCCTGATGTTGACCCGGTAGGAGCTTGTGTTGGTGTAAGCGGAAGTCGTGTTAATGCCATCGTTGAAGAACTTCGCGGTGAGAAGATTGATATCATTAACTGGAGTGACAATCCGGCTATCTTAATTGAGAATGCCTTAAGCCCTGCAAAGGTTATTTCCGTTATGGCAGACCCTGACGAGAAGACGGCCAAGGTTGTGGTTCCGGATTATCAGTTATCCCTTGCAATCGGTAAGGAAGGACAGAATGCGAGACTTGCTGCAAGGCTTACAGGATTCAAGATTGATATCAAGAGTGAGTCACAGGCTAAGGAGATTGAAGGATTCTACGGTGAAGACGAGTACTACGATGAAGACGAGTACTACGATGATGATGAGTACTACGATGATGATGAGTACTATGATGATGACGATGAGTACTATGATGACGACGATGAGTACTATGATGATGAAGAAGCTCCCTATGATGATGAAGCAGACTACGATGATGATTCATCCGACGAAGACGCAGAGTAAGTAATATTCTTTAGAGAAGGAAGTTGATTATTTGGCAACAGGCAAGAAGATACCTAAGCGTAAGTGCATCGGTTGTGGTGAGATGAAGAATAAATCCGATCTTGTTCGTGTTATAAGAACTGAAGAAGGCGTGATTGAAATTGACGGCACCGGACGTAAGAATGGCAGAGGCGCTTACATTTGCAATTCAAAAGAATGTCTTGCAAAGGCAATAAAGAGCAAGGGACTTGAAAGGTCTTTGAAGGTTCCCATACCTGACGAGATCAAGGAGAGACTTACGGAGGAGATGAGTTAAGTGAATAAAGTTTTATCTTTTCTGGGACTTGCCTGCCGTGCAGGGGCTGTTGTCAGTGGGGAATATGCTACAGAAAAGGCCGTGAAAAGCGGCAAGGCAAAGCTGTGTATTGTGGCATCTGACGCGTCCGACAATACCAGAAAGCTTTTTAATGATAAATGTTCATATTATGAAGTACCCATTATCGAGCTTGGGACTAAGGATGAGCTGGGAAAAGCAATCGGTAAAGATTATCGGGCTTCGGCAGCTGTAACAGACAGTTCGTTTGCAGAAGGTCTTATAAAAAAGTACGAAGAATTAAAGAAGTCAGAATAGCGGAGGATATAGAATATGGCAAAAATGAGAGTTCATGAACTCGCAAAAGAGTTAGATAAAACAAGTAAAGAAATTGTTGCTTTCTTTGCCGAACGAGGAGTTGAGCTTAAGGCTCAGAGTTCGGTGGATGAGGAACAGATAGAAGAATACAAAAAAGCGATTGCCGGTAAGGTTGCCAAGGTAAAGGAAGCTGTTAAGGAAGTTGCTGAAGAGGTTAAGGAAGAGGTTAAAGCTGAGGCGGCTCCAAAGAAGAAGCGCCCCAATATAATTCAGGTTTACCATCCCCAGAATACTGCTTCAGGTAAGGATGAACGTCCTGAGAGAAGACAGCGTCCCGATGGAGAAAGAAGACCTCGCCCGGACGGAGAGAGAAGACCTCGTCCTGATGGAGAGAGAAGACCTCGTCCAGACGGAGAGAGAAGACCTCGTCCAGACGGAGAGAGAAGACCTCGTCCAGACGGAGAGAGAAGACCTCGTCCGGAGGGAGAGAGAAGACCTCGTCCGGAGGGAGAGAGAAGACCTCGTCCAGACGGAGAGAGAAGACCTCGTCCAGACGGAGAGAGAAGACCTCGTCCAGACGGAGA
>SVDM01000002.1:0-31816 GCA_015058015.1 Lachnospiraceae bacterium | reverse complement strand
GGAGAGAGAAGACCTCGTCCAGACGGAGAGAGAAGACCTCGTCCAGACGGAGAGAGAAGACCTCGTCCAGACGGAGAGAGAAGACCTCGTCCTGATGGAGAGAGAAGACCTCGTCCGGACGGAGAAAGAAGACCTCGTCCTGATGGAGACAGAGGACATGATGGCGGTGACAGACCAAGAAGAGACAGAAGAAATGAATCCTTTGGTTCTTCCATTGGCAAACAGCTTGGAAAGATGGACTTCGGTGGCGAAGGAAAGCCGGATGCTCGAGACAGAGATAGAGAGCGTGAAAAAGAAAGAGAACGTCGTGATTATGATCGTCGCGAGGAAGGCCGTTCCGGCAAGAAGAACGAGAAGAATAATGAGGATCGTTTTACTAAGGACAATCTCTATAAGAAGAGCAAGAATAAGCCTCAGCAGAAGCAGCAAAAGCAGCAACAGCCTAAGGAAAAAGAGGAAGATGTAATTAAGACAATTATTCTTGAAGAGAAGATGACCATCAGAGAGTTGGCTGACAAGATGAAGGTTCAGGCAGCTGCTCTTGTTAAGAAGTTATTCCTTCAGGGTAAGATGGTTACGGTTAATCAGGAGATTGACTTCGATACCGCTGAGGAGATTGCATTGGAGTTTAACTGCATCGCCGAGCCGGCACCGAAGATTGATGTTATTGCCGAACTTCTTAAAGAAGAAGAGGAAGACGAGTCAACCATGAAGAAGAGACCGCCTGTAGTCTGCGTTATGGGACATGTTGACCATGGTAAGACTTCTCTTCTTGATGCTATTAGAGATACTAATGTAATCGACAAAGAGGCCGGTGGTATCACCCAGCATATCGGTGCTTATGTGGTATCCATAAACGGACAGAAGATTACATTCCTTGATACACCGGGACATGAGGCATTTACAGCCATGAGAATGCGTGGTGCCAACTCTACGGATATTGCAATTCTTGTAGTAGCCGCTGATGATGGTGTTATGCCCCAGACAGTTGAGGCTATTAACCATGCCAAAGCTGCAGGCATCGAGATTATCGTTGCCATTAATAAGATTGATAAACCCAGTGCAAATATTGAAAAAGTTAAACAGGAGCTTTCCGAGTACGAGCTTATCCCGGAAGACTGGGGCGGCAATACTGTATTCTGTCCTGTATCAGCTCATACAAGAGAGGGTATTGAGAACCTTCTTGAGATGATTATTCTTACTGCGGATATCCTTGAACTTAAGGCTAATCCCAAGAGAAGAGCAAGAGGTCTTGTTGTAGAGGCTGAGCTGGATAAGGGTAAAGGTTCCGTAGCAACCGTGCTTGTACAGAAAGGTACTTTGCATGTGGGAGATCCCATTGCAGTAGGTTCATGCCATGGTAAAGTTCGTGCCATGACTGATGATAAAGGAAGACGTGTTAAAGAGGCCGGTCCTTCAACACCTGTTGAGATATTGGGACTTAGCGATGTTCCCGGTGCAGGTGAAATCTTCGTTGTAACTGAGAATGAGAAGGAAGCCAAGAAATTTGCGGATACATTTATCTCTGAAGGAAGAGAGAAACTTCTTGAGGATACCAAGTCCAAGATGTCACTTGATGACCTGTATTCACAGATTCAGGCAGGTAATCTTAAAGAGCTTAATATTATTATTAAAGCTGACGTTCAGGGATCTGTTGAAGCCGTTAAACAGAGTCTTGTTAAGCTCAGCAATGATGAAGTCGTGGTCAAGATTATCCATGGCGGTGTAGGTGCTATTAACGAGTCTGATGTTACTCTTGCTTCAGCATCCAATGCTATTATCATCGGATTTAACGTACGTCCCGATGCTCAGGCCAAGGCAACAGCCGACAGAGAGGGAGTAGATCTTAGACTCTACAAGGTAATCTACAATGCAATCGAAGATGTAGAGGCTGCCATGAAGGGTATGCTTGATCCTATATATGAAGAAAAGGTTATCGGTCATGCAGAGATTCGTCAGATATTCAAGTCTTCCGGTGTTGGTATGATTGCAGGTTCTTATGTGCTTGACGGCGTATTCCAGAGAGGATGTAAGTGCAGAATTACCCGTGAAGGCGAGCAGATATTTGATGGTGATTTGGCTTCTCTTAAGAGATTTAAGGATGATGTAAAAGAGGTTAAGGCCGGATATGAGTGTGGTCTTGTATTTGAAGGCTTCGGTGACATCAAAGAAGAAGACCAGGTTGAATCATACATCATGGTTGAGGTACCCCGTTAGGGTTTTAGTTTGAGGTAGATCAAAATGAGAAAAAACAGTGTTAAGAATACCCGGGTCAACGGAGAAGTTCAAAGGGAACTCAGTTCAATCATTCAGAATGAGATTAAAGATCCCAGAATCCCCGTTATGACATCGGTTGTTAAAGTAGAGGTTGCTCCGGACTTAAAGACCTGTAAGGCTTATATAAGCGTTATGGGTGACGATGACGCCAAAAAGGCTGCCATCGAGGGTCTTAAGAGTGCGGAAGGATTTATCAAGAACCGTATTGCCAAGGTAATCAACCTTCGTAATACTCCGGAGATTCGGTTCATTCTTGATGAATCCATCGAATACGGAATAAACATGACTAACATTATTAACAATCTTTCCAAAGAGAATATTGAGGGAAGCAAATATGGACAGAATTCATAAAGAATTATCAGAAGCAAAAAGCGTTGCCATATCAGGTCATATAAGACCTGACGGTGATTGTATGGGCTCGTGCCTGGGACTCTACAACTACATACAAAAGAGATATCCTGAAGTGGATGTTGATGTATACCTTGAGTCCATTCCACCTGCTTTTAAGTTTATGAAGAACTCGGATAAGATTCATCTTGACTGCGAGTCAGATAAGGTGTACGATTTGTTCTTTTCCCTTGATTGTGGGGCAAAAGACAGACTGGGTAAGGCTGCCAAGTATTTGGACAGCGCAAAGAAATCTATATGCATAGATCACCATGTAAGCAACGATGGTTTCGCAGATATCAATTACATTGAGCCGGATATTAGTTCCACCAGCCAGTATGTATACGAGCTGATTGATACATCTTACGTGGATATTCCCATTGCGGAATGTCTCTATGTAGGTATAGTTCACGATACCGGTGTGTTCCAGTATGACTGCACAAGCTCAAGAACCATGGCTGTTGCAGGAGAACTGATGGACAAGGGAATTGACTATTCCAGACTTATTGATGAGTCTTATTACATGAAGTATATTATTCAGAATCGTGTAATGGGATATTGTCTCCTTAACTGTGAGTTAAAGCTTGACGGCAAGGTGGTAGTTGCCGTTTTGCCGTTAGAAGTCAGCAAAAAATACGGAGCGGTTCCCAGTGATTTTGAAGGAATAGTAGCTCAGCTTCGACACACATACGGGATAGAGGTGGCTATATTCGCTTATGAATTCCCCACAGGAGGATACAAGATTAGTCTTCGTTCCTGCAACTATGTGGACGTATCCAAGATTGCAATGAAGTATGATGGCGGCGGACATGTTAAAGCTGCCGGATGTAGCGTAAAAGGAGATATTGAGACGATTCTTGAGGATATTTTAGCTCAGGTATCTGAACAATTATAGCTTATGAACGGAATAATTAATGTGTATAAGGAGAAGGGTTTTACGTCCCATGACGTAGTGGCCAAGCTTCGGGGGATTTTTCATCAAAAGAAGATCGGGCATACCGGCACATTGGATCCTGATGCAGAGGGTGTGTTACCTGTGTGTCTTGGCAATGCCACTAAGGTTTGTGATCTTATTACCGACAAGGATAAGTCTTACCGGGCAGTTCTTCTTTTGGGGGTTACCACAGATACACAGGATACTTCGGGCGAGGTCTTATCCAGATCAGAGGTGAGTGTTACTGCCGATGAGATTAAAGCTGCAATAGAAAGCTTTGTCGGGGAATATGACCAGGTTCCGCCCATGTATTCCGCAATTAAGATTAATGGCAAGAAATTATATGAACTTGCCAGAAAAGGCGTGGAAGTAGAACGCCCTGCCAGAAGAATCACCATCAATGATATCTACATTGAAAGCATAGATATACCAAGAGTTACCATGCATGTTAAATGCTCCAAGGGAACCTATATAAGAACCTTATGCCATGACATAGGAGAAAAGCTGGGTTGTGGCGGTGCCATGGAAGAACTCCTTCGTACTTCCAGCGGAATATTCGGTTTGAGTTCGGCCTTGAAGCTTTCGCAGATAGAAACCATGACAAAGGATGGTACCATAGAGAGCAAACTCTTGTCGGTTGACAGCCTGTTTAAGGAGTATCCGATACTTCGTGTTGATAAGACATATGACAAGATATTATACAACGGTAACAGACTAGAACCGGTTATGCTTAAAGGTGATATTATTACTCCCATCAATGGAGATAAGGTTAGGGTCTATGATGATGACGGATTGTTTGCCGGAATCTACGAATTCAAAGCCGATGCCGGAGACTATAAACCGGTAAAACTTTTTCTTAATAAAGGTTAGACAATGATATATATAACGGATAAAACCGATTTTAAAATTACAGATGAATGTGCCCTTACTTTGGGCAAGTTCGACGGTATTCACAGAGGCCACCAAAAGCTTCTCTCTAAGGTAAGGGAGCATTCCCCCAAGATGAAGACGGTGGTATTTACCTTCGACATGAATCCCACTTATATAGTAAAGGGTATTACAGGAACTCTCCTTACCACCAATGAAGAAAGAAGAAGCGTGGTGGAGAGATTCGGTATTGATTATCTCTACGAATGCCCCTTCACAGATGAGATTCGGAACATGGAGGCCGATGACTTCGTAAGAAAGATTGTATCCGACCTTAATGTCAAATATATTGCTGTAGGAAGAGATTTCGGTTTCGGTCACAACAGAAAAGGAGATTGTAAGCTTCTTGAAAAGATGGCGCCGGAACTGGGATACGAGTTGGAAGTTGTTGAAAAAGAAACCTACGAAGGCAGGGAGATAAGCAGTACCTATGTGCGGGAAGTAATTGCAGAAGGCGATATGGTTACTGCAGAAAAGCTTCTTGGATACCCCTACGCAGTAATGGGTACCGTGGGATATGGAAGACAGCTTGGAAGAACCATGGGAATACCTACAACAAATGTTCTTCCCATTAAGACAAAGCTTCTTCCTCCTAACGGAGTGTATGCTTCCAAGGTTAAGATAGAAGGAGAGACCCACATGGGAGTTACCAACATCGGGGTGAAACCAACGGTGGGTAACGAGAATGAAAAGGGAGCGGAGACATTTATCTTCGATTTTCATGAAGATGTGTACGGCAAGGATATTACCGTGGAGCTGTACTATTTCATAAGGCAGGAGATGAAGTTTGCCTCACTAACGGAATTAAAGGCTCAGATGGAGAGGGATATAGCCTTTACCAGGGACTATCAATTTGACTAATGTTACATATGATGGTATAATGCATAATAATTTGTAACATTTATTTAACAATTTATCAGGAGGATAACATGAAACATTACGCTAAAAGGTTAGCAGCATCAACCCTTACAGTCGCAATGATAATAGGCATGGTTAGTATTGCATCTGCCGATTCCGATAATTCTATCAAGTCGGTTAATGCAGGAGTTACAACATCATTTGAGCCAAGCTATTATGAGGAAGCATCTCAGAATATTAAGGCTCCTACAGTATCAGAGAATGAAGTTAACGTTACCTCTGCTGAGGCGCAGCAGTGTGTTGCGGGATATAACAATATAGGTATTGCCAATGTGGACGGACATTTGAATGTTCGAAAAGACAGTTCCGGTTCCGGAGAAGTAGTAGGTAAGATGCCTTCAGAAGCTGCCTGCGAGATCTTGGGACAGGAAGGCGAGTGGTATCTCATTGAGTCAGGTAAGGTTAAGGGATATGTCAGTGCAGAGTTCCTTCTTACCGGTGATGCAGCCAAAGAAAAGGCTATTACACTTGTTCGTAAGATGGCAGTTGCCAATACGGATTCCCTTCGTGTAAGACAGGAGCCCAACACAAGTTGCAGTGTTATCATGAGCATCGAGAACGGTGAAGAGTTAGAGATGGTCGAAGACATGGGCGGCTGGGTTAAGGTTAGTGTTAACGGTGATGTGGGATACATCGCTAAAGAGTATGTAAACATTGAATTAAGACTTAAAAGAGCTGTTACCATTGAGGAATTGAACTTCGGCTCAGGGGTTACAAGCACCAGAGTTAAGCTTGTGCGAGAAGCTTTGAAGTATGTAGGTAACAGATATGTATGGGGAGGCGTTAGCCTTACCAAGGGTGCGGATTGTTCCGGATATGTTCTTTCACTTTACAAGATGTTTGGAATCGTTCTTCCTCACTCATCAAGAGCACAGGCCGGCTACGGAAGAAAGGTTAATGCTGCTGAGGCTAAGCCCGGCGACTTGTTCTTCTACGGAAGCGGAAGCTCCATCAGCCATGTTGCCATCTATATCGGCAACGGACAGTGTGTTCATGCTTATGATGAGCGTAACGGTATCAAGGTTACCAGCGCATTCTATCGTAAGCCTATTACAGTAAGAAGTTTGCTTGACTAGTGGATTCTTCTGTGATAAACTAACATGGTTGTTAGCCGATATTCAGATAGGCGGAATCTCCGACCCCTTCTTAATATCCGGTTGTTATATTTAATATTTAGGAGGAATCATTATGATTACAAAAGAAAAGAAACAGGCTATTATTTCTGAGTATGCAAGAACAGAAGGCGACACAGGTTCACCTGAGGTACAGGTAGCTGTTCTTACAGCAAGAATCAACGAAGTAACTGACCACTTAAAGACACATCCCAAGGATCATCATTCAAGAAGAGGTCTTTTCAAGATGGTTGGTCAGAGAAGAAATCTTCTTGCTTACCTTAAGAAGATTGACATCGAGAGATATCGTGCACTTATCGAGCGTCTCGGACTTAGAAAATAATACTTACGGGCGGATATTTATCCGCCCTTTTCTTGCGTGATACGGTAAAATATGAGAGAATAAGACATGTGCAGTGCACATAGCTTATATAGAAACAAAAAAACTATGATGGCATTCATCCCCGAGACCGCTGAAAAGCGCATTTCTATTGTGTTTTTTGAAGTGTCTTTTTCAGTAGTTTCGGCATGTGCCATCATATCCAAGAAAAGGAGACCGATATGTACAAGAGTTTTTCAATGGAACTTGCCGGCAGAACTCTTACAGTTGATGTGGGAAGAGTTGCTGCTCAGGCTAACGGTGCGGCTTTTATGCACTATGGTGACACAGTTGTATTATCAACAGCTACAGCATCTGACAAACCAAGAGAAGGAATTGATTTCTTCCCCTTAAGTGTTGAGTTTGAAGAGAAGATGTATTCTGTAGGTAAGATCCCGGGAGGATTTAACAAGAGAGAAGGTAAGGCGTCAGAGAATGCTGTTCTTACTTCACGTGTTATTGACAGACCTATGCGTCCGCTCTTCCCCAAGGATTACAGAAATGATGTTACCCTTAACAACCTGGTAATGTCAGTTGACCCGGATTGCAGCCCTGAGCTTACAGCTATGCTTGGTTCGGCAATTGCGACAGCTATTTCAGACATTCCCTTTGATGGACCTACAGCTACAACACAGGTAGGACTTG
Organism: Lachnospiraceae bacterium; assembly: GCA_015058015.1. Lineage (GTDB taxonomy): Bacteria > Bacillota > Clostridia > Lachnospirales > Lachnospiraceae > SIG280. Next base: position 24,237 of record SVDM01000002.1, on the reverse strand, counting down.
TAAATGGTGAGTTTTGCTTTAACCCCACCGCAGAGCAGAAGGCTGCTTCAGACATGGCACTTACTGTTGCTTCTACAAGAGAGAAAGTTATCATGATTGAAGCAGGTGCCAATGAAGTACCGGAAGATAAGATGATTGAGGCAATCTTTGCAGCACATGCTGTTAACCAGGAGATTATAGCCTTTATTGATAAGATTGTTGCTGAGTGCGGTAAGCCAAAGCATGATTATATCAGATGTGTTGTTCCCGAAGAATTATTCGAGGATATTAAGTCTGTAGTTTCACCTGAAAAGATGGAAGAGGCGGTATTTACCGACGACAAACAGACAAGAGATGAGAATATCAAAGCTATTAAGGAACAGCTCGCAGCACGTTACGAGGAAAGCGGTAACGAAGAGTGGGCGGCCCTTGTAGACGAAGCAGTATATCAGTATCAGAAGAAGACTGTTCGTAAGATGATTCTTAAAGATCATAAGCGTCCCGACGGACGTGCAATTGAAGAAATCAGACCTCTTGCAGCTGAGGTTGACCTTCTTCCCAGAGCACATGGTTCTGCAATGTTTACAAGAGGACAGACTCAGATTTGTACCGTTACAACCCTTGCTCCTTTATCAGAAGCTCAGAGAATTGACGGTCTTGATGAGGCTGAAACATCCAAGAGATATATGCATCATTACAACTTCCCCTCATACTCTGTAGGTGAGACCAAGCCTTCAAGAGGACCGGGAAGAAGAGAAATCGGTCATGGTGCTCTTGCAGAGAGAGCTCTTGTTCCTGTACTTCCTACAGAAGAGGAGTTCCCCTATGCAATCAGAACCGTATCTGAGACATTTGAGTCTAATGGTTCTACATCACAGGCTTCAGTATGTGCATCTTCCATGTCACTTATGGCTGCCGGTGTACCTATTAAGAAACCCGTTGCAGGAATCTCTGCAGGTCTTGTTACAGGTGAGACTGATGATGATTATATCATCCTTACCGATATTCAGGGACTTGAGGACTTCTTCGGAGATATGGACTTTAAGGTGGCAGGTACAAGAGACGGTATCACAGCTATTCAGATGGATATTAAGATTCACGGTCTTACAAGACCGATTATAGAGGGTGCTATCGCAGCCACCAAGAAGGCTAGAATGTATATCCTTGATAACGTTATGGGTCCGGTTATCGCTGAGCCAAGACCTGAAATCGGCAAATATGCACCAAAGATTTCACAGATCCAGATTGATCCTCAGAAGATTGGTGATGTTGTGGGACAGCGTGGAAAGACCATCAACACAATCATTGAACGTACAGGCGTTAAGATTGATATTAACGATGACGGATTTGTATCTGTATGCGGTGTTGAGAAGGAGAGCATCGATAAGGCTCTTGAGTATATTAAGATTATCACAACCGATTTTGAGGCCGGACAGGTATTTACAGGTACTGTTGTAAGCATCAAAGAGTTCGGTGCCTTTATCGAATTCGCTCCCGGCAAAGAGGGTATGGTACACATCTCCAAGATCTCTAATGAGAGAATCAAGAGAGTTGAGGATGTTCTTACGCTTGGCGATAAGGTTAAGGTTGTATGCCTTGGTAAGGACAAGATGGGACGTATCAGCTTCTCTATGAAGGATGTTAAATAGTCATTCATTCGGATGATTTACAAAATAATCCAACAAGATGATTTTTGGCGTTAAGCATTGATGTTTAACGCCAATTTTTTTATAATAGAAACCGGTGGAAGAACCAAACCTAAGCAAACAAAAGGAGGAAGGTTTTAAATGAGAAAGGTTAAAAAGATTTTTGCGCCGGTATTGGCATTATGCCTTGCATTATCGCTTTTGGCAGGTTGCGGAGGCAGCCAAGTAAAGGCAACTGATTATGTTGCAGCACTCCACAAGTATATGTGTAGCGGTGACAAGGATGCAGCAAAAAAGGGCGGTGTATCTGACGATACAATTAAATCCTTTGAAGAAACAAGAAAGTCTATCGATTCATTCGGAGATCTTGTAACAAACAGTCTTAATGCAGAGTATAAGAGTATGTTAGATACTCAGCTTGTTACGGATTTTTCTAAGGCATTCTCAGGATGTCTTTCAAAGATTCAGGTTACTACAACAGAAGAATCTAAGAACGGTGATGAGGTAGCGGTTAAGGTTGAATCACAGTACATTGATTTGAATACTCTTCTTCAGGATTCTATGAAAAAGGCTATGGAGGGTGTAGATCTTTCCAAAGGTGATGAGGCTGTAAAAACATTTGTTACTAACTATTTTAAGTCACTGACAGATTCTCTTAACAATTACAAATTCCCTGATGATAAGAAATCACAGATAATCGTTGTTAAGAAGTCAGGTAATTCATGGGAGATGAAAGACTCTAAGAACGATACAGAGATTCTTGCTGAGACCATAATTAAGATGGAATAATTATTAAGTAGTATTAATTACGAGAATTATAAAGGGAGGCTGTAGCGCAAGTTACAGTCTCCTTTATATTATTATTCTATGGATTATAGAACCTGTTGAATGAAACCCCCAAATACAGTACTTCGTCCGGATTATTGAAGTCTATGTCCACCAGGGAATGAATACGCTCCATCCTGTTGTTAAAGGAGCTTCTGTGGATGAAAAGCTTTTTGGCAGTGGCCATGGCATTCATATTATTCTGCATATACAGGTATAGAGTGTTAGTAAATGAAGTAGAATGCTTCCTGTCATGTTCCATTAGGGTAAGGATGGCCGGATGGCATATATTCTGGGCGGAAAGGCCGTTGGTGCCATATCTCAGGAGATAATCCAAGGCATAGTCTTTGAAGTCGGCTAAGACACCAAGCTGCAGCTGGGGGGCGCTATCGTAAGCATACTCGGCTTGTACTTTACTGAAGAAGATATTCTCAAATTGTGGTGCATTCTTGAAGTCTCTGCTTACCCCACCTACATGCATAGAGTCCTTCTGGTACTTGGCAAATGCCAGGTCAAAGCCGGGACCTACGGAGCGTTCATAAAGGCTTAAATTGGTTAAACACATAATACTTTCTTTGGTGTTAATACAAAAACAACCGGGGAAGCGGTTCTCTATTTGATAACAGGTATAAGATGCCGAGTAGAGGAATTGATCCGGTTTAAACAGGTGAAGAGAATAAGTCCTCCATATGTCATCATCTTCGCAGTGAAGTCTGGTAAGAAGGTCCACGAAGCTTTCACGCTCGACAACCTTGTTATGGACTATGGCGTCCATGTACTGATGCATATGACGATATTCAGCTGAGGTATAGGCATAGTTGCTGGACATATCATATAGAGTCTCTACATATGGGGCAACCGTATTAAAGATTGACTTGCAATAATCAACATCGTCAATATCCAGTCGAAACATAACCGCTAATCGGGCCACATAGGATCCCCCCTGAAAGATGTTGTGATATATTGTGGGTTCTCCGGTGTCGACATAAAATGCCTGTTTTTTATTCTCCAGGGATTCGTATTCCGGTATATTGTGGAGGTTATTAACCTGCTCAATGGGAATATGGTTGTCCCTATCTACAAACTTAATATACTTCTCTGTGGTAGAGTCCTTGGAGAAGGCAATATATCTGTATTCTGAGTCAAAGAGGGCCACAGGAAGTTCAATAACTTCATTAATGGAATCAATAAGGGCCTGGAAATCATGGTGGTTATATACTATATCCGTAAGGTTGATCTCCCATTCATTATAGTAATCCAATATATGAGTCAATATATTGAAAGCCATTGTATCAGACATGGTATCATCCAATACAATTAAATCGTTGGTGCCAAGGTCGGGAATTTCTTCAATACGATTAAGACACACTATTATAGCATTGTTTACTCGACCAACACATTGTACGACACTGTGACTATCAGTGATAATAATGTGGCTATCCATATCAAAAAAAGTATTGTAAAAAATCAGAGTTTTTGCATAATTTGCATTTTTTATCGACGAATATTCCACATTAAAATATTTCTGTAATTGATGGTTCAACATTGAAGCGCTTATTTTCATTGGATTTGCACACCTCCGTCGTACACATTGTACTATATTCTTATCAAAATAACAATCATTTCGACGGGTTTACCGAAGGCCATAAGGGAATTATTATAATGGTGAGGTTAGCAAAGAGGAGAAGGTAACTCTGATTTTAACCTTTGGATACTAGGGGAAACTAAAAAATGAATATGGAGGGATATTTATGTTAAACGCTAAAGAGAACATGCGCGAAGCCATTAAAGGCGGTAATCCGGAACGTTTCGTAAACCAGTATGAAGCAGTACAGCTTCTTTTTGCTCCAACAGCATTTCATGATGCTCTGTTAAAACCGGGTGATATGAATGTTGTTAACGCATGGGGAGTTACTAATTCATTCCCTGAAGGAACGCCGGGACAGTTCCCTGTTCATACACCTGACAAGATTGTTGTTAAGGATATTGAACACTGGCAGGATTATGTTCATGCTCCTTCACTTGATTTTCCGGAAGAGGAATGGCTTGGATGTAAGGCCAATATGTATGATCCTGTAGACGGAACCAAGTCTTACAAGGCTACATTCGTTGCTCCGGGACTTTTTGAACAGTCTCATCACCTTTGCGAGATTCAGAATGCGCTTATCTACTATATTGAGTATGAAGATGAGATGCATGATTTGATTAAATATCTGACAGAGTACGAGATGAAGTTAGCTGAACTTATATGTCAGTACCTGAAACCGGATGCTATATTCCATCACGATGACTGGGGCGGAGAGAAGAGTACATTCATGAGTGTTCCGATGTTTGAGGACTACTTTATTGAGCCTTACAAACAGATTTACGGATACTATCATGATCACGGCGTTGAGCTTGTTTTCCATCATGCAGATTCATATGCAGCTACTTTTGTACCGGCTATGATTGAAATGGGAATCGATGTATGGCAGGGCTGTATGAGATCCAACAATGTTCCCGAACTTATTAAGAAGTACGGCGATAAGATTGCTTTCATGGGAGACATTGATAACAAGTTTATGGATTTCGATGGCTGGACAGTAGAAGATTGTAAGAAGGCTGCCATAGAGTCAATGGAATCATGTGGTATGAAATCATTCATCCCATGTATCACACAGGGAGGACCGGGTTCAGTATATCCCGGCGCATATAAAGCTATGTGTGATGAGATTGATAAATACAATGAAGAGAAGTTTGGTTGCAAGGATCTTGATTCTACAAGATTACCGTGGCAGATTTTGTTTTAAGAAGGGGCCCTATGGGAAGATCTCTTAAAACAAGGCGACATGCTGAAAGCATGTTGGGATGAAGGGGCCCTATGGGCAGATTTCTTAGAGTTTCTATAGGCTATATTTGTATTAGTTATCTGGGAATTGTTTTTTAAGATACAAAGGGACAATTTGAGTGGTGCTCAAGGAAGACTTGAACATTGCAAAATTGTCCCTTTATTTTATATGATTATATTACATTCGATCTGGTGCATCGAAGCCGAGTATATCAATGCATGTCTCCAATACTTTCTTGGTAAGGGTAAGGAGCATAATCCATCCTGCCTGCTTAAATCTGTCTTCTTCTGAGATTATCTTGGTCTCATGATAGAAGCGGTTAAAGGCATTGGATAAGTCATAGATATATGAGCATATCTTATGGGGAGCCAGCTCTTCAAAGCTTGATTCTATCACTGAATTAAACTTGCAAAGCTCAAGGCCTAAAGCCTTCTCATACTCGTTAGAAGCGGGATTGATGTCCGAAAGAGATATCTCACCCACCTCTTGGCAATACTTGTTCAGAATAGACTTTATACGAACTATTGTATAAAGGATATATGGTCCTGTATTGCCTTCAAAGGATGTAAATCTTTCAACATCGAATACATAGTCTTTGGATGCCTGGTTGGACAAATCGCCATACTTAATAGCCGATAAAGCTACTTTACGGGCTGTATCACGGGCCTCTGCTTCGTCTACTGTATGGTTGGAGGTTATCTTCTTAAACATCTCTTCCTCAATCTCACCAAGCAGAGATTCAAGTCGCATAACTCCGCCTTCACGAGTCTTAAAGGGCTTACCGTCCTTGCCATTCATGGTTCCGAAACCTACGAAGTTAAGCTCTAAGGCTTCCGGCACGATTCCTGCCTTGCGGGCAGTACGAAATACTTGAAGGAAGTGGAGTTCCTGACGTTTATCCACTACGTATATAATCTTCTCGGGATTGTAATTCTTCATACGATCCTTTAAAGTAGCCAAGTCAGTGGTGGCATATAATGCGGCACCGTCAGACTTCTGAATGATACAGGGAGGAATCTCCTTGGTATCAGTATCTTCTTTAACATCTACAACCAGAGCTCCGTCGCTTTCATGAGCGATACCGGAAGCCTTGAATTCATCAATCATTCCCGGAATAATATCCTGAACATCGGATTCTCCGTTCCAGAGTTCAAAGGAAACATGGAGCTTCTCATAGTTCTTCTTTAAGTCGCTTACTGAGACATTAATAATGTGCTTCCATAATGCACGGTAGCCCCTGCGTCCTGCTTGAAGCTCTTTGGTGGCAGCAAGGGCAGCATTCCTGTAAGCCTCGTCTTCCTTAGACTTACCGCTGGCAGTAGGGTAGATCTCTTCGAGTTCGGATATGGTAAAGGGGGCATCTGTAGGATAATCCCCTGTAAAGCTTTCATCAAAATAGGGCAAATCGGGCTTACGCAGGCTAAGCTCCTGAATAATAAGACCCATCTGAAGACCCCAGTCTCCAAGATGAATATCACCGTAGAGGGTGTGGCCTAAGTATCTTGCATTACGCTTGATGCTCTCACCGATAATGGCAGAACGAAGGTGTCCTACATGAAGGGGCTTGGCAACGTTGGGTCCGCCGTAGTCAACCATGATGGTCCGAGGCTTTTGCTTCTCGCATCCCAACATTTCATCCTTATTCATTCCGTTTAAGTAACGGGAGAGATATTCTTTATCTATATCAATATTGATAAATCCCGGGTTAACTGCTTCTGCTTTTGAAAAAATCGGATTATCCTTAATGAGTTCCAATACGTCTCCGGCAATCTTAATGGGTGCGCATTTATACTCTTTGGCTGCGGCCATGGCGCCGTTGCACTGAAACTCGCAAAGGTCGGGCCTGTTGGATATAGTGGCTTTGCCGTACTTTCTGTTATAGCCGGACTTTTCAAAAGCATTCATCAGTTCTTCCGAAATCAAGTCTAAAAATTTCTTCATCAATACAGATCCTTTCTCGTAAACTATCTCGCATTATAACATAAAATACTATGTAAGTAAAATTTGCAAAGCATTAAATTTGTACAAAAAATCAATATATCCAAGGAATCAATATGGTATAATATACATGATGAAACTAACGAAATGTCATTGTTGATATGACACTTAATCATGCAAAGGAGAGGTTATGGACGCTGTTAAATGTGAAGCATTTCTTACCGCAGTGGATAGGGGTAGTTTTACCGCTGCTGCAGAGACTTTAGGCTATACCCAGTCCGGTATCACACGAATGATTAATGCCTTGGAGACAGAACTTGGTTTTTCTCTTTTTGTCAGACAGAAGAAGGGCGTTGTGCTTACGGAAAACGGCAAGAGCATGCTACCGGCAATAAGAGATATAGTAAGAGCCAATCGTATGGCAGAAGAGATGGGATCGGATATCAGGGGAGTTGTTAAAGGTACTTTGACCATAGGCAGCTATTTTAGTGTATCTTCCATGTGGATGCCGAATATACTAAAAAGATTCGAAGAAAAATATCCCATGATAAAAATATATGTTGCCGAAGGCGGTAATAAGGAACTGGCCAAGCGGTTGAACGAGAAATCCGTGGATTTATGTATATGCGGAGAACCCTCCAAGGATGCCAACTGTGACTGGATTCCTCTTTATAAGGACAGGATGGTGGCCTGGCTTCCAGCGGATCACCCCAAGGCTTCGAATAAAACCTTTAAGATATCTGACCTTGAGAAGTATCCCTTTATTCACACCTTCCCCAATCAGGACTCAGACCAGGACCGTTTAATTGAGTCAGAGAATCTGGTTATGAATGAGAGATATTCCACAAAGGATCCTTTTACCACATACAATATGGTGGAGGCGGGACTTGGCATAAGCTTTGAACAGCAGCTAATCTCACGCAAATGGCAGGATAGTATTAAGGTGGCAGAGCTTCCTCTTTCTCCCGCAAGGTATGTAAATCTTGGGATAGCGGTACCTTCTCTAAAGGATGCATCCCCTGTTGCAAAAAGGTTTATAGAGCGTGTTAAGGATATATTTATCCATGATATTTTGTAATGATAAACACGAAATAATGTCGCTTGTATCATAGAGCATGTGGTACTATAATTTAATTAAGAACAAGGTATCTATAAAAAAAACAAAGGGGGAGACTCTTATGATGACTACTGCGACAAAAGATTTTTCGGAAATGACTAACACAGAATTATTCTCAACTTTAACAGGTGGTAAGGGAGTTCTTCGTCAGGCACAGCTGCAGAATATTCTCTCTAAGACGAGAGAAGCCAATGGGGAGCGTTGCAGCAAGATGACACTTGCAGAGCAGATTAAACTTTATTACACGACACCATTAAGCTAAGACTTTTTGAATATGAGATCAAGATCCGCAGGGCTGTTACAGTTTAGCAGTTCCTGCGGATTTCCTTTGAAGAAAACAGCCTTACACCTAAGGCGGGATAGAAAAGATGACACCGCCAGGTCTCCTGCATCAATCAGGTCTTTTAGAATGTGACTTGTATGGGTGTTATAGACAGCAATGAGAGGCTCCGGTCTATCTTTGTAACTTAAAAGTACTGCGTCACAGTCGCTTTTTTCATATGCTTCAAGAAGAGACCCTAAGGTATCAGGAGATATTAAAGGAACATCCACTGAGATAACCAGGGCCGGACAGCCATGACACTTTTCAAAGCAGGAATACATGCCACCTAAGGGGCCCTTATCTTCAATAATATCAGGCACAGGGAGAGTACCGGGAACGGAAAAATCTTTTCCCGATACTATTATTTTGTTTAAATCTAAAGTTTTTAGTTTATCAACCTGAATCTCAAGGAATGTTTTACCATTATGGGTAAGGGTAGATTTATCACGTCCCATTCGGGAACTTTTCCCCCCGGCTAAGACTATCCCTACATAATCTTTTTCACTCATTTAATCAACTCGATTCTAGCTACATTCTTAACCTGTCTTTTGGAATCACTGTCTCCAAAGACTATCAGCTTAAAGAAAACATCACCCTTATCTGAGCTTTCTCCAATAAGGAAGGCCCTTTGTCCATCGTCTATTTCCGCTTTCGTAAGGGTGGCAGAGAATTCATCGGAAGCTGTGACCTTTACGGAAGTATAGTCCTCATCCTTTGCTCCGGATAAGGTTATTACGTCTTTTAATGCATATCCGCTTGTATTTATTTCTTTCTTATCCCCCTTGCTATTCACCGTTGTTCCGGATACCTCCACTTTAGACGCTTTTGAAGGATCGACCATGGTTTCTTTGTTATTCACAATTAAGGTAAGGGTGCCTGCTGTGGGTTTCGGGATTCCGGTAAAGACCCGGATAATCGCAATAACGACAGTAAACAGAATAAGGGCTACAATAATCAAACAATTTTTCTTCTTCATTTTCCTTCTCCTGTAAGCTTAATAGTTGTATCTGCATCCTGAAGGGGAGGGGGTGCATCAAGTTTAATTATGGGGCTAAGCCGCTCTACCAGAACATTTGCAAGGACTGAGCATATGGCGCCGGATGTGGCTGCCACGCAAATGTAGAGTAGTAGGACAAGCCCCGGCAGTCTGAATACTATAAAGTTGGCCATCAGGCAGGCGGTAACGGATGCCGCTATGGATGATAGCATTATTCCAAGAGATGGCGAGGGATGTGTCTTTCTCCAAATAAGCAGGATTATATCAATGGCTGCTCCGGGCAGGATATAACCAATTGGTGCTAAGATGCCCATGCTTCCCGTCATGCCAAAGCATAAGGCAAGTAGGCTTTGAACAGTTCCCATTAGGCATGCACATCCGGGCAGGGGAACAATCCATGCTGCTAAAATTAAAAACATCAGGGAAAATGAGGTGGCAATGCCACCGGGAATATGTAAGAATTCCGTAATGATATTGGCCGCCGGTCCAATGAGCTTCTTTGAAATCAAACCGAAATCACAACAAAGCGCCATGAAGATCAGGGCACGAAGATTAAAGCGTTTCATGATATAACTCCTTTTCAAACAAGGGAAGGCATGTCCGTTTCCGCACACACCCCGGTGAAGCAAAGTTCACGGCCAACAAACCATGAAGAATACCTTTTTAGGTTTGTAAGCTCGGAGTGTTTAATGTTATAATTACACTTAGATATTAGCATTTTTGGGGAAATTTTTAAACTATTTTTTGGGGAGATAAATATGCAAAAACTAAATAGGAAAGACAGCGTGAACAACCGTATCGATACGGTTCTTCGCAAATTCCGGGCAAGGATGACCTCGTACCCGCCGGGTATGTGTCCCTTGACCCTCTATAGGTCCTTACTTCAGATCTCAATGAACCAGTCCTGCGGCAAATGCGTGCCTTGCCGAGATGGCCTGGGTGAAGTTGACATGCTCCTAAAAAGAATTATTGACGGAGCCGGTACACCCGAGGTTTTATCAGAGATAGAGCGCAAATGCAGGATGATTGCCCAGACGGCGGATTGTGCCGTAGGTGTGGTAGGGGCCAATCTTATCTTAGATTCCCTGACGGAATTCGCAGACGAATATGACAGCCATATAAAGAATGAAAGGTGTCTGGAGAACTCTTCCCAGACAATTCCTTGTGTTACCCTTTGCCCGGCCCACGTGGATGTTCCGGGCTACATTGCATTGGTTAAAGAGGGTGAATATGCCGATGCCATTAAGGTTATCCGCCATAAAAATCCCTTTCCCACTGCCTGTGCCATGATTTGCGAACATCCCTGTGAGAGGAAATGTCGTAGAACCCTAATAGATGACCCCATTAACATCAGGGGGCTTAAGAAATATGCGGTAGACCAAGTGGCGGCAGATACGGTGCCCACACCACCGGCTAATGTGGCCACAGGCAAGAAGGTGGGCATAGTGGGAGGCGGTCCCTCAGGCCTTACGGCAGCCTACTTCTTAGCCCTTATGGGACATGAGGTTTTCCTCTATGAGGAGCATGAGAAGCTGGGAGGAATGCTGCGGTACGGCATCCCCGAGTACAGACTTCCAAAGCGGAGATTAGAAAGTGATATTAAAGCCATATTATCGGCGGGAGATATCACGGTTTATTGCAATACCAAGATTGGCAGGGACATTTCCTTTGATGAATTAAGAGACAAATATGATGCCATCTATCTTGGCATTGGGGCACAGCTGGGTAATCGGATGCCAGTAGATGGTGCCGATGCGAAAAATGTTATCCCTGCGGCAGACTTCCTTCAGGAAGTAGCAGCGGGCAAGGATATTAACCTTACGGGTAAAAAGGTGGTTCTTATAGGCGGGGGAAATGTAGCCATGGATGCTGCCCGCACCGCTGTACGTCTAAATGCGGAGACCATACATGTCTTTACGAGAAAAAGAGATGACTATACCGCCCTGGAATCGGAGATTGAATCAGCTATGCAGGAGGGAGTAAGATTTCGGACCCTCTTAAGCTTCTTAAATATTGAGACAGATAAAGAAACCGGAGAGGTTGTAGCTGTATGGCTTCAGCCGGAGATAGTGGGAGAGTACGACAAGTTCGGAATGGTTACCACAGAGCATTCCAGCAATTATCCTTACCGTTTCAAGTGCGACCTTCTAATCTTAGGTGTTGGCCAGAGAAGCGATGTGGCAGCCTTTGAGGCGGCGGGAGTTCCCACGGAGCGTGGACGGATTCTTGCGGATTTAACCTGCGAAGTAGCCGATATGGAAGGGGTATTCTCGGGAGGAGACTGTGTTACCGGTCCTTCCACCGCCATCAATGCCATAGCGGCAGGCCAGGTTGCTGCCTTCAATATAGACGAATATTTAGGCTATCACCATAAGATAGAGCTTGAAGCAGAGGTTCCACCGGCTCTGCCCAATCCCTGCATTCCCACAGGCCGGGCAGAGATAGAGGAGAAGGACCCCTTCGAGCGACGTATTAATTTCAATCATGTAGAACTTCCCATGACGGATGAGGAAGCAAAGAGAGAGGCGGGAAGGTGCCTTCGTTGCGACCATTACGGATGCGGAGCCATGGAAGGAGGCAGAGGAGAATGATAGAATTAACCATTAACGGCAAGTCCTGCTCTGCCGAAAAGGGCGACACCATCTTAAAGGTTGCAAGGGATAACGATATATATATTCCCACCCTCTGTTTTCTTGAGGGAGTAAACGATATCGGTTCATGCCGTATGTGTATGGTGGAGGCCGAAGGGTACGACCGTCTCCTTGCAGCCTGCAATACCAAGGCCAGGGATGGCATGGTAATAACAACGGAATCAGACAGACTGACAGAGTATAGAAAAGACATGCTCCGTCTCCTTCTTTCCGACCATAACAGGGATTGTCTAAGCTGCCCCGGTAACGGTGGTTGTGAATTACAGGAGCTATGTAACAAGTATGACGTGGATAAACCGGACCATCCGGGTGCCAGGGCCAATGTAAGGGATAAGCAGGTCATAATAGATAAGAACCCCTATATTAGTTATGACCCAAGCAAATGTATCCACTGTCAGAGATGTATAAATGTCTGCCATCGCATAACCTGCAACGGGGCTATAAAGAGTGGAAGACTGGGCAATCTCCACATAGTGGAAGCTCCCTTTGGTGAGGGTTATAAGTCTACGGGCTGTGAGAGTTGCGGCAACTGTGCCGAAGTCTGCCCCACCGGGGCTTTAACTCTTAAAAGAAGGAAACAGTACAGGGAGTGGGAGGTAAAGAAGGTACTTACCACTTGTCCTCATTGTGCTACAGGCTGCCAGTTCTACCTGGTGGTGAAGGATAACAAGATTGTAAATGTAGAATCAGCAGAGGGTCCTGCTAACCGCAGAAGACTCTGTGTTAAAGGCCGTAATGCCAGCTTTGACTTTGTCCAGTCCCCTGACCGTTTAAAGAAACCCCTTATTAAAGATAAGGCTACGGGAGAGTTTAGAGAGTGCAGCTGGGAAGAGGCAATCTCATATGCTGCCAAGGGCCTTATGGATATAAAGGAGAAGTACGGCAGCGAGGCTCTTGGAGGCTTTGCCTGCTCCAGGTCCTCTAACGAGGATGTATATATGGTGCAGAAGATGGTTCGTACCTGCTTTGGAACCAATACCACGGATAATTGCGCCAGGGTATGCCATTCCGCCTCTGTGGCCGGACTTGCCATGACACTTGGCTCCGGAGCCATGACCAACCCCATACGGGATATAACGGAGGATGTGGACGTAATTATGCTGGTGGGTTCTAATCCGGAGGAGGCCCACCCGGTAGTGGGCATGCAGATTCGTCGCGCGGTTAAGCGGGGAACCAGGCTAATTGTAGTAGACCCGAGAGATATTGGATTGGCAAGTGTTGCGGACATTCATCTAAAGCTGCGTCCCGGCACTAATGTGGCCTTTGCAAACGGCATGATGAATGTAATGATTGCGGAAGACCTTATAGACCACGACTATATAGAAAATCACTCGGAAGGTTTTGAGGAATTAAAGAAACTTGTGGCGGACTATACCCCTTCAAAGGTAGCAAAAATCTGTCATATAGATGCGGACAAACTGGTAGAAGCAGCCAGAATGTACGCAAAAGCAAACAAAGCGCCTATAATCTACTGCCTTGGAGTTACGGAACATTCCACCGGAACGGAAGGCGTAATGAGCATGTCCAACATGGCGGTGCTCTGTGGCAAGATAGGCAGGAGCGGTTGCGGTGTTAATCCCCTAAGAGGACAGAACAACGTGCAGGGAGCCTGCGATATGGGAGCCATGTCTACGGATTATCCCGGCTATCAGAAGGTGGATAAGGAAGAGGTAAGAAAGAAATTCGAGGAGGCCTGGGGAGTACCCCTTAATCCCAATGCAGGACTTCGTGCAACGGAAGTATTTCCTGCGGCCATTAAGGGAGAGATAAAGGGACTCTATATCTGCGGCGAGGATCCTGTTGTATCCGATCCTGACACAAACCATGTAATTAAGGCGCTGGAATCCATGGAATTCCTGGTGGTACAGGACCTTTTTATGACCAAGACAGCCAGGTACGCTGATGTGGTTCTTCCGGCCAAGAGCTACGCGGAAAAGGAAGGAACCTTTACTAATACGGAACGCCGGGTCCAAAGAATTCGAACGGCCATAACCCTAGAGGGGGAGATGAGGTCCGATACGGATATTATCATAGACCTTATGAATGCCATGGGATACAAGCAACCCTATCTTACCCCGGCTCAGATTATGGATGAGATAGCATCTCTTACCCCGAGCTACGCCGGAATTAGCCACGAAAGGCTTGATGCGGGAGAGAGTCTCCAGTGGCCCTGTAAGGGTAAGGATCATCCGGGAACTCCCATTATGCATGTGGGAGGCCCGGCAAGAGGCAAGGCTTATCTATACCCCGCTGTTTTCAGAGAGGCACAGGAACTGCCGGATGAGGAATACCCCTATATTCTCATGACAGGCCGCATCCTATATCATTACAATGCTTTCAGCATGACCTCCAGGTCTCCCGGCCTTATGGAGATAGAAGGGGAAGGCTATATTGAAATGAACTTTAAGGATGCTGAAAGTCTGGGTGTTAAGACCGGTGACTTCGTAAATGTTACCAGCAGAAGGGGAAGTATAAAGACCAGGGCCAGGGTAGGCAGGAAGGTTTCACCGGGGGAGACATGGATGCCCTTCCATTTCCCGGACTCACCGGTTAATATGATAACCAACGCAGCCCTTGACAAATATGCCCGAATACCGGAATACAAGGTTTGCGCAATACAGATTACCAAAGCATAGTAATTAATAAGGGTCGTCTTTTGACGACCCTTATGTGTAGGTATTAATTTATAATGCTTTCTTTATTGCCTCTAAGAGATCTTTGTACTCCTCAAATGCAGGAATATCAGGGTTCTCTGCCTTGATGGAATCCGTAGATTTAAATAAGAATCCGGCCTTGCTTGCCTTAATCATGGCAAGGTCATTGTGGCTGTCACCTGCGGCGATAGTCTCAAAACCTGCAGAGTGCAGGGCATTTACGGTAGTAAGCTTGGACTTTTCGCAACGCATTCTATATCCTGTTATATCCCCGTTATCAGCAACCTCTAAGGTGTTGCACATAATGGTGGGATAACCCAGCTTAGCCATAAGAGGACCGGCAAACTGTGTGAAGGTATCACTGATAATAATAACCTGTGTGATCTTTCTAAGTTCATCTAAGAATTCTTTGGCTCCCGGCATGGGATCAATCTTTGCGATTGTAGCCTGTATCTCATTAAGTCCTAAGTTATGCTCCTTTAAGATTCCAAGTCTGAATTTCATAAGCTTATCATAATCAGGCTCGTCTCTTGTAGTCTTCTTAAGTTCAGGTATACCGCTGGCTTCGGCAAAAGCAATCCAAATCTCCGGTACTAATACGCCTTCTAAGTCAAGGCAAACAATATTCATATCCATAAGTATAATAGTCCTTTCATTTTCTCGGGTAATTAACAGTATAGCACAAGGAAATTCCAAATAGCAAACAGATTGGGAATATGATACAATATTTTTAATGGGAGGGGGTTTTTAGATGAGTGATACCATAGATAAACCTATGCGCGAGATATCTGTCGAAGGATGTGATCTTATCGGCAAAGGGGGTAATGGCGCAGTCTATCGTCTGAATGACGAGACCATTGTCAAGGTCTATTTTGGGGAGCGTAACAGTCCGGAGAAAATAAAGCGTAACCGTGAGAACACCAAGAATGCTTTTGTGCAGGGTGTACCTACCATGATTGCTTTTGATATGGTTAAGGTAGGGGAGAACTACGGCGTCATCTATGAAATGATTAATGCCAGATCATTTGCGGAAGAGATATCAGCTAATCCTGACAAGACGGACGAGTATGCTGAGATGATAGTGGACACGTTGATTAAGCTTCACCATACAGAGTTTGAACCGGGAGCTTTGCCGGATTCTAAGGAGAGATACCGAAACGAGGTTCAGGTTGTTCTTGATAAGGGTTATTATAAGCCTGCTGAGGCGGATAGACTTTTTGAGATGGTCGATAGGATTCCCGTAAGGAATACCTTTATTCATCAGGATTTCCATCCGGGCAATATCATGCTTTCCAATGGAGAGGTTATGCTTATTGATGTGGATGATTCGGGACTTGGACACCCCATATTTGACTTAGCCGGCATGTATCTGGTATATGTAACCGCCGCCAAAACAAAGTGGAAGACGGTGGATATGGGTATTACCAGAGAACAGTTTGCAAGGATATGGGATATAGTTTTGATGAAATATTTTGGCACCACATCCCGAAGCGAATTAGATGAGATTAACCGTATTATTGAGGGCTATTCGCTGGTTAATATGATTAAAGGAGTAGCCACGTCTCCTTCTGTTCCTAATATTATCAGGAGACCTGTTATATACTTCTCCAAGAGAAAACTGTTTAAAGCATTAGACATTCTTCATCCCATTCCATAGACACAAAAAATTATCCTCCCGGATATTTAATCCGGGAGGATTTATTCTTTTATCATTCGTTACCTTGCGGTCCGTAGAATTCAAGAGCTAACATGGTGATATCATCAAACTGAGGTGCTTCACCTACGAATTCATCGATATCGGCTCTCAGACCCTTAAGAGTGCCTTCTAAGGAAGCGCCTTGATCCCGGTTAAGGGCTGCAAGCATTCGATCATAACCGTAGAGCTCATTTTCACTGTTGGTTGCTTCTGCCACACCGTCAGTGTATACAACCAAGCGGTCTCCCGGGAACAGTTCAAATTCATGCTCCTTAAATCTTAGTCCCTCTAAGGTGGCAACAGCAGGAGAGTGACGGTACATAATCAGTTCATATTCTCCGCCTTTTCTTCTTACTACCGGGTGCTCGTGGCCTGCATTAGCGGCAACACCTTTTCCGGTGTTTAGGTCAAGTATTGCAAACCATACGGTTACAAAGAGCTCCGCCTCATTTCCTTCAAGGAGCTGTTCGTTAGCATAAGAGAGTACCTCCGATGGAGAACCGCCCATCAAAGCCCTGTTCTTGATAAGGGTTTTGGCAATAACCATAAACAGTGCCGCAGGAACTCCCTTACCGGATACGTCCGCCATAACAAGACCCACATGAGAACTGTCAATAAGGAAGAAGTCGTAGAAGTCTCCTCCAACCTCCTTGGCAGGATCCATGGTGGCATACAGGTCGACCTCGGTTCTGTCCGGGAAGGGCGGGAATATACTTGGAAGCATATTGGCCTGAATCTGAGTGGCTACGTTAAGTTCGGCGCCAATCCTTTCTTTTTCAGCCGTAACCTTCTGCAGATTATCGATATATTCATTGATACCTACTTCCATCTGGTAGATACTATCAGACAAAAGCTCGATTTCATCACCGGTATGAACCGTTAACAGTTTCTCGGATATCTGCGTGTTATTTCCTACGAATTCATCTGCTTCCCTGGAGATAAGCTCGATGGGAGAGATAACGCTCTTGTAGAGAAGTATTATGCCAAGAGCCAGGCAGATGACGGATATAAGGGCGGTTATAAGGGATACCCTCACCATAAAGTTGTGAATATTTGCATCCAAAGTCTTCATGGGAATCTCTACTCCGATGCAGGCTATGGATTTACCGTCTTTTACAACGGGATAAAGGGCTGTCATATTAAGACCGAATCCGCCGTCAGATATATAGTGTCCTTCATATCTTTTGCCGTCTTCATAGGACTTGGTTACGTACTCTACGAACTGGGGCAGGATAGTACCGTTATCACCCAATGCGTAGTTTTCTTCAGGTATGGTATAGCTGTCTGCTATATAATAAAGGGGACGCCAGGTCTTATTCTCATAGCCTTCCTTGGTATATTGCTTTAAGACATCGAGATTTAGCGTACAGATAAAGATATCATTGGCCTCGAAGCTCTCACGGCTGTGGTAGAGCAGGTTTAACATACGTTGATATTCCGGCTCATCAATAATCTTCTTGATATCTGCTTCGCTAATCAGATCGTTATTGAAGTCGGATGCCGCTTTGGCGTAGCGCTCAATATCTTCAGCTGTAAAATACCCCGCAACAGTCTTTGCCGCATCATATGCCATGGTGTCGTAATGCTCTTTAATGGAGCTTTCGTAGATATTACGTCCTACAAACAATGCTCCTGCGTAAAGGAGGGCTCCCATTACAAGTAAAACGATCAGGAATTTAAATGCCAGTCTTATTTTTTTAACTTTTTTGATTTTCTCTACCATATGCGTCTCCTTATAATTAATTAATAATGTGAAGGGGTTTAGGCTGCCCCTTTTTATTCAAATTAGACTTTAGGTCTATAAAAGCATTCTTATCTACAAATGAAACCTTTAGCATACTGATTGAATTTAGTCTTCTTAAGTCATCATAGTCGAGACTTTCATTTCTGAGGAGCAAATCCAGGGCCAGTGAGGAAGCTTCCTCATCAGGAGGTTCCCCGGTTTCCAATGCAATTATTCCGTGATAACAAGCCGGAAGCGTGTCATAGTATTCGCTAAAATAATATTGCCATACCGAGACCTTGTCCTTCTCGAACCATTTACGTACAGCCCGGTCCAGGGTCTTAATATCCAACTTTTCACCTGCAATATTAAGCATTAGGTTTACCCTATACTGAAATCGTAATATGGGTAGGTCTCCTAAGAAACCTGTTACTTTTAGGATGTCTCCCATGCCATATCTATACAGGCCTGAGAAGGTTGTAATAACAGGTTCATAGCATTCTCCCACAGTAAGCTGTGACGGTTCGACCGTTTCGCCGCTTTTTGCATTCTCAGGACGAAACTCGTAATAAGCACTATTGGGGTATAGGACAAAATCAAAACTATCAGGCCTTAAGGGCACTGCCATAAGGCATTCGGAGGCAGCGTATATGTAATGCCAAACCGGAAGATTACCTATATGCTTTTTTATGGAGATTTCTTCTGTCATAAATGCCTTGCTTCCGATACCGCTTATAAGCTTTATCTTAGGCCACAGTCTCCCTACAATGTCGGTAAAACCGGCCTCACATTCCCTACGGACTTCACTAAGTCTATCAGGTTCTATCTTAATCGAGAGAAGAGCCTCTCGTACTTTAACCGGAAGATTGATATTACTTGGAATAACACCTGCTTCCATATCCGCAAGGATACTTTTATATGAGTCAGCCATATAGTGGAAGAATATTAAAAAGTCGTATAGGTATACGGCCTCCATGGAAGTCAAATCCTTTGTGGCAAATGCCAGCCATAACTTGGCATAGAGGAAATTGCAGGAGTGGGTAAAGAAGTTAAGCATCTCACCACCCGCAAGAGTCTCCGGCTTGAGTAAGCCTTTCTCCACTAAGTATCTGTAATATGATGCAGTAAACAGCATCTTATCGGTGGATCTTAGGGGAACTGACAGATTGGTTCCCAGGAAAGACAGGAAAAATCGTTTTCCCTCCGATATATCCCCGTTAATCTCGAGATAGCGGTCCATAACGTTACCGTAACGAGAGAGAGCCTCTTCGGTAATGGGAATAATCTTACCTGCCGAAGTAGAGCCGGAGGTCTCTAAGAGACAATATGGCTCATAGGAAGAGAGTACCCCCATTTCTCCTTTGGCAATCTTGTCCATGAAGGGTCTGTAATCCTCATATTCGGAAAATGCTACCTTCTGCCTATACTCATCAGGAGATGAAATGTCCGAAAAACCATGGAGTCTGCCAAAGTCAGTATCCTTATTATCGGCAATAATCTTCATCAGGGTATCATTATTAAACTGTTGGAATGATTTTTCTTCCGGTTTCAGTTCCGGAAAAATCCTAGTGATGTCCATATACTTCCTTTAGAATTCGCTCCGTATATTCTCCAAAGAAGGGCCCGTTAACCACCTGTACATCATCGCTTCCGCCGAGGGACAGGTTGGCTTCTATAAGAACCGCTTCATTAGTATTATCGATAGCAATATCCCAGGATATCAGTCTGTGATGTCCCATAAAGGGATGGGATACTGCTATCAGTTCTTCACATTTATCAAGACAGGGTATCTGTATACCCGATAAATCATATCCGAGTTCCGGGTGCTTTCTTACAACACGCCCGTCATCAAGAGCGCCTATTTCACGAAGACGACCCGAATCATCTATTCCACAATAGATTCCACCGCTGCAACCGTTATCCATTCGGCTGCTACCGGAACCAATCTTTAGAGACCTGCTAAGGATGACAACCCTATCCTCAATAATCAAAGATACAATCCGCAAAGTATTTAGAGACTGGGGATGAAGCTTTGACAACTCCGGGTGTTGCTTAACCGGCATCTGAATAATAATGTCTGATGACAAAGCTTTTACGGCTTCCTTAAATGATGCCAACTTCTCTTTAAAAGAAGCCTTATCCTCAAAGGATAAAAAGCTGATGCCGGCACCACCTTCAGAACCTGTAGCGGGTTTAACTACCACTTCCTGCTGCTTAAAGAGAATGGGTAGAGCCTCTGTCAGTTTTATGGGATGATAGTCCTTATCAAGCCATATCTTTCCGATTCGCATAAGCAAAGTTTCAGGTTGCTTAGCTTCCGGAAATAGTCTTTTGTAATAGCATTTATTATCAAGATAATATGCCAGGTTCCGGTCACTAAGATACCGATCAATATGGCACATATACATGTCTTCAGGAATATATTCTTTCTTAAATACTCCGGATTTACCTGTATAAACCCGGTGGGACTCTGTAGTAAAGTGCTTACAGTAAGGCTCGTAGTAATCCCGTATCTCTTTTTCCTGACGGGCGCTAAGCTTTGGAAATCTCCAGGAGACCTCTTCAATAAGCTTCTTATCAATATGAGATAGAGCCGCATTGGATAGGAGATAGCTGTGGGTATATCCTTGCTTGTAGCTTCCAAAGAGTATTCCCTTGATATTGTCTCTGATGTAGTAAACATCTCTGGGATTAATGCTAAGGAAGGGTTTCTTCCGCCTGCTTCCGTCCTTTTTATAAAATACCTCGTCTAAGATCTCTTTGGTTCTGTCTCCGAATATAGGCCCCAAGCATACCTGCATACTGTATAAAGTGCCAAGACTTAAGTTGGCTTCAATAAGTACTGCTTCACCGGACTCATCAATTGCCACATCCCAGGAAGCAAGAGCACAGTGAGCCATTATCCCGTGGGCTTCCTTCACAAGAGCTACAGCCTTTTCGTAGCATGGTAATGTTATATCTGAAAACTTATAACCGTAGTCAGGGTGTGATGTTACAACCGTACCGTCTTCCATGGTACCTATATCACTCAAATGTCCGTCTTCTCTAACGCCGCACCAGACTCCGCCATTGCATAAATTATCCACGCGACTACCTGCCCGACCGATACGAAGGGCAGTGGCAAAGACCCATACACCGTCTTTTCTGAGCATTGACATAATGCGGAAGGTGTTGACGGATGAAGGGTTTAGAGCATGGTGAGAAGAGTGCTGGTGTATTCTTTTCTGAAGCACCAGGTCAGTTCTCTCTAATTTAACGGTCTCTAAGAAGGTTCTACTTTTGTTATCGCCCTCTAAAAAGGTCAGACCGAATCCTCCTTCAGAGTCTGTTGCTTTCTTTAGAACAGCCTCAGGTTGAGAATCCAAAAGGGAGGCTGCATCATCTAACGTTATAATATTAAAATCTTTATCAAGCCAGATTCCGCCGATTCTCATGGCAATAAGCTCCGGTAGCGCTACATTGGAAAAGAATCGGTAGTAAAAGCATTTGTTATCAAGATACTTAGAGGTCAGGCGGTCTGTATAGAAAGGTTCGATGGTCCCGTAATACATATCATCCGGGATAAATAAGGGACTAAACTTTCCGGACCAGGCCTTATAGCCTCTGTGAAACAAAAGATCTGTTTTTTCGTATGGACGAAAAAAGGTTTCCACCTTTTCTGCCTCCATAGGGTTAAGCGGTGGCACGTTTTTGTTCTTAACGTAATCCTGCATCTTCTTTCGAAAGATACGTCTGACTGCCGGCTCAATAAGACGGTCTAAGTCTGTGACACCCTCTATGTAATTGCCTGTTAACAATACGTATAAACTGTCTTTTATCATCCTAGAATACCACGCTTAGTACATTCATTCCCATAGTATAGATATAAATACAAGCCTCGGCCAATTTATTAATCATCTGAACACCCATATGGAAATCATCATCGGAATCCTCAGCTTCCTGGAACAGATCATATTGAACTCCGGGGCAGATAATACAGATACCGAAGACTCCATCCATGGAAAAGACTCTCACGTCTACGGTGTCGGTTTCGCTCTTTAAAGATTTCCTTGCCATAACAGTCAAGACCTCTTCTAAGGCAAGGCCGATTTTTTTGGCTGTTTTAATCTCCATCTTATTGGAGATGCAAAACTCGGTTATATCTTCACTGGCTTTACATATGGCCTCATCAGAAGCAACCACGGATAATCCTTTTACTCGATTGGTCTTCTCGATATAGCCGTCAAGCAGGAGTACTGAGGATAATTCATGAGATTTACCCCGTGTCCTAAGTGCAACTGCCTTAATAAGAAGCAGGGAAGTGATAACAACTGCCGCCATACCGCAGGGAAGGAAGAGCCATATATTAACCTTTACAACATAGAATATAAATGCGAACAAAAGCGGGAACAAAAGGGTTCTAAGGAACATAATCATGTCGGATACGAGAATATTCTTGGCAACATTAAAATATGAACCCAGAATCGAGCATATAAGCTCAAACATTACAGATATTCCTAGGCATATGAGAGGAAGCAGGAGATTTTGATCCAGCTTGAAGAAGGCCTCAATGGGACCATGAAGCAATACCAGAACCACTCCGTAGATAGCGGAAAGGACAAGGCCTGTTCTAAGCTCAATGTCCACAATCATCCTTACACCCTCGTTATCACGGCCTCCCAGGTAGATTCCAAGAAGGGGCGATGCTGTACGGGAAACACCTGAAGTAATACACAAAGACAGCTCCAACAGGGAGTTAAGGACTGTCCATACAGCTACGGCACTTGCGCCTCCGGCCATGTATAATATCCAGTTAAGAACTGCCAGTCTAATTACATCAAAAAGGTTGCCTATGGCGGAAGGACTGCCAAGCAGGGCAATCTCCTTTAAGTTTACAACCTTAAGCTGTTTTAAGTTTAGTTTAAAATTGCCCTTGCCCATCTGTAAGCGGATAAAACCGTATATTGTGGCAATAAGCATTGAAATCACACTGGCAAAGGCTGCCCCCTTTACGCCCATGTCAAATACGAATAACAAAAGATAGTCAAATATAATATCGGTAGCAATTACAACCCCCATCATAATGGACAGGTCTTTAGCCTTACCGTCAAGCTGCAGATAAAAATTAGGCAGGTAGATAAGAATAAATGGAGCAGAACCTATAAGTATTATTCGTCCGTATTCTTCCACCATGGGGAAGAGAATGGGATCATTGCAAAGGATAGAAGCGATAAAGGATGAGCAAAATACGCCGAGGATAACAAATACTATACTGCATACTACCATAAGTAAAAAAGATGTATGGTAATACTGTCCGGCATCATCTTTTATGTTCTTGCCCAGGGCAAGGGATGAAGCAACAGAGCCGCCGTTTGCAAATAGACAGCCTACAGTACATAGCACCAAAAAAATGGGCATGGTAAGACCTACAGCGGCAAGTGCATCAGAATCAAGCCTTCTCGATACAAAGGCTGAGTCAATAATAGCATTAATAGTGCCTCCCAAAACAGATATCATAACGGGAAACAGTGCCCTATGAAATTGCTTTACAAAGAAAGATTTATTTCGTTCCATATGGTACAGATAGGTTGTCAACAACTTATCTGAACATTACCCCCTTGACCCTCTAATATTATATACAAATAATAAATTTTTTTTAGAATTTTTTCAAGATGATTTCGCTATTATGTTGCTTTAATGAACAATTTTGTATCTATAAGAAAAGAGTACGCCTTGTTGAAACAGACTTAAGAATCCATTATACTAGTCTTGATATATAAAAAATGCTGCGGAAACAATAGAAGATTAGTCTAGCGGTGTTATGTCAAGATAAAAAATCTTGAAAAGCCCCTTTCTTTTTGGTGTATTTTCAAAAAAGAAAG
>SVDM01000023.1 GCA_015058015.1 Lachnospiraceae bacterium | reverse complement strand
ATATAAATTATCATTTATCTTATTGTTGTTTTCTATTTTCCTATCTATAAGCGATAACAGTCTTCCTTTCTTTTTCTGTTCCTCCAATGGTATTGCCGGTATCGGAATATCTCCGATTGTATCAAGTGATAGCGTGTATCTCTGCCCACTTCCGCTCGCATTATGCTCGTAGAATCTTCTTACAAAATCGGTCTGTAAGAAAGCGTTAAGATATTTGCCGTCTAACACTTCTTTTTTCGGAGAAAGCAAGGCACAATGATATCCCAAAACCAAATCCTCTATATCATCAGCAATATATGTGGACATGCCGATATCATCTTTTGTTTCGCTGTCCTTTGTTATGCAAACATCTCCCTTATGAAGAGAATACTTTTCTATTTCGGCTTCTTTTGCAGATGCAATCATAAGATTTGGAATCATTCTTTCAGTAATTGCCCAATTACGATATACCTCTACAAAGTTGCACAGTTTTACAGGCTTCTCATTATTGGTTGTCTTTTTATCCACATTGCTTATTGAAATTGTCGCTAATTCTTTAAGTTTCTTATATTCCATGTGTTTTTTCCAACCTCACCTTGCCGAGTTGCTCCATAATTTCTTTCTGAAGTTGATTGCCCTCATCAAAATATTTCTGAAGCTCAATAGTATATTCCCCCATTTTCGCATTGAACTCTTCTTCTGTAATCTCCACATACTCTATCTTCACATCAAAATATTGCCCTGCCGCAAGGGAATACTTCTTTTCAACTATATCATCATAACTAACAGCAACAGAGAAATCCTCAACAGCTTCTTTATTCTGAAATGTGGATACAATCTTATCTATTTCCTCAACTCTAAGTCGTCTCTTTTTGTTTTTTCCGTCCTGATATTCCTCTCCCATTTTCGAGGCATCGATTAAAACAACCTTCTCAGTTTGTTTTGAATTATCAAAAAACAGAACCGATACATTTGTTCCTGTATTTGCAAATACATTTGAGGGCATACTAACACACCCGTAGACAATATGTTCATCTACTATATGCTTAAGAATATTCTTTTCTACCCCAGATTTTGCAGTAACAAAACCAGTAGGAATAACAATTGCCCCCTTTCCAGTTTCTTTAAGAGAATTGATTACATGCTGAATAAAGCAAGTATATATTGCCATGCTTTCCTTTTTCTTAGGCGGAACATTTGGTACCCCTGCCCAGAATCTCACGGGCATAGCTGCAATTTTTTCTCTTGTGTCCGAAAAATCCATCTTAAACGGTGGATTTGACACGACATAATCAAATCTTCTCAGTTCCTGTCCATCGTCACTCTTATGATATGGCGAAACAAGAGTATCTCCCTGTATAGCATGATCCAAGGAAGAAACCAATCCATTTAGTATTAGATTCAGTTTAAGCATCTTATTGCTTCTTTGTGAAATATCCTGAGAGAATATTGTGCACCTATCCTCGCCGATTTGATGCGCAAGTGCCATCAATAAGGTTCCTGTTCCTGCCGAAGGATCATAGCATTCTATGCTATGAAGATCAGAATCATCTGGTACTAGAAGCTTTGCCATGATTGTCGCAATCGCATGTGGTGTATAATACTCTGCGTACTTTCCGCCACCTGCAGTATTATAGTCCTTGATTAAGTATTCGAAGATTGAAGCAAAAAAATCGTAGTGTTCCGAAAAGGCCTCCTCAAAGGAAAAGTTCACTAACTTATCAACCAACGCCCGTGCAAACGGCGCCCTCTGTGCTTCATCTGTCACATACTGTGTAAGCTTCTCAAAAAGCGGAATTTTTGTATTCTGTGTCGTCTGGGTGGCAAAAATGCCCATGTTTTTGTCTGCAATATCTGTCATTGTGCTGTCAAAAATGAGGTCAAAATCCCCTTTTGCCTGCTGGTTCCAGAGGTTTGAGATGAGATGTTCAGGATTAAGGCATGGAACATCCGGATTCATCCTGTCCAGCAAGTCCTCCCTCTCATCCTCACTCATGGCAGAATATGCTTCTTCCCACTTGGACGCATCTGCTACCTTTTTGCTTAGTTTCTTTAATTCATATCCGAACTTATCATTCAAATACTTGTACAAAAAAACTTGTGTGATTATCTTGTACTCGTTACCATCATTGCCCATTCCATAGGTCTGACAGGTAGCTTTTAAAGCGTCTATCAGCGTTATGGTTTTCTCCTTAATTGCTTGATTCACCTTTTATTCCTCCGTTTATTATGCTGCCGGATACACTTCTCTATACTGATTCAGATATTGAACCATAATCAAATATGTCAAAAACCGTCTGTCCGAACGGGTATTTTTAATATCTAACTTATCCATTCCCTTTGAGATTTCCACCATAACGGTTTTCTCAAAATACTCGTCTTTCTTCAGAATATCGTTTTTGTCATAGACTTTCTGGTCCACGTCTGTTTTAATTGCAACAAGAATATCTACAACATCTTGATCATATTCCGAGATTATTGGTTCTTCTCCCTGAGATGTACGTTCTTTGTTTGCTTCCATAATTCTCTTATGTATCCGAGCAAATTTGGCATCCCCGTTATATTTCTTCATCAGATTTTTGTTCTTCTTTTTTAATTCATCAAGTTTTTTTAGAAATTCATCTAATGCCTTTGAGTATTGATTAAATTCGTTGATGCTCTGAACATTAAATCCATGTTCCTTAAATCGTGCACGGAACGCTTCCAGTAACGTAATATATTCTGGATCTTCATGATCAATATTATCCGAAAACTCTCGTAATGTTGCACTCAGTTTCTCATGAAGTTCTTCACCTCCGCCAATAATTTTCATTTCTTCTTCACCAAGTTTACTAAAGCTAAACGTGATTCCCTGCATTGCCTCGTTCACAAGCACAGCCAGGTTCTCAGCGTTTTCGAACGCCTCTTTTTGATTCATGTTATCAATAGCCCTCTGAATCTCCCGAATCATATCTGCTATTTTTTCAATCTTAAGTTTTTCAAAAGCTTCTTTCAACTCATCATCGCCAAAAGTGCGAACCATATTATAGCAATCTCTTGCAGAAATGAGTGCCCTTTTCAACTTCAGCAATTCTTCTTTCTCATCGATTGACGATAGTTCAATGCTGAACTCCTCAACATTATCTGTAGAATAATTAAATAATGTCTGCCTTACGTCCTTCATTTGCTGGACTAAAGTATCTTTATCCTCCATTACTTGAGCAAATGTACTGGGAAGATCTATTACTCCCGTTTCATCAGGGTCATTGAATCGGTTAAGCTCTTTCATGTAAGCTTCATTGGTGTCATCAAAGTTCTGTTTTATATCAGCAAAATCTATAATATACCCATATTTATTCTCCCCGTAAGGTCTATTTACTCTTGTTATTGCTTGAAGCAGGTTATGGTCTTTTAGTTTACGTCCAAAGTATAATCTTTTTAACCTAGGCGCATCGAAACCAGTAAGTAACATGTTAAACACAATCAAAACATCAACCGTCATATTTTTCTTAAAATCTGTAACGATTAACTTTCGTGTGTCCTTGTCATCACTATCATGCAAAATAAGCCCCGCCTTCAACACTGTTGGATGTGAACTGTTCTGATTTAATGAGTTCTGCACTTCATCGAAATAGGCATAGAGTCGCCTTGCCTGCTCACTTGTTTCACATATTACCATGCCCCCCAGAGTATCATCTCCGTGAAGAATCCGAAATTTTTTTAAATCTGATATAATATATTTAACAAGCTCTTTTACGTAATTCTCATGTTCTATAATCTGCGATTTTGGAACATCTTTCTTCTGTACCAGCGTTTCAAGTTTTTCATATATCTCTGATAACTTTTCTTTATACTCCGTTTCTATTTCCTCACGAATGATTTTCAACGTATAACCATCTTGAATAGATTTATCATAATAGTATGTATGAAGATAGCCTCCAAATATTCTCCATGACTCCCTCTCTTCCTTCAATAATGGTGTTCCGGTAAGTGCAATCTTTATTGAACTAGTATCAGCATTTAATAGATTCCCTAAAAAACTTCCATCTGGCTTATATCCTCTATGAGCTTCATCAATAATAAATATTCTTTGCAAATTGGTTGCGTAATCTGGAAGTTTTACTTTTGCTTTGTCATCATCAAATCTTTGTATGTTTACAACTGTTATCTCTTGATTCCCACTATTTCCTTCCTGCGCCTGATTATTTCTAAACTGTTCCATAAGTTCGGCTCGAGTGTTTGCGGTCTTTACTTCAAGACCTCTGGCCTCAAATTCTTGACTAGCCTGTTCAATCAAATCCAGACGATCTACTATGAAATAGAATTTGGCAACCTTATTCTGTTTTGAAAGGAAATCTGTAAGTACCGCAGTAAGATAATATGACAAAGCGGTCTTTCCGCTGCCTTGTGTATGCCATATTACACCGGACTTAACTCCCTCGCCAATCTTTTCTCTAATTGCAAGAGCTGCGAACATCTGCTGATAACGCATTATATGTTTTTGGTCTGTGACCTCTATTTTTCCATCAACCTCTTTTTCCTGTTTTACATAAGCAATACCATACCTCAATAAAAACAGAAGTCTTTCAGGACTACACATAGATGTAATAATCCTGTTAGTAGGTGTATTAACATTCAAATTGGTTTGATATTCCGGCGTCGTATGGATAACCTGACAATTAAAATCTGAAAGTATTTTCTTCTCTACGTCAGGGTTAATGCATTTATACTGATAATTATTAATAAATGGAGCTATCGACGCATTCCCGGAATTCTCTTCTCTGAAACAATTGAACGGAGCCGTCCTTCTTGCCGCTGTACAATAAAAAGCTCCCTGAATCGGTGTTATGCCACCAACGGTGTCATATTCCATATTATTTGAAAAAATCATAAACTGCGTAATATTAATGAATCGTCTAAATTTTTTATTTGGGAAGCGCTGTTTATTCATCCTTTCACTTTCAGCCACCATTCCCCCGTGATTATTGGGCTTTTTTACCTCAATAAATACCAATGGAAGACCATTCACAAATAGCGTTATATCTGGTCTGAAATTATCCAAACCGTTCTGACAAGTAAACTCTGCCGTACAGTGATACACATTTTTTTCCGGATGTTCATAATCAATTAACCTTACAGGCGATGTGCTAATAAGTCTTTTATAAAAACTCTTTCCTAAATCATCATTGTCCAATTCCTGTCTTATGCTTCTAAGGGTATCTTCAGCCTCTCCTTCTCTTTCCGGGTTTAACTCCTTAAACTGTTCAATGAAAACATCGCGCAGAATATTAGTGTCAGGATCAAACTTTGTTCCCGCCATCTCTTCAGAAATTTTTCCATAATAAACATAACCCAGTCTTGTCAAATGCACCAAGGCGGGCATTTGAACACGAGTCGCTTCATTAAACATACTACGATGTGCTGACAATTGTACCCCTCCGCTCTTTTGAGAAAACGAAATGTGTTCCGCTTTACAGTATCCTCTGATAGCATGACATTTCTTCAAAATGGACATACCCTGCTTCCGAATTATGAGTGTCTATATCAAAACGCTTACAAAAATAATTATAATCCAAGCAGGATTCCTTTTCCATAATTATAAGGCAGAAGTACCCTAGTTTTTTCTTATTGATAAGGGGCTAACCTACTCGGCTTACTCCAATCAATGGCTTACCTAATCTGTCCAGAGAATCTCTTACACACCTCACACATCTCCCCCGGGAGCCTCTCTACCACTTCCTCCACGTACTCCTCCGGGATGCCGTAGTAAGCCTCGGCTATGGAGGCAGCTATGCAGGTTAATGTGTCGCAGTCGCCCCCTAGGGATACGGCGCAACGTACCACGTCTTCGAAGTCATTTCCTTCAAGGAAGGCGGTGAGGGCCTCAGGGACGGTCTCCTGGCAGCTCTCTATGTGGCGGTAGGAGGGGCGGATGTCGTCGAGGGTTCGGGATAGGTCGTAGCCGAATTCCTCGATGATATACTTCTTGATGTCTGCCTTAGTTCTGCCGGTGCGGGCCATGTATATGGCGGCGGCGGTGGACTCGGCGCCCTTTATTCCCTCCGGGTGGTTGTGGGTTACTTCCGCGGTGGCGCGGGCCACCTCTCTGGTGCGCTCCATGGAATCGTAGAGCCAGCCGGCGGAGGATACTCGCATGGCGGAGCCATTTCCAAAGCTGCCGTAAGGGGCTGTGTCGTCTGAGTTGAGCCAGTGGATAAACCTGGCGCCGTAACCGGCGTTCAGGTATCTCCTTCCCCAGTCTTTCATGGAGTGTATGACTTCTGCCTTGATGGTGTCCACATCGGCGGCATTTCCCGAATCTAATAATGCATCGGCAACCGCTATGGTCATAACGGTGTCGTCTGTGTACATACTTTCTGCCGAGAACAAAGGGCCGAAGTCCTTAATCTTCCGGCCCCTGTCGAATTCGAAGGGACTTCCTACTATATCTCCTAATATTGCTCCTAACATTGCAAACTCCTCCTTAGCATATACATTTTCGTTACAAAAAAAGATCAAAACCGAAAGTTAAGGGATACTCGTCTTTCGTTCTGATCTTATATTAATACTTTTTTTTCCAATATGGGTCACTTGGTAGGCGACATCTGCGGATTTTCAATGTATGGTTGACTACTCTCTATCGCTTAAATCTTTCAACTACTTCTTTCGGAACATCCTTTCCTGAAATTGAATTCTCTTCAAGATATCTGGCATATCCCCTTAAATCAAAGTGTAAGTTCTCATGCTTCTCATATGGCTTGGATTTCTCAATAAAGTCCTCCATCAATTTTCGTTTATCACTAAATGACATCGTCTGTCCACTCATAAGAATACACCTCCCTAAGACGTGCCGTGGCCACATCTGATAGCATAAATCTATACGGATTATCTATAGGTGGCAAGTATAAAGCTCCAAACCGGTCGCAATAGTAATCAAACAATTCTTTGTCTGCGGCTTCACCATATATAAATCCATCATACCCGTGCCTTACGGATAGCTCCGCTGCAATTGCCAATAGATGTCCCCCAACGCCAGAAAACTTTTGCTTTCCATATTGCCATATATTATTATGAGGAGCAGTGCATCCCCAAACAACATGAATGGCACTTGCCTCATCATCATAATCGACTGCTATCAGCCCCTGGACATCGTTGGTACCCTTTAATACTAATGCATATACTTCTGTCCCTTGCGGAAACTTACTCCAATTCACATACCAGCCGGTTCGCTTATTATACTTTTCCAAAATACTTTTTCTTCGGATTCTAACAACTTCCGTATCATATAGTTCCCCGGTTAGTACCTCTTTTAGGCACGGAACAACATCATCGATTGTAAATGTAATCATTAATTAAATCCTTTCCGACTTACATAAAACAGTCAGTAAACGAAAAGGTTTTAACAAGGTTATTTTACCATAATCCCATGTCAGTGTCTATTTTACGCCATACGTATAATCCTCCATAAACCAATTTTAAATCGATTTATTCACCTTGGTTAATCCAACCTCTTTTTGTAAGTCTATTTATAGTATGTTTTTTGAGATTCATGCCTGAAACAGGCTCGCGATTTTTATTCTAGAATATAAAAGAAAATCTCATGTACCATTGCATAATAGTACATGAGATATATTAACATCATTTCCATTATTTGTCAATGCTTCGTTTTTCATATTACTTCTTCATTTCCGTGATACAGCATCATGCCTTCCCATTGGCTATAACCACATTTATGGCTTCAACCTCAATCTTCTCCCACACATGCTCTACCACGTAGGGCTCATTTGCAAGATAATCGTCAAGCTCCTTCCTGCTCTCAAAATCCATAATAAGGGCAGAACCTTTCATCTTCCCTTCCTCATCAAGGAGTCCGCCCGCACTGATGATATGACTGCTTAAGGCCTTCATACCCTCAAGATGCCGGGGGCGTACCTCCATTCTTTTATCCAGTTTTCCCTCTCCATCATATGCTCTAATCAAAAATTGCATTTTATTCCTATTCCTTTCCCATCTTCTTTTCAAACCTAAACATCGGATCCGGGTGCTTATGATTAAAAAACTCCACAATATGGAACCCACACCGAAAAGTATATCACACATCTCCTCCTTAAAACTTATATTTTGCTACAAAATTTGCCAGGCGAATCTTCTTGGCGCTCATGCGATCGTCTATGTAGTAGTCGCAGGTAATCTTGCGGCTGTTGTTGCCGTATTTGGCTATGGTTTCGGGGACATTGTCATTGACCGCATGGAACTCCAAACCGTTCTCCTTGCAGAATCTCACTGCGTTCCGAAGGTCTGCCCCCTCCCTGCAGGTCCAGAGAATCAGCTTGTCTCCCTTTGCTTTTCTTTTGTTCAGATATTTTATTAATCCCAGGTTGGCGGGGCCGCATGCAGGCCACTCTCCAAGGCTTAAGGTGCCGTCAAAATCTACTCCGATAATCATAAGATACCTCCTTAGCGCATGTATTTTCAATTAAAGAATAATACTTTTGCTGTCCAATAAAGGTCTCTACAAATATTTTACATTTTTCTCTTGTAGCTATATAGTCTGATTTGGTAGAATAAAAAAATAGTGAGGGGAAACACAATGAGCAATTTCAGCTATGCTGCAGTGGCCACAATGGGCATGAACTCTGTAAGCGTGATATTCCTGCTGGTTATACTTATCAGCAGTATATTCCAGAAAAAAGAGAAAAGAGCCAAGGACAAAGTCTTTATTCTTATGCTGGTGCTGGATATTACAGCACTTGTCCTCAATGTGCTCTGCAACATCCTGGACGGAAATGTCGGCCTTTCCTCTTTCAACTACATGATTACCGTTGTAGCTACAAGTCTTTGCGTGCCCATCGCCGGTTCCCTGGTTGCTTATACCATAGAAACTGTGAAAGAGTGCGGGGAGATCTCCCCTGTTTTCACCCGAATTAACAAGGCTGCTGTGGTGATATTTACCGCAGTGGTACTTATTATGTGCCTGACGGGACAGGTATTCCTTATCGAAAACGGGAAGTACGTATCCGGACCCTTAGACTACTCCTATATGACTCTTGTGGTGTTAACCGGCTACATCTTTAACACCTTCATCATCGTCAAACACATACGGGCCTTGGGGGCTAAGTCCTCCATTACCCTTCTGATGTACTTAGTTATCCCGCTTTTAGCCTGCATCGTGGTCTTTACCACGGGCTGGATTCTCATAGACAGCATCTACTCCTGTGCAGCCGTTTCTCTGACCATGATATACGTGGTCCTGCAGGTTGATTCCGAGAGGCGGCATCAGGAAAAAGAGAAGAACCTTAACATCGAATCAACCACGGACACCCTCACGGGTCTTCTTAACAGAAGAGCCTTCGAGGAGGTATTATCGGGTCTTGGGGCAAATGACCACGTTGGAGTTGTATACTGCGATGTAAACCGCCTGAAATACTGCAACGACACTTTCGGCCACACTGCCGGTGACCAGCTGCTAAGGGATTTTGCTGATGTGCTTATGCGGGTGTATAAGAGACCGGAGATCTTCAGAATCAGCGGTGATGAGTTCGTGGTGATATGCGCAGATGAGCATGAGGTATTTGAAGAAAAGTTCGGGCGTCTGGAAAAACTGGTGGATACATTTGATTATAGAATTGCTTCCCTGGGCAGGGCATGCGGTCCTGCTGCGAATTTCGAAGAGATCTGTTACCGGGCCGAAGAGCAGATGTACGAGGATAAGAGGGCCTATTATAAGAAATACCCGGAAGAGAACAGGCGTAATTAGGAGGACTACCTGGGATGATACATATTAAAGATGCTTACGGTATCGACGTATATATAGAGGAGCATTCCCAAAGCGACCGTCTGACGGCTGCCTACAAGCACCGCAGACAATTATTCTATTATTACAAGAATACTCTTACCTATTGCGGCTTCGACCTTACCGAGGAGGAACTGGCTGCCTTAAAATGGCTGGTGGACAACATGTCCGAACAGGCGGCAGCTAAAGAGGCACAGCGCCTTGACAATACCTACGTGGGCAGACTGCTGGCTTATTGTACCCTTGTGTATAATCTACAAGGCCGCCAGAGACAGCCCATGGATCCTGTGACCCTTCCTCCGGAGGGCAATGCCAAACTGTTAGAGATAGCAGACACCATCTACGCCGC
Source organism: Lachnospiraceae bacterium (assembly GCA_015058015.1). Classification (GTDB taxonomy): domain Bacteria; phylum Bacillota; class Clostridia; order Lachnospirales; family Lachnospiraceae; genus SIG280. The sequence goes on along the minus strand of SVDM01000023.1, from coordinate 22,307 downwards.
AATCAAGAAGGCTTTGGACAGGGGGCTTAAAACCCTTGATACCGTCACGATTAATGACAACGTGTATCTATATAAGAAGGATTCTATGAAAATCACCGATTACTCCTACCTGCTGCATGTTATGGGCGAGGAGCATAAAGGGGATACGTACCTTCTGACAATTGATATGAATCAAGAATTGCATTTTGAGAAATGCCCTTGTTTGTATGGTAATGTGGAGCTAATATAGTAGGGGAATCTTCTTCCAACAGTTCTTCTTCAAGAACTCTCCAATCTCATCAATGTCACCACTCTCATAGTACCTGACAAGCTTCTTCTTAAACTCCGGAACATACTCCTCCGGAATAACAATCAACCCTAAACCATGACCTATCATATAATGATTTGCAAATATCACAGAAGCCCTCTTATTCCCATCCAGGAACACCTGGGTCCTCATGCAATACATGCACAGTTCAATAGCTATATCCACCGGGTCCTTATCGCTATCCAGAATCTCATTAATACATTCCTTCACCTGCGACTCTATGGGTAAAGGCGGTACATACTTCGTTCCGCCGATTGTAACCGGCACTCCTCGAATTCTTCCTCCCTCATAGAAGAAACCTTCATTAACCAGCCTGGCTATGTTACACAACAGGTAGTAATTACTCTCCGCCTGAATAACATCGCTGTCAAGAATAAACTCCCAGGCATGCTTTAGATTGAGAATCTTTTGGACATCATCGGCTGTCATGCCGTTTACTGTGCCATTCTCAATGATTTCTTCCGTCTGGGGAAATGTTGTGGCAACGCCTTCTAATACTGCCTGATCGTATATGTTGGCCTTCATATTTGCGCGAGCAAAATCAATGTTCGCAATTACCTCGAGTGACAGTTCGCTTTGAGTATAGCCATTAGCGGCAAGTTCTTTATCAATTTTTCTAATCTGCTTCTTTAGTTCTCGGGCTTCTTTCGCACCTCTAAGCAGGGTCTGGTGTAACTCTTCCGAGTACACATCAACATAGGTAGATGTCAGTCGGCCGTTTACTCTCTTTCGAATATAGAGGTACTTGCCACTGCGGTTCTCTTTCACTTCGGGGGAGCCATCGTAAGGAATCAGGTTCAAACGTGCCTGATAATCTGCTCTCTTCTGCAGTAACTCTTGGATTATATTAAAATTAGCATCCATAGAAAGCATCTCCTTTAGGGAACTTTTATGATGATATTATAGCAAAAAGTTCCCTAAAACGCAAGTTATTATAGGGAACTTTCTTCAATAATATCACGCCAAAAGTTCCCTAATCGCACCTCCTCTCCCACACCATTATATACTCTTCCTCATTCTCATCCACAATCCGAAAGCCCACCTTCTCGTACATCCTCACGGCATAGTTGGCCTTCTGCACCGCCAAGGACGCTTTCTTAAACCCATGGGCCGAAAGACAATCAAGCATCTCCTGCATCAACTTAGTCCCGATTCCCTGCCCCCTGTAGTCCTTATAGAGGGATATGGCAAATGAGGGCACGCCGTCAGATAAATGGCCATAGTCATTCATAATCTTGGTCCAGACAGCACCCACAACCTTGCCGTCCTCCTCCGCCACAAGAGCAAGGTCCGCCGGGCCCAATCCAAAATCTTCGTAATAAATCCTAAGCTCCGGTCGCTCAATAATATCCCTTGGTGGAGCCTCAACTCCCTCAGGGATAAAGATGGCTTCGTATAAAAAATCTTTTAAAAGGTCTGTTTCGTCAGACCGTAAAGGTCGTATTGTCATATCGTTATTCCTTCCCCGCCTTCCGATTGAACTATTCGGTATTTCCGAATAGTTGTTCTTGCATTTGTTTTATAATTCCTCTCGCACTTGAAAAGTCTGCGGTTCTCTTCCATCTTTCATAAAGTCTTCCGAGAACAATTCCGCTGATTTCATAAATGCAGCTTGTCTATCTTTATGCGCAGTAATGATGGTATAACTGCTGGCATTAACCGTGATTACACAATCCCCAAGCCGAACATACCAATTCTTTCCCTGTCGTGCAATCACCGCATCCTTATTAAGTATTACCTCCCGGCAGTATTTCACTACATCAATATCCCCAAGTTTTAAATTCTTCCGAATTCGGTCCACACCCATCTCTGTGGTGTGGACTTTATCAATATTCTCAATTAAAGTATTACTCATAGTTTTCCTTCCCGTCAGGAAACTTCTCCAACATTTTTATACTATCCAAATAATCTTTTTCAACGTCACTTATGGTCTTCGCCTTGTACTTCTTGTACTCATTCTCAACCTTATTCATCGCCTCAATATGAGATACAGATCCGGCCCCCTCCAATAACTGCTCACCGCTCATGGTCAATATGTTATCCAAGTGCTTCGCCCAGTCTTTCATGGTCATAGCCTGTTCTCTCTCTGCCTGTCTCTCCGCAAAATCCAGATAGCCGGATACAAGCTGTCCCATGGATCTAAGTTCCTTCTCGTCCAGATAATTCTTCGCAACTTTAGCCTCTTTCAATGTGGGTTGATTGCCCTTAAACACAGTCAGGCCCATAAACTCTTTCTCCGCATCGGCCCGATTATAGATAATCTCTGCCGCCGTCTCGCCGCTCACAGCATAATGAATCTTATTCTGAACCTTCTTAAAAAACTCAATGGAAATGTCTGCTCTCGGGTCATAATCAATACTGGTTGCATATATCTCCAGAACCTGTCTATAGAATACTTTCTCGGAAGCCCGGATATCGCGAATGCGTTCCAGCAATTCCTTGAAGTATCCGCCGCCACCCAGTTCTTTAAGCCTGTCGTCATCAAGGGCAAAACCTTTTTTGATGTACTCTTTTAAAACGGAGGTGGCCCATATTCTAAACTGAGTGCCACGACGTGATCTAACCCTATAGCCAACGGAAATGATTACATCCAGATTGAAGTACTCAATGTTTCGCTCAACCTGTCTTCCACCCTCATTTTGAACTGTTGCAAAAAATGCAACAGTTGCCTCGCGAACCAACTCCTCCTCTTCAAATATCTTCTTTATATGTCTTGAAATCGTAGACTTATCCCTCTGAAACAATTCTGCCATCTGATCTATAGAAAGCCACACAGTTTCATCCTGAAGATTAACCTCTAACTTACTCAATCCATCTTCGGTCTGATAAATAATAACTTCGCCCTTATTCTCCACTGACAAGTACTCCTCCATCTCAAGCTATCAAAATCAGTTAGTTGCAAATACCAACCAACTGCTTCAATTATAGAACATCTGTTCGCGCATGTAAAGATAATAATATTGTATTGACAGCAGGATTTCATCTATGCAGAATAAAAGGATCCTTCATCGCAGACAAAGAATCGCCTCTTCCCATCCGACGAGTATTCTTAATAAACCTTTTTCATATCACTTTCCACTCTTTGCTCCTTCGCTTTTCCGGAATCCACTACAACCAAAATAATAGCAATAATTATAATAAGCACCTTACAAATGTAGGAGACATACTCGTTTCCGCCTATGAACAACTGTGAGCAAACATTTATTAACGAATGGGTCATTACGCATAACCACAGATTTTTCGTCTTCGTATACAGCGCAGAAAGAATAAAAGAATTTGTCAGCAGCCCAAGCAAAAAGGGCAGGACATCAACATCCCATATTGTTCCTTCAAGAAAGAAATAAAGGAAATGCCAAATTCCCCACGCTACAAATGTAATAATTGTGGCCAAAACATAACTTATCCGTTCCTGCAATACAGGCTGAAAGAAGTATCTCCAACCAATCTCTTCAATCCCACCAAAGGCTATGTGTTTAAAAAACATCACTATGGGTAAATACCATGCATTTATTAATATCCTTCCACCAAATAAGGCAGGAAAGAAATCCACGAACAAAAAAAGAAGAACCAACATATAGTTCTTATAACTCTGCTTTATTTTAAATGTATCAGCTATAACCGAAGTGAGCTTTATCCTCCTATACTTCATGGATAAAATGATTCCCCATAATGCAGAAGATATGCCACCAACGGCGATTGCCACCAATCCCAGAGGCGAGCTATAATCCACGATTAATCCGGCATTTCTCAATACATAGACTATCGCACATACTAACAAAATCTGTCCTATGGCCCCCAGCAGGTAATAGAACAGTGCCTTATTTCTTTCCATATGATGCTCCTTATATCAATATCCCCTCAAAATGATCCATCTCATGTTGAATCACCTGCGCCGCAAACCCGGAGTACTTCCCATGCTGCGGCTTAAAGTCCTTATCCAGGAAATCAACCTCAATCTCCTTATACCTTGTGCAGGGCCGCACCCCTTCCAAGGACAGACACCCTTCCTCTGTCTCATACTTCCCACTCTTCTTCGTAATCACCGGATTCACCATGGGAATGACAAATGGCCCCGCCGCAATCACTATAATCCGCTTCCGCTCCGGCCTCGTTTAAGTAATTCTCAATTATTCATCTTCACAGTGTCGAACTTGAGCATTGCTCATCTGCATCTACTCTTATGACATGCGAAATAAATAATCTGGTAGTCTCTTGCTAACAAATCCAAAAATTCAATAGCACCTGACAATCTTCTTTCATCAAAATTAACAAATGGATCATCCAATATAAGGATCGGCTTTTCCTTATCATACATTGCATCAACCATTGCCATTCTTCTACATAATCCCACAAGATCTTTGTAGCCTTCACTGAGGAATTCTATCTCATGAAGTCCACCCTTTTCCTTGAGCTGAATATTTAAGTTTGCATCTAATTCATATTTATCATCACCATCGGATATAATACTATGGTATTTTTCAAAAGATTCCTTTATATCAGCCATATACTTACCAGAAAAGTTTTGCTTAGCCTTCTCCAAATAATCTCTGGTCTTGACGATAATATCGAACCTCTTTTTTGCTTCATCATATTCCTCTTTCAAATTAGCAAGTTCAGCCTCATCATCTTCAATGACCTCCAGATTCCGAGACACATCGTCCATCTGACCTCTAAACTTTTCTTCAAGTTCAGCTAACTGATTTATTCTTTCCTGAATAGCATTAAACGATTTGTTCAACGCTTCCAACGATTGGCCTTCGGAGACTCCTTCTTTATCCTCGAACTCAGAAACATCAACCTCTTCCTCATATGCTTCTCTTCTGGTTCGACATCTCTCCAGACCTTCTTCTGCATTTTTTAAGTCTTTGCATTTATCTTTTATCTCTGATAACTGATTCTTAAGATTTTCTCCTACTTCGAGTCCTAAAGAATGAACGTATTCTTCAATTGTTTTCTTTATTGAATCTGCTTCCTCAGAGGTGCTTTTAACAATTTCGCATTTCTTTATTATTCGACCATACTCAGTTATGTCATTTTGAATTCTACATAAGACCTTCTGATAATCTGAAGCAGCCGTTTCCGACTTATACTTCCTAAAGAACTCCGATATCGTTCCATCAAGTAATTCAATTTTTTCTTCTCTTTGGGTCTCGTCGCCCCTTTTACTTCTATCCTCCAATTCATCATAGTCCTTTAGGAGACCTCTTATTCGACTAATTTCAGAAGGAACATCGTGCTCGTTATAACCAATTCCCAATTTATCGAATAATTCCTTGCAGGACTGTTCAACGTCTTGTACATACTCCTCATCTCTCCTTATTTCAGAGATGATTTGCTCATACGCGGTACCGCTATTGTTTTCAACATTACCTGCCTTTTTGCCAAAGGCTATTACCGCACCTACAATAGCTGCTATAGCACCTATTCCGGCAATCACCGCACCTATTGCAATGATCTTAGCCGCTATAATCGCAATGACTCCTCCAAATGCAGCCACAATTCCAATAATAAGAATTGCCAATCCCAATGTCTTCCCAGAGGTGCCATTAGACGCATTCGCATTCTTTAATAATTCCGCACTGGCTTTCTTGGTCGAGAGTGTTTCCTTTTTTGTCTTTCTCTCGCCCCACTTATTTAAGAGATCATCCATTTCTTCTAAGGAAGGCTTATAGTTACTGAATACCTCCCTAGAATCAGCCAGTTTCTTTCTCTCGACATCTGATAACACACCTGCATCCCTTTCAGAGACCAGTTTTGCAAGAGTGTCAATATCCGTCTCCACTTTGGTTAACGTGTCTTCATCAGGTATTCCGGGCGCAAAAATGTCTTCGAATCTTTCAAGATTGTTTTGTTCTTCATTCGACAACGTGTTATTCTTTACAGTCTGAAGTAGCCTCTCATATTCATCGCACTGTGTGATGTTGGATTCTATATCTGATTTATCCGGTATACTCTTGGGAAAACATTTTTTAAGCCCCTCATACTTTTCTTTTGCAAGCGCTTCTTGTTCGCACAGCTCCTTGTACTTTTCTACTCCTGCCTGCGCGTCTTTAATTGAGGATACCCGTTCTATCTCCTTTTGGATTTTACGTAGTTCCTCCTGACTTCTCGCTTTCTCTTTTATCTGCTCATCAAGATTTTTTTCCAATTCATCCAGACTCGTAGTGTAATTATCCTTATTTCGGACCTTTTCTCGAAGTTCAGACATTCTCGTTTGTATTTTGTAAAGCCTTCCTGTGGCTCTTCCAGGGGTAAGGCTATCCATTTCTTTCTTTAATGCATTCTGAACATCATCATAACGTCCCATATCCGCAGTCTGATCAGATACGTTTCCGATTTTTGCACTTATATTAGGAGTGACCTTTGTTCCGCAGTCTTGCTGGGCAATGAACACTGTTCTCATAAATGACTCAATATCAATTCCAAACAATTCCTCCCCTATATTCAAAGAATAATCAGAAGACTTCAAGTTGGTAGTATTGTCGTATAGTACAAACTCATCCGAACCGGATGATTTGTCTCCAAATCGTCTTTCCATACGATATTCTTTACTGCCTACAGAAAAAACGATATCCCCGCCATATGTTCCCATCTGCCAAGGTTTGTATTTCTTTCGCTCATTTTCTATATTGTTTCTTTTCTTTTCACCAAGAAAACCGTAGAACATCACCCTAATATAAGTTGCAAACGTACTCTTGCCCCAACCATTGTCTTCGTGGATGACATTCATATCCTGATTAAATGAATATGTGAAATCATGAAGTTTACCAAAGTTCTGTATATGACAACTAATCAATCTCATAATTCAATATCCTCCCCATTTAATGCCTGGAAGCCACAGCGAATTATCTCCGCCTTTTCTTCCTCTCCGAGTGAGTCATCGCCCTTGACTAATCTTACAAATTCACCTTTTAATGACACGTCCAATTCATAATCATTATAATCAATAGCAATTTTAGTCTTATCCTGAACCTTCGCATAATAAAACCTATCACAGAGCTGTTTCGCCAGAAACTCTGTGTTCTTATCGCAATCTACATCTATGTCTCCGATTAGAACAACTTTGATTAAGTCTTTAGCGTCCGGCCGTTGTAATTCTATTGCTTCTTCAATCTTTCTTAAAATATCGTTGTTGGTTCTACAACCGGAGATATCCACAGGAATCTCATACAGATGTCTTTTTGCAAAGTCTACAAACTCTCTTCTACAAGAGAAGTCTTCCTCATTTATATCAAGTAATACAAATCCATGCTTACCGCACTCATCAAAGCCTCTTCCTTCAAGGCAGCCGCAATAACAATATAAACCCCTAGGCGGTATTTCGACTTCCTGGTACTCATGGACATGACCAAGTGCCAAGTAATCAATATTTTTGTTCCGCAAATCTGTTAGGCTAATGCAGTCCGACGACTTATTATCCTGATATTTTGACACCTGACCATGTATGGTAACTATGTTATGGTCTCTTGGATCAAGTAAAAGAGAGGAATAAATCGTATTCACATTATTAATGCTTAGTTCTATCCCGGATAACGTTATCTTTGCCCCTTGTTTCTCAAACAACGTATACTTTCTCCATCTATCGTCAAACAGATACAGATTGTCTGGCAATTCCTTGATGGCCTCAATAAACCGTTCACCACCACCATGATTGCCTTTAATATAAAAGAACTTTATTCTCGGATGTGAACTAATAGCTTCAACCACGCTATTTCGTGCACCCGCAGAAAAGGTTTTTGTATCAAACAAATCTCCTGCAATAATAATTGCATCAACTTTTTCTTTCTCAGCGTAATTGACCATTCTAACGAATGTATCAAGTAATTCAAGTTTTCTATTCTTTGCTTTATCGTTATCAAGATTCGCTGTCATTCGCGAATCTAAATGCATATCTGCAGAGTGTATTATTCTCATCAGCTTCTCCTTTCATATCAAAGACAGTGCGCCCATTTTTTCCCATTATATAACATTATATGTCCAATAATCATCCCTCAATCCATCTTCCTCCTAAACCTCCAATACATCACTCCCGACACCACCGTGTCAAAGGCATTGCCGCCACCGAACATCAGGGCAATTCCAAGAAGTGACGGTACCCAGGCGCCGGTCAGGTAGGCTATGAAAAAGCCCCCATAGTACACCGCATTAGTAATAACCGACTCCGCCAACATATACTCTGTCTTGCCGGCACCGTAGAATGTCATATCGAAGATGTTCTGGAAGGCGTACATGACATAGAATATCAACAAAGTCATCACCAGAGAGAACAGCTTATCCACATCCTCGAATCCCAGTACATACTGCATAAAGGGCTTAAATAGAGGAATCAAGATAACCCACAAGAGGCAAGTAGCTGTGGTCACCACGAAATAGGCCGGTGTATTATTCTTAACTGCTGCCTTATCCTTAGCAACCTCCTGCTTAATGAGCTCGCCTAACTGGAGTATCGGAAGCAACAGCCAACCCCAGATAAAGTTGTTCGCAACCCAATAGGTCCCCTGTTCTCCTACCATATTTACCATTCGGGACACCATCAGCATATAGGCGATATTTCTCACCAGGGACTCCAGCCCCGAGATTCCGCCTACTCTTAGGAAGTCCTTGATCCAGGCGAAGGACAGCTTTCCACCGCCTCGGATGCTATAACCACATCTCTCAATCATAACAAGAGTTACCAGGAATAATATGACATTAGAGATTATATTGGAAATGCCAATGCCATTTACCCCAAGTGCCAAAGACATACTAAGCTGCGAAACTAGAAATGTATCCAGCACCAGTGATAACAGCACCTTAACTGCCGTAAGGCCATATACAAGTTTTTCTGAACCTATTACAATCAGGGCAACCTGGGCGAATCTGAAAAGGATGCCGAAGACATTTGCCACACTCTCGATTCTTATATAAGTCGCGGACTCCGGTATAATATCCGGCGTAGCCGCCATAAACTGCAGCAAGGGTGTGATAAATATCATAATTATCACAGCAATCACGGAATAAATGATGAGGGATAGAATAAGCCCCGTCCGGATTCGGTTAGACATTTCGGCCTTATCTTTGAAGGCCCGTCCAAGAAAATAGAACAGCGGCAGTATAATCGCCTCGTCCAGTACCTCATATAAGAGGCTGACCCAAGACAGCTGCCCCGCAATAGAAAAGGCATAGTCCCCGGGTAGCTGCCCCAGGAAAAATACCCTTACAGTCGTATAAATAACGGGACACAGTCCCATAACGAGCAATGCCCGAAACATCCCCCAATTAAGGCTTTTTAAAGACTCTTTTATCCTCATACAAAACCTATACCCCTTTTATATCAATATCCCTTCAAAATGATCTATCTCATGTTGAATCACCTGCGCCGCAAACCCGGAATACTTCCCATGCTGCGGCTTAAAGTCCTTATCCAGGAAATCAACCTCAATCTCCTTATACCTTGTGCAGGGCCGCACCCCTTCCAAGGACAGACACCCTTCCTCTGTCTCATACTTCCCACTCTTCTTCGTAATCACCGGATTCACCATGGGAATGACAAATGGCCCTGCCGCAATTACTATAATCCGCTTCCGCTCCCCAATCATGTTGGCAGCCATACCAACGCAGTGGTCCATATTCGCTTTCAGGGTATCCATCAAATCTTCTATAATTTGCGCATCAGCTTCCGTGGCAGAGTCTGATTTCTGCTGCAGGAAGAGCTGATCTTTGACTATGTCTTTAATCATCTATTATTCTCCTTAGGGAAATGCCACCGTTAAGCGGCCGGCCACAAATGTATTCAAGCCAAGACACGCTTCCGCTCCGGCTCCGACGTAGCGGTACTAAGTTCGCATGTAATGTGAGGAAAATGTATCCGCCGGTTTTAATCCCGGACACATCACCTGCTCACTAAGTGCCGACGTCTCCGAGGGTCTGTCTTAAATACATTTGCGTCCGACCTCGTTGAAGTCGTACTCTCATTTTGGGTAACATGTGTACCTAAACTTTATAATCGCGGCCCACGTTTATTAGAAGCCGCCATTACCATTTCCCATAATTCTCTGCTTGCTTTTGCATTAGCCGCTTCCTTTTTTTCCTTTTCTATTCGATTATGTTCCTCGATACGATCTTTATAAGGACTTTGTGATAGCCAATGACTTTCCGGTTTAAAAAAATCATCAACATCCATATCCGCTCCAAGAACAATTGGATGAACTGAAAAAAGAATACTCGTATAATTCATATCATGACGAATTATACGATGAACAGTGTCTTGTTCTCCATAATAAACACAAATACTGTAGTGTGGTAATAAATCCATTTCCTTTATTGTTAAAATAGACTTCAAAACTTTTCTAGGTGAGCGTGGCCAGTCAAACTCACAATTACAATGAATCCAGTCTCCCAAAAAACCATATTCACTTTCTTTTAATCTACCATACTCTGAATCAGGTTTGCTTTCGTCAAATACCCAAACGATACGACGTCCCTTTGAATTATGAAACAATGTTCTATTAGCAAAAGCCTCGTCAGAGATTGGACTATGCTGAAATTCTATTACCGTGTTGCTTTCTTCAAGAAACACATCGGCAATATATTGTAGTTCTCCGGTCTTTTCATCATAAAACCTTCTCTCCAAAGATTCTATCGGAAACAAATCTTGCATATGAATATGCCACGGACTTTTGCTGTCTTTGTCCATTCTATAAGCACAATTAGAGTTAGGTCTGTGCGCAAAGTGAGGCGCATTATGCTTGCCAACGCGGTGTATTAACATCTCGCTACAATCCGGGCAAAAACACTCGTTATATTTTATCCCAGAGTTTGCATATATTCTATTATTATTTCTATCATTTGCAATTAACACGTGTATCCTCCTTTATAAGAGTACTGCATTTCTGTTTATATATTCATTGCCCTCAACCATTTCTATTAACATTCTACCACGTTCTGTTAACTCTACCATACTCAGATTGGGGTTTTCCTGCGAATCATCCTTTAAAGAAATATACCCTTCCAGGACTCCAAAGTTTCGTTTCCCTGAGATTCTATCATGGGAATTCTGTAGCAACGCATTAACTCTTCTCGTAAGCTGCATTATCGTACCCATGTGCTTCGGTGAATGAGGCATATCTACAGACGATTCTATAGTTTTTAACAAATCGTAAATCTCTTTAATCTGCTTCTGATAATTCGTTATTCGAAAAAGAATTCCCAGCTTATCTATAATTTTCTCTTTTTCAATTGAAGTCAAACGATACTCACAACCAGGATTTTGCTCAGCAAATTCGATTGCATCCAGGCGAAGGGCTCCCAAGCGTTTTCCTGCATCATGAAGTCTTTTCATCGTAACGTTATATCCGCCATACTTCTCAAAGAAGGCGAATTCAAGTATAAAATGCTCTTCTCTTCTTTTTTCCATCTGTGCATGTTTTCCATTAGAACTAACATAATACGCATAACCTAGCATATCCAGCTCTTCGGCAGATGCAAAACAGTTCTTTATCTTATCAATCTGTTCTGAGCCATCGGGAAATAAGCAGTACGGAACATTATCTACCGCAGCAACTTCTTCAATATATGAAGCTGCAGCAATATCAGACATGATTCTTTTTATTAAAACTTGATCAGTGATTTCTAATGCTTTCAAATATTGATTCATTTTGTCACCTTTTGGCAAAGTCTTTCTGCTCTCCCAGTTTTGAATTGTATTTACGGATACATCAACCTTCTTTGCTAATTCTGCCTGTGTTAATCCAATCTTAGTTCTTAATTCTTTAAAATCTATCATATGACAGGCCTCCTTTCTTTTTATGCCTCTCACTATATCAGCCAAATGCGCTGAAATCCACCAAACGCAAGGAATTTGTGGCTCATAATTTTATTACTTCTTCTTGAAATAATTACCATTTTTCATCGCTCTTTATTCGAATTGTACAAAATTTGTTTGTGTATGTCACCAAGTAATTTTGTGTTTTTATCTTTTCTTTTCCACTAGAAAGAGAGATACTTGTATCCGTCTTTGAACAAAAATAGAGCTGTATATTCACAGCTCTATTCCTCAACAACATCTTATAGTCTTTGTTTAACACATTATACTAGTAATCCTTCAAAATGATCCATCTCATGTTGAATCACCTGCGCCGCAAACCCGGAATACTTCCCATGCTGCGGCTTGAAGTCCTTATCCAGGAAATCAACCTCAATCTCCTTATACCTTGTGCAGGGCCGCACCCCTTCAAGGGACAGACACCCTTCCTCGGTCTCATACTTCCCACTCTTCCTCGTAATCACCGGATTAACCATGGGAATGACAAATGGCCCCGCCGCAATTACTATAATCCGCTTCCGCTCACCAATCATGTTGGCGGCCATACCAACGCAGTGGTCCATATTCGCTTTCAGGGTATCCATCAAATCTTCTATAACCTGCTTATCACCTTCACTCAACTGAAAATGCAGTCTGTATTCTGTTTGTTCTTTTGTCTCTAATCCTCATCCATTTACCATGTTAATAAATAAACTTCTAGTAAATATCTAGAAGTTTATTTATCGTTTCTACTATATTTGAATAAAATACTTTAATAGTATACCTTTCATATTATTAAAGTGTGTTTTTATGAAAGACATATATGCTTTTTCGAACTCATCTTTTGAAGACGAGTAATCAGATATCCATTCTAGATCCTCTTTTTTAGTAAATGAATACTTTTCTTCAATCGTCTCAATTGTCAATCCAGACTTTTTTAGATACTCTGTATCATCATAAATTGTTTTGTCTCTCTTACTTCTATTTGCATATTCTGGAAGTAAACATAGATTTCCTATTGAGCTAATTGGCAGTCTTAAAGTTCCATCGAATCGATCCAAGTGTTTTTTCATTAAGTTTTGTGTCGCAAGATGTTCTATATCATAATTTGATCCATCAATCTGTTGCCCAGCAGAAAATAAACAAAGATAAATCGCTGAAAGTATTATTAGCTCCTGCTCTTTAGGGTTTGCTATTCGCTTAAACTCAGCACGCTCATCATTAAGTGAATCAAACCAAGCGTCTAATACCGTTTCAAAATCCTCTTCAGTAACCTGTTTTGTATAATAGCCTGGATTCACTAGAATCATATCTAGTTTTTTATCTCCAGTTCCACTCCACCTTTTTTGTAATGACTCCATAATAAATATTTTCGCCACATTTTTTTCAAAAGCCTTTTTGAGCGTTTTATTCCACTCTGATTGCGCCTGAGCAAAATCATATGAGATGGAAACAACATTGTCATCATGGTCTCTAGTTATTTTGGCATATTTCATTAAAAATACTGATGACACAACGGATGCTATTTGAAACTCTGTATGCAACGGGCGTTCACCTGCATTCGATCTTGAATTTGACTTAAACTTGCTAAATTTCCCGACATACTTCTCTGCATATGCTACACATTCTATTATTCTATTTAAGAATTCATTTATCCTATGCTCGCCAATCAGCTCATCCAACTTAACATTCATAGTCTTAGCCTGCTGATTCTTCATTCCAAGACACGTTGTCATTAATGTGAACCCTATACTCTCAACGCTCTTCTCATCTTGCGGTTTTCCAAACAAATATGGCCATTTTCTAGATAAGAATTTACCTAATCCAAATGCTATTTCAAATGCATCTAATTCCTTTTCCATCATAAAAGCTGACGAATCGTACTCATCGATCGTTCCGTTTCCATCCAGCATTTGATCATATCTATCTCGATTTGCTTTTACTAGTTCTAAGAGTTTGTCCCCTATCTTATATTTCTTCCCACTCCACGTTGCAGCATATATTTGATATTTTGAAAGCTGTGTACCCTTAGAATTAATTCTCTCAAAAAGAACTGGAAGTAAATCTGCTTCTCCCGACAGAACTATAGCCGGAATTTTTGTATCGCTAATTTTCTTACATATTTCTTGATAATTTTTCATCATCGGCTCAATCAAGTCACCTATTTCAAACTCTTTCCCCTTACATGTAGGCAGATACGAAGAAACCTCTTTACCAAATTTTGAGAACTGCATTGCCTCCACTTCAACAAGTGTCTTATGACTTTTAACCCACTCAATTAATAATCCTTTTATTTTCTCTTCTTGAGCATGAACATTTCCCTTTAAATCTGCCAATTCAACAATTTTTCTAAGAACACTTATATCTATATCCTCATCCTCAAAAAACTGTGTTGGGTTTGTGACAAATTCTATTATTGCATTACTTCTCTGTAATCCATCAATTATTTGATAAACACCGTCGTCCCCCCTATATAACAACAATGTTCCAAATGGTAATCCCTTTTTTATTGTATCAACCAAATCCGCCCTTTGCTGGTCCTTCCATACCACACCTCTTTGATACCTAGGAACAACAAAAACCTTATTGGCAATATTTTCTTGGATAGAAATAGCGCTAAACTCTTCTGTTTTCCATTCGTTTTTCATACATACCCCTCCTTTGCACTCTTTCACTATTATAATGGATCTCTGTGCAAAAGAATAGATCTAATGATGTAAAATCTCCTCAAGTCAACGTGAATAACGATTGCAGACTGGTTTAACGGTTCTAACTTATTCAGTTCAATACGGCCGTTTCTACTTATATCTCGTACAAGAGATTATTCCATATTCATATTGTAGTTTCGTTCCTAAGCCACTGTTCTATATTCCGTTTCAAACATAACACCTATATTGCCTCTAATAGTATCCGCTCAATATGCAAAGTCATACTACGCATCTATTATCTCATCCGCATATCGTTGTTTGAGCAGCTCAACGGCTATATTAATCTTTTCCTCCTTAATGATCTCCTCGTTTGAACAGAGAGACTTATTAATGACTTGCAAAACCTCAACTATTTCGCTTTTATCTGTGTTGCTCACGAGAGACGCAAATCCAAGAATTGCAGCGTGCACTACATATGAACCCCAAATAACTAAAACCGCTGGAGCAATTGTTGTACGAATAATGGTCGAATTAGATCCCAGACTCCCAAAAGCGAGAATCATTAATAAAACTCCAAAACCAATTCCTGCGATAAGAACAACATACGCAACAGTCTGTAGTTTTGTAATCATTTGAGTTTATTCCTCTTTACTGGTCAATAATCCTTCTTTCGACCACTGTTTCGAGTAATTTTTTAGCATTCTTGGATCACATAGATTATGCGCTTTAAGACTACTATCCAATACTTTTACATCAAGATTGTGTATATCGTATGTTTTTAGCTCTTTATAAAAGCTCTTAAAGCTCTTCTTAATCCTTTCAAGTTCTTCTTGAGTCATTATTAGTACATCATGTGTAAAATCAGCATCATATGATACTTTATTAGTTGGAATAATTAGGATTCGTATCACCTCTGCATCGGGGTATTCACTATCAAACCAACCACAATGATTATTCATTTGTCCTACTTCTGACTTATAAATAACGTCTCTTGTTTCCAACACCTCACTCTTACACTCTAATAATGCATATGTCCCTCTCTCCAATCTCCAAAGATTATCCGGACCTTTTCTTATCATTTTATCTGGCCGTTGTGTCTCATATCCCATCATTACGCCCATTTTATCAAGTGCATCTTCAAATTTGTCAGATTCAATTCCAAATGACAAATTCTCAACTATCATATTTATTATTAGCATCAAGTCTTCGTAGCTTGGATACTCAGAAATGCGTTCTTTTAGCTTATTCATTCTATCAGAATTAATATTTTCAAGCTTTCTATATATAATACCCTCTCTTGGTTTTAAAAGCGTATTATTATTTTCAAATGCGCTTTTTTGAATTCGATCAGCCTCAATTTTGCTTATAGAATACTTGTATCTTGCCATCTCTTGCAAATACCAACCCTTTTCTTCTTTTGACAAATCATATTTATCAATTATTTGTTGAATAGTCTTTGCAGCGTCTTCATATTTATCTATTAAAAAATACTTTTCAGCTGTTCTTTCTAATTGTAATATATCAAACGCTGAGTTCTCGTCTTCTTTCTTTTCTATTATTGAATCCATTTCTGATTTATAAAAATCTTTCCATCCTTCATCCCGTTTTAAACACTGATTTATCAATGAAATTAATTTTTTTATTGGTACATCCTGCTCCTCTTTTGCCCACTCAGCCATTTGAAGTCCCAGTTCGACTTGCTTTCTCGTTTGTTCAGAAAAGAACTTTTTCGTTTGACTACTTCGAATAAAACTAACTAACTCAGCTCCGATAATAAGAATCGCCGCATAGTCTTTTTCGCTTCTTACACACCTTCCTATGCCTTGTTCAATTTTTTGTGCCATTTTCTTGCCAATTAGCGAACTTCCAATACGACACTTTTCCTCATATTTATCCCTCATGTTTGTAAAAAACGGCATTGAATCTATAATTAATATTCGACATGCAGTATCTGGCAAATCGATTCCATCATATCTATTCGCAAATACAACAATCCGACCAAATGAACCATTCTGCAATCTACTTACTTCCTCGTCAATATTGTCCTTACTAACGACTATGCACCCATATTTCGCATAATCATCCTGTCTTTTCTTTGTTGACACCAACGATACTATTCCAAATCTAGTTTCTGTACTAATACTAGACAGATTTTTAATAACCTCTTCCCTTGTTAGATCATCATCTATCAATGAAGGCAATAATACCATCTTTTCCCCAGACCAATGTTTTGCATTTGTTTGTATTGGATTCTTAATGGACTCTACCGAAAAGTCCAAAGTTTTCACGAAGAAAATATCATCTTGCGTTGTTGCTGACATAAGAATTCTAGTGTCAGCTTTGTGAAAGGAGTTAAACAACTCTATTGGGCTTGTAATAGGCACAATTTGAATCTCTCCACCGCTAATAAAAGCTTGACATTTGTGTAGTGAATCTTTAATCAAATCCCATGTAAACAACAGAAACTTCTCTTCACTATTTTCGGCAAGGATAGACAATACATCACCAATTTTATCTATCCAAGACCAATAGGGAACAGCCATAATTGTGTCATAATCTTCGCCATTTTTTATATCCCAAAACGAACCCGCTCCTTGCTCATTCATTTCTGTCTCAAACAATCTCAATATGCGATTAAATGTGTTTTTGTATTCTTTTTTTTTGATTGAAACCACAAATGTTTCTCTTATAGAATCTAAACATGCATGTGCATCATCCAGTACTACTGCTCCTACGTTTACAAAAGAATTAGCAATTCCAAAAATACTTTTACCGTTAAATACCTTTTTTGCATGTGTTACTAACACTCTTTGTCCATCCATAAATTCATTAGGTAGATTGTTATTTTCTCCAATTGTACAAACCGGAATCCCAAATTTAATCGCTTCTTTGCAAACCTGATTCACTAAATATTTATTGGGACATATATATAAACACGGTCCCTTATTCATATTTAATTTTGAAAGAAGAATAAGTAATCCTATCAGAGTCTTACCTTCACCCGTATGCAGTTTAATTACAATATCTTTGTCATCAACATGGTTTTCAAACCATTCGGTTAACACCTCAACCTGCGCGCTTCTTAACGGTCCAGCTACACTTGTTCTGTCCAACTCATCATATATTTCTACTGGATTTTTCTTTTTTTCCACTCCAGTCTTTTTCATTTTTGTTCTAAAATCAATTGCCATTTCCACTCCTCCTTCTATCTATTGTATTTAGGGTTATCTCTATCAACTCCTTATCAGCCGGCAACCAGTCCACTTCCCGTATGGTCTTTCTCGTCACCCACTTGGCCGCCTCATGCTCCTTCAGAACCAAATCACCTTTAACTATAGTCGCCCAGAAGCACTGCATCGACAGGTGAAACTCGGGATAATCGTATTCCACTGTATCTATTAGTTCACCCACCTCAATCTCCGTATCCAGCTCTTCCATGATTTCTCGTTTCAAGGCTTCCTGGGGTGTCTCCCCCTCTTCAATCTTTCCTCCGGGGAATTCCCACTTGCCCTTGAACTCGCCATAACCTCTTTGTGTTGCGAAGATTATGGGCTCGCCGTTTTTGTCCACAGCCTTTATTACTGCTGCCACTACCTTAATTGTTTTCATCTTATGTTACGCTCCAACTATATATTCAAAGATATCCTCTCTCACCGGCTCGTCCAGTATCCACTCTATCTCAACAGCGGTCTTGTCTGTATTGGCCATGACGAATTCTTCAGCTCTGCCCGTAGCTTTCATGGGGCCAAGATAGTAGAACTCCTTGGATATCTTGTCATCTTTATTCTTTCTTACGAAGAGCTCAACCTGAATTCCCCGTTCTTCAGCCTTCAGGAAATTCTGAACGTCTTCAGAAGACTTCGTCCTTCCGGATTTAGATATTGCTATGAGTTTGCGGTTGTTTATGAAATGGTCCTCATACTTCGTCGTATCGGTGATATCTTCCGCTTTCTCATAGTTAATGAATACCGGAAATGTCTTAGTCTTCTTGTCAAACTTGTATCCACCGATATTTAACGAGACTTCGCTCTTCTCCCAGTTAAGGAGACGGCATACATCCTCGTAGGTGTATTTCTGATATAGAACAAAATCTGTATTGCCATAACCGTTTTGGTAGTCTCTCTCGTACCGGCTTATTCCAAACTCCACAAGCTCCTCGAATATCTCATAGAAGTGATAATTCTTTAGCATATCTAGGATACTGCTAGTCGGTTTATAGTCGGCTCCATCTTCCTCGATAAGAATACAATCCGAATAAGTTCCCTTGTTTGAACCGGTGGGGAACTTGTTAGTCATGATATTTGCAATGTTTACTATCTGATTCTTAGTCAGCTTCTTGTTATAAGACTGCAAGTCTTCCTCTAAGGACTTGAATAATCCTACTTTTGAAGCTCCCTTTGAATAGGTCAAAAGGCTCTTAAGTAGCCGAAGTTCCTGTATTCTCTTACCATTTGCCAGCTTCTTGGAGATAAACTCGATGATATTTTCCTCCGTCTCTGACAGTCTCACAGTATATTCTTTCTCGTATTTAACGAGGAACTTATAATATGAACCCAAGCTCTTATTATCAAATATCCTAAGAACGTCCATCTCGCCGTATTCGTCGAAATCTTTAAGCTTCGGTATCCTTCCCAGCTTGTTCTTCAGGTTGGTATAGTTCTCTTTGATTAGCTTGATGTCGCTAAAGTTGGCATTATCTATAGCGTTGAAAATTCTCTTCCTGCTTATCTCATCGAAATGAATTGATGAAGCTCCTGGAATAACACGGCCGCCCTCGATTACGAACCTTCTGATATTATCCTTGTTATACGTCCTATCTCCTGAAAGGGCTATAGGTATCATGAAGTTGGTGTTGTAATTGCCTATGAAATCAAGGATTACGACGAAGTCTTTGCCCTCCGCCTTACGAAGCCCTCTTCCCAACTGCTGGATAAATACTATGGGAGACTGGGTTGGGCGAAGCATGATTACCTGATTAACCTCAATAATATCAACGCCTTCATTTAATATCTCAACAGATAATATGTAGTCAAGAGGCTCGTATTCCTTATCTCCCTCATCTGCTGCTAGACGTTCAAATGCCTTCTGGCGTTCCTCCTCAGAGGCGCTGCCATTCAGCGAGATGGTTCTATATTTCCTTCCCGTGTCAGGATTAATTGTATTATTCAGCTTCTCCGATAGAACTTCCGATTCTTTAATGGTTCGGCAGAAGATAAGTCCCTTGACCTTATCTCCGCTATATCCATAGTATGTGGCCTGCTCAACTATATGCTTCACACGCTCATCGCTGGTCAGCATACTAAAATCAACCTCTCCCTTTGCGCCATCCTCAATGGTCTCAAGGTCGGTTATTCCAAAATAGTGAAATGGACATAAGAGGTTTTCTTCCATAGCCTGCTGCAGTCTAATCTCGTATGCTATCTGGTGGTTGAATTGCTCGTATACATTTCTTTCAGCCACATTATCATCCCTCTTATCCGGGGTAGCGGTCATGCCAAGCCACAGCTTTGGCTTGAAATAATTCATGATTCTTTGATAAGTAGCCGCAGGCACGTGGTGCGCCTCGTCTAGGCAGATGGCATCGAAGGCATCTTCTTTAAGGGTGAATAGATGGCTTTCTTTGCTAAGGGTCTGAACCGTGGCAAAGATGAAGTCTGAATCGTACTCATCGTACCCTGCTCCCACAAGTCCCATGGATACGGATTTGCTAAAGACCTTCTTGTATGATTTCCTAGACTGTCTTGCAAGCTGTCCTCTATGTACCAAGAAAAGCACGCGCTTAAAGCCCAATTCTCTCATGGCAAATGCAGATGCGTATGTCTTACCTGTTCCTGTTGCCGAGATTAATAGGGCTCTGTCTTCGCCCGCTTCCACTATCTTTCGTAGGTTTGTAATAAAGCCTAGCTGCATGCTGTTAGGCTTTAACTTGTATTGTTCAAGAGAAACTGTCTCGTTCTCTTTTGCTATCTTTCGCTGCTTCTTGATTATCTCGTAGCGTTCTTTGTACTCTTCATAGAACTCGTCATATGACTTGGTATATGGCGATGCCCATAATTCCTGAAACTCTTCTATTATCTGCTTTGTCATCTCACCATGCACTGTGGAAACCAGCTTTGTATTCCATTCGTAATTCTTCTTTAGCGCACTTTCTGTAAGATTCGAGCTTCCAATAATTATTCTGTATACTTCTTCTTTTCTAAAGATATATCCCTTGGTGTGGAACCCGGAGTCTGCTGCCTCCGCATCAAACATTCGAAGGGTAATATTCGACAAGGAATTCAGTTTTTCCAAAGCTTTCGGCTGACTAAAGTTAAGGTAGTTGGTCGTGAGGATCTGGCCCTTTACGTTCTTCTTCTCTAACTCCTTCAAGGTCTGGAGCAGTGGCTCTATTCCAGACAGGGTTATAAAGGCTACGCTAATCTTGAATTCTTCGCACGCCAAAAGTTCGCTTTCTATTGAAGCGAATACCTTCTTACCCTGTTTGTAATTGTTGGAAACAAACTGCGGTCTGATGGATTCATCTGATACTACTGAACCGTCTATGTATGCAGTTTCAAAACCTCTTCGTAGTTCGTCGTACATAAAGACATTTCTCCGTCATTTTCTGCATAAAAAATACTCAAACAAAGCTATGTCTCATAGCCCGCTTGAGTAGTAGCATTCACCTTTTGTTCTTTTACTCTCCATATGCATTTCCCCATTTACTCTTTATACCCACAGAGATTATACCATAAATACGACTGGCGAAAATGGTCTTTTTGGCCATTTAGCATCAGTTTTTACTTATGACCCCCGGCATTTGCACTTACAGGCCCGGATGCCCTTGTGGGCCCGGACCGAAGTGTTTACATGCTTATATATAACATTAAAAGGGGTTGTTATATCTTATACATCAAGGGTGCATATTACACCATCTGAAAGGTTGTAGAGTACGGTTCCTACCGCCTCATCCTCTATCTTGTCGTAGATGCGGCCGGCGCTCATGCTCTCGCCGATAACAGTATGCGAACTGTTGGCAACATATCCTATTATTCCAACTCCGGGAAGTTCCACTTTGATGGCCTCGGAGTCGGCCTTGTTATCAGGTTCCTTTACAAGTTTGACTTTCATCTCGGGTTCGAGGAATCTCTGGCCGTGATAAAACCGGGTTGCTGTGATTGTGAAATATATTGGTGACATTTGTATCGCCTCCTGAAATGAGTGGGTTTCCTTGTCTACACTATAAGGATAATGGATGAGGTGTACTTATTATAGGACAAGCAAAGCCCCTCTCCGAAGAGAAGGGCTTTGCCTCTATTAGTATTAACTGTTTTCATGGTTCGTCTTGATTAATTCTTTGACTTCTTCCTCTTTTAAACCAAATTCCTTTGTAATCTCGTTTATTATGTCCTCTTCCGGCACGTTAAACCTAAGGAGCATACTGATTCGCTCACCAAGACGGCCTTGCTGCAAACCTTGCTGTAGACCTTGCTCCAAGCCCTGCTCCAGGCCTTGCTCCAGGCCCTGTGTTACCCCACGTTCAAAATATACATCTGCTAATCCCGTCATACCCTTTGCCTCCTTCTCAGCT